>CAVRYW010000015.1:0-273216 GCA_963725605.1 Vulcanimicrobiota bacterium | reverse complement strand
TAGCGCCAACGGGAATCGAACCCGTCTTTCCGCCTTGAAAGGGCGATGTCCTAACCGATAGACGATGGCGCCTCGAGTGGCTCTCGTTCAGCCGATTCGGGTAGCCGGCGCAATCCCACCTCTAGCCGGGGGCTCAGTGCCGGGCCAAGCGGCGCTCCTGGGCTGGGAATTCTTGCGCGGCTGAGAATAGACGCTTGGCTTGATCTAGCAAATCGCTCTTCCGGAGGCTGACGAGGGTTCGCTCTTGGATCGTTATAGGCGTGCCGCATTCCTTTGTGCCGTGTGCGTGCTGCCCATCGGGTGCGGGCACTCGGAAAGCGGGAACGCGGCCAACGTCGCGGCCCCACCCGCGGTCGTCCGAGTTACCACGCTTCGCCGCGCGACGGTCCCGATCACCGCGGATTACCAGGGGACGCTCGGATCGATCGAGAGCGTGCAGATACGGGCTCGCGTGGAGGGCACGCTGGACCGGGTAGCGTTCAAAGAGGGCCGCCTCGTGCACAAGGGCGACCTCATCTTCGAGCTTCAGCGCGACGCCTATGCCGCGGCGCTTCAATCGGCGCAAGCCCAACTCGCGACCGCGCGCGCGCAGGTTGTCGAAGCCTACGGCAACCTCTTTGCCAAGATCGCGTCCCTCGCTCGCGATGAAATCACCGTCGCGCGCGATCGCCCGCTGGCTGCGGACAAAGCAATTCCCCAGAAAGATCTCGACAACGCCATTGCAACGGCCGAGATGGCGAAGGGCGACGTGATCGTCGCACGCGCGCAAGTCGGACAGGCGCGCGCCGGCGTCATGAACGCACAGGCTGGGGTAACCAACGCGAAACTCAATCTCAGCTATACGACGATCTATGCACCCGTCACCGGCTTGATCGGCTTCCTCAATTACGACGTCGGCAACGTCGTCGGAGGACCAAGTACCGAGGTCCTCGATACGATCGACGCGATCAACCCGATAAAGATCACGTTTGCGCTGGATGAACCGGCGTATCTCGACCTTTTCGGCCAGCGGCAAAACCCCAACGTGAGCTCGCTGCGCTACCAGCCTTTGCAACTGATACTCGCCAACGACACGACCTACCCGTATTCCGGGCGCCTCTATACGATCAACTCGACGGTCGACTCGCGAACGGGTACGCTGACGGTCGAATCGCGATTTCCCAATCCTGAAGGCCTGCTGCGACCGGGGGGATTCGCGCGCGTGCGCTTGACGGTCGAGCGGCGCCCCGATGCGCTGGTGGTTCCCGAGACCGCAATCGTCAAGTCGCAGGGCCTCGACGCGGTGTACGTTGTAAATTCGGATGGCACGGCATCGCTTCGCACGATTTCGCTCGGTCCGCAGTTCGGGGCCGGCTTCGTCGTCGCCTCCGGACTGCAGCCCGGCGATCGCGTCGTCGTCCAGGGCACGCAGAAAATCGTTCCGGGCGCCAAAGTGACCATCAAGACAAACTAGAACGTGGCGCATTTCTTCATTACCCGGCCGATCTTTGCAATCGTTCTTTCGATCGTCGTCGTCTTGCTCGGCGCGATCGCAATTATCACGCTTCCCGTCGCGCAGTTCCCGCCGATCTCGCCGCCGGTGATTCAAGTGCAGACGACGTACGTTGGCGCGAGTGCAACGGTTGTCGAACAATCGGTTGCCTCGCAGATCGAAAACTCGGTCGTCGGCGTCGACAACCTCATCTACATGCAATCGACGAGTTCGTCGAGCGGTCAGTACACGCTCAACTGCACGTTTCGGGTGGGTTCGGACATCCGGCAGGCGCTCATCGACGTGCAGAACCGCGTGCAGCAGGCCACCGGAAAACTGCCCGACTCCGTGAACAAGTTCGGCATCACCGTCCAGAAGAAGTCACCGCAAATCCTGATGCTCGTGGCGCTGTACTCGCCGAGCAACTCCTACGACCGGCTCTACTTGAGCAACTACGCAACCCTCAATCTGATCAATCCCTTGCTCTCGGTTCCCGGCATTGGCGCCCAAGGTACGATCGGCCAGCAGAACTACGCCATGCGCGCGTGGGTTCGTCCGGACCGGCTGTCGAGGTTAGGCCTGACGACGGGCGATCTCGAGAAGGCGATCGACTCGCAAAACGTCCTGATTCCGACCGGGGCCGTCGGGGCGATGCCGGCGCCGCCGAACACGCCCAACCAGCTCTCGGTCAACGCGCAAGGACAACTGACCGATCCCAAAGAGTTCGGCAATATCATCGTGCGAACGAATCCTGACGGGTCGATCGTACGCTTGAGCGACGTCTCCCGGGTAGAGCTCGGCGCCCAGCTCTATCTGACGCTTGGATCGTACAACGGCCGGCCGGCAACTCTCATCATTCTCTATCAGACGCCGGAGGCCAACGCGCTGCAGACCGCGGCCAGCGTCCGCACGGCGATGGCCGCGCTCGCGAAATCCTTTCCGCCGAGCCTTCAATACTCGATCGCGTACGATAGCACGCTCTTCGTAAAGACGTCGATCCGCGACGTGATCGTGACGCTTTTTGAGGCGATCGGGTTGGTGATCGTCGTCGTCTTCCTCTTCCTGGGAAGTTTTCGCTCGTCGGCGATCCCGATGCTCGCCGTTCCGGTATCGCTGATCGGAACGTTCATCTTCTTCATTCCGTTCTCGTTTAGCATCAACACGCTGACGCTCTTTGGATTGGTTCTCGCCATCGGATTGGTCGTCGACGACGCTATCGTCGTGGTGGAAGCGGTGGAACACTACATCGAGCAAGGCCTCGCGCCGGTGGCCGCCTGCGAACGCGCGATGAAGGAACTGAGCGGCCCGATCATCGCGATATCGCTGGTCTTGACGTCGGTGTTCTTGCCGTCGGCATTCATTAGCGGCATCACCGGTCAGCTCTACCGGCAGTTCGCGCTCACGATCACCGTTGCGGTCAACCTCTCGGCGATCGTGGCTTTGTCGCTCACGCCGGCGCTCTGCGGGCTCATCCTTCGCGAGCGGCGGCCGATGCGTGGCCCCTTGGGGTGGATCGTCGACCGATTCAACGGTGCCTTTGGGCGCGTATCGTCGGCATACGGCAACGCACTGCAGTGGCTCTTACGCCGCTCGCTTCTCGTCATCGGCGTGCTGGCGATTTTTTATATTGCGGACGTGACGATCGGCATGCGCTTGCCCAGCGGTTTCGTCCCCACCGAGGACCAAGGCGTCGTCTTCGCGCAGGTTCAGCTTCCATACTCGTCGGGTCTCCAACGTAACGCCAACCTGATGGACCGGATGCAGAGGGACATCAGCTCGGTTCCAGGTGTACAGAACGTCATCTCACTGATTGGTTTTAGCCTGCTCTCGTCACTGCAATCCTCCGACCTATCGAGCTTCGTGATCACACTGCAACCGTGGGACGAGCGAATCCACGAGCATCTCCCGCTGCGCGGGATTGCGACGGATATCTACAAAAAGATGAACGCGTACCCGCAGGCGGCCTCGTTCCCGTTCGTGCCCCCGACGGTACCGGGCCTTGGCAACACTTCGGGCTTCACATTCGAGCTGCAGGATCAGTCGGGGCACTCGCTCGCCGACCTCGCGGCAACGGCCGACAAGGTCGTCGCAGCGGCGCGCAAGCGTCCGGAGATTACCGCGCTCAACAATACGATGCGCACGTCCGTGCCGCAGTTGCAACTCGACGTGGATCGCGACAAGAGCGAGGGGATGGGCGTCGAAGTGAGCACGG
The DNA here is from genome assembly GCA_963725605.1 of Vulcanimicrobiota bacterium. Lineage (GTDB taxonomy): Bacteria > Vulcanimicrobiota > Vulcanimicrobiia > Vulcanimicrobiales > Vulcanimicrobiaceae > Cybelea. Next base: position 269,533 of record CAVRYW010000015.1, on the reverse strand, counting down.
TCTTACGCGAACTGCAGGCGATGCTGGGCGGACTGGTCGTGAACAATTTCACGCTCTTCAACCGCACATGGAACGTCATGATCCAGGCCGAACCGCAGTTCCGGGCGACCGCCGCCAACATCGGGTCGATGTTCGTTCGCAACAGCACTGGACAGATGGTCCCCCTAAGCGCGCTGACGACGGTGCGACGCAGCGTTGGAACGGATTTCATCCAGCACTTCAATACGAACCGCGAGGTCGAGATCGTCGGCTCCAACGCCTCAGGGTATAGCACCGGTCAGGCCCTGGCGGCGATGCAGGACGTCGCACAGAAGACGCTGCCGAAGGGTTTCGGGTACGGCTGGTCGGGTGTCGCCTATCAAGAGTCCGCCGTCGGCAACACGCAGACGATCGTCTTTGCGCTTTCGGTGCTGCTCGTCTTTCTCGCGCTCGCCGCGCTGTACGAAAGCTGGCGAATGCCGGCGGCGGTGATCTTGAGCGTGCCGATCGGCATCTTCGGCGCGTTCGCCTCCGTGGTTCTTTGGCGGCTCGACAACAACATCTACGTGCAGATTGGCCTGATCATGCTCATTGGGCTGGCGGCAAAGAATGCGGTGCTGATCGTGGAGTTCGCGCGCGAGCGGCGCGCCGCCGGCGATTCGATCGAACAGGCGGCGCTCGCGGCAGCGCGATTGCGGTTCCGGCCGATCTTGATGACGTCGTTTGCCTTCATCATCGGCGTCACTCCGCTGATGCTGGCGCGCGGTGCCGGCGCGGCTTCGCGGCATTCGCTGGGTTCGACGGTCTTCGCCGGAATGCTCGCCGCGACGTGCCTGGGCATCTTCTTCATCCCGACGCTCTACGAAGTCTTGCAGCGCCGGGAGGAGCGCGCGCGTAAGCGCGTCGCGCCCCATGCGGATCGAGGCCCGGCGTGAAACTTGCCGCGCTGCTTGCCGTCATCGTGCAATTGCTGGCGTCGTGCGTTCCGCCGACGCCGTCGGGGCCGCCGGACGCGCAGATGCCGGCCGACTATCGCGGCCTCGCCGCCACTGCAACCTCGTTGGGCAGCGTTCCCTGGCGCAAACTCTACAACGATCCGGTGCTGCAAGATCTCATCGTGCGCGCACTGCGCCGGAACTTTAACATCGAGCTGGCATATGCGGCCATACTCGAAGCCGCCGCGAACCTCGGCATTACCGCCGCGAATCAATCGGTGTTCGTCAACGGCGCGATATCCGCGCCGTACGAAGTTATCACCGGGGGAAACAAGCCGGGCTCGGTGCCGAACACGCAGTTCTCGCCGCAGGTTGGCATCGAGGCCAGCTACCAGGTCGACCTCTTCGGGAGGTTGGCGTCGGCAACGGGCGCGGCGCGCGACCAACTGCTCGCGACGGATGCCGCCAAGGATACGGTTCTTGCCACGGTCGTCTCGCAGGTGGCGACCGCTTATTTTCAGTTGCTCGAACTCGACGAGGTGATGGCGTTCACGCAAGACGCCGTCGTATCGCGCGCAGAGGGCGTGCGGCTCATGCGACTGCGCGTGGAGGGCGGCGTCTCCTCGATGCAAGACCTCCGGCAGGCGCAACAAGCGCTCCTCGAGGTAACGCAAAACATTCCAACACTGCGGCAAGACCTCGCCCAGACGGAGAACGCTCTCTCGGTTTTGATCGGCGACTATCCCCACCCGATCGCGCGCGGCCTTCCGCTCAATGCACAAGTCGCCATGCCGGTGGTTCCGCCGGCGGGCGTTTCCGGCGAGCTGCTCCAACGCCGTCCCGATATTCGCCAAGCCGAGTACACGATTGCGGCGGCTGCCGGCAACGTCGACGTCGCCCGAAAACTCCTCTACCCCCAGATCACGCTGGGTGCAACGGCGGCGGTAGCGGGACAACAGAGCAGCGGCCTCTATCCGAATCTGCCGCCGATACTGGCGGCTTTCACCAAGCTCAACGGTGTTTTTTTCGGCCCGCTCGGCGTATTCGAAGTTCTTCCGCAGCTGCTGCAGCCGATCTTTAACGGAGGAGAGATTCGCTCGCAAATTCATCTCGCGCAAGCCGATCAGCAGCAAGCGGTGATCTCCTATCTGCAGACCGTGGACGACGCCTTCGAGGAAGTCTCCAACGACATCGTTTCGTATAATCAGTCGCGGGCTCGAACCGTGCAGCTGGGCCTCTATCTCGCCGCTTCACTCGATTCGGTGCGCCTCGCCAAGGAGCGCTATGAGGCCGGATACACGTCCTACTTGGAAGTGCTCAATGCGCTCACGCGGTCGTATCAGGCGCAGACGGACTTTGCCCAGGCGCGACTCAATGAAAGGCTTGCGCTGGTACAGCTCTATCTCGCGCTGGGCGGCGGCTGGCAGTCGTAGTGCGCACGCCCGCAAAGAGCCTGTTGATAATTCTCTGCGCTGCGGTTTGTGCGGCTGCGGCGACGGCCGCACCGCGTTTATTCGGCTCGGTGCTCCCAAACGGCTGGATCGTCGAACCACCGCAAGGACTCGTGATCCAAACCGGTACGCTGCCGCAAGGCTCCGCCCTTTCGCCCGACGATACGATGCTCGCCGTCGTGGAGTCGGGCTACAACTCACCGGCGTTGGGCCTGTATCGCACGCAAGATCTCACCCGAATCGCAGAAATTCCGCTCAAAGGCGCGTATGGCCGTCCGCTGTGGATCAGCGGCAGCCACGTGCTGGTTGCCGGCGCGAATGCCGACGCACTTTTCGACGTCGACGTGGTCGCTAAGCGCGCCAGCGCGATTCCCTTAGGCAAAGGTTCGTACCCCGTGGCGGTCGCGAGGTCCGGCCAAACGTTCGCCGCGGCGACCGACGGCGACTCGTCGGTTCGCATCGGAACCTTGGACGGGTTGTCGAACGCGAAGGCAATCGGCGTCGGCGGGTTTATCGGCGGGTTGGCATTTTCCGCCGACGGCAAGGCGCTTTTCGCTTCGAACTGCGCCGCGCGCTACGTCGAAGCGATCGATACGCAGACCTTTGACGAGCGCCGGATCGAAACGGGCCTGCATCCAACGGCGATTCTTCCCGTCGGCGATACCATTTACGTTGCCGAGACCGATAACGACACCGTCGGCGTCTACGACGCGGCCAACGGAAGGCGCATGGCGAGCATTTTTGTGGGCGACGAGATGGCGCATGGGCCGGCGATCGTGGGAGTCTCGCCGAACGCACTCACGCGCGAAGGCGATGCGATCTACGTTTCGCTCGGCGCCGCGAACGAAATCGCCGTCATCCGCGATCGGAGCGTCGCCGCGCGCATTTCCGCCGGCTGGTATCCGACCGACGTCGCCGTGCTCGGGCAGCGGCTCTACATCATCGACGGCAAGGGCGAAAGCACGCATCCGAATCCGCGCTACATTAGTGGCCTCCACAGCGACGTCGACTACATCGCGGCAATCCAGTACGGCTCGATTCGCACGTACGACCTGTCGCGCGTTGCAGGTGTGGGCAATCCACAAGGCGCCGCCGGCTGGACCGGTGCGCAGAGGAGCGCGGTCGTTCGCACCGGCGGCCCCATTGCGCACGTCTTCTTCATTCTCAAGGAGAATCGATCGTACGATCAGGTGCTCGGCGACATGCCCCAGGGCAACGGTGACCCGAGGCTGACGTCGTTCGGCGCGCGCGTGACGCCCAACGAGCATGCGCTCGCGACGCGCTTCGGCCTCTTCGACAACACCTACACGAGCGGCGAGGTCAGCGAACCCGGACACAACTGGGCCGACGCGGCCTTCGACACCGATTTCGTCGAACGCATGTGGCCGGCAACCTACGCCGGCCGCCGCGGCGACGACTCGCTCTCGCCCGCGATGGTTCCATTCAACGGTTACATCTGGCAGGTCGCGCAAAGCGCGCACGTCACGTTTCGCGACTACGGCGAGATGGTCGACCCGCCTCCGCCAAGTTTGGCCGGACTCTACGACCCGCGTTACGTGGGTTGGAACCTGGACTACAGCGACCTCAATCGCGTCAAAGAATGGCGCCGCGAGTTCGCCGGTTTCATCCACAACGGCAACCTGCCGCAGCTGGAGTACATTTGGCTGCCCAACGACCACACCTACGGGCGGCGTCCCGGAAAGTCTACGCCGGCGTCGATGGTGGCGCAGAACGATTACGCGCTGGGTGAGATCGTCGACACGATTTCGCATTCGCCGGTGTGGAGATCGTCGGCGATCTTCGTGATCGAAGACGACGCGCAAGACGGGCCCGATCACGTAAGCGCCCAGCGCACGATCTTCTTTCTCGTCTCCCCGTACGCGCGCGGCGGGCTACAGCACGCGCACTACTCGACGGTGAGCGTGCTGCGCACGATGGAGCTGATGCTGGGCCTGCCCCCGCTCTCGAGCTACGACGCCATGGCGGTTTCGCTGCGCGCCGCCCTCTCGCCGGTTGCGCGGTTGGCGCCGTACACCGTTATTGCGCCGAAGATCAGTCTCGATAGCAGAAACCCGAAGACCGCCTACAATGCCCGGCTCACCGCGAAGCTCGACTTTAGCCGCCCCGACGCAAACCCGCCTCGTTAGTCCTACGCAACGCGAGTACCGTTGCATCGTCGCGCAGGTCCTGGCCCGCGTAGTTCTTGACGGTTTCGAATAAGCAGTCCGCGAGCTCGGCGCAGCGGAGATGGCGATGCGCGACGATCGTCTCTGCCAAGCGTTCGATCGTAAAGAGTTCGCCCTTGCTATTGCTTGCCTCGGTCAGGCCGTCGGTATACGTCACCGCCAGATCGCCAACCTCGAGCGTCGTTGCTGCGGAAGTGTAAACCAACCCGGCATTTACTCCTAAGACCAGGTTTCGCGCGGGCAGTGTCTCCACCGAAGAAGCGCCGACTCGGAGTATCAAGGGCGGTTCGTGTCCGGCATTAACGATCCGCATTAGGCCGGATGAAATCTCTAGCGATCCTATCAGAAAAGTAATGAAGTGATCGCTGTCGTGCAGGTCTTCGGTAACGACGTCGTTCGCGTGAGCGGTGATTGCCTCGAGTTGATCGCTACTGAGCGCCTTGACCAACCCGCGAACGAGATATCGGAGCATCAGCGCGTTCAATGCCGCGGAAAGCGACTTCCCCGAAGCATCTCCCAAGCCAAAGACCAACCTCTGATCATCGACTGGAAAAAGATCGATGTAGTCCCCGCCGACCTGCCTCGCCGGAGAAGCGCGCACCCCGATGTCGAGACCGGCGATCGCAGGTATTTGAACCGTAAGCAGTGCCGCTTGAATGCGCTGCGCCGCCAGGCTGAAGTCGCGTTCGGAGTCCGTAAGCGCGCCGAACGCTCGATACAGCGAAGTCCACACAGTAAGCCGATACCTCGATTAGGCCGCGCGTGTCGGAGGCGTTACCGCGTGGCGAGCGTGCTGCCGGAACGGCGGCGAACCGGGACCGGTTCTACGTATTTCGATGCCTGACTGACGAACCACATGCACAGCAGCGTCAGCAGGGCTGCGTCGTCGAGTGCGCCCAGCACGGGGATGTCGCTAAACACGTCGATCGGCGAGATCACCAGCAGCCCGATCCCCGCCGCAATCAGCTTGAGCGACGTGGGAACCCGCGCATCGCACACGAGCGGCGCGGTTCGAACGATGGCCGTTTTCGCGGCCAGGAATAAGCGCGTTAGTCTCATCAGGCCCTAGTACCAGGAGAGCCGCCCGCTGTTTCAAGCGGCCCTTTAGTGAATGGACCTGCACCCATCAGCGACCGAGTGTGCGCTTGGCTAAGCGGCAAGCTTACTCTTGGCGACCTTCATCCGTTCGCCGAGCTCTTTAAGGTCCGACTCGCTCAAAAGCTGGCGCGCTTGTTTGAACATCTCCGTCTCTTCTTCTTTTACGTGATGTTTTACGAGTTCGATCAGCACTTGGAGTTTCGCATTGTAAGTCTCATCCGATGGGGCCAAACCTTCGAGCTTCCCGATCATGGCCTTGACGTTCGCGTGTTCCTCGTAGGCTTCGAAGACCTCGTCACTCGGCTCCGTATTGCGTTTGGTTTTCGCCTTTAGCGCGGGATAGAAAATCGTCTCCTCGATCTTTGCGTGAACGGTAAGCTCCTGGTCGATCTTTTCGAAGAGTTTGGCCCGCGACTGATGGGCCCGATCGCTCAGTGCGGCGACTTCTTTAAATAAGCCCTCGACCTTCTTGTGGTCGGCCTTGAGAAGGCTAATTGCATCCATTAATAATTCCTTTTTTTCTACTTTGGGTTAAACGCCCGATCGGCGACCGGTCACCATGCGCACGATGAACAGAAGGACCACGGCGCCGACGAATGCGACGACGATGCTATAGATGTTGATCCCGGTTATGCCGGAGTGACCGAACAATCCGAAGATCCAACCACCGAGAAGCGCACCGACGATCCCGACTACGAGATCTCCAATGACACCCCCGGGGCCCTCTCCGGGAACGACGTATTTCGCAAGAAAGCCAGCGATCAATCCGACAATGAGCCAAATAAGAATGGACATATTATCGACCTCCCAATTCTAGAATGTTACGCGAAGCGCTGCCGCGGGCGTAAGCACCGTGATTCCTAATCGTTTTCCCAAGGCTACGTAAGATTTCCCCAATTCGGGAATTTTGAAACAGAAGCGACAGTCGAGCCCACGCACGTCAGCGGCTAGTTTGCGGTCGCTTTCTCCGCGGACGAGCTCCGGTCGTCGTCGACCATCTTCCCGTGCGTGTCCTTGACCGCCTGGAGTATCGCCGCGGGATCGGACGGCTGGGCCATCGCCTCAGCCTCCCGATCGATCCGGTTCGCCATCTGCGGGTTATCAAAACGCTGACCTTCGACGAGCTCGATCAGCTTGGCAATTTTTTGTTCGCTAACCATCGCGAGCTGCAGCGTCAATTGAGCGCGACGCTCGGCGAGGTGATTTTCGTGCCGTTGCGACGTAAGAATCAGAACCGTCATGAAAAGAGCGGCAGTACTTATCACCCCTTGTAGAAATCCAAATGGCGCCGGATCGAATGCCGCGGCGTGCATGGATCGCAAACCGATGTTCGTGCCGGCCCATAGAACAATGATGACGCTGATGACGACAAGCGCAGCGGGCTGACCTAGTTGATGAATCAACCGCTCGATCGTCCGCTGGTAAAGCGAGGCCTGCCGATCGTGCTCGGCGTGAAGTTCGGCAATCGAACGAACGGGGTCTTCAATATGGGGCGGCAGAAGCAATTCATCATGGGGCGGCAGAAGCAATTCATCCGAATTCATGTTTTGCTCTTTTTGAGCCGCGGAGGCATAACGCCTTGCGTCGTGTCGCGCTTTGCCTCCCGGTTCGCCTCCGAGCAGAGGATTGAGATTCCGGTAATCACGCAGCCGAGGAGGAACGCGTACGTCGCTGCGCGTTCGAAGACCGGACGCGGTAGCATCGGGCTCTGTATCGCGAAGAGAGAGGTACACACGATTCCGGCAGACCCTAAGACGATGCATGCGGCCGCCAAGCCCGGCCGCACGTGAAGTCTACGAGCAAAGCCGCCTATTCTTACGAGCGAGTAATTTGATACGAATAGAGCGACGAGTGCTCCGATCGCGTGGAAGATCACGAGGCGACCGCTTTGTGGTTGCGAGTGAATCGCCGCGGCGGCAATAAGGCCTATCGCAAAGAGAACCGCGAGCAAGATTTGCAGCGTGCGTGCGCCCGTAGGCACGAAGCTCGTTAGCAGAACGGTCGCCACGAAAAAGAGCACGCCGAGCAGAACAAAGCTGGCATTCATCACGGGATGAAGTGGAGAGCACTTAACATCGCACGCGGTCACCCCCAGATCGCTGATATAATTACGCGCGTAGCTGTAGGGGGGATCGACCCAAGCTGAAGCGGCTATTCTTTCTCCCACGACGAATTGCAACGCGCACAAAATTAGAAGCGCCGCGCCAAGAACGGATCGGCGAGGAGCAAGCCCTATCGGCAGAAGTCTGCCAGGGCACAAATGTTTTAGCGACAGCAGACGTTCTTTCAACATTATCTCCCGGATCCGCTTGGCGACTTCGCGTACGCAGCCAACGATAGCTCGAACAACATTTTGTAGAGGCGCCCATCACCCATGGTCGCGTCCTAGACGACGTACGAAGTGCGGGAGGATGATTCTGCGAAACACGAGCAGCCATAAGACCATCGCGAGAAGCACGATTTCAAGCGACGTCACGTGCAGGCCGGCGACGTCGAAGCTCCCGTGCGTCAGACCCAAGGCAGCGGCTACGATGGCGAATGCCGCCGCCACTGAGAACATGTGCGCCGTTCGCTCGATGCCCCAGGCAAATTCGGTCGGCGATAGCGCCGCGCATCGCGCGCGCACGCCGATCGCGAACATCCCCGCCAGCAAGGCGTATACCGCCGCAAAGCTTAGCAACGTCAGGCGGAGAAAGAAATGCGGGCCGCCGCCCTGCACGGTGATGTCTCGCGCCCCGATCTGCAGAAAGTACAGCATCAGCACTAGGGCACCCAACAGGGCGAAGTTCATGACGAGTGCCGCACGAGTTAGGACGAGATAGGTTTTGAAGAGCCGGTGATGGTTCCACCACAGCATCACGACCAGAGAAAACGACGCGAGGAAAACGAAGACGTTGGCGCCCAAGTTCGCAAGGGTCGCCCCCGTGCCTGGAATCGACAGGCCCAAGCCGATCTCGGCGAGACAAAAGCCGATGACGATGTCGGAGAACGCCTCGATGCGATGAATCGTTTGCGCGTCGTCGCCGGCCTCGGGTGCCGAGGCTGCCGCCGGTCGAGCAGTCGCTGGTAATGTCACGGGTGCTGCAGCCTTTTAGCGCGTCCCACGAAGCCGCCTGCCTGCGGGCGAACGCGAGCGGCTACCCGTGAGTGAACGGATCATATTTTGCTGGAGCGGCGGGAAAGACTCTGCACTTGCGCTGCACAGGCTGCTGCAGGACGATCGATATACGGTCGTCTCCCTTCTTACCACCGTGAACCAACGATTCTCGCGAGTATCGATGCATGGCGTTCGACTCGAACTAGTCCAGGCGCAGGCACGCGCCATCGGCCTGCCGCTGGATGTTGTGCTTGTCGACGGCAGTTCGAATGACGAGTACGAGCGCAACATGTCGGCCCGTCTCCTCGCGCACAAGGCGCAGGGCGTATCGAGCGTTGCGTTTGGCGACATCTTTCTCGAGGATCTTCGGCGCTGGCGTGAAGAGAGACTCGCACGTATCGGGATGCACGGTCGTTTTCCACTCTGGAAGCTCGATACGCGTAAGGTCGTTGGCGAGTTTATCGACCTCGGCTTTCGGTCGATCGTCTGTTGCGTTAGCGATGCCTATCTGGACGAGACCGCCCTGGGCCGGACCGTCGACTGGGACTTTATCAACAGCCTTCCGTCCGACGTTGACCCCTGTGGCGAGAACGGCGAATTCCATTCGTTCGCGTATGCCGGTCCGATCTTCAACGTTCGTATTGACGTGACGCTTGGCGAAAAAGTCTACCATCGCGTCGAGCAGACGAATCCCAACGATGCCGCCCCATCGGGGCCAAGCCCGCCGTCGGGCACTCGCACGGCCAAGGGATTTTGGTTTTGCGATCTGTTGTGGAAAGGTCAGGATGAGCGTGGGAGGGTGCCGAAGGTGGATTCGCAATGAACAAACTTTCAACCGTCGCCGCCTTGGTGCTGGCCTTTGCCTGCTGTATCGGTGCCGCCAAGCCTCCCTCACAACCATCGGTCTCAGGTACGTATCGCGTTCTGCTCGACACGAGTAAAGGACCCGTCGTCATCGACATCGACCGTCGTCTCGCGCCCCACGGCGCTCAACGCTTCTACCAGCTGGTCAAGGCCAAATACTTCGACGGCGCCCGCTTTTACCGCGTCGTGCCGGGGTTCGTGGTGCAGTGGGGCGCGGCGGCCAGTCCCACGGTTACCAAGAAGTGGGATACCACCATTCCCGACGATCCGCCCGAGGCGTCGAATACGCGTGGAATGGTATCGTTTGCGGCCACGTCAGAGCCGAACAGCCGCTCGACGCATCTCTTCATCAATCTCGGCGACAACGCGCGGCTCGATTCGATGGGCTTTGCTCCGATCGGCCGAGTGACGAGCGGGATGCAGAACGTCGACCACATCTACTCCGGCTACGGGGAACAGCCCGATCAAGACAAGATCGCGTCGCAGGGAAACGCCTATCTTAAGAAAGACTTTCCGCGATTGGACTACATCAAGACTGCCCGCATCGTCAGCGAATCGCGATAGCCTGAAGCGGTCGTTATCTCCCGACACCGGCTAGATTAGTACGTAAAGGACTGGAGTTGATTTGGCTGCCGAGCGGCGACGAAGCCGCTGCGGCTCGAGGCAACTATTTGGATTCCACTCGACGGGCTAAAGGCAAAGCCCGTCAAGCTTTCCAGCACGTTCCCTTTTTCGTCGTAAACGTAGATCTCGCTGCCGCCCTTCAACGAGTTCGGTTGCTCGACGATGAAAAGGTGATTGATCGGATCGGCTGCGATCGAGCTGCCCGCCTGCCCTTCGCCTCCCGAATTTGGAATCTGTCCGTAAAACGTTTGTTGCTTCGTTTTGAGGTCGTACATTTGGACGCTGTAGGTTGAGCCCGTCGTCGTACACATCATGTGCGTTTCCGAGTCGATCGCCATGCCCGCCACCGGTCCGCTGAAGGCGGGAGCGACGAAGTTATTGGAGACGTGTCCGCTTTGGATATCGTAGTCGATGAAGACCGTCTGCGAGTGATAGTTGGCGGCCGGCGCGTACGCATGCTGCGTCGTCGTATCCTCTGCAACAAAGTACGGATAGTTCACGCCGTCCCCTTTCGGGGCGTAAAGTGTGTGCAGAAGTTTGTTCGTTGCAACGTCCGTCACGAGGACTTCGAACGTAGGCGGCTGCGAGATGCCATGCTCGAGGATCGTAGCCGCCATGATTGCGTCAGGATTGGTTTGCTGGTCCGCAATGTCCCAAAGAAGGAAATCATATCCAGACGGACGCGTCCAGGTTCCGGTAAACGTGCCGCCGGTCACGGGTGCCATCACATAATAAACGTCTCGCAGTGAGCGCCCAATATGACGTCGTTCGTCGTCGATTAGACCGACATCGTTCGCCAGAATTGCATCGACGAACAGCTCGCGACCGCCCGACGGCCCTCCGTTTTGTTTCCGAACGACTTTTGTAATCTTTCCCGTCGTCTGGTCGAAGGTCTCAACGACGGATGTGAAAGGAGACCCGGAGGGTGGGGTGACCTCCGTCAGGACCCCGTCGGTCCCGTTTTCATCGATCGCCCAGCCGAAAATTTGACCGCCAAATTTAGAGGTTACGGTCAGACCCGGACCAATCGCGCGGTGCGCAAACGGCTGCGCGGCGCTTCGTGAAAGGGGAGTGACGGGACCCCCGCTGCCAGCCGAGCAAGATGCAGCGAAGGCGGCGCCGAGAGCAACGTAAATGGAGCGGTGCCTCACGCAAGTTTCCTCCAGTAGTAAGAGCAACTGCCTCGGGTTTTACTTTGGTCAATAAGTATGAAAAAACCCTGAATGAGCCGCCGCAATTCGTGTCAGTGCGCTGACCAAAAAGTCGCACGAAGGCGAAGGCTGGTTAAGGAGCGACTTCCCGGAGGAGTTTTTGCGCCGCGACGTCATACTGCCGGCGGCCAGTGATTCTCGCCATGACGTGATACGCTTTGGCTAACGGACGTGGGTGGCTCGTTTCTTTGAGCACATCGATTGCCCGGGCGATGGTCCGCTGCGCTCGTTCCGACTCGCCCAACCCAGCGAGAGCCTCTGCCTGCATCTGCAGCGCCATCCCGGTGTACCGACCTAGCCCGACCTGCGCGAACGTCGCTTCGGCTGCGCCGGCGGCACCGAGAGCCGGCTCAAACTTTTGGCGAGCGAGATGGATCCGTGCCCACGTCATTGCCACTTGAGCGTTCGTCAACGGACCGCCGGTCGCGCACTCAGAGAGTTGCGCCGCGTAGACGGCGGCCGCGGTTGGCGACCCTGCTTGAAGATTCGCGTGCACGAGCTGGCTCAAAACGTCGACTTGCACCCAGCCGGAACCGGCTATGCGGGCAGTGCTGACGAGCGGCGCTAACAACCGCAGCGCGTCCGCCGGACGGTCGTTAAGACGATAGTAGGTCGCAAGATGCGTAGCGACGATCAGCGAGCCGCGGATCAGGCCGCCGGCGAGTGCGTCGCGGTAGCACTGCCACAGCAGCTGTTCAGAACGTTGCGCGTCTTTCGCTAAAAGGATGCTGGTCAGCGCGAGCATCGCCCGGGCGCTGATCTTCGTTGAAACTTCGCAGTCGTTTTCTCCGACGATGCTGCACGCTTCCGACGCGAGCCTGAAAGCCGCATCGACGCCGCCGTTGTCGACGAGCAGTTCGGCCTTGAGAAGGAGCGCCTCGGCTAGCGCGCTCGGGACGCGGCTTCCGAGACTTCCAGGGGTCAGGGGGCGCAGTCGGACGATGCTCTGCTCCGCGAGGTCGCCGGCGAGCATCCAATCTCCCGAAGCGACGGCGACTCCGGCTACGGACAGGTCGGCCTCAATGCGTTGCAACTCGCCGCCGGTCGTCACTCCTGACGCCAGCGTACTCGCGAGGCTCGCGTGATCGTGGGCCGGCACAGTTTGCTCTGCATCCCGATATAACCGGGCCAGACGGATCTCGACCAACCCGCGTTCCTCTGTCGCCGCAACGTCGGCGGCGAGCCGTTCGAGGATATCCGCAGCCGCCTGCCAATTTCCGCCGTTCCCAAGAGCCTCGCTCAGCGCTACCCGAACATCGAAGGCGTCGGGCGCGACGGTAACGACCAGCTCGATCTCCGCAGGTAGCTCGGTAAGAAGCCGGTGCGCGATGGCGCTTAGCGCAGTTCGCCGCTCGCGGAAGAGGTGGCGCTCGGAAACGTGCAGCGAGTTTGCCACCGCGCGGTAGCGTTCGCCCCGAATGTCACAACGGACGACGATCTCACGCTGTCGCAACGAAAGCTCGGCGAATGCAGATTGCATTACTCTTGCGACGTCGCGGCGATCGACCGACGGGGATAGTCGCTTGGCCAGAGCGTTGGCGCGAAGAGGGCGCGACTCTTCAACACACCTCAGCAGTTCGCTGCAAGCGCGAATCGTTTCGGCATCGAATCGCGGGCCGGGGGTACGCTTTCTCGACACGCCTTTCCCTTACGGTGGCCGGCTAGGGCGACGGCTTTGGCGTAGGAATCATTCGCTGCGTGCTCCGGCGGAGTTTGTCGTCGCGGATCGTGTAGGTCGCAACGATAAACTTTGAGGGGCAACAATTAGGATCCTTGGCCGCGTAGTAGGGCGACGTCGCGATGAGTTTTCCGCCTTTAATCTGCCTCCGAGGTGACCGGCGGAATCGATGTGCCCGGCGTAAGCGAACGGGACGTGACCACGGCGAGCAAAGACGATCTGCGTAAAGACGCCGCCGCTTCCGCCGCTATCGAGCGGAACGGCGAGCACCTCGTAGCCGCTCGTAAGCGTTCCCCGGTGCGCGAGCTCAGACGTGACGTATCCGCCGATGGCTTGTCCTTCGGGGACGCCCAGCACGTCAACGTATGGGTGAGACTTCGGATCGAATGCCGGCGACGGTGGCACGCTCGGATCGATCTTGAGCTGCGGCGTCGCCTTGACGAGAGCGACGATCTGCGAAGGCGTCGGCGCCGGCGGGGATGCCGCCGCCAGGCTCGGAACGAGCGCGAGTGCCAACGCCCAAGCGGCTTTTCTTACCATACGAGCAGGGTGTTACTATCTTCGGGCGATGGCCTTCCTTCCGCAACCCAAGAGGGGCCCGCGAGGGCGCGTAGCAATTGAGTCTATGGCCTTCTTCGATCGATCCAACGCGATGGCGAAGCCTGGCTTCAATCGGTGGCTGGTTCCACCAGCGGCGCTTTGCATTCATCTCTGCATCGGTGAGGTGTACGCCTTCAGTGTCTTTACCAAGCCCATGGCGCAAGCGATCGGCATCACCGCTCCAAAGTCCGGTGCCGATTGGACGGTCCCCCAACTTGGCTGGATCTTCAGTCTCGCCATCTTGATCCTCGGCCTTTCCGCGGCGTTTGGCGGCAAGTGGGTGGAACGCGCGGGCCCGCGCAAGGCGATGTTCGTTGCGGCGAGCTGCTTTAGCAGCGGCTTGATCCTTGCGGGTATCGGCGTCAGCGCACATCTGCTGTGGCTGGTCTATCTCGGCTACGGGGTGGTCGGAGGATGCGGACTCGGCATCGGCTACATCTCCCCGGTCTCAACGCTGATCAAATGGTTTCCCGACCGGCCGGGCTTGGCGACCGGCACGGCCATCATGGGCTTTGGAGGGGGCGCAATGATAGGCGCTCCGCTCTCCGTGCTCCTCATGAAACACTTCGCGAACGCATCGGGCACCGGTGTCGCGCAAACGATGTTCGTGTTGGGCGTTCTCTACTTCATCTGGATGATCGTCGGTTCGCTGATCGTGCGAATCCCGCAAGAAGGCTGGAAGCCGGACGGCTACGTCGCGCCGGTCACTTCGCAGGCCATGATCACGAGCAAAAACGTCGTGCTGGAGCACGCCCTGCGCACGCCGCAGTTCTACCTGCTCTGGCTCGTGCTCTGCTTGAACGTCACCGCGGGAATCGGGGTGATCGGCCAAGCATCGCTGATGATCCAGGACATTTTCGGTGTGACCGCTGTGGCGGCGGCGGGCTTCGTCGGCCTCATAAGCCTCTTCAACATGGGCGGACGAATCTTTTGGGCGTCGCTCTCGGACTTCGTCGGACGTAAGCGAACCTACGCCATCTTCTTCATCGCGGGCGCGCTCCTATACGCCTTCGTTCCAACCTGGGGACATCTGCACGCCGTCGCGCTCTTCGTCCTGTCGTTTGTGTTGATCATCAGCATGTACGGCGGCGGCTTCGCGACGATTCCGGCGTATTTGCGCGATCTCTACGGAACCGTCAACGTCGGCGCGATCCATGGAGCGCTGCTGACGGCATGGTCGGTTGCCGGAATCGCGGGGCCCGTCCTGATCAACTATATTCGCGAGTACGAGATCGATCACGGGGTCGCCAAGGCCGACGCATACTCCGTTACCATGTACGTCATGGCCGCGCTCTTAGTCGTCGGGCTCGTGTGCGATCTCGCGGTTCGCCCGGTCGACGAGCGCCACCATCTCGAAGCGCAACCCGTCTCCTGAGGTTTTCAACGATGGATCAGCTCGAAGAACGCATGCGCCCCGAAGACAGCAACACGACGATGCTCGTGCTAGCCTGGCTCTGGGTCGGACTGCCGCTGGCGTGGGGCATCGCCGTGACGATCGAGAACGCGACGAAACTCTTCCAGTAGCGCGGCCCGTATGAAATGCTACTTCCAGCTCTGCTTGAGCTGGGCTAGCGTTGGTCGCGGCGTAAGGACATCGAGGCCGCCGCTGCCTGGTGAGACGGAGTTGAGCCCGAACCAGCCTTGGTCGTCGCTGCAGCCGGGGAAGCCGCCGTTGAACGTGTCGTTGCCCTGGTGAACGTCCTTGTTACCGCCCTTCCACCATTCGTCGCTCCACTCGAAATAGAATCCACCCGAGACGATGCCGTTCTCATCGGTAAATCCCGATGCCAGCCACCGGCCGTTGTTCCAAACGAGGTCGACGAGGCCGGGCATCCCAGGGTCGCCCTTCGCCGGCAACTCTTTGACATCGCGATTGCCCGGGCCATCCTTCTTGTCGGGAACGCACTGGGTCTCCTGATAGAAGCCGTTCTTCCACGTGTAGGTGTTGCTCCACGCCGGGTGAAACGCGGCGCTGGCACCGTACTCGGTGAGCATCGTCGGCTTCGTCGTCGTGTTCTTGAGTTGGGTGAAGAGGGTTGTGAAGGTTCGCCCGCGGTAGATGTTGATGCCCCAGGCGTCGACCGCCGCTCCAAACTTTTCGCCGGCTTTCACGAAGCCGATGTTGCCGTCGGGTTCTGAGGTCGTTACGATCTTATCCGCATCGCCACCGTCGGCAAATCCTTGCTTTGCAGCCTTCGCAACGGTGTTGAACCCATCCCACCATTTCCGTTGGGTGATGAAATTGTCGGCGCCGATCTCGTTGCTGATGGTAACGCCGAAGACCGCCGGGTACTTTGCGTATTTCGCATCGAGATCGTGGTACTGCTTGGCGAGCGCCTGCACCGAGCCGCTATTGAGCAACACGTCGCCGTTGAAGTGGATGCTCATGAGGACGTAGACGGGTTTGTTCCCGCCGTTCCAAGCCGCATCGAGAAACTTGGTGATCGGGCCGGTCTTGTCGTCGTAGGGCGGTGGCACGACGTTATAGACGTGTATAGCGTTGGCACCCATCGCCCGCATCAGCGGAAGATCGCGAGACCAGACCGCCATGTTGCCGTCGCGCAGCGCGTCGTCGAGCATCGGGGGGTCGGCCACGCCTTTCCCGATGGGCGTCGGCCAATAGACCAGGCCCTTGATGAAGAAGTTCTTGCCCGCTGCCGAGCGCATCGACGGCGAGCCTACCGGAGCGTCGCTCAGATCGATATAGCGGCCGCTCACGACGAAATCGGTGTCCATACCGCTAGCCGATCCGGGAGCAGGCGTTACGACGGTACTGCTGCTGTTACACGCAGTCAAGAAGGCCGCTGATACGGCGATGGCGAGTCGAAGATTCATTTGTCGGGCTCGTTCGACCAGGCAAGCAGAGCCTCATGCATGCGGCTACAAATACCGCCGCACGCGTGCCCGGTACGCCGTGAATTCCGCGCCATAGTGTTGTTGCAGGTACGCTTCCTCGCGCAGAACCTGGCGATGAAACAACGCTATACCGGCGGCGAAGTAGAGCAACAGGAGCCAACGCGGTTGTATCAAGAACTCACCGAGCAGGACCGAGCCGAACGCCACATAGATCGGATTGCGAGTGATTGCGAAGACCCCCGACGTAACGAGCGCGATTGGGTACTCGGTATCGATTCCAACACGGAAACTCGACCCAAATGATGCAAGGCTGACGACCATCAAGCATAACCCCGAAGAGCAGAGCAGGACGCCGATCCACTGCAGCACTGAGGCTCGAAAGAGCTGCTCGCCCGCGAAGGCCGGCCAGCCGAACGCGCCAGCGAATATGAGATAGACGTACGCAATCGCAAACGGGGGAATCAAGAAGTCGGTCTTGTCGATCGTGCCGAATTTCATCGCGGCGATACCACGTTGATTCAACATCCACACGCGCACGATCACGATGGACACCAGGAGTAGGATCGTCAACGCACCGAGGTAGCCTGGCAACATGCTAGCGCTCCGTTTGGACTCTACGGATTGAAACCTCGTAACCGGGACAGGGGCTCGACGACGATCCTTGGTTACGCCGCCACGACGAGTACGTTGACTAGAGCGAGAGGCTCGTGATCGGCGTCGGCTGATCGGTTTCCATCGGTAGGTACTTGACGGTCGAACCGGCGCTCGCCAAGGCTTTGCGAACGTCGACGCTGCGCAGCGACTGATCGCTGAAGGTTCGGAAGTAGAACTGAAGGTTCGTCAGATCGTCGGCTGAGGTCCAGAGCGTCCACTCGTCGATGGTCTTTCCTTGAACCTCGGCGCGAACGGCGCCGACGGGGATGTCGAAGTTGTTGAGGATGTGGAAGACTTGCTGCACCGCATCGGTCGCGGTTGCCGGCTGCACGGCTGCAGCTTCAAACGCGACGGCGCGCACGAAGCGCGACGGCGGCGTGAAATCGCCGGGAATCCCGTAGAAACCCGACCCTTGGCCGAAACTGTTCAGCGTTACGCCCTGTATCGTCATCGACTCGCGATTGTTCGGCGAGAGGCCGACGTAGTTGCTCAGATTGGTGATATGCCAGTCGAAGGTCGGCGAGTTCGTGATCACGCCGAGCGGGTCGTCGTAGATTACGAGCTTCCCGGCGATTGGCTCGACCACCACAGTGGCGCCGGTCCTATCGGTGATGCGAAAGTGCACCGGCGGCGCCATCCCGAGCTGCGGAACGACGGTCGGCGCAAGCACCACTTTTTCGTAGGCGGCCTTGACCTCGGCGACGCTGGCAAAGTTCCCGAGAATCCACATCGAGTACTGGTAGCCGGCCATCGCGCGCGATGCATTCTCCGGCGTCACGTCGGTGTATCCGGCAGAATCCGGGAAGAAGAACTCGCCGACGTACAATCCTTGGTCGTTGAGCCCGTCCACGACCATCGGCAAACCGAATGCATTGGCGCCGACGATACCGTACTTCGTCGTAAACGAAATTCCCGAGGCATTATTCGGCAGCGAGCCTGTGACTGGCGTTCCCGCGGGGTAGACCAGCACTTTCGATTGGAGATCCGCCCCGAACTCGAGCGTACGTGCCACGACGACGGCGCCGTCTTTGGCGGTCAGGCGAATCCCCGTGCACGCGCGCGCGCCCTGCCAAGCAGATAGCGAAATCATCGCCAGCGTAAAGATCGTTACATAGCGCTTCATGCCGCTCTCTTCCACCAAGCGAGCGCCATCTCATTTAAAACAAATCCGAATCGTTCCTCGGACGCCGGCGGTTATTGTGTGGATGAACAAACTCAACACCATTGGTTCATTTCCGCTCGGCGAACGCTCGGTGAAACGACTGGGGTTTGGTGCGATGCAACTGGCCGGCCCCGGCGTGTTCGGACCGCCGAAAGATCCCAATACCGCCTTGGCCGTACTTCGCGAAGCGATTGCAAGCGGCGTCAACCACATCGATACTAGTGACTACTACGGCCCGCACGTTACAAATGCGCTGATCCGTGAAGCGTTGCATCCCTACCCGGACGATTTGGTGATCGTGACCAAGGTGGGCGGTGTGCGCGGCGAGGATGCCTCGTGGCATCCGGCGATGACGCCCGCTCAGCTTACGAGCGCGGTTCACGACAACTTGCGCAATCTTGGGCTCGAGTCGCTGGAAGTCGTCAATCTGCGAATCATGGGAGAGGGCCTTGGCCCAGGCGAAGGCTCGATCGAGGAGCCCTTGACGACGCTGGCCGAGCTGCAGCAGCAGGGCCTGGTCCGACATCTGGGTTTGAGTAACGTCACTGCCGCGCAGGTCGAACAGGGGCGCGCCATCGCCGAAATCGTCTGCGTGCAGAACCACTATAATCTCGCCCACCGCGACGACGACGCGCTCATCGATGCACTGGCGGACGACGGCGTTGCCTACGTGCCGTTCTTTCCGCTCGGTGGTTTCGCGCCGCTGCAATTGTCGACACTGTCCGACGTGGCGGCGCGCCTGGGCGCCACGCCAATGCAGGTGGCCCTCGCGTGGCTACTGCAACGCGCACCCAACATACTGCTCATCCCGGGCACGTCGTCTCTCGCTCATCTGCGCGAAAATCTGACGGTTGCGGAGATCGAGCTACCCGACGATATGCTTGCCGAGCTCGACGGCATCGACGGGCCCGGTCGCTAGGCTGACGTAGTTTCGTCGATATATTGGTGGACGAGCGCAATCGCCATGCTGCCTTCGCCTACGCTCGATGCAACGCGCTTCATCGATCCGTGACGAACGTCGCCCGCCGCAAAGATCCCGGGGATGCTCGTTTCAAGTAGATAAGGATCGCGGGCGGGCGATGCCTCCACGGGTTGCAGATCGACAACGTCGCGGCCGGTGCAAACGAATCCCTGCGCATCGCGAATCAATGCCTCCGGTAGCCACTTCGTCTCCGGCTCGCAGCCGATGAAGATGAACAGCGAATCGGCGTTTAAAGTCTTCCGCTCGCCGTTCTTGTACGCAATCTCGACCGATTCCAGCCGATCTGTCCCGGTGGCGCTGACGCATTCACAGGTGTACTCGATTTGGACATTATTCATTTTATTCAGCTCGTCGATGAGATATTGCGACATGCTGGCCGAGAGCTTTTCGCCGCGCACGAGTATCGTGACGCTGCGCGCGTAGCCCGAGAAGAGCATCGCTGCCTGCCCCGCCGAGTTGCCGCCGCCGACCAAAACAACATCCTTTCCGCGCGCGCCCAGCGCCTCAGTGCGCGCCGCGCCGTAGTAGACGCCGCGCCCGAGCAAAGCGTCGGCTCCGGGAATCGAAAGCCGCCGCCAGGTGACGCCGTTCGCCAGGACGATCGCCTTGGTTTGCACGCGCTCGCCGCAATCAAGGACGATAGCGTGCGTTGCCGAGCCGTTGCGCGGCTCGATCTCGGTCGCTTGCCGCGTGACGATGATTTCCGCGCCGAATCGTCTCGCTTGATGGAACGCCCGCGAAGCGAGATCGTCACCCGAGACGCCCGCGGGAAAACCGAGATAGTTTTCGATGCGCGACGACGATCCGGCTTGGCCCCCGGGAGCGCGGCACTCGACGAGCACGGTCTGTAAGCCCTCGGAAGCGCCGTAGACGGCGGCGGCCAAGCCCGCCGGCCCAGCTCCGACGATCGCGACGTCGTACGTCGTTGCGCGCGGCGCGGTCTGCAGTCCGAGGCGTTCCGCGAGCTCCGGGTATTTCGGCCTGACCATGTAGGAGCGGTCGGCAAAGATCACGGCCGGAGGGTTCTCGCCGCCCAGCAGATCTTGCGGCACGTTCGCAGCTTGAGTGGCCGCTGAGTCGTCGGGTTCGAGCCAGCGGAAACCGATGTGATTGCGCGCGAGAAAATCGCGCAGATCATAGCATGCGAAGTCGTCGCGGTGGCCGAGAACGGTTACACTGACGAGCGGCGCGGCGATCGACGCTTGCTGCAGGCCGGTGACACGCCGCGCCATCTCGGCCAAGATCTGGCGGTTTGCGTTAGGGCAGCGTGCGACCAATTCGTGAAAGTCGATCGCTTCGAGCCGCATCAGTCGTGACGGTTCGGTGGCGCGAATTCCGGCGAGAAAACCCGATCCGAGCAGCAACGGCACCTCGCCGAAGAAGCCGCCCGGTTCAACCACGTCGACGAGCTGCTCGGCGCCGGCGATCGCCTTGACGATCTCGCCTCGGCCCTCCAGAAGGACGTAAAAGGCCGCCGCTTCGCCTTCGAGCACGACCCAATCCCCTGCGTTCACGTGCAGGTCTGCGCTACGCGAAACAATCGAAGCGAGCGCCTCGTCGCGCGCCGATTCGAAGAGCGGAAGATGGGCGAGTTCGTCGACGGTAATCATGCAAAGCGGCTTTTCCGCGCGAGCTCAGAAATACTGCGTGCCATGAAGCGTATAGTAGGTTTGATTGCGGCGCTCGCAATTGCGAGCTTTCCCGCCGCCGCACCGGCGCAAACGGTAACCGTCAACGGTCAGCAGCTGTACCTCAATCCGGGGCCGATCGAACGCGCGGGCCGGGTCCTCGTCCCATTGCGGGGAATCTTTGAGCGTCTTGGCGCGTCGGTCGTCTACTCTGCGGGCACGATTAACGCCACGAAGGGCGGCACGACGGTTTCGCTGCAAATCGGTTCGACGCAGGCGCAGGTCAGCGGCGAGCCCACGACGCTCGACGTAGCGCCGTTCATCGTCGGTGCGACGACGTACGTTCCGCTTCGCTTCATCGCGCAGTCGCTCGGTGCAACGGTGGGCTATGACGCGTCCACGCGTATCGTCGCGATTACGATATCGGGGCAGGTGGCCCCAATCGGGCCAATCCACCCGCCGCGCCCTCCGCGGCCGCCCAATCCGCCGCCGATGCAGGCCATTAATTTATACGCGCAGCAGCCGGCGCCCGGCGAACGCATTGCGAACCGGTTCGTCACGATCTCGGCGCAGTTCACGCGCCGAGTCGAACCGGGGAGCGTCCGCGTTTGGCTCGACGACAACAATATCACGGGGCGCTCCGCAGTCTCCGCGAGCGGCTTTTCCTACAAGCCGCCGGCGCCGCTCGACTTCGGCTCACACAGAGTGCGCGCCGCAGGCCGCGGTTCCGACGGGGCGCAGTTCGACCGTTCGTGGTCGTTCGCGGTGGCCGGCTCGGCCCCGCCGGCAAATCCCATCGACCTGCGCGGAAAACAGCCTGCGCCGGGCGCGAGCGTAAACGATCGCTTCATCGTGATCGCGGCGGAGTTCACGCGCGACGTCGACCCTGGCAGCGTGCGAGTTCTACTCGACGGCAACAACATCACGTCGCGCAGCGGCGTGTCGGCGACGGGCTTCTCGTATAAGCCGCCCGCGCCGCTCGACTTCGGCTCGCATACCGTGCGCGTCACCGGGCGCGGTCCTGCCGGGGGTTCGCCATTTGACCGCTCGTGGTCGTTCTCGGTAAAGCGCGCGGCCGAGGCGCCGCTGAACCTCACGATAAATCAACCGGCGCCGAATGCTCCCGTCGGACGTAACTTCGTCATACAGGGCAACACGATCGCCAACGGGCACGTCAAAGTGACGGCTGGTGCGACGCCATCGTTTACGGGTCAGTTCAACGGCGATACCAATGCCGGCCCACGCGGCAACTTCAGGATTAGCGTGAACTTGAGCACGATGCCGGGTCAACAGGCGGTCAGCGTACGAATCACCGTCACCGATCCGGCGACGTCGCGCAGCACTGAGAGCACGCTGCAACTTCGCTTAAACCGGTAAGGGACTAACGCCCGCCCTTCACATCGGCGCCATGAAACCATCGGCGCATTTGCCCTGTAGCAACGTTCTAAGGCGCCAAGTATGCACTATCTCACTCGCTTCGGCCTTGGCATCCTATTTGCGTTCGTGCTGACGTGCGTGCCGTTGCGGGCTGCCGTAACGGGAAGCTTCTCGTTCACCGTGGCGCGGGCGCCTCACCCTTTGGCCCTCGACGCGGCCCTGACCGATCCCGCCTGGGGGGCGGGCAAGGTGCCCAACGGTGACGGGCCTTGGGAGAACGTGACGACTCGCGCGCCCGCCAAGTTTGCGACGACCGCCTATCTCTTGTACGACGAGAAGAATCTCTACGTCGGATTCAAAAGCGAGCAAGCCGGCGTTCCAATCATCGCCACGCAGACGACGAACGACGTCGGCTTCGGTACGGACGACTTCGTCGGTATCGGGCTGCTCAACGGGGGCGGTGGAAGCCAGGCCTACTATTTCGAAGCGACGCCGCGGGGCACGCGCTATGAGCAGGCCAATGAAAACGTACGCTTTCGCCCGCGCTGGAGCGCCGCCGGAAAAGTCTCCGACGGAGCGTGGAGCGCCGTTATGATTATTCCGCTCGACGTCTTGCGCGTGCCCCGCGGCGGCAAGCAAACATGGCGGCTGCAGTTCGTTCGCCAGATCGCTGCGCCGGGCGAGCACCTTTCGTGGGTTTGGAACCCGATCATGGGCGATTCTGGGAGCGGAACCTGGCCAACCTTCCAAAACGATACGCGCTTTTGGGCCGGCGGGGACTTCGACATCGCGGCATCGGCCGCGGCTCGGCCCAAGCCGCGTGCCGATATCTACGGCCTCGCCAGCATCGGTGAGGATCGCAATCTCTTTCAACAAGCCAACGGCGAGTTTTTGCCGGAGAACATGCGCTCGTTCGGAGGCGACGTCAGTTACCCGATCACCCCGACGGTCCGTTTCGTCGGAACGCTCAATCCGGATTTTTCCAATGTCGAGATCGATCAACAAACGATCGCGCCGCAAGAGTTCGAGCGGCAACTCCTCGAGTATCGGCCGTTCTTCGCGCAAGGCGCGGCTTTCATCAATGCCGCCTCCGGACCGCGCTCGCCCACCGGCACGAACGTGAACGCCCCCGATCTCGTCTTCTACTCGCCGTCGGTCGGACCGTTCGATAGCGGCGGTAAGGTCGAGGGAACGTTCGGCGACCAAAGCTTCGGCCTTTTGACGTTCCACGGATTCGATGAAACGACGAGCAACACGTTTAGCGATCAGGCGTACGGCTACGAGCATGCGCTACCGAACGGCTCGTTCATCTACTGGAGCGACGGGGTCTTTGCCAACCACAGCATCGCCGGCACCGACGACACGGTCGAGGCCGGCGCCGAAGCGCGCGATTATTCGAACGGGATGATCTACTTCTTCGACCATTCGTTCGAAGATGGCACGTGGGTACCTCAGGGCAACGCCGACTTTACCGAACTCTTCGTGGATCGTCACAAGGGGCCGTTCGAGGCTAACGTCGGGTACCTCGACGTCTCACCAAACTACAACCCCATCGACGGCTACACGCCGAACTCCGACATTCGCGGACCGCAATTCTACACGGATTATACCGGGACGGCTCCTGGCATCAAAAACTACACGCTCTTTTTTGCCACAGATCGCTTTCTCGACGACTCGGGAGCGGTCCATCAGGCCGACACTCAATTTTTTCTCAGTGCCACCTTCAAGAATCTCTTCTCACTCGATGGTATCGGCGAGGAGGTTGGGCAACTTCGCTCTTACAACATTCCCGCCGGCCCGGGCTGCAGCGGACCGATCCTGTATCAGTCGAGCTTCACCGGCTATCCGTGCTACCTCGATGGCGTGACGCAGCCGTTCAATCTCTACCAGATTCCCGTCGGCTATCGCGACGGAACGCCATCCCCCGTCGATGCGAGCTACCAGTGGGGACCGTTTGGCGACGACTACGTGCATCTGTTTACGCTCGTCACGAGCCGCCCGGTCGGGAAGCGCTTCAGCCTTGGCTTGGAGTATGACGGAACCTACGAGCGCGCGTTCTCCGACGGCGTGCTCGATTCACAGTGGCTGCGGCGGATCTCGGTGGGTTACAACATCAGCAACGAGAGCAGCTTCAGCTTGGAACTGCGCGATATCAGCGGCCTCGGCGGCTTTGCAACCTCCTACCAACTCGGCAACAACCTCGCGGTGGCATATCACCAGCGATTTCCCGAAGGCGACGAGCTCTACATAAACTTCGGAAGCCCGGCCTCCGGTGCAACGCTCAACCGTTTAATCGTCAAGTTTATCCTTCACGAAGGAGCCGACGAGGGGACGTAGTGGCGCCGGCGGCGTTCGCGCGCCTTCGCGGCCTCCACCTCGCGATCGCGTGGCGGCGCCTGCGTGACCAGCGAGGCGAGCAGCTCGCGCGCCGCGCCCGTTATCCGCTCGACTGCGCGCTCGAAGGCGACCTCGTTTGCCTTCGAGGGGTGGTGCAGCCCGCTTAGCTTTCGAACAAACTGCAGCGCCGAAGCGGCGATCTCCTCATCCGTTGCCGGCGGGGCGAAGTTGTACAAGGTCTTGATATTACGGCACATGAACTCTCCTCTATGCGTTGGACTAACGTTGCCGCGAGTTTCGCGCTCGTCCTCGCGTTTCTCGCCTGTAGCTGCGCGGCCGAGACTGTCGGCAACTCGGCAAAATGCAGCTCTGAGGCATCCCCGCTGATGCAGAAGCGAGTCGTCACGGCAGAGAACGATCTCGGCTTCACGCTCCTGCATGCGTCGACCGGGAAGAACGTTTTCATCTCACCCTTCAGCATCGCGCAAGCGCTCGGCGTCGCCTATCTCGGCGCCCGCGGCGCGACCGTTAAGGCGTTCGTCGAGAGTTCCGTCGTTCCGCCGGGGAATCCGTCAGACTTTGCTTGCGCGTCGCAGAACTTGCGAACTAGCCTGCCTCAGACTGACGCCGGTGCCGAACTCGAGTTTGCAAACGCCCTGTGGGTTCGCCAAGGGCTCTCGCTCAAAGCATCGTTCGTGGAGAAGGCGCAGTCGGCGTTCGGCGCCGACGTGACGCCGCTCGACTTCGATAGCCCCGACGCCCCGCGCACGATCAACGCATGGGTGAGCCGGCTGACGCACGGGCACATCCCCACGATCGTCAACAGCGTCGCGGGCTCCGAAGCGCTCATTACCAATGCCGTCTACTTTAAAGCCTCGTGGGATCAGGCGTTCTTGGCTTCGCAAACGCATACCGGCAGCTTCTTCGGCACTTCCGGCACGACGAGCGTCCCCTTTATGAATCAAACCGCGACGCTCGCGTACTATGCGAGCCCCGAATTTCAGCTCGTGCGGCTCGGCTATCGCGGAGGCCGCTTCGCAATGTACGTCGTGCTTCCGAAGCAGGGGACCGGTTTGGCAATGGAGAGCGCTCTTCCGCGGCCCTTTGCAACGGCGCTCGCGAACGCGACGCAGCGGCGCGTGAACCTGCGCCTTCCAAAACTGCATCTTTCGTACGAAGCCGACCTCATTTCGCCATTGAGGGCCGCCGGGCTGGGGATTGCATTTTCCGATCGTGCCGATTTTGGCGGAATCAGCGATCGGCCGCTGCGAATTAGCAGCGTCATTCATAAGACCACACTCGACGTCGACGAAGCGGGAACGACCGCCACCGCCGCAACGGCAGTGATGATGCCTATGAGCATAGCATTTGTGGGCACCCCCATCGTCGTAAACGTAGATCATCCGTTTTTCTGCATCATTCGCGACGATCGAAGCGGCTCCGTGCTCTTCCTCGGCGCGATTAGCGATGTGCTATGAAGAGCGATAGATCGCAGCCTGCTCGGTGAGAATGCGCGCTTGCTGCGCGGCATCGACTGCCAACGACCAATCTCCGGGGTCAAAGGTACCGCCCAGCACGATACCGTCGTTACGCGGAAACATGTACAGCCCATTGGCCAGATAGATGTAGTCTACGTCGGCCTGCGGTTCGAGCACCGTGAGTTGTCCGCGCACCGGAACGAGCTCGTCGTCGTTGCAGAGGGCGCGCGCGCCGAGACCCGTGCAGTTGAAAACGACGTGCTCCGCTAGATCGCGCATCTGACCTAGCGTCGCAAACGTCCGCACTTCGATCTTGCCGCCGCGAAGCAGAAAATCGCGCATGACGGCAGGGAGATAGGTATTTGGCTCGATGAGCATCGTCGTGAACCGTCGGACGAGCGGGACCGCGAACGGCGTGGTGGCGGGGTCGATCGTTTCGATGTCTTCGTAGAGATCCTCGATGCCGATCGACACGGCGTTGTCGAGTTCGTCACGTTCCGTGGCTGCATGTTTGAGCGTATAGTTGTCGATCCAGAGTACACCGTACGTGGGGCCGACCATTAACTGAAAAGCGCGGTTGGCAATGCGGGCTGCGCGCCGAAAGGTGTCGAGAAACTCGCTCGTCGCGTCTTGGGATGCGAAGACGACGGAGGGCGTCCACTGAGCGCCCGCGATGTTCGACGTCGTATTCGGCGGGACGCTCGAGGCGTAGATCGTCACGTCCCATCCCCGGTCCTGAAGAACGCGCGCGGTGGAGAGCCCGATGACGCCGCAGCCAATTACGGCGGCGCGGCCGGGAGAGCGCGCGGCCAGCAAATCGGCAGCCAGCGTCGCACAACCCCACGACAGGGTAAATCCGCCGCCGCCATGCCCGTAGTTGTGAACGATGGTCTTGTTGCCAAAGGCCTCCGCGCGCAACACGAATCCGTGGCGG
Source organism: Vulcanimicrobiota bacterium (assembly GCA_963725605.1). GTDB lineage: Bacteria > Vulcanimicrobiota > Vulcanimicrobiia > Vulcanimicrobiales > Vulcanimicrobiaceae > Cybelea. The sequence continues at coordinate 242,402 of CAVRYW010000015.1, read as the reverse complement.
CGAAAGGGCCGCAGTCCGACGACCGTACGGATAACGCGAGCGGAGCTTATGCGAACGCGAGCGAGCGGCGGGGCCGGACGAACCTGCGCGTAGGCCCGGAGCGGCAGCGCGGCCATCGCCCCGACTGTGGACGAGATAAATCGGTTACGCGAGATTGCGCGCATCGTTCAGCCGGCCCTCAATGGCGTTCTGCGAGCAAGTCGCCCGATTCCATATGCAGCACCGCATCGCGCCAACGAACCGCGTGTCCGGTGAGTCCCCAAAACCATACGGCAACTCCGAAGAGATCGCACGGCAGGATGAGCCACGCAGGAGCGGGTGCGACCCGGAGCGCGCGCCCGGACACGTGGTGCAGGGCGACGCGCGCGATTGCCGCAACGAAAAGCGCCAGCGCACTCTCCATCTGCGGCGCGAGTAGGAATGCGAGCAGCGCAAGCGGCACCGGATAGGTGAGGACCATTCCGGCATAACCGAGTGGTTGCACTCCGCGAATCGTCCGATGCCAGCGCAACTCATGGTTCCAGAGCGCCGCGAGGCTCGAGTCCGACACGATCGTTCGCACCACGTAGCGCGAGATCACGACGCGCAGGCCTTGGGCCGCCACGAAATTTCCGAGCATGAAGTCGTCGGCAAGATGGGGCGCGAGTGCCTCGAAGCCGCCGATTGCGGCGAGGACCTCCGCGCGTATCGCATTCGTCGGGCCGAGGCAGTGTCGCGTCGGCCCGAAGAGCCGATTGACGAATACCGATGGGATAAACTGCTCGTTCATGAACATCGCTCCGAGTTCCGACGAAGGCGTTCCATCCGGAACGCCGGCGAAAGGACAGGTTACGGCACCGACGCCCGAATCACGCAATGGTGCGGTGACCGAGCGGATATAGGTGGGCGTGACCCGCGTGTCGCTGTCGGCTAGGATCAAAATCTGGTGACGCACGAGCCGCATCATCGAGAGCACGTTTGCGATCTTGGGGTTACGCGCGCCGGGCACTTCACCAACGTCGATCTCGATGTTCCGATCGGGAAGCGCCGCCACCAGACGCTGGGCAACGGCGAGCGCAGGATCGTCGGCACGCGCGACGCCGAGAACCAGCTGATAAGCCGGGTATTCCTGTAAGGCAAACGAACGCAAGTTCTCCTCGAGCTCGCGCTCCAGGCCATGCAGCGGCACGAGCAAACTGACCGGCGGCAGGTCGTTGGCGTTACGAGGCTCGGGTTCGCGTCCGAACCGCGCAATACATACGATTGCGATGGCCGCATAACCGATCGCCGCGACCGTGGCGACGTCGAGGGTCGCCGCGAGGATACGTACGAAAGTCACGTGGCGCTGTTCGCTAATCGTAGGAGGCCGCCTTGCTTTTTATATACAAGGAAAGCGCGGAATGAGCGAAAGCTATGGCTGGTTGTTCGCCGGCGCCGGGTGCCCCGATGAAGCCTAACTGGCTGATGATCGCCACGACTTACGTCACGCGCCAGGCGTATCTTAAGTTCGCGATTCGCGTTCGGCAGTGGGGCCGTTTGCCCGCAAAGCGCGGGGCGACGGTGCTGATTACCAATCATCAGCACATCGACGAAGGGGAAATGATTACTGCGCGCACCTTTCTTCTTCACCCGTGGAAGCCGCTGACCATGTGCAACTCCCGCCGCACGTACGAGACGGGATTCATCGCGACGGTGTGGCCCTGGAGCGTGCGGCTCACGCGCGGGCTGAATCTGAGCTGGCTTTGGGACTGCCTCAGCATTCTGCCGATTGAGAACCACCTCTTCTCAAGGCCGCTCATCAGCCTAGCAGAGGAGCTACGCACCGCACACGGCGATTTGCCGCTCGATGCGATCTTGCCGGGCGAAACGCTCGCTCAACTAGGATTGGACGGCTGCGTGCTGAGCGACCTCTGGAAACTCGCCAACTTCACGCCCGCCCATGCTTGGGTAAAAGTGGCGCACCTGAAGCAGCCGTACCGGCGCGAAGTACTCGAGAACCTCCGCAGCGTGACGAAACGCGATATCGCGGCCATTGTGGAACGGGTGCGGGCCGGCGCGACCTTCTACATCACGCCGGAAGGTGACTTCAGCCGCGATGGCCGCCTGCATCCGATGCGAAGCGGAATTCTCGACGCCCTGTCGCCCTTTGCCGACCTCTGGCTCTGCGCGATCGCCTACGATCCTTTCCGGGGCCGACGGCTCTCGATGCTCTATCGCGTGGTTCCCTACGCCGGCGTCGCCGATGTTGGAACGTCGCTAGCCGCGGCGCGGCCGATCACGGTCTCGGCGCTCTTGGCCGAGTCTCTGCTCGATGGCCCGGAAACGTTCGCGGCGGCGGACGCGGCGCGTGCAGTGCGCGAGCGCCTCGACGCGCTGCCAAGTAACGTATTCGTCGATCCCGAGCTGCGCCGCGCCCCGGACGAGGCGGTCGTGAACGCGGTTGCGGCGCTGCAAAAGCGCGGTACGCTAACGAGGGATGGCGAACGCTATCATCTCACCGCAAACCGCACCGATGCGCGCTTCCCACACGTGCCCGACATGATCACGTTCCAACGCAACATGCTCGACGAGACGCTGGCGGCAGCCCGGCGGCTCGCGTAGGAAAACGCTACATGCGGTCGAGCAGGAATATAATCGCGTTCTTAGGCGTTCTACGCGACGCGACGGGCGCCGGTCCGGTAGCGAGCCTCATGGCCGACGGGGGCGATGACGGAAGCAAGCCGTCGCGGAGGCATTTTGGTGGGCCTGGTAGGATTCGAACCTACGCGCAACCAGTTATGAGCCGGCCGCTCTACCGCTGAGCTACAGGCCCGCGCACTCTCGATATTCGCGAGGTTGCTCGAGAGCCCTTAGAGGCTTGTCGACTCCGGATTCGTAGTGTATAATCTCCAAAAGAGGATACCGCACATGACCGCTCTCGCCTACCCTGACACGCGCTACGCTCCCGCCGCCCTTGTCGACATCACGTCCCCCGAGGAACGCAAGCGGCTCGGCCCGTCGGCCTTGAAGGCCTTCTTCAACATCATGGAGTGCTGGCATATCCGCGATGAGGACGCGATGCGGCTCCTGGGCGGCATGGCGAGCAGCACCTATTACGCGATAAAAAAATCGCCGCGGCGCACGCTCGATCCCGACACGATGCTGCGGATTTCGTATTTGATCGGCATCTTCAAGGCGCTCAACATTCTCCATAGCAAGGCGCTCGCCGACCGGTGGATCGGTCTTCCAAATACGAATCCTATCTTTCGCGGCATCGCGCCGCTGGAATACCTGATTCGCGGCGGCATTCCGGCGTTTGCGGCCGTTCGCCGGCTGCTCGACGCGCGCCGTGGCGGCATCTAAACCGTTTCCGAAAACCTCGCTCGTCCGCCGGAACGACACGCATCGGTTCATTGCATCGAAGCGCGGCGAGAGCGTCCTGGGACGTATCGCCGATTCAAACCGGCATCTGGTCGATCTCTTCACCCTCGACAACGCGACGAACGATCGTCTTCTCGTCGAAGGCGGAATTCCGGCCGGCATCGACAGTCACGAGCTCGTCTTCGGGATCCCCTACTACCGTATCGTCAACGCCAGCTTTACGCATCCGCATCCGCTCGGTAGCCGCTTCAACGGACCGGAGCGCGGAGCGTGGTACTGCGGCTTCGAAATCGAAACCTCGCAGGCGGAGGTCGCCTACCACAAGAGCGTCGATCTGGCCGAGATCGGCGTCTTCGAGGACGACGTTACCTACGACGATTACACTGCCGACTTCAGCGCGGAGTTTCACGATGCCCGAGATGCCAAGCGCTTTGCCCGATACTTAAACCCCGAAAGCTACGTGGCATCGCAAAAGTTGGCGGAGGAGCTTCTGGCGATCGGGTCGCTCGGAATCGTCTATTCGAGCGTGCGTCGTTCCGGCGGCACGTGCGTCTCCTGCTTTCGGCCCGCGCTCGTCATGAACGTGAGGAAACAGCGCACCTATCGCTTCGTTTGGGATGGTTCGCCGGCGCCCGAGATCGCGTTAGCGTAGAAAGACCCTGGCGCCGGCGTAGCGCGCGGCCGAGCCGAGTTGTTCCTCAATCGCCATGAGCCGATTGTATTTCGCCGTGCGATCGCTGCGCGAGAGCGAGCCGGTCTTGATTTGACCCGCCTCGGTGGCGACGGCGACGTCCGCGATCGTCGTGTCTTCCGTTTCCCCTGAACGATGCGAGATGACGACGCGATAGCCGGCCCGCTGTGCCGTTGCGATGCAGTCCAAGGTTTCGGTGAGCGTTCCGATTTGGTTCAGCTTGATCAGAATCGCGTTGGCGACGCCTTCCTTAATGCCGCGTTCGAGAAAGCGGACGTTCGTTACGAAAATGTCGTCGCCGACGAGTTGGACGCGGTCGCCGAGCGCAGACGTTAGCTTTTGCCAACCCGCCCAATCGCTTTCCGCAAGGCCATCTTCGATCGAAACGATGGGATAGCGGTCGCAGAGCTCGGTGTAGAGCGCGATCATGTCGTCGACGCTCGCCGCGCGATCGCGCGTGAGCGGATAGTACCTGCCGTCCTCGAAAAACTCGCTCGAGGCAGGATCGAGCGCAATCGCGACATCGCTGCCGGGCTTGTAGCCGGCGCGCTCGATCGCGGCAACGATCAGGTCGAGCGCCTGCTGCGGCGTCTCGAGCGGTGGCGCGTAGCCGCCCTCGTCACCGACGAGCGTCGGCAGACCGCGTTCGTGCAGAATCCGGCCGATCGCGTGAAAGACTTCCGACCCATAGCGCACGGCTTCGGCTTCGCTCTCTGCTCCGAGCGGAACGATCATGCACTCCTGGAACTCGAGCGCACCCTCGGCGTGCTTGCCGCCATTGATCACGTTCATCATCGGAACCGGAAGCGTCGCCGCGGCGGGTCCGCCGAGATACCGGAAGAGCGGCATCGAGAGGCTGGCCGACGCAGCGCGCGCGACCGCGAGCGAAACGCCGAGCAGCGCATTGGCGCCCAGCTGCGATTTGTTCGGCGAGCCGTCGAGCTCGATCAGCCTCTGGTCGATCTCGCGCTGCGCGGTCGCATCCAGGCCTTCGATGGCGGGACCGATCAGATCGTTCACCGCCATCACCGCGTTGCGTACGCCCTTGCCGTTATACCGTCGCGGATCACCGTCGCGCAGCTCGACGGCCTCGTTCGTTCCGGTCGATGCGCCCGACGGCACCATCGCCTCCTCGACCACGCCGAAGCTGGTTGCGACCGTCACGGCAACCGTTGGATTGCCGCGGGAATCGAGCACTTCGCGCGCGTGGACGCCTTCGATTGACGGATTACCACCGCCGCGCAACGACTCGAGCGTCACGCCTATTCCGTGATCCAGCGTTCGAGGTCGTGACGCCGCGAAACGAAATCCTTGTCTTCGAAGAAAATCGCCAGCTCGCGATCGGCGCTGGCGGCGCTGTCGCTGCCGTGAACGAGATTGCGCCCAATCGTCTGCGCGAGATCGGCTCGAATCGAGCCCGGCGCGGCTGCCAGCGGATCGGTCGCGCCGATCATTTGACGGCAGCCGTCGATCGCGTGCTCGCCCGAAACCGCGATTGCGACCAGCGGGCCGTTGGTGATGAAGTCGACCAAGTCGTTGAAGAACGGCTTGCTGTGGTGTTCGGTGTAGTGCTCGCGCGCGCGATCGCCATCGAGCTGCATCAGCTTCATTGCAATAATCACGTAGCCGCGCCGCTCGATGCGGGCGGTGATTTCGCCGACGAGCCCGCGCGAGACCGCGTCGGGTTTGCAGAGGATGAGCGTACGTTCGATAGCCATGGAAGCGCGATACGGCGCGCAGGTGGCTCGGTCATCCTTCCTCGCAGCGGATATCGACCGGCAGCGCCCAATCACCCAGAAATGCCGTATCGGAACGTGGCTGCGCGGCTGGCGGACGGTCCGTTTGCGTCGATCGAGTATCGCGAAGAGACCGGAAGCACGAATGCAGATGCGGCGGAGCTGCTTGGCGACGAGCGTTTCGGCGGTCACACGATCGTTGCGGAGTTCCAGCGCCATGGAGCCGGGCGCAAGGGGCGATCGTGGCACGCAATGCCGGGGACGGGGCTGCTCTTTACCACGATCCTGCCGCGAAGCATCGCTGTCGACCGGCTCTGGCTCGTGCCGTTTTGGGTCGCGCTCGCCGTACGAGCGGGGCTTCGCCACTGCGGGGTCGTGACGACGCTGCAATGGCCCAACGATCTGCTGCTGCGCGATCGCAAGCTGGGCGGCATTCTCTGCCAGTCGCGCGTGACGGCGGCAACGGCACGCGTCGCCTGCGGTGTTGGTCTCAACGTGCACCGCCTGGCAGGAGCCGCAGCTGTCATCGAGCCGGCCCCTGCGTTCTGCGACGAGGTCGCGCTCGTCGATCGCGCCGCGCTGCTCGTCGCGATCCTTCGCACGTACGACGCGACGCTGGCAACGCTCGACGACGCCGCGGGCATCAGGCGCGACTGGGAGGCGGCCGCCGAGATTCCCGGACGGCGCTACCGCATCGCGAAAGACAACGCACGCGAGCCCTTCGAGGCAATCGCGCAGTCGCTCGACGAGGGCGGCGGCTTACGCGTCCTTCGCGACGACGGCGCCAGCGAAAGGGTTGAGATGGCGGACGCGCGAGTTCTGCGTTAAGAGCTGCGCGCGCGGGCGAGGCGGCGGTCGCAGATCTCGCAGAAGTGCGGCATCTTATTATCCGTTTCGAAGATCGAGTTGGAGTAGTACATCGCGCAACGGGCGTTATAGCAGTGCTTGAGCCCGAAGGTGTGGCCGAGCTCGTGAACGCACTCTTTGAGCGTCCGCTGGAAAAGCATGTTAAAATCGCTGGGTTCGCCGTAGAAGTCCGAGCGAAGCCGGTGGACGGAGACGACCGCGACGGACTGCGCCTCATCGGCATCGCCGAAGACGAATCGGTGCGAGGTCTTATACAGGTCGAAATCGGTGATGGCCAGCACGGCGGCTCCGGGCTTCGGATGCGCCCGCTGCACCTTCGCGATCAGCGTGGATACGAAAAGCTGACCGCGCGTCGCGTTGAGCGTACTGCGCGGAACGACGAGCGATCGTTCGACGCGAGCGCCGGCGATGAAACGTTCCTCGAGACAGGGGGCGAGACGGTCCAAGAACACGTGGTCGACGGTGTTGATCGGCACGATTCGGATATCGCAATCCATCTCGGGTGGCTAGGATTCTCGGCAAAAATCTAGGTGACCTGCGTCGCTGCCGTCGAAGTCGCCGCGGTGATCGTTGGAATCGGCCTCGACGTGGCCAACGTGCCGCGGTATCGCTTCGACGAGCGCGAACTCGCGTGGTTCGCGCGCAAAGTCTATACCGAGAGCGAAATGGCGTACGCCATGCGCAAGCGCAACTGGCCGGAGCGCCTCGCGGGATTCTTCGCCGCCAAGGAGGCGACGCGCAAGGCCTTCGGGCACGCGATTCCCTGGCGCAGCGTCGCCGTCGGGCACGAGCGCAGTGGCAAACCCGTCATCGAACTGCTCGGTTGGGCCGAACGCTTGCCGCACAACCGCGGCGTTCGCACGATCCATCTCACGATCACGCATAGCGCCGAGGTCGCCGCCGCCGTCGTGATTCTCGAATCGTGACCTACGTCCTAACGCCCGAGCAGATGCGCGCCGTCGACGCCGCGGCCGTCGAGCAGGTCGGAGCGAACAAGCTGATGCGCAATGCCGGACGTCGGATTGCGAAGCGCTTAAGGGCGATGGCGAAACCCGGCTCGAGAATCGTCGCCTTCGCGGGCCCGGGCAATAACGGCGGCGACGCGTTCGCCGCGCTCGCGGAACTCGCGCGAGAGTACGACTGTACCGCGGCCGCCGATCCGGCGGCACAGGGATCTCAGGCGCGCGATGCGGCGCGGACTCGTGCAAAGAAGGCGGGAGTCACAATCGTACCGCTCCCTGCAGACGAGCGCGAAGCGTGCTCGCTGCTCGAGAACGCCATCGGAGTGGACGGAATGTTCGGAACCGGCGCGCGACTGCCGCTTCCGGAGAACTATCGACATTTGGCGCGCGCGCTCGATGCGCGGGAGCGCACGGTGTTGGCCATCGACATTCCGAGCGGAACCGACGCACTGAGCGGTGCGGTCTGTGACGACGCCGTGCGCGCGACGCTCACCGTGACGCTCGCCGCCGCGAAACCCGGCCTCCTGCTGGAGCCCGCGCGCGAGCACGTGGGCGAGTTGTGGTGTGCGGAGATCGGCATCGACGAGACGCTGCTCGCCGCGCAGCCGCGTACCTTCGCTACGCTCGATAACGCGGAGTTCATGAAGCTCTTGCCGCGCCGCGCGGCCGACACCGAAAAGCGCGCGGCGGGTGCGCCGCTGATCGTCGCCGGGTCGGCACAGTTTCCCGGAGCGGCGGTCCTTTGCGCTCGAGGCGCGGCGCGCGCCGGCGCGGGTTACGTAACCGTCGCCACGCCGAGCTCCGCCGCCGGCGTTCTGCGCGAGCATCTCGTCGAGCAAGTGGTCGTCGCACTTTCCGACGATGCCGAGCCCGCCGCGGTCGCGCAGGAGTTGCTCGAAATCTCGAAACGCAACGGCGCCGTCGCGATCGGCCCCGGGTTGGGGCTCGACGACCGCACCGGCGACATCGTTCGGCTTTTCCTCGAAACCAACCGACTGCCGGTCGTCGTTGATGCGAGCGCTCTTTTCCACTTGAGCAAACACCTCGATCTGCTCAAGGACAAGCCCTGCGTCGTGACGCCGCATGCCGGCGAGTTCGCTCGGCTCTCGGGAGGCGGAACGATCGCGCCGGGCACACGCGTCGAGCGAATTCGCGAGTTCGTCGATCGCACGGGCATTACGACGCTCCTCAAAGGCTCCGACACGCTGATTTACGACGGCACGACCGTCCACATCAATCCGACCGGCACGAACGCGCTTGCGACGGCGGGGACCGGCGACGTGCTCAGCGGCATCATCGCAACGCTTCTCGCACAGGGGCTCGCTCCGGTCGACGCCGCGCGGGCCGGCGCGTATTGGCACGGTTTAGCGGGGCAACGCGCCGCGGGGAAACGCCGAGTCGGCGTCATCGCGAGCGACGTGGCCAACGCGCTCGGTGAGGCGCTTCCCTTCGACGGAGCTCAGGGTGAAACGTAGGAACAAGCAGCGATAAGGGGAGCGACGAACGCGCGCACGCGCGCGGCCGCTTCTTGCGCGCGCGTACCGGCGTAGGCATCGATCAGCGCGCTGCCGACGACGACCCCATCCGCGAGCATTCCGCTGCTGCGCACGTCCTGTGGGCGGCTCAGGCCAAAACCGACGGCGAGCGGTTTGTTCGTCAATTCGCGCAGCGAGGCTAACTGACGGCGTAGCGGCGCGAAATCCACAGCGGAGCCGGTGCCCGTTACGCCCAGCCTCGAAACGACGTAAACGAAGCCGGTCGCGGCATCAGCGATTCGCGCCGCGCGCTGCTGCGGCGTGGAAGGCGCGACGAGCAGCGGCATCGCCAGCCCCTTTGCCTGCAGCGCGGCGCGCAGTTCCGCGCTCTCCTCGAGCGCGACGTCGGGAACGATCGCGCCGGCGACGCCGGCGCCCGCCGCTTCGCGCGCGAAGCGTTCGACGCCAAACTGATAGACCGGATTGTAGTATGTAAAGACCACAATCGGCGCGCGGCGCCCCTGGCAACGCCCTGCGAGCGCAAGCACGTCCCGAAGATGCGTCGCGCCGCGCAGCGCGCGCTGGCCGGCTGCGGCAATCGTCGGCCCGTCGGCGAGCGGATCGCTGTATGGCACCCCCAACTCGATGATGTCCGCGCCCGCATCGCTCAAAGCTACGAGGATGGCCTCGGTCGTTTCTAAGTCGGGATCCCCTGCCATCACGTACGGTATGAACGCCATGCGCTTCTCGTTGCGTGCGCGCGCGAAGGCGTCGTCTAGTGTCATGACACTAGCATCGCCCGATGTCTTTGTCGCCCCGGCCGCTGAGATTCACCAAGATCAAATCGTCTGCACCGCGCTGGGCCGCGAGCTCGCGCGCGAAGGCGATCGCGTGCGCGCTCTCCAGCGCCGGAACGATGCCCTCGCAGCGCGCAAAGGCGTGAAAGGCTTCAACGGCTTGTGCATCGGTGATGTCGACGTAGGTGGCGCGGCCGCTCTCTTTCAAGAAGGCGTGCTCCGGCCCGACGCCGGGATAATCGAGCCCCGCGCTAATCGAGTGCGTCTCGCGAACTTGACCTTCCGCGCTTTGCAGCAGATAGGAACGCGAACCGTGCAGCACGCCGATGCTGCCGGCACGCAGCGACGCGGCGTGCTCGTCGCCGTCCACACCCTTGCCGCCCGCCTCGACGCCCCAAAGCTTCACCTGGCGATCGTCCACGAATCCGGAGAAGATGCCCATGGCGTTGCTGCCCCCGCCGACGCAGGCGACTACGTCGCTGGGCAGACGTCCGTAGCGCTCCAAGGTTTGGCGGCGTGCCTCGATCCCGATGACCTTTTGGAACTCTCGCACCATAAACGGATACGGGTGCGCGCCGACCACGCTGCCGATCACGTAGAACGTATCGTCGACGCGCTGCGCCCAGACGCGAAAGGCTTCGTTGGTCGCGTCTTTGAGCGTCTGCGTTCCGCTCGTGACGGCATGCACGTGTGCGCCGAGCAGTCGCATCACGTCGACGTTGAGGGCTTGGCGCTCGATGTCGCGCTGGCCCATATATACGTCGACCGGCAAGCCGAGCTTCGCGCCGACCGTGGCGGTTGCGACGCCGTGCTGTCCCGCACCGGTCTCAGCGAGCAGCCGGCGTTTGCCCATTCGCTGGGCGAGCAATGCCTGACCGACGGTATTGTTGATCTTGTGCGCTCCGGTATGATTGGTGTCTTCGCGCTTCATCACGAGCGGCACGGACGAAACGTCCGCGGCGTACCGCTCGCAGCGGTAGATCGGCGAGGGACGGCCGACGAAGTCGCGCAGCACTCCATGGTACTGCGTCCAAAAAGCGGGATCGGCAAACGCCGCCGTCATCGCTCGCTCCAACTCCTCGAGCGCGGCGATCAAGACTTCGGGAACGTAGCGGCCGCCGAAGTCGCCGAAGTAGCCGCGGGTGTCGGGTGCGCTCACGCGCCGCGCACGGCTCGCACGAACTCTCGCATTTTGACCGGGTCCTTGTGGCCGCCGGTCTCGATGCCGGTGCGTACGTCGACGCCGAACGGGTGCGCGCTTCGCACGCATTGCGCGACGTTCTCGGGCGAAAGGCCTCCCGCAATGACGACGCGCCGCTTGGCGACGATTGGAACGATCTGATTCCAATCGAACGTGCGGCCCGTCCCTCCCGCCATTCCGTCCTGACGCGCGTCGAAGAGTACGATGGCGGCGGGAAAGCGTTCGCAGCGCTCTTCGATCAACGTCGTGCGGTCGTCGATGTGGATTGCTTTGATCGCATGGTCGCCGTAGCGCCCGACGAACTCCGGCGTCTCGTCGCCGGAGAACTGGAGGAACGCGTTTGGGAAGAACTCGCGGACGGCATCCACATCCGAGTCGGCCGGATTCACGAAGACCGCAACGGGCGCAATCGTGGTGGGCGCTCGGCGCGTGATCTCTTGCGCCGATTCGAATGAGATGCGCCGCGGCGAGGGCGCGAAGATCATTCCAAATGCGTCGGCTCCGGCTTCGGCCGCCATCGCGACGTCGCCGGCCGACGTGCACCCGCAAAACTTGATCCAAGCGTCAGCCATGAGAGCCGATCTTCTTCGCGCGCTCGAAGATTTGCCATGCAGCGCCGCTGCGCAGCAGCGCACGGGCCCGTTCGAACGCAGCCGGCAGCTCGCTTTCGACGCCCACGACATGGAAGACGACGGCCGCGTTGAGCGCCACGACGTCGGCTGCCGCACTTCGTCCGCCATGCAAGATTTCCACGAAGGCATCGCGGCAGATGCCGACCGAACCGCCGACCGGCGTGCGCAAATCGCCGGCGATGCCGAACTCAGACGGCTCGAGCCGCCATAAGCTCGCGCCTTCTTCGTCGAACGAATAGATGAGGGTCGGCGCATCGCCGGCGACCTCGTCGAGCCCGCTGCAGCCATGCACGACCGCCCCGCGGCGCGCGCCCAGCGCGCGAAGCGCGGGTCCGACGCGCTCGACGAGGTCCTCTCTCGCGACGCCGACGATTTGGTGCGTAGCGCGCGCCGGATTGGTCAGCGGACCCAAGAGATTGAAGATCGTTCGCACGCCGAGCTCTCTCCGAACCCCTGCTGCGTTGCGCATGGCCGGGTGATAGTACGGTGCGAACATGAACGTGAACCCGCACTCGCGCAGCATCCTCGCAGCGCGTTCCGGCGAAACCTCGATCGGGAATCCCGCCGACTCCAACACGTCGGCGCTCCCGCAGGCGCTCGATGCCGCCCGATTGCCGTGTTTGGCGACGGGAACCCCCGCCGCCGCGACGACCAGCGCGGCCATCGTCGAGATATTGATGCTGTTGGCATGATCGCCGCCCGTACCGACGACATCGACGACCATTGGCAAACCGTGCTCGACGTGCAAGCTGCGCTCGCGCATCGCGCGCGCGGCGCCGACGATCTCGTCCACGCTTTCGCCTTTGAAGGCGAGCGCCGTTAGCAGCGCGCCGGCCTGCACCGGCGTAAAGCTCGCGTCCATGATCTCGCCGACAAACGCGGCCGCCTCGTCTGCGGCGAGGTCGTCGCCGCCGAGCACGCGCCTCAGCAACGGTGCGAATTCCATTAGCGTGACTGCCTAGTCATCCTTCGACAGGCTCAGGATGACATTCGACAGAGCTTGTCCTGAGCGAGTCGAAGGGCTCAGGATGACAGTGGGAGAGAAAGTTTTCGACGAGCTGCTCGCCGCTTTCGCTGAGCACCGACTCGGGATGAAACTGGACGCCGTGAACCGGGCGCCCGATGTGCGCGACGCCTTGAACGACGCCGTCTTCACTGCGCGCGTTAACCCGCAGGTCCTTGGGAATTGTCGAGGGCTCCAAGCAGAGCGAATGGTATCGCGTGGCCGTCAACGGCGACGGAAGGCCCGTGAAGACGCCGCTGCCGTCGTGTTCGATGCGAGAGGTCTTGCCGTGCATCTGACGCGGCGCGTGCGTTACGGTCGCGCCCATGACTTCACCGATGGCTTGCAGACCCAAACAGACGCCCAGCACCGGCACTCCTCGCTCGATTGCCGCGCGCAGCACTGCCATCATCTGCGGCGCGTGCTCGGGACGACCCGGCCCCGGGCCGACGACCAGCGCATCATAGCGGTCGAGAATCGCGGGCTCGAGCCGCGGATCGTCGTTGAGCAGTACGTCGGGCGCGCCGCCGCGCGCTGCGAGCAGGTGAACGACGTTGTAACTAAAGCTGTCGAAGTTATCGACGAAGAGCACTCGAGGCGCGCGCGTCACGGCTGCGTCCCGAGCACCGCGCGCGCGATGCGCGTCTTGTGGAGCACCTCTTCGTACTCGGCGACGGCTTCCGAGTCGGCGACGATGCCGGCCGACGCCTGCCACCACGCGTGCTGCTTGTGCACGTGGATGCTGCGCAACGTGATGCACGAGTCGAAATCGCCGCCGAAGGACCAGCGGCCGATGCTGCCGGCGTAAAAGCCGCGCGTCACGGGCTCCAGGGCGTCGATGAGCTGCATCGCTCGCAGCTTCGGCGTCCCTGTCACCGTGCCCGCGGGAAAGCCCGCGCGGAAGAGGTCGAGTGCGTCGCAATCGGCGCGAAGCTGACCGACGACGTTGGAAACGATGTGCATGACGTGGCTATACCGCTCGATCTGCAGCAGCTCGTCGACTCGAACGCTGCCGTACTCGCAGACCGAACCGAGATCGTTGCGCCCCAGATCGACGAGCATCACGTGCTCGGCGAGCTCCTTTTCGTTGGCGAGTAACTCGTCGGCGATGCGAGCGTCGTCCTCGTCGTCGCGACCGCGGGAGCGCGTGCCGGCCAGCGGGCGCAGTCGCGCGCGGCGTCCTTCCAAGCGCACGAGAAACTCGGGCGACGCGCCGAGCAGCTGCCCAAACGCCGTGTTGACGTAGAACATATACGGCGATGGATTGTACCGCCGAAGCGCGCGGTAGAGGTCGAAGGCTTCGCCCTCGAGCGCGGCTCCGAAACGGATTCCCAACTGCAGCTGATAGACATCGCCTTCGAAGATTCGCCGCTTCACCTCCGCGACCAGCTCCAGGTAGCGTTCGCGATCGAGCGACGCCGAGATCGGACCCGTCGCGCGCAACGGTTCGGGAAACGACGGCTTGGCTGCGAGCAGCCGCCCGACGTAGCCGTCGATCCGGCGCTCGAGCGCATCGACATCGTTTCCGCTCGTCCAAATCGTCAGCAGATCGGTGAAGTGATCGAAGATCAGCCACGTCGCCGGAACCGCAACGTAGGCTCCCGGCATCGCCGGTTCCGACGCGGTCTTGGCCGGCAGACGCGCATCGGGTCGCGCAGCGTCGTACGAAAACGCGAGCAGGGCACCGCCGAGCGCACCGCCGGGCGTCGCGATGCGATGCTCCGCAACGAAGGCGCGCACGCGCGTATATAGCTCGGCGTTGGCCTCGAACTCGGCCGCCGCGAGATAGTCGATACCGATGAAGGAGTAGCGCGAGATGCGCCCGCCGCTCTCGACGCTTTCCAGCAGGCACGCAGCTTCGGGGTTCGCCAAGGCACGATAGGCACCAATCGGCGTCAAGACGTCGGCCGGCACGACGCGCACTGCTGTGTTGGTCATCCTAGAAGCGCTTGCAACCCAGCTTCATCGAGGATATTGATTCCGAGTTGCTCGGCCTTGTTCAGTTTGCTTCCGGGTTCGCTGCCCGCTACGACGTAGTCGGTCTTCTTGCTCACCGAGCCGGTGACTTTGCCGCCCGCGGCGGCGATCATTTCCGTCGCCTCCTCGCGCGTGAGGTTTGGGAGGGTTCCCGTTAACACGAACGTCCTGCCGCTCAACGCTCCGCGAGTCTTGGCGCGCTTCGGCGCGCTCATGACGACGCCGGCCTCGCGCAGGCGCTCGATCATCTCACGGTTCGGCTGCTGCTTGAAGAAGAGCGCGACGCTGCGCGCCACCTCAGGGCCGATGCCTTCGCTGCGTTGCAGTTCCGCTTCATCGGCGGAGGCGATGGCATCGATCGTCCCGAAATCGTCCACCAAGATCTGCGCCGTCTGCGTTCCGACGAAACGAATGCCTAAGCCGTAGAGCAGCCGGGCCGGCCCGCGCTGTTTGGACGCTTCGATGTTGCGCAAGAGGTTCTCGATGCTCTTCTTTCCCATCCGGGGAACGTCTGCAAGCGCCGATTCGTTTAGCCTATAGGTGTCGGCGATGTCACGCACCAGATTGAGCTCGGTCAACTGCTGCGCCAACACATCGCCGATACCCTCAATATCCATCGCTCCGCGCGAGGCAAAGTGGCGCAGGCGCTCGTAGGCTTGCGCCGGGCAGGCCGCATTGGTGCAACGCGACATCGCTTCGTCGGGGGGGTGATCGACGTCGGAGCCGCAGACCGGGCATCGCTGCGGCATCTTGAACTTGCGCTCGCGGCCGCTGCGTTCCGAGAGCACCGGACCGACGACGCGCGGTATGACGTCGCCGGCGCGCGTCACCAGCACCGTATCGCCGATGCGGATATCGTTATTCTTGATGTAGTCGACGTTGTGCAGCGTCGCGCTCTTGACCGTGACGCCACCGATTTGCACTGGGGTCAACACGGCGCTGGGATTGAGCGTTCCGGTGCGCCCAACCGTAATCCCGATATCGATAAGTTTGGTGCGCGCTTCGCGCGGTTTGAATTTGAAGGCGATCGCCCAGCGCGGATCGCGCGCCACGACGCCCAGGCGCTCTTGTTGCGCGAAATCGTTCACCTTGACGACCACCCCGTCGATCTCGTAGTCGAATGAGTCGCGTTTCCGCTCGGAGTTCGTACAATATTCGATGACCTCATCGAGCGCCGCGGCCAGGTGGACGTGCGGATTGACGGGGAGTCCGAGGCTTCGCAAACGCGCAAGCGCATCCCACTGCGTTTTTGGCGCCGAACGATCTCCTTCGTCAACTGCAAGCTGGTAGGCAAAAAATGAGAGCCGGCGCTTTGCCGTGAGCGCCGGATCGAGTTGGCGCACGCCGCCCGAGGCGGCGTTGCGAGGATTCGCAAATGCCGGCAGGCCCTCGCGCTCGCGCTCGGTGTTGAGCCGCTCGAAGTCGCTCTTGCGTAGATAGACCTCGCCGCGCGCCTCAACGAACTTCGGCGTGCTTTCGGTAGAGCGCAGGCGCAAGGGAACCGTCTTGATCGTTCGCAGATTCGGGGTCACGTCTTCACCGACGCGTCCGTCGCCGCGCGTTCCCCCGCGCGTCAGGGAGCCGTTGCGGTAATCGAGCGCGATCGCGAGACCATCGATCTTGAGTTCGCAGACGTACTCGACTGCGGTCCCCGCGAGCTTACGGGCGCGCTCGTCGAACGCGCGCAACTCGTCGACCGAAACGGCATTGGCTAAGCTGAGCATCGGACGAGCGTGCTCGTAGGGTGCGAAGCGTTGCGAGGCGGCTGTGCCGACGCGCTGGGTCGGCGAGTCGGGCGTCTGCAGTTCGGGGTGGTTGCGCTCGAGGTCGACGAGTTCGCGCAGAAGCGCATCGAACTCCGCATCGGTTATCTGCGGGTCGTCGAGTGCGTAGTATCGGTAGTTGGCTTCTTCGATCTGCGCGCGCAGCTCATCCGCCCGAGCGACTCGGCTGGTCATCCTGGCTCATTGTTCGGTGACGCCGTAGCATCCTCGGGGCTGCCGGCAGCACATTGCAATCGCAGCAAGTTCGCACATTATTTCGATTTTCCGGAGCTGAAAGGAGACCCGAGCAGCGTACTCCAATCCACGCGACAGTGTAATCAAAACGTACTCGGATTGGTGGGGCACATGATTTTGCGTTCGACTCGACTACTATGCCTTTCCGTACTTCTCTTCGGGCTCAGCGCGTGTGCCGGCGGCGGCGTAGGCTCTCCCCCGCCGGCCGCGCTCGGCCCGCGCAACGGCGAAGCATCGTGGATGGCTCGCGACATCGGAACGCAGACTCTTCTCTACGTGTCGAACCGGAAAGACGGCAGCATCTTTGTTTATTCCTACCCGCAAGGCAAGTTAAACGGCGCGCTCCTCGACGTACGAGCCAGCGGTCTGTGCTCGGACGCAAACGGAAACGTCTTTATTCCGCAAGGCCACGAGATACTGGAATACTCCCACGGCGGAACAGAGCCTATCGCGAAATTGCGTAACCCGCTCGGAGGCGCCGTGCAATTCTGCGCGGTCGATCCTACGAGCGGAAACCTCGCGGCTTCCGGAGGCACGTCGCGCCCGTATGGCCTCGCCGTCTACACGAACGCGAGCGGCAACCCCAGAACGTATCGCAGCCTTAACGGTGACGCTTATCGGTCGTTGACGTACGACAATCAGGGAAATCTCTTCGCTGTGGCGGCTCCCGGGGGTTCGGATCGCGGTGCCGGCCTGATCGAGTTGCCGAAGGGCGCTTCGCGAGTGGAACGCATCGGCTGGAACGGAATGAATCCCTCGCATCCCGGAGCGATTCAATGGGACGGCCGGTATCTCGCGATAGCAACACCAGAAAGCGGTTTTCGCTCGATAACGATCGCTCGATACCGCGTCAACGGCGGCCAAGCTGTCTCGGCGGGTAAGATCGCATTCGCGGGCGCCGGAAGCCCCCTGCAGTACTCGATCCACGGCGGCCAGGCCATTCTGCCCAACCCCGGCGCCGCGGGCTCTGCCGCCGCTATTGCGTTCTACGGTTATCCAGGGGGCGATGGCCCTAGACAGAGCGTCGAAGACGATCGCCAACCGCAGGCCGCAGTCGTGAGCGCGGGGCGTGCCGGCAAAATCGCGGTTACCACCTATCACTACGATAATATGCGAACGGGCTGGGACGATAAAGAGTCGTTGCTGACCTATGGAAATGTCAACAGCTCATCGTTCGGCCTGTTGCATACGGTGACGCTCAACGACCAAGTAGATACGCAGCCGCTCCTTGTTCCGGATGAAACGACGACGACCGGCAGCGATCCTGGGAAGCACGACGTGGTGTATGTCACGACCGAAAGCAATACCGTCTATGCGATCGACGCATCGAGCGGCGCGATTCTCTTTCAGCAGAATCTGGGAAGCCCCGTCGCTACGCCTTTGGGCTGCAACAACAATGGGCCGAATGTTGGAATCGACGGAACGCCGGTCATCGATCGAAATGCCAACGCAATGTACGTCATCGCCTACACGTTGCAGACCAGTAACGAACCGGTCTACTACATCCACGAACTCAGTCTCGCCAATCTGACCGATATGGTGCCGCCCGTTCTGGTCTCGGCTTCGCACGATTTGACCACTGGAGCCCCTTTCACGTTCAACGCGACCTATCAGCGGCAACGGCCCGCGCTTCTCGAGGCGAGCGGGAACATCTACGCGGGGTTTGGCAGTTTCTGCGACTTCGCCGGATCGAATTCGCGTGGCTGGCTGCTCGGTTGGCAGGCCGGCTCGCTGACGCCGCTCGGCGCCAACGAGCTCCCCGACACGCTGGCCACCTCGCCGAACGATTTCTTTCTGTCGTCAATCTGGATGTCGGGCTTCGGCGTTGCGGCCGATTCTGCTGGGAACCTGTACTTCGTTACCGGCAACTCCGATCCGTCGGGGACGACGTATAACAGTGTCACCAATATTTCGGAGACGGCCGCCAAGGTTAGCCCAGACCTAACGCAACTCCTCACCTTCTTCACGCCCAGCGACGAGGCGAACCTCGACCAGGGCGATATCGACTTTGGGTCGGGTGGCATGCTGCTGCTGCCGCAGAAGGGTTCGCAGCCGCCGCTCGCCGCTGCAGCAGGCAAAGAGGGCACGCTATTTCTGATGAATCGGAACAACATGGGCGGCTACTCGCGGCGCCGCAACCACGTCGTCGACTCGGTGAACGTCGGCGGGTGCTGGTGCGGGCCATCATACTTCGATGCTGCGAGTGACTCCGTTCCGCGCCTCGTCGCCAGCGGTGGGAACACTCTCACCGTCTGGAAAGTTCCAAAGTCACACCGGGTCAAGTTGGCGCAGGCGGGATCGTCGTACTATTTACCCGGCGCGCAAGATCCCGGTTTCTTCACCGCCGTCTCATCGAATGGAAGGAAGCCGGGCGCAATCATCTGGGCTGTCGCACGACCGGAATCCGTACCCGGAAACGTCACCCTGTTTGCGTTTGAATCCGAACCCTCCACCAGCGGGTACTCGCTCCAAGCGCTCTATCAAGCGCCGGCGGGTGTATGGGATTCAAGCGGCGGAAATGCAAACCTAGTCCCGGTCGTAGCGAACGGCAAGGTGTACGTTGCAAGCTACGAGCAGCTCGACATCTTCGGGCTCCTCGGTTCTAACGCACAGGCGGTAACGCCGTCGGTTCCAGTTGTTAAGGCTCCGCGTGCTAACGCCGGCGCTGGGCACGAGGTTACCGGGGTGCTTGTCGCCGTCAAGGGCTCACAACTCACGTTGCGTACGCGCACCGGCCGCCTCGTTCGCGTCGACGACGCGGACGCCGTTCGCCGCCAGCGCAGCGTCGATTTGCTCGTCGGCGAGCCGCTCGGTGCGACGGGAAATCGCGATGCCGCCGGCATCCTGCACGCGGAGGTAATCGTGCGCGCGAAACGCTCGCCGACGACGTGGCCCCCCGATCGCTAGCATCATATCGAAACACCTGCTCTTCTTGGCGTGCGTCCTGGTCAACGCCGCGCCCGCTATTGCTCAGCAATCCCCAGGGTCACCAACGGCCTCTCAGATCGAGCTACCGAGGCCCGATCCTTTTTGTGCGATTCACGTCGTAGCCGTGCCTTGGGACCAAGCCTCAAGCTCGCCTTCGAGCAATGTCGCAGATAGCATCGTCCTTTCCCTCTCTTCCATGTCCGGATCTGAAGTTGACGCTCACGTAAAGTTGATTTCCGAAACCGATGCGTACGACGTCGCGCTCACGGACCTAGCGTTGAATGGCACACCATCTTCCCATTCTACAGCAGCGATTTTTGTGACGTTGCCGAAGCCGACCGAGCTGCGTTACGCATATGTCGACTCCTATCGGCTCGATGGCGCTCCGGAAAAGAGTTGCGCTACCGAACCGTTCGACCTCCGCGCATGGCAGAATCTGCGCGAGCCTCCGCCCGCCCAAGCACCTGCCTGGCCACGGTTTGCTGCCGTTCTCAGTGGCCCGCTGCCGGCACTCCCCTGCGGTAAATCCTTCACCGACGCGCGCGTGACGCACGCTTTTCAACCGCCGGGCGTCAACGTTAGGAAAACCTACACGGTACAGGTTGGAGTCTTCATCGACTCCGAAGGACGTCCCGTCGATACGTGGATCTACAAATCGAGCGGAATGGACAACGCGGACGCTTTGGCCAGAGACAGCGCGCTCTTGTCACAATACGCGCCCGCCACGTTTCTTTGCACGCCGATTGTCAGCGAGTACCTCTTCCGAGTCGACTTTGCCCCGTAGCTCACCATGACGCTGGGAGCTAAGCCTCGACGGCGACTCGACCGGTCTCCGCCAAGTCGTGGAGCACGAGCAGGTTCTCTTGTTCGATGCGTTCGAGCTCGCCGGCGTCGGGGCGATGATGTCCGACGGCCCGCTGATCGCGCAGCACCGGAACGAGGTAGGCGCCGGTAAACGACAGCTCGTTCTGCGCAACCTCTTCGGGCGTACCGGTCGCGACGACGGTTCCTCCGCGATCGCCGCCTTCGGGGCCGAGGTCGATCAGATAGTCCGCGGTCTTGATGACATCGAGATTGTGCTCGATCACGAGTACGGTATTACCCAACTTGACCAAACGTTCGAGCACCTCGAGGAGCTTATGGATGTCGGCGAAGTGCAATCCGGTCGTCGGTTCGTCGAGCACGTAGAACGTGCGGCCGGTCGACCGCCGCGAAAGCTCCGTGGCGAGTTTGACACGCTGGGCTTCGCCGCCCGAGAGCGTCGTCGCCGGTTGGCCCATCTTGATGTAGCCGAGCCCGACGTCGCAGATCGTGCGCAGCTTATTGTGCACGCGCGGAATGCTGGCGAAGAACTCGTTGGCTTCGTCGACGCGCATCTCAAGTACGTCGGAGATCGTCTTCCCTTTATACTTTACTTCGAGCGTCTGCGCGTTATAGCGGCGTCCCTTGCAGACCTCGCATGGAACGTAGACGTCGGGTAAGAAGTGCATCTCGATCTTGATGATGCCGTCGCCCTGACAGGCCTCGCATCGGCCGCCTTTGACGTTGAATGAGAAGCGCCCGGGCGTGTAGCCGCGCATGCGCGCCTCTGGAACCAGTGAAAAGAGCTCGCGAATGATGTCGAAGGTGCCGGTGTAGGTCGCGGGATTGCTGCGCGGCGTCCGCCCGATCGGCGACTGATCGATCACGACCATCTTGTCGAGCTGCGCGGCGCCTTTGACCGATCCGTACGTTCCGCCCGGCGGCTGGCGATGCAGATGCTGATTGAGCGCCCGCACGAGCACTTCGTTGACCAACGTGGATTTGCCGCTGCCGCTGACGCCGGTCACGGCGGCGAAGACGCCTATGGGAAAGCGCACGTCGATGCCGCGCAGATTGTTCGCTTTGGCGTTGCGGACCTCGAGCCACCCGCGCGCCTCTCGGCGGCGGCGGGGAATCGGAATGAACTTGCGTCCCGAGAGGTACGCGCCCGTCTCCGAAGCGGGGTTGGCGATCACGTCGGCGAGCGTGCCTGCGGTGAGGATCTCGCCGCCCTCTGCCCCCGCGCCGGGTCCGATATCCACGACGACGTCGGCGGTCCGCATCGTATCTTCGTCGTGTTCGATCACGATCAAGGTGTTGCCGAGGTCGCGCAGCGTCTGGAGCGTCGCCAGCAAGCGGTCGTTGTCGCGCTGGTGCAACCCGATCGACGGCTCGTCCAAGATGTAGAGCACGCCGACCAGCGCGCTCCCGATCTGCGTCGCCAGTCGAATGCGCTGCGACTCCCCGCCGGCCAGCGTCGTCGCCGAGCGCGAGAGCGTCAAGTAGTTTAATCCCACGTTGGTCAGGAAGCCGAGACGCGCTCGGACCTCCTTGACGATCTGATGCGCGATCTGTTCCTGTCGCGGCGTCAGCGAGAGCTCGCGAAAGAACAGCTCGAGCTGCTCGATGGACATCCGCGTCAGTTCGTCGATATTCCGCCCGCCGACGGTTACCGCCAGCGCTTCGGGTTTGAGTCGCGCGCCCTTACAGGACGGGCAGACCGAAGCCGACATGAACTTCTCGATCTCTTCCTTCACGTAATCGCTCGACGTCTCGCTGTAGCGCCGCTGCAGGTTGTTGACGACGCCCTCGAACGAGGAGCGATACTCCCACGTCTTGCCGCCGCGCGACGTGTAGGCAAAGGTCTGCTCGCGATCGGTTCCATAGAGGATGACGTCGAGCACCTCGTCGGAGAGTTGTTCGATCGGTGTGGACGTCTTCACGCGGTACCGCCGCAGCACGCGTTCGAGCTGCTGCATGTAATACGGATTCATCGAGGGATATCGGCCGCTGCCCATGTTGCGGCTCCAAGGCACGATCCCGCCTTGGGCAATCGATTTGCTGCGATCGGGAATCACTTTCCACGGATCGATCTCGATTTTCTCACCGAGGCCGCTGCAGGCCGGGCACGCACCGTAGGGTGAGTTGAACGAAAACAGCCGCGGCGCCAGCTCTTCGAACGAGAGGCCGCAGTAGATGCAGGCGAATGCTTCGCTGAACGTCAGTTCTTTAGCTTGTACTGAGATCGAAGGATCGATCAGTACCGTAACGATGCCGCTGGAAAGGCGGAGCGTGGTTTCGACCGAGTCGGCGAGCCGCTTGCGGACGTCCGGCTTGCGAACGAGCCGATCGACGACCACCTCGATCGTGTGCTTGCGCTTTTTGTCGAGAACGATTTTCGAAGACAGCTCTTTCGTGTCGCCGTCCACGCGCACGCGCGTGAAACCCTCTTTCGCAATCTCCTCAAAGAGCTTGGTATACTCGCCCTTACGCCCGCGGACGAGCGGCGCCAGCAGCACCATGCGCGTGCCTTCCGGCAGCTCCATGATCGAATCGACGATCTGCTCGCTGGACTGCGTACTGATCTCGCGACCGCATTGATAACAGTGCGGCGTTCCAACGCGCGCGTAGAGCAGCCGCAGGTAGTCGTAGACCTCCGTTACCGTTCCGACGGTGGAGCGCGGGTTGCGCGAGGTGGATTTTTGATCGATCGAGATCGCCGGGGAGAGCCCCTCGATGTAATCCACATCGGGCTTCTCCATCTGTCCGAGAAACTGCCGCGCGTACGACGAGAGCGACTCGACGTAGCGGCGTTGCCCTTCGGCATAGATCGTGTCGAAAGCCAATGAGGATTTTCCCGAGCCCGAGAGGCCCGTTATCACGATCAGCCGGTTTCTGGGCAGCACGAGATCCACGTTCTTGAGATTGTGCTCGCGCGCACCCTTGATGACGATGGAATCTAGGGACACGGTATCTAGGAGACACCGATCGGCGTAAGAAGTATGCGGCCGACGTCGGCAATCGAGCTGCAGGTCGCGTCGGGAGGGGCAGAGCCGGGCGGCAGCTCCTCGGCGCGCACGTTCAGCCAGACCGTAAAGAGCCCCGCTTCGAGGGCTCCTTTAATGTCGCGGTCGTACCGGTCCCCAACCATCGCGGCGTGTGCCGGCGCGACGTCCAGCGTCCGGCACGCGTGCGCGAAGAGTAAGGGGTTGGGCTTGATCATGCCGACCTCGTCGGCGAGAAAAATGGCATCGAAGAACTCACTGACGCGCAAGAGCGCGATCTTTTCACGGTGCGTCTCGGAGAGGCCGTTGGTCACCAAGCCCAACTTCATGCCGCGCTCTTTGAGCGACCGCAACAGATCGAGCGCGCCGGGGAAGAGCGTGTAGTACTTTGAGCGATAGGCGTTGTAACGATCCGCGCTTCGCTCGGCCACCTCGGGATCTCCGACCCCAACGCTTTCGAGGGCGGCCTGCCACATGCTGGCACGGATGCGCGAGAGCTTGACCTTCAGATCGTCGGCCGAAAGCCTGTGCCAAAAGCCTTCCGCCTCGGCAACGTAGGCGGCCTTGAGCACCAGCGCATCGATGCCGTGCTCGGCAGCGACCTCCCGCGCTACTTCCTCGGCCGCACTCTGATAGGCATAGGTATCGTCGTGCAGCGTGTCGTCGAGGTCGAAGAGCACGAGATCGAGGCGGCGCAACGAGCGTATCTCGCTATTGGTTCGGCATGAGGCGCATACCGGCGATCTTTCCCTGCCCATCGACGGCGATGAGGAAGTTGAGCTTCGTGCCGTTCGCAAACGTTACCAGGTAGACGGTATAACGAACGTCGCCCTGCGTCCCCGTGCGCTGCTGATCGAAAGATACCGGCGTACCGAGATTTCCAATGGCGCCCTTGAGCGTCGCCAGCTTATCGTCGGTCAGCGCCGTGCTCATCTCCGTCGTGAGCGTCGTCCGATCGATCTTGCCGCTCTGCAGCTGGGCGAACTCGTTCTTTGCCCGGGCCAGCATCGCGGGATCCGGCGACGGCGTCGCCGTCGCGGCCGGCATGGGAGCCAACGGCGGCGCGGCCGGCACCGGCGGCGGTTGTTGCGGCTGCGTCACGTTTGCGTTCCCCCCCGGAGGTACCGCCGCGATCGTGCTCGCGTAGAGCGCCAGCACCAGAAGCATATTGCGAATCATGTGAACTCCTTTCATACGCATCGTTATCGAATCGCGGATAGCCGCTGCGTGAGATAGCTCCAACCGTTCGACGAAATCGTCACCGAACCGGAAAACGGTGTGGCGAACTCGTAGACGACGCAGAAGAGTATCGCGATCAGGCCGACCAGAATCGCAGTCATCAGCAGCTGCGCCGGCCGGTTCTCGACGCCGAAGATGTAGCAGAAGGCGACCATCGAGAGCGCTCCCATAATGAGCGCAAACCAGAGCACGACCGGTACGGCCGGCGCTGCATGGATGAGTCGCTGGCGCCGGGCGTCCAAAAGGCGCTGTTGATCCCGCAGCGCCGCCTGTTGCGCGTTGCCTTCCCGGATACCGACCGGCGCAAACGTATCGATCCTAAACGAGATGTCGTCGAGCAGGTTCGCCCCGGTATCGGGAACGTCTCGATTGGCGGCCATTGCGGGCCATTCAATGTCGATGACGGTCCTCGCGTAGCTACCAAGCTCATGCCGAATGGCGTCTCGAAACTGGGTGGGAAAACCGTCGACCAAATGATAGAGGTCCGCCGCCGCATCGACTTCGGTTTCGACGTTGGAGACGGTCGCATCGTACTTTTGCCACACCACCACCACGGAGAAGCCGAGGAGCACCGCGTAGAGGACGCCAACCGCCGAAAAGAGATAGCCGGCGACGTCGTTGTGCCGTCGCAGCACGTCAGTTTTGAACCGGCGCTGCAGCACCGCGTGCAGCGCGACGAAACCGGCAACGACGGCGAGTATCACGACGAGCTCTCCCAGCGCCTCGGGCACGTTGAGAAGCGTGCGGGTAAGAACGGTCACGACGCTAAGTTAGTTACTGACCAGCTCGGCCAGGGCCTTGTCGAAAATCTTCGGCGCTCTCCCCCCAAAGAGAACGCTTTCGTTGCCGCCGATCTGGTTGCGCAGCTCGATGAGCTCGTCGCGCAGCGCGGCGGCCTTCTCGAACTCCAGACTTGCGGCCGCTTCGCGCATCTTGCGCTCCAAATCGCGGGACATCTTGAGCGCGACGTCACGCGGGAGTTTCTCGAATTTGAACTTCGCAGCGTGCTCCTCGCCGCCGCCGATCATGCTCAGGATGTCGTGAATCTCCTTGCGGATCGATCGCGGCTCGATGCCGTGCTCGAGATTGTACTGCACCTGCCGTTCGCGCCGGCGCCGCGTCTCGCCGATCGCGCGTGCCATCGATTCGGTCACGACATCGGCGTACATGATGACCTTGCCCTCAACGTTGCGCGAGGCGCGTCCGATCGTTTGAATCAGCGAGGTTCCGCTTCGCAGATATCCCTCTTTGTCGGCATCGAGGATGCCCACCAGCGAGACTTCGGGAAGGTCGAGCCCCTCGCGCAGGAGATTGATGCCGACCAAGACATCGAAGACACCGGCGCGGAGGTCGCGCAGAATCGCAACGCGCTCGAGCGTATCGACTTCGCTGTGCAGATAGCGGACGCGCAGACCGTTCTCGATCAGATAATCGGTGAGATCTTCGGCCATCTTCTTGGTAAGCGTCGTGACCAGCACGCGCTCCTTGCGCTCCGCGCGCTGACGGATCTCTTCCATCAGATCGTCGACTTGATTGCGCGTGGGGCGGACCTCGACTTCCGGATCGACCAGTCCGGTCGGCCGAATGATCATCTCGACGACTTGGCTGCTGCGGCCGGTTTCGTACGTTCCCGGCGTCGCCGAAACGTAGACCGCCTGCACGATGTGCTCGTCGAACTCGTCGTAGGTCAACGGCCGGTTATCCAACGCGCTGGGGAGACGAAAACCGTGCTCGACCAGGACCTGCTTGCGCGAACGGTCGCCGGCAAACATTCCATGCACTTGCGGGAGCGTCACGTGCGATTCGTCAACGAAGAGCAGCCAGTCCTTGGGGAAAAAGTCGATCAGGCACCAGGGCGTCGAGCCCGGTTCTCGACCCGTGAGATGGCGCGAGTAGTTCTCGATCCCGTTGCAGTAGCCGACCTCGCGCAGCATGTCGAGGTCGTAACGCGTACGCATCTCCAGCCGCTGCGCTTCCAGCAGCTTTCCGTGTCCCTTGAAATACGCGAGCCGCTCCTCCAGTTCGGCCTCGATCGAGACGATCGCGCGCTGGAGCTTCTCCTCGGGGGTGATGAAGTGCTTGGCGGGAAAAATCGTCACCTCGCGCTTGCTCTCGACGTATTCGCCGGTGAGCAGGTTCACCACGTTGATCGCTTCGATCGTGTCGCCGAAGAAACTGATGCGATGGACGAGCTCTTCCTCCACGCCGACGAACTCGAGCGTATCGCCACGCACGCGGAAGGTTCCGCGCACCAAGTTGAGGTCGTTGCGCCGGTACTGCATGTCGACCAGTTTGCGCAGAAAGACGTCGCGATCGAACTCCTCGCCCACGCGAACCCGCGCCGACATCTCCATGTAGTCGGAGGGCGAGCCGAGACCGAAGATGCAGGAAACCGAGGCGACGATCAGCGTGTCGCGGCGCGTCAAGAGCGACTGCGTCGCCGAATGGCGGAGGCGCTCGATCTCGTCGTTGATCGAACTATCCTTTTCGATATACGTGTCGGTCGACGGGACGTACGCCTCGGGCTGGTAGTAGTCGAAGTAGGAGACGAAGTATTCGACCGCGTTCTTCGGGAAGAACTCGCGGAACTCGGCACACAGCTGGGCGGCGAGCGTCTTATTGTGACAGAGCACGAGCGTCGGCTTTTGCACGAGCTCGATCGTACGCGCCATCGCCATCGTCTTGCCGCTCCCGGTCACCCCGAGCAGCGTCTGCGCGCGGTCACCGCGTAAGACGCCGCGCGCCAAGGAGTCGGTCGCCTTCGGCTGGTCGCCCGCCAGCGCAAAGGGCGAGACCAGCGTGAACTCTTGAGCCACGCTCCTCCAAACAGCCTTCGAGGGCCGAACGATTCAGCCAGCGAACGTCTCCCTCGTGCAAAGCCCGCTTCTCTTCTGCGGAAACTCCAATCCGCAGCTGACCGAAGAGATCGCCAAGCGCCTCCGGCTGCATGTCGGCAAGGCGCTGGTTTCCGAGTTCAAAAACGAGGAGACGCGGGTGGAGATCGGCGAGAACGTTCGCGGCTCCGAGGTCTTCGTCGTCCAGTCCATCTGCAAGACGCCCAACGGCAAGGGCGTCAACGATGCCGTGATGGAGCTGCTGCTGATGATCGACGCGCTGCGGCGCGCCTCGGCTGCCCGGATCACCGCCGTGATTCCCTACTACGGCTACGCCAAGCAAGACAAGAAGACCAAGGGGCGCGAGCCGATTTCGGCCAAGGTGATCGCCAATTTGCTAAAGGTGACGGGCGCCCGGCGCATCGTCACCATGGATTTGCACGCCGCGCAGATTCAAGGCTTCTTCGACATTCCGGTCGATAACTTGATGGCAATGCCGGTGCTCTGCAACTTCCTAAAGAAGGAAGGCCTTTGCGACGACAAAATCGTCGTCGTCTCGCCCGATGCCGGCGGCGTGCACCGCGCCGAGCTCTTCGCCAAACGGCTGAACAGCACGCTCGCCATCGTCTTTAAACGGCGCCCCGAGCCCGACGTCTCCGAGGTCACCGACATCGTCGGCGACGTTGCCGGAAAAGTCGCCGTCGTCGTCGACGACATGATTTCGACCGGCGGCACGCTGGCCAAAGCGGCTGGGGCGATCAAGTCGCGGGGAGCGACCAAGGTTTACACCGTGGCGTCGCACGGGATCTTCGCCGGCGACGCCGTCGAGGTGCTCGAGCAGTCGGAGATCGAAAAGGTGCTCGTTACAAACACCATTCCGTTCGAGGATCGCGACAACCATCCAAAATTCGTACAGCTTTCGATCGCGCAGGTCTTTGCCGACGCGATCAATCGTATCGTCACCAATCGGTCGGTCTCGGAGCTCTTTGCAGGCGACGAAACCGCCGACGGCGTCCTGACGCCGCCGGCACCGGTCCCCGAAGCCGTTGCCGCCATTTAGAACATTTAGAAAAGGAATATCGTGGCTAGCAAAGAGTTGAAACTCTCAATCGAACACCGCACCAAACTTGGAACGACCGGCTCTCAAGCCTTGCGCGCCGCCGGGAAGATCCCGGCGGTCGTCTTTGGGCACGGAACGGTTCCCGATCATATCGCCGTGAACGCGCACGACTTCAAGGAGTTGCTGCACCGCGCCGGTCGCAATGCCGTCGTCACGCTGACCGACGGCGGGAAGAAGCCGCAGACCGCCTTGGTCCGCGAAGTGCAGACTCACCCGGTGACGCGACGCATCGTCCATGCCGATCTGCAGCGCATCTCCGCCGACGAAACGATCAGCGCCCGACTTGGAATCGTCACGGTCGGCGTCGCCATGGGAGTCAAGGAGATGGGTGCCGTGATGGACATGGTCGCCCACGAGATCGAGGTCGAGGGCCCCGCGAATCAGATTCCCGAGCATCTGGAAGTCGACGTGACGGCACTGGGCATTCACGACCACGTGACGGCCGGCGATATCGCGCTGCCGGCAGGCTTTAAGCTCCTTTCGCCGCCCGAGACGCTCGTCGTGACGATCGAACCGCCGCGGACGCACGAGGAAGAGACCGCTTCGGCCGAAGGGACCGCCGAGCCGCAACTCGTCGGCGCCGAACCTGCCGCGCCCGAGGCGGGCTAACCGGCGGAGGGAGGCGCCCCGAGACTCGTCGTCGGGCTCGGCAATCCGGGCTCGGAATATGCGGCGACTCGGCACAATGTGGGCTTCATGGTGGTCGACGAGGTGGCGCGCCGCTTCGGCATCCTGAGCTGGAAGAAGAAAGACGCCGCACAGCAAGCCTTCGATTCCACGCGCCGCGTCGGTTTCGTCAAGCCGACATCGTTCATGAATCTCAGTGGGACACCCGTGCGTTTGATCTCGACATGGTATCGAACGCCGCCGGCGGGCGTGCTGGTCGTAAGCGACGATATGGATCTCCCCTTTGGAAAGCTGCGAATGCGGCCGAGCGGGGGTCACGGCGGCCACAACGGCCTCCGTTCGGTCATCGCAACGATCGGCGAGGACTTTCCGCGCCTTCGCGTTGGCCTCGGGCGTCCGGAGTTCGACAGCGTGGACCACGTGCTCAGTCAGTTCAATGACGACGAGCGCCGCGCGCTTCCGGAGATCATTGCGGCGGCCACCGAGGGCGTAACGCTCTGGATCGACGAGGGACCCGAAGCGGCGATGCGCTTCGTCAATACGTGGACTCCTACGAGCCAGGCTCCTACGGACACCCCGACGGAACCTGATTGATCGCCGCGACGCGGGCTCCCGTTCCCGGCGAAGTGTAGAGGAAGAGCATCGCGCTCAGCTCGGGACAGACCTCCTCCATGCGCTGATCGCTGTCCCGCACGAGCGCGCGCACCGCATCGGCCGGATGGCCGGTCAGCGCAATCGCATATCGATCGGCGGAGAAATCGTACGAGCGCAGCGCCGCGTTGCGAGCTGGAACGGCCGCGATGTACACAACCGCCAACAGCGCGGCAACGATCGCAAGCCGCGAGAGCGGGTCGTCGTCACGGCGAAACGCAATGCGATCCGCCAACACGACGGCGAGCGCGGAGAAGAGAATGACGATGCCGCCTTCGATTAACGCGATGGAAAGCAGGTCGCGGTGCACGACATGGCCCAGCTCGACGGCGACGTCATACGCGAGTTCGGGCGGCGTGTCTCCGGCGATCAGCGTATCGCTCAAGAGAATCTGGCGCGACGATCCGATTCCAATGACCGCAGCCTCGCCGATCGGCGTATTTCGTACGCCCTCGACCTGCACGCGAAGCTGGCCGAAACCCGCTCGCGCGAGCACGTCGTGCATCTCGGCGTCGAGGCGGGCGTTCAGCGGATGGATCGTCCGTCCGAGAAGCGTCAGGTACGGGCTCGCGTACGTCCAAATGACGCAGCCGGCAAGAATCGCGAGGATCGTGTACGCGTACCATTGATGAGTTCGTTGCGCCCAGCCAAGAACGATCGCGGCGACGAGCCCCGCGACGATCATCCCGAGCAACGTATGGAACGCCCAGGAGAGCGCCCACCAGCGCGTTAGCTCGACGGAGAGCTGCATCGTCTTGTCGACGCGATAGAGATAGAAGGCCGGAAGAAACGATGCAACCCGCGCGACCAGCCCAAGCGCTGCACCGAACGCGAAACGCAGCATCCAGTCGGAGCGGACTCGCCGGTGCAGCCAATCGCGCAACCTCGCCGCGCCGCCAGAGCTCCAGAGATAAAAGAGCGCGATCGCTTCACAGAGTTGGATCAGCACCCAGCCGGGCAGCGTCAAGTGCGCGCGGCGCAGTGCCGCGGCTTGACGAGCGTGGTCGACGAGTACCGTCGCGGGCTGATGGAGCAGCGCGCTCTGTGAGAGCGCGTCCACGCGGCGATCGAGGGCATTTGGCCGATCGATCGGCGCCGCTTGTACGGCGGAGAACGTCAAGAGCAGCGCGGCCGTAAAGAGCACGGCGCGGAGGATGCGCACGGCTACTTCTTTGGAAGGGGCCGCGCCGGATTGCCCGCGACGCGCTCGCCGCTCGGCACGTCCTTTGTTACGACGGAACCCGCGCCCGTCAACGCGCCGTCGCCGACGCTGACCGGCGCAACGAGCGACGTATTCGAACCGATGGCAACGTTGCGTCCCACAATGGTTGGATGCTTTCGTTCACCGTCGAAGTTGCAGGTAATCGTTCCGGCGCCTACGTTCGTCTCTTCGCCGACCGTCGCATCCCCGAGGTACGAGAGGTGACTGACCTTGACCCGGCGAGCCAAATTCGATTTCTTGATCTCGACGAAGTTACCGACGTGGACCTTATCGCCCAGCCGAGTCTCCCCGCGCAGATGCGCGAACGGCCCGATCCAGACGTCGTCGCCGACCGTCGTGTCGGTGATGACGCTCTCGCGAACGGTCACCCGATCGCCGAGCTGCGCGTTCGATAGACGGCTGTTGGGCCCGACTACGCAGTTGCGCCCCATGCTCGAAAGACGTGCGATCGTCGTATTCGGATAGAGCACGGAATCACCGCCGATTTCCAGCTCGGGCTCCAAATAGGTCGTCTCGGGGTCGACGATCGTAACCCCCTCGCGCATGTGCGCCGCGCACAAGCGCGCGTTCATCTCCTTGCGCGCCTGGGCGAGCTCGATGCGATCGTTGATGCCCAGCACGTGAAGGTGGTCGGTCGCCGGCACCGGGCGAACGCCTCGTCCGTCGCGCACGAACTCCGCTACGATATCGGTGAGATAATACTCTCCTTGTGCGTTGTCCGTGCGCAGGCGCGCTACGGCATCGCGCAACGCGGCTTCGTCGAAGGCATAGATACCCGCGTTCATCTCATCGATCGCGAGCTGCTCGGGCGTCGCGTCGCGGGCCTCGACGATCCGTTCCACGCGCCGGCCGCTGCGCACGATGCGCCCGAAGTTCGAAGGCAATGGCATCTTGACGGTGACTAGCGCCATCACGGGGGCGAGCTCGCCATCGGCATCGAGCGAACCGGCCATTCCCTCCAGCAGCTCGCCGGTGACCAGCGGCATGTCGCCGCAGACGACGACGACCCGTCCCGATCTCGGCTCGAGTTGCTCGAGCGCCACCCGCACCGCGTGACCCGTACCGAGCTGTTCCTCTTGCACGACGCTCTCCACGTCGAAGCGCTCGATCTCGTCGCGCAGTTCCGGGTTGATGACGACCACGATCTCGCCGATGCCGGCGCGGCGCAGCGCCCGCACGACGTACCAAAGCATCGGGCGCCCGCAGATTTCGTGCAGCACCTTGGAGCGCGCGCTTTTCATGCGAGTGCCCTTGCCGGCGGCCAAGACGATCGCTCGGATCACACCGCTGCCTCGTGGCTTTGCAGGAGCGTCTCCCACTCTTGGAGCTCACGCTTGCTGGGCGCGCCCAAAAGGTCGATCGCGTTGCGCAGCCGCTCGCGAACGAGGTCCCGTCCGAGCAACTCCATCGAATCGTACAGCGGGATCGAGGTGGGACTGCCGGTGATCGCGACGTAGAAGGGGCGCGCGACGTCGCGCGCCTTCTTGTCGAGGGCGGCGGCAATACGTCCGATCACCCGCTCGATCGCAACGGCGTTCCATACCTCGACTTTATCGAACTCCGCCACGCTCAAGCTGAGAGCGCGACGAATTGAGAGCGCATCGAGCTTCGTGCTTTCAAACGACTGCGCCGTCAGTGCAAGCCGTCCGGAGAAAAGGAAGGCCAGCAGCGGGCCCAGATCGCTCAAACGTTCGATGCGGGGCGCTGCGAGTTGCGCCACGCGGGTCAACCGCTCCGGTGAAACCGCCCATTCCTGCACGCGCTGCACGAAGCCGGCGGAATCGAGGCGCTCGCGGATATAGCGTCCGTTGAGCCAATCGAGCTTCGCCAAGTCGAAGACGGGACCGCCGATCGGCACGTGATGGGGATCGAAGCGCCGAACGATCGCGGGCAGATCCAGCATTTCGTCCTCGTCTTCTCGCGCCGGGTTTGCGAGCAGCGCCAAGAAGTTAACCAGCGCCTCGGGGAGATAGCCCATCGCTCGAAAGAAGAGAATTCCCGTGGGATTCTTGCGTTTGCTCAGCTTGCTCTTATCGGGGTTGCGCAGCAGCGGCAGATGGAGCAGTTCGGGTGGTTGCCAGCCGAAATATGAGTAGAGCAGCAGGTGCTTGGGGGCACTAGAAACCCACTCTTCGCCGCGAAAGACGTGCGTGATCTCCATCAAATGATCGTCGACGACGTTGGCGAGATGATAGGTCGGCATGCCGTCGGATTTGATCAAGACCTGCATGTCGACGCTCGCGTACTCGAACTCGATCGGCCCCCGCCGCAGATCGTTGACGACGCAGATGCCCTGGTCGGGTACGCGCAAGCGCACGACGTATGGCTCGCCCGCCGCTTCGCGCCGCGCGATCTCTTGCGATGAATAGGTCAGGCAGCGGCCGTCGTAGCGCGGCGGCTCGCCGGCCGCACGTTGTGCGACGCGCATCTCTTCCAGGCGCTCCGGCGTGCAGAAGCACTTAAAGGCATTGCCCGATTCGAGCAGCTTTTCCGCGTAGGAGGCATAGATGCTGGAGCGCTCGCTCTGACGATATGGACCGAAGGGCCCGCCGACATCGGGGCCTTCATCCCACGCGAGGCCGCACCAGCGAAGCGCAGCAAGGATCACGCGTTCGCTCTCGGGCGTGCTGCGCGCCCGGTCGGTATCCTCGATTCGCAGGACGAACTCGCCGCCGTGCTGGCGCGCAAAGCAGTAGTTGACCAGCGCGACGTACGCCGTACCGACGTGCGGATCGCCGGTCGGAGACGGCGCGACGCGCGTGCGGACTCGCGTCAGATTCAAAACGTATTAAGCCGCCGGCTCCGGCGTTCGTCGCTTACCGCACTCGCGCCTTACGAAGTCCACGATCGTTTGCAGCGGCGCGCCGGGTGTAAAGATCTCGCGAACGCCGAGATCTTTGAGTCGTCTTGCGTCTTCGGCCGGGATCGTTCCACCGCCGAAAAAGACGATATCCCCGGCTTCCTGCGCCCGCAGCTGCTCGACGACGAGTGGAAAGAGCGTCATGTGCGCGCCGGAGAGGATTGAAAGGCCGATGCCGTCCGCATCCTCTTGCACGGCCGTCTGCACGATCTGCTCGGGCGCCTGAAAGAGTCCGGTATAGATGACCTCCATGCCGGCGTCGCGCAATGCTCGCGCAATGACCTTCGCTCCGCGGTCGTGACCGTCGAGGCCGGCTTTAGCGATGACGACGCGCAGCGGTCGATCGTTCATCTCGCATCTCATCCTGACGGCGGCTCAAGTGGAGTGCCTCCTCGAGCTTTTGCTTCACCTGCGCGAGGGTGCGTCGCACCCGATAGACCTCGAGATTGTTATCGCGCATCTCTCCCTCCGTCACAGCACCGCTCGTTCCGTATAGCGTCCGTAAACGCTCGCCATCGCCTCGACGATCTCGCCCTCGGTAGCGTACGCGTTGGCGCAATCGATCAAGTGCGGCATCAGGTTATCCTTCGGATCTCGGCAGGCGGCGCGCAGGCGTTCGAGGCCGCGCTGCACGGCGGCGTCGTCGCGTTTCGAGCGCAGATCCTGCACCGAGGCGGCCTGCCCGCGTTCGGTCTCCTCCGTGATCTTGAGCAGATCGATATTTTCGGGCTCGTCTTCCTTGACGAACGCGTTGACGCCGACGATCACGCGGTCCCGCGTCTCGATCGAGCGTTGATAACGATAGCTGGCCTCGGCGATCTCTCGCTGGAAGAATCCGGCTTCGATCGCTTCGATCACGCCGCCGTACTCGGCGATCTGCGCGAAATAACTCTCTGCTTGCAGCTCCATCCCTTGGGTCAGCGCTTCGACGTAGTACGAGCCGCCTAATGGGTCGACGACGTTGGTCACGTTGGTCTCGTAGGCCAAGACTTGCTGCGTGCGTAGCGCGATCTCGACCGATTTTTCCGTCGGCAGCGCCATAACTTCGTCCATCGAGTTCGTGTGCAGCGATTGCGTGCCGCCGAGCACCGCTGCCATCGCCTCGAACGCGACGCGCACGATGTTGTTCTCGGGCTGCTGCGCGGTCGCGCTGCAGCCGGCCGTCTGGGTATGAAAGCGTAGCTGCCACGATCGCGGATCCTTTGCGCCGTACTTGTCGCGCATGTGGCGGGCGTAGATGCGGCGCGCGGCGCGGAACTTGGCGATCTCCTCGAAGAAATCGATGTGCGAGTTAAAGAAGAACGAGAGGCGCCCCGCAAACGAATCGACGTCCATTCCGGCGGCCACGCAGGCCTCCACGTACGCAAAGCCGTCGGCCAGCGTGAAAGCCAGCTCCTGCGCCGCGGTCGAGCCCGCCTCGCGAATGTGATAGCCCGAGATCGAGATCGTATTCCACTTCGGCATTTCGCGCGTACAGAACTCGATCATGTCCACGATGATGCGCATGTGCGGACGCGGCGGAAAAATCCACTCTTTCTGCGCGATATACTCTTTGAGAATATCGGCTTGGAGCGTTCCACCCAGTTTTGCGCGTGGAATTCCCTTCTTCTCGGCAGCGGCAACGTATTGTGCCAGCGCG
The DNA here is from genome assembly GCA_963725605.1 of Vulcanimicrobiota bacterium. Lineage (GTDB taxonomy): Bacteria > Vulcanimicrobiota > Vulcanimicrobiia > Vulcanimicrobiales > Vulcanimicrobiaceae > Cybelea. Next base: position 206,778 of record CAVRYW010000015.1, on the reverse strand, counting down.
ATACAGGCGGGCCCGTTGATCGTCATCGAGGTCGTGATATCGCCCATGTCGATGCCGTCGAAGAGCACCTCCATATCGGCGAGAGAGTCGATCGCGACGCCGCACTTTCCGACTTCGCCACGCGCTTGGGGCGCATCGGAGTCGTAACCCATCAGCGTCGGCATGTCGAAGGCGACGGAGAGGCCGTGCTGGCCATGCTCGAGCAAAAAGTGATAGCGCTCGTTGGTTTGCGCGGCCGTACCGAATCCGGCAAACTGACGCATCGTCCAGAGGCGGTCGCGATACCCGTTGGGATGAATGCCGCGCGTGTATGGGAACTCGCCTGGCCACGCGAGATCTTCGGCAAGATCGAGATCGGCGACGTCCTGCGGAGCGTAGATGGCTTTTAGCGGAACGTCGGAGATCGTGCGGTCGACGGCTCCCGAGCCCGGATCCTTTCGCGACCGCCCTTTTGCCGACGCGGCTTCCCAACGCCGTCGCTGCCCCTCGAATGCCGGAGTCGGCTGCGCCCCCAGCCCACTGGGTCTATCCACTGTTGTTGTCATCCTGAGCTCAGCTTGCCCTGAGCTTGGCGAAGGGTCGAAGGGCATAGCGGCCGAGCTTTTCGACGCAAACGCTCGATTCTCCCCAAGCGACCTACCGATGTCATCCTGAGCCTGTCGAAGGATGACGTAGCTTGGACCCGAGCTTAGCGATCACGCGGTCGGCCGCCTCGTAGGGATCCGTCCCGGTCGAGCTTTCGCTCTCGAGGAGATCGTCGAGGCGCCGCTCGATGCGTCCCAACGCTAGCTGCCGCACTTGGTGCATGAAGGCATCGCGGCGCCGCCCCTCGAGCTCACCGGTCTCGTTGAGGTAGGCCATATGGCGTTCGATCGCGGCCCAGAGTTGGTCGATTCCCTCGCCGGCAAGTGCCTGCGTCGCGACCAGCTCGGGGACCCAACCGTTCCACTCCAGCATCTCCATCGCCGAGCGAATCTCGCGGCGCAGCTGGTTGGCCATCGGGTGATCGGCTTTGTTGACGACAAACACGTCGGCGATCTCCATGATGCCGGCCTTGAGCACCTGAATCGAGTCGCCGCTCCCGGGCTGCAAGGCGACGAGCGTCGTTTGCGCGAGCTCGGCAATCGCAATCTCGCTCTGGCCGACCCCGACCGTTTCGATCAAAATGACCTCGAAGCCGAAGGCATCCATCAATGAAACCGCGTCGGCGGTAGCGCCGGCCAGCCCGCCGAGATGACCGCGGCTCGCCATCGAGCGAATGAACACCGCTTCGTCGGTGAAATGCTCCGCGAGGCGGATCCGATCGCCGAGCAGCGCTCCGCGTGAGAACGGCGAGCTTGGATCGACGGAGATCACACCGACGCTCTTGCCGAGTCCGCGCGCTTTGCGGACGAGTGCCGACGCCAGCGTCGACTTCCCGACGCCCGGAGGGCCCGTAAGTCCGATCGTGACGGCACGGCCCGTTTTCGAATAGAGCGCACGGACGATATCGCGACCGCTACCCGATTCGGCGCACGAAATCGCCCGCGCGAGCGCGCGCGGCTTGTGCATTTCGAAATCGCGCAGCAATGTGTCGTCGGTCACCGTCGAAGCCTGTTTGCGGCTCCCGGCAAGAACGGACCTTCCTGGCGCGGAAGCCAAAAACTCCATAGTGCGATCGCTCGTTGCACGGTCACTCGTAATCCTCTGCGCGATCGCCGCCCTCTCGTATCTGCTCCCCGACCGGAGCGGCGGCCAAACGCTCATCATCCCGATGACCGGGCGTCGCGCGCGCGACATTGAGACGGCGCAGCTCTTTCACACGCTGTTCCACGACTTCTTCCTCGAAGACGACGCGACGACGTACGTGCAGACGGGAGACATTCCGGCGATGTGGCTGCGCGACTCGTCCGCTCAGACGATTCCCTACATTCGCTATCAAGCCGCCTACCCGGCGCTGCGCGCCCGGTTCGCGGGCGTTATCGAGCGTAACGCGCGCAACGTGCTGACCGATCCCTACGCCAACGCGCTCGACGCCGACTATCACGTCTGGGAGCGCAAATGGGAGGTGGACTCCCTAGCGTGGCCGGTGATTCTCGCTTGGATCTATTGGCACTTGACCGCGGATCGGACCGTCTTTACTCCCGATTTGCACCGCGCGCTGCAAACCATCGTCTCCACGTACCGTTGCGAAGAACGCCACCGAACCTGCAGCCGGTATCGCTATCCCTATCGCGTTTATACCAATGACGCGTACAGCGCCGGGACCGGCATGATTTGGGGCGCCTTCCGCCCGTCGGACGATCCCGTGCAATACCGTTTCAACATTCCGCAAAACGCGATGGCCGTCGTCGCACTGCGCGACATCGCGCGACTCGCACGCGACGGCTATGGCGACGCGACCCTCACCGATCAAGCCAGTGCGCTGGGAGCGCGCGTCCAAATCGGGGTCGAGCGGTACGGGCGCCATTTTGATACACGCCGCCACGATTGGATGTACGCTTATGAAACCGACGGCTATGGGCGCTATAACCTCATGGACGACGCCAACATTCCGAATCTCACGACGTTGCCGTACATCGATTGGTGCTCGGCATTCGATCCTACCTATCTGGCGACGCGCAGGTTTACGCTCAGCAAGGAGAATCCGTTCTTCTACTCGGGGCGCTACGCAGCGGGACTCGGCAGCCCGCACACGCCCAACGGATATGTGTGGCCGCTGGGCATCATCGGCCGCGCCCTCACCGCGACCTCTTCGGCAGAGGTGGCCGCCGCGATCACGACGCTGGCCGAAACCGACGAGGAAAACGGCTTGATTCACGAGAGTTTTTATTCAGACGGCTATTGGCGCTACACGCGCCCCGAATTCGGCTGGGCAAATGCGCTGGGCGCCGAACTCCTCTTTCGCAGCCTAGCGGGCGATTCGGCGACCCAGTTTGCATGGAATGGACCGATCGAACCCTTCGAACGCCGCTCGCGCACGCCAACCTTGGTCCCCATGCTCCTGCAAATTGAAAATGCGGCCGAACTGAACGCAACGCTCGGCCGGCTCTTACACGTGACCGGCGGCACCATTCCGCATGCCCCAAAATAAGGGGAGCCTGATACCCTGTCGCCAAGCTTCTCCCGTATGAATCAGGGCTACTACCGCTATCCATCGATAGCAGGCGACCGCATCGTGTGCGTCTGCGAGGACGACTTGTGGAGCGCCTCGGCGCAAGGCGGTGACGCCGTTCGGCTCACGGTGAGTTTTGGCACCTGTTCGTTTCCTCGCATCTCGCCCGACGGCGAGTGGATTGCGTTCGTTTCGACGGACGAAGGGAATCCCGAGTTGTACGTTATGCCGGCGCGCGGCGGCGAACCTCGCCGTCTGACCTTCCTCGGAGCGACGATGCTCTCAACGATCGGGTGGAGCGACGATGGAACGGAGATATTCTTCGTCGGCAATCCGACGACGTGGTACGAAGGTGAGACTCGGCCTTTTCGAATCGCGCGCGACGGCGGCGACCCGCGCGAGTTCGGCCTCGGGCACGGGCGCGTCGTCTCATACGGTCCGGATGGACGGCTCGCCATCGGCCGCAATGCGGCCGATCCGGCACGCTGGAAGCGATATCGCGGCGGCACCGCGGGCGAGATCTGGGTGCAAGCGCAGGACTCCGATCGGTTCGTGCGCCTGCCGTTACCCGACGGAAATCCTTGCTGGCCGATGTGGATCGGCGATCGCATCTATTTCTTGGCCGATCACGAAGGCATCGGCAACATCTATTCGTGCGCGCTCGACGGAAGCGGAGTACGGCGTCATACCAACGAGAGCGAGTACTATGCGCGCTTCCCGGCTACCGATGGCGGGCGCATCGTGTATGCAGCCGGCGGCGACGTCAAGCTCTACGATATCGAAAGCGACAGCGTCTCGCGGGTTGAGATCGAGACGCACTCCACGGCGCCGCAGCTCGCCCGCCGCTTCGAGAACGCGGCCGAATCGCTCGAGCAGTTCAGGCCCAATCCCGAGGGAACGCAAGTCGCCTTCGATGCTCGCGGTCAGTCGTTCACCATGCCGTTCTTCGAGGGAGCCGTCATTCGCCACGGCGTGGGGAGCAAAGCGCGCAGTCGCCTGACGCGTTGGCTGCACGACGGCGAGCGGCTCGCCTCGATCACCGACATCAACGGCTACGAACAGATCGCGCTGTACGCCGCCGATGCGTCGACGCCGCCGCGTTTGGTCACCAGCGGAGACATCGGCCGCGTGACCGACATGCTCTGTTCGCCCACCAACGACGTCGTCGCGTTTGCGAACCACCGCCACGAGCTGTGCGTCGCAGACCTCGAAGACGGAAAGGTCAGAATACTCGATACCTGTCCGTCCCATCGGATCGAAGGCCTAGCCTTCGCGCCCGACGGCCGCTACTTGGCCTACGTTTGGTCGCCGGCGCAGGGCACGTCGATCATCCGCATCGTGAAGGTTCGCTCGGGAAAGATCCACGACGTTACCTCGCCGCTGCGAGCCGATCAGTCGCCGATCTGGGATCCGGACGGCGCGTATCTCTATTTCATCTCGACGCGCGATTTCAATCCGGTCTACGACGCGCTGCAGTTCGAACTGAGTTTCCCTCAGGCAAGCCGGCCGTTCGTCGTGACGCTGCGCAACGACGTGCCGTCGCCGTTCGTGCCGAAGCCAAAGCCGATTCATCACGATCGCGATCACGATCACGGACGCGCGAAGAACGGTAAACCGCAGAAGGCGACCGACGTGGAGATCGACTTCGACGGAATTCAGGGACGCGTGCTCGGCTTTCCGGTCGACGAGGGGGATTACCAGCAAATTGTCGCGGCTCCGCAACGCGTGCTCTTCACACTTTTCCCCGTCAAGGGAATTAAACCGGCTCGGCGAGAGGAGCTCGACAAGGACGATCACGGAACGCTCCTGGCCTACGACTTCGAGCATCAGCGTCTGGCGACGATGGCCAACGAGTGCGACGAGATTCAGCTCGGCGCCGATGGGCGAACGATGATCTATCGCTCCAACGATCGCTTGCGAGCGATCGACGCGCTCGGCGACTTGCCCGAGGAAGGCGAAGAGCAGAAGCCGCCGGCCGAGCCGGGGCGCAGAAGCGGCTGGATCGACGTCGATCGCGCTAGCGTCGAAATCGTTCCGCGCGACGAGTGGGCGCAGATGTATCGCGAAGCCTGGCGGCTTCAGACCGAGCAGTTCTGGGTCGAGGACATGAGCGACATCGACTGGGACCGGGTCTTCGATCGCTATGCCGCCGTGCTGCCGCGGGTGCGCACGCGCACCGAGCTCTCCGACCTCATTTGGGAGATGCAGGGCGAGCTCGGTACCTCGCATGCCTATGAATGGGGCGGCGACTATCGCGAGCCGCCACAATATCAGCGCGGCTTCTTGGGAGCGGATCTAAGCTGGGACGAGGATCGAGGCGGCTACTGCATCGAGCGTATCTATCGCGGCGACTCGTGGAACCGCGAGCACGATTCGCCACTCGCCGAGCCGGGTTTGGACGTTCACGAAGGGGATTGCATCGTCGCGATCGGTGCAAAGCGCCTCTCACGCGAGGTTACCCCGGGGCAGTTGCTCGTCAATGCATCCGGTCGCGAGACTTCCGTGACGTTGCGTTCGCGCAAAGGCGAAGAGCGGACGGTGCTCGTCAAGGCGCTCGCGAGCGAAGCGGCCCTGCGCTATCGCGCGTGGGTCGATGAGAACCGGCGGCTCGTGCACGAACGAACCGGCGAACGCGTCGGCTACCTTCACATTCCCGATATGGGGCCGTGGGGATTCTCCGAGTTTCATCGCGGCTACTTGAGCGAGTTCGATCGAAAAGGCCTGATCGTGGACGTGCGCTACAATCGCGGCGGCCACGTTTCGCCGTTGCTGCTCGAGAAGCTCGCCCGTAAACGCGTCGGCTACGATATCCCACGGTACGGCGCGCCGCAACCCTATCCGCCGGAATCGGTGGCCGGCCCGATGGTCGCGCTGACCAACCAGTTTGCAGGCTCGGACGGCGACATCTTCAGCCACTGCTTCAAGCTCTACCAACTCGGCCCACTGGTGGGCAAACGCACTTGGGGCGGCGTCATCGGGATCGACCCCTACCATCACCTCGTCGACGGCACGCTCACGACGCAGCCGGAGTTTTCTTTCTGGTTCGTCGACGTCGGCTGGAGCGTCGAGAATCGTGGTGCCGATCCCGATTTCGACGTGGACATCGCGCCGCACGATTTTCGCGACGGAAAGGATCCGCAGCTCGATCTCGCGCTCGCGCTGATGGACGACGCCCTGGCGGGATACCAAGAGGTGCGACCCGATCTCTCGACGCGTCCGTCACTGCCGCTTCCCACGCTGGCGTGAACCGGCCGCGGCTCGCGGCGCAACTGGCGGCTCTGCCGCCTGTCGCGGCCTTTGCGATTCCAGCAGCTGCGTACATCGCCAGCGCGTCGATCGAGCCGGGATCGTGGGACACTGCCGAGCTTCAAGGCGTGCCGTATATGTTGGGGATCGCGCATCCGACCGGATTTCCGCTCTACACGCTGCTCGGATATCTCTGGTCGCACGTCGTCGCGATCGGTTCGGTCGCATTTCGAATGAATGCGATGAGCGGCGTTGCGATTGCGATAACCGCGCTCGCCGCATATGCGGTCGCGCGCGAGATCGGCGCGGGCCGCTGGGTCGCGCTCTTTGCCACACTCTGGTTTGCATTCACGCAGGACGTCTGGGCGCACGCGTCGCGCGCGGAGGCGCAGGATCTTGCCGTCGCGTGCGAAGCGATCGCGATCTACGCATTCCTGCGATGGATGCGCACCGGAGAGGCGCGCTGGTTTGCCGGCGCCTTCGCGCTCTGCGGGCTCGCGATGGCCGCGCATCCCAACGCGCTGTGGCTGCTACCGGGGTTGCTGATCGGCACGCTGGTCGCACAGCGCAAACCGTCGTTGCGGCTCGCCGCCCTTTCGACCGCGCTGATGCTGGGAGGACTGGCGCTCTACCTCTATTTGCCGTTGCGCTCGGCGTATGTCGTTGCGCACGGCCTGGATCCCACGGCCGGGCTGCAAGGCGTCAACGGCGGCATCTTCTGGAACTACAACGACCCGCGCACGCTGCACGGTCTCGCACTGGAGTTGACCGGCAGCCAGTTTCAAACGCCCGGTTATTTCGCGGCGGCATTCAACCCGCTGCGTATCGGGGATGCGCTGTGGGCGTTCGTGACGGATACACAGGCGCAGTATGGTACGTTTGCGACCTTCGTGGTTTTGGCAGGGGTCGCGGCAGCGTGGCGGCGGAACTGGCGCACGACGCTCGTGCTCTGCATTGCCTGCACGGCGGCGTTGCTCTTCTCCGTCGTCTATCCGAACGAGAGCGACGTAGGCCGTTATCGCCTGCTGGCGTCGTGGTTGGCGGTTCCGTTATTCGGCGCGGTCGTGCCGGAATCGGAGGCCTCTGCGATGCCGCTGTTACGCATCGCGCTCGTGCTCTTTCTTGCCGTCGGCGCCGGGACGGCCTTTGCGAATCAGCGCGCGTTCCTTCATCGCGCCCCGGGCGAAGGCGGCCGCTGGGTGATCGATGCCGTGAGTCTTAACGTGCCGTCGCCAAGCATCGTCGTCACTCCCTGGCTCGACGCGACCTCGCTCGCCTACGGCGCCTACGTGGACGGTTCGCTTCCGGGTCTCACCATCGTCTCGGACAACGAGCTGCGCCTCGCGCTCTACCGCCGCTGGGCGGTGCACCATCGGGTCTTCGTGCTCGTCAATCCGCACGATGTAACCGGTCTTGCCGGTGCGCGAGATTACGCAACGCTCGATGACTATCACGAGCTGTACCGAGTGATGCCGTAAATGAACGTCGTTCGGCTCGATCGAACGGCGGCGATCGCTGCAGTCGCGACGTTCGTGCTGCATCTCGCCGCTAATCCGCATTACGGTTTCTTCCGCGACGAGCTCTACTTTATTATCTGCGGATTTCATCCGGCGTGGGGCTACGTCGACCAGCCGCCGCTCGTTCCGCTCCTCGCGGCGGGTTCGCAACTCTTCGGACATTCGCTCGTGCTCTTGCGCGCGTTGCCGGCGGCATTTGCGGCCGGAGGAGTGTATGTCACGTGCCTGCTCGTCGCCGAGCTTGGGGGCGGCACGTTTGCAGCCGTACTCGCCACGCTTGCGTACCTCGCGGCAGGCGTCTTAGAGAGTTTCGGAATGAAGGTCGGACCCGATATGGTGGGTCTCTGGCTGTGGCCGCTCGCGGCATTTTACGTGTTGCGAATCGTCAAGGGCGCCGACCCGCGCTGGTGGCTGGCCGCCGGCGCGTGCATCGGCGTCGCGCTCGAGAGCAAGTACAGCGTTATCTTCTTCGCGCTCGCGCTGGTCGCGGGGCTGCTGCTGACGCCGCAGCGCCGCGTTCTGTTCTCGCGATGGTTTCTCGGCGGCGTTGCGGTGGCAATCGCGATCGCGTTGCCGAACCTCCTCTGGCAAGCGCTGCATGGTTTTCCAATGTGGGAGTTGCTGCGCAACGGCGCTAACGGCAAGAATACGGTTGCGCCGCCTGCGCTCTTTCTCTTTCAGCAGCTGCTGCTGACCAATCTCTTCCTTTCTCCGATCTGGATCCTAGGGTTCGTCTGGCTCTTTTTCAACCGCACTGCGCGCTTCTTAGCATGGGCGTACGTGCTGTTGATCCTGATGATGATCGTGCTGCACGCCAAGCACTACTATCCCGCCGACGTCTATCCGATTCTGATGGCGGCCGGAGGAGTAGTCGTGGAAGGCTGGACGCGACGATTGGTTGCGATCCGGGCGCTGCTGGTAGCGGGAGCAGTCGCCGCCGCGCTCTTCTTCGTGCCGATCACGCTCCCGGTGCTCTCCGAAGCGCGCACGGTCGACTACGCAGCCTTCGTTTCGCAGGCGCTTCACGTCAAGAAAACCGCATTGCAAACCGAGCGTTTCCGCACGTCGCTGCTGCCGGAGGACTTCGCCGACATGCACGGCTGGCCGGAGCTGACGGCAACCGTTGCGGCGATTTACGCCGGCCTGCCGCCGGCGCAGCGGGCGCGAGCGGCGATCGTGACGAGCAACTACGGCGAAGCCGCGGCAATCGATTTCTTCGGCGGGCGTTACGGCCTGCCGCCGGCGCTCTCCGGCCACAACAACTACTGGCTTTGGGGAACGCACGGGTTCAGCGGAAACGTGGTGATCGACGTCAACGGCGACTGCGGACGAACGGATTTCCCCGGCCTCTTTCGAAACGCCCGGCTCGTTACACGCTCCAACCCGCCTTGGGTAATCTCGTACGAACAAGATATCCCGATCTCACTCTGCACCGGAATAACGCAACCGCTCAACGTAATCTGGCCGAAGCTACGGCACTATATCTAGCGGATGTTCCCGAACATCGAGCCCTACGAGAGCGGGATGCTCGCCGTCGGCGATTCCCAGGAAATCTATTGGGAGTGCTCCGGCAATCCTGACGGACGCCCCGCCGTGTACCTTCATGGTGGGCCCGGCTCGGGAAGCGTTCCACAAAACCGGCGTTATTTTGACCCGGCAATCTACAAAATCATTCTGACCGACCAACGCGGCTGCGGGCGCAGCCGGCCGCACGTTAGGGAGCTACGCGATCTCGAGATCAATACGACCGCTCATCTCATTGGAGACCTGGAGCATCTGCGCGAGCATCTTAGGATCGATCGCTGGAGCGTCCTCGGCGCTTCCTGGGGAAGCACGCTAGCCCTAGCCTATGCTCAGGCATTCCCAGATCGTGTGACCTCGATGGTCTTAGCGTGCGTGACGACGACGTCGCGTCGCGAGGTGCAATGGATAACGCGCGACATGGGCCGCATTTTTCCCGAGCAATGGGAACGATTCGCCTCGGTTGGCTCTCACGACCGAGATCGCGGGATAGACCTTGTCGATCGATACGCCGCGCTGGTTTTTAGCGCGGATGCAGCGGTACAGGAGCGAGCCGCGCGAGAATGGTGCGCGTGGGAAGATACTCACGTTTCGCTGACGCCCGGATACGTCCCGAGCCGCCGTTTTGAGGATCCGGCATTTCGACTGCTCTTTACGCGTCTCGTCACACACTACTGGAGGCATGCCGCATTTTCGACTGAGGAGCAGCTTATTGGCAACGCCTCCCTGCTCAATGATATTCCCGGAGTGCTTCTCCACGGGCGCTACGATATCAGCAGCCCGCGTGAGACGGCATGGCGTCTCCACCAGGCGTGGCGAGGGAGCGAACTGCACATCATCGATGATGGGGGGCATGGCGGCGGCGCTATGCCTGAGAGCATTGCCGCGGCGCTGAGTCGCACTGCACGGTAAATTTTGCCTGTAAGTACTGAGTGCCACGATGGAACGGCGACCGATTCTCCGGCGCCTTCCGGCAATCAGCCCGGACCGGACATTCGAAAGCCCTTCTGTATCAAAATGTCTTGCTGAATCACGTATTGATTAACCTCCTGATCGAAGTTAATGAGGCCTGGAACGGTTCGATAACGCTTAATGAACCGGAAGCCGAGCTTCAATAGAGCTCGGTTAGGGGCTGGATTTTCAACGTACGGCTCGCAGTACAGACTCTTCAGTGCGAACTTTCGTATAAACGCGCTTGCAGAATTTCGGAGAAACTCAGTACCTATGCCAACTTTGCGATACTCTGGCGCCCAAATGTGTAGATGTATGTGGGCTTCCTCACCGTACGTCATCTTATTAACGTTTGAGTGCCCTATGGCGACGCCGTCATAAAGCCAACTCAAGAAATAGGTCTTCTTTTCGCGATCCGAACGCTCCAGGTCTGGCAATAATCGATCAAGCCAATCCTTCCGGGTGGGCAGTTTTCCCGGATCAACTCCCATGCTAATGAGAAACTTCTCATCGGCTTGGAGAAAATAATCAATCATCCGCTCATAGTCTGCTTTGGAGCTGAAGGGCTTAATATCGGCGGCGCGGTACGTCACTAATTGGCCCTACAGCCACCGCCAAGGCTTTGCTGCACGTGAGACCTCAAGAGCGGCGCAAGTTCGCGCCAGCAGAAGATAAAAGCATCTAATGGCTTCCTAGCCAAGTCTCGATTGCCGCGAAGAGCGCCGGATCGAGGTACGAGGGCGTGAAGTATTCGCCGCCGGTTGAGGACTCGTCCGCCGGAAGGTTTATGAAGAGGTGATCGTCGCCTTGCAGCATGACGACGGTTACGTCGCGATGCGCGCTTTGCGCGGCCTGCACGAGACGCGGCGTGTCGGCCGGCAAAACTTGGATGTCTTTCGTCCCTTGAAGGATCAAGATTGGACAGGGAACGCGCGCGATAAGCGCCGCCGGATCGACTCCGAACGAGCTTTGCAGCCATCGGTTTGTTGCGCCCGGCTTCTTGCCCGATGCGATCGTGTCGAGCTGCGCCTGAACCTGCTTCTCCGTCGCCGCGCGATCGGCACTCGAAACGTTGCGAAGCAGTTGCTGCTTTAGTATCTGTTCGAGTGGAAGCGCAGGCGGCGCGAGCAACACGATTCCGCGTAGATGTCCGTCGGCAATCGCGATGCTGGGCGCGAGCTCACCGCCCTCGCTGTGTCCGAGGACGTAGATCCGTTTGGGATCGATCCCGGGTTGTGCGCGCAGATAGGCGATCGCGTCGCGCGCGTCGGCAATCAAACGGTCGCGCACGGGAAACTTTCCGCCGCTCTTGCCGCACGAACGCTTGTCGTAGCGCAGCACCACGTAGCCGTCGTTCGAGAGCCGGTTCGCCAGCTGCGCGAAGATCTTGTTCGGCCCGATCGTTTCATCGCGATCGTTACAGCCGCTTCCGTGAACCAACACGAAGCCCGGCAGCGGCGTCGCCGCCGCGTTCGGAACCGTCAACGTTGCGGCGAGCTTCACGCCGTCGTCCGTCGTTATCGAAACGTCGCGAGAGGAATAGCGGGGCGATGGCAACGGCAGCGGTGCCGGCGTTGCCGGCCTCGGCAGCGGCGCTACGGCCGAATCGTAGGAACGCAGCACGATCGTCAGGTCTTGCGCGGCAAGCTCGAAGCGATCGAGCACGTACGTCCGGCGCTGGAACCAGAGCGTCGCCGTCTGCCCCTCGACCGCGATCGACAGGCCTTCGTCGCCCGATGCGACGCCCTGCGGTGGCAGCGTCGGTTGCCCGGTCACCGTGATGGGCACTCCGGCAAACGAGCCGCAGAGGCACGCCAAGGTCAGCCGCTTCGCACCCGTCGTAGCGATCGCCGCCGGGATGAGTGCGAAGCCCGCGGTCATGTTGTCGCTGACGACAAACGGGGCGCCGGCCGGGGTTGCAATCGTCGCGCGCTGCCCGTTAGCGGTCAGCGTCGCATCGTTTCCGGAAAACGTCAGCACAAAATGCTTGCCGCTCGCGTCCGCGGAATAGGAAAGGTTGGCGAACGTCGCCACGCGGATTCTGCGATCGCTAATTAGAGTGCGCCCCGCAAGGGATGCGCTTTCGCCGACCTCGAGCGTGCCGCCGCTGCGGCGAATGAGGATCGTGCTAGCGCCGACGCTGTGCCCGCCGATGCTCGTGTCGTAGTGGTACGTGCCGCTGGGAAGCAGCGCGACGGCCATCAGCAGCGGCGCGATCATCGCCACGCGCAATCCAGGAGATGGTCGTTGACCATTCCCACGGCCTGCATGAACGCATAGCAGATCGTCGGGCCGACGAAGCGAAATCCGCGCTTGCGCAGGTCACTGCTCATCGCTTCGGATTGCGGCGTGGAGGCCGGGACTTCCTCGAGCCGGCGCCAACGGTTACGGATCGGCTTGCCCCCGACGAAGCGCCAAACGTAGTCGTCGAACGTGTCGAACTCCTGACGCACCAAGAGCAACGCCCGGGCATTGGAAACCGCCGATTCGATCTTCGCGCGGTTGCGAACGATGCCGGGGTCGAGCATCATCCGTTTGATGCGCGCCGGCGTCACGTTCGCAACGAAGGCCGGATCGAAGCCGCCGAAGAGCTGCCGATAGCGGTCGCGTTTGCGCAGAATCGTTTCCCAGCTCAGCCCGGCCTGCGCGCCTTCGAGCACCAAGAACTCGAAGAGCACGGCGTCGTCGTGCGACGGCTTGCCCCACTCCGAATCGTGGTAGGCGATCATGTCGGGCGTCCTCGCCCACGGACAACGTTTCATAGCGTCGGACCACTTTCGCGACTTGGGCATTGCAGGCTTCGCCGGAATGGCTTATGAGTAGGGCTATGCGCGCGAGGCTCGCCAGAAGGATTCCGCTCGTCGCCGCACTGGCGACGCTCGCCGTCCACCTTATTGGTAATCCCCATTATGGCTTCTTCCGAGACGAGCTCTACTTTATCATTTGCGGCTTCCATCCGGCCTGGGGATATGTCGACCAGCCGCCGGTCGTGCCGCTCTTAGCGGCGGCGACGCAGTTCTTCGGCCACTCGCTCTTTGCGGTCCGCGCGCTCTGCGCGTTCTTCGCGGCGGTATCGGTCTACACGACGTGTCTGCTGGTCGTCGAGCTCGGGGGCGGAGCGTTCGCGGAAATCTTCGGAGCGCTGGTCGCGGCGCTCACTCCCATCCTCATGGCTTTCGGAACGAAACTCTCCACGGATACCGTCGGCCTCTGGCTCTGGCCGCTGGCGGCGCTCTACGTTCTGCGCATCGTCAAGGGAGCCGATCCTCGCTGGTGGCTGGCAGCCGGTGCGATCCTCGGCGTTGCGATCGAGAGTAAGTACACCATCGTTCTTTTCGCCGCGGCGATCGTCGTCGCGCTGCTGGCACTTCCGCAGCGGCGCGCGCTCTTCACGCCGTGGTTCGTGGCCGGCGCGTTGCTCGCGACGGCGATCGCGCTGCCGAACGTTCTCTGGCAGGCGGCCCATGGATTCCCGATCTGGACGCTGCTGCACGAAGCCCGCGAGTATCGAAACGTCGTCCTCACGCCGATGCAGTTCGTGCTGACGCAGTTGCTGGTCACGCATCCGCTGTTCGCGCCGCTTTGGCTGATCGGTCTCGCGGCGTTGCTGCGCGGCTCCGCAACGCGATTTCTCGGCGTCGCGTATCTGCTCTTGATCGCCGCGATGTGCGCCTTTCACGGCAAGAACTATTACGCCGGCGACGTTTACCCGATCCCGATCGCCGCGGGTGCCGTTGTAATTGAAGCGTGGACGGCGCGCGCGACCGCGTGGCGGCCGGCGCTGGCATTCTACGTGCTGGTTGCCGGCATCGCGCTCGTTCCGCTGCTGATGCCGGTTTTGCCGGAAGCGACGATGTCGGCCTACGACCGGCTCGCCGAGGATGTGATCGCGCGGAACATCGATCTCGCGCGCAGCGAGCGCACCCAAATCGGCGACTTACCGCCCGATTGGGCGGATATGCACGGCTGGCGAGAGCTGGCGATGACCGTGGCGCGCCTCTACCATTCGTTGCCGCCGTCGCAGCGCGTGCAGACCGCGATTCTCGCCAGCAACTATGGCGAGGCAGCCGCGATCGACTTCTACGGACCGCAGTACGGGCTTCCACCGGCACTCTCCGGTAACAATCAGTTCTGGCTGTGGGGAACGCATGGCTACAGCGGAAACGTTCTTATCGACGTCCACGGCGACTGCCAAGCCGGCGCGCACTTATTCCTGCGCAGACGGATCGTCGCGCGGTTTTACAATCCGTGGGGCCGGCCGTTCGAAAACGGCTTCCCGATTTGGCTATGCGAAGGAATTACGGAACCGCTGGCCGTCTACTGGCCCCGACTACGAAACTACATTTAGGAGCTTAGAAACGCACCGAGAAATTGTCTACGGGATCGATCGCGTTGACGAGTCTCGGATGAACGCGATCTGCGAGCCGCCAGGGTCGCAGCGGCGAGACGATATCGTGCGACAGCGGCAGGCCGGTGAGAACGGCGAGCTCGACGGTGTCGGGACGGTGGCGCTGCCACCGCCGGTAAAGCCGGCGAACCGCGTGGTTGTTCACGGCGACCTCCGCGGCGTTGGTAACGATCGTCACGTGCTGCGCGCCCGGAGAAGTCGTCAGCGCCTCGTCGAGAAGTGAGCGCGCGATCCGATAGGAGTGCGCGATCGCGTGCGTTGTATAGCGCGGATAACCGCACGCCGCGATGTGACGATCGCGCAGGATCGGGTTCCACCAAAGAAATCGGTTCGGCACGCGCAGCAAGCGTTCGGCGACGGTATTCATCAAACGATTCGGTATCAGCGCGATCCCAAAAAACGGAGCGATGGGCACGCAGCGATCCACTTCGAAATGCTGACCGATCCACGCGGCAAGCAGGCCGCCCAATGAAAAACCGGCGACCGTAACGCGCTCGCCCAACTCGCGCGCGACCGTAACGTACTCGTCGACAGCTCGATAAAGATCTTCCGGCCGTAAGCGCTCGAGCGCCGTCGAGAGCCGATCCGCGTGTCCGTGTCGCGGCAAGCGCGGCACTACCACGTTATGCCCGCGGTCGAAAAGATCGGCCGCGACGCGCTCGAACTGCGCGGGGCTCGCGCTCATTCCGTGGAGCAGGACGACCGCCCGCGGACGTCGCTCGCCGTGCACGTACGCGCGGGTACGGCCGCTTAGCGAGACGCCGGGATGATCTCGAGCGACGAGTCGCTCGAGCCGGTCGAAGCAGGTAGCCAAGGGCGTGTCCTTAAGACGAGAGAGGTGCATCTCCTCTCGGAGCAAGCGCGCGAGTTCGTCGCGCTGGAAGAGCGCTACGGCGCGCATAACTACGCTCCGCTGGACCTGGTGGTCGAGCGGGCGCAGGGCGTTTGGCTATGGGACGTTAGCGGCAAGCGTTATCTCGACTGCGTCAGCGCGTACTCCGCACTCAACCAAGGCCATTGTCACCCGCGCATCTACGCGGCACTCGTCGACCAGGCGCGCCGGCTGACGCTGACTTCGCGCGCGATGCGCAACGATCGGATGCCGGGATTTCTCGAAAAACTCACGCGCCTCTGCGGCTACGATAAAGCGCTGCTAATGAACACCGGCGTCGAGGCCGTCGAAACGGCGATCAAACTCGCCCGGCGCTGGGGCTACGCGCACAAGGGCATCGCCCCCGATGAAGCGACGATCGTCGTCTTCTCGAACAACTTTCACGGCCGAACCATGGCCGCCGTCAGCGCGAGCACGACGGAGGAGTATCGCGCCGGTTTCGGGCCTTTTCTGCCTGGTTTTGTCGTCGTTCCGTTCGGCGACGCGGATGCGCTCGAGCGGGCCCTGACGCCCCAGACCGCTGCGGTTCTCATCGAGCCGATTCAAGGCGAAGGCGGGGTCATCGTACCGCCGGCCGGCTATCTCAAGCGCGCGTGGGCGCTCTGCCGCGAGCACGAGATCCTGCTGCTCGCCGACGAGGTACAGACCGGATTTGGACGCACGGGGGATCTTTTTGCGTGCGATTACGACGGCGTGAAGCCCGACGTCCTGATCGTCGGCAAGGCGCTCGGCGGCGGATTTTACCCGGTCTCCGCGGCGCTGGCAAGCGACGCGTTGATGAATCTTTTCCAGCCCGGCGACCACGGCAGCACCTTCGGCGGGAATCCGCTGGCCTGCGCGGTAGCCGACGCCGCGCTCGACGTCATCGTCTCCGAAAATCTCGCAACCCGCGCGCGCTACGCGGGCGCTGCCATCATGCAAGGGCTGCGGACGCTTGCATCGCCGCTCATCGCCGAGATTCGCGGGCGCGGGCTGCTCCTGGGCGTCCAGCTCACCGTGCCTGCAAGCCGGCTCGCCGAGGCTTTGCTCGAGCGCGGCATCGCGGCCAAGGATACGCGCGAACACGTCCTGCGCATCGCGCCGCCGCTGATCATCGACGATGAGGCAATCGCCTATCTTCTCGACGGCTTTGCCGGCGCGATAGGCTCGCTCCACGCTCGCTCTTGACACTCCCCTGCCCCGGCGTGATATGGTTGGCGAGCCGAAGCAGCGGGTCGCTCCGCTCACCGGATGCCTGCGGGCGATCCGGTCTTCACCCGAGGAACTTACGGCTGGTTCCGCAGTGGGGTTGCTCCGGCAGCGCCTTTTTTTATTTGGAGATGAGCTCATAGCAAGACCCCTGCGAGTTAACGATCA
This sequence comes from Vulcanimicrobiota bacterium, assembly GCA_963725605.1. GTDB lineage: Bacteria > Vulcanimicrobiota > Vulcanimicrobiia > Vulcanimicrobiales > Vulcanimicrobiaceae > Cybelea. The sequence goes on along the minus strand of CAVRYW010000015.1, from coordinate 189,793 downwards.
GATTCGCATTCGTGCGGTCCGGGTGATCGACGAAAACGGCGAGCAACTCGGAATTCTGCCAACCGAAGAAGCGTTAGCGCGGGCACGACTCGCCGGACTCGATTTGATCGAAGTTTCGCCGACGGCTCAGCCGCCGGTCTGCAAGATCGCCGATTTCGGACGCTTGAAATACGAACAGTCGAAGAAAGACAAGGACGCACGTAAGAAGCAGCGACACTTCGAACTCAAGGAAGTGAAGCTGCGGCCAAAGATCGAGACGCATGATTATGAAACGAAAGCAAGAATGGCGGAGCGGCTGTTGCTCGACGGGAGCAAGATCAAAGTGACGATCATGTTTCGCGGTCGAGAGATCACGTACACGTCGTTCGGACGCCGCCTGCTCGATCGGATGGCCGAAGACATGGCGCCTCTGGCAACCGTGGAGCGCGAGGCGCGGCTCGAAGGCAAGAACATGTTCATGATTCTAGCGCCGCGGGTTACGCCGACCGGTCCCCCAAAGTTTTCAGTTACTCGCGAAAAAGAACACAAGCCAACCGCCGCCGCCGCGACCGTCACCGAGGAGCAAGCCAGTGCCTAAGATTCGAACCCATCGAGGAACCGCAAAGCGCGTGAAGGTCACCGGGACCGGTAAGCTGCTTCACCGCCACCAGTTCGACGGCTGCGGCCATATCTTGAGCAAGAAAAGCCGCAAGCGTAAGCGCAAGTTCCGCAAAGATCAGCCGACTTTCAAGGGCGATCTGAAGCGTTTGGCGCCAACGATTCCCTATCTGTTCTAACGAGGAGAGCGTAGAGAATGGCACGTGTTAAACGCGCGGTTGGAGGTCTCAAACATCGCCGCAAGGTGATGAAGCTGGTCAAGGGCTTTCGCGCCGCCCGCCGCCGCAACTATCGCGTTGCAAACGAAGCGCTGCTCAAGTCGCTGGCCTATGCATTTCGCGACCGTCGCGTCAGAAAGCGGGACTTTCGCTCCCTTTGGATCAGCCGGATCAATGCGGCGGTCCGTCGCGAAGGCCTCTCCTATTCGGTCTTCATGCACGGCCTCAAGAAGTCTGGCGTGACGCTGAACCGCAAGGCGCTTGCCGAACTCGCCATTTCGGATCAACGAGCATTTGGCGCGCTGCTGAATCTCGCACGGCAGGCTGCACAAAAATGAGGCCGCCAAAGAGGCGCGCTCGATACCCGATGCTCGACCTATGGGACGTCTAAGCTCCGTCTTTGCGACGGCAATAACGCTCTGCGTTCTGGCGCAGGCCGGGATGCCGGCCAGGGCCGATACCGGAGTCGCCTTAACGCCGGCGCTTTCCGCCCGCATCGACGATATGGCGAAGGCGCAGATCCATGCTGGGCGCACGCCCGGCCTCGCGATCGGAATCGTTGAAGACGGCCGGATCGTGTACGCGCGCGGTTTTGGGTTCGCGGACCTCAACAAACACGTACCGATGACCGCGGACACGCAGTTCTACGCCGGCGGCCTCACTAGGCAGTTTACCGCCGCGGCCATTTTACTGCTTGCGCAAGACGGGAAGCTCGCGCTCGGTGACCACATCAGCAAATACGTTCCCGAGTTTCGCTCCGGCGCCGGGATCACGATCGCGCAGCTGCTCACGCAGACTTCCGGACTTCCGCCGTCCTCGAAGATTCCGGGCCTTTCGGCCGATCGGACGCAACCGGCCAAAATGGCCAACCTCCTGGCGTCGCTCGATCAAATGAAACTCGCCGCCGCACCCGGCACCGTCTATGCAAGCGATCCAATAAATTATCTATTGGCTGGGTTGATCGTCGAGCGCGCCAGCGGCGTTCCCCTCTCGGATTATCTCGAGCAGCACATCTTTATTCCGCTGATCATGGATCACACGTTTCTTGCCGGCGACAGCGGGATCTCACCGCAGCATGCCATCGGATACACGCGCAGCTCCCACGGATTCGACCGCGCACCGGTCTTGGATCCCTCGTGGCTCGGCGGCGATGGAGGCTTGGTCACGACGCTCTACGATCTTGCAAAATGGGATATCGCGATGCCGATCTTGCTGCGCGTCGACGCCGTGCGAACGATGTTCGCTCCCGGCGCCGACAGTGGGCCAACGCGCTACGGAATGGGCTGGGTCATCGATCGGCGCGGCGGCAAGGATTTCGTTTGGTCCGATGGAGATATCGCCGGTTACCGAGCGACCAACGCCCTCTTGCCCGAGCAACACGTCGGCGTCATCGTGTTTTCCAACGCCGACTCGCTGCACTTGCCGACGACGATTCCCGAAGAGCTCGGAGCGCGCATCCTCGATTTGATCGTGCCGCCGACGATGGCGCATCTGGACAACGCGATCATCGAACGAGCGAAGGAGTGGCTAGAGCTGTTGGCCTCGGGTCGCGTGCGCCGCGACGAGCTGACGCCGTCGTTCAGCGCTTACTTAACCGACGACCTCGTCGCAAGCCAAAACTTCGGCGCATTAGGACCGCTGCAGTCGATCATTCCGCTTTCGAGCACCGCCGAGTCAAACGGCGAGACGTCGTACGAGTTTCTCGTGCGCTATCCGCACGCGCAGTATCATTACGATTTCAAGCTTACGGGTGAAGGAAAGGTCGACGGAATCAGACTGACCGCCTAAGCGTGTCAGGCACCCAGCTCTCAGGATGGCTCTGATTTAGCTCAGATCTAGGAGCCGAGGTGTGAAGTTTACTATGGTAAATGAACGCCGAGGCGACAACGAGCTGAGCCAAATCAGGGCCATCCTAGTCGTCGCCGTCGGCGAGGCGGCGGCCGGTAGCCTCAACGACCTTGCCTAACATCGTTACCGCCTCGGCGCGCGTCGCATTGCTGAACATAAAACGAAGGCGTTCGTCGGCGTCCTCGACGATCAAGACCGAGCGGCGCCCGAGCCGGACCGACGCGATGAGCGAGCTCAAATACGCTTCGTCTTCCGGGGCCAGCACCGATTCTTCCGGACCCACGCAGGGCGGCTCCAGTAGTCGTTTGATCACGGCATCAATGTCGCTGGGTATTTCCACCATCAACCTCCAAAACCGAATCAGAAGCCACTGTGTCGAAAAATAGCAACGGTCGGCGACACAGAATGTCTCCTACATACAACTATCGACCGACGTGGCGTGCAATTTTACCTCGCCCGCCCTGCAGCCAGAATAAAGCCAGTACGGTCTTCGCGTCGGCGGCGCCGCTAACGACCAGGCGCCATGCCGCCTGCTCGGTGAATCGGCCTATCTCGATTCGCTCGTCTTCGTCGAAGTCGGTCACGCCTTGCACGAGCTCGTCGGCGTGGAAGAAATGCATGACTTCCGAACAGAATCCAGGCGTCGTCCAAAACGACCCGATCTTCGTCAACCGTCCGGCAGTAAAGCCGGTCTCCTCCCGAAGCTCTCGACCCGCGCCGTCAAGCAACGTCTCGCCGGGTTCGCACGTGCCGGCCGGAATCTCCCAGAGCGAGGTCCCGGCCGCGTGGCGATATTGGCGCACCAAAACCAGCTCATCGCTCGCCGGAGTCGCGACGATCGCGACCGACGCACCGTGTTCGACGACGTCGACGCGATGCGTGCTCCCGTCGTCGTACTCGACCTCATCGATCCGAACCGAGAACACGCGGCCTTTGAAAACCTCGCGCGATTCGATAATACCCGGCACCCGATCCATCCGCGTGACTTAGCGAAACGGGCCGGCCGCGCCTCGCAGCGAACAAACCTCAATGCCGCAACCGCCGTCGTCCGTCTCGACGGAAATCGCCTGGCTCGGCTTTTTCCTCATCGTTTTCGTGGCCGCGGTCTATCTGCTGGTGCGAACGCTCGTACCACATCATTTCAACGAAATCGTCGCGATCATGCTCGCTGCGATCGCTGCCGGCCTCGTCATGATCGGCGTTCGCGCGTGGTTCGGATCGCGCACGCGTAGCGGCTGAAGCGTTGGCAACGAGACTCGGAGTTCATGCCGAACGCCTAAAGATCGTTGCGGCTCTGCAGTCCCGCAAGGAGCGGCGGGAATCCAAATGCTTCGTTTTCGAGGGCCCGACGCTGCTCGAAGAAGCGCACGCGGCTGCGTTTCCGGTCGAGGAACTCTATGTAACCCAGGCCGCATACGATCGGACACCCCTGGTGCGCGAGCTCGATCGAAGCGGAACGCCGACCTTCTTGGTCGAGCCGGCCAGCGCCGTGCAAATTTCCGATCTCGCAACCCCAACCGGAATAGTCGCCGTCGCGCCGGTACGCTTGAGCGGCCTCGAGGAGATCTTTGCAAATGGCGAGCCCGCCGTCGTGCTGGCAGACGTCGGCGACCCGGCGAACGCCGGGACCCTTCTGCGATCGGCCGATGCCTTCGGCTGCTCGGGAGCCGTCTGCGGATCTCTGGGGGTGGACCCGTATCATCCCAAGGTCGTCCGTGGTTCGATGGGCGCGGTCTTTCGGCTAAGACTCGCGATCACCGAGCCCGCCGCCTTAGCGACTACGGCCGCTGCGGCCGGCGTAAGCATCTTGGGACTGACTGCCAAGGGTGAACCGCTGGGCGACGAGCGGTGGGATCGTCCCGCCGCGCTGGTGGTAGGGCACGAACGGCACGGGTTGGGGCGCTGGGAAGCCTGTTGCGAGCGCCTGTTGGGCATCCCAATGGCGGGCTCGGCGGAGAGCCTCAGCGCCGCTGTGGCGGGCTCGATCGCCCTTTACGAGGCAACCCGCCGAGGGGCCGGCCGGTAAAGCCGAGGTTTTGTCAAGAGAGTACTCAGGGTCCCAAAAGTCAAGACTACCGGGGGTAAAACTCGCATGGTATACTCAGCGCATTCCGCGACCGTAAGCCGCCCCGGAGCAGACGGCTCAGAAGGAGACTTCAAAGCGCTATGGCAACGTCCAATCTCTTCTGGAGGCTTTTCGTCCATACGGGTTCCATCGACGCTTATCTGGCTTATCGAAGGCTTCACGCGTCACCAACCGCGACGTAAACTGCCCTCGGCCGCCTGGGCCGAACGAGAAGTCAAAGCCGAGTTTCGAAGCGCCTGGTAGCAAAGAACACGCCGGGCGTTTTGCTTTGGAAGAGCGATGACGGAACTTGCTAGCCGACTCGATGACGTTGCCCAGCGGTTCGCCGCTGCGGTCGATCGCGCGAACGACGAGCAGGCGCTCGAGAGCGTGCGCGTCGCATACCTTGGGCGAAACGGCGAAGTCACCACGGTGCGACGCGCGATCGGAACGCTTCCGCAGAACGAGCGCCCCGAGGCGGGCAAGGTCATCAACGACACGGTGGCTGCGATGGAGCGGCGCCTACAAGCAGCCCACGAAGAGCTCGAGTCTCGAAGCTTCGACGCCGAGCTGGCGACGTCGATCGACGTCACGTTTCCATCGATCCGCCGGCCGGCCGGCTCGATTCACCCCGTCCGGCGAATTATCGATGATAGCTGCGGCTATTTCGTGCGTCACGGATTCGCGGTGGTCACCGGCCCGGAGGCCGAACCGGACTACTACAACTTCGACGCACTCAACATTCCGAGCGATCACCCGGCACGCGAGGGCTTCGACTCGTTTTGGATTAGCGATACGTTGCTGCTTCGTCCGCACACGTCGCCCATGCAGATTCGAACGATGCAAGAACACCGGCCGCCGATCGCGATCGTCGCACCGGGGAAATGCTTTCGCCGAGATGCCGTCGACGCGCGCCACCTCTTTCAGTTTCACCAAGTCGAAGGATTGCTCGTGGCCGAAGGCATCCATTTCGGCCATCTAAAAGGCATGCTCACGGGGTTGTGCCGGGAGCTCTTCGGGGAACGGCAGAACGTGCGATTCAGGCCCTCGTACTTTCCATTTACCGAACCGAGCGCCGAAGTCGACACGACGTGCCCAAAATGCAAAGGTACCGGCACGCTCGAGTCGAGCCCGGGCGCCTGCAATATGTGCGGCGGCTCTGGTTGGATCGAACTCGGCGGCTCCGGCATGGTGCATCCCAACGTCCTTCGCGAGGTCGGCTACGACCCGGAGCGTTACTCGGGCTGGGCCTTTGGTTTTGGTGCCGAACGCCTGGGCTTAGCGCGGTACGACGTCGACGACATCCGCCGCTTCGTCAAGAGCGACCCCGGCTTTCTCGCGCAGCTGAGTTGACGAGGCTAACACCGTGCGCGTCCCCGTAAGCTGGTTGCGCGAGTTCGTGACGCTCCCGCCCGATGCACGAGCGATCGCGGAGCGGCTGGCGATGTTGGGTTTTCCAGTCGCCGAGATCGAACGGCGACCGGCGATCACCGGCGTCATTACCGGCCGCATCACAGACTTGCAGAAGCATCCGAACGCCGATCGCCTGCAGGTCGCGCAGGTTGACGCCGGCGACGGCGGCTCGCTGACGATCGCTACGGCCGCCACGAACGTGGCCGCCGGTCAAACGATCGCCGTCGCCACGATCGGCGCGCAACTTCCAGGCCTAACGATCGCGCCGCGCACGATGCGAGGCGTCGCGTCACAAGGCATGATGATTTCGGCAGAAGAGCTGGCGCTGCCCGGCGATTGGTTTGAAGACGGCATCATGCAGCTCGAATCGAGCTGCGCTTTGGGCGCCGACGTCGTCGCGCTCTTCGGGCTCGACACTGCGGTGCTCGACGTCGAGATTACGACGAATCGTCCCGATGCGATGTCGATCATCGGGCTGGCGCGAGAACTCGCCGCTTCCTACGGAACCGACCTGCGCTTGCCGGAGGTCGTCAACCCCGGTCGCGGCGCAGAACCGCCGGGCGAAGAGCCCAACGTTTTGATCGAATCGCAGGACTGTTATCGCTTCGTCGCTCAACGGATCGACGGCGTGCGCGTCGCGCCGGCGCCCGCCTGGATGCGCGTTCGCCTCGCGCTGTCGGGCCAACGACCGATCAACAACCTGGTCGACGTCTCGAACTACGTCATGCTGGAAACGGGCCAGCCGTTGCATTTTTACGATGCAGCAGCCATTCATGAAGGGCGCTTGGCCGTGCGCAGCGCGCACGCCGGCGAAACGATGGTTACGCTCGACGGCGTCACGCGAACTCTATCGACCGCGGCGCTCGTCGTCGCCGATGACCGGCGCGCGCTCGGCCTCGCGGGGCTGATGGGCGGCGCCGCGAGCGAAGTCGGCCCGGCCACGACCGCGATCCTCCTCGAAGCCGCAAACTTCAACGGCGCCCGCGTACGGCGCATGAGCAATGCGTTGGGGTTACGCTCGGAGGCTTCGGCCCGTCATGAAAAGTCGCTCGCGCCGGCTCTGACCGACCTCGGTGCCGCGCGCGCCGCCACGCTCCTGCGCGATCTTGGAGCGACAGTCTACCAGCCTCGCGCTTTCGGCGGCCCGGTTACGCGGGCCGCAGCAATCGCACTCAAGGTTGCCGACGTGCAACGCCTTCTGGGCCTGTCGCTGCCAGCGCAACAGATCGAGCGTCACCTCTCCGCGCTGGGTTGCGAGGTCGATCGCGTTGAGCCGGAGGTTTTGGCCGTTATTCCGCCGGCGTGGCGTCGCGACTTGGCCATTGCGGCCGACTTGATCGAAGAGGTCGCACGGATCGAAGGTTACGAACGAATTCCCGCCGTCGTTCCATCGGTGCCCCCGCACGAAATTTCGAGCGCCGCGTTCGCATTGGAGAGCCGCATCGCGCGAGCCCTGGAAGGGTTGGGGTACGGCGAGATTATCACCCAATCGCTGCGCGTTGCCGGCTCCGTCGAGGTTCGAAATCCGCTCTCCGACGAACAACGTTTTCTGCGCGCCTCGCTTGTTCCGGGAATCGTCGAATATCTCGCGGAGAACGCTTCGCCCGTACGCGTTTTCGAAATCGGCGAGGTCTTTAACGACGAGTGCGACGGCCTCGTCGAGCAGTCGCTGGTGGCCTTCGGGTTTTCGGCCGATCCGGCGGACGAAGCGGCGTGGCGCGATTCCCATTTTCTCGCACTCAAGGGCGATTGCGAACAGCTCCTGCGCACGATTACCGGGCGCGACGCCGAGATGAAGCGCGGCGCGCAATCCGGTCTCCATCCCGGTAAGACGGCGCTCGTCACGCTCGACGAGCGGGAGGTCGGCTATCTTGGACGCATCGATCCGCGCTTGGCGAAGGCCTCCGATTTGCAGCGCCCCGCGTATCTCTGCGTCATCCAGATCGCATCCTTACCGGCGTACGAAACGCCGCATTACCGAGCGCCTTCGAAGTATCCCTCGACGTATCGCGACGTCGCCTTGGTCGTCGATACTGCCGTCGCCGCGCGCGACGTCGAGCGCGCGATTGTTGCTGCCCTCGGCAGCCTCTGCACGGGTGCCGCGGTTTTCGACGAATATCGCGGCCCCCAAATCGGAGAAGGGCGCAAGAGTCTGGCGGCGCGCGTGACGCTGCAGCGTTTCGATGCAACCATCACCGACGAGGAAGCCGACGAGGCGGTTTCGCGATTACTCGACGAGCTGCGCAAAGAGTTCGGGGCGGAGATTCGAACGTGATCGCGGGCGTCGCGTGGCCCGACGTTGTTATCGTCATCGTCCTGAGCATCGCGACGCTCAAGGGCTATTCGCGCGGCTTCGTTTCGGAGCTGGGCGGCGCCGTGGCGGTCACCGCCGCCTTAGTCACGCCGTGGTTTTACAACGGAAGCTTGGACGCAACGATCGAGCGGCTGACGAAACTCGGCCCCGGATCGGCGCACGTCGTCGGGATGTTCGGCACGGGGCTGCTTACGTACGTGATTATTCTCGTCGTGGCGCGCCTGCTCGGCACGATCGCCAAGCTTCCGGTGCTGGGACTGGGCAACGCGCTCGGCGGCGCGCTCATCGGTTTCCTAAAGGGTGCGATCCTGTTATGGCTCGTGCTCTTCGTGGCGCTCTTCTTTCCGCTCTCGCCCGACATCCGCGCCGATCTGCATCAATCGCGGTTGGCGCCGTATCTCGTTGCTTACGACGCGCCGCTGGACGATGCACTACTCTCCACGATCCCTTGGTTCGCGCGCCCGTTCGTGCTGCCGTACTTTAAGCGACACCACTTGTGAGCGCCCGAAGCGTCGCGTCGATCGCGGCGAAGGCCGTTTGGAAATCGCTCTCGTCCACGTCTCCCATCGTGCCGAAGCGCACGATCTTTCCCGCAAGCTCGGCCTGACCGCCGGAGAGCACGATGCCGTACTCTTCGCGAAGCGCTTGCAGCAGCGGTTTCGGGTCGACTCCGGGCGGCGGATAGGCCGCCACGATCGTGTCGGAGTGCGCGCCCGGCTGCGAAAGGAGCGTGAAACCCAAGCCTTGCAGCGACCCGCGCACGAAGTTCGCGTAGCGCGTATGTCGTTCGAACGCAGCCTGCATCCCGGCGGCATGATAGCGCGCCAATGCGACGTCGAGTGCATAGAGGATCGAAATCGGCGGCGTCCACGGCGTCTGCCCCAAGTGAGAGAACTCCAGCGCGCGGCGCAGATCGAAGTAAAAACGCGCGAGCGCCGGCTCCGCGAGGCGTTCACGCGCGCGCGAGCTGACGGCGACCATCGCGACCCCCGGCGGTGCGGCAAAGGCCTTCTGCGAAGCGGTCGCCACCGCATCGTATCCCCACTCGTCCATGCGAAACTCGCTCGCGCCCAGGCCGCTCACGGAGTCGACGAGCGTGATCGCACCGTGCTCGCGCAGCGTCGGCGCAAGCGCCGCCATGTCGTTGGCAACGCCGGTCGAGGTTTCGTTGTGCGTCAGCAAAACGCCGGCGATGCTCTTCTCGCGATCCGCTTGGAGGCGCGCTTGCAGCGCCGCGGGATCGACCGCCGCGCCGAGCGGTGACTCCAAGGTCTCAACGATGCAGCCGTAGGCGCCTGCGATGCCCGCAAAGCGCTTTCCAAAAGAGCCGACCGGGCATGAGAGCAACCGGTCCCCAGGAGCAAAAAGGTTGGCAACCAGCGCCTCCATCGCACCGGTTCCCGAGCTCCCAAGGATAGCGATTTCGCCGCGCGTCCCGAAGACCGGGCCTAAAGCGGCCTTAATCCGCTCCAGCATCTCTGCAAACTCTGGTCCGCGGTGATCGATCAGCGGACGGTCCATCGCGCGCAGGACCGGCGGCGCCACCATCACCGGCCCGGGAAGGAATAGCAGTTGCCTCGACATCGAATACTGCTTCGATGAACGTCGAGAGCATCCGCTTGACCGAACTCTCCGCGTGCGCCGGCTGTGCGGCGAAACTCGGCGCGGCCGAGCTGCGCAGCGTGATGGAACGCGTCTCGCCTGCGACGAACGCGCACGTGCTCGTCGGGTACGGCGACAGCGACGACGCCGGCGTCTATCTCTTGCGCGACGATGTTGGCTTGGTCCACACGGTAGATTTCTTCACGCCGATCGTCGACGACCCATACGACTTCGGGCGCATCGCGGCGACCAACGCGCTCTCCGACGTCTACGCGATGGGTGCGCGCCCGTTGAGCGCGCTCAACATCGTCGCCTTTCCCGAAGATCTGGACCTCGCGATCTTGGCGCAGATTCTCGAAGGCGGGGCGAGCGTCGCGCGCGACGCGGGCGTCGCGATCCTCGGCGGCCACACGATCAAAGACGCGGAGCCGAAGTACGGCATGGCGGTCACCGGGATCGTCGATCCGCAGCGGATCGTCACCAACGCCGGTGCGCGGATCGATGACGCACTCGTGCTCACCAAGCCGCTGGGAACCGGCATCCTGACGACGGCCCGGAAACGGGGTGCGATCGCCTCCGAAGAACTCGATGAAGCCGTTGCTGCGATGACGACGCTCAACGACCGCGCCGCCGAGGCAATGCTCGCCGCGGGCGCGCACGCGGCAACCGATATCACCGGCTTCGGGCTGCTCGGACACGCGGAGAACATGGCGCGAGCCTCGCACGTACGGCTGATCTTCGATTCGACGGCGGTGCCGCTTATGAAGCGCGTTCTCGAGTTGATCGCCGGCGATGTCGTGCCCGGCGGCACGCGGCACAACGCGCAGACGCATGCGACGTTTACCAATTTCGCGCCCTCCGTTCCCGAGGAAGTGCGCATCGCTCTCTCCGATGCTCAGACCTCGGGCGGATTACTCATAAGCATCGCACGCGAGAATCTGGCGAGACTCGTTCGCGAATTAAGCGACCGCAGCACGATGGCTGCGGTCGTTGGCGAAGTTTGCTCCGGGAGCGGGATCGAGGTTATCGCTTAACGCGACGCTTGCGTTCCGGGACGCGCTTGACCGCGCCGTTTCGTCGTTTAGCTTGCCCCGTGCGCAGGCGGAGGGGAACGACGTTACTCACCCGCTCGTTCTCTGAGCCGAGCGGCACCGGCGAGATCAGCCGCTTCCCTAGCGCGTGATGGAGGACTTCGGAGAGCTCGTCCACCGGAACGAACGTCATGCTCTCGCGCACCTCTTTGGGGATATCGTCCAGATCCATCTCGTTGCGCCGCGGCAGCAAGATCTTCGTGATGCCGGAGCGCTTTGCGCCGAGAACCTTCTCCTTGAGTCCGCCGATCGGCAGTACTTGCCCCGTCAGCGTGATCTCGCCGGTCATGGCCAAGTTCGCGTCGACTTTGATGCCGGTCAGCATCGAAGCGATGGAGGTCGCCAGTGCAATTCCGGCCGATGGACCATCCTTCGGCGTGGCGCCGGCGGGAAGGTGGATGTGAATATCGTGCTTGGCAAAGTAATCGTCCGGTAAGCCCAACTCCCCCGATCGAGAACGCATGAACGAGACGGCGGCCTGAGCACTCTCCTTCATGACGTCGCCCAGTTGCCCGGTCAGCACGAGCTTGCCCGTCCCCGGCATCGCCTGCGTCTCGATGAACAGAATGTCGCCGCCGACCGGCGTCCAAGCCATGCCCGTTGCAACGCCGACCGAGGCGACACGCTTGCGCACCTCGTTGAAGAATCTTGGCCTGCCGAGATATTCGACGAGGCTCTCCGGCTTGACGCGCGCCTTGTAACGCGCGTTCTCCGCGATCTTGCGCGCGATCTTGCGAAAGACCGTTCCGATCTCTCGCTCGAGGTTTCGTACGCCGGCCTCGCGCGTGTAGTCGTTGATGATCGCGCGAATCGCCTGGTCGCTGATCTGGGCTTGGGAATCGCGCAGTCCGTTGTTCTTGCGCTGCTTCTTGAGCAGATATCGCTTGGCTATCTGGAGCTTTTCGAGTTCCGTGTAGCCCGAGAGCGTGATGATCTCCATCCGATCCCGCAACGGCGGCGAAATCGTATCGAGCGCGTTTGCCGTGCAGATGAACAGCACTTGCGAAAGATCGAACGGCAGATCGAGATAATGATCGCGGAAGTTGTTGTTCTGCTCGGGATCGAGCACTTCGAGCAGTGCCGACTGCGGGTCTCCGCGAAAATCTGCGCCAACTTTGTCGATCTCGTCGATCATCAACACGGGGTTGCGCGTCCCCGCGTCACGAATCGCGCGCACGATCGTGCCCGGCATCGCACCGATGTACGTGCGCCGGTGGCCGCGAATCTCGGCCTCGTCGCGTACGCCGCCAACCGAAAGGCGCACGAACTTGCGTCCCATCGCCCGAGCGATCGACTGACCGAGCGAGGTCTTTCCGACGCCCGGGGGCCCCACAAAACAGAGGATCGGCCCCGTCAACTTCTTCTTGAGCTTTCCGACGGCCAAGTACTCGACGATCCGGTCCTTGATCTTCTCAAGGTCATAGTGATCCTCGTCGAGTACGGCGCGCGCCGTCGCGATCTCGATGTGGTCGGGCGTCTCTTCTTTCCAGGGTAACGTAACCAGCCAATCGAGGTACGTGCGAATCACGCTGTACTCGGGGCTGGCCTGCGGAACTTTCGAGAGCCGGTCGAGTTCGCGGTCGGCCGCCTTCTTCACGTCGGGCGGCATCGCCGCACCGTCGATCTTAGTCCGCAACTCGTTGTTCTCGGCTTGCTGCGGATCGACTTCGCCGAGCTCTTCCTGTATCGCGCGCAACTGTTGGCGGAGATAGAATTCGCGTTGATTCTTCTCCATCTCGCGCTGGATGTCGCTCTGAATCTTATGACCGAGCTCGACGACCTCCAGCTCCTTTGTGAGAAGCATCGTCAGCTTGCGCATGCGCTTGGCCGTGTCGCGCTCCTCGAGAAGCGCCTGGCGATCGGCGGTCTCCAAACGCATCGTCGAGGCGACGAAGTAGGTCAGCACCACCGGATCGGTGATGTTGGCGACTTCCATCTCCATCTCGCGCGGCGCTTGCGGAAGATACGAAAGCAGCTTTTGGAAGAGGCCCGCCAAATTTCGCTGCATCGCGACGAGCTCTTCGTTCTCGACCGTTGAGTCCGGCAACTCGGTATAAGCCGCAACCATATAGGGTGCGACCTGCGTGAACTGTTCGATGCGAAAGACCTGCTGACCGGCGACGATGCATCGCAGCGTGCCATCGGGAACCTTCAGCATCTTTTGTATGACGCCGATCGTGCCGACGCGCTGCACGTCTTCGGGTCCCGGATCCTCGATCTCGCGATCGCGCAGAACGGTCAGACCGATCGGCTTTCCTTCGCGCAACGCCTCCTCGACGAGTTGAATGCCGGATTTTTTGACGACCGCCAGCGGAATGACCGTATGCGGATAAAGCACCGCCTCTTGAAGCGGCAGAATGCCGATCAAATTGGCGGGAACGATGTTTTGACTAGATTTCGCAGCCATGAATTTAGGAGTGCGTCCTTTTTACCAAGATGTGGAGTTCGGTTCGGGCCGTCGGCTGGTAGGCCGTCGCCGCGATCGGTGCGACGACGATCAAAAAACCGTCCTCGTACGTCGCCGCGATGCGATCGTATTCCACCGGAACCGGCAGCGCGATTCGCTTGACGAACTCGCCGTGCGCGATCTCTTTCTGTGCGAAGGAACCGTTGCGCAACCGAGCGGCCTCGCGGCGACGTCCGCCGATGATGAAGAACCGCTCGTCAACGACGACGCGCAGACTCTCGGGATCGGCTCCCGCCACTTCTACCACCACGACGACGCGCCGCTGATCCTCGTCGACGAAGACGTCAGCATTTGGCGCGAAAGCTCCCAAGCGAGCTCGAACCACGAACTCCATCAGGGCCAATAACCCGTCACCTTAGCACTCGGATGCGCTCTCTGCTAGCATGTCCTGAGCCTGTCGAAGGGCCTACATCGTGGGGTCGGGGAGCGGGCGCGTGCTCGGCCAACGGACGCAGGGCACGATTTCGATTCGCAAGGCGGCCAGGGCAGCGGGCGGTATCTGCACTCTGAAGAATTGTGGGTACCCCGTGGGCTCACCGTAGCGACTCTGCGGGGGAAATTCATCCTTCGGAACGCCTGCGGCGTGGGTCGCGGCCAAGACCGCGTTGATCGAGGTCGCGTTCGCCGCGGACATGTAGAGCCCGGTTCGCTCGCCGAGCCACGTGCCGCCGTCTCCGGTCGTATACAGGAAGCCGATGGTCTGGTTGGCCGTCATCGTCGCCGTCGAGACGACGGCATCGATACCGACTAACTGCATCGCACGCGAAACCGGCTTCATAAGCACGCTTGGGACGGCGCGGGGCGAATCGAGGCAGGAGCCGCTTTCGAGTGGCGGCTGCGAAAGAGGGGGCACCGGCCCCGGAGGAGGCATCTGAGCTACGGTGACACCGAGCACGGCGAGGACGAACGTTGCAATTGCGAACATGACGCGCCTCTTCGCTGGAATGTGGACATTCCCCCGATGAGCGCGCCGCCACCAAAACTCGTACGTCTCCTGGGGGGCCGGGATGCCGCACTCATCGTCATGGGCGGCATCATCGGCTCGGGCATCTTTATGAACCCATCGGTCGTCGCCCGCTTTGTCGGCAGCGGATTTCTCGTGATGGCGGTTTGGGTCGCGGGCGGTCTGATCGCGCTCCTCGGCGCGGGCATCTTCGCGGAGCTGGCGGCGCGCCGTCCCGCGGACGGCGGCCTCTACGCATACCTGCGCGACGCGTTTCATCCCGCGCTCGCATTCATCTTTGGCTGGACGTTGCTGCTCGTGTCGCAGAGCGGTGGGATGGCCGCCGCCGCAGTAACGTTCGCCAACTATTTTGCGACGCTGACGAGTTGGCACGCTTCAACCGCAGGAGTCGGCGTCGTTGCAATCGGGGCGTTCACGACAATCAATGCGCTCGGCGTTCGCACCGGCACGAGCACGCAAAACGCGTTCATGCTGCTCAAGGTCCTCGCCATCGCGGCGTTTGCGGCCATCGGCCTCTTTGCGGTTCACGCCGCTGGCGGGGCGGCAACGATGCCTGCGCATTCGGCGCCCGGAGGGAGGCTTGCCGTGATCGGCCTGGCAATGGTCCCGGTGCTCTTCGCCTACAGCGGCTGGCAAACGTCGAGCTTTATGACCGCCGAGTTACACCAGCCGCAGAAGACGCTGCCGCGTGGCTTGATCGCCGGCGTCGGCGTGGTCGTCATCCTCTACCTGGCGGTGAATGCAGCTTGTCTGCACGCGCTCGGCATCGGCGGCTTGGCGGCGACGAGCACGCCGGCCTCGCAGGTTGCGGGAATTGCTTTCGGTCCGCTCGGTTTGCAGATCATGGCCGCGGTGATCGCACTTTCGACGCTCGGCTTCTTGAGCAACCAGATACTTACGTCGCCCAGGGTCTATTTTCAGATGGCCGCCGACGGAACGTTTTTCAAACAGCTCGCTTGGGTGAACGCCCGGACTCACGCACCCGTGCTCGCAATCCTACTGCAAGGAGCGATCGCAATCGTCATCGCACTCTCCGGCAGCTACGACCAGATTCTGAACTACGTGACCTGCAACGATTACATCTTCTTCGGGCTTGCCGCAATCGCACTGATCGTCTTCCGCAATCGCGACGCGCGCGATCCCCGAGCCGCCAAACCCGTCTTCAGCATGCCGGGACACCCGGTAACGACGCTGCTCTTTCTCGCCGCGGCGTGGTATATCGTCGGCGACACCGTCCTGAAATCACCGCACGATACGGGCATCGGCATCGCGATTCTGCTTTCGGGGTTGCCCGTCTATGCGCTGTTCGCGCGCGAGCGCGCGGCCCGGGCCGCGTAAGGTGCGTTATGCCGCGCGCGTCGCATTCGTAACGATCTTGGCGCTGTTCGAGATCGCGGCAGCCGTCGTCTCGATCGGCTCCTTTCAAAAACCGATCGGCACCTACGGATTCTTGCTGAGCAAAGACGTGACGTTTGCGGAGATCGATCCGGCGTCGCTGACGGCGCGCGCCGGCATCGTCACCGGCGACCGGCTGCTCTACGAGACGCTGCCTTTGCGCGGACGCCGCTACGCCATTCTCAACGAAGAGGTCCCCGCCGGGGCGCCGATAGCTTTTGCCATCGTTCACGGCGGCAAGGCCCGCTGGGTCACCGTTCGCGCCACCGACCTGCTCGCGATCGGGCAGGCGGAATCGTTGACGTACGCGATCGCCGGGCTCGCACTGGGAGTCGTCGGCTTGGTCCTCGTGCTGCTGCGGCCGAGCCGAATGACCTGGGCGTTTGCCTTGATCGCACCGGCATTGGTGCTGCCGTTTCCCTGGCTTTTTTGGGCGCAGCAGTCGGGAGGGGCGTCCGCGACGCTGTTCGACGCTTTCGTTGCGCTGATCTATGCGATGCAACCGGCCGCGATCATGATCTTTGCGAGCCGCTTTCCCAGCGACCGGCCGACTGGAGTGGCACGTCTCGTCGACCGTCTCGCGTTGCCGGCCGGGCTCGCCATCGCCGGTCTCTATCTCTATGCGTATCTCGACGTGCGCTATTCGCACGTCCCGCCGGTCCATCTGTTCTCGCTCTACGATCTCTCCGTCGTCATTCCGGGGCTCGCCGCGCTGCTCGCGCTCGTATCCACGTACGTCACAACACGTGGTGCGGCGCGCAGCCGGCTCGTGCCGGTCATCGGAAGTTTCGTGCTGCTCATTTTGGCCGACGTACTGCAGCAGCTCGTCGGCGAACATACGACTAATAACACCGTGAGCTTCACGCTCGCCCTACTCTTCTCGCTCTCGCCGGCGCTCATTGCGGCAACCGTCGCGTATGGAATCATCCGTCACCGCGTGATGGATATCAGCTTCATCATCAGCCGCACGCTGGTTTACACGATTCTGACGCTTGGAGCGGTGGCGCTCTTTACTTTGATCGAGTACGTCTTCGGCCGCCTGCTGGAGCATCAGGGCGTCGCGACGATCCTGAACATCCTGGCCGCAGTCGGTTTGGGCATATCGTTCAATCTCTTGCACGGCCACCTCGACGATTGGATCGATCGCTTCCTCTTCAGGCAGCGACACCTCGCCGAGCAACGTTTGGCCGCCGTCGCGCGCGCGTTGCCGCATGCAGCGACTGCCGCCGCGATCGAGAGCGCGCTGGTTGACGAGCCGGTAGCTGCGTTGGGGCTCTCGTCGGCGGCCGTTTTCCGTCAGGAAAAAGGAGGTTACCGCCGCGTTCGGGCGCACGCGTGGACGGACGACGACGCGGCCGAACTCGACGCCGACGACGCGCTGGCGCTGCGATTGCGCGCCGATCTCGTCGCCATAGATCCGAGCGATCTGCGCTGGCCGCGCAACGATCTGCCGGACGGCGACCGACAAGTGATCTACGCCGTCCCGATCAGCGTCGGTCACCACCTCGAAGCCATCGCGCTCTACGGTGGTCATGGCACCGGCGAGGATCTCGACCCGGACGAGCGCAGCACGCTACGCAAGCTCGCGGCCGCCGCATCGGCAGGGTACGATCACATCGCCGCGGTCGAACTTCGCACCCGGTTGCACGACGTCGAGAGCGAGAACGCGACGCTGCGCGGGGTGGAGCGCAAGCTTACCGAACTGCTCGCGAAGCGCCTCGAGTCCTGATCTATGAAATGGACGCCTTCGTACGCATGCGGAAGTTCGTAGGCCGGTCGATCGCGCCGGCGGGCGACGGGTTTACAACTCCAGCCAGCGGCAGCGAGCCTCCCGTCCCGCGTGCTTTTCGCTGGGACGGGCGAACGTTCGAAGTCTCCGCGGTTCTACGATCGTGGCGAACGACCGGGACAGATCGCGGCGATGTGTATCTCAAGCGTCACTGGTTCGAGCTTCAGACCACGTCCGGCGAAAAGCTCGAAGTCTATTTCGATCGCGAAGCGCGTCGCGGCGCGCCGCGATGGTGGCTTTATTCGCTAACCGCAGGGCCGGGCGGATGAATCGGGCGACGCCGTTTCGTCGCGAGAGAGTGCTGCGACGATCCGCGGCAGCACTTCGGTCGCCGATCCTCGCAGCGCGCAAGCAACTCGGTCGCTTATCGGAGTTGCCTCCGGATTGATTTCGGCAACGAAGGCCGTGCGATTATAGTTGGTCGCAAGTGCTGCTGCCGGATAGACGACCGCACTCGTTCCGACGACCAAGATAACGTCGGCACGCGCCGCAGCTGCTTGGGCTTTTTGCCAAACATCTTGCGGCAGCGATTCGCCAAACCAGACGATATCGGGGCGCCAGCGCCCGCCGCACGCGTGCTCGATTTCGTCGAGCGGAAGGCCCGCAGAACCGAATGGGCGGCGGGTATTGCAGTGGGTGCAACGCGCCTCACGCAGGCTGCCGTGCAGTTCGAGTACGTTGCGCGAGCCGGCGCGCAGATGGAGCGAGTCGACGTTCTGCGTGGCGAGCGTGCAATCGTCGAGCGCATCTTCAAGCTGGGCGATCGCGACGTGGCCGGCATTGGGCTGGGCTCGCTCGTGCGCGGCCCTGCGTTCGTTATACCACGTCCAAACCAAGACCGGATCGCGCGCGAATCCCTCCGGCGAAGCCAGCTCTTCGACGCGATGCGTTCGCCAAAGACCGCCGACGCCGCGAAACGTCGGCAGGCCGCTCTCCGCCGAAATGCCCGAACCCGTCAGAACGAAGACGGATCTTCCGGCGCGCAGCGCCGCTATCAGCGTTTCAGAGATCAGGGTGAGGATTTTACTTTGGCAAGGAAGTTGTAGAACTGTCCCTTGATCGTGGCGGTGCCGGAGATCTCGCCGTTTCCTGCGAGCGTACCGCGCATCGTAAACCCGCCTGGAGCCTGCAGGTTGAGCGTAATTTGTCCCTGACTAACGCCGCCGCTCACCGCGATCGTACGGCCGTAAAGCGGATCGGGACGAACGGACTCTGAGACGTACGTGCCGTTGACGATTCCGTGATCGAACTTGAGCTTCAGGGTGCCCGAGCGGGGCACGCCCTGGCGCCCGAACGTCGGCTGGTAGGCCGCGACGTAGGTTGCCTGCCAGACGCGACCGTGCTCGACGACCGCGAGTGCCGGGCCGACCGTCAGCATGAGCAGAAGGGTTGCGAGTAGTACGCCGGCGCCTCGTTTCATTTCGCGGGCCCCGTTGCCGGGTCCATCAGCTTCTGCCACTCCTCGCGGCCGATTCGCAGCGACTCTTCGTCGAGCTGCGCCAAGGGCCGCTTGACCAGGTGCTCGCGCGCGCAGAGATCCTGCTGCGTCGTGTCGACGTAAAGCAGTCCGGTAACGAACTCGCCGCGCGCTCGCGTCTCGTGAATCACGCGCAAGGCACTGATTCCGTCGGTCGGATCGTATTCGACATCGAGTTTACGGAGCAGCACGTGCGAGCCGTCGTCGAGCGTAACGTCCTGCACCGTACCGGGTTCGTAATCGACCGTGATCTCGCGGCCCCCGGCGATGTAGTCGGCGGTGTGCAGCACGATGTCGTGCTCTTTGACGTAGGCATAACTCTTGGTCGAGCCTTCGTGATCGTTGAACGTGACGCAGGGGCTGATGACGTCGAGAATGGCGGTGCCGCGATGCGAAAAGGCGGCCTGCAGTAACGGCACGAGCTGCTTGCCGTCTCCCGAAAACGAGCGCGCTACGAACGTGGCGCCCAGCTCGATGGCGAGCCCGCAAATATCGATCGTCGCGTACTCGTTGGTCTTTCCGCCTTTTTGTTTCGAGCCGACGTCGGCGGTGGCCGAAAACTGTCCCTTGGTCAAACCATAGCAGCCGTTGTTCTCGACGATGTACGTGCAGTCCAGGTTGCGCCGGATCATGTGACAGTACTGTCCGAGCCCGATGCTCGCCGTGTCGCCGTCGCCGCTGATGCCCAAAACGAGCAACTCGCTGTTGGCCAGCTTCGCCCCGGTCGCGGCCGAGGGCATGCGTCCGTGTAAGCCGTTGAAACCGTGCGCCTGTTCGACGAAGTAGGCCGGGGTCTTCGACGAACAGCCGATACCGCTCATTTTTGCGAGCTTGTGCGGCTCGACGCCGTACTCGTAGAGCGCCTTGATCAAATGATTTGTGATCGAGTTGTGCCCGCAGCCGGCGCAGAGCGTGGTTGGAAGTCCCTTGTAGACCTCGCGAGTGAGGCCGACGATGTTGACGGTCATGCTGTCATCCTATTCCGCGACCACCGCCGGCGCGCGCTCCGCGTCCAGCAGAGGATCGATAATTGCGTGGGCGTCGATCGGCACGCCGTTGTAATGCCGGATCGATTCCAGGCGGCCGATGAGGTGAGTTGGAAGCTCCGTCCGTAGAATGCCGTAGAGTTGTCCGTCGCGATTCTGCTCGACGACGTAGACGCGATCGTGACGCTTTACGAAGGTCGCGACGTCGGGCGAGAGCGGCAACGCGCGCACGCGCATGTAGTTGAGTTCGATCCCGGCTTCGCGCAAGAAATCGAGAGCCTCCACGACGGCGTGATGGGTCGTTCCGTACGCAAGGATCGCGATCTTGGTGGTAGTTTTCTCGGCAACGACCGGCGCGGGCACGGCCGTCCTGGCCGTCTCCGTCTTTCGGTTGAGGCGATCGAGGTTGCGCTGCCAAACCTCGGGGAGCTCCGAATAACGCGCTTCTTCGTCGTGGCCGGTGCCGCGCGTGAAGAACCCGGCCCCGGGATGATCGGTCCCAGGCAGCGTGCGATAGCCGATCCCGTCCTTGTCGACGTCGCGGTAACGCCCCCACGATTTCATCGAGCTCATGTCGTCGGCGCCAAGCACCTTTCCGCGGTCGAAGGGCTTCTCCGGGTACGCCAGCGGCGGCGTCAGCCAGGCGTTCATTCCAAGATCGAGATCGCTGAGCACGAAGACCGGGGTTTGAAAGCGCTCCGCCAGATCGAACGCCTCCATTGCAAGCTCGTACGCTTCGGCCACCGTTGCGGGTAACAGCACGAGATGCTTGGTGTCGCCGTGCGAGAGCGTGTACGCAAACGACACGTCGCCTTGCATCGTTCGCGTCGGCAGTCCGGTCGACGGGCCGGCGCGCTGGACGTCAAAGATGACGCCCGGAACTTCGGCGAAATATCCGTAGCCCGCGTATTCGGCCATCAACGAGATCCCCGGACCCGAGGTCGAGGTCATCGCTCGCGCGCCCGCCCAGCCCGCACCAAAAACGATCCCGGCGGCGGCGAGCTCGTCTTCGGCTTGAACGATCGCAACGCTGCGTTCGCCGCTCTCTTTATCGACGCGATAGCGGTCGCAGTACTGAATGAAGTATTCGCACAACGAGGAAGACGGCGTGATCGGATACCAGGCGGCGACCGTGCAGCCGCCCATGACGCAGCCTAAGCGCCGCGGCGCGATTGCCTTCCATGAACATGAGGCCTTCGGTCTTGCCGCTCATCGGGACGAGGCGCCAGGGGTCGTGCTTCTCGAGATGCTGCCGCGCGTATTCGATGCCGACGCGCACGGCGGAAAGATTGAGCTCGACCGCCGACGCCTTGCTGCGAAACTGCGCGCGAAGGCTTTCTTCGAGCGATGCTTCGGGAATATCGAGGAGCTGCGCCAACACCCCGACGTAGATCATATTCATCAAGTACTTGCGCAGATCGCCTTTATCGGCGAAGTGCTCTTTCGCCAGCGCCGTAAAGGGAACGGCGTAGTAGCTAAGATCCTCGCGCAGCGTGTCGCCCTTGCAAGGAAAGCTCTCTTCGTGCACGACTGCACCGCCGGGCTTGACGCCGGCGACGTCTTGCTGCCATGTCGCGGCATTGAGCGCTACGAGCACGTCGAAGTCGCGCGCGCGGCATTGATATCCCAGCGCCGAAACTCGCACGTCGAACCACGTGGGCAAGCCCTCGATGTTCGAGGGGAAAACGTTCTTCGGAGCGACGGGAATTCCGAAGCCGGCGATGGCGTTGGTCAACACGAGATTGGAGGATTGACTTCCCGAACCGTTGACCGTTGCCACGCGAATCGTAAAATCATTGATGGCGCGCACTGACATGACTGGTGAAGTTATCCGTCGTGTCGGTGCGGCCTGCTCACACCAAGGCGAGCGGCCGCTCCGGCGAATGGAGTCGGCGACGGAAGGCCGAAAGACCTCGCCCATGCTCGCGCTCGCTCATATCGTTCTGCATGCCGGCTTCTGCGGCGCGATCGCGCGCGCGCCGGCCGGGACGAGCATCGCGCTGCGCGTCAGTCTGACCGACCGAATCGGACGGCAGGAGTTCGACAAAGTCTTTCACTTCGAGCGCGGCGACGATCAGCAGGCGATCGTCGAGTTCGACAACGCTTTCGGGCTCTACCGCCTCGACCTCACGGCTCCCAAGTATCGCTGCTCGACGACGGATTATCTCTACTTCATCCCGGGTTACGATCGCAACATAACCGAGAGTCTCAGCGACTCGCCGGCCCCCGCGCCTCCCATGCCCCTGCTGCTCTCCGGTACGGCGCCGCAATCCTTCCTCTACGTGCAACCGACCTTCGTTCTCTTCGACAAGAGCGCGGCGATCTGCGGGAAGCCGATTCCGCAACTGCTGCCGACGCACATCGTGGTCGAGAACGATCAGGACTCGTATTACGCGTGGCTCTATTCCGACGCGTCCGGTAATAGCCAGCAACAACTCACGCTGCGTCTGCGAACCCCGACGCATCAGTATCATTACGTGCGAATACCGATGTCGTTTCCGGTTCCCTGGGGCGGCTGGCCGGAGAGCATTCTCCTCAACGTCACCGAGGACATGATCGACGGGCTCGCCGGCGATCAAGTCGATACGCTGCTCTGCCCCAAGTTCTGGAGAACGTCGGCCGGCTAACGCGCGTGCACGAGAAAGCGCACTTGGCTAAGAGGCTGCAGCGCTGCCCTATTCGTTCTCGCGCCCGAATCCTCGACGAGCTGCAGGTCGACCGACGTCTGGGAATAGATGCTCGCCGTCGGCAGCGGCCCGCGCTCGTCGCGAACCACGACCGGCATGCCGAGCGTGCGGTCGTAAACGATCTGGCTATGCTCGACGACCTTGCGCTGCCGGCCATCGAGCTGCTGGAAGACGGCCTGCGAGCTGACGTTCAGCTGCGATCCCTGCGATGTCGCCTTCAGCTCCATCGACGCCGATGTGACGTACAATCGCTTTGCAAGCGAAAGCGCGAACTTTTGCTGCCACGACGTGGCGCCCGCGAGTCCAGGTGCGAAGAAATCGGCTGCGAGCAGCGGAAGGAGCACGCGCTGCGCATCCGATGGATCGGGTGGAGCCTCGTCCCACGCAACGCTTCCGTCGCGGTAGATCTCGCACTCTCGCGTCTGGCGCGATCGTAAGGTGTAATACCACCAATCGGTTGCCCGCACCAGCTCGCCGCCGTCAGGCGCCGGACCCAGGACGTCGATACTGAGCGTCCCATCGTAAAAGCCGCCGTTGGGTTTGGCGGTTGGATAGGTCGCGAAGGCGTACACGAGGTGTCGGATCGGGGCAACGGGCGTCTGGCCGGCGAGCGCCAGCATCACTGCCATGAGGATTCCCAGTTTTTTCATCGCGTTGACCCCTGCGACATTCATCGTAGCACCGGCGCCCGTGCCCATCCTTGAAACAGCCTGAGCAAAAGAAAAAGGCGCGTCGTGTAACGGACGCGCCTTCTCGTATTCGTCGCCGAGAGCGACGCCTACATCATGTCGTAGCCGCCCATGCCGCCGCCGCCGGGCGCGCCCATTGGCTCTTTCTTGGGCTCGGGCTTGTCGGCGATGAGGGTTTCGGTGGTGAGGATCAACGCGCCGATCGAGGCCGCATTCTGTAACGCTGCGCGCGTCACTTTGAGCGGCTCGACGATGCCCGCGGTGAACATGTCCACGATCTCGCCGCGTCATGGCGTCGAAGCCGAACGGCGCGCTCTTAATGCGAACTGCATTCACCTGAACCGAACCTTCAAATCCCGCGTTGTCGGCGATTTGACGGGCCGGCTCTTCAAGGGCCTTGCGCACGATGCTGATGCCGATCTTCTCGTCGGCCCACGTCGAGGCGTGACCGTTTGTCTTCGGGGGCTCGTAACGGTCGATCGCCTTGATCGCATGAATGAGCGAGGCGCCGCCGCCGGGGATCATGCCTTCTTGCACGGCCGCGCGGGTCGCGCTCAGAGCATCCTCGATGCGGTGCTTCTTCTCTTTGAGCTCGGTCTCGGTTGCCGCGCCCGACCTGAATGACCGCGACGCCGCCGGAGAGCTTCGCGAGACGCTCCTGCAGCTTCTCGCGGTCGAAGTCCGAATCGGTCTCCTCGATCTGCTTTTTGATCATCTCGATGCGGCCCTTGATGGCATCGGGTTTGCCGTTGCCATCGACGATCGTCGTTTCTTCCTTGGTAACCGTCACGCGCTTGGCCTGGCCGAGCTGTTCGGGCGTCACCTTGTCGAGTTTGAGTCCGAGCTCTTCGGAGATCACCGTGGCGCCGGTGAGCGTTGCGATATCCTTGAGCATCTCCTTGCGGCGGTCGCCGAAGCCCGGCGCCTTGACCGCAACGGACGTAAACGTGCCGCGCAGCTTGTTCACGACCAGCGTCGCGAGCGCTTCACCCTCGACGTCTTCGGCAATGATGAGCAGCGGCTTCTGTACCTGGACGACCTTCTCGAGCAACGGCAGGATGTCGGCGATCGCCGAGATCTTCCGTTCCGTTACCAGGATGTAGGGATTGTCGAGCACGGCTTCCATGCGTTCGGAGTCGGTAACCATGTACGGCGAGATGTAGCCCTTGTCGAACTGCATGCCGTCTTTGGTCTCGACTTCGGTCTTGAGCGTCCTCGACTCCTCAACCGTGATGACGCCGTCCTTGCCGACCTTCTCCATCGCGTCGGCGATGAACTCGCCGATCTCCGGATCGTTGGCCGAGATCGAGGCGACCTGCGCGATCTTCTCCTTGGTGTCGACGTCCTTCTTGAACGACTCCATCTCGTTTGACCGCGATCTCGACGGCCTTCTCGATGCCGTGCTTGATCAGCAGCGGATTGCTGCCGGCGGTCACGTTGCGGAGGCCTTCGCGAATGATCGCTTGCGCGAGCACGGTCGCGGTGGTCGTGCCGTCGCCGGCGATGTCGTTGGTCTTCGACGCGACTTCTTTGACGAGCTGCGCCCCCATGTTCTCGAACACGTCGGGCAGCTCGATCTCCTTGGCAATGGTCACGCCGTCGTTGGTAATCGTCGGCGAACCGAATTTCTTGTCGAGCACGACGTTGCGACCCTTGGGGCCGAGCGTCACTTTAACGGCATCGGCGAGGATGTTCGCACCGCGCTCGAGCGCGCGGCGCGCGCTTTCATCGAATACGAGTTGCTTTGCAGACATTTAAAAAATGAACTCCTTAGACGCCGGCCGGCACTTTGTCGACGATGGCGAGAATATCTTTTTCAGGAATAATGAGGTACTCGGTGCCGTCGATCTTGACTTCGCTTCCCGAGTACTTGCGGTAGAGCACACGATCGCCGACCTTGACGTGCATATCGACCTTGGTGCCCTTGTCGGTCATGCGGCCGCTTCCGACCGCTCGAATGAGGCCCTCTTGGGGCTTTTCCTTGGCGGTATCGGGCAGGAAGACGCCGCCGGTCGTCTTGTCGTCTTGCTCTACGTGCTCGATAACGACGTTATCGAACAAGGGCTTGAGATTCACGGAAAACCTCCACAGCGTGGTAAAAATTTCGCACACACAATACAAGTTAGCACTCTGCGCGCTCGAGCGCTAACCGTGCCATCCTAGCAGACTCCGTGAAGGAGTGCAAGGGTTGCAGCAAGCAAGGCAAGAGGACGCTCAAGTGCTCTCCTGGACCCACAGCCCAGGCCGCCCCCGCACCTGCGCGAATGCTGCCGCATGGCTTGGAGTGAGCGCGCGGCATGATCGGAAGATTGCGCATCTCACTGGGAGCTCTGCGCCATAATGGCGACGCCTTGCGCCGGCTGGTAGGGCCGCAGCGCGCGGCCTTCGTCGTGAAGGGGAACGCCTACGGGCACGGGTTGCTGGAGACGGCGCGGGCAATCGAGCCGCTTGCGACGCGTCTCTGCGTTTACACGGTCGAAGAGGCGTTTGGCCCTGCGCGCGGGCGGCATTGCGGCACCGATTCTGGTGCTGGGACCGGTGCCCAGAGCGGCACTGGACGAGGCGATGGCTGCGAACCTGGAGCTCGCGGTTTGGAACGTCGGCGAGTTCGCCCGACGGCTCGCCGCAGCGGCGGGCAAACGGCGCACCCGCGCGGTCGTGCACGTGAAGGTGAACACCGACCTCAACCGGCTGGGCGTCGAGCCGCACGAACTGAACGGTGCGGTCGAGCAACTCGGGAGTTCGGCGGAAATCGCGATCGGCGGCATCTTCTCGCATCTCGCCGCCGCGGAGGAGATCGATTCGCCCTACACGATGCACCAACTCGCAGCCTTTGAACGAGTGCTCCTTGCCGTCAAACCGCTGCTCGACCGCAGCGAGCTCGCGCCGATCCGACACATCGCCGCTTCGGCGGCCGCCATGTTATGGCCGCAAACGCATTTAGACATGGCCCGCTTCGGCATCGCGCTCTACGGATTAATGCCGTCGCCGCAAACGAGCGCTGCAATGAAGGAACGGCCGCTCGAGCTGCGTCCCGCGCTCTCGTACGTCTCCGAACTTATCGTGGTTCGCACCGTAGACGCCGGGGCTTCGGTCGGTTACGGCGGAAGCTTTCACGCCCCGCACGAAATGCGCGTCGGCGTCGTTCCCGCGGGCTATGCCGACGGCGTGCCGCGCGCGCTATCGAACCGCGGCGCGTTCCTCGTCGATGGCGCGCTCTGCCGGATCGTCGGCCGGGTCGCAATGAACATGACGCAGATCGATCTGTCGAACGCCCCAGGCGCCCACGTCGGATCGGCGGTGACGCTCATCGGTCGCGACGGCGAGAGCGCCGTCACCGCCGACGACTGGGCAACGTGGTCCGATACGATCAACTATGAGATCGTCACGCGCCTCCCGAGCCATCTGCCCCGCGAGTACGTGGACTAACCTTCAGCGTCGTCGCCACGTCATGGTTCGACAGGCTCACCATGACACTTGTAGTTAAGCTACGGTGGAGATCGCTTCGGGTAAATCGAGCGTCCCGTTGTAGAGCGCGCTGCCGACGATACAAGAGTCGACTGCCGGTGGAACCGAGAGTTTCAACTGCGCTAAGTCGTCGATGCTGCGCGCGCCTCCGCTCGCGGTAACCTTGACGGGGGCGGCGTCGGCGACCGCGCAGAGGGCGTCGATATCGTAGCCCTCGCCCATGCCGTCGCGCCGGATCTCGGTAAAGATGATCCGCGTGACGCCCCACTGCGCGACGCGGCGTACCAATGCGTCGCGATCGACCGGCGTATGTTCCTGCCAGCCATGCGTGGCGACCTGCGTCCCACGCGCATCGATGCCGGCGATCACCTTGCCCGGAAAGCGGTTAATGATGTTGCGCGCGAGCCGTTCGTCTTCGACGATCAGCGTACCCAGAATTATTTCGCAAGCACCCGCCGCAAAAGCGCGTTCCGCATGCGTCACCGTGCGCAGTCCGCCGCCGGTCTGCACCGGAACTTCCACGGCCTTGCAGATGCGCTCCACCGCCGCTAAGTTTTCGCCCGAGCCGAAGGCGCCGTCGAGATCGATCACGTGCAACCGGCGTGCGCCCTGCGCGACGAACGCAGTGGCGCGTTCTACCGGGTCGCCGTCATACTCGGTCGCGGTCGTAGGATCGCCCTGTTTCATTCGAACGCACTTGCCGTTGCGCAAGTCGATCGCAGGCACGACCAGCACGCGCGGCGTTAGCCCCGTGCGCCGTTCGCCGCCCGCTTTTCGATCGGCACGTACGGTCCGGCGACCGGCCCATCGTACGTCGCTTGCGGGCGAATGAGACGGTTGTCGGCGAGCTGCTCGAGAATGTGTCCGGTCCAGCCGGCGATGCGTCCGCAGGCGAAGAGACAGGTGAACTCGTCGCCGGGGATTCCGAGGTCGGCCAGCACCGGCGCCGTGTAGAAATCCACGTTTGCGTAGATGGTATTTCCCGGCCGTTTCTCTTGTAAGACTTTGCGGCTGGCCTCCTCGACGGCATGCGCGGTCTCGTAGAGACGGTCGCGGCCGGCATGGTCGGAAAGCTCCTTCGCCATCGCCTCGAGATGTTTTGCGCGTGGATCTCTAACCTTGTATTCGCGATGCCCCATACCCATAATGCGTTGTCCGCGTGCCAGGATCTCGCGCACGAACGGCTCCGCGTTCTCCGGCGTCTTCACCTCGGTCAGCGTGCGGTAGGCCGCCGTGGCCGCTCCGCCATGCAGGTCGCCTTGCAGCGTCGCGAGCGCCGCGGTTACCGAACCGTACATATCGGCGCGCGTCGATGCCGCGACTCGAGCTGCAAACGTCGACGCATTGAACGAATGGTCGGCCAACAGGACGAAATAGGTATCGAGCGCTTCTTCCTCGACCGCGTGCGGCGCTTTGCCCGTACGCATGTAGAGAAAATTTCCCGCCTGCGAGAGATCGGAGCGCGGTCCGATGGGATCGAGACCGCGGCGAATCCGGTCCCAGGCGGCGACAATCGTCGGCATCTTTGCGATCAGCTCGATCGCCGTGTGTACGTCGGAAAGATGCTCTCCCTGAGCGTTCACCGGGGAAAAGAGTCCGAGACCGCTGACGACCGTGCGCAGCACCTCCATCGGCCACGCCGTCTTCGGGAGGTTCTGCATCGCAGTGACGAGCGGCTCGGGAAGCGCGCGGCCGGAGCCCAGCTCGCGTTTCAACTCATCGAGCTGGTGGCGATTGGGAAGCTGGCCGTAGAGCAGAAGGTGCACGATCTCTTCAAACGTCGCATTGGGCGCGAGATCGTCGATGTCGTAGCCGCGATACGTTAAGCGGCCGATCGCACCTTCAACATTACTAAGCTCGGTAGACCCGACGACGACGCCTTCGAGACCCCGATCGACAACGGTTGGCAAGGAATCCTCCAAAGAGTGGTAAGCTACACAACGTCTTTCGACGGTCGCAAAGTTTCGACTTTCCCGGAAAGGCGCCTCGTCTCACAAGGCATCGGTGCCCTGGCTGGTTGAAAAGCATCGCCATGGACGCACTCGACCTCACGCGTCGGCCGCCTCGCAGTCCCCGAGAACTCTTGCCGGGCCTGGATCTCCTTATGGCCGCGAGGACCGTCGACAAGATTCGAGCAACGCTACCGGGCGGAAACCTCGGTCAGTATCAAATTACCGGTTTCAGCTCCAGCCTTCTCAATCGGCTTGGAATCGTGGAAGGGTTGCTGCGCGAGGCGATTGCGAAGGCGGCCTCCGATCGAGAGGTAGCCGACTGGATCGTGCAGCATAGCGAGCCGGAACGCTACGCCGAGGTCAACGCGTCGCTCGAACGGCCGACGATCGGCGAACGCCTCGACGATCCCGAATTCCTCAGACGCTATCCCGTAGCGAGCCGGTTAGCCCCGGAGTCGTCGCGACTCGATCTGCTGATTGCCGACGACGAAGAGGCCTTTCGGTAAAAGAGCCTCGCGTTATGCGACCGCGTCGCGGAGTTGCGCGCGCGCCAGCGCGTAGTTGACGAGGCGTTCGATCAACGCGTCGAAGCCGATGCCGGACGCGGCGCACGCGTCGGGAAGCAGGCTCGCCGGGGTTAAGCCGGGCAGCGAGTTGATCTCCAAGATATACGGACGGTTGTCGGACCGGATGATGAAGTCGGTGCGGGAGTAATCGCGTAAGCCCAGGAGGCGATGCGCGGAGAGGCCCAGCATTTGCAAGCGCGCTGCGAGATCGTCGTCGATCTTCGCAGGAACCACGTGCGTGCTGCCGCCAGGCGCGTATTTTGCGTCGTAGCTGTAAAAACCGTCGCGGTTGGCAACGATCTCCACGATCGGCAGCGCCTCTTCTCCGAGAATGGCACACGTGAACTCGCGCCCTTCAACGTACTCTTCGGCGAGTATCTGCGCGTACGACTTCGAAGCCTCGAGCATCGCGTTGGTCCACTCTTCGTGCGTGCGGACGATCGTGACCCCGTTCGAGGATCCCTCGTAGCGCGGCTTGATCACCAGCGGCAGATCGAGCGATCCCGGCAGCAGCGGCAACGTTCCCCCGGCCAGATCGAACAGATCCCAGACCGGGGTCGGCAAGCCTTCGGCCGCGAGCAGCTTCTTGGTAAGATGTTTATCCATCGAAAGCGCCGCCGCTTCCAGACCGCTGCCCGTGTACGGAATCGACAGATACTCGAGCAGCGCCTGAACGTGTCCGTCCTCGCCGCCGGGGCCGTGCAATGCGATGAAAACGACGTCCGGCTTGTATTGGTGCAGCGCGTCGATGAAGCGCTCGTCGTAATCGAGCGATCGTGCCTCGTAACCCAGCGCCTGTAACGCGCGTAGGACCTCCGCGCCGGAGCGGATCGAGATCTCGCGTTCCGCGCTGCCCCCGCCCATCACTACGGCAACCCTCCCCCGGGACCCACCGTTACGTTGCATCGATAAAGACTCCAACTAGATGCACTTCCAATTGCAGCTCGACGCCGCAGCGATCGAGAACCGCACTTCGGATTCGTGCGAGCAGCGTGGCGACGTCGCGTGCCGTCGCTCCGCCAACGTTGTTAATAAAGTTTGCGTGCAGCAACGAGACTTCCGCACCGCCCTCCCGCCACCCCTTAGCGCCCACGGATTCGATGAGCCTCGCGGCCTTTCCACCATCGGGGTTGCGAAAGCACGATCCGGCGTTGGGAAGCGCAATCGGTTGAGTGGCCTTACGGCGCACGAGGCGCGTCTGCATCTCGCCGCGCACCTCGCGCGAGTCAGCACGAGGAAATCCGAGCGTGACGCGCGATACGACGACGTCGCGCTCCAACGTCGAATGGCGATACAAGTAACGCACGTCGACGGGGTGGGGCTCCGGACGACTCGGCGACTGAACCCAAACGTGACGGACGAACTCGCCGATTTCACGATCGGTGCCGGCGTTCATTCGCAACGAACCGCCGATCGTTCCGGGAATGCCGGCCAACGAGCCGATGCCGGCGGCGCCGGCCGAGGCCGCCTTCGCGGTGACCAGCGCCATGCCGGCCGATCCGCCGGCTTCGACGACGACGCCGTCGTTTTCAACGCGCACCGCGACCCCAGCGAACTCTCCCGCCAACCGGATGACGATGCCGCGCATTCCACCGTCGCCGACCAACACGTTGCTTCCCCCGCCGACGATCCACCACGGAAGCTTACGGCGCAGGCAGAGGCGCATCAGGTCCGCGAGCTCCGTTTGCGTCGCGGCAGTTACGAAGGCGTCGGCCGGTCCGCCGATCTTCCAGGAAGTATACGGCGCGAGCGGCTCGTCGAATCGCACTCGGTCGCCGAAGATCGCGCGCAGCGCCTCTCGATCCGCTTCGCCGAGAAGACTGCGCAACGCTCGTTGCGTCGTGAGGCTCATCCGTGCGAGAGCCTGCCCTGAGCCTGTCGAAGGGCCGCCGCGAGACGTCCTGCGACGTCGGTGATGTTTCCGGCTCCGAGCATCAGGACCATGGCGCCGGCTGGAACCTCAGCCAGAATGCGCGTCTCGAGCTCGTCGACGCATGTCACGTAACTGACGCGCGTGCCGTTGGTCGCGAGCGAATCGCCGATGGAGCGCTCGCTCACGCCGGGAATCGCGGGTTCCGACGCCGCGTAGATCGGCGTTAGATAGATGCAGTCGGCACCGCGCAGGGAGTCGGCAAACTCCGCTGCCAGAAACGCGGTTCGCGTGTAGCGATGCGGCTGAAAGGCCACGACCAGCGTGCCGCGGTGGTAGTGTCGCGCGGCGGCGATCGTCGCGCGCACGGCGGTGGGATGATGCGCGTAATCGTCAACGATCGTCGCTCGCTGGTTGGAAAGCAAGATGTCGAACCGGCGGCGTACGCCGCGAAAAGCTTTCAGCGACGCGGCGATTGAGTCGAAGGGCAGGTCGAACGCGCGCCCCACCGCCAGCGCAGCAAGGGCGTTCTCGACGTTCATCGCCCCGGGTACGCGCATCTCGACCGTGCCGAGCATCGTCTCGCCGTCGAGGACGTCGAACGTCGAGCCGAAATCCTCAAAGCACACGTTGGCTGCCCGGATGCGCGCCGCCGCGGTCAAGCCGCAGGTTACGACCGGGGCGCGAAACTCGTGATCGGTAAGTGAAGCTGCGAGTGCGTTGTCGATGCCGACGATCGCGAGGCCGTCGTCGGGCAGCTTGGCAAGAAACTCGCCGAAGGCCCGCACGAGACCGGGAAGCTCGTCGTCGCTGGTCAGGTGATCGTTTTCGATGTTGGTGACCACGGCGATATTCGGTTCCAGCAACGCAAAAGAGCCATCCGATTCGTCCGCCTCCATCACGAACCAGGGCGACGTTCCATCGTGAGCGTTCGTCGCCAGCGCAACGTCGATGCCGCCCAGGGCCAGCCCGGCGTCGATGCCGCCCCCGCGCAGGACCGCATGCGCCATCGCCGTCGTCGTGGTCTTTCCGTGGGTTCCGCAGACCGCGATGCCGCGTCGTCCGGAGAGCAAACGCGCGAGCATCTCGCCGCGATGCAACACCGGCGTTCCGGCGCGCACGGCGGCAAGGTACTCCGGATTGCTCCGATCGATCGCCGAGCTGACGACGACGACGTCGGCGCCGCGAACGTTGCGTGCTTCATGACCGATCATCACCCGCACGCCCTCGCCGCGCAGTTGTTCGATCAACGGCGTCACGGCAACGTCGGAACCGGAAACGTCGACGTTGCGCGCTCGCAAGATCCGAGCGATCGCACTCATGCCGATGCCGCCGACGCCGACGAAGTGATACGTCACCACTCGCCTCTTCCGCAGACCAGCGAATCGATCCGCGCAAGAATCTGCGCCAGCGCATCGTTTTGACCGAGCTGGCGAGCCTCGGCCGAAAGGGAAGCCAAGCGCTGCGGGGCCGTCGCCTCGGCGAGCACGGCTGGCAAGGCTCCGGCTGAAAGTTGCTGATCGGTAATCACGAGCGCGGCGCCGGCGGCCTCAAAACGCGTCGCATTCGCTGCCTGATGCGCCTCCGCCGCGAAAGGATACGGCACCAAAACCGCCGGCTTACCGAGCGCCGCCAACTCCCCGAGCGTCGAAGCTCCGGCCCGCGCTAAAACCAGATCCGCGATGGCATAGGCGTCGGCCATTTGATCGAGATAGGGCCGCGCTACGAACGAGGCGGAGGCGGCGTCTTTGGCGGTCTGGATAGCGGCGAAGACCTTCGCGTACTCCGCCGCACCCGTGAGCGCGAGTACCTGCCAATTACGTGGGAGCGCGCCGCTCTGCCACGCTCGAACGAGCGCGTCGTTGATCGCGCGCGCGCCCTGGCTGCCGCCAATCGCCAGAAGCACCGGCTTGGCGGGGTCGAGCCCCAGGCGCGAGGCCGCCTCTTCACGCGACGGCAAGTTCCGTAAGGAAGAGCGAATGGGAACGCCGGTCGGCCGGCATTTCGCCCGTAACCGCCGCGCAAAACCGCCGCACTCGCCCCAGATCTCGTCGACGATCGGCGCCAGCATCCGAGTGGTTATGCCCGGCGCAAGATTGGGTTCGAGCAAGACGATCGGGGCGCGCGAGAGCCCGACGAGTTTTCGGATGCGTGCCGCGAGCGCGACCGGAAAACAGACATAGCCGCCCGTTGCGACGACGAGATCGGGGCGCGCCGCGGCTAAGAGCGTGAGGCTTTGGAGCGTCCCGTGGACGTTACGCGCGATGGCACGCAGAAGATCGAACGAAAGGCGTCGCGGCAACGCGTGAGCGGAGACCGTGTGCAGCGGATAACCCGCGTTCGGCACGATGGTCGTTTCGAGCCGGTCGGCACTCCCGATGAAGGCGATCGTCGCGCGCGGCTGCAGCGCGTCGGCAACGGCGATTGCCGGATAGAGATGGCCTCCGGTACCGCCGCCGGCAAAAACGACGGTCACAGCGCTGCGTGGACTCTGCGATGGCGACCCACATTGGCGATCAAAGCAATGGCAAGAAGATTGACGACCAGGGAGCTTCCTCCGAACGAAATAAACGGCAACGGAACGCCCGTCACCGGCCACGACGATGAAACGACGCCGATGTTCACGAAGGCCTGGATCGTAATCATCGCGCCGCATCCGATCGCGAGAAAGAACCCGAACCGGTCGGGCGCGCCCAATGCAATCTTGATGGTGCGGTACGCGAGCGTCACGAAGAGCGCGACCACGACGAGAGTACCGATGAGACCGAGCTCTTCGCCGAGCACCGAGAAGATGAAATCGGTGTACTGTTCGGGCAGATAGAAAAACTTCGCACGCGATGCGCCCAACCCAACGCCGAAGATTCCTCCACTCCCCAGCGCCAGGAGCGACTGGACGATGTGGAAGCCGGTGTTGAGCGGATCCTTCCAAGGATCGACGAAGGCAAAGACCCGCGCTCGCCGGTACGGGCTGGCCAGCACCGTCAAGACTGCGAACGGAACCGTCGTCAGCGCTATTGCAGCCAGATGGATCACGCGCGCGCCGGCGGCAAACAGCAGCGCGAACGCCGTAAAGAAGAGCAGGCTCGCGGTACCCATATCCGGTTCTTTGAGCACCAGCACTCCCATGATCGCGACCGGAACGAAAAGCGGAAAGAGCCCGCGCCCGAGCGAGGTGATCCGTTCGCCCCGCGACGACAAGACCGCCGATAGATAGATGACCAGAGCGAGTTTAGAGAACTCCGACGGTTCCAAACTCAGGCCCGCCGTGCCGATCCAGCGACGCCCGCCGTTCACGCCTAGTCCGATGTGGGGAACGAAGACCAGCGCCAGCGCGACCATCGCGCCGACCAAGAGGTAGGGCGCCGCGCGGCGCAGGCGCTGATAATCGATTCGGTAGCAAAGATACGCGCCGACCAGCGCGACCACGAGCCAAATCAATTGCCGCTTGAGGTAGTAGGCGACGTCGCCATGCTCGGCATACGCCGTGGCGCTCGACGCGGAGAAAACCATGACGAGGCCGATGGCGACAAGCGCAGCCACCGACGTGAACAGCCACAGGTCCAGCGGTGCCGCGACGTACGAACGCAGCCCGGGTTTGCGCTCCGCGCCTCGATTGGCTCGAACCGCCGCCGCATTATGCACCGGCCGGTTCCCTCTGCGATGCGACCGCCGCACTAAACCGTTCGCCGCGATCCTCGGCTGACGCGAACATGTCGAACGACGCGCAGCCGGGCGAGAGTAAAACGACGTCGCCCGGCGCGGCCAGCTCGCGCGCGCGCTGCACGGCCTCCTCCATAGAGAACGCTTCGACAACGGGCACGTCGCCGCAGGCTTGCCGAATTTCGGCCGCCGACTCGCCGATTGCGACCAGCGCCTTGACGCGCTGCGCGATCGCCGACCCGAGCGCGTCGAACCCGATGCCTTTCGAGCGGCCGCCCGCAATGAGAACGATCGGCCGGTCGTAGCTGCGCAGTGCCGCGACCACCGAGGTCGGGACCGTAGATTTCGAATCGTCGACGTAAAGCACGCCGTCGATTTCGGCGACCCTCTCGAGACGGTGCGGCATCGGCGCAAACGACCGTATCGCCGTTCGCAACGACGCGGGGTCGCAGCCCACGGCAAGCGCCGCGAGCAGTGCCGCCATCGCATTCTCTACGTTATGCTCGCCCTGCAATGGAATTTCGCTGCACGGTAAGAGCGGGATCGGACGCGGATCGCCGGTGACCGGCGCGTAGGTCACGACGCCGTCGCGCAGGTACATCGTGGCGCGTTCGCTCCCGTTGCGCGTGAACCACAACTGCCGTGCCTGGACGCGAGCGTTGCCATGACGCCACGCAAGGGCTTCGATCCGCGGATCGTCCAGATTTCCGACGAACCAATCGCTCATGGACTGATTGGCACAGATGCGATACTTCGCCTCGGCATACTCGTCCATCGACGGGTAGCGGTCGAGATGATCCGGCGCGATGTTGAGTAAGACGGCGACGCGCGGTTTGAACGCACGAATTGTTTCGAGCTGAAATGACGAGACTTCGGCGACGACCCATTCTTTGGAGGTTGCGCCCTCGATCTCTTTGATGAGGGGATTTCCGATGTTGCCGCCGACTCTGGCCGTCAGACCGCAACCGCGAAGCAAATGCCCGATCATCGCCGTCGTGGTCGACTTGCCTTTAGTTCCGGTAACGGCAACGATCGGCGCTTTGCAAAGACGATACGCGAGCTCGATCTCTCCCATAACCGGAACGTTCGCCCGATGGACGGCGCGGACGACCGGGGATATCGGCGGAACGCCTGGCGAGAGCACCGCCCAAGAAATCGCCGGAAGAACGGCATCGAGCGCGCCCGGCTCCACGAAGCGCGCGCCGAAAGACTCGGCCGCCGCGATCGCTTCGCTCAACGCTTCGGGAGGCTTTTCGTCCGTCGCGAAGAGCCGGACGTTGTGGTGAGCGAGAATTTCCAAGCTCGCTAATCCGCTGCGGCCCAAGCCTATGACGAGTATCGCGTCACCGGCACGAAGTTCAAGCGTATCGGTCATCGAACGATGGTCCATCCTAGCAGCGAACAGATCAGCGATGCAAGCCAAAAGCGAGCCGTGACTTTGGTCTCGTGCCATCCGCCCAACTCGAAATGATGGTGAAGCGGGCTCATGCGCAAGATACGCTTGCCTCTCGTCGCTTTGAAATAGGAGACTTGAACGATCACCGAAAGCGCTTCCGCCACGAAGACTCCGCCCACGATGAGGAGCAGCAGCATCTCGCCGCTGAGAATCGCTACGCCGCCTAGGAGTGCACCCAGCGCAAGAGAGCCCGTATCGCCCATGAAGAGCTTCGCCGGATGCCGATTGAAGATCAAGAAGCCAGCGCAGGCGCCGGCCCCGGCCGCTGCGGCGATTGCCGCCGCGGGCACGCTGGACTGCGCGGACACGAGCCCGAAAACGATCAGCGGAGGAATCACCGTTCCCGTGGCCAGGCCGTCGAGACCGTCGGTCAGATTGACTGCATGAATCGAGGCGGTAATCGCGAGCGTTCCCAGCAGCAACCAAAGCCAATGCGGCGCGGTCAGCCACAACGTTCCGGCGTGAAAGAGCGTATCCCGAGGGAACAGGGCGGAGCCGTTATCGATCGCGCGCAGGAAGATCACCGCCATCAGGGCGGTCGCCAGGAGCTTGGTGCGCGCCCGCAAGCCGCGCTTGGCGCCGCCGCGCACGGTGATGATGTCGTCGATGGCGCCGATTATGGCGCAGCTCACCACGAGAACTACCAGCTCCGGTAATAGCGCGACGCGGCCGGCACCCAGCGTGGCAAGCAGCGCGACGACAAAAACCAGACCGCCCATCGTCGGCGTTCCCGTCTTGACCTGATGCGTCTGCGGCGCGTCTTCGTACGCGTGCTGGCGAACGCCGAGGCGAGCGCCGAGCAAGAGCAATGCGAGACCCGCCGGAACGGCGACCACGAAGCCGACGAGCACCCAGATCGAGAGCGTCGAGGCGTTCACGAGCCCCCGTCCAAGAGCAGCGGATTGCTGCCGGAGCCGCGCCATTTGAGCACCACGACTGGAGTCTGTTCGTCGCTGTTGCCGTGCGGATTGTCGAGCAGCGCGCGCTCGACGCTGGCTGCGCAAACGTTGCCGGACGCGCCGAGAATCTTCGCTCTCTCCAAGTCGTTCGCGTCGACGACGGCGCACTCGATGCCGCTGCGCCGCTCGAAGTCTCGAGCGAATGCATCGGGATCGCGCGGAGCAAAGACGATGGCGCGCTCGTACGGCGGCATCGTCCCCGTGTAGCCGTCGAAGGCCGCGATCGCCTCGCCCATCAACTCGTAAAAGACACCGCGGCGCCCGAAGAGCCGGCCGACGACGTGCGCGAAGGTTGCGTACATCGCTCTCGGATATCCTACCCGATCGATGACG
Source organism: Vulcanimicrobiota bacterium (assembly GCA_963725605.1). GTDB lineage: Bacteria > Vulcanimicrobiota > Vulcanimicrobiia > Vulcanimicrobiales > Vulcanimicrobiaceae > Cybelea. The sequence continues at coordinate 151,927 of CAVRYW010000015.1, read as the reverse complement.
AGCTGGATGGACTCCGGCTGGCTGATCGTCGCCATCGGCCCCGCATAACGGCACAACACGTACGCCAGCCTCGACGGACGCACGCGCTCGGCTACGACGAACTCGCCTTGCGCGATCGCCAGAGCCGTCTCCGAAACCGCGACGACGTCGCCGGTTCTCGCGATGCCGCGTACGGCTGCCTCAACGAGCTCGATCAGATCGTCGCCGGGCCGCACCAAACGCGTACGTACCGGAATGGCCCTCAGGCCCGGGGGCGTTTCGCGGCGCACCACGGTCAACGTCGATACCGCGAGACTCACGCGTATAACTCCTCGACGATTTCCTCCAACTTATACTTGCGAGAGCCTTTCAAGAGGATCGCATCTTCGCCGGTCGCGTGCTCGCGCAGCCAAGCGGCGGCGTGCGAGTTATTCTTAATCAACACGATGTGCGAAGCATCCAGGCCGGCGCGCCGGGCGCCGCGCGCAAGCGCGGTAGCAAAATCTCCGCCGACGAGCAGCACGTCGACTCTGGCGGCGGCGTGCGCGCCGACACGCTCGTGCAAGCTCTGCGACTCGTCACCGAGTTCAGCCATGCTCGCGAGGACGGCGATCCGGCGCGAGGCGGTTTCGCCGGCAAAGGCGTCGAGTGCCGCAATCATTCCGCTAGCATTTGCATTGTAAGCGTCGTAAATGACGCGCGGGCCGCCTTCAATAGCGAGGCGGTCGTACCGGCCCGGGGGCAGCTGCAGAGCGGGAATCTCGGGAATCAAGCATTCGAGCGCGACACCAAGCCGGCGCGCACCGGCGATTGCTGCCGCCAGGTTGACGCGGTTGTGCAGCCCCGGCACGCGCGTTTCGATCTCATACTCCGACCCTGCGTCTCCGTCGCGCACCAGCAACCGGCGTTCGCCGATCAAAGCGGTAAGCGGCTCGAATCCGCAACGCAGCTGCGGCGCCGGCTCACTCGCCACGGCGGCGAACCACGAAGGCGGCTGCGGCAACATCGGAGCGCGGGCGACCGAAACCTCATCGCCCGCATTAAGAATAGCACTCGCACCCCGCGAGAAGAGCGCCCATTTCGTTTCGGCCAAACGCTCGCGCGAGCCCATGATCTCGACGTGCGCCTCACCGACGTTCGTCAGGATTCCGACGTGGGGCCGTGCAATATCGACGAGGATCGCAATGTCGCCGTGCCGTCGCGCACCCATCTCGGCGATTACGACGTCGTGGGCCTCATTCGACGCGCCCAGCAGCAGTTTACTCACGCCGATCTCATTGTTTTCGTTGCCCGGCGATGCCAGCACGCGATCTCCGTACTGCGCGGCGCAGAGTTGTGTGAGGAACGCTTTGGTAGTCGTTTTGCCCGTGCTTCCGGTAACTCCGACGACGAGCCCGTCAAAGAGCTCGCGGGCGACGCTTGCGAAGGCCATGTATGCGCGGTCCGTCCGCTCCACCATCATCGCGGGAACACCTGCAACGCGCGCGGCGGGCGAGTCGAGCACGAGCAGCGCCGCACCGCGGCGCACGGCTTCGGCGGCGAAATCGTTTCCGTCGAAACGCTCGCCGTGAAGCGCCACGAATGCGTCGCCCGGCTCGATGCTTCGCGTATCGGTGCCGATCCGCAGTGTCGCAGGCGCGGCAGCGCCGTCCACGAGCGTAGCGCCCGATGCGGCGATCGCACGGTCGAGCGGCACTCTCATCGCGGCGCACTCGGCCGCGCGAGTGCCTCACGAGCGACGGCCGCGTCGTCAAATGGGAGAATCCGCTCGCCGACGATCTGGTGGGCTTCGTGTCCCTTGCCGGCGACGAGGACGACGTCACCGGTTTGCGCCTCTGCCACGGCGCGCCGGATCGCCAGACGGCGGTCGAGCTCGACGCAGTGCCTGACACTATTTGGAATGCCGGCGAGCATGTCGTCCACGATCGCTTGCGGTTCTTCGCTGCGCGGATTATCGCTGGTCAGGTAGAGTCGATCGGCGAGTTGCGCGGCAACGGCGGCCATCTCGGCGCGTTTCCCCCGATCGCGGTCGCCGCCACAACCAAAGACGATTGCAATCGCGCCCGCGGTCGTTTCGCGCAGCGCTCGTAAGGCATTCTCGAGTGCATCCGGCGTGTGCGCGTAGTCCACCACGACGTCAACTCCCATGCCTCCGAGGCGCTCCATCCTTCCAGGCACGTGTCGCAGCGTCGCCAACCCGCGCGCAATCGTGGCGTCGTCGATCCCAAAGACTTGGCCGATGCCGATTGCCGCCAATGCGTTCCAAATGTTAAAGCGACCGGGAAGATGCAGCTCGTAGCGTTGAGCGTTGACCGTAAAGCGGCTTCCGGTCGGCTCGAGTACGACCTCCCGCGGCGACAGATGCGCGGCGTAATCGGTGCCGTAGGTGATGACTCGGCGTCCCTCGCGGCCGAGTTCGACAGCCCATCGCCGGCCGTAGCCGTCGTCAACGTTGAGAACGCAGTCTTCCGTCAAAGCGAACAGGTGGCGCTTCGCTGCCGCGTAGGCCTCCTGCGATTCGTGAAAGTCGAGATGGTCGCGCGTGACGTTGGTCAGCGCGGCTACTCGAAAACGAACGTCCTCGACGCGCTCGAGCGCAAGCGCGTGCGAGCTGACCTCGATGGCGACCGCTCGCGCGCCATCGTCGCGCATGGCGGCCAGCACGCGGTGCAGTTCGGGCGGCAGCGGCGTCGTGTTGCCTAGGTGCCAGCGCCGCGAACCGAGCTGCGCGCCAATGGTGCCGATGACGCCGCACGGTATGGCGGCCGTATCGAGAATCGCCGCAGCCATCCGCGTCGTGGTCGTCTTGCCGTTGGTTCCGGTAACGCCGATCGCGTCGACGCATTGCGACGGGTCTCCATAAAATGCTGCGGAGAGAACGGAGAGCGCCCGCTTCGAATCCGCAACTCGAATGACGGCAGCGTGCCCGGATTCTGCTACACGCGCGCGCTCCTCGACCACGACCGCGGTCGCACCGCGCGCAATCGCCTGCGCGACATAGCGATGACCGTCGGTGTGGCTGCCGCGCAGCGCAACGAAGAGCGCGCCCGGCGACACGGAACGCGAATCGATCTCGATGGCGGTGACGAGTTGCGCGCGGTTGCCGGCGACGCGAGCCTGCGGCAGTCGATCGAGCAATGCCGTCAGTGGAGTTTCGCGGTCAGCGGCCATTTAGCGCAACGATGCCGCCCGGTAAGATTCCGGCGTGCAGCATAGCCGCGCGCGCGATCTGAGCGAATGCCGGGGCGGCAACGACGCTGCCGTAATACGAACCGATCGGTCGTTCGACCTTCACGTAGATGACGTAGCGTGCGCGCGGATAGGGGACCATACCGATAAAGGATGCGGCGTAATAGCCCCCCAGATACCGGCCATCGACAACCATCGAGGCGGTCCCGGTCTTCCCCGCGGTGGCGTATCCCGCGACCTGCGCGGTCGGGTCACCCGTACCTCGCAGCACGACGCTTCGTAGAAAGCCGAGCAGTTCCGCGGCCGTGCGCCGCGAGAAGACGCGGCGAATGACCTTCGGCCCAGCGCGCCGCACGAGGTTTCCCTCTTGATCGTATATGGCCCGAACGATTCGAGGCTGCATGAGGAGTCCGCCATTCGCGATCGCACAGTAATACCGAGCCATGGCAAGCGGCGTTACCGAGACACCTTGGCCAAAAGCCATCGTAGCCAGCGAGGAACCGCTCCACTGATCGGGCGGCACTACGATACCTGGGTTCTCACCCGATAAGCCGACGCCGGTCGGCACTCCGAAGCCCGCCTTGCGCTCCATGTCGTAAAAGGTTTTCGATCCGATCGAGAGCCCGACTTCGGCGGCGCCGACGTTATGCGAATATTCGACGATTTGCTCGAGCGTCTCGCTGCTGCCGGTGCCGGCCATGAAACCATCTTCCGCATTGTGAATCGTACGACCGCCAACTTCGAGTGTGTCGCGCGCCGGAAAGCGCGTCGTCAACACCACCTTATGCGATTCCAGCGCGGCGGCCGCGGTGACGAGCTTGTAGGTCGAGCCGGGCTCGTACGCGTCCATGACCGCGCGGTCGCGACGTTCGTCGTCTCCGTACCTCCAAAACCGATTTGGATCGAAATCCGGCGCGTTCGCCAACGCGAGAATTTCGCCGGTCCACGGGTCCATGACGATCGCGGTACCGTCGAGCGCGTGATAGGCACGTACCTGCTCCTGCAGCGCCTGTTCGGCGGCGAACTGCAGGTACGGGTCGATGGTGAGCTCGACATTCGAACCCGGCAGCGCGGGCGACACGATGCGTTCCCGTCCGAAGGGTATCGGCCGCCCGAACTCATCGGCTTCCAGCGTCACGCGCCCGGAGTGCCCTCGCAACACGTCGTCGTAGGCGTACTCGACCCCGTCGAGCCCATTTTCGTCGGTGCCGACGAAGCCCAGGAGGGTCGAAGCTAAGCGTCCCGCCGTATCGACGCGCAGCCCCGTTTCCTCTTCCTTTAAGTCGACCCCCAGCAGATTCAAGGCTCGAACGCGCGATGCCAAATCGTGCGGCACCTTGCGCGCGATCCAGACAAACCACAGATGCCGGTCGCGCATCGCCGTCGCGACCGCCGGGTCCAGCTTGCCGAAGATGCCCTGCAGTTTTGCGATTGCCGCCGACGGATCGACGATCTCGCGGGGCACCGCGTAGACGCTTTCGGAAGGAAGCGATCGTACCAGGACGTTGCCGTAGCGATCGAGGATGCTGCCGCGGCGGGCGAATACTTCGACGGTGTCGGAGCGTTGCGCCAGAGCTTCCTTTGCATAGAGCGGTCCGTTGAGGGCTTGCACGTCGCAGAGGCGCCACGCTAGAAAGAGCGCGACGGCCACGCACGCGTAAAAACAGATCCGAGCGCGCATCGGAGCGACGCGCGTGAACATTCGACGGTGCATCGCGGCTGCCGCTTAGGGTCGCGCGGCTACTGCCGGCACCAAGAAACCGGCAAGTGACGAGAGCAATCGGAAGTGCGAGCCGGCTCGCGCTATCCGAGGCTCATCCTCGCGTACCACGGCAAATCGCTGCGGCTGGCGCATGCCCAGGCGTGCGGCCAACTCGGCGAGCCGGTCGTCGGAACGCAGTGCGGCGATGCGGTCGTCGAGGCGCATCGTCTCTTCCTGCAGAGCCTCCCGCTGCGCGGCAGCTCGTGCCACTGCGTAGCTCAACCCCGTTCGGCTGGACGTCAGCACGACGTAACCCATCACGAAGGCCAAGGTGCAGAGCAGCACCGCCAACATGCGCACCAACGTCGCGTAGCGAGCGCGCGAGGCGCGACCCATCCGACGTGCGGTTGCCGCACGAACGGTGCGCGGATTCGTAATGCGCGGCCGTCGTTCGTACGATCGAGCTGCGATCACTTACTCGCCCCCGTGCGCTGCCCGGCGCGCAGCTTCGCGCTGCGGGAACGGCGGTTTTCGACCAGCTCTTGCCGATCGGGACGAACCGGTCTCTTCGTAAGAACCTCGAGTCGCTCGTCGTCGCGGAAACTTCGTTTCACAATTCGGTCCTCGAGTGAATGAAAGCTGATTACCGCGACGCGCCCTCCCGTGCGCAGCCGCAGGATTGCCTGCGCCAAGCCTTCACGAAGGGCATCCAGCTCGTCGTTAACGGCGATGCGCAACGCTTGAAAGACGCGCGTTGCGGGATGGATGCGCTCTCGCTTTCCAGGACGCTGCAAGATCCCCGAAATCAGGGCGGCGAACTCCGAGGTCGTGTTCGGCAGGCCGCTTCCCTCGCGCCGCGTGACGATCACGCGAGCGATGCGCCGCGCCGAACGCTCCTCTCCGAACGCAAAGAAGATGTCGGCCAGCTCCCGTTCGGTCGCCGTTGATAGGACGTCGTAGGCGCTGGATCCGCGGGCCGGATCCATCCGCATGTCGAGGACCGCGGGCTTGCCGAGCGAGAAGCCGCGTTCCGCATCGTCAAGCTGCATCGACGAGACTCCAAGATCGAAGAGAATGCCGTCCAGCAACGGGATTTCGCACCGGTCGAGGACGCGCCCGAGATCGCGAAAGTTGGCATGAACGAAGGTCAAACGGGAGTCCGCAAGCCGTTGAGCTGCCGCCGTCGCGCGCGGATCGGCGTCCAATGCGATCAGCCGTCCGTTCCCCAGCCGTTCCAAGATCGCCCGAGCATGGCCGCCCGCCCCGAAGGTCGCGTCGACGTAGACTCCGCCGGGACGAATCGCCAAGTATTCGAGCACCGGCCCTACGAGCACGGGAACGTGGCTTAGCATAGCGGCACCACATTCTAGAGCCCTAATTCGCCCATGAAGTCGGGCATGTCGCCCGCGGGGGGTTTCTCGAAGGCGTAGCGCTCCTTCGCCCAAATTTCTATGCGAGTCAGCAGGCCGACCGAGACCACGTGCCGTTCGATGCCGGCATACGAGCGGAGGAGCGCGGGAACGACGACCCTGCCTTGAGAGTCGCACCCCACCTCCTCGGTGTGGGCGAAGAGGTAGCGCACCGAACGGCGGTAGCGGTCGTCTTTTTGAGGCACCGCTTCGAGCCGCTCGCAAAACTGAACCCAGGTTGAGCTGGGATAGAGGGCCAGGCAAGGATCGGGGGATGCGATGGTCAGCACGAATTGGGCTCCCAGCCGCTCGCGAAAACGCGCCGGGACAATTAGGCGGCCCTTTTCGTCAAGGGCGTGCTGCTCCGAGCCCGCAAAACGGGGCAGTCCAGCGTGCAAGAATTCCTCCGAAATGCACCACTAGGCACTACTTTCCACCACTATACGCCCCACGATTCCCTTAAAGCAAGGATTCGCGCGGTGGTGATTCTGTTACCGAACGTCTGTTCGGACGGCGATGCGATTCGATTCTGGGGCAAAACGTACCGGCTCAACCCAGCTCCGGAGCTCCAGCTCTGTGCTTTTGCGGCGATTCGTCCGCTCGATCGGATCGTGCAACGTTAACCGCCAACAAACCGCGCGCCAATATCGGAGATACCTTTGGGAATTGTCCAAGGGCGCGCCGGCGTAAGCCTACGATCTCCCTCGAACTCGCGCGCGAATCGCTGAAGCGAGCGACTCCACGATTCGTTATGCTCCCTCGCCTCAGAATGAAAAAGCTCAGGCAACTTCAAGGCTAAGCAGCTATGATCGCGGGCGTACCAGGGTGCCGATATCCAATCGGTGGAGCGTTGAATTTGCCTGCGAAAGTTGACGGTGATGGAATCAATTGTGATGGCTAGCGCGTTCTGTGTCTTGCAGCCCGTCTGCCAGGCTTGACTGCGCGCTGAGAAGAAAGCCGACAGTGCGATGACTCGGGTTTTGCGAATCTGTGGCCTCTTGGGACTGCTCTACGGATGTAGCGGCGGTTACCTGCCGTACGCCTCCCACTCAATGGATCCGGCAAGCCTCGAGTCGCTCGTTACGAACGCTTCCCAGGCCAACGGCGTCCCGCCAGGGCTGGTGCGAGCGGTCGTCATGGCGGAATCGGCGGGCAACCCGTCGGCCATCAGCATCGCCGGGGCGCAGGGTCTGATGCAGTTGATGCCCGGCACCGCAGCCGGCTGCGGAATTGCCGACCCGTTCGATCCAACGCAGAACGTCGCGTGCGGCACGAGCTACCTCCGCTCGCTTCTGAATCGCTATCACGACAACGTTACGCTGGCGGTCGCGGCATACAACGCGGGACCGGGAGCCGTGGATCGCTATCATGGCGTGCCTCCCTATGCCGAAACGCGGGCGTACGTCGTGCGCGTGCTCAACGCGTACCGCGACTATTAACCGTCGGAGCACCGGCGCGACAAGCGGATCCGGCTTCTCTCGATGACTACGCTCACTCAGCACCAACCGCTTCCCCGCGTCGGCTTCGCGTTCTTACGGCTGCCGATTCTCGACAGCTATCTGCTGCAGGAGATGATCGGCCCGTTCTTCTTCGCATTGGGCGCGTTCTTGTTGTTTTGGGCGCTCAACATTTTCTTTCTTGCCGCCGACTACATCATCAATCAGCACGCACCGTTCTTCTTGGTGCTGCGGTTCGTGGTGTTCCGCATCCCGCAGGCCACGCCGATGGCGTTTCCGTTTGCGTCTCTCTTTGCCGCGTTGTTGGCCATGGGGCGGGTCATGGGCGACAACGAGGTGACCGCGATGCGGACGGCCGGCATTTCGGTCATGCGCATCGCACTCGCTCCGGTGCTCTTCGGCATCGGAATGTTCCTGATTTCTTACAGCATTAACGAATGGGTTGCGCCGGCATCCGTCGATCTCTCGACGCGCACGTTCTACCAGATCATCTATCACACGGACTCGCTTCCCGTCGAGCCGCAGTTTTTCCGTAAGGATCCCGACACGGGTAACACGTTTTACGTCGGTCAGGTCGCGCTCGACAACAAGACGATGCTCGACGTTCAAATCTTCAAGCCGGCAAAATACGGTCCGTGGAACGAGACGCTTCAGGCGAAGACCGCGGTCGTGCAAGGCAGCATTCTCAACCTGCACGACGTGATCGACACCCGGTACAACGACGAGGGATTTCTCACCAATCAGCAACGCGTCAAGAGCATCTCGATCGGACTGCCGCTGGGTGAGACGGCCTCGCAGTTCGTCAGTCAGGTGAATAACGATCCCTGGACGATGAGCAGCAAGTCGCTACGCACGCAAGTCAACGCGCTTCAGGCTCAAGGGATCGGCGGTACCGCGATGGGCAACTTGCAGATCAACCTCGCCGACAAGCTCTCCTGGCCCTTCGCCTGCATCATCGGGGTCGTGCTCGCCGTTCCTTTGGCGCTGCGCTTCGGCAAGCGCGGGCGCACGCTCGGCATCACGCTCTCGATCATCGCGTTTTTCTCTTACTATCTCATGGTCTCGGCAGCTTCTGCGTTTGGCCGCAACGGGGCGTTGAATCCATTCCTCGCGGCCTGGTTGCCGAACATCATCGTGGGCGTCGCGGGCGTCCTCCTTCTCTGGCTGGAAGAGCGCTGACGCCGTGCCGGCGCGGTTGCGAAGACGTCGCGGCTTAGGCGCGGTTGCGCTGCTCGCTGCCTACCTTACTGGTCTGTTTCCGGTGCCGGCACAAGCTGCGACTAACGATCAACAACAACTCGCGCTGCTGCTCTTCAACACGCAGACGTGCGCTCAGCATTACCGGGACGACACGCCGATGGTGGCGCAGGCTTCCACGCCGTCTCCCGCACCGCCGGCCACGCCCGGGCCACCCAACGTGCCCCCGGGCGTCAGCAACGGCACCTACACTCTCAATCCGACCCCGCATCCGTTCCCGGGTCAAACGCCGGCCGTCACGCCCCCGCCGATTCCCTCAGGGACGCCAAATCCGCTGCCATCCCTAGAACCGATCTTTCTCGTGCGCGGCGGCGAGTCGCCCCCTCCGATCACTCCCGCGGGACAAGCGACGCCGGCGCCGACTCCAGAACCCACCGGCGCCCCGACGCTCTCGCCGGGTTACATTGCGGTAATCTCCGACTCGTGGAGCGGTAACCGCGCTCGCGGGAAACCCAGCGACGCAGTCGGCAACGTACACATCTATTATGCCGACGAAGAGATCGTCGGCGAACGAGCGCACTTCGACGGCGTTCGAACGATGACGATCACCGGCCATCCGTTTATCGTCAACCACGAACACAACTCGATCTTGGCAGCCGACACGATCATCTTCGATACCGTCGAACAGACGGCGAAGCTCGTCAACGGCAAAGGAGCGAGCGACGAGGGACTCGAGCGCGGGCTCGTTCATTTCGCGGCGGACGACCTTTATACCAACCCCGACGGAACGGCGCACGGCGACAAACCGTACGTTACCACGTGTGAGAATCCGCGAGGCGGCTACCATATCACGGGCAAGAACATGGACGTCTACCCAGGCGATCGGATCGTTATCCACAACGCGGTGCTCTGGCTCGGCGCGGCAGCCATCTTCTATCTTCCCTTGCTGATCATTCCGTTACGAAACGTTACTAACGGCCCGAGTCACGCCCGCTGGTTTCCGGAGGTTGGCTACGATTCGTATGAAGGCGCCTGGATCAAAATCGAGATCCCGTTCGGCAAAGACCAGTACTACTACGGCTATTACATCGTGAACTACTTTACGAAGGAAGGCTTGGGCCTCGGCTACGTAGGCTTCTATTCCAGCAAGCGAGGCCGCCGCAGCGTCAGCCTCAATCTCTACACGATCAACAATCGTCTCCAGGGAGGGCGGCAGACGAATCTCGCCTTGGGCGAACAAGAGAACATTTCGCAGCACCTAAAGAGCAACTTTCAATTTTCATACCAATCGAACTATGGGCCGCTCGTGAGCATCCCCCCCAACGAGACGATCGCCGAATCCATCGTGCACCAAACCGCGCAAACGTCGCAGAACTACAGCTTCAGCCACAGCTCCGTGGGTGGGCAATCCAGCAGCGACAGCTTCACCGTTACCGACACGCGCCAGTTCAACGAGAACCTGAACCAGACGACGACGTTTGACGACAGCGACAGCAATGCGAGCTTTGGCGGAGTGTCGTCGTTCAGCAATCAGTCGGAGTTCGATTACTTGCTGCAGTATACGACGGCGGGCGCGGATTACCAAATGGAGTTCGACAAGCTTTACGGCCTCGAGACGGCCGGCATCGACAAGATCCCCGAGTTCGAAGTCCGGCCCTCCGATTTCTTCCAACACTTTTTCATTCCGCTCTCGGCCGACCTCACGGTCGGTGAATACAGCCAGCCATCCGGCGACGGCCAGCCGGAGAGCCTCGCAACGTGGCGCGGCGACGCGAACTTGGTCGTCGGTCCCGCCGAGGAAAAGATCCTCGGGAGCGATTTTCAAGGTACGGTCACGATCGACCAGTATGCCTACGGCACCGGCGACCTTAAGGCTGCCGTCGAACAAGACTTCAGCTTGACGACGCCGATCAGCTCGCACATCGTCAACACGGCGACCTATAATGAAGCCAACTATAACGGCCCCGCGCTCGTGCCGTTTCAGTACCTCGACCAGCAGCCGACGATGAACACCAAGAACGCGCAAGACTTGGTGAGGCTCTTCAACGACGACGTTTACGCGTTTTCGGTGGGCTATACGACGAACTTTGACGGCATCGCTCAGCCGTTGAGCTATCAGCTCTCGGCACGGCCGTCGCCACGCTCGGTCTTGCTGCTCAGCGGTTCGTTCATCCCCGGTCCGGGCGCGGGTTTTGAGACGACCAACCTTCAGCTTTCGACGCCCTTCGGCCGCGATGCATCGCTGCAGTTCGTTACCAATCTCAATTGGAAAGGCCCCGGCGAAATGATCGCCGACAAAATCATCTACTACACTCGGACGATCGGTAACTGCTATCAGCTTCTGGTGCTCTACAACGAGTCTCAAGCGGCGATCAACGTCGGCTTGAATCTGCTCGCATTTCCGACGCAGACTGCGGTCTTCCAGGTTGGCGCGCCGCAGCAAGTGGTGCCGACGACCTTCAACTTCTGAGGGTGCTTGGGCTAACGCGACGACCTTTAGCTTCTAGCGGGGTCGCAAGCCGCGTTCAACATGGTGCCTCGGAACCGCTCGTCGCTCCGCCTCCGGACTCCGCTCCTGCTGCGCGGCCTCCTCGCTCCGCCATCCGTGGCTACGCTCGTCGATCCGAGCTTCCTCGACACCACGTCGAACGCGCCTCGCGGCCCCGAGAAATTAATCGTCTCTCTTGAAAATAGAATTGCAAAGTGGTTTCCTAGGGTTCGTCGCAGGGAGGATGGCCGCAGACGCAGTTATCCGCCTCGATGCTCGATTCGGATGCATCTTGGCAAGCCTCGCTGCAATAGACTTCGCCGGTTCCGATCGGCGAGCTTACCGTGCAGTTGCAGATGTCGTAGCTGCACTCGACGCCAATTTCACGCATCTAGCAGCCTACGAGCCCCTAGGGACACGGCGCGGGCGAGACGGGGTTGTTGGAGACCTCGATGCTTACGATCTGCGCCGTGGGATCGTTGGGCGTAAACAGCCCGAAGTAGGTGTTGTCGAAGGGTTCGGTCATACAGAGCTTCGGCGAGATGAACTGCGGGTCGATCGGGCCGCCTGCCCCCATCGAATCGAGGAAGAGCCATTGGCCTTGGCTGGCCTCGGAGACGAACGCGTTGAACGTCCAGATATTGTTCGGACTGGCACTCGGCGAGGGCGAAGGGGATGCAACCCCTTTAAAGATGGCCTTTTGCGCGACCATCGAGAACTCGGTGCCCTGACCGTTGCTGTTCGGATTATAGATAAGTTGACCCGGCGTGGTTCCCAGTTTCAGCCACGACGGAGGAATGTGAGGATTTTGATTTCGAACGAACTCCACCGCCTCCGCATACGAGGTTCCGGCAGTGCCCAATGCAACCAAGGCGAACGAATAGCCCGCCCAATTCGTTTGCACGGTGTCGGTCGACGGCGTTACGCCGGTTCCCGATGTATTGAAGACGATCATATATTGATAGTTCGAGAAGTTAAAGGGAGAATAGACGTCATAGTGTATGGCTATATATCCCGGAGGCGCGCCGCCCGGGCCCAGACCCGGAGGGTTAGGCGTAACCTGACGACCGCAAGCCACAACGATGAACGCCGTTACTAGCACGACTACAAAACCGAAACTTAATCTGCGTATCATGGTCTCCTCGCTGTCGTTGCGCGATGCAGGCCTTGCTGCTTGCGCGGCCGTCCTTTTAGCGGCAACGTTTCCGAAACTAGGCGCAGCTTGGCTCGCCCCGTTCGGAACGGCATTGCTGTTCTGGCTTTGGCAGGGCGCTTCCTGGAAACGCGCCGCGCTTCTCGGTTGGTTAGCTGGCCTGATTTTCTTTACAATCGATTTTGCGTGGGTAGGCCATACGGTCGGACGCTACATCGGGGTCTTCGGACCATTTCTCGCAATCGGCCCCGCTTTGATCGAGGCGCCCTTCATCGCGTTAGCCGGCGCGCTCTGTGCGATTGCATACGCACACATGCGTCCCGGCATCGCGCCGATCGGCGCCGCCGCAGCGTTTACGATCTGCGAGTGGCTGCGATCGATTGGCATTCTGGCCGCTCCTTTCGATCAGCTCGGCTACACACAAGCCGACACGCCGCTGCGCGCGATCGCTGCCTACGCGGGCACCTACGGGATCACGTTCGTCCTCTGCGCGCTCGGCGCATATGCCGCCGACGCACTCCGTCGCAGGACGTGGCGCCCGCTGGCTGCGGCCGTTGCGTCGACGGCGGTTCTCACGCTGGGCGCGTGGGCGTTTTGGCCGGCCCGTACGATCCCGCCTCCGACGATTCCGGTCGCGGCGGTGCAAGGCAACATCCCGCAGTCGTTCAAATGGAACGCGCTCGCCCTGGCGGTTCGCCGCTATTCGGACATGACGCTGGCCTTGGATCGCGTGCATCCGCGACTGATCGTTTGGCCGGAGACGGCGATCCCGACGGCGATCAACCTCGACCCCGGGTTGCTCTCAGAGTTTTCGGGCCTCTCGCGCCGCCTTCGAAGTACGATCGTCGCCGGAGGCATCGATGCCGCCGGACCTCGAATTTACAACGCGCTCTATATCTTCTCGCCGGACGGCACCTCCAATATCTATCGAAAGCGTCAGCTCGTGGCTTTTGCCGAATGGTTTCCGGGCCGAGCTTTCCTCTCGTGGCTACCCTATATTGGGGCGCTCAACGGAGGCCTTACTCGCGGCAAGGACGACGGCGTCTATTCCACGACGGCGCTCTCCATCGCGCCGCTCATTTGCTGGGAATCGGCATTCTCCGATCTCGCGTACGCCCAACTGCAGCGCAACGCCCAGATTCTCGTCGTGAGCACCGACGACGCCTGGTTCGGAACGACCTCTGGGCCCTACATGCACGCCCAAATCGCTCAACTCCGAGCCGTAGAGAGCGGAGCCTACGTCGTGCGGGCCGCGGCGACCGGCATCAGCGGCATCATTGCCCCCGACGGAGAGTGGCAGACGCGCAGCCGCCTCGAGCGGCAAACAACCGTGATCGGCGCGGTCGGCCGTCGCGTGCCGACGATCTTTGCCCGCATCGGCCCGACACGCGTCGCACTTGCGATGATCGCCTTATACGGGCTCCTCTTCTTGATTCCGCGGGCGCGAGCCGAGTTTGCGAGTGCGCGTGAGCCGTAGAAAAGCGTTATGGAGACGGCTCGCAATCGGCGGCGGCCTCCTCCTCTTTGTTTACGTCGTGGTCGAGATCGTGTTGGCAGGGAGAGGAACTCCGCCGCTTCCGCCCGCTCAAATGCCAATCGAGTTGCGCGGCGGCCACGTGCTCAACAATCACATTACGACGAAATCGTGGAGCTTCGATTACGACCACGCGCGGCTTTCACCCGACGGCCTGAGCGGCAGCGTCGACGGCGTACGCAACGGAATAGTCTTTCGAAAAGGAAAGCCTTATCTACGAATCTCGGCCAAGCACATTTCGGTCAACATCTCGACGCTTGACTTCACCGCGATCGGAAAGGTTCACATCGAACGGATCGACGATCCCGAAAAGCGCTCGTTCGACACCGACCTGGTGACGTGGACGAACGACGCCAAAGTCTTGCGGATGGCGCATCCAAGTTACGTACACTCCGGTGGTCAGACGCTCGTTATCACGAATATCACCGTCAACTTCGACGACGACAGCATCCGTCTCGGCAAAGTCAGCGGGGGAGTCGAACTCCACCGCTGACGTTGGGTCAGTCTTTATCGCCGAGCTTTTTCTTTGCCTCGGCGATCAGTCTTTTGACCTTTTGGCCCCCTTTATGTCCGATCTCTTCGTAAAAATCCGAGCCGTATTTTTCCTTGACGACCTTGCCGCCTTTTTGTCCGATCGTCTCGTAGAACTCTACGCCATGACGGTCGCGCGTGGCCTTTCCGCCCTTGCGGCCAATGTCTTCGTAGAACGTCGAACCGTAGCGGTCGCGCACGGTGTCGCCGCCCTTCTTTCCGGCCTCGCGCACCGACATTTCGCGCTTTGGTGCACGCTCATTTTTTTCAGCCATTGCTCGTCGCTACCGCCGGTGAAGCTCTATGATGCCGTCGCCTTCCGTTTGGGGCGCTGACCGCCCTTCTGGCCGATCACCTCGTAGAACGAGGGCCCGTACTTACTCTTGGTGGCTTCCCCACCCTTACGACCGATCTCTTCATAAAATTCCGAGCCGTATTTCGCTTTAACGCGTTCGCCGCCGCGGCGGCCCGCCTCGCGGACGCTCATGCCGCCCGACTGTCCGGTATCCTGTGCCATCTAGAGTCATCCTCCTTGGTTTGGGTATTATTCTCCTTTCCCATACAAGCGCTCGGCAAACTCTGGATTTGCTGAGAATTCGCCGTTTGAAGGAAAATTTAGCCGAAACGCGTCAGCGAAGTGCTTCGTAGACCGCACGAGTCCGCTCGCGCAGTTCCTCTAGGTCACCGTTGTTTTCTATCACGAAGTCGGCACGCCGGCGCGCCACGTCGGGGTCGACCTGAGCGTCCATTCGCGCCCGTACTCGCCCCTCGTCGCTGCGGTCGCGCTCGACGACCCGAGCGATCCGAGCTTCCAGCGGTGCGACGACCACGATGGATTTATCCACGAGGCGATCGTAGCCGGTCTCGAAGAGCAGCGGCACGACGTGTACGATCGGCTGGCCCGGTCCGGCACGACGCTCGCGTTCCAGTGCGATGCGCCGAATGTGCGGGTGGAGCAGCGCGTTGAGCCGGTCGCGCGCATCGGAGTCGGTAAAGACGATGTCCGCGAGCGCGGCCCGGTCTAAAGCGCCGTTCCGCACCACTTGCGGCCAGACTCGGCCGACGGCTAGGAGTCCATCGCTCTGCGGAGCGACCACTTCGCGCGCAATGGCATCGGTATCGACGAGGAAAGCGCCAAGCTCGCCGAGGATCGCGGCGACCGCGCTCTTCCCCGCTCCGATGCCGCCGGTCAAACCAACGCGCACGGCGCGGCGCTACTCTCCGGGAAGCGGCTCCGGGGGCGCGGGCACAGCCGTTTCGATTTCGCCGATCTCTTCCTCGACCGCGTACTTTTCGATTTCCTCGAGCGGTACGTCGGCGATGTGCTGGATCGAGGCCGTGATCCGGCGCGTTGCATGATTGATCGACACGAGCGTCACTTCGACTTCCTGACCGGCAACGAACTGCGCCGACGCATCGAACTCCCCCTTGGGCACCATGGCAAGAATGCCGGGAATCACTTCGACCAACATATAGTTGGGCGTAACTTTTACGATCGCGGCCGCGAGTTTGTTGGTTTCATACAGACGATCGGCGTATTGATCCCACGGATCCGGCAGGGCGTGCTTGAGCGAAAGACTGACCTTCTTCGCTTCCGGATCAAACTTCATGATCTCGACCTGCACGACGTCGCCAATCTTCACGACTTCGGATGGGTGCTTGATTCGCGAGTACGAGAGCTCGCTATTGTGAATCAACCCGTCGATGCCGCCAAGGTCCACGAATGCGCCGAAATCGGCGAGACGCACCACGACTCCCGAACGGATCTGTCCGACCTCGAGGGTGTCGAGAAGCTCCTGCTTTTTCGCTTGCAGCTCTTCTTCCAAGACGAGTCGCTGCGATAGCACGACGCGATGGCGTTTGTGATCGAGATCGATTACTTTCAGCCGGAGGTGCTGACTTACCAGCTCGTCGAGGTTTCCGACGGGCTGACGTCGGATCTGCGAAGCCGGCACGAATCCCCGCATCCCAAGATCGACCAACACGCCGCCCTTGACGACTTGCGTGACCGTCGCTTCGATGACTTCGTCGCGATTGTGCGCCTCGATCACCTTCTCCCACGTTTTGAGCGCGCGCGCGCGGCGCTCGGAGAGAAAGAGCGTTCCGTCCATTTCGTCGATGCGGTGAACCATCACCTCGATGGTATCGCCGACCTTGAGCAGCTTGGAATCGATTGCGAGCGATAACTCCCGGAAAGGGAGTACGCCTTCCGACTTGCCGCCGACGTCGACCAGCACTTCGTCTTTGTCTCTCTGGACGATCGTCCCGGTGAGAACTTGTCCCTCGTCGAGAACCTTGAGCGATTCCTCGTACAGGCGCTGTTCGAGCGCTAACTGATCTTCTTGTTCGGGAATGGGAGCGACTTGCGTTGTTGAGATTTGAATAATCCTACCTTTGTATTTTTTTGTATTTTTTTATCGTTGACATCGCCGACACCACCACGTTCCACGCTGCGCCACTACGGTGCGCACGATCTTGCTCGTTCGGCACCGCGGGCAAAGCCGGCCCTGCCTGCCGTAAACCGTAAGGTGGTTTTGAAAACCGCCCTTGAGGCCTTCGGCGTCTACGTAATCGTCGACGCTCGTTCCGCGCTTGGTGATGGCGCGTTGCAAGACATTAACGATGCAGTCGTGTAAGCGGAAGGCCGCCGCTCTTGTCAATGCCCCTGCCGGCCGGCTGGGACGAATCCGAGCCTCCCAAAGGGCCTCGCAAGCATAAATGTTGCCGATGCCTGCGATGCGCCGCTGATCGAGCAAGAACGCCTTGCTCGACTTCGTCCGCTCCGCCAGCATACCGATAAAGGCCTCTGGTGTAAAGCCGCTGGAGAGCGGTTCCACGCCGAGCTCCCGGTCCCAGGCTTCCCCCGGCTCAACCAGACGCATTCGCCCGAACGTCCTCACGTCGGCGAAATTGAGCCTGTCGCCGTCCGCAAAGTGCACTACCACGTGAGAGCGAGGGTACTCGGGGGCCCGGCGCGAGGTTACAATGAGCCTGCCCGTCATCCGCAGGCTGACGACGAGCGAGCGGCCGGAATCGAGTTCGATCACCGCGTACTTTCCCCGACGGTGAGTCGCGACGACCCGGCTTCCCGATATTGCCCGCACAAACTCCACGCCGCGCGGCACGACAACCATGCGAGCGAGTCGTATGTCGGCCGACGCGATCGTCTTCCCGACGACGGAGCGGCGCAGGCCGCGCACGATCGTTTCGACTTCGGGCAATTCGGGCATCGCCGGTCGTTATTGCGGGGCCGGAGCGGCGCTCAGATCGAGTTTTACGCCCTCGACGATTCCGTCGGCCGACGCTTCCCCCGCCGGCAGCTCGATTACGTATTTCGCCGGCGCCCCTTCTCGAGGAATCTGCTCGTCGGGGAGTGTTGGCGCGACGATGGGTACGTTGGAGAAAACGCGGCGTACCGTGCCGTCGCTCGCGATAAAAATCATGTCGAGCGGAACCAGCGTATCTTTCATCCAAAAATCGACGCGTTCGTCGCGCTCGAAAACGAACAGCATCCCCGTATGCGGCGCAAGCACGGCGCGATCCATCAGGCCCTGCTCTCGCGTCGTTTCGGTACGGGCGGTTTCCAGCGCCAGGTCCGCTTTGGGAGCGTGGACGACGATCGTTGCGAGCGTCACCGCCAGGACGATAACCTTAAACACGCTCGAAGCTTTCTTCGTTCATCGGCTCGACGTCGTACCAGTTTCGCCCCGCTTTGAGCGTCACTTCCAGCGGGACCGACAACTCGATGGCGCTCGCCATGTGCGAACGAACGAGGTCCGCCGTCTCGCTCAGCTGCGTAGCGCGCACGTCGAAGATGAGCTCGTCGTGAATCTGCAGCAGCATCGTGGCGTCGAGTTCGGACTCCCGCAAGGCGCGGTCGATCCGCACCATCGCCAGCTTCATGAGATCCGCCGCACTACCTTGCAGCGGCGCGTTGGTCGCTTCGCGCTCCGCCGCGGCACGCAGCATGTAGTTGCCGGACGTTAATCCCGGCATGTAACGCCGGCGACCGAGGATGGTCGAGACGTAGCCGCTGCGCCGTCCTTCTTCGATCGTGCGATCGATATAAACGCGTACGTCCGGAAAACGCGCGAAGTACGCGGTCGTAATCTCTTTTGCTTCGGCACGGCCGATCTCGAGGCGCTGCGCCAGCCCAAAATCCGACATTCCGTAGAAGAGCCCGAAATTGACGCTCTTTGCCATCCTTCGTTGGTTCGGATCGACCGGCACGCCGGCTGCGATGCCGAAGATTTGGCGCGCGGTGAAGTCGTGAATGTCTTGCGACTGCGCAAAGGCCTGCCGCAGCCCTTCATCGCCCGAAAGATGCGCCATGACACGAAGCTCGATCTGGCTGTAGTCCGCTGCGAGCAAGACGTAAGCTTCGCTCTTGGCGGTGAAGGCTCGGCGAATCCGGCGTCCAAGCTCGCCGCGCACCGGAATGTTTTGCAGATTGGGGTTGGTGGACGAGAGCCGGCCCGTCGCGGTCGCGGTTTGGTTGAACTCGGTGCGCAGACGGCCGTCCTTTTTGTCGACAAGCTGCGGAATCACATCGACGTAGGTGTTCTTGAGTTTGGTCACTTCGCGCCATTCCAAGACCAACGCGCAGATGGGATAATCCCGCGCCAGGCCTTGGAGCACCTCGACGCCGGTCGCAAATCCCGTTTTCGTCTTCTTGCCCCCCGGAATGTTGAGTTTTCCAAAGAGGACCTTCCCGAGCTGCTGCGGCGACCCGATGTTGAACTCTTCGCCTGCGAAATCGTATATGTGCTTGCGCAGCTGCTCGGCTGCCGTGTCGACGCGGTCGCCGACGACGCGCAACTCGTCGGCATCGATGGCTATGCCGGCCTCTTCCATGCTTGCCAGCACCGGCGCCAGCGGTAACTCTAGCTCTTCGTAAAGCCGCAACTGGCCGCGGCGCTCGAGTTCGATTCGCCCTTTGGCGATGAGACGGAACGCCGCATCGGCAGCCGCCGCCGCATCGCCAGGCAGTCCGAGCCCCAGGAACTGCGACGCCGCATCCTCGATGTCGGCAAAGCCGCGGGTGGGATCGAGCAAATGCGCGGCAATCATCGCGTCGTCGAAAAAGCGCGCGTGGTCGATCCCCGCAGAATGAAAAATGCGAAGCAGCTTCTTGACGTCGTAGCCGCCGGCGCGGACAGAGCCGTCCAAGAGTCCTCGCACCGCATCTCGCACGTTTTCGTGGGAGAGCGCGCTCACCGAAAAGGAGATGCCTTGGCCTTCGCGGGCGGTCACTCCGATCGCGTCGCCGATCGGCGCAAAGACCACCTGTCCGGCGCCGCGTAACGAGAGCAGCTCCTGGGCCAAGCTTGCAAACTCCGGTGGATCGACCGACGGCACGTAGCTTCGGTAGTCGCCGCTTACCTTTGCCGTGATCTCGAGCAGCGGCAGATCCGACGATGGCTGGAGTCGCGCCAGCAGCGTCTTGAACTCGAGCTCGCTGTAGAGGCGATACAGCTCGGCGTCGGACGGCACCGTGTAACGGCTACCCTCCCAATCCATGACCAACGGCAAGTCGCGGCGTACGACGGAAACGGCTCGGCAGAGGCAGGCCTGCTGACCGTACTCTTCGATCAAGCGTTCCAGCTTCGGATTGCCTGCAAGACCCGGATTCGATACGAGCGCGTCGAGAGATCCGGCCGCCTGCAGAAGTTTGCTCGCGGTCTTTTCGCCAACGCCGGGAATTCCGGGAAGGTTGTCCGATGGGTCCCCTTTGAGGCCGCGGTAATCGGGCAGTTGCGCGGGTTCGAGCCCAAAGCGCTCGCGAACGGCGAGCGGATCGTAACGCCCGAGCTCCGTTATGCCGCGCCGCGTCACGAGGACGGTGACACGATCGTCGACGATCTGCAATAAATCGAGGTCGCCGGTGACCACGATCGTTTGTTCGCCCGCCTCTTGTGCTTGGCGCGCGAGCGTCGCGATGACGTCGTCCGCTTCTTGACCTTCCATTTCGACGACGGGGAT
This sequence comes from Vulcanimicrobiota bacterium, assembly GCA_963725605.1. Classification (GTDB taxonomy): domain Bacteria; phylum Vulcanimicrobiota; class Vulcanimicrobiia; order Vulcanimicrobiales; family Vulcanimicrobiaceae; genus Cybelea. The sequence continues at coordinate 131,306 of CAVRYW010000015.1, read as the reverse complement.
GCGATAGGTCGCCAGAACTTCGCGCACGAGGGCGAACTGTCCGCGCAGTTCGTCGGGCATCGCGCGGCGCTGCGCCTTATACTCCGCATACAACGCGACGCGCTCGGCCGGCATGCCTTTATCGAAGGCCGCTACCACGTGGGTCGGCTTCTCGTCTGCGATCAGTTTGTTGAGCATCATCGTGAAGCCGTAAACGGCATTGATTGGAGTGCCCGTGCTCGTGGTCAACCCGGGAAGCGCAAAATACGCTCGGTAGACGAGACCGTACGTGTCGAGCAGCATCAGCGCCACGGCATCAGCGAACCTCGACGATCGACGAGCCGGCGCTCACGCTTCCGTCGTCGGAGATATCGAGTACCGAGAGCAGATAACGTCCGCCGCGCGACGGCAACTCGACCGCCACTCCGTCCGCGCCGCCGCGCGCGACCTTCCAAGAGACGGTCTCGGACTGCGCCTGCGGCAGCGACTCGTCCGGCGGCGGTTGCGTCCGCCGAACGAAGCCGAGTATCTGCGCGTGATTGCCGGTCGAGTCGACCGAGGGATGCCAGGTGACGGCTTCCGGAGCGCTGCTTTGCGTCGTCGACGTGCGGAGTGCTAAGAGTGCCGGAGCCGAAGAGAACAGCGCACTCCCCGAGGGCGTCCCGCGGCTGATTCGGACGACGAACGTGCCGCGGCCTTCGCTCCCTTCTTCAAACGCCACCCGCGCGTCTTCTCCGGGCGCAAAATGTTCGCTTCGCACCGCGAGGCTCGATAGATGCGGACGCCCGGGAGCGGAGAGTGCCAACGGAACCGTGCTCCACGCGATGGCGCCGTCACAAACGAACGCGGCACCGACGCGCAGCTCTCCCACCGCGTTGGCGGCGTGCAACTTCGCGGCCGCGCGTCCGCCATTCGTAGTCGCCACGCTGAACTGCAATCCCAGGGCACTTTCGAAGGTGATGAGCGCATCGCCCTGCGATCCGGGCGCATCAGCATTGACGGCGATCTCTTCTCCGGCGCGGTACGAACTCGCGCCCACCGCGATCCGCACGTTGGGACTGCGCCCGTCCGTCGCCGGAGTCGAGGCTTGTGGATCGATCTGCACGGCGACGGCATCCGTGGCGCGCCCGCCATGGTCGGTGGAGGCGAAAATCAGGTTCGTCCCCAGCTCCGCAGAGGTGAAGCTGCCGCGCGCGTGACCGTCTCCGTCGAGCGTTATCTGTTGCTGCTGTGTCGATCTTCCGTGCACCAGCGCAACGGTAACGCTTGCATTTGCGAGCGGCTTGCCATCGAGCGCCTCCGCATAAACGTCGAAGTTGAGCGGCGTGCCCAAACTCTGCTCGACTCGATCCACGTTCAAACGAATCGCCGCCTGGGCCGTGGGCACGGTGACGCGCGTGTCGGCGGTGGCTCCGTCCGACTCGACGTGCACGCCGTACGTCGAGCCAAGGTCGTCGAGGGGTCGCGGTACGTACACCGTCGCGTTGCCGCTGCCGTCGAGCGTAACGGTTTCGTCCAGCCACTGCGTCGTCGCCCACGGCGTACCGTCGGACGAACTATAGCCGAGATAGACATGCGGCGACCGCACCACCGTTACCCGCACCGGAACGCCACCACGCGATGCGTGCACGAGCAAGGGGACGTCCTCGTGGAAATCGCACGTGCTCCCGCAAACGGCGCTCACGTCGAGCGAAAGGTCCCCTGCATTCGCATCGACGTGCACCGTAGCGCCGCCGACTCCGGCGCCCACTTGCGCCAGCACCGCGTAATCGCCGGCGGCAGCGCCGGCCGGAATCGTAAGCGCGGTAGAAAACGCTCCGGCATCGTCGATCGGGACGCGCCGCGCGGCGATCGTTTTTGCGCCGTCACGCAGGGAAACGAGCGCGCTTCCGCTACCGGCCCGCAGAACGCCGTTCGAACGCGTCCGGGCAAAACCGGCGACGCGGACGACTCCTCCGGCGTGAACGACCGCCGAATCGGTTCGCACTCCGACGATCGTCGCTGGAAACGGTGCTTGAGGCAAAAGACTCAAGAATGCATAGCTCGCCCCCCACTGCGCCAGTGCAAAGACGGGACGAGACGAGCGATTCCAACGCAGAACACCTTGGCTATCGGTCAGCGCGGTAACGAAATTGTTATTGACGACCAGCTGCACGCGCATCCGCGCGAGGGGCATACCCGTTCCCAGATCCGTGCCGTAAAAAAGAAAACTGCTCGGCGTTTCTTTGGAGATGAGGCCGACTCGTGAACGATTGATCCAAACTTGTTCGCCGACGTCGCCTCGGCGGGCCTCGACCACGAAGAAACCCTCGCGCGTTCCAAGCGGCACGTCCACTTGGTTCGATGCAAACTGATAACCACCCGGCGGCGTGAAGCCGAACGAGAGTATCGGATGACGACGAGCCGTGTCGATTGCGCGCGGACTGAAATTCGAACCTGCCGTCAATACGTCCGCAGGATCAACCGCATAGACCGAAAAGGCGACGACAGCGCTTGAATAGGTATCCAGCCGAACCGTGGCGGTCTTCCACGGGTCGCTCGAATCGCCGGCAAAGAGTTGAAAGTACGAATCGAGCCGATGCAAATCGACGATCGGCCGCTCGGCTTGCGCGGCGGAGAGGTTGAGCGCGAAGGCGAGCAGAGCAACGGCTACCAGACGAGCGGCCATCATTCGTCTGCGCTGCTTCGGCAGGTTGAAGCGCGAAGCCCGCGTAAAGCCGAGCATCGTGGACGAACAGGCGGCAGGGGAGAGACCCACCTCGACGCGGTGCCGTTTCTGCGGCTTTGAAGAGGGCGCAGACGAAGCGCGAAGCGTGCGCGAAAAACCGCACCTTCAAGTGGTGGTTGCCTGCGGCTCCTGCGGGCATCCTTTCGCGGTACTCTCACGCAACTAGTGCCTCAATCCTTAATGATGAAATCGCTACGCTGGAGTTCGCTAGCGCTTGCGGCCGTCGTAGGCGGCGCGCTCCCGTGCGCCGCGGCAACCGCACCGGCGGCTCCTCATTACACGCTTCCCACGGTTCCCTTGCACACGGAGGCCGTTGTCGAGGTCAACAAAAAAGGCCAGGTCGTGCGAATCAAATCGACAAAGTCTTGCAAGGTCACGTCGTTCAACATTCAAACGTTCGGCAACGCCTTACAAATGTGGATTCGGCGACCCAATGGCACCGCCCAGGTCGGCCTCTACCGCGTTTCGTACGACTACGATCCCAAGACGCACGGAGTCACGCGCAGCATCGCTCTGGTTTCGGCCGGCGGTAATTGGGGCGACGAAGACGGCGCAGCGAACGTCATGATCGAGAACGCCAGAAAACAAGCGGTGCAAGACCGCCAACGAGAGGAAGAGCAGAACGCGAAGCTGCCCTCGCTGAATCAGATACGCGGCGCTACGCCGAGTCCCAAGCCGAGTCCGCCGAGCCCGCAGATCACACTGCCGCCCGCTTGAGGTTTCTGACGTACCGGTCGGGCGACGGCCGGTTTCGTCCGGGCGTTCTCGAGGGCGACCTGATCCGCACGATCGCCACGCCGACGCTTCGCGATTACCTGGAGCTCGCACCGCACGAGCGCGTCGCCTGGCATACCTCCGATGAGCTGGTCGAACTGCAAAGCGTGACGCTCGATGCGCCGGTTCGCCCGTCGCGCAACGTTTTTTGCGTGGGACGCAACTATCTCGAGCACGCAAAGGAAGGCGCGCGAGCCGCCGGACGCGAGTTGAAGCTCCCCAGCGTTCCGACTTTTTTCACCAAAGCTCCCACGGCAATCGCAGCTCCGGGCGCCGATTTGCGCCTCGAAGCACGCGTTTCGCAAGAGTACGATTTCGAAGCCGAGCTTGCCGTTATCATCGGAGCCGAATGCAAGGACGTTCCGGAGGCCGAGGCGCTTCACGTCGTATTCGGATACACCGCGCTCAACGACGTCACCGCCCGTGACTTGCAACGCGAACACGGCCAGTGGTTCAAAGGCAAGAGTCTGGATTCGACCTGTCCGATCGGCCCCTGGATCGTCACTCCTGACGAGATTGGCGACCCTCAAGCGCTCGCGATAGCCTTTCATCGCAACGGCGTGGAAAAGCAGAACAGCAGTACGGGCGAGATGATTTTCCCGGTCGCGCACCTGATCGCCGAGCTTTCGAAGGGGATGACGCTGCTCCCCGGCGACGTCCTTGCGACGGGCACGCCGCAAGGAGTCGGCTTCGCGCGTAATCCGCCTGAATTTTTGGCTAACGGCGACGTGCTCGACGTCTGGATCGAGAAGATCGGACATCTGAAGAACACGGTGACGATCGAATAATCGCCCCGGCGTGCGAAGGGCGCCGTCGCGTTGGGGCCGTATGAGAGGACCCGACCAATGATTATTGCCGTTCCTCGCGAGGCTGCGGTAAAGGAGCGTAGGGTGGCGCTCGTACCCGAAACGGTCTCGCGATTCGCTAAATCGGGTGTGGGCGTTAGCGTGCAGCGCGGAGCCGGCGACGCCGCCGCATTTCCCGACGAACTCTACGTCGCGGCTGGAGCAAGCCTCGCGGAGGATGAGCGGTCCCTGGCCGCAGCGGCGGACGTCCTCGTGACCGTCGGCCGCCCGAGCGACGGCGCCCTCGCGAAGCTGCGCGAAGGCAGCGTCGTCGTGGGCTTTCTCAATCCCCTTGGCGATCCGGATTTTACGCAGCGGCTCGCGGCCGCGAGACTCACGGCTTTGGCAATGGAGATGATTCCGCGCATCACGCGCGCGCAATCGATGGACGCGCTCTCCTCACAAAGTAACATCGCCGGTTATAAGGCCGTACTGCTCGCGGCGACGACGCTGCCGAAGTTCTTTCCGATGCTCACGACGGCCGCCGGAACGATTCGACCGGCAACCGTGCTGGTGCTGGGCGCCGGCGTCGCGGGTCTCCAAGCTATCGCTACGGCCCGGCGCCTCGGTGCCGTCGTCAGCGGCTACGACGTGCGCGCGATCGTCAAGGAACAAGTCATGTCGCTCGGCGCGCACTTTCTCGAGTTCGATCTCGGGGTCGACGCGCAGACCGCCGGCGGTTACGCCAAGGAGTTGTCCGCGGACGAACAGGAGCGCCAGCGCCAATGGATGGCCGAGCAGATCGGCAACAACGACGTCGTCATAACCACGGCGCTCGTCCCGGGCCGCAAGGCGCCGGTTCTTATCACGTCGGCGGCGGTCGCCGCGATGAAACCGGGAAGCGTCATCATCGATATCGCCGCCGAGGCCGGCGGCAACTGCGAGCTGACCGTCGCCGATCAAATCGTCACGACGCCCAACGGCGTCACGATCGTCGGCACGACCAACTTGCCGAGCACGATGCCGGCCGACGCGAGCCGGCTCTACTCGCGCAACGTCCACGCCCTCCTCTCGCCGTGGATCAAAGACGGGGTCTTGGAGATCGACATGAACGATGACGTTGCCAAAGGCGCGGTCATCGCGCGCGACGGCAGCGTCTTGCTTGGAGGAGGCCAGTCCTGAACGAACTCGCAAGTCTCGTCGCTCCGCTTACCGTGCTTCTGCTCGCGGTCTTCGTGGGATTCGAAGTGATCTCCAAAGTGCCGACGACGCTGCACACGCCGTTGATGTCGGCCACCAACGCAATCCACGGAATCGTCCTCGCCGGAGCGATCGTGATCGTTGCGGCGCTGGCCGGCGTGACCCACGGCCCGCTGCTCACCACGCTGGCGGTTGCGGCGGTGACGCTCGGAGCGATCAACGTCTTCGGCGGCTTCGCGGTAACCGAACGCATGCTGCAGATGTTCCGGCGCAAAGGTGACGGCAAATGAGCGTTGCCGTCGACTTCGCCGATCTCGTCGCCATCGCGCTTTTCATCTACGGCCTGCACGAGCTGAACTCGCCGGCTACCGCACGTCGCGGCAATCGCCTCGCGATGGCCGGAATGGCGATTGCGCTGGTTGGGATTATCGTTCAAACGGGGGGCGCGGGTTGGCCATCGGTCGTCATCGGAGTTGCGATCGGCGGATTGGTCGGAATCTTTGCCGCGCTCAAAGTAAAGATGACCGCGATGCCGCAGATGGTCGCGCTCTACAACGGCGCGGGCGGCGGCGCCGCGGCGTTGATTTCGACGGTCAGATACTTCACGGCCGCCCCGGGCGCGAACATAGACGCGATCGTTGCGGTGTCGCTCGTACTCTCGGCGATCATCGGTGCGATCAGTTTCGCCGGCTCGATTATCGCGTTCCTCAAACTGCAGGAAGTGATGACCGGCCGTCCCGTCACCTATCCGGGGCAGCAGATCGTCAACGGCATCGTGCTGCTCGCGATTGCGGGCCTTGGCGTGTGGTTCGTGGCGACACTGGGCGTGCTGCCCGACTGGGCCTTCCCGGCGCTGCTCCTCGCCGCGCTGCTCCTCGGCGTCTTTTTCACGTTGCCGATCGGCGGCGCCGACATGCCGGTGGTAATTTCGCTGCTCAACTCGTTCACCGGCGTGGCCGTCGCGATCACGGGCTTCGAAATCAACTCGACGCTGCTGATCATCTGCGGCGCGCTCGTCGGCGCAAGCGGCACGATCCTGACGGTCGCGATGAGCCGCGCGATGAACCGGCCGCTGACCAACGTACTCTTCGGCGCCTTCGGTTCGGCCGGCGGATCGGAGCCCGCCGCCGGCAGCGGCGGCCCGCAGCAGATCCGGGCGACGAGCGCCGACGACGTCGCGGTGATGCTCGCCTACGCTTCCAAGGTAATCTTCGTACCGGGCTATGGCATGGCGGTCGCGCAAGCGCAGCATAGCGTTAAGGCACTCGCCGATCAGCTCGAGAAACGCGGCGTCAAGGTTTTGTACGCCATCCATCCGGTTGCGGGGCGCATGCCCGGACACATGAACGTCCTGCTGGCAGAAGCCAACGTGCCGTACAATCAGCTGCTCGACATGGAGGACGTCAACTCCGAGTTTCCGACCGCCGACGTCGCGCTCGTGATCGGCGCCAACGACGTAACCAATCCGGCCGCGCGAACCGTGGCGAGTTCGCCGATCTACGGCATGCCGATTCTCGACGTCGATAAGGCAGCCAACGTCGTCGTGCTAAAACGTTCGATGCGTTCGGGCTTCGCCGGCATCGAGAACCCGCTCTACGAGCTTCCCAACACCTCGATGCTCTTCGGCGACGCCAAAGCTTCGGTCGACTCGCTAACCGCGGCGGTCAAAGCGCTATAAGAGAAGCGCACGCGGCGACGAACGCCCTACTCCCTGCCCGCGGCCAACCACGTTGGAAAATCGAATTTCCGCTGGCTTCGAACGCAGCGCAACGGCTTTTGGGTATTTGCCGCGTAGACGCAGGTGGTTCCGCGATCGCGGGGAGGGCTGTAATAACCGGCGTTGGCAACGTAGAGGTTGTTCTCCCCGTCGGTCGTCAAGGCGCTCGGACCTTCCACACCGTGCGTGATCTCATAACTCGGAGTGGATACTCCCGTCTTATAAACGGAGACCCAACCGCGGCCCGTGTTTTCGACGTTCGAGACGTACAGCGTGCCGGAGCCATCGAGCGCGATCGCCTGCGAGTTCAAGAGACGCTCGTGATCCTTCGCAAGATTTTGTCCGAGCCCGCCTGATACTCTACCAAGCTCTTCGAGCTGCTCCCTGGGTTGTTCAACACGAACAAATCGTTTGAAGGATCGAGGGCGATCGCGAGCGGCGAGTTCAGTCGGCGCCTAAGCTTGCGTAGCGGCTGGCTCGATCCCGGCGCGTAGACGGACACGTCGGGATGTGGGTAGACGCTGTTAGCGACGTACAGGTTCCCGTCCGTGTCGAATGCCAGCGAAAGTGGGATCTCGGTCCCGTCGGTGATCGCTCGCAACACCTTCGTCGTGCCAGCTCTGTACACGACGACGGACCCCTTGCCGGTTCCGTAGGGTAGACACGACGGGCACAAAGCAACGTAAAGGTTATCCGCGTCATCGGTTGCCGCGGCCCACGCGCCCTTCAATTGAAAGTGGCGCGATGGGCTCAGACTGCCGCGATCCCATTCGGTAACGGTGCCGCTGTAGAATCGGTCGATGGCGGATAGCCGGCCCGAGCGGTCGACCGTAATAAAATCCGCTTCCCCCACCCCTTTGGTAATCGTGCGAGCCACTCCGGCGAGCGCCGGTTCGTAGAGCGTGATGTTGCCGCCGAAACTGGCAAACCGGCAGCACTCGGCGGCGTAGACGTACGACGCGGACTCGTGATTGTCGCGATTGGTCGTCTGCGGCACCAGTGGGGGCACTTGGTTCGGCGCCTGCGCGGCGGCGCACCCGGCGAGAGTGGCGGCTGCAAGCGCCCAAGCATGGCAACGAAGGCCGGCGATCTTCATAACTGCCTCCAAACGTTCTGGGCCACAATGTTAAGTCAGGTTATCTTTCCCGTCAAGCGGGCCACCCGCACTCGGGGCTGCTTCAGCGAAAGCCGACTCGCGGTAGCGTTCAATTTCATGCCGTAACTGCTCGGTCGTCATTTCACGTGCCTGCGGTATCGAAATAGCGCCATATTTCGCCAGGTTGTTCCGCAAGAGAAAACCCATCGACGGCCTCGGTATCAAGGTTGAGTCTTTTGGTGTTACACGAAGCGTGCCGTCTCTTAGCAAAATCCCAACCGTAATTCCGCCTGGAGTCTTCAACTCGGTAACCCCCGAAATCACCTCCCAGGGTATGGAGACTTTTCGATAGATCAGGAATCGGGGGGTCAGGGTGAGCATTGGCTGGCGCAGTGCAATCACATACAAAGTATTATATGCCAAAGCCAGCAGCAAGATAGCCGTGAGAATCAGGTACATCCAGAACAAGATGTGAATGCCACGCGCGGCGAACATCAGCGCCCCACCTAATGCAAGGCCTATAAGGCCGAAAATAAACGCTTTCCGGAGCCGAGCCGGCATCTCTTGGTAGTAGATGCTTACTTCAGGCGCCACGCGTAGGCGTTCCAGTCCGGCAGAAAGGCATTGGGCGCGAAGCCGTGCAGACGCGTGCGATACGCATACACGTAATCGGCGTTAAAGAGATAGACGATCGGCACTTGCTGCGCGACGATCGTCGCGATCTCACGATAGAGCCGTTTGCGCCGGAAAGGATCGGTCTGCGCGAGCGCTTCGCCTTCGAGACGGTCGACGCCGGGGTCGCACCAGCGCATGTAGTTCGACGGCGCGCGGCAGCGCAGAACCGAAGAGTCGTCGGGATCTGCACCCATCGTCCAGGGCACGTAGGCGAGGTCGAAGTTGCCCGTTGCCAGCACACCGGTTCGCGGCAGAAATAACTGAGCGTTGCTCACCGACTTCACCACGACGTCGATGCCGCGCTCGCGAAGCGCAGCCTGAACCGCCGTGGCGACGCGCACGCCGGTCGTCGACTCGGGAAACTGCACGTACACGAGCCGCAAAACGTTTCCGTCGCGGCGGCGTATTCCGTCGGAGCCGCGGATCCAACCCGCCTCGTCGAGGAGACGATCGGCGTGCGCCGCATCGAACCCGGGCTCGTGCACCGTTGGATCGAAGGCCCACGAAAACCGCGGTTGGATCATGTCGGTCACAGGATAGATGCCCAGCGTGATCTTCTGCGAAATTTCACGGCGATCGATCGACATCGCAAGCGCGCGGCGCACATTGGGATTGTCGAGCGGCGCGTGCTGGGTATTCAGAGCGAGCCCGGCGACGACCGCGGTCGGAACGGTAACGAACCGCAAGTGCGGATCGCGGCGCACGATCGTGAGTTGCGCCGGCGCGAGAAGGTTCCAATCCAATTCGCCCGATTGCAGCAAGAGAAGATTGGTCGAAGGGTCGGGAATCGTTCGAATCGCCAGCGTTGCGACCGCGGGCTTGCCGCGCCAGTAGCGCGGATTGGCGACGTAGCGCAGCCCTTCGCCGCGTCGCCACGACGCAAACCGGTACGGACCGTCGCCGACGTTGGGTTCTGCATTAAAAGCGGCACGCTCCAGCGGGGACTGCGCTCGCAAGACGTGTGCCGGCAGAACGAACTGAGGTGAAAGGCCGTACGAAAAGTACGTCGTCGCGGCGGGCGCCCACGGTCGCCGCAGATGAAAGACAACGGTGCCGAGTCTCGTTGCGAACGCGCGGTCGATCAGATCGTACCCCTCGTGCGAACGCACCGGATTGCGCGGGTCGAGGATTGCTCGCAGGGTAAAGATCACGTCCCCGGCGGTAACCGGCCACCCGTCGCTCCATTTGACGCCGGATCGCAAGCGATAGGTAATGGTTCGGCCATCGGCTGAAACCCCACCGTCGGCGAGAGACGGAACCTCCTCCAGGAGCGCCGGAACCGGCCGCCCCTCCGCATCGCGGTCGATAAACGGCTCGAACGCCAGTCGCGCCGCCTGCAGCTCGACTGACGCGGCGTCGGGGGCTAGAAAGAGCGGATTGAGGTTTTGGGGATCCGCCGCCAGATCGAAGCGGACGGTATTGGGGGGGCTTGAACCGTTCGAGCGCAACCCCCGGGGCCGGCGAGCGCCGCCACCGCCAAACCTATGGCGATCGCGCACCTTGCGCCGAACGGATTCCCGGTGGTATGCTTGGGACCCCGAAAATTATTCGGAATTTTGAACCTCTTAACAACTATGATTGCAAACATCGAAGGCCTCGACGAGCTCGACCTGCGGATTCTCGACGCGTTGCAGCGCAACGCGCGTTCGACCTTCAGTCAGCTCGGTACCCTCGTTGGACTCAAGCCGCCGGCGGTGCACGACCGGGTGAAGCGGCTGGAGCAACGCGGCTTTATTCAAGGCTACGGAGCCAAGCTCGACCCCGCGCGTCTGGGAATCCTTCTCACCGCCTTCATTAGCTGTTATACGTCGCCCGACTGTGCCTACGACGAGTTTACGCGCACGCTCAGCGAGATGCCGGAGGTCTGCGAGGTGCATTCCGTCGCGGGCGAAGAGAGCTTCGTCTGTAAGGTAGCGACGCGCTCGACGCAGCATCTCGACGAACTGCTCGCTCGGCTGAAAGCAACGCCTGGCATGGCCCGCACGCGGACGACGATCGTTCTCGGGATGCCGTTCGACCGCGGCGGCGTAACGGTGCAGATGCGATGAACGCTGCGTCAACGGCGCGCGCTCACCCACTGGGGGTGCATCGCGTGCTCGAGCCGGCCGGAGCCATGCCCCAAGACGCTTGGAAGCTCGACAACACGCCGGCGGCGCGTGAGAACGAAATTCTCTGCGACGTCGAGGTACTCAACATCGATTCGGCTTCGTTTAAGCAGATCGCGCAGGCGTGCGACTTCGACGCGCGTCGCATCGGCGACCACGTTAGCGCGAACGTCCGCGCGCGCGGCAAACAGCACAATCCGGTCACGGGAAGCGGTGGGATGTTCGTGGGCCGCGTCTTGCAAGTCGGCGAAGCCCTGCGCGACGCCGTCGATCTGCGCGCCGGCGATCGGATCGCGTCGCTGGTTTCGCTCACGCTAACCCCGCTCCAGATCGACGCGATCACCCGTGTGGACGTCGCGACCGCCCGAATTTGGATCCGCGGCAAAGCGATTCTCTTTCAAAGCGGGCTGTGGACGCGCTTGCCGGAGGATTTCGACGAAGAGGTCGCCCTCTGCGTGCTGGACGTCGCCGGAGCACCCGCACAGGTCCGGCGCCTTTGCTCGGAGGGGCAAACCGTCCTCGTTATCGGCGCGGACGGCAAGAGCGGCTTGCTGGCGTGCGCGCAAGCGAAGGCCTGCGTTGGCGAGAGCGGTCGCGTCATCGGCATCGTTCCCTGCGCAGAAACCCCGGGTGCGCGGCTGCTGGAGCGTGAGGCATTCGTCGACGACCTCATCGTCGCCGACGCGCGCGATGCCGTTGCGTCGAGCCGCCTGGTCGAGTCGGCCGCGCCGCAGTTTGCGGACCTCGTCGTCAACTGCGTTAACGTTCCCGGAACCGAGCTGTGTTCGATTCTCTGCGCCCGCAACGGTGGAACCATCTACTTCTTTTCGATGTCGACGTCGTTCACCGCCGCCGCACTGGGTGCCGAAGGCATCGGCCGAGACGTCACGATGATCATCGGCAACGGCTATACGAAAGATCACGCAGAGATCGCGCTGCAGACGCTGCGCGATCGTCCCGAACTGCTCGCACATTTCAACCAGATCTATGCAAGGAAACCCCGATGACTCAAACGCTCACGGCCTCGGCGCATGTCAAACCGCCCGTGCCTCCAGACCAGTTCGAGTACAAGCAGCTCAAGCAAGGCGAGTTTTGGCGCCACATTCCGGCCTACGCCGAAGTCGACGAGGCCACGTTCCTCGACCATTTGTGGCAACAGCGCCAGTCGGTGAAGACCGCCGAAGAGCTGCTCGAGACGATTCGCGGCGTCTGCACCTCGGAGTTCTACGAAGACGCGGAAGAGGGCTTTCGCCGCGCTCCGATGGCGGTGCGCGTCTCTCCCTACGCCATCGCGCTGATCGATTGGAGCGATCCGATCGGCGACCCGATTCGCCGGCAGTTCATCCCGCTGGCCTCGGCGCTGCTGCCCGATCACCCGCGTTTGACGCTCGACTCGCTTCACGAGCAGCAAGACTCGCCGCTTCCCGGACTCGTGCACCGCTACGTCGATAAAGCGCTCTTTCTGCCGCTGGCCGTCTGCCCGGTTTATTGCCGCTTCTGCACCCGCAGCTACGCGATCGGCCCCGACACCGAAAACGTCGACAAGATCGCGCTGGCTACGACGCGCAAACAGTGGCAGGAGGCGTTCGACTACATCGCAAGCCGTCCGGAGCTCGAAGACATCGTGATCTCCGGTGGCGACGCCTATCAGCTCGCGCCGAAGAACATCGAGCTGATCGGTAACGCATTGCTGGACATTCCGCATCTGCGCCGGCTGCGCTTCGCAACCAAAGGCCCAGCCATTATGCCGATGAAACTCATCACCCACACGGAATGGCTCGACGCGCTGACTTCCATCGTGGAGCGCGGGCGAACGATCGGCAAAGAAGTCGTTCTGCACACGCATTTCAACGCTCCCGAAGAGATCACGTGGATCACGCAGAAGGCGATGCGCCTGCTCTTCGAGCGCGGCATATTTACCAGGAACCAGTCCGTGCTGATTCGCGGCGTCAACGACACGCGCGAGCGGATGCAGTTATTGGTCAAGCGGCTCGGCCACATCAACGTCCACCCGTACTACGTCTACATGCACGACATGGTCAAAGGCGTTGAAGAGCTGCGCACGACGATTGCGACTGCGGTGGACACCGAGAAGTTCGTTCGAGGAAGCACCGCCGGATTCAATACGCCGACGTTCGTGTGCGACGCGCCCGGCGGCGGCGGTAAACGCGACGTCCACTCGTACGAGTATTACGATCGCAACAATGGTATCGCGGTCTACGCGGCGCCGAGCGTCAAGCCCGGAAAGGCCTTCCTCTACTTCGACCCGATCGACCAGCTCGACGCGCAAGCCCAAGCTCGCTGGGCAGCCCCCGACATTGCCGACCAGATGATTCGCGAAGCCATCGGCAACGCGGGTCTCGGCGACGACCAGCTCGTTCTAGCGTAGAGGGAGCTCCAAGCTCCCAACGGGCTCCGATGCGGCTCGGGCGAGCGCTCGCATCGGAACGGGACCGGCTGGACGAAGCGTGACGAGCGGCGCGGTTTCTACGCGTGCTCCCGGTTCGAGCGCAAAACGGTGGCGGCGCAGCAACGCTTCTAAAACGATGGTGGTTTCTCGCAGCGCAAACTCGTCGCCGATGCAGCGGCGCGCCCCGCCGCCAAACGGTATGTATGCGAAGGGCGGCGGCTCGCCTTCGAGCCAGCGATCGGGCTCGAAGCGCTCGGGATGTGCGAAGGTCTGCGGCTTACGGTGCAGCAGCAACGGCACCATGAAAACCGTCGTTGTTGCCGGGATGTGGCTGCCATCGCTCAACGTTACGTCGCGCAGCGTCTCTCGCCCGATGATCCAGGCCGGCGGATAAAGCCGCAGAACCTCTTTGACGACCCGCTCGAGATACTCGCGATCGCCGTCGCGGGCAGCAAGTGCGGCGTGCCGTTCGGCTTCGTCGTGCTGCGCCAGGAGAAAGAACGACCACGTCAAGGTGTTGGCGGTGGTCTCGTGCCCGGCCACGAACAGCGTCATGATCTCGTCGCGAATCTGTTCGTCCGACGGCTGATAGTTCGTCTCCCCGTCTCCGGCCGCCAGCAGCATCGACAGTGCATCGGTGCGGTCGCGGGGATCCGAGCGGCGGCGCGCGATGAGGCCGTAGACGATCTCGTCGAGCATCGTGCGCGCGCGCCAAAAACGTCGCGTGCTGGGCAACGGCAGGCGCGTGAGCATCGCGCCGGCGGGGGTGAGCATCTTTGGAAACTCGTTCATCATCAGCCTTAGCGCCTCCGCAACGAGCTTCGCCGATTCGCTCTCGTCGCTTCCGAAAAGCGTCTCCGTGGCGATTCGTAACGTCAACTCGGTCATCGCGGCATGCGCATCGAAGGTCTCGTTCGGCGTAATCCGCTCGACGAATTCGCCTGCGTCGCGTTCCATGACGCGCGCGTACTCCGTCATGCGTTCGCGGTGGAAGGCCGGCTGCACGATGCGTCGCATCTGCCGGTGCAGCGGATCTTCACTCGTGAGCAATCCGTCGCCGAGCAGCAGGCGGAGGACTCGAGTGCCCAGCGATTTCGAAAAGGCGTGCTGCTGGGTGACGAGGATATCCTTAATGAGCGCGGGCTCGTTGACGAACACGTACGAACGCCACGGAAGCGAAAATGCCAGCACGTTCCCGTAGCGGTTCGTCATTTCTGTCAGGAAAGCCGGGAAACGGCGGAATGGAACGGGCAAGAGGCGCTTCAGCGTGGTCCATCGGCCGGGCCCTGGAATCCGAGCGTTCATTTCGCTCCGGCGGCCCGATAGGCGGTCACGTTACCGAAACGACAGACGGCGCGATACTCACCTCGCGCGACTTCAGATGCGATTGCCGGGCGCATATAAAGCTGATACTTGGGGCTAGGAAAGTCGTCCGCGTAGACGAGATACTCGACGCCGCTCGTGCGGTCGATCGTCGCTCGCGGCCGCTGCGCAGCCACGGCCGAGAACCATTCGTCGTAGGTGGCGAGGGAGGCGTCTTTCGGCACGCAGTCAAGCGCTCGACGTGCGTCGGCAAGATCGTCATAATAAGGATGGAGATAGTGCAGCGGATGCATGGGATCGAACGCGATCAAGAAGATGATGCAAAGCACCGCCGAGCTCGTCGTCCAAATCCCGGCCACGCGGACGCTGGTCTTGCGCGCCTTCACGACGACTCCCATAACGGTCGCGACGAGAAGCCACGGTATCCACAGAGCCGCGTAGTGATCGCCCATGCGCCAAACGTATCCGGAGTTCGCGAGCAACACGACTGCTGCCCCCGGTATGGCGAGCGCGGCCCACCAGGAGAGCAATGGCAAGAATGCGAGCGGGACCAGGGCCTCCAACACATAGGTTAGTCGTCCGAAGGTGAAAATTGAGCTCGCGAACTCGCGCGGATGCGTTACCGGTGCGAGCACGAGCGCGAGTGGTCCGTTCGCAAACGAGTACACGTAAAAGTGACTCGGCCCCCACGCCCCAAAGCGCAACGCGAGGAGCGCAAAGTAGGCCGCCAGCGCGGCGCCCGCACCGGTAGCGAGCGCGGCTCCGGCAATGGCCGTGGCCCTCGGTTCGAGCGGACGGCCGTCGAGAAGGCCGCGACCTTGAGTTGAGGGGCGTCGTCCGATCGCCACTAAGACGAGACCGAAGACGACCAGCGTCAGCGCCGCATCTTCCCGCAGACCGACCCCGACGATCGCGCAGGCCGCAAACCAGAGCCAGCGCGTGCGGTCGGCCGCGATGAAAAGCCCCAAGACGAGCGGCGTAAAGAGACCGAGCTCGTGAAACTCGTCGAACCCAAGCGCGAGCAGCGGCGGGTAGAGCAGCGCGAGGAATCCCAGGCGCTCGGCCAGTTTCGCTCCGGCATACGGACGTGCGAGCGCCGCAGTCAGCGGCGCGCACGCAACGGTCGCCGCAGCTTGCACGAGTTGCAACGGCAGCGCGCTGCCGGTGAGCCCAACGAACGGCCACAGTAACGCGAGCGACGGCGAGAAATGATAGCGGAAGTGCGTGCCGTTCTCGACGCCGTTGCGCATCCCGTTGAACGCATCGGCAACGACTTGCGCAAAGGTGCCGGTATCGGAGCCGTAGGTCCAAAGCTTCGCTCGCACGCACGCGAGCGCGGCTAGAACGGCGAACTCGATGCCGGCCCAGAGCCAGAGTCTCACCGGCAGGCACGCCGCCGCGCGGTGACCAACCGCGCAGGACGGTGAAATATATTTGCGTCTTCTGCGGATCCCGTGACGGCAGCGACCCCGCCTACGCGACCCTCGCGGCCGCAACGGCGCAGGCCATCGTGGCGGCCGGGTACGGCGTGGTCTACGGTGGGGGAAGTATCGGCCTGATGGGCATCGTCGCCAATGAGGCGTTGGCCTGCGGCGGCGAAGTAATCGGCGTCATCCCCTCGGCGCTGGCCGTCAGCGAAATCGCGCACCCAGGACTGACGAAACTTCGTATCGTGTCGACGATGCACGAGCGAAAGGCCCTGATGAACGAGTACAGCGATGCGTTCGTCGCACTGCCGGGCGGCTACGGCACGATGGACGAGTTCTGCGAAGTGCTGACTTGGCGGCAGTTGTGCATTCACGACAAGCCGATCGGGCTTCTCAACTACCGCGGGTACTACGATGCATTGCTGGCTCTATTCGACTCGATGCTCGCGCAGGGCTTCCTCACGGCGCAAACGCGCCGGCTCTTCGTGGACGCTTGCGAGATCGAAGAGCTCTTGGCGGCGATGTTTTAGCGACGGCTAGCTCGATTCGGCCAATGCCGTTGCTACGATCCGTTCCTGTTCGGCTGCATGCTGGCCGGCGTAGCCCTCGCTGGGGCTCGCCCGATAGCCGCGCCCGATATATTCGATATCGAATCCATCTCGCTTGCCTTCGAGCAGCCGCCGGCGTACGAAGGCTCGCGCGCCCATGTTCTTCGGCTCTTCTTGCACCCATACGATCTTCTTGAGATTCGGATAGCTCGAGATGACACGATTGATGTCGCCGACGGGCAATGGCGCGAGCAGTTCGATGCGCGCGATCGCCGTTTGCCGTAACGATTCGTATGCCGGCTGCGCGACGAGGTCGTAGTAGATCTTTCCGCTGCAGAGAATGAGCCGCTGAATCTGCTCGCGCTCCAGCCGGCGCGGATCGTCGAGCACCGGCTCGAAGCTGCCGGCGGCCATCGCGTCGAGCCGGCCGGCGGCAACGTCGAGGCGCAGCAACGACTTCGGCGTCATCACGACGAGCGGGACCGCGATCGGCGATCGCGCCTGCAAACGCAAGAGATGATAGTAGTTGCTGGCGACCGAAGGCGACGCGACTCGCAGGTTTCCTTCCGCAACGAGCTGCAAAAAACGCTCGGGACGCGCGCTGGAATGCTCCGGACCACCGCCTTCGTAGCCGTGCGGCAGTAGTAGCGTCAAGCGCGAGGTTTGGCCCCATTTGGCTTGGCCGGCAGCGAGGAACTGATCGACGATGACTTCGGCGCCGTTAAAGAAATCGCCGTACTGCGCTTCCCACAAGACGAGCGCGTCGGGCTGTTGGGTCGAATACCCGTACTCGAAACCCATGCATGCGTACTCCGATAGCGGGCTGTTGCGGATCTCGAAGGAGGACTGTTTGGGGGCCAGATGCTGCAACGGTATCCAGAGGAGCTCCTCGGATTTTGCGGAGCCCGTCCTCGCTGTCGAGGGATGCAAGACGGCGTGGCGGTGACTGAACGTTCCTCGTTCGGTGTCCTGACCGGTAAGTCGAATCGGTGTCCCGGTTACGAGCAACGAGGCGAAGGCCAGCGCTTCGGCGGTTCCCCAGTCGAGGATCCCGCGCTCTTCGATGGCGTTCTTGCGGCGCTCGAACTGGCTGCGCAGCTTGCGATTGAGCGAAAATCCGTCGGGCACGGCGGCCAACGCTTCGCTCCATGCGACGAGCTGGCGCCGATCGACGGGCGGCAACGCGGCGCCGCCGAAGGTGTTGCTGCCCGACAGCTTGCGACCCTGGACGTTCGACGATGCCGCGCCCCGAACGGCTCGCCGCGCCCCTTGCAGACGCTGCATCGCATCGTCGGCCATCGTGCGCGCGCGATCGGCATCGATCACGCCCTGATTGACGAGCTTGTTGGCAAAAAGCTCGCGCACCGTTGGGTGATTCTTGATCCGTTCGACCATGTCGGGCTGCGTGTAGGCCGGTTCGTCCTGTTCGTTGTGGCCGAAACGCCGGTATCCGATCAAGTCGATGAGCGCGTCGCGTCCGAACGCGCGGCGAAAATCGACGACCAAGTGGACCGCCGCAATGCACGCTTCGGCATCGTCGGCGTTGACGTGCACGATGGGAACGTCGAAGCCTTTGGCCAAGTCCGAAGCATATCGCGTGGAACGGGCGTCGACCGGATCGGTCGTAAACCCGATTTGGTTGTTCGCAATCAAGTGGATGGTGCCGCCGGTTTGGTAGCCCGGCAGCGACTGCAAATTGAAGACTTCCGCAACGATGCCTTGACCGGTAAACGCGGCATCGCCGTGGATGAGAATCGGTACGGCCCTTTTGTGGTCGAAGGTCGGCACGCCCGACGCATGATCGGTCTGCAGCGCGCGCGCGCTGCCTTCAACGACCGGGTCGACCGCCTCGAGATGGCTCGGATTGTGAGCCAGGGTTACGTGGATGCTCTTATCCTTCGAGGTTGCGAACGTTCCGGTGGCACCGTGATGGTACTTGACGTCGCCCATGACGTCGTCATCGCCGACGGTTACGCGATAGGCAACCGCCTCGAACTCCGTCATCACCTCTTCGTAGGGCAGGTTGACGACGTGCGCGATCACATTGAGCCGGCCGCGGTGCGCCATGCCGAGGACCGCATTGCTTACGCCGTCTTCCGCCAGCATGTCAAGCATCTCTTCGAGCATCGGTACCATCACGTCGAGCCCTTCGCCCGAGAACGTCTTCTGACCGAGGAACGTCTTACGCACGTAGCGATCGAATGCTTCGACTCGCGTCAGGCGCTCGAGCAACTCGATCTGTCGCTGGGGCGTCTGCTCGAATCTGTTCCGTCCCGATTCGATGTAATCGCGCAGCCAAACCCGCTGCGTCGCATCGGAGATGTGCTCGATCTCGTACGCAATCGTCGAGCTATAGGTCTCACGCAGTCGCGGCAACACGTCGGCCAGCGTGTTGCCGGCGACCTTGACGTGCAGCACGCTAGCCGGAATCGCGCTCTGCAGCGCGGGCGTCAGACCGTAGGTCTGCGGCTGCAGCGACGGGTCGCCCACCGGCTCCGCGCCGAGCGGATCGAGATTTGCGGCGAGGTGCCCGTAGCGCCGGTAAGCGGAGACGATCGCCATGCCGGCCGCGGCCGCACGCAACATCTCGTCGGAGGGCCGCGTCGTCGCGGGGCCAGCCGGCGCGAACGGCAGCTGCGCGACGGGCGCCGCTTGTAATCCGAGCGACGAGAAGACCGCTTCGTAAAAGGCGTCGCTGCCTTGCAGCAGTTCGTCGACGCACCGCAGGTACTCACCCGATTGCGCGCCTTGAATAACGCGGTGATCGTAGGTACTCGTGATTTGCATCACCTTCGATACGCCGAGCAGGCGCAGTGACTGTTCGTTGGCGGTTGCAAATCCGGCGGGATAACCGATTGCGCCGGTCGCGATGATTGCGCCCTGTCCCGGCATCAAGCGCGGTACTGAGGCAACGGTCCCGATGCCGCCGGGATTGGTTAACGTAAAGGAAGCACCGGTAATTTCGTCCGCGCCGAGCTTGTTTTCGCGCGCTTTCGCGACGAGCTCTTCGTAGTTTGCTCGAAACGCTGCGAAATCGAGCTCGCCGGCATTGCGGATGACGGGCACGATCAAAAACCGCGTTCCGTCCTTGCGCTCGCTGTCGACGGCAAGTCCGAGATGAATGCCCGGTTCGAGCCGAATGGGTGCGCCCGTCTCATCGCGCGCAAACGCGTAGGTGATGAAAGGATGTTCGCGCGCCGCGCGCGCGAGCGCGTACCCGATAAGGTGTGTGAACGAGACTTTCTCCTTGCGTCCTGCGGCTTTGATCGCGCCCGCCAGCTCTTTGCGGCGAGCGTCGAGCACATCGACCGAGACGCTGCGAAAGCTCGTCGCCGTAGGAATCGACAGGCTCTGCTCCATGTAGCCGCTCAGTGCAGCGGCGGGACCTCGCAACGGCACCCTTTTCGTGCCGGCGGGCGGTGCTGGGAGCGGCGGCGCTGGAGGCCCCGAACGAAGGCGCGCCTGCGGCGCTTGCTCGACGACGTCCGAGCGCAGAATCAGACCGTCGGGACCAGACCCTCGCACGAGTTTGAGGTCGACGTCGAGCCGCCGCGCCATGCGTCGCGCCGGTTGATCGGCTAACGCTTTGCCGGCGGATGCGGCCGGAGCGGGCGGGGGCGGCGGTTTGGCTGCGGTTGCACCGTTTCCCGCGCTCGGCTGACGGACGGCCGCGCCGTTCCCCTGCGAGGTGTCGATCTGGGCCAAAAGCGCGCCGACCGAAACCGTTTCGCCTTCGCGTGCGGCAATCTGGGTCACGACGCCTGAGGCGGTCGCCGGAACTTCGACGTCGACTTTGTCCGTCGTTACCTCGACGAGCGGATCGCCCTCGGCAACGAAGTCGCCGACGTGTTTGCGCCACTCTACGATCGAACCTTCGGTAACGGACTCGCCCATCTCGGGAAGCGTTACGTTGACCATGGTGCCTTCCAAAACAGGCTTCATTTTATCTTTTCGGAGGCCGGGGGCCTACGACTCTGCGCAGCTTAGAAGTACTTCGCCGGCAGGGCACGGGTCACAACTAGGGCGTTCTTGGCAAAGCGCGGGCGAGTGTGGCTCAGGACGAACGCCGCCACATCGTACGCTTGGGAGAGCGAGAGCGAGCCCGGCGCGTTCTGCGGCATATTGTAGCGAATGAAACCCGTCATCCGGTCGATGTGGGCCATGCCCGCCCCGCTATTGAACGATCCCGAGCCCCATAAGGGCGGAAAGCTGCCCCCGGCGCCGCCGCCATTGGACTGATGACACATCGAGCACTTGCTTGCGTAGATCCTGGCGCCGTCGCCAGAGTTCGGCGAACCCTTCGGCAACGGCAGGATATAGCGATCGTCTTTGGATTGCGTTGCGCCGACCGGGACCCCGCGAGAGAGCCAAGCGATGTAGGAGACGATCGCAATCATTGCCTTGCTCGAATAGGCCGGCGGCTCTCCGTTCATGCTGTACAGGAAGCACTCCGCGATGCGGTCTTGCAACGCGATCACGCGGTGCGCGCGCTTGTTCCATTGCGGGAAACGTCCGTAAAGGCCGATGAAATTGCCGCCTCGCGGCTGCGTGCCGCCTGCAAGATGACAGGCCGCGCAAGACATCTGCGCCCGTACGTACGGCTTCATCAGCGATTGTGTCTCGACGACGATGTCGTGTCCGTACGCGATCGATTCTCCCAGCGCGCCGCTGGGAAGCGCATGCGGATCGTATAAAGCCGAGCCCGTATCGGGCTGCGAGCCGGAGCATGCGGCAAGGCCGAAGGCGACGGTCGCTACGAACAGCAGCAATAGTTTAGGCATCGTGGACCTCCGCTTAGAGCGCCAGCGTCACGTACGTGTAGTGATAGCTCGCCTGCAGGACCGCAATGGCTGCGACCATCGACGGAACGACGACGGTACCCGGAATGAGATTCGTCAAAATGTCGGCTGCCACGTCCGCGCTGCTCGTCGCGGCGGGGGCAAAGCCTCGAGTAAAGATCGCCCGAGCCTGTTCCTCGATGGCGGTATGACAGGCGAGTACGATTACGCCCCGCCGCTGCAGCATCTCGATCGACTCGTCCTGATACATGCCTGCGGCATCGTCGGGATCGGTCCGAACGTCAATCGGCGCGCGCCGCTGCAGGAACACGTTTGAAGCGACCGGCGTGCCCGCCGCATCGGTCAATTTAAAAAACTCTCCGAGACGGTAGCGAACCCAAAGTTGATCGGCATATGCGTACACGGCCGATGGACCGTGGCCCGCGAGCGCTACGGCTATAGCGTTTGCCGAATACCCGAACCCGAACTGTAGTCCGTTCAACGCGTTCTTCACGTTACCGAGAACGCTGGGCCGAAAAGCGACGGCCTCGAACACCTGACGAATCGCGGCAGGGCGTCCCACGATGTTCGCAAACGCCGCGGCGTCGAAATCGGAGCGGCGCTCGACAAAGTGCGCGCCGCCGGGAAGCTCCGCTGCGCCGGCAACCCCCGAGCTCGCGGCCGCGGTAGCCGATGCCGCGAGAAAGTCCTTGCGATTCATCGCTTCATTTCTCCGCCAACTCTTTTCGTGTCCCTTCAATTCGAGGAGCGAACCGTTGGGATGGCCAAAAGCAAGGGTCGATGGTGACCTTCACCGCACTTGCCGTGGCACTCTTTCTGTTCGGAGGCGCTATCGGAGCCACGATCGCTTGGCTAGCGGCAAGAGCGGAGAATGCGTCGCTCCGCGCGACGCTCGAGCACAGCGAGCACTCCGGAGAGAAGGCGATCGAAGCGCTGTTGGAGCGTGCGAAGAACGAACTGCGTGAGGCGACGGCACTGCGCGCCAGCGAACGCGTCGGCGAGCTCGTCTCACCGGTAACGCAAAAGCTTGGCGAGTTCGACCGCTTGATTGCCGATCTGGAAGCGACCCGCCAACGCGATGCCGGCAGCCTGCGCGCACAGATCGACCAGCTCTTGGGCCGAACCGACAAACTCGAGACCGCGACCTCGCATCTGAGCACGCAGACGTCGACCCTGGTAACGGCGCTGCGCAATCCGGCCTCGCGGGGCAAATGGGGCGAAATGCAGCTTCGCAACGTCGTCGAGAAAGCGGGCATGCTCGCGTACTGCGACTTCTTCGAGCAACAGACCGTCGCGCTCGAAGAAGCGCGCGTGCGTCCCGACATGACGGTGAACCTTCCGGGGGAGCGCTGCGTTTTCGTCGATGCCAAAGCGCCGACCGACTCGATGCAGGCCGCGCTCGAGGCCTCCGACGACGAGGCGCGAAGAGCGCTCGTCAAGCAACACGCTCGAGCTTTGCGCGATCACGTCGACGCGCTCTCGCGTCGCGGCTATCAAACGGCAAAGGGCTCCGCGGAGTACGTGGTGATGTTCGTGGCGGGAGAAGCCTTCGTCAGCTCGGCCTGCAACGAGGACCCGTCGCTGATCGAATACGCACTCGATAAAGGGGTTCTGATTACCGGGCCGTTGACGCTAATCAGCCTGCTGCGCACGTTCGCGATGGGCTGGCAAGCGGTAAGACAGGAAGAGAACGCAAAGAGGATCGCGACGATCGGACGAGTGCTCTACGAGCGCGCGCTAAAGTTTTCCGAACATCTCGTCGAAGTCGGCAAGCATCTCGAACGCTCGGTCAACGCCTTCAACGGCGCCGTCGGCTCGTACGAGACGAAGTTGCTTCCTCAGGGACGCCGGCTCAAGGACGAAGCCTCGCTGAGCGGCGACGATTTGGCCGAGATTCCCCCGATCGACGTCGTCCCACGCGACGTTACCGCGCTCGACACTTCCCTCTCGAGCAAACGCCTCCCGCGGTCGCAGCAGCTCTTCGCCAACGACGACGCCGTTTAAGGAGTCGCACCCGAAGCGTGATCGGCGGCCCAAGCCTTGAGCGCCGTCAACGTGTTCTGCACGTGCAGCGACGGATCGAGACTGGTGTACGTGTAGATTATCGTCCCGTCGGGAGCGATAACGTAGGAGGTGCGGTTGGCATACTGCGGGTGCTGCGCCAAAACGGAATCGTAGGCTTTCATCACCGTTCCATTGGTATCGGCCGCGACGGCGAACTTGCTGCGGCACTCGCTAACGGAAAACTTCTGCAGTTTGTCGATCGGATCGTGGGAGATGCCGATCACCGTCGCGCCCAGCGCCTTGTACTGATCGATCGCGTCGGCGAACTCGTGCGCTTCGATCGTGCAGCCGGTCGTGAACGCTGCGGGATAGAAGTAGAGCACGACCGGCCCTTTCTTCAACGCATCCGCCAGGTTGAAGGTAAAGGCGTTTCCGCCTTGGCTTGCCTGAAGCGTAAAATCCGGCGCCTTCGTCCCAATCGAGAGCGCGGCCAACGCGGGGAGAGGAAGGAGCATCGTTGCGACCGCGGCCGCAGTCAAATACCGTCGAATCATCATCGAGCACCCTCCTCGCTGCGGCGGCGATATTCCTTTTAGGGCCCTTTGTTCCGAAAATCCAAGCCTTGCATTTTTGGGATACCGCCGCGCTCGCGTTTCGACGTAAACTGGGAATCCGGAATGATAAACTTTGGAGTAATCAGCGGGCTGCTCGCGCTAGCGCTTGCGATGCCGATTGCGACTACGGCTGCACCGGAGCCGTCGCCAAGCCCAACATCGCAGGCGTCGCCGGCCGCGCCTGACGCCGGCACCGGCGGGTTCGACATCAGCAGACTTACGCCGGCGCAGCAAGACGCGCTTCGGCTGGCCATCATCAAGACGTCGCAGAATCCGGTCGGCAACATCACGATCGTTCCCTTCCAGAACAACTTTAACTACGGCGTCGGCCCGTACACGCGCTTTCAGTATATCCTTAACGTGCAGCCGGTCGTACCGATCATGCTTTCGACGAATATGACGTTGATCGCTCGCACGATTTTTCCAATCATCAACCAGCCTTCGGCCGCGCCGCCGCCCGTCTGCGCGTCGCCGAACGGTTGCCCATCGACGTTCGGAATCGGCGACACGCAAGAGCAGCTCTTTTTTGCGCCGAAGACCAAGCCGGGACAACTCATCTGGGGCGTGGGCCCGATCTTTCAAGCTCCGACGGGCTCGCCGAGCACGCTCACGTCGGGTAAATGGTCGGCCGGTCCGGATGCCGTCGCCTTGATCATGCCGGGGAAGTTCGTAATCGGGACGCTGGTGACGCAGCTCTGGTCGGTCGCCGGACCTTCGAGCCGGCCCGATCTAGACGTCTTCTTTCTTCAGCCGTTTATCAACTACAATCTCAAGAACGGCTGGGCTCTATCGACGTCGCCGAACATCACCGCGAACTGGAGCGCCGCGCAGAATAGGTGGGCGGTTCCGCTCGGCGGCGGCGTCGCACGAACGTTCAAAGACGGCGATCAGCTGATGTCGCTCGCGGTGTCGTACTATACGTACGTCACGCGGCCGCCGGGCTCACCGCAGACGAATCTCAAGATCTCCTGGAGTCTGCTCTGGCCCGTTAAACGCGGGATCGACATCGGCCAACTATTGAAGGAAGCGCAATAAGTAGTTATAGGTTGAAGGTGTAGCCCAGGAGCGGGCCGCTCATGTTGAGCTTTTGAACCGCGACGTTGGGCGGAAACGAGAAATAGTTCAGCGTACGGTACGTGGCGATCAACGTTTGGCCGTGATTGAATGCATAGCCCGCGCCGGTATAGCCCTCCCACGTCTGATTGTTCGGACCGGTGCTGGTTCCGAAGTCGATATAATACGGCACAAAGATGTGGCCGTCGCCGAAGAACGCGTTCCCTCGCAGCCCGGTGATAACATCGTTTGTGAGCGTCGAAGCGGTCACGGTGCCATTCGTCGTGAAGGTTCCCCGCCGACCGGTGATCGCGGCGTTATAGCCCAACGTCAGGTTTATCGGGAACTCACGGACCCCAAGGAAGATGCTTAGATCGGCGTCGTGACCGCGTGCCACGGTGTAGCCCGCCGCAGCCTCCCAAATCCTGGGGACGAGCCGAGCCGACGTGCCGAGAGCAAGCCGGAACTGACGCCTGCCGAATGGCCCGCTGATCGTCGCGGACTCGCTCGCGCTGGCAGTAGCGTTCGTATAAATGTAGTCCCCGAAAATGTCGAAGTCGCCTTTGCGCAGATCGAGCGCCCCCATCGCGGCAGAGTTCAGCTTCGATATATAGTCGGCCGGGGTTGTGGTGAAGTTGACGACGTCGGTATGCCCCGCACGCAGCGGCAGGTTCGGAATCGTGTATTGGACCGAACCGTGCACGGTGGGAAGCCAGATGTACGGCGCGAGCGTTATGTGAGTCTGCCCGTCGTACTCGCGGTCCATGAGCGTCGGACTCGCCGCCGGCGCGGGCGACGGCGCCGTCGCGTCTTGCGCCAAAACGACGGTTGTCGCACCGGAGAAGGCCGTCATCAATAGAACCACAGACGAAGCAACGCGCTTCATCGAAGTTAAAGCATTCATCGCGCTAGATTCTACCGGGGAGCGCCCGGAGCGTCAATCCCAAAGACGCAAAACCTCTGCTCGAGCCGCGGATTGCGTTAACGGGACAGCAAAGCGTGCCGCTCGGCGCTATCATGGGCTATGGCCGTTAATGCGCCCGCCCTCTATACGGCGCGCATGGAAGAGTCCGTTAACATCGCCGAGGACGTTGCTTACGAGCGGCTGTCGACGGGCATTCTGGAGTTCACGGTGCGCGCCGCAATAGCGCGAACTGAGGACGAGAGCGAGTGGGAGCATGAAGAGCTGCGGCGGCGAGGACTGAGCAGCATCCAGATCTTTCGAAACGGCAAAGCCATTTGGACGGATCGCGATATTTTTGAGGCCGAGCTGGCGGAGGCCAGGCGTTCGAAATGCGAGGGCCACTTCGCTGAAAGGAACGAACTCGACGCGACCTTTCTCGAAGAGCTCGATCGCAATCTACGCCACCGCTGGCGGCTCGCCGGCTACGAAGTCCCCAGTCTCTTAAGAAGCATGAAAGTGCTCTTTTCCGAACTCGAGTCGGACGTGCGGGATCGCATTGCCGACGCTCGCCAGGCGTTGACCGATGAGATCCTTGCCTCTGCCTGTCCGGACCTCTACGAGGTGCGCAGCGTTTCCGAGGGCGACTCTCCGAACATCTCGCGGTAGTCGGCCGTGAAGTGCCCCATGTGCCAAAAGCCCCATGCGGTCGCGACGTCGATGACGCGAATTCGCGCCGCGTGCGGGCGCTGCAGCGCTTGCCGAACGCCGCTGAGTCGTTCGCGCTTGAAATAGGCCATCGGACTGAACCCCGTCACGGCTTGAAATGCGTTGATGAGCGAACGCAAGCGCAGCCCGGAGGTTTCGCTCAAGTCTACGAGCGTCACGGTTTTATCCAAATGTTCGCGCATGTACGCTTCGCACACTCGAACCGCGGCGACACGACGGCTCAACGACGGAGGCCGCTCGGCGGTCGTGCCGCTGTGGTCGCCCAGAGCGTCGGCGAGCAGCGGAATCAGAGCGCGTTGGGCGATCTCGCGCGCCCGAACGAGCCGCAAGAACCCCGACGATTTCGTGGAGTCACGCGACAGCCATCGCAGATAGTAGCGAAGCCGCTTTGCAAAGAGCTCATTGCGTCCGAGCATCGCATCACCGGCGTTTTCAAGCAGAGTCCGCGCGTCGGGCAAGTTCGGAAACTCGCGCGCGAGCCGGCGCTCGTCGATCGTCACTGAAAGGAACGCCGACGGCCCCGTGGTGCTGAGCCGGATCGACTCTCCGGTTGCTGCGACGTGCCCCTCGTCCACGCCGGCGCCGAACCAGCGCGCGCGCGTCGAATCGCTCGCGAGCGTCCCGATCACAAACGCGCCGGGCCGCAGAGTGGCCTCGAATTTGAATCCAAGATTGGAGCTATACCAACCGATCCGCATCGCATCGAGCCTGACGATGCGGCGATCGGCCTCGAAGGTGCCCGGCTCCATCTGAGTCCAGCTGACGGATTCGGGCGCCAAGGCCCCTCTCGTGACCCCCGGCATACCGTTTACGCCGCGCCCTCGCCCAAGTCGGCGATGTCTCGACCCAAAAAGTAATTGAGCAGCGTTCTGATGGCCGCGATCGCCCCAAGCTTTCCGATGTCTTGCCACGTTGGCGCGACGACGCTGCGAATGATATCGGCGGCCAGCTCGAGTTCGAGTCCCAAAAGGAGCCACGTCGCAAAATGCACCCAAATCCTTTTGCGCTCCCTAAGGGTCGCGTCGCGAAACAGGGACAAAAACGATTGATACGCGGCCTTACTCGCGCCGACGACGATAAAGAAAACGGCAGCGATCTCGATGAGCGTCGCGGCGATTCCGGCGATCTCCGTGAAGGCGTTCGTAAATGCTGTCATATTTTGCCCCGGCTGTGGCGATACTCGCCATGCGAACACTCGCCCTGCAGCCAATCGAAGGAATTCCTGCGCTTCCCGAGAGGAGTAGGGCCGATGCAGGCACGCCGGGCCGCTCTCGCCGCGTTTGCGCTCGCGTTTACAATCGTGCCCGCGGAGGGCCGCGCGCAGCAGATTCCCGCCACGCCCGCGCCGACGCCGGCGCCGCCGGCGCCGTACGTTTCGATCGAACAGGAGGTCTCTCCGAACTACGACGATGAGAGCGGCTCGAGCAGCCTCATTAACTTTCGCGGGCAGCTTCCGTACGTCGCCGGCACCCAATACGTCTTTCGTCTCAAGCTTCCGATCGTGACGTCGGCGCCCGCGACCGCGGTGACGGGAGCGGGGGATCTCGCCTTGTACGACTTGGCCGTCAGCGACGTTTCGCGCGGCCGATGGCTCGACGGTGTTACGATTCGCATACCGAGCGCTCAAAACGACTCACTGGGCAGCGGAAAATACTCGGTTGGTCCAGCGTTCGGCTATGAGACGCAGCACGGCCCGTGGACGCTCGGTTTCTTCCAACAGGACTTTTTCTCGGTTATCGGCCCCGCGTCACGTTCGCCGGTCGCACAGTCGAAGATCGAACCCACGGTCACGCTCGCGCTTGCGAGGGGCTGGAGCATCGGTCTCTCGAGCATGACCATCACGTACGACTGGGTGCGCAATGAATGGACTGAAGTCCCGCTCGGCATGCGCGTCGGCAAACGGTTTAGCGGCGGGCTGCGCCCGCTGGAAGCGTCGGTCGAGATGGAGCAAAACCTCGCCGACGTCAAGGGCGTGCCAGGTTGGACGATTCGGACACTGCTAAAGTGGACGTTGCCCCGATAGCGGCGAAGAAAACTCGAGGATGAGTGACGATTGGATGAGTGACGATTGATGGAGACCTGGGCGTACGGATTGCCGAACGGAGTCTTCTTTACGCGTTTAGCAATCGCTACCGCTCTAGGCTTGGCGATCGGATTCGAGCGGCAGTGGCGGCAGCGGACGGCAGGCTTGCACACGATGACCCTGGTCGCAGTCGGCGCGGCGCTCTTTTGCGCGCTCCCGGGACTCGGCGGAAAAGTTTCGGACCCATGGCGTGTGGCCGCCCAAGTCGTCACGGGGGTAGGCTTCCTCGCCGGCGGCGTTATTTTGCGCCAGGGGCTCGACGTGCGCGGCCTCACCACGGCAGCCACGCTTTGGGCGACGGCCGCCGTCGGTGCTTTAGTTGGCAGCGGCTTCGAAATGCAGGGGGCGGTGGGCGCAGGTGTCATCGTTCTGGTCAATGCCTTCGTTCAGCCGCTCGCGAGCGGCATTTCGCGAATACCTCGGCCGGCCTCGGAGAACTTCATCACCGCGTACGTTCTGCGGGTGACGTGTGCGGTGCCGGCGCAAAAGTCCGTGCGCGAATGCATTATCGCCGAGGTTGGAAAAACTTCGCTCACGCTGCTCGAACTGAACACATCGGCGGCGACGAATGGCTCCATTGAAATCGCCGCCAACTTGAACAAGCCCGGGCGCGACGACGGAGTCTCCGAAAGAATACGTGGCGAGCTTGCCGCTCTTCCCGGAGTGACCTCGGCAACCGCGGAATCCGCCGAGCACGTTGTATGACGTGAAGGTTGCGTTTATGGGATAGAACGCGAGCCTTCCGGCAAGGTATGCTATCTGCACGATCGAAGCCGCGATTGCTTCGTTCATTTCATCTTTAGACGCGAGCACGTCATACCGAGAAAGGCTTCGAAAAATGCCCGCCAAGAAACCGAACATCCTCATCCTCTGGGGCGACGACATCGGCATCTGGAACGTCAGCAAGTTCAGCAACGGCATGATGGGGTACCGGACCCCCAACATCGACCGGGTCGCCAACGAAGGCGGCCTCTTCACCGACTACTACTCGCAGCAGAGCTGCACGGCCGGGCGCGCCTGCTTCATCACCGGCCAGAACCCGATCCGCACCGGCCTCACGAAGGTCGGGATGCCCGGTGCCACGGTCGGCCTGCAGCCCGAAGACCCGACCATCGCGGAACTGCTCAAGCCACAGGGCTACGCCACCGGCCAATTCGGCAAGAACCATCTGGGCGACCGTAACGAGTTCTTACCGACCGTCCACGGCTTCGATGAGTTCTTCGGCAACCTGTACCACCTCAATGCCGAGGAAGAGCCCGAGCTGCCCGATTATCCGAAGGATCCAAAGTTCAAGGAGATGTTTGGACCGCGCGGTGTGATGGACTGCAAAGCGAGCGACGTCGACGACCCGACCGTCGACCCCCGCTGGGGACGCGTTGGGAAACAGACGATTAAAGATACCGGGCCGCTCACGAAAAAGCGCATGGAGACCATCGACGAGGAGATCACCGCTCGCGCACTCGCGTGGATGGAGGCGCAGGCCAAGGCCGACAGGCCGTTCTTCCTCTGGTACAACTCCACGGCGATGCACTTCAGGACGCACGTCGCGGAGAAGAATCTCGGCAAGAGCGGGCAGGATCCGTATAGCGATCGCATGGTCGTGCACGACGAGCAGATCGGCATGATGTTGAACAAGCTCGACGAGCTCGGAATCGCCGACAACACGATCGTCATGTACTCCACCGACAACGGCCCGGAGAACGACACCTGGCCCGACGGTGCCAATACGCCGTTTCGCGGGCAGAAAGATTCCAACTGGGAGGGCGGCTGGCGGGTGCCGTGCTTTATCCGCTGGCCGGGTACGATCAAACCCGGTTCGGTGTACAACGGCATCGTCTCGCACATCGACATGTTCCCGACGTTGGTCGCAGCCGCCGGAAATCCGGACGTCACGCAGCAGCTGCTCGACGGCTGTACCGTAGGCCAGAAGAACTTCCACGTTCACCTCGACGGCTTCAACCAGATTCCTTATTTCAGTGGAACGGCTAAAGAGAGCGCGCGCAACGCGATCATGTACTTTAGCGACGACGGCGACGCAATCGCCGTGCGAGTCGGCGACTGGAAGTTCAATCTGGCGGTGCAACGCGCCCACACGATGCAGCTTTGGGCTGAGCCGTTCGTCAAGCTGCGAGTGCCCCATATCGTGAGCTTGCGGCGGGATCCATTCGAGCGAGCCGATTTTAACTCGAATACCTACTGGGACTGGTGCGTCAATCACGTACCCCAGATGTATCTGATGCAAGCGGTAGTCGCGTCGGAGATCGACAACTTCATCAAGTTCCCGCCGCGGCAAAAACCGGCATCGTTCAACCTGGACTCGGTCATGGAGCAAATAAAAACGCCGCACAGCTGAGCGAAGCGTGCGCCGAATCGAGAGAGCCTTTCCATATCGGGTCGAATAGAGTCGGTATGGAAGGCTCGATCGCCGCGCGGGTGGCCGACTTTTACGAACGTCACCCCTACCCGGCGCCCGTCGATGACGTAGAGGCCTACCGCCGGTCGTGGGACGACCGGCGCCGACGCGCCGAATCCCACCTGTTTTGGCCCACCGAGCCCTACCGCGACGACCGCAGCATCCTCGTCGCCGGATGCGGCACCTCGCAGGCCGCGCACTACGCATTGCGCTGGCCGCGCGCGCAGGTGATTGGCATCGACGTTAGTGCCGCGAGCATCGCGTTTACGCGAGAGTTGAAACAAAAATACGCACTCGACAACCTCGACGTGCGTCAGCTCCCAATCGAGCGCGCGGCCGAGCTCGGCCAGCCGTTCGAATACGTGGTCGCCACCGGCGTGCTGCACCATCTTCCCGATCCCGACGCCGGTCTGCGGGCGCTGCGCGGCGCGCTTGCTCCGAACGGCGCTCTTCAATTGATGGTGTACGCGCCGTACGGGCGCGCTGGAATCTATATGCTGCAAGATTATTGCCGGCGGCTCGGTATCGGTCACACCGATGCCGCAATTCGCGACCTCGCGACGAGCCTTAAGGCGCTGCCCTCCGACCATCCCCTCGCGCCGTTGCTGCGCAACTCACCCGACTTCGCCACGAGCTCCGGCGTTGCAGATGCGCTCCTCCATCCGCAAGACCGCTCTTACTCGGTCCCGCAGCTGATGGAGTTTCTCGAACGCGCCGGTTTGGCGTTCGGGCGCTGGCTGCGCCAAGCGGCCTACCTTCCGTGGTGCGGGGCGCTTGCATCCGCGCCGCATCATTCCAAGCTGATCGAGCTAACGCCAGAAAAACAATACGCCGCAATCGAACTATTCCGCGGAACGATGCTTCGTCACAGCGCCGTGGCTTACAAGAAAGATCAACGCGCTCAAAATGCACTCGCCGATTTTAGCGACGATGCGTGGCTGGGATACACGCCGGTTCGTCTGCCCGACACGATCGTCGTGCGCGACCGCGTGCCGCCGGGAGCGACGGCGGTCTTGATCAATCGCAATCACACCTATACGGACCTTTATCTGCCGATCGACGATCGCCAGGAGCGGCTCCTGGAAAAAATCGACGGCCAGCGCACCATCGCGGAGATCTGCGGCCCGGGCGATCGTAGCGTCGCGCGCGATTTTTTCCGCCAACTCTGGCGCTGGGACCAGATCGTGCTCGATACCTCTGCGGCCATCGTGCCGTCTTGACGCACCAAGGCTGGTTTACGTGGGACGCGAGTTGGACGTGGGGCATCACGCTCATCGGGTGCACCGTCGCGCTGCACGTCAGCTGCGTCGTGCTTGTCGCCCTGGGATTGCGCAGGCTCCGGATCGCGCAGACGCGCGGAAAACACCCGTTCCTTGATACGACGGCGGGCGCCATCATCGTGATCGTAGCGGTTGCGTGGTTGCTGGCCGTCGCTCACGCCGTCGAGTGCACGATTTGGGCGACTGCCTACCTGCGTCTCGGCGCTGTCGCGAACCCCGCGGATGCGATGCTCTACTCCATCGATTCGCTGACGACTCGCGGCACGTCGGGATTACCTTTGCTGCATCACTGGCTGATGATGGGGGCGATCGAGTCCATCGACGGCTTGCTGCTTTTTGGCATCAGCACCGCATTCTTGTTCCACGTGATGCGAGCTTGGTTGCCCGACTTCACGGCACGGCGTTCTTAGAGATTGCGAACGGTGGCCGCGAGGAAGGCCACACACGACAGCGTCACGATGACCGTTACGGCCCAGCCGGCGCACGCGAGCCAACCCTCGATCCGGTTCTCACCCATAACGTCGCGGTTTTGCGCGATTGCGACGAGGAGGCAGAGTGTCAACGGCGTCGCCAAGCCGCCGGCTACCGACGCCCAATAGAGAAGGCCGATGGGGGGAAGTCCCGCGAACGCAAACGCCGCCGATAGGCCGAGCGATCCAAGAAGAACTCCGTAAAAGATTCGAGCTTTGCCGATAGGCGCGTCGAGACTTCCGGGCCAACCAAAGGTTTGCGTCACGACGTAGGCACTCGTGCCGGCGAGAACCGGAACGGCAATGACGGCTGAGGCCAGCAATCCAATCGCGAAAAGCGCCGTTGCCCAGCCGCCGACGAGTGGTGCGAGGGCGGCGGCGGCATCGGCCGCAGTTTGAACGGGGGTATGAGTCTTGCCGAGCGTCGCTGCGGTTGCGACGAGAATGAAGAGAAAACAGATCCCGGGAGCCAGCGCTCCCCATGCGGCATCGGCCTTCATCGCGCGCATTTCGGAAGGCGTCGTGCCGCGCTCCGACACTTCGATCGACTCCCAGTAGTAGACGTAGCTCGTCAGCGTGGTTCCCAGAAGGGCGAGCGCTCCGGTCGCGACGGGAACCGTGAAATCAAAGTGCGGCGTCACAAGCGAACGCGCGAGCGCCGCCCAATCTGGTTTTGCGAGTACCGCGCTAATCCCGTAGCAAATAAAAATCAAGGGAAGAAACGAGAGAAATCGCTCGACACGCAGATAGGATCTCGACACGAGAAGCCACGCCACGGCGGCGGCAAACGGGAGCACGAAGTATTCTCGGGATATGCCGGTGAGGAGTTTGAGCGATTCCGCGCCGGCCTCGAGATCCGCGGTCAGCGTCATCAGGTTTACTGCCAGGACGGCGACGAGCGCCGGCAACGCCCATCTCAGGCCGTAGTGGCGCCGGACCGCGCCTTGGATACTCGTCGGGCAGATCGCACCGATTGCCGCGGCGATGCTCTGGACGACCGCGATCATCGGCAGCAGCAACAGTACCAACCAGGAGAGAACATATCCCGTAACCGCACCAACCACGGCCAGGCTCGCCACGGTCGTCGGATCCGCATCGGAGGCGGCTGAGACGAGACCGGGGCCAAAGCCGACCGCTCTGCGAGTCATGAGCCTCTCTTATTTACGTGGGCAAGGCATCCCCTAGGGCGCGGCGTAACCTTCGCGCTATGGCAAGCGCAATCACCGCACGCGAGTTCAAGCTTCTGCTTAAGCCCGGGGGGTTCCAAACAAAACGCTCGGTGCTCGAGTTCAACAACCACTTGGCGAAGATGGCCGACGACCTCGGCGCCGAGTACGAAGGGTTCGATCGCGTCGATTCGGAGCTTCGCGAAGTGCGTTTCTTCGACACGCCTGATGCCGTCTTCCGGAAGAACCACCTGATTCTGAGGCTTCGACGGGATCGATCGAGCGGTTGGCCGGACGAAACGTGGGAAGTGACGTTCAAGCGGCGCTCTCCCGAGTTTCGCGAATCGGCCGATTTCGATGTGACGTCGTCGATGAAAGATCTGCCGGTCAAGATGAAGTTCAAGGAGGAGATCATTCGTGGCGATGCGCCGCGCACGATTAAGAGCATCTTCTCGAATAACTACATCGCCTACTACCCCGTCCAAAACTTCGAGTTACCCATGTCACGGATTATCGAGCTGTTCCCTGGGCTCGAAGCACTGGACCTCGATCCCACTGCGAAAGTCTCGGCGGTGAATAACGCGCGGGTGTTTGAAATTGGAGCAAGGCTCGGAATCTTCACCTTTGGCAAGAACGCGGTAGCCCACGCCGACCTTGCCGTCTGGACCCGTCCCGCGGCCGACAGATTCGACGTGCTGGTTGCGGAGTTCGGCTGGTCGTATCACATGCGCGGCGAGGCCGCCAAGGAGCAAAAAGTTCACGAGTTTGCGGACAAGTTCTTCAAAGAAATTCAGGAACCGCTGGAAGACGAACTCTTCGACGGTACGACAAAAACGGCGCTCATCTACGGTTACGCAGAGGCATGAGCGGCCTCCAGGCGATATCGGCAATGGACCTTGACCGTCCCGCCCAGCCGAAGACTGGCCCCATCCAAAACCGATACTTGTAGTCGTTAACGCGCACCGCGCCAAGCGTCCCTCCGGCGAAGTAGAAGATCTCGTGCCGGTTCGACCGACCTTTTCCAGTAGTGAGATCGGCCTGGTCGTAACCATCGAGGCGCACGTCAAAGGTCCGGTCGCCCAGCTGTTTACCTTTTAATAACGGCTTCAAGGGTTCACTTTCGTTTTCGGGATAGTGCGGTCCAGCTAATCTGAGTAAAATTGCATTTCTTCCGACATTTTGAAAGGACTAACAATGGCTCAATCCCCGCAACCGAACATTGTCTTCATCATGGGCGACGACATCGGTTGGTTCAACCTTGGGTGCTACCACCAGGGCATGATGGCCAGCCGAACGCCGAACCTCGACCGTATAGCCGCCGAAGGAATACGCTTTACCGACTACTACGCGGAGGCGAGTTGCACGGCGGGCCGCGCCAACTTCATCACCGGGCAACTGCCGATTCGGACCGGACTTACCACCGTCGGGCAGGCTGGCGCGAAGGTCGGAATGCCGGCCGAGGCTCCGACGATAGCGACCGCTCTTCGGTCGATGGGTTACGCGACCGGTCAGTTCGGAAAGAACCATTTAGGCGACCTCAACGAATATCTTCCGACTCTCCACGGCTTCGACGAGTTCTTCGGTTATCTGTATCACCTCGATGCGATGGAGGATCCGTCTCACCGTAACTATCCGCAAGCCCTCAAGGACAAAATCGGGCCTCGCAACATGCTGCACTGCTGGGCAACCGATACCGACGATCCCACCGTCGATCCGCGCTGGGGAAAGGTCGGCAAACAAAAAATTGAAGACGCGGGCACGCTCTATCCGGAACGGATGAAGACCGTTGACGACGAGATCCTTGCGCATGCTTTGAAGTTCGTTGACGGAGCCAGAGCTAGCGGCAAGCCGTTCTTCCTATGGCTGAATCCCACACGCATGCACGTGGTCACGCATCTCTCCGATAAGTACGAGAGCCTGCGCACCTCAGAAAACGGCTGGTCCCTTCAGGAAGCCGGTTTGGCGCAGCTCGATGACGTCGTCGGCGGCGTCTTGAAGAAGCTGAAGGACGACGGTCTTGACGACAACACGATCGTCGTCTTCTCAACGGATAACGGCGCGGAGAATTTCACATGGCCAGATGGCGGTCAAACGCCGTTTGCGGGCGGCAAGGGAACGGTCCTTGAGGGCGGTTTCCGCTCACCGTGCGTTGCGCGCTGGCCGGGCAAGATCCACGCTGGGAAGGTCGAGAACGGCATCTTCTCCGGGCTGGACTGGTTTCCGACGTTCGTTTCGATTGCCGGCAATCCGAATATCGCCGACGAGCTCACGAAGGGCAAACAGCTCGGCGACCGGACCTACAAGGTTCATCTCGACGGTTACGATCAGACGAACGTTCTCACCGGTAGAGGGCCGTCGAATCGAAAAGAGATATTCTATTTCGCCGAAGGAACCCTCGGAGCGGTCCGCGTCAACGACTATAAGTACCGCTTCATCGACCAGCCCGGCGGCTGGCTTGGGGGTACCGTGAAAGTGGATTGGCCGATTCTTTGTAACCTGCGGCTCGATCCGTTCGAACGCACGGGCCTCAGCGGGTCGCTGGCATTCTACAACTGGTTCGCGTACGAGTTCTGGCGGTTTGTCCTCGTCCAAGAAGTCGTCGGGAAGGCGGCGCAGACCTTCATCCAGTTCCCCCCGATGCAGAAAGGCGCGTCGTTCAATCTGGAAGAGGTAAAGGCGATGGTTGAAAAGGCGATGGCTGGACACGCCGGACAATAACGTTTAGGTCGATCGTGTGGCCGTGCCATCGCA
This sequence comes from Vulcanimicrobiota bacterium, assembly GCA_963725605.1. Taxonomy (GTDB): domain Bacteria; phylum Vulcanimicrobiota; class Vulcanimicrobiia; order Vulcanimicrobiales; family Vulcanimicrobiaceae; genus Cybelea. The sequence goes on along the minus strand of CAVRYW010000015.1, from coordinate 94,276 downwards.
GTGATCGAGGGTGCGATGGCACGTGCCGTTCGTGCGGCCTTCCTCGTGCCGCACAACTTGTCGTGCAATCTCAGGCTCACTGACAAGTCCTGGCTCGACTGCGTGCCGGGGGGTGAGGTAGCCTGGGGCGCGAAACAAATTGTTCTCTGCTTGAGGAGACGCGAATGAACCAGGAAAAGATCGCGGCGATCGTGATGCTGGTCTCGGTGATGCTGAGCGCCGGACTGGAGATCAACGTCGAGCATTTGCTGGCCGCGTTGAAGAACTACGGCTTATTCGCTCGCGCGCTCCTCGCCAACTTCATCATCATTCCTATTTTCGGCGTACTGCTGGCGCGGGCGTTCCACCTCGATCAGTATATCGCGATCGGATTTGTGCTGATGGCACTCGCACCCGGCGTTCCGTTCTTGGTTCGCGCCGCAGGGCGCACACCAGGAGGTAGTTTGGGATTCGCGGCCGCGCTCGCATTCGTCATGCCGGCAATATCGATCATCACGATTCCCGTGAGCGCTCGCTTCATCTTTGCAGCCGGGCTTATCGCACCGGCGGAGGCTGCCGGGCATATACCCTTCGGCCGGATCGCGGTTACGCTCATTGTTTTCCAACTCGTGCCGCTGCTGGCCGGGCTATTGATAGCCGACCGTGCTCCGAACCTCGCGACGCGACTACGGCGTCCGCTCCTCCTCTTGTTTTTCCTCGCGATCGTGGCGCTGCTGGTGATCCTCGGCCCAACACTCGTAAAAGCCATCGCTTCCGTCTACGGCTCGCGCGTCATGTGGGCGACACTCGTCCTCGTACTGCTCTGCGTGGGCTCCGGCTGGATTCTCGGCGGCCCCTCAATCCAGTACCGGCGCACGCTCAGCATTGCCACGATGCTTCGGAACATCGGAACGTGCGCGGTCGTCGCGACGGCGACTTTTCCAAAGACGCTGGTCGCCCCCACCGTATTGACCTACTTTATCATTCAGTTTCTGATCAGCATCGTCTTCCGCGTCTACTTTCACCGCGGTGCCGTGCGGGCGAGCGCGGCTTGAAGAGCTCAGCATGACGCCGCTCATCCTTTCGAAGTTCGGGATTTGGACGCTCAGCATGCTGGATTACATCTCGCTGATCGCCGCCGGAACGAACGCGTTCAACGGCGCCCTGCTCGCGCGGCGGCCGGATCACTACAAACATTTCACCGTCGTCGGCGTGGCCATCCTGGCGATCGCCGGCGGTATCGGCGGCGGCATCGTACGCGATATTCTGGTAAACATCGTGCCGGCGCCCCTCGAAAATCCGTGGTACCTCATCGTATGCCTCGCAGCCGTAACGGCGGCGCTCGTCATCGAATACTACAGCGAGCTGCGGTTCAAGGACGGCCTGTTCCAGTTCATGACGGCCTTCTCGCTACCGTGGTACGCGATCGTCGGCGCTCAAGCCGCGCTCGCCGCGCACCTGGGATACGGAGCAGCGGTCCTCATCGGCATAATTGCCACGACCGCCGGACGTTGGATCATCGACGTCGCCTGTAACGTTATTCCCAAACAGCTCGTCCGAGGCGAATTCTTCGTGTCGGCAGCCGCGCTTACCGCGATCGCCTACGTCGCCTGCGACCAGGCGTTCGGGTTGCCGGTCGTAGCGTCGACGGCAATCGCGTTCTTCGTCGGCTTCGGGTTCCGATTGCTCTCGCAGTTCCTTGGTTGGGAAGAGTGGGAACCGTGGGAGCCGGCCGGACTCGATGCGGGAGAAAAGGCGCGCAAGACGCTCGGTGAAGACCTCCAGGCGGAACTCGATCGGCCCAAGCAGTGAGTTGAACCGCGCCGGCGAGATTATCGAGGAATCGGCGCTGCGGCATCCGCACGAGCGGCTGATTTTCATCGGACTCGTCGTCTTAAACTTTCTCCTCATGGGCGTGGCCATCGCGCTGGTCGTGCACGATCCGGGGTGGCTCAAGGCCTATCCGTTTTTGGAGAAGGAAGTAAACATTCTGCGCTTCCTTTCGATCACGGCGCTCATCGGCATCCCGCTGCTCGTCCTTCGGCGAAATCGGCGTGAGGCGTCGGTCCGCGGCAACTCCGTACGGCTTTCGGCGGAGCAGTTTCCGGAGATCTACGCGATTCTCCAAGAGCACTGTCGCCGGTTGGGAATGGCCGAGGTTCCCGAGCTCTTTCTCTCTGGGAGCAGCATAGCGCCATTTTCAAAAACGTACTCGTCGTGGCGCGAGAACTACATCGTTCTCCACCAGATTATTCTCGACATCGACGTCCGCAAGACGGCAGACGTCGTAGCATTCATCCTCGGCCACGAGTTGGGAGCGATTCGCCTCAACCAGACGGCGTGGTGGAACGAGATGCTCCTCACGTACGTCTCCGCGATCAAGTGGCTTCGCAACCCGCTCGAACGCGTACGCATGTACTCGCGCGATCGCTACGGCGCGACGCTTTCGCCGACCGGTTTCCGCGGTTTGCTCATCAACGCCATCGGCCGGCGGCTCATGGATCAGGTAAATATCGAGGAATACCTGTCCCAGGCGCGCCGATACGGCGGCCTCTGGGCAACTCTCGACGTTTTCTTTGAAGCAAAGCCCCAAGTACTCTCGCGTCTGCAGCAACTGCGCGCGGCGGGGTTCAAATACGAACCTCGATAGCATTTCCGAGAAAGGCACACGATAATACCGCTTGGACGACGCTCCTTGGCATGGCCGGCGACGATCGCGCTGGTTGCCATCGGCATAACGGCCGCAGCGAAGGATGTCACCAAATCGTTGGCAGGATCGACCGCGGCCGAAGGCTGGTACTCGACGGAACAGGCAGGGCTAAGCCAGCTGTGCGCCGACAACTGGCTCGCGTACGGAAAGGGCTACCAGTGTTCGGACTCTAGCCGACTCGTTTAATGAACGGGAAGCTCCAGCATTCGGATGAGGCCGAAGATCAGCGCGCCAAACCCCGCCACGACAATGACGATATGGCTTGGGAATCGGAACTTGGTGCTGATGCCGGCAAGGAATGAGACCGCGGCAAAGATCACCGTTAGACGAACGTACGCGTCGCTGCGTTCGTTGGCAGCCGTGGCCTTTTCGAAGTTCAGCGCCGCAAGCGCGTTTAATTGCGCAGCATCCTTGCCGGAACGCAAGCTGTATTGCGGCATCGCGAACGGCGAGGACGGCGCAGTCGGATTCGTGCGCGGCTTCGTCGCCAGCCAGGCGTCGACCGCGCGCTTCATCTCGGGCCGAAATCGCCGATAAATGAACCGTTCTTCTTCGGCTCGTCCTGCTGCGACGGCACCTACGTACTGCATGAACATGCCGACGTCGATGACCTCAAGGGTATTGAAACGGCCGGAATCGACGGCCGCGGCGACCCGTTGGGCGGCGGACTCGTTGTACTGCGTCGATTGGAGGGAAGTCCATCGGGCCGCCTCGTATCCGCACCACGCCGTCAGCACGGTAGCGGCCGAGATGAGAACTACCGAAGCGAAGTCGACCCAAACATCGAATTCTGACTCCCGCTTTCGGATGGCCATGGCCTGGTTTTCGCTGTAGGCTCCGGTTACCGCCTTCGAGGCAACGCGCTTCGGGGAGAATCTACCGCCGTCCGCAAACGATAGCTCCACGATGAATCCGATCGGAGTCGCTGCGATCACGTTCGCGTTCCTATTCGGTGCGGCGCTGCTCGGCATGCGCCTGCGAGGCGCTTTGCCGGAGCATCATATGAGCGAAGACTCTCGTCACCTTCTCCAGACCGGTCTCGGCATTATCGGCACCATGGCCGGTCTCGTTCTCGGCCTGTTGGTTGCCTCGGCAACGAGTTCGTACAATGCGCAACGCGGCGAAATAGACGACGTCTCGTCCAAGGTGGTGTTGCTCGACCGCGTGCTCGCGCATTACGGGCCGCAAGCCGGCGATTCGCGCCGCGTATTGCGGCAAACGGTCCAACGCGCGCTCGCGGCGATCTGGCCGCAGGAGGGCTCCAGCGGTCCTCATTTAACGCCGCTCACCGGAGCAGAGGCTCTTTTGGATGACGTTGGAGGGCTCTCACCCAAGAGCGTGCTTCAAAATACGCTCAAACCGCAAGCCATGGGACTGGTCATGAGTCTCGCGCAGATCCGTTGGTTGATGTACGAGCAGGCCGACACGTCGGTTTCGGTGCCGCTCCTAGTCTTGCTGATCTTCTGGTTTACGATCACGTTTATCGGGTTCGGTCTGTTCGCGCCGTGGAACGCGACGACTGTTGTTGCGCTGGGACTCTGTGCGCTCGCGGTCTCGGGAGCCGTGATCGTCATGCTCGAAATGTACGCACCGTTCGAAGGTTTCATGCAGATATCCAGCGCACCGCTGCGCGAGGCGTTAGTCCATTTGAGCCGCTAGAGACCTTAGGGGCGCGGGCGTTACGCGTCTTTTATGCAGCGGAAACCGAGATGCGCCATTCCCGTATCGATCATTTGCGGCGAACGCGCGGCGGGCCGAAAGCGTAAGCAATAGTTGGGCGCGCACAGGAACGATCCACCCTTGAGAACCTTGCGCGGTATGCGGATCTTGGGCTGCGCCGGATCGTAGCTTTCCTCGACGCCGTGCGCGCGGCTCCGGCCGCCGCAGCACGGTGAGGTTTGCACGTCGCGGCGCGCAGCGTACCAGTCGGTCGTCCACTCCCAGACGTTGCCCGCCATGTCGTAAAGACCGTAGCCGTTGGGTGCAAACATCCCGACGGGCGCGGTACGCGCGTATCCATCGGTGACAAAATTTTGCCAGGGAAACTGGCCCTGCCACGTGTTTGCCGCGGGCTTCCCATTGGGCTCCATGTCGTTGCCCCAAACGAAGTCCGCGCCGCTTAGCCCGCCACGCGCGGCATACTCCCATTCCGCTTCGGTCGGCAAACGTTTTCCGGCCCACGCCGCGTACGCTTGCGCATCCTCGTAGGCGACGTGGACCACCGGGTGATCGGGCCGCGATTCCAGCGAGCTTCCCGGACCCTCAGGATGTTTCCAGCATGCCCCATGGACGTATTCCCACCATTGGCTCCAGTCGCGAAGATCGACTGGTCCGCGCGTTTCCCGAAATACGAGGGCACCTGGGACGAGCTCGCCGGGCAGCGCGCCGGGGTAATCGGCGGGGTTGGGCGGTCGTTCCGCAAGCGTCACGTATCCGGTCTTGCGGACGAACTGCGAGTATTCACGATTGGTTACCGCGTGGGTATCGACCCAGAAGCCGTCGACCTCGACTTCGTGGACCGGCGCTTCCTCGGGATAAAACTTCTCCGAACCCATCAGGAAACTGCCAGAGGGTATCCATTTCATTGCTTCTATGGCCGTTTTCTTCGCAGCCGTCTCGTCAATCGTCATATGCTTTCCTCTGACGCATTTTACCACCGAGAGAAAACCGGGCGAGCCGCCGGCTCGCCCGATTTAGCTGCGCACCACCCTCAAAGGCGCGCGGGCATGTTGCGTCGTTTACTGGAGAACGCGCTGGCCGACGACGCGGCCCACCGCCGGCGTCGTATCTGCTCCGTTACCCCATACGGCGTTGAAGCTATTGTTGTCGCCGTTGAACCAGAACGAGAACCAGCCCGAACGATTCGGGGCAACCCATGTCGCTCTGACCTTGTCCTTCGTCCGGAACTTGCCGTTAATGACGATGACGGCGCCCACGTGGCAGACGACCGTTACGCCCGACTCCTTGCAGGTCATCGGGCCGATGAAACCACCGGCGTTACCGGCGCCGATCAGCGTCCACTTTCCGGCCGCGGTAATCGGGGACGGCGGCAGGACCTTGTTGCCGATGAACGACCCGTTGGCGGCACGTCCGTTGTAACCCCAGGTGCCGTTAAAGCTATGGCCGTTGGGGCTGACGTAGATCGTCAGCCAGCCGGCGCCGCCCGGACCGTGCCATTTTCCGTTGATCTGCGTGTCGTTGACGAACGAACCGGTGTATCCGTTTCCGGTCTTGGCGTTCGTGCCCACGATGCCCATCCCCGACTGGGTTACGGTAATGGTGCCGCTCGTGGTGCCGTTCGCACCGGTCTGCTGAACCGACCACGTTCCGGTGACATTCGGCGGGGCCGCCATCGCTGGGGCGATCGCCAGCGCTGCAATCGCGAAGCCGCAAATTAATGAAGTAGCAAGACGTTTCAAGTAATCATCTCCTCTGACTGTTCTTTGTGCTAAGGCCGGTCCCCGGAGGGCGACGTCCGAATGTGTCGGCGGCCTCACCCGGTAGCGTACCGCAACCTTGCCATGTCGGCTATCCGAAAACCGCAACTCCGGCGAGCGAGAAGCTCGGCTACAGACCCATCAAGCGTGCCAGAATCAGGCGCTGGACCTCGTTGGTGCCCTCTCCGATTTCGTTGATTTTTTGGTCGCGGTACATGCGCGAGATCGGATATTCGTCCATGAAGCCGTATCCGCCGTGGATTTGCAGCGCCTCGTTCACGACGCGGTGCGACAGCTCGCCGGCGAAGAGCTTCGCAAAGCTGGCCGCCGCGACGTACTCACGCCCTCGATCCTTCTCCCAGGCCGCGCGCAACATCATCAGTTTCGCGTGCTCGATCTGCGTGAGCATGTCGACGAGTTTGAACGAGATTGCCTGAAACTTGGCGATCGGCTTGCCAAAAGCGTGCCGTTCCTTCGCGTAGGTCAACGCCTCGTCGTAGGCGCCCATCGACAGGCCGATTGAGAGCGCCGCAACCGAGATTCGGCCGCCGTCCAGGATCGAAAGGAACTGCCGATACCCCTCGCCCCGCGGGCCGAGCAGGTTCTCTTCGGGGACTTCCGCGTCGGCGAAGGAGAGCTCGCGCGTGTCCGACGCGCGCCACCCCATCTTGCGGTATTTGCGGCTGCGCGTGAAGCCGGGCGTATCTTGCGGAACGATGATGTTCGAGATCTCGCGCGATCCATCGGGCCGCTTTCCGGTCACCGCCGTAATCGTCGTGCCGCCGCTGATATCCGTGCCCGAGTTCGTGATGAAAGCCTTCGTGCCGTTGATCAGCCACTTCCCGTCGCGCAGCTCCGCTTTGGTCTGCACGTTGCCCGCATCGCTTCCCGCACTGGGCTCGGTGAGCCCAAAGCCCCACAACATTTTCCCTTGCGCGAGCGGCACGAGGTACTGCTGCTTCTGAGCTTCCGTCCCGAAAAGATAGAAGGGCGTCGCACCCAGGGAAACGTGAGCCGCCATCGTTATGGCCGTCGATGCGTCGGCACGCGCAATTTCCATCACGGCCAGCGCGTAGCTCACCGTGTCGCCGCCGGCTCCCCCATACTCCTCGGGAAACGGCAGCCCCATGAATCCCAGCTCGGCCATCTTCGCAAGCAACTCGTACGGGAAGCGCTCGTTGCGATCCATCTCTTCTGCACGCGGGCGCACCTCGTCGCGCGCGAACTCGCGCGCTAGGCCCTGGATCGCCTTCTGCTCGTCGGTTAAATCGAAGTCCATGGCGAAGGTATAGCCTCTACCCTGCGAAAAACTCCTCTCACAGCGATGATCTCTCTGCGCGGTGTTTCGCTCGTCTATCCCAATGGCGTGCGCGCCCTGGACAATGTAAGCCTCGAGATCGGCAAGGGCGACTTCGTCTTCCTCGTCGGTCATTCCGGAACCGGTAAGTCGAGTCTCTTACGATTGCTCTACCGCGAGGCAAATTCGACGACCGGCGAAATCATCGTGGACGGCATTCGCGTCGACCGTTTACGCCGCAACCGGGTTCCGGCGCTGCGTCGCCATCTCGGCGTCGTCTTTCAAGACTTCAAACTGCTCACCGACAAGACCGTTTGGGAGAACGTGGCCTTTGCGATGCAAGTCACGGGGGCGCATACGCGCGACGTCATGCGGCAGGTGCCGCGCGTTCTCGATCTCGTCGGCCTTTCCCATAAGAGCCGCATGTATCCAAACGAGCTTTCGGGCGGCGAACAGCAGCGCGCGGCCATCGCGCGAGCGCTGGTGAATAATCCGAAGATCTTGCTCTGTGACGAGCCGACGGGAAACTTGGATCCCGTCAACACCACCGAGATCACGGCACTCCTGCAGCGCATCAATCTCAAAGGAACGACGGTTGTCGTTGCGACGCACAATCAGGCCGTCGTCGACCGGATGCGCCGGCGCGTCGTACGTTTAGAAGACGGCCGGATCACTACGGACGAAGAGCGGGGTTACTATTATCTTGGACTCGGGCAAGGTCAAGTTCTTTCTGGGTGAGGTGTTGCGCAGCTTTTCGCGCAACACCGGCATGCAGCTTACCGCCATCGGCACCGTCGCTATCACCATCGTCCTGCTCGGACTCTTTCTCTTCGTGCGAGCGGCGCTTGCGGATGCGGGAAATCGTTTACTGGACCAGATCGAAATCTCGGCCTACCTGCGCCCCGACGCAACGGCGGCGCAAGCCGCAGCGATCGGCGCTTTTCTCGCGAAGGATCCGCGGATCGCCTCGGCCCAGTTCGTTCCGAAGAAACAGGGGTTGGCCGAGCTTCGGGCACGCACGCGCGGCGCGATCGACACCGAGCTGCTTACCGAGAATCCGCTGCCGGACAAATTTCGAATCAAGGTCCGAGAGCCCGAACAGGTCGACGCGGTTGCGGCGACCGTGCGTCGTTTGACCGGCGTCGATAACGTCGTTTACGGTCAGAAGATCGTTCAGCGTTTGCTTGCGCTCGGAGGCGTGCTCCGTCGAGTCGGTATCGGGCTCATTTTGGCGTTCGTCGGGGTTGCGAGCATCATCATTTCCAATACGATTCGCCTGACCGTCTTCGCGCGTCGTCGAGAAATCGCCATCATGCAGCTCGTCGGAGCTACCAATACCTACATCCGCCTTCCGTTCATCTGCGAAGGCTTGCTCGACGGCCTGATCGGCGCGCTCGTTGCCTTGGCGTTGCTAGCCGGAGCGCGCGCCGCGCTCTGGCCTCGGTTGCTCGAAGCTTTGCCGTGGGTTCAACTCACGGCGATGCCCGTCGACGCCCGTATTCTGGCCGCGCAACTGATATTGACCGGGGTCGCCATCGGCGTGTTCGCATCGTGGATCTCCGTCGGACGCTACTTGCGGACGTGAAACTTCTCACGCTTCACGGGGCCGCCTCTTTGATTCTCGCCGCAACGCTGCTGCCGGCTAGCGCAACGGCGAGCGGGCCGACGCTCGAACAGCGCATCGCCGCGCAACGCGCGCGTGCGCAGCAGTTGCAGATGCGCTTGCATGCCAAACGCGTCGAGCTCGGCGAGGCGACCCTGCACTACCAGGATCTGCAGCAGCAACTGAACCAAACCAATGCGGCCATCGGCGAAGTCAACGGACGGATCGATTCGCTTACGGCGCAGCAAGAATCGACGCAGCGCCGCATCGCCTGGAACTCGATTCAACTCGATGCTGCGCGCCGGTCGTTGCTTCTGCACGACGAACTGCTCAAGCGCCGGCTGGTCGATATCTACGAATACGGGGACCTCAGCTACGTCGACGCGCTGATTGCGGCGCGCTCCTTCAGCGAGTTCGTCGAGCGGTGGGAAGATCTGCGCCTACTCATCGCCGCTAATCAGCGGGCGGTGCGCGCTCGTAAAGCAGCCGAAGGTCGCGTGGCATCGATTGAAGCCGAGCTCGAGGGAACGCGCTTGCAACTACAGCAACAAGAGCAGGCGCAGGACGAAGCCCGCAGTCAGCTTGGATCGCTTGCCGACGAGCGCCGCAACCTGGTAACCCTCGCCGGGATACGCCGCCGCAGCGTCGCCACTGAAGTCGCCGAAATGGAGGACCTCTCGGCGGCCGAGGAGGCGTCGCTCGAGGGGCTGATTCTCGAGCGCGAGCGCGAGCTCGAGTCGCAGCAGCGGGCGGCCGGAATAGCCGGAGGCGGCGATCATTCGGGCGCCGCCGGCATGTTTTCGTGGCCGGTCACCGGGACGATTACGTCGCCGTTCGGCTGGCGTTCCAATCCATTTGGCGGTGCGCCGGAGTTCCACCAAGGGCTTGACATCGCCGCGCCGACCGGAACCACGGTGACGGCGGCTGCGGGCGGCACCGTGATCATGGCGCAGTGGTATGGCGGCTACGGAAACTACATTTTAATCGATCACGGCGGCGGCTATTCAACCGGCTACGGACATCTTTCGGCCATTTACGTCTCGACCGGCCAGTCGGTACAGCGCGGACAGGCGATCGGCGCCGTTGGCTCAACTGGGCAATCGACCGGCCCCCATCTTCATTTCGAAGTCCGAATTGCGGGCAAACCGGTTGACCCGGCACCCCGGCTCCATTAAGACTAAGCAAATAATCTAGGCAAAGAAGAAACCAGCGCCCCGAGCCGGGTATTGATAAGGGAACTCATGAGCCTTTCCGTCCGCCTTCTACTGACAGCACTCGTCGCGCTCACTTTTGTGGGCGTGACCGCACTCTACGTCGGTTACCGTTCCGGTGGCCTCGCCGGCCAGTCAGTGCTCGAAGTAGCTACAACCGGGGATTTACGGGCTCTGCTTCCGTCGCACGATACGCCCGGCTCGGCCATCGCCGATCTGGCCCTGCGGCGACTCGAGATCGAGTATTACAAGCCGATCGTACCGCAGACCCCGCTCAACGGCGAACGCGATGCATTAAAGAGTCTCTTGCAGAGCAAGAAGGTCGGCGATGCAGCGCTGCCCGTCCAAATGGCCAATGGAGACGACATCTCGGACGGCGCTCGTGCCGCCACGCTCTTAGCCTACGCACAGCAACACTATGGCGCGGCCCTGGGGGCGGGCGGCGACGACGATCTTGCCGACGCGGCGCTTCGCGGAATCATGACGTCCGTGCGAGACCCATATACGGTCTATCTCTCGCCGCGCGAGAACGAAGGGCTCAACGAGTCACTCTCGGGTGGAAACTTTGGCGGCATCGGCGTCTACATCGGTCAGCTCAAGGACGGTCGCATCGTCGTGGCGCCGATCGAGAACATGCCGGCCGCGAAGGCGGGAATGAAGCCCGGAGAGGTTGTCGATAGCGTCGACGGCAAGCCGGTTCGCAGCCTTCCAATCGACGACGTTGAAACGATGATTCGCGGCGAAGCCGGAACGCTCGTGCACTTGCAAGCGCATCCGTTCGACGCTCCGAAGGCCGAGCGAAGCTACTCCATCGTTCGCGAGATCATCCACGTACCCACGGTCCGCGCGAAGATGGAGCAGGGTATCGATTACGTTCGGCTTTCGGACTTTGGCACGACGTCGGCGCAAGAAGTTCGCAAGGCGCTGCTCGATGGCAAGGCCAAGGGCGCCAAGGGATATATCTTCGACCTTCGCGACAATGGCGGCGGGCGCGTCGATGCCGCGGTCGAGATCTCGAGCTTCTTTATTCCGCAAGGTACGATCGTGTCGACGATACAGCGCGACGGCGAGCGAACGACCGAGGAGGCACTCGGCGATGCCATCGGCGGCCTTCATCCGCTCATCGTGCTGGTTAACAAGTACACCGCCAGCGCCTCGGAGATTACCGCCGGTGCGCTTCAGGACTACCATCTTGCGACGCTCTTAGGCACCCGTACGTTCGGCAAGGGCGTCGTTCAAAGCATCTTCCCGCTCCCCGATGACGGCGCGTTGAAGATCACGACGTCGCGCTATTTGACCCCGGCCGGGCGCGACATCCAACACCACGGAATCGAACCGAACGTCGTCGTCAACCAAGATCCCAACCCGTCGCTGGTCGACACGCCGGCCGACAAGCAGCTCGCCGCCGCGAAGGCACGCTTGCACCAGCTATTACGTTAACTATGGAGATTATGAAACGCACTCTCGCACTCTTACTATTTGCCGCGGTCGCGGTAAGCTCTGCGTCGCTCTTGCCGGCGTCGGCCGCGGCGCCGCAACTCTCGAGCGCCGATGCCGGGGAAGTCTCGACCAGCTACACCTATTTGACCGAAAACTTCTATAAGAAGGTCGATCCGCAAGTCGTCCTCAACTCCGTTCGCCTCACGTTACTTTCAGCGATGCGAACTGCGGGCGTGAAACACGCGGAACTGCCGGCGATGCAGTCGGGCGCCTCCGCCGGCACCAACGTTCGCGAGATCGATCGTGAGATCGCCGACGCCGCGCGGGAGTCTTCGTCAAAGTTTACGATGCACGATCTCAGTTACATCGCGTTGGACGGCATGATGCGATCCGTCAACGACCGCTACACCGTCTTCCTTTCGCCCAAAGAGTTCGCCGGCCTCAACCAAGGGCTCGACGGCGGCGATTTCGGCGGGACGGGGATCGTCATACAAGTCGACGACAAGAGTAAGTATATCGCCGTCGAGAACGTCGTGCCCGACGGACCCGCGGATAAGGCGGGGATCGAGCAGGACGATCTGATCACGGCGATCGACGGCACCTCCACGAAGGGCATGAGTCTCGCGGCGGCCAGCGGAAGGCTGCGAGGAAAAGAAGGCACGCGCGTGACGTTGACCGTCTCGCGTGAAGGCGCCGGCTTGGCAAGCCCGATCGCAATTACGCGTGCCAAGATTCATCAACTCAGCGTCTATCAGAAAATGCTGCCCGGCAAGATCGGCTACGTTGCTTTGACGGTCTTCGGCCGCGACACGGGCGACGAGCTCAACACGGCGCTCGATCGTCTGCAACGCGACGGAGCGCGCGCTTTGGTGCTCGATCTGCGCGACAACGGCGGCGGATATTTGGAGGCCGCCGTCGCCGTCAGCTCCAAATTCATCCCCAGCGGACCAATCGTTTCGGTCGAATCGCGGGCCTCGAACATTACGACGCTCGACGCCGACGACACGGCGATCTCCCCAATACCTTTGGCGGTGCTCGTCAACGGCTACACGGCCTCCGCCTCGGAGATTACGTCGGGTGCGATCCAAGATAGCAGCGTCGGCACGATCATCGGCACGAAGACCTTTGGAAAGGGCGTCGTTCAGACGATCTATCCCCTGCCCGACGGAAGCGCGATCAAGGTCACGACGGCGCGCTATCTCACGCCGCGCAATCGCGACATCAATCACCTCGGCATTACGCCGGACATCGTCGTTTCCGAAAACAAGCACGCGCAGTTCGGCGCTCCCGCCAAGGACGATCAGCTTACGCGCGCCATCGAATACTTGAACGCCAAACTCGCTCGTCAAAGCGCCGAGAACGGCGGTTAGGAACTCGTAGCCGGGCAGTCCTCTTCCGTTGGTTACTTCACCGAAAGAGGACCGTTAGCGATTAACTCGTCGATTTTTTCGACGCGGCGGCGCTGCGTTTGCGGACCGGTTTCTTGACTGCGCCATCGACTGCCGGGGTGGCGCTGCGCGAGCGCTTTGGTTTCGCAGCAACCACGGGCTCCGGCTCCGGCGTTGCGATTACCGGCTTCTTTCGCGGGCGCCGCGTCGATTTTTCATCGGGTGCCGAAAGCGCAATCGCGCTCGCCGCGCCTTCGAGTTCTCCGGCGACGCCGCGTGCCGGTTTGCGCCGGCGCGCCGGTTTGGTGAGTTTCGGTTTCTCGGCCGTCGCCGACAGACTCGGCGGAGGCGGTTCCACGGCGGGCGGTATTGCCTGCCCGCGAGTTGCGATCGCTCGAGAAGGCTCGGGCGGCGCCGTAGCGCCGGTCGGTTGCGCGGCTCCGTCGGCGGTCACTTCGAAGATCTGACGATCCGGCATCGGGGCGCCTGACGGGCCGAGACCTCCGCGACCGCCGCGCCCGCGGCGGCGCCGCCGCCGCCGCCGATGCTGCGTCGAGCCGTCGCTCGGAGCCGCCGCCTCGGCCGGCGCCGGGGCATTCGTCATTGGCGCGTTCGTCATTGGCGCGTTCGTCATTGGCACGCTCGTCGTTTCCTCGATCTCTTCGCGCCCGCGTCCGCCGCGACGCCGCCGCCGGCGGCGCTTGCGGTGCCCGTCGCCCTCGGTCGCACGCTGTACGGCCCCTTCGGCGATGATGATCGCGTCGGGTTGCGCCTCGCCTTTGCGTTCTGCGCTCAGTGCCTTGTCTTGCGCCTCTTCCTCTTCGGTGAGTGAGGTAATCCCGATCGGAGGACGCGCCGCGGATTGACGCGCCGCATCCTCGGCGAGTTCGCGCAGCTGACGGGTCTGCTCGGCGGCCGAGACCTCGACACGCCGCGCCGGCCGTTTACGCCGAGGTTTCGCTCCGGCGGTAACCATCTCGGCGAGGATATAGTCCTGCTCGCCGTCGACGTCGAGGATGCGAATCCGCACGAAGTTGCCCGCGCTGTTGATGGCGTTTTCGACTTCGGTGACTCGTCCATCGACGATCGCGGCCGACGACGTTGGATTGGGCAGCCGCCCTGGCAGCAACTCGACTTCGTGCTCGTCGCCGACGCGAAGCGCGCGCTCCTTCTCCCGCTTGATCGCCGCGACGGTCTCGATCCGCGCCTTCTCCGGGTGAATCATCGGGTCGACGCGCACGAAAATCGGGCGCCCTATCGCCTTTGCCAGTTCTTTACACTCTTCGTCGTACCAAAAATCCATTTGTACGGCGACCGTCGGCGCGACGTGAACGACGACGTCGCCCACCGCGCCGTTGCGCGCCTCGGCACGAATGCGGCGGAAGGTTTCGATCGCGACCGACTGAGACGACATGACGCTGCCCATTCCGGCACACGTCGGACACGCGCCGCGAAGCTGAGCGCCGAGGTCCTTGCCGATTCGCTTGCGCGTAAACTCCAGCAACCCCAAGTTTGAAAACGACTGGATCGTCGCGCGGGTGCGGTCTCGGCTCAGGACCTCTTCCATCGTCCTGATCACTCGCTCGCGCGACGCCTCCGACGCCATATCGATGAAGTCCACGACGATGATCCCGCCAATGTCCCGCAGACGCACCTGACGAGCGATCTCGTCGGCCGCCTCGATGTTCGTCTTGAGAATCGTGTCCTCGAGATTACGACCCCCCGTAAACTTGCCGGAGTTCACGTCGATGACGGTGAGTGCTTCCGTCGATTCGATCACAATCGAAGCGCCGGAAGGCAAGTTGATCTTCGGCTTCATGAGCTTTTGCAGCTCGGCGTCGATCTTATAGTCGTCGAAGAGCGTGCGGCCCGAGTTGTAATACTCGATGCGATCGATATACTGCGGTCCCAGCAACTGCAGGAAATCTCGGACCTTGCGGAACTCTTCCTCGTCGTCGATCAAGACCCGCTCGACGTCGGCGGTGATGAAATCGCGCGCCGCCTTGTAGATCAGGTTCATGTCCTTGTGAAGCAACGAAGGCGATTGCGCCCGTTTGTATCTTTCGAGGATCCCGTGCCACATTCGAATCAGCACGCCCAGGTCGGCGATCAGTTCCGCCTCGCTGACGCCCGCGGCTGCCGTGCGAACGACGGTCGCCATCCCCTCGGGGCGAATTCGCTTCATGACGCTCTTGAGGCGATTGCGCTCGTCGGCCGAATCGATCTTGCGCGACACACCGGAGTACTTTCCGGTCGGCATCAGTATCAGATACCGTCCGGGCAGCGAGATGTTCGTCGAGATTCGCGCGCCCTTGAGGCCGCGCGGCTCCTTGACGATCTGCACGAGAACGTCGTCGCCTCGTTTGACCTTCTCGCTGATCGTGAAGCCGCCGTGCCCCTGGGTGATTTCGACGTCGCCGATGTTCAGCGGCTGCTTGTTGATGTCGTCGACGTACAGAAAGGCGTTTCGTCCGAGCCCGATGTCGACGAACGCCGCCCCCATGCCGGGCAGCACGTTCTGTACTTTACCTTTATAAATCGAGCCGATGACCTTCTCTTCGCGCTCAATGTAGAGCTCTGCTAAGCCACCGTCCTCGAGTATGGCGACCCGATTTTCCCACGGGTCGCTCGAGATCAATATCTCGCTCGACAAATTGTCCTCAATCGTTGAGCTCGCTTCTCGCCGCGCCTACCGCTTCCGGTGCGCCGTGCGGGCGGCGCTGTGCGCCGCGTTGGTTTGAGCTCTTAGAAAATTTTGTTGTTATAAACCTCTGCCGGCGGCCTTTCGTTGCGACACGCAGCCTGCCGGCCTGACTGCTTCCCTTGTTCCTCGCTGCGGGAAAATGGACCTTCCGGCTCCCTCCAACCGCTTCACGCGTTCCCCAAGACGTTGCGGTCCCGTTGCGAAAAGATGTTCAAGAGGATCCCCAGGGCTGCAAAATCCGTGAGCATTGCCGACCCGCCGTACGACATAAACGGCAGCGGGATTCCCGTGATCGGCATGATTCCGACCGTCATTCCAACATTGATGAGGACGTGAAAAAAAAGCATGCCGACCAAACCGCCGGCGAGTAAGAAACCGAAGCGGTCGCGTGCGACGAGCATCGTGCGGACGCCGGCGTAGAGCACGGCGGCATAGAGCCCCAGCGCGATCGTCGTGCCGACGAATCCCCATTCTTCTGCAAGCACCGTGAAGATAAAATCGCGCGAATGCTCGGGAACGAAGTTCAACTGCGTTTGCGTCCCGTGGTACAGTCCTCGCCCAAACCACTCGCCGTTTCCGACGGCGATCTTTGACTGAGCGAGGTTATAGCCCGAGCCTTCGGGGTCGGCCTTGGGATTGAGAAAAACGAAGAGGCGCGCGCGCTGGAACGGTTTGAGAACCGCGCTGGTACCGACGGCCGCTGCCCCGACGACCAGCATTCCTAACGCGTAGATCGCAAAGTCCCCAAGTCTTGGCAAGGCGAGAAAGAGTTCCACCGTGAGCATCGCTACCAAAGCTAACGAGGTGCCGAGATCCGGCTGCTTGAGGATCAGGAAAGCCGGAACGGCGACGGTCACCAGCGGTTTCCAGAGGTCCTGTAGATTTTCATACCGGCCGCGGCAGAGCACCGCCGCCAGCGCGATTGCGACGGCGAGCTTCGCCGGTTCCGATGGTTGAAACGTTCCCAGCGGCCCCAGCGAGATCCAGCGCTGCGCACCCATCGCGCTGTGGCCGCCGCGTAAGATGAAGAGCAGCAGGAAGAGGTTGGCGACGTAGAGTGCCGGAGCCCAACGTTGCCACGTCCGGTAATCGACCAACGAGAGGCCGAGCATCAGCCCCACGCCAAGCACCAAGTACAGGATCTGTTTCTTGAACTCGCCGGACGCATCGCCGGCATGCAATCCGGCGGAACGAATGCAGACCAACCCGATCAATGCGATCAGGATGCCGGCGACGGCCAGCGTCCAGTTGAAGTTTCGAATGTAGCGCCTCGCGCCGCTACCAAATGCAATCACCGCCATCAGGAAGCTCCAATTTAGCCCGGCTCGGCTTCTAGATCCGGACTAAATTACAGCTTCCTGCAAAGGCGCATGCAAGTCTTCTATTGCGCTGCGGCGGAAGCCGTGGAAGCGCTCGTAGAGGCTGCTTTTTTCGCGGCACGCTTGCGGCGCTTACGGATCCGCGGCGCGGCGCCGTCGGCAACGGCAGGCGGCGGCACGCTCTCCACGGGCACGAGCGTGGGGCTGCCGTTAGGGCGGCTTACGGAAAGAATCGGAATATTTGCAAGCATCGCCAGCGCGCTGTCTTGCCGTTCGAAGTTGACTTCGATTTTGTCGCGATCGACTTCGACGTGACGCGAGATCACGTCGACGAGGTCTCTCTTCATCGCTTCGATCAACTCCGGCGATAGCTCGAGATGATCCGTCATCAAGACGAGCCGCAAACGCTCTTTAGCGGTCGTGCTCGAGCCGGACTGGCCGAAGAGCCTCTTTAGAAAGTCGATCACGCGCGCCGCCCTCCGAAGAGCGAGCCCACCCGTTCCAAGATCGACACCTTCGCTGCCGCCGGCATCGGCGGGGGCACGTCTTCGCCCGCCACGCGTGCGGCAATCGCATGGTAGGCGGCTCCGGTCGCGGTCTCTTTCCGCAACGCCAGCGGTTCTCCACGGTTCGTCGTTACGACGATTTCCGGCTCGTCGGCGATCACGCCGAGCAGCGGGAGACGCAGGATGGCGTTGACGTCTTCAACCGACAGCATCTTGCCCTTCTTCACGAGATTGGGGCGCAGGCGGTTGATGACGAGCTGCGGCCGAAAGCGATTGCCGAGCAAACCGACGACGCGATCGACATCGCGCACGGCTGCGACTTCGGGCGTGCAGATCACGATGGCCTCGTCCGCGCCGGCGACCGCGTTGCGAAAACCCAACTCGATTCCGGCGGGACAGTCGATGAGCACGTAGTCGAAGCGTTCGCGCAGGCTCGAAATCAGAGCTTTCATCTTCGCCGTATCGACGTCGTCCTTCTCGCGCGACTGAGCTGCGGCGAGTAAGAAGAGCGACTCGCTGTGCTTCCCGGGCACCAACGCCTCGTCGAGAGAAGCGCGCTCTTCGAGAACGTCGAGCAGGTGATGCTTGACCCGGCTCTCCAGCCCTAAGACGATGTCGAGATTGCGAAGCCCGACGTCGGCATCGACCAAGACGACGCGTGCTCCGCGATGGGCGAGCGCCGTACCGAGATTGGCAGTCGTCGTCGTCTTTCCAACGCCGCCTTTCCCCGAAGTCAAAACGATCGCGCGTCCCAATCGGGGAGCCGGAGCGCTGGACTGGACTTCGTCTTGCACGGTCTGTGTTTGGTGCACGCGTTACCCCGCTTTCAACGCGTCGATCAGACGTCCGAAGAAACCTTGGCCGTCGAAGTTGGTGAATGGCACGATTTCGCCTTCCAAACGGCGAGCGATTTTGTCGTAGATTGCCCCGAGGCGGCTGGACTCGTTCAATACGATCGGTTCGCCGCGATTGGTCGTGTCGATGACCTCTTCGTCCTCGGGCACGACGCCCAAGAGCTCGATCGCGAGCACTTCGCAAACGTCTTCCACCGAGAGCATGTCGCCGCTGCGTACCATCTCCGGTCGCAGCCGGTTGACGATCAAGCGAATGGGTTTGCCTTCGTCGGCGATCTTTCCCACGACGCGATCGGCATCTCGAATTGCGCTCACTTCCGGAGTTGTGACCACGATGGCCTCGGTCGCTCCCCCGACGGCGTTACGAAAGCCGGTCTCGATACCCGCCGGGCAATCGATCAGCACGTAATCGGCCTGATCCGCGGCGAGCTCAACGATCGCGCTGAACTGCTGGAGCGAGATCGCGTCCTTCTCCCTCGTCTGCGCGGCCGGCAGGATCGAGAGCGAGTCAAAACGTTTATCTTTGATGAGGGCTTGACGCAGTTGGCAGCGTCCTTCGGCAACCTCGACCAAATCGAAAACGATGCGTTTTTCGAGGCCAAGAACCAAATCTAAGTTGCGCAAGCCGATGTCCGCGTCGATCAAGATGACGCGCTTCCCGCGCTTTGCCAATGTGGCGCCGAGATTCGCCGTGGTCGTCGTCTTGCCGACGCCGCCTTTGCCGGAAGTCAGCACGATTTTTCGCGCGCTCACGTCGACGCGGCTCCCCAATCTTCAAGCTCGCCGAGACGGTCCAGCACGAGCACGACGATCCGTCCATCGCGAGCAATCGCGACTTCGGGGACCGGCGTCGAACGCCGTTTTGGCTCCGCGTCGGCTGCAATCGAGGTCGCAATGCGAAGCTGGGTGGGATCCAGGTCCAGCGCATAAATCCGCGCACTATCGTCGCCCTGAGCGCCCGCATGGGCGATGCCGGCAAGCCGTCCGAAGACGAGGATGTCGCCGGTTGCCAGGAGTTCGGCTCCGGGATTGACGTCGCCGACGACGACGATATTGCCGGTATGGTGAAGCACCTGTCCGCCTCGCAACGTCGCGGCATGGTAGAGCGTGGCCGGCGCCGCTTCGACGGCGTGGAGCGCCGGCGCGGGGCGAGCGGGCGGTGGATCGAGTTGCTGACGCGGTACGCTTGCCTCGCCTCGCCGGCGGCGCTGCGCGATGTCGTCACGCGCCCCCGCGAAGTCGGCAACGAGGGAGCGCGCTGCGTCCGAGAGCCGCGCAGCCTCGCGCGGCCGCAGCGCGCGACGCCGCTCGAGCTCCGCGCGCGGTGATTCGAACGCAAGCCCCTCGCGTTCCGCTAAGCTCTCCAGTCCCTCGTCGAATCCCGCGACACCCCGCAATGCGATCCCCGCGCCCTCCAGAAGATCGCGAAGCCGGCCGAGATCGTCGGGTGAGGGCGACGCGGAGCCAAAGTTTACGATTGCAGAGGCGCCGCGATAAAAGCTAGGCTGCTCGGTAAGCCGAGCCTGCAACTCGGCATACCCTCCGGCGAGGTCATAAGGCGACAACGTCACTTCGAGGCCGTCCCGCCTCCCTCGCAAGAGTGTCACGCTGCGCTCTCCGAGAAGAAGGGGGGGCATCCCCTTGTTCGTCCACAAACGACTCGCAAGTTCTTGGCGTTGTCCACATCTAATACACA
Organism: Vulcanimicrobiota bacterium; assembly: GCA_963725605.1. Classification (GTDB taxonomy): domain Bacteria; phylum Vulcanimicrobiota; class Vulcanimicrobiia; order Vulcanimicrobiales; family Vulcanimicrobiaceae; genus Cybelea. Next base: position 74,132 of record CAVRYW010000015.1, on the reverse strand, counting down.
GAGATCAAGCGTAACCTCCAAGCAAGCCGTTCGGTAGAGGAAAGTACATCGCATGCTGCGTCGCACCGTTCCCATGTTTATGATCGTCTCACTGCTCTGTGCCATATGCCCGGCACGCATCGGCGCGACGTCGACCCAAGCCGAGATCGCCATGGGCCAAGCGGAGGATCAGCAGATCGTCGCCAGCAGCGTCATCGAAACCGATCCGCTGCTCAACGCATACGTCCAAGGCATCGCCGGAAACCTTTGGAATCAGGTAGCGCGTAAAGACGTTCCCTATTCCGTCAAGATCATCAAGGACAGTCAGGTTAACTCGTTCGCGACGATGGGCGGCTTCGTCTACATCAACGAGGGCCTCGTCGACTTCGTTCAATCGGACGACGAGCTGGCCGGGGTAATGGGACACGAAACCGGCCACATCGAGCGCCGGCACGTTCTTACTTCCAACTCCAAGGCGGAGATTCTCAACATTCTGTTCGGAATCGCCTCGATGTTTTCTCCGATCCTGTACGAGTTCGGCGGACTCGCCGAAGAGGGACTGCTGATGAAGATGTCGCGCGAAGACGAACTCCAGGCCGATCGCTATGGACTGCAACTGATGTCGCGCGCCGGCTACGATCCCGAGGCGATGGTAACGATCATGGCGCATCTGGGCGTCCTGCAAGACGAACACGACGACGCCGTCAGTAAGTACCTCGAGGACCACCCCGATCCCAAGGCGCGCGTCGCGCATTTGATGGGCTATCCCGAGCTCGATCCCACGGACGTTACGCCGGCCCAGCAACTCGTGGAAGCGTCGAGCGACGAAGAGCGTGCGCGCTACGCGTTTGCGCGCCTGAGGCTCGATCAAATTCTCGCGAAAGATCCGCAAAGCTCCGAAGCGTTGCTCGAGCTCGGTCAATCGGAGCTCGCGCTCGGTCTACCCAACAAGAGCGAGCAAACCTTAGCGGAGGCGGCGCAGCTGGGATCGCCGATGACGCGCGCAACGGCGAATCAGCGGATCGCCGCGTTACGTGAGATGGAAGTGCAGCGCGTAACGCTCACCAAGCCAAACCTGCCGAAGCTGCAGGGCATGGTGCAGGCGGCGCAGGCCGCTCAACTCCAGGATGCGACCCAGATTTCCGATCGCGCGGCGGAAGGTAAGGGTCAAGTCAAGGCGGTTCAGAGCCGGCTCGAGACGCTGCAATACGAAATCCCCGACTTCAGCCGGATCAACATTCATCGCGGCTCGCGTGTCGAAGCCGTCGTCAAGAACATAACCTCGATCGCGCGCTCCATCAACAGTACGCTGGAAGACGCCGGGAGCGACCAGAGCCCGATCGGCGGTGTAGGCTCGCTCGAAAAGAATAAGGAGAGCGGTCTGCTCAAAGAGAGCGCGGATGTTTATTCCGAGATGCTGGCGCCGCTTTCGATGAATCCGGTGCCGGCCGAGTCGCTGGCGATTCTTCCCTCCTATCCATCGATGATGAACGAGTTGACGCTCGCCGACGGCGAGATGCTGCGTTCGGTTGATGCGGCTCGCGCATCCCTTACGATGCTCGACCAGTCGCTGGGCGATCTCGACGAGCTCCTCAAGGAACTCGACCGCGCCCAGATCAGTTTCAACGGCGATATCAGCCCAAGCGAGTACGCCACGCTGGCGCCGCTCATGCACAAGAACGTCGACGAGTTCAACGCAGCCGCCACGGCGGCCTCACAGGGCTCGCAGCTCTTCAATCTCGCGCGGGCGCGCCAGCTCTCCACGCGCATCACGCTGTTAGGGCTGGGAACGTCGCCACAACTCTATTCGACCCTTCAATACGCGCTGCAGCAACGCTTCGGTTCGAGCGGCATCGATTACCGGACGATGCTGCACGACGATCTGACGCCGGGCGACGTCGCTGCGGCCACCATCGTCGCCGCGGACATCAAGAGTACGCCGGAGAGCGTTATCGCAGAAGCCAAGAGCTCGAACCAAACGATCGTCGACGTCGCGAACGCACACAAGATGCACGCGTGGCCACTGGAAATCTTCATGGGCTTGGTCTATCTCGACTACACCGACGACCCAGCCAAAGAGCTTCGCAAGGCCGACGGAACGTTGGCGATCGATCTGGACAAGCTCGGGCTGTAGGGCGATCGCAATGACTGTCGCAGCCGACGCACGCAACCTTTTTACGCTCGTTCGCAAGAGCATCGACGTGCGTGCGGTCCACTCGCACGTGCGTAAACCCTTTCGCTTCTTGCTCTGCGGCGATGCCTCGCTGATCGCGCAGCTGCGAGCGCTGCTGCTCTCGGGGCACGGCGAGATGACCGTACCGCTCGAGGCCGCGGCCTGCTTAGAGACCGTCGGGATGCGCACGACCCTCGTAACGGATCCTCGCGAGATTCGCGCCGTAATTTTTCTCGGACGTGCCGGCGATTGCGCGAATGCCGACTTTTCGTCGCTCGCGGTCCTGCGCGTTCCGATTCTCGCCGTTACGCTGGACTCGCACGCCGTGCCGGTCGGACCCGCCGCTCCGCCCGCGCCGGGAATGTGGGACGAATATGTGGTGCCGTCACTCGACGTGCCGGCGCTGCGGGCACGCTTCTTCGCACATCTCGTCGAGTGCGCCGCGGGCGTCGAAATCGCCGTCGGCAGAAACTTGCCGGTCTTACGCGAGACCGTCGCGGCCAAACTCACCCGCGATGCCGCAAACAGCGCCCTAAAGGTGGCACTCGCCAGCGCGGTCGTGGATCACATCCCGCTCGTCGGTTTGGTGCTCGGCGCATTCGCCTCGGCCGGCGACATGGTTGCGATCACCGGGATTCAGGTGATGCTGATGCTCCACATCGAAGCGGCGTACGGGCGCGATCCGGATCTTGGCCGGACTTGGCAGCTCTTGCCGATCATCGGCGGCGGCTTCGGCTGGCGAACGCTGGCGCGCGAACTGGTCGGATTCGTCCCGATCGCCGGCATCGCGATCAAGGGCGCGATTGCGTATGCCGGTACGATCGTGGTGGGCGAAGGCGTCGCGTTCTTTCACGAGCACGGCGATTACATGACCAAGGGACAGGCCTCCGCACTCTACGATCGCACCAAAGCCGACGCACTGCGGATCGCGCGCGATCTCATCGGCCGGCTCCGCAAGAAGCCCTGAACCTCTGCTAGAGTCGCTCCAGGAGCGACTCGTCGTCCAAGCCTCGCAACTCGGGAGGTACCCGTTCGCGTGGCGCCCGCGCGAGGCGCGCGGCGAGCGCGTCTCGGCGCGAGGCCGAAAAACCGTTGCGGCGCTCTAGAAAACGTGCGACCAACATCCGTTCCGCGCCCGAGAGATAGGCCGTCGGGGCATAAGCCGGCTCTCCGGCCACGCCGGCTACGGTTGCGCGATCCAAACCGGATTCGAGATCGAAACCCTCACGACGAATGCGGACGTCGAAGTAATACAGCGCCAGAACGAGCCCAACAAACGGTACGAGGAGCGTGCGCGCCGCGGCATCGACTGCGACGTCGAGGGCGGTCCAGCGCGCCAGACCTACGATCGCGAAAACGCCCAGAACGGCGGAGCATCCGAATGCCAGCGTGCCGACTGCCGTCGCGCAGATCACCGAACGTCGAAACTCCGCGCGAGTAAAGATTCGAGTAAAGCTTACGCGAAGAGCTGCGACCGCTCCGAGAGACTCGACCGTGCTGCCGTAAAAGCCGAAAATGCAGGGCATCGCCAGCAGTGCCGGCGTCAGCGTCACCGTCAGCAGCACGAGAAGCATCGCAAAGACCGTCATGAAAGAAAGCGACGCCGGTGCGACCACGACGGCGAGAGAAACGACGATCGTCACCAGCGCGACCGCCGTAGCGTCGCACACGACCAACCCGAGCACAACGAGGCTCAGTACCGCCACGATCGAAACCCAGCGACGCAACACCGCCTGCCAGCAAGCCGCGAACTCTATCGTCGAGCCTCGGTAGATACGAGCGACACCCTCGGCGATCGCTCCAAGACAGAACGCCCAAACGAGATATCCCAGGAGCGTCAGCACGATCGAGAGCGCCACCGCCCTGGGCGAATTGAACGCCGGTGGGATCTGTCGCGCCGCGATCTCGGGATGCTCTAAGAGACGTATCGCGGCATCGAGCTGCGGCTGCTCCGTTGCCGTGACGGGATATTGCAGCAGCGCCATGGGGAGCGCCGTCACGGCAGCGATCGCAACGAGTACGAGAAAGTTCCGAGCGTAGAGTGAGACCGCGAGATCGAACATCTCAACGAGATTGCGCGGTCGAAGCTCCATCGCGCGCGGTTCGCGCCAAGGCGAACCGAAAACCTTCGGGGAAGGCGCACCCATGCCGATCGGCACGCTCGAAGCGATCCGCCGCTATCCGATCAAGAGCCTACGAGGCGTCGCCCTCGACTCCGTTGAGGTGAAAACTTCCGGAATTCCCGGCGATCGCTCGGACGCGCTTTTTGCACTCCACGGTATGCGCGAAGGAAAGACGTACCGCGGTAAGGAGCACGACCGCTTCCATCTCCTCCGCGATGCGGCCGGCGCGCAGGCCTGCGCAAAAGAGCGCGGGGTTGCCGTCGAGGTTCGCCTCGGGGAGCACTTTTTCGATGTCGCGCCGATTTCGATACTCGTCGACGAGTGGTTGCGCGACCTCGACGCACATGTCGGCTACAACGTTGAATGGGAGCGCTTCCGCCCGAACTTTTTCGTGCGGAGCGAGGCGAACGCGCAGCCCGTACCGTCGGAGCAAACGCTCGCCGGCGCAGGGCTTCAACTTGGAACGGTGCGGTTGCGCGTCCGCTCGCCGATCGAGCGCTGCGTCACCATTACCTACCATCCCCTGGGCGAAACCGCAGATCCGCGGATTCTGCGCTTCCTGGCCGAGCAGCGTGACGCGTGGATGGGGATCTATTGCGACGTCTTGGATCCCGGGATCGCAAGAGTCGGCGATCCCCTGATTTTGTTCTAAGGCCTTAACAAAAAAAGAGGCGCCGTGTCGACGGCGCCTCTCCCCACACCCGCTTTAGAGATCGTAGCTCTCGCGAGCACATGCTTCTCTACCCAAACCTGTCTAGACCGTTCGTCACTGCCGCGTGGAACACCAAACGACCGGGCGTTATATTCTTGACGAAGGCGCGCTCCCCGTCACGGCAAGCCTACCTACAGGCGGCGAGCCAGAAACCACACGAGAGCCCCGATGACGACCAGCATCCCGACGATTAATGGCCACGGATGGCCGATCGCATAGTAGGTCCCGTTCCATTTCAACGGAGTAGCGTTTCGGTGCCCTATCACTCGGCTACCTTACCGCCGACAAAAGGGGATTGCGTGCGGGCAGCCTCCTAGCATCGCCCCGAAGGCCGCAAGGGCAAGGAGCGATAGGACGACGGGAACGACCGCAGCCTGTTTGCCGATCCGGCCAAGTCTTCGGCCTATCTGCCCAAGCAGCACGATAAAAGCGATAAGGATGAGGCTCCAGAGTGCATCCCGCCATCCGCCAAAATAATAAGAAAGCCCAACCACGTAGGCGAAGAAGGCGAATATCGTTACTCTGCTCGTACGTTGCCGAACCACAATGCGATAAATACCCTGTCACGGCAGGTTCACCTTACCGCTCAGGTCGGGTTTTGCTAAGTATATAATGCCGCAACGACCGGACGGCTCTATATCGTTCTACGCCCCTCTAAGGCCTTGGTGATGGTCAGCTCGTCGGCATAATCGAGTTCGCCGCCGATCGGCAAGCCGTAGGCGAGGCGACTCACGATCGAGCCGAGCGGTTGCAGCAAACGCGATAAATAGAGTGCCGTCGCTTCGCCCTCGGCGTTCGGATTCGTAGCAAGAATGATCTCCCCGGGCTCCTCCCGCGCCATGCGCTCGATAAGTTCTTTCACGTGCAACTGGGCGGGCCCGATGCCGTCCATGGGCGAGATTAACCCGCCTAGCACGTGATAACGGCCCTTGAAAGCGCTCGTGCGTTCGATCGCATAAACGTCCTTCGCCTCCGCAACGACGCAAATCACGCGAGCATCGCGCCGGTCGTCCGTACAGAACTCGCACGGATCCCGCTCCGAAAGCGAGTAGCAGATGGAGCAGAAGTGAACCTTATCCTTCACTGCGAGAATCGCTTCGGCCAGACTCTGCGCCTCGTTACGAGGGCGGTTTAAGAGGTGAAAGACCAAACGGGCGGCAGTTTTCGGACCGATCGTCGGCAACTTGCTGAAATTCGTTAATTAGGGCCGCGACCGGGCTTGCGACCGTCGTCACATTAATCCGGGAACGCGCATTCCGCCGGTCACCGAAGCCATCCGCTTCGCGGACGTTTGCGCGGCGTTGGCGAGCGCATCGTTCACCGCGACCATCACGAGGTCTTCGAGCGTCTCGAGATCCTCCGGATCCGCAGCCTCTTTTGCGATCCTAACCCGCTTTACGCGCTGGTCGCAACTAACGTCGACCGTCACGGCTCCACCGGCGGCGCTTCCGCTGACGATTGTATTGGCGAGCTCCTCTTGCGCCTTGGTCATCTCGGCCTGCATCTTTTTTACTTGGGCCATCAACTGTGCTTGATTCATCGTATCCGTTCGTTGGCATAGTCGAAGAGTGCGTCGGGGTCGTCCGCCTTGTTCGCGGGTCTGGCTTCGGTAACGCCGGCCGGTGCCGGCGGCTTAGAGCGTCCGGAGTTCGCATCGACCCGCAGGGTTACTCTCAGCGGCACGCCCAGCACGTCGGCGATTGCCGCTTCGATGATCTTCGTATGACCGCGCAACGACTCGGCACTCCAGCTATCGGGTAGTCTCAGGACGATCGCGTTGCTCTCGAGCGATTCTATTGCCGCTCGGGAGAGCGGCGCGCGCAGCGGTTGCCGCTCGCTTTCGATTTTCGAGCGAATGCTTTGCCACGCGGCTCTCACCTTCTGTAGGGAAAGCGCGGGCGCATCGGGGGCGGGAGCTGCTTCCTTTTCCACTTCCACGGCCGTCACCGCGGCGCTCGGAGTGCGAGGCTCCGGGGGCGGCGCGGTCGCGAGGCGTTCCTCCAATGTCGCCAGACGGGCGCCAAGCGCATCGAGCGTCGGATCTTCGCCGGCCAAAATGAAGCGCAGGAGCGCCGTTTCGAGTTCGAGCCGCGCGTTGCCGCCCGAGCGCCCGAGGGAGAGCGCTTCGCCGAAGATGCGCAGCGCGCGCAATAGCATTGCCTGCGATAGACTCGCCGCCTGGCTCGCGACGCGCCGCGCATCTTCGGGAGCAAGGTCCGTCGCGAGAAGCTCGGCATCGACCCTCGCGACGAGCAAATGGCGAAAACCGGCGATGAGCGAACGGGTCAGCACGGTAAGATCGGCGCCCGCGTCGCTTGCCGCCTCTACCGCGCCGAGCGCGGCGGTCGCATCGCCGGCCACGATGGCGTCTACGAGCGTGGCGGCGAATTCTCGCCCGGTGGCCCCGAACGCAAGATCCAGCGTTCCGATCGTCGCCGTCTGCCCGGCGGAGAATGCTGCGAGCTGTTCGAGCATGGTCAGAGCATCGCGCAGGCCGCCGTCGGCGCGGTAAGCGATCGCCTTGAGCGCTTCGTCGTCGATTGCGATGTTCTCGCCGCGCGCGACCTCTTTCATCTTCTCGATCATGACCGGGATGGAGATCCGGCGAAATGCATAGCGTTGGCAACGCGAGAGGATGGTTACCGGCAACTTCTCGGGCTCGGTGGTCGCGAGAATGAACACGGCGTGCGGCGGGGGCTCCTCGAGCGTTTTGAGGAAGGCGTTGGCGCCTTCTTTGGTGAGCATGTGCGCCTCGTCGACGATGTAAATCTTCATCCGCATCGTCGCGGGGGCAAACTTCACCGCCTCCCTGAGCGCTCGAACCTCATCGATTCCCCGATTGCTCGCCGCATCGATTTCCAGGACGTCGAGTGCCGTACCAGCCAGGATCGCTCGGCAGTTTTCGCAGGTGTTGTCCGGTGTGGGCGTCGGTCCGGCCACGCAGTTGATACACCGCGCCAGGATCTTGGCCGCCGAGGTTTTGCCCGAACCCCGCGGGCCCGAAAAGAGATACGCGTGAGCTAGCTTGCCGCTCTCAATTGCCGAGGTCAGGGTGCGGACGACCGCGTCTTGGCCGACGAGATCGGCAAAGGTTCGGGGGCGCCAGGTGCGGTACAGGGACACGACGATCAACCTTTAGCAGGTCGTTTCGAGGCGCCTGCCGGAGGGTAGGGTTGAAACGAGTCGCCTCGGGAGCCGGTTATGTAGATGGCTTCCCAAGTGAGCGAACTTACTTTTTTGGGTTCCTTGTTAGAAAGATGCCCGTGAATTTGCGCGCTGCGCTCCAAGAGAAATTTGGTTTCGAAAACTTTTATCCCGGCCAGGAAGACGTGGTGTCCCGCGTCCTACGAGGCCAGGATACCCTGGCAATTCTCGCCACGGGCGCCGGCAAGAGTCTAACCTACCAACTGCCGGCACTCTTGCTCGAAGGAACCACGATCGTCGTCAGCCCCTTGATTGCGCTGATGAAGGACCAGCTCGACATGCTGCGCGAGCGGAATATTACCGACGTCGTTGCGCTCAACTCGACGCTTTCGGAGGACCAGGAGCTGCGGACTCGCGAGCGCATCCGCTCGGGGAAAGTCCGAATCGTGTACACGACCCCCGAAAAGCTCGAAGATCAAGCCTTCTTGGCCCTCCTCAAAGGGCTACGCATTCCGCTCTTCGTCGTCGACGAGGCTCACTGCATCAGTCAGTGGGGACACGACTTCCGGCCGGCCTACCTCGCGCTCGGCTCCGTCATCGCGCGGCTGGGCCATCCGACGGTGCTCGCGCTTACGGCGACGGCCACGCCTTCGGTCCGGGAGGATATTCTCCATCAGCTCGGGATCGACCAAGTCAAACCGATCGTACGCGGTTTCGACCGGCCAAACTTGATCTACGAATCGCGCAAGGCCGATAAGGAAGCCGATAAATTCAAAATTCTGTCGGCACTCTTCGAAGGCCCCAATCCTCTCAAGGGCACCGGCATCATCTACACGGCGACGATCAAGAACGCATTAGAGGTTCAGAGCTATCTGACGCGCGAGCTCGGCGTACCGGCGGCCGTGTACCATTCGAAGCTGCATAAAGAGGATCGCACGTCCGTCCATAACCTCTTCATGGACGAATCGATCCGTGCGGTCGTGGCGACCAACGCCTTCGGTTTGGGAATCGACAAACCCAATATCCGGTTCGTTTTGCATTACGACCTTCCGGGCTCCCTCGAGGCCTACACTCAAGAGGCCGGTCGAGCCGGCCGCGACGGCCTGCCTTCACGATGCATCCTCATCTACCGCATGAGCGACACTCGCGTGCAGAACTACTTCCTGACCGGAAAGTACCCCGACGTTGAAGAGGTTCAGCGGGTGTTCGGCACGATCGAGGTCTTCGGCGATCAGGCTGAGGGCGTTTCGATGGTCGACCTTCGGAAGATCTTGCAGTTGCCGTTGACCAAGCTCAAAGTGATTCTGGCGCTTCTGAAAAAATCGGGCTATATCGAACACTCCGCAAAATCCGCCTACGGCTTGACCGAGGCCGTCCGCAAGAACCGCGACCTCATTTTGAACCTAGCCAACTACGACACGAAGAAATCGTACGATCAGAGCAAGCTTGCGATGATGTTGCAGTATGCGGAGACGGTATCGTGCCGGCGTCGCTTCATTCTGAACTATTTCGGCGAAGATTTCGACGCGGTGAACTGCCGTGCGTGCGACAACTGCTTGCGAGCGCTTCGGCGCGGAGTCGACGAGCTGGCAGCTACCGGAGGATTTCGGATTGCCGATGTCGTGCAGCATTCGAAGTTCGGTGTGGGGACGGTCGAACGTGCCGAGCGAGACTTGGTAACGGTTCTGTTCCCCAGCGTCGGCTATAAGACGCTTCTGGCGTCGGCCGTCCGCCGTGCCGAACCGCAAATTGCGTAGGCTGGCCCCTCTCCTTTTCACGTTCGTTGCGCTCTGCGCGCCCGCACGCGCTCAAACTCCGCCGCCTTCACCATCACCCTCCCCTTCGCCGTCGCCGGTGCCCTCGGCGAGCACCTCCGCAAGTCCGACACCGACGCCGCCGCCCATCACGGTGCAACCGCAAGCGGCATCGGTGCCCGTGGGCACCGCGGTGAACCTCACCGTCGGTTCCGCTATCGTTCCGCTCTCCGCAGCCGTCCGTGACCCGGCAATCGCCTCTGCTGCAATCGATCAGCCGTCGCAGCGGCTGAGTATTGTCGGGAAATCGCCGGGCGCGACGATCGTCACGGTCAGCGATGCTCGCGGGCTGAGGGTCGACGTGCCGGTGCGCGTTGCCTATTACGCCGGCACGATTGCGCCGTACGTCAAACTCGAGATTACCGGAGACCCGGCATCGAGCGAGTTCGTTCGCGAGCAGGTAGCGCGAGCGGTGCAAAGCGCGGCCGGCCTGCGTCCCGGCGCGCAGGTCCTCGTTACACCCGACGACGTGCCGTTCGCGGGTTCGCTGGACCAAGACGACGTGGCCGCGTTCAACGTTCCGGTTCTCATTCAGGCCAAAGACGATTTTGAGGTAGACGGCAGCACGCGCGTGGAGGTCCGCAACGTCGCCGTCCCGCGAATCTCCCCCGACTCCTTAATGGTCAGCGATTATCCCGAACGTTTGACGGAGAACGGCACGCTGTTCACCGCCGACCTCCGCGTGCAGCAACCCTCGCGCTTTCTGTATTTTCATTACAACCCTCCGGGGCAGCCCGATCGCCGGATCGTCTTGCGCGCGCAGAATCTCTCGAGCGAACCGTCGATCGTGCAAGTCATCAGCGACCGAGGGGGGCCGTCGACCAACGAGATGGAGGCCGGGCACGTCGCCACCAAGCGTTTTCTGGTAGACGTCGAGCAGAATCAGGGACGACTGCTCACCTTGGACGGCAACACCTCCGTAAACATCGCACAGCAAGATCTTCCGGCGGGAAGCATCGTCTGCAGCCTGTTGCAGCTCCGCGTGCTCTCGGGAGGAAACGTCCATCTTACGCTCGTCGCGCAGGACGCGTCCGCAGATCCGTCCGACGCGATCGCCGGCAGCGAACTCTTGGAAAGCACCCACAAACACGCCCGCGGCATCTACCCGATTGCGGAGTTTCATTTTGCGACTCTTTGGAGAGTCGACGCGGATTACCTAGAGCTTCCGATCGGCGAGCTTCCGTTGCCAAACGATCTGCGGGGGCAGGCGCTTTCGGGTGATTATGGCGTCTTGCAATCCTTTGTGGTCAACGTTGAAAATCCACTGCCGACGCCGCAAGCGGTCGCCATCTACGAGAACCCGCGCGGCGGCCACGCGACCGGCACCTATATCATCGACGGCGTCCTGGTGCAGTCCCATCAAGTCCCGCCCTTCTCTCGATACAAGGTACGGCAGTACGTCGTTCCCGCGCACGGCTTCGTTCGAGTCACGATCGCGACGATGCCTGAAGCGGGATCGAGCCTTCCGCTTCGCCTAATCTTTGCGCCCGACGACGGAAGCGTCGCTCCGAGCGCACCGGGCTCGCCGATTTACTAACGCCTCCTACTGCTTCTCGCAGATCGCCTCGTAGACGCGCTTGACTTCGCCGGCGCTAGCGTCCCACGAGAAGCGAGCGATTGCGCCCGCGCGGACGCGCGCCGCACGGGATTCCCAATCGCCGCGCAACGCCGCCTCCAGCAGCGCAGTCCACGCGCCGGCGTCGTCGATCGGCGCGATGCCTCCATCCGCGCCGACGATCTCGGGGAGCGAGGTCCGATCCGACACCACGCACGGCACTCCGGCGCATAACGCCTGAGCCGCCGCGTAGCCGAAGCCTTCATAACGCGAGGGAACCGCGACGACGGCAGCCTCGCGGTAGAGCGCGATCAGCTCTTCGCGGGCGACGTAGCCGCGCAGTTCCACTCGCTCCCCCACACCCAAACGGCCGGCGAGTTCCTCACACTCTCGCGCATACGGCGTTCGTGGCCCGACGCAGACGATCCGCGCCCCTTTCAACTTCGGCAGCACGCGAATCAGGAGTTCGAGGTTCTTGCGGCGTTCGACGGTTCCCACGGCCAGAATCGTGCGGCCGTCGCCGCCATCGCGGGCGACATCGCAGAACTCTTGGGCAACGCCCGGATAAACGACGCGCACCGCCGCGCGATCGATGCCGGCGAGAACCTCGAACAGTGCGTCGCGAGAGAACGACGAATCGACGAGGATGCCGGCCGCATGCCGATACCGTTCGAGTGAAAAGCGCCCAAAATAGTATCGCGCGTACGGCCGCGCATGCGCTTGGACGTGAAGCCATGCCACGTCGTGCACCGTGACTACGATCGGCATTCCGACGAACCGGGGCATCGTTCCCGAAGCGCAGTGCAGAAGATCGGCTCCGCTGGCGCGTGCGCGCAACGGGAGTATCACCTGATCCCACAACACGCGCCGGTCGAATCGCCAAGGGTCCAATCGCGGTTCCTGCAACTCGACGACGTTCAGTGATTGGCGCCGCAATGCGCGCGACAATCCCGCAACGTATTCACCGATTCCGGTTGCCGTGCCGACGCAGAGTTGCGCGTCGAGCGCGACCTTCACCGCAAATCTCGTTCCAGCGCGCGAACCATCAGTGCCCTTGAGTCGAGCGCACGGGCGCGCGTCAGATAGGTTATTGCGGCGAGCCGGTCGCCTTGCTGCAGAGCGACGACACCCAAGCCGGCGATTGCGTCGGCGCTTCCGGGATCGATATCGGCCGCCCGAGCAAAGAGCACTTCGGCGCGGCTGCGTTCGGCGAGTAAGTCGGCCTGATTGGCGGCGGCAATCGCGTACCGCTCGGAGAGCGGCGCCAGGGCGAGCGCCGACTCAAAGTCCGAGAGGGCGACGCGCAGCCACGCTCGTTGCGTCGCGCTGCCCGGTACCTCTCTCCATGCGACCTGATTGGCGAAGAGACCCATCTGCCATTGCGCTTCGGCGACGGCATCGGGATGCGTCGCACGGCGGCTCAGACGCAGCTGCAGTAGTTGCTCGAGCGTGTACGCGGCCTGCGGATCCTTAACTGCGAGCCGCTGCGCCGCCGCTTGCACGGCGTCCGAGTCGAAGGCCGCGAGTGAGTATTCCAGCGCCAGCTGGGTCTGACCGTGCGCGCCGGCGATACGCGCCAACAACTCGTCGCGGCTCGGCGACGCCGGCAAGCGCAGCGCGTACCGCTGCGCGGAAAGCATGTCGCCGCGTTCGAGTGCGCGCCGCGCCAACGTCGATTCGACGTAGGAAGCGGGTGCGAGACGATCGAGTACGCCGTAGACGGCGTCGCCGAAGCGAGGGGAAAGCCGTTGGGGAAACGTTCCGTTTGCGGCGGCGCGGGCATCCAACGACTCCGAGGCCAGCTGCACGAGAAGCAGCGCAACGAACAGCGCGAAGGCCGTCGCCCCGACGATCGCCTGGAAAAAAACGAATCGACGCGCGCGCTGAACCGGCTGACGTCTAGTAACCTTATCGGCCCCTAGAATTTGACGGTAAAGTTCAGGTCTCCGCCGTTTTGCGTGTAGCCATTCGCCGGCGGCAGCAGGCTGTCGCCAAGGCGGTCTTGGTACGCGGAGATCGAGAGCGTACTCGATAGGTACGGGATATTATAGGTCAAGCCGCCCGCGTATTTGTTGTTCACCGCGTCGAGATTCACGAGGCCGGGAGGGGCGTACGCGCCGTACAGACGTTGGGCGTCGTAGTTGAAGTTCAACGTCAAGCCATGCAGTACGGGCACCGCGAGGCCGGCGCCCAGCGAGAGTCTGTTGGAGCCTGAATAGTCGGGCGCGGTCAACGCAACGTTCGCATTGGGAAGCTGCCACGACGCCGCTTCGCCGCCCGGCGGCGCTAAGCCGGCGACGTCGTTGAGCGAGACGTGTTCGTACTGGCCGGAAAGTGTAAAGTTAAGGCTTCGCTTCGATGTGCGGCCGTCGTAGCCCAAACCAAACGACGCGTCATTGGAAACGTCGGTCACCGGCGGCGCCGGCGTCGTGTCGAATGCCAGCGTTCCGGGCGCCGGCGAAATCACGACCTGTGGAGCTACCGGCTGATATGCGGCCGTATAAAGGCCTGGCTGGGCGTCGAGCAGCCCTGCGTGCAGATCGTGCGATGCGGGAGACGGTGCGAACCCCGCACTCGTCGAGAGCAGCCCCGCATCTACGGCGCGCGCCAAATAGGAGGCGCCGGCGCCCGAAAGGCTCGACAGCGCGATATGCGCTTGCATCAACGCGGGTGACGTTGCCAGACCGGCGGAGAAGGGGGCGCTGGATTCGGCCGCCGGCAAGCGAAGCGCCATGTCTCGCAACGGCGATTCCGAGACCCGGTCTCCGTTCTGAGCCGAAAAAGCGGCGCTCGAATCGGAGGTTTCGCCGAAGAGTGACAGCAACAGTTGCGACCCGAGGTCGCCACTGGGCCGCTCGAAAGAGAGCCCGGCGGCGGTCGCTGAGGCATAAGAGAGCGCTAGCGCTAAAACCGCGCTCGCCAACACGCCGACGATCCGACGCACTTGCCCTCCGTTTCTGACGTCCGTCTTCCCCGAGAGGCGCCACGGATCTGAACGCTCCTCGCGGGCTTGCCTAATTTGGAGGCGGAGGGGCCACTCCCCTTGCTAGAAAGCGGCGAGCGATGACGATTGCTGCATAGTCGTCGACCGGACCGCCCGGCAACTGGAGGCCAAGCGGGATCAACCGCCGCCAGCCGTGGGGTGGATGCTCGACAAAGTACAGGCATCGAGCCGCCCGGCTGGTCTCGAACTCATCGACCCAGTGAATCGGGAGCCCAAAACCCTCGAGCAGGCGTCTCACGGCTCCCCCGTTCGTTCCGCGCCCGAGGGCAATCGCGTCGATTCCGCCGCGGGAGACGACCTGCGCCAGGCGCGCCTGGAGAGCCTCGATGGCCTCGATGCCGCGGGCAACGACGCTTCCATCGCCGCCAACGACGGCGAAGCCGACCTTGCTGCGCCCCGGATCCACTCCCAGGACGAGCCGCGCCGGGGTCACGGCTGCTGCGTGAGTACGATCACGATCGGTATGCCGCCGATGTGCGGATAAAAATCCTGCGCCGCAAAGGCCGTAAGCAGGTAGGTACCGGGCCTGGAAATCCGCTGCTGCATCTGCGTCGCGTCGGGAATTAACTGCATCGGCTGCAGAATGTCGGTAAGAAACGGCGGAAGCTGCAGACGGCGAGCTGCGATGGCGACGTAGTTCTCGAGTTGAATGAGGGCGATATTGATGCTGGCACCGCTCTTCCCGGGGATGACGAGCTGTGCGATGACCTGACCCTTCTGGAAATACCGCGTGTCTGCGGTGCCGTGGATTTCAAAGTGAATCTGATCGTTTTCGAACAAGTTCGTATCGGAGGTCACCGTCAGCATAACGTTGGATTGTGAGAGCTTCGCGACGGTCGTTAAATCGTTAGCGAGTCCGTTTAATTTTTTGTCCACGTCGACCGGAACCACGTACGGGCGCAGGCCCAGCCGCGGATAGGTAGCGTTCACGTATTTAACCGCAAAAAAGTAATAGTTGCGAACGGTTGCCAGACGCTGCGACGCCGTGGCCGACTGATCGATAATACGATAGAACGGGACCATCAGCGCATCGACCGGAAAGACCAGCCGTCCGTTGTTGACTTTAGCCTCGAGGTCGCGCTGCCGCGTCTGCAGTTCGGTGATCTGTTCGTTGATCGAGTTCATCTTGAAAAACGCCGTCTTGACCTGCTGGGACGCGAAGATCGCGCCCAACGACACGACCAGCGCGATCAGCACGCCGGTCGCGATTGCCACGATCGTCGACGTATAGCGAGGCCGAATTCCGAACAGGCTGAGCCGCCGGCGCCCGACCTGATGTCCGACGCGATCTCCGACGTACGCGACCGTGCCGGCGACTACCATGACGAATGCGAGGTTTCCGATGCCGCGCACGATTTCGACGAAGTTCATACGAATGCCGCGCGGCGCAAGCGCGCCAATCCGATCGCCGTGAACAAGATGTTCGGCATCCACGCCCAGAGCGCGGCAAACGCCAGAAAAGCTTCGCCCGCAAACGAACAGATCGTCATCACGACATAATAGACGAAAACGATTCCCAACGAGAGCCCGAAACCTAGACTCGCGCTCCCGCTCGACCGGATCTGCCGCAGTCCGAAGGGAATAGCAATCAAAATAAAGACGAAGCACGCAAACGGTCGAGCGAGCTTTTCCTGATAGGTCGTTACGTACTTGCGCAACGCGTTTTGGCTTAGCTGACCCGAGCGCACGATCTCGGAGATTTCGAATCGGCTCATGCTTTCCGGATCGTCGTTGCTCATGCGCTTGACTAGGTCGGTTGGCTTCTCTCCTATTTGAACCTCCTGCTGCGGGATGTGCGGCTCCGCCGTGGTGGTTCCGTCGGCATTGAATCGATAGAGGCTGGAGTTCTCGAGCGTCCATTTGTCCGCGCTAAACTCGGCTCGGTCGGCGAATACGATCTGTCTCGCATCGTTGTGATTATCGTACTGAATGAGTGTCACGTGGAGGAGCGCCCGCGAATTGGGCTCGTAGGCCGTTGCGATCGTCACCTGGCGGCCGCCGCCGGGAAGCGGAGCCGAAACCGTCAAGTCGCGGTTGAAGGCACTGACGTGGTTGATAACGCCATTTTCGATCTCGGTGAGCTGATCCTCGGCGTACGGTACGACGCCCTCTTGCAAGAAGTACGTCACGATCGACATGACGATCCCGACGGCCAGCAGCGGGGTCACGATCCGCGCGAAGGTAATCCCCGCCGCCTTGAGCGCCGTAATTTCGCTTTCGCCCGACAGCCGCTGCATCGCAAGCAGCGTCCCAAGCAAGAGTGCCATCGGGATGACGAGCACGATGTCGCCCGGTAGCGACCACGCGAAGACCAGGACGGCGGCCCAGAGAGGGGCGTGTTCGTTGCTGACCAGCTTACCGATATTGAGGAGTTCGGTGGCCGCAAAGATTAGCGTAAATGCCGTCAAACCAAAGCCGAACGGGCCGGCTAGCTCGGTCAGCATATAGCGATCGAGAATCGTGAATTTCAGAGCCTAAAGCCTTCGCCCAAATAGAATTGGCGGGCGATCGGCGACTCCAGGACTTCCATAGCCGAACCCGAGACTTCGATGCGTCCGTTATTCAAGATATACGCGCGGTCGACGATGGCGAGGGTCTCGCGAACCTGATGATCGGTGATCAGGATTCCCAGCCCGCGATCGCGCAGCTGGCGAATCATCGACTGAATGTCTGCCACCGCAATTGGGTCGATTCCGGTAAACGGCTCGTCGAGCAGCAAGAAGGCGGGCTCAATCGCCAGCGCGCGGGCGATCTCGACGCGCCTGCGCTCGCCGCCCGACAGACTATCTCCCCGTGCGTCCACAAAGGCGCGCAAGCCGAACTCTTCCAGTAGGGCCGGGAGCCGGCGTTCGCGCTCGTCGTGCGCGACGCCGTTCTGTTCCCAGATCAGCCGAATATTATCGCCCACGGAAAGCTTGCGGAAAATCGAGTTCTCTTGTGCCAGATATCCGATGCCGTTGCGTGCCCGCGTATACATCGGCGCGCCGGTGAGATCGATCTCGCGCGGGCCATCCGCTAAGAGGACGGTCCCTCCATCAGGTTTGACGAGCCCGACTACCATGTAGAACGTCGTGGTCTTCCCGGCACCGTTGGGGCCGAGTAATCCAACGATCTCACCGGTTTTGACTTCAGCGGTGACGCCGTTGACCACGGTCCGCTCGCCATATCGCTTGACGAGTCCGCGGAGCTTGATTGATGGCGTCTGGCTCATTGCATTCGCATATGAGTAAGCGACGTATCGGAATCGAAACTCGAACCCGTCGCCCAAAAGCCTCGGCGATCCGTAATAACCACGTTACCCTCTCCGTGCAAAGTCGCGCCCGCGCGCCGGTAGACGAGCCGATCGCAGTGCAGCGTCATCCCCGCGGCGCTGCGGGCCACGACGCCTCCGAGCAGCGTGACCGCATCCGCCGTCTGGTCGACTACGGCTTGCGGTGCGCTCGCGGTAATCTTCGACCCGCGCGGGTCGCTAAACGTCACCCGTGCATTGCGGAATATGGAACGCATATCGTTCTGGGGGCCCCTGCTCTCGTATGAGCTTGCAAGCAGATCGTAATCGACGCGGTTGTGGACTTGCTGAAAGACGTGGATCGGCCGGTCGGTCGTGCCTCTTCCCGTAACCACGAGCGTAAGCGGGCTTGCGCTGGAGCGGGGGCGTGCGCTGGCCTGCGGGGCGGCCGCCGTCTTTGGCGGTTGGGGGTTACAAGCGCAAAGCGCCCAGATGGCCGCGAACGCAACGAGTCGAGCCCTTCGCATCATTCGAGCGCCTGGTCGGTGCTGCCGTGCGCGGCCGCGAGCGCTAGCGCCATCGTGGGCATCCAAAGCCCGAAAATTACCACGCTCACCGTATCGATCAGGCCTTGCACGGCGACGCCGACCAGTCCCGCTGCCGCTCCGCATGCCAGCAACGCCGCCTGTTGGGAGGCGGTCGCCAATCGCCGACGCAGCTCGGTCACGAATCGCCAGGTCGTCCACGCGACCGCGCAGACGCCTACAATGCCGAACTCTGCAAAGAACGTCAGATAGAGGCTGTGCGCGTGGAAGGCCGTTGGATCGCCGTCCGGAGAGCGCACGAGTGCGTAGAGACGGGAAAAGCTGAACGGCCCGACGCCAAGAAGAGGGAACCGGTCGATGATCTGTATCGCAGCCTGCCAGATCGAAAGCCGCGTGTAGTCCTCACTGGGATCGTGATGAGCGTTAAAGAGCAGCACGACCGCGCAAATCCCCGCGGCAATAACAACGGCGGAGACCGCGGGCCGCCGCGTACGCACCGCGACCAAGAATGCAGCCGCCGCCGCGCACCCCATCCAGCCGGCGCGCGAAAACGTAAGAGCCAAGGCGATCAAGCCGGTTCCGAGCGCGCTCCAAGCGATGGCGCTCAAGACGCGCGAGCGCGCGACGCAGCCGACGGCGTATGCGATCGGTAAGAGCACGATCAGATAGCCGGCGAGCTCACCCGGCAAGATAAAGGTCCCAGTAGCGCGCCCGTGTTGGAGCGCGTAGAGGTTGACGGGAGAACGCAGCGCCACCATCGCGATCGCGATCGCCGCCGCAATCCCGCCCGAAAGCAGAAAGGCTCCGAGCAGCAACGTTGCCGCGTATCGATCGCTGTAAAAGCGTAAGATCGAGCAGGACCATACGATCCCCAGTCCGCCGATGATCGTAAAGACCAAGCCGGAACGCGGGTCGAATCCCAAGGTGCCCGCGAGCAGCCCGGCGATAAAGACCGCGAGCAACGGCGCGAGCAACGGTTGCGAGTTGGCCATTGGATAACGCGCAAGCATGGCGAGCGCGTAAATCGCAAGAATGCAACAGCCCGCAAAGACGGCGAGGATCGCCGCTCCCGGCAGCAGGGAGACTCCCGGAAACGCGACGCCGGTGAACGTAATGAAAGTGGGGAAGAGCGGCACGGCCATGTAGATCAGTCCGAGCGCGACGGGCATCCAACGGCGCATCAACTCTGCCTCGTTAGCGACGCGATGCGATCCGCGATGCGTCGCGCCGCTCCCCCGGCACCCAGACGTGCACGCCCCGTTTCACTCATCTGCCTCCGGCGCGCCGGATCGTTCAAGATATCGCATACGCCGCTCGCGCCCTCGAGCGCGTCGCCGGCGATAACGGCCAGTGCGTCGCCGAGCAGACCTTGTTGTCGCCGACGATACCAACGTGCCTTCGTACCTCGATCGCGAGCGAAAGCCACGACGGGGACGCCGGCTGCGGCGGCGCCTTCGTTCGCCGTCCCGGCTTGGCCGAGAACCAGCGCGGCGCCTTTGAGTAACGAAGCCGGGCTCCCCGTCCACGCGCGCACGACGGTGCGCCCATGCAAAGATAGCGAGAACGGAACGCGTTCCCCCGATTCGCGGGCAACTTGCCAGCCCGCTCGTTGCGCGTCGGCCGCGAAGCGACCGGCGTCGAGACCGCGTGCGATCGAAAGCACCCCACCGACTTCGGGCCGGGAGCCGGCGATCTGACGCAGCACCTGCAGCAAGAAGACCGCGTCGTCATAAGCGCTTACGCGGCTTCCGGGAAAGAGCGCCAACATCGTCGCGAATCCGGCTGTCGCCGCTTCGACGGCCGGGTCGTCGTCCGGCGCGAAGAGATCGACGATCACGTTAGCGCTGGGCTCGACCGACAAGCCGTGCCTGCGCAGCGCCTGTGCCGTCGCCTCGTCGCGCACGAAGCAGGCTTTCGCGCGCGCGAGAATCCATTCTTCAAAGGCGCCGTAGCGAGCTACGCTAACGCTCTTTGCGGTACCGACGAAGACGGTGCTCGACCGCGCGCGCAGCGTCATCGCCAGTGCGTAAACGTCACCGACGGCGACGGCAATGTCGTACGATCCACGAACGCGCTGCAAGAAGCCTCTCTGCGACGCAACGAGCGGCAGCAGACCGGCCCGCAGGTCTCGCATAAGGTTCCCCACGTTTCCCATTGCAATCAAACCGCCGCTGGGCATCGTGCGCCGCGGACCGACCTCTCGCATCGAATCCGAGAGCGGCTCACCAACCAAGGCCAGATGATCGAGCGCCGCATCCGGGATAATCGCGCGCAGCTCCACGGCGATGCGATCGGCGATGGCCGCTTCCCCATGACCGTTCGAAACGAAGAGCACACGCTTCACGAAGCATCCAGCAGGGGAACCAGCGCGAAGTCCTCGAGCGCGAAGCGCCGGCGGCTCGCATCATAGTTCAACTCGCTGCGCGAGACGAACTTTCCATAGGGTCCCGCATGCACGATCGGAACGTCTCCAACGTAACGCGGGGCCGCCAGCGTATCGTGGCTGTGACCGCCAAGGAGCAAATCGATCCGCGGAACTCGCATCGCCAGCTCGCAATCGAGAGAGAGTCCCAAGTGCGAGAGCACGACGAGCGGTTCTTCCTCGGCCACGGCCGCGGCGAAGGGCGCGATGGCCTCCCATGGATTGAGAAAGCGCCAGCCAAACACTCGTTCCCAGAAGCTTTGCTCGGGATATTGCATGATGAGCAAGCCCAGGACGTTTACGCAGATCGGGCTCCCTTCGGAGTCAAACGCGGGCAGACGCAACGCCTGCAAGAAAGGTAAAGGGCGCCCTTTCGTGTCTCGCAAATTCGTGCATACCAACGGGTGTCGCATTCGTAAAGCTCGCGCGCGCAACGCGGCGAACAAATAATGAAACTCGCGATTTCCGATACCCTGCGCATCGCAGCCGGCCTCGTCGAGCTCGGCAACGATCGGCTCGCTGCGGTAATAGAGCGTTTGACTGCCGCGCAACGAGTCGCCGCAATCGAAGAGCAGACCGGGGCGCCGTTCGCGCAACGCCCGTAAGCGCCCCGCGAAGCCCCGCCGGTCGTGCAGATCGGAGGTGTGATAGATGCGAATCATCGGTCGTTCGAACCGCCCGTTCGCGCCAGTTCGACGGCGTACCGCGCGCATCGCTTGAGCGCATCGGCTGGGCCGAGCGCCCGTCGGAACTCACGAAAAGCCTCGTACTGCTGCGCCGGGTCGTTTATCAGTCCTTCGAGCGTCGCCGCCAGCCCTTCCGGGTTCGCGCGATCTTGAAGCAGCTCCGGGACTGCCTCCCGACCTAAGACGAGGTTGGGAAGCGTAATGAAACGATGTTTGATCATGCGATGACCGTACCAAATCAGCGCGGGCGGAATCACATAGATTGCCACGGCCGGCACGCCCAGCAAAGCAGTCTCCAGCACTGCGGTTCCCGAGGCGACCCAAGCGCCGTCCGCATTCTCCAGGGCCGCCACCGCCCCCGGCACGATTTCCACGTTGGTCAACGCCTCGCGCGCGATCGCCGCCTCGATCATCTCCGTCGCGCGGGCATCCGCCGCTCCGACGACACCGCGAAGACCGGGGCGCCGATTTTGCAGCGCACGATAGGCCGCGGCAAGCACCGGCAAATGGCGGCGCAACTCGCCGGCGCGACTGCCCGGCAGCATCGCGACGACGCCGGCCGACGGAGGCGGCGGCGGCCGGAGCGGCCGCATTGCATAACGGTTCGTCAGCGGATGTCCGAAGAACTCGATCCGACAGCCCAGACTTCTGTAGAAATCGTACTGATGCGCAAACGCCGTCACCGGATAGGCGACGGCGCTCACTTGTCGAGCCTTGGCCTCGTTGTCGAGCCACGCGCCGGGCGGAAAGAGGTCCAAGACGGGCCCCTCGTATCGTAAGCGACGCAGCGTATTTGCCAAACGCAGGTTGAAGACTCCGAAATCCACGAGGACGACCAGGTCGGGTTTCGAAGCGACGATATGAAATGCGGTGCGAAGCATCGCGTCGAGCAGCTTGGGAATCCGGGGAATCGCTGCAGCCGGACCCATGCTCGCCCAACCTGCGTGATCGCGCCATAAAGCAAAGCCGGCCGCTCGCATAGCCGCGCTCCCGATACCTTCAAACTGCGCATGCGTGTCGTACGAACGAATCGATTGCGCTAATGCGATCCCGCTCGCCTCACCCGACGGCTCGCCAGTTGAAACAAAGTACTTCATGCCGGCCGATGCCGCGCGGTGTAGACGCTCGCCGAACTACAAAGCGGCTCCGGGAGCGCGTCTATGCTATCACTTCAGCACGCCACGCTCGGACGGTGCCTCGAGAAAGGCGATGATTTCCAGCCCGGCGTCGGTCGTAACTTCGGCTTTCATTGCCGCGATTGCTTGGGAGACGTTCAGCTTGGGGTCGTAGAGCAGCTTATAGAAGCGTTTGATCTCCTGTCGTTCCTCCACCGGGAAGGCGGCGCGGCGAAGGCCCACGCTATTGAGACCGTACGGCTGGCACGGATTACCCTCGACGAGAAAGAACGGCGGCACGTCTTTGGTCAGTTTGCTCATTCCGCCGACCATGGCGTGACGGCCGACACGCGTAAATTGATGAATGCCGGTCTGCCCGCCGATCGTCACGTAATCGCCGACGTTCACGTGCCCCGCGAGTTGCGCGAGATTGCTCATCGTGATCCCGTTACCGAGAATGCAGTTATGCGCGATGTGAACGTAGGCGAGCAGGAGGCAGTCATCGCCCACGGCGGTGAGCTCGTCCCGGCCCGTCGCGCGCTGGATGCTGACGTACTCACGCAGAATCGTGCGGCTTCCAACGCGCGTGAAGGCGCGCTCGCCCGCGTACTTTCGGTCCTGCGATGCCGCGCCCACGGTCGAAAAGGGGTAAAGCTGACAATCGTCCCCGATCTGCGTCCAGCCGTTGACGACCACGTGCGCCTGAAGAATCGTGCGCGCGCCGATCGACACGTGCTCTCCGACGATGCAGTACGGTCCGATCTCCGAGTGTTTTCCGATCTCTGCGCCGGGATGAACGATCGCCGTGGGATGCAGCATTACGGCAGGTAACTACAAGTGGAGCACGGTGGAGTCCGCGCCGAACATCCGCGGATTCGAAACGATCGAGAACATGATCTCTGCGGAGCAGGCGAACTGCCCGTCGACCGTCGCCTCGCCGGTCACCCACCCGATGTTGCGCTTATGGCGCAGCATCGTGACCACCATGTCGAGGCGGTCGCCCGGAACCACGGGACGCCGAAACTTCGCCTTGTCGATACCGGCTAGGTAGGGAGTCTTACGCGAAAACTCGCCGGGCTCCAGGATCATCGCGCCGCCCAGTTGAGCCAGCGCCTCGATCATGAAGACTCCCGGGAGCACCGGATTCCCCGGAAAATGCCCGGCGAAGATCTGCTCGTTGTAGGTGATGTTCTTGTAGCCTCGCGCTCGCACCATGTGCTCGAACTCGAGAATGCGGTCGACGAGCAGCATCGGATACCGATGCGGCAATATCTCAAAGATCTGGCGTATGTCGAGTTCGGCCAAGGCTGCTCTCCTATGCAGAAGGCACGCGCAATCGCGTACGCAAGGCGCTCGTTAACGAGGAATGGAGCTGGTGACCGCTCTTGATGGCGATCAGCTCGCACTGCGGCCACGCTCCGAGTAATGCGAGATCACCGATTAAATCGAGCACCTTGTGCCGCACGGCTTCGTTGGGCCAGCGTAAGGACTGTAACGGACCGTCGGCGGTAAAGACCAACGCGTTCTCTAAGCTTCCACCCCGGGCCAGGCCGCGTGCGAGAAGCGCCTCGACCTCATGCAAGTAACCGAACGTCCGCGCGCCGGCAATTTCCTCCACGTACCGTTCGGAGTCGATCTCGCTGCAAAAGTACTGCGTCCCGATCGGCGCCGCAAAGTCGGCGACGAAGCGCACGCGCAGGCTCGGGGCTGGAAAGGCCGCGACGAGCTTGTCGCCGTCGCGCACGATCAGGGACTCCTCGAGTTCTAGGGTCCGCCGCTCCACAGACTGTTCGCGCAACCCGCACCGCGCGATCGCCGCAGCAAACTCGGACGCACTTCCATCCCGCACCGGTATCTCGGGGCCCTCGACCGCGATATCGGCATTCGCAACGCCCATCGCGAAGAGCGCCGAAAGCAAGTGTTCCGTCGTGGAGACGGTGACGCCGTCGCAACCCAGTACCGTCGCTCGCGACGTGTCGACGACGTATTCGGCGGTCGCCGGAACGCGGGTGCTTCCCAGCAGAAACGTGAGGCCGGCGTCGGCCGGCGCAGGGCGCACTTCGACCCGACAATGCGCTCCGGTATGGAGCCCCACGCCCTCGAAACGAAGGCTCTCGCGTAACGTCGTTTGTATCATCGGGCGTTACTCAGGAGCCTGTCGGGCGCGAAGACGAGCGCTCCAAAGCCTCGACACGATCGAACAACTTTGGCAGCTTACGAATCATGACCTCTCGGCGAAGCTCGTCGCGGTGAGGCTGCGCCGGATTGCCCGAAATCGTCGCGCCGTCTTCGACGTTCCCCCACACGCCGGATTGGCCGGCAATCGTAACGCCCGAGCCCACCGTAACGTGTCCTTTGAATCCCACCTGACCCGCGACACGGACGTAATCGCCGATGACGGTCGAGCCGGCCAATCCGGTCAGGGAGGCGATCACGCAGTGCTTTCCGATGCGGCAATTATGTCCGATCTGCACCAGGTTGTCGATCTTCGTGCCGGCGCCGACGATGGTGCTCCCCGTCTGGGCGCGGTCGATGCAGGTGTTGGCGCCAATTTCTACGTCGTCTTCGAGTACGACGTTTCCAACCTGCGGAATTCGTTGCGCCCGTCCGTCGACGAAGGCCCACCCGAACCCGTCGCTGCCGATCACGCAGCCCGGGTGCAAGACGACGCGGTCGCCGACAACGCAGCCGGACATGAGGCTCGCGTTTGCCTTGACCCAGACCGACCGGCCGAGAGAGACGTTTTCGGCAATATAGGCGCCGGCGCCGACGACTGTGCCGCCTCCGATCGACGCGAGGCTGCCGATGTACGCGTGCGCCTCAACGTACACGTCGTCGGCGACGTGCGCATCCGAGGCGATCACCGCGCTCGGGTGGCGAAAGGAACCGCGCGGTCTTGGTGGACGGAACGCCTCGAGCAGCTCCGCGAGGGCGCTGCGCGCGTTGCCGACGACCAACAGCGGCTTGGGCGCAGATCGATTCGCAAGCGACTCATCGATCAGTACCGCCGCGGCCTTGCTCGAACATGCAGCGATGAAATAGGCTTCACTCGTTGCAAACGTCAAGGCGTCCTCGCCGGCCTCTTCCACGCTCGCGATTCGAGCGATTGGAACGCTGCCGTCGCCGACGACGCGCCCCCGCACGCGACCGGCTAGCTCGTTCAGCGTTCCCAGCACGTTAGGGAACCTCTAGATGCCCGGCGTCGGAGTGGCCTTTTCCGTGATGTTAAGCGCCTTTTCCACGTCGCTGGTGATGTCGACGCCTCCATAGCCGATGCCCTCCCGCGTCAGCACCAGCTTCAGCTGGCTCTGCGAAGCGATCTTGCCGGCGGCGTCGCGAATTTGAGCTGAGAGCTGATCGGTGACCTTCGCGTATTTGCGCTCCAGCCCCGCCGCGTCGCTTACCCTGCGAGCCGCACTCTCTCGCCGCGACGAAATCGAGCGTTCTTCGGTAAGAAGCTGGCTTTGATAGCCTTGGTACTCCGGCCAGTTGCTGACGATCCGCTGCACGTCGACGAGGCCGATCGAGCTGTGCCTCGCACAGCCTACGAGCAGCGCAGCCGCGCAAATCAGAATGGTGTGCTTGTGATTTCTCACTCGTGTTGACTTTCAATGTCGCTGATGACTTGGTTGGTCATATCGTAGCCGCCGGCCGCGGCCCAAATGTTGACGAAGACGATACTCAGGCCGCGATCCGTCGCGATGCGCGTGGCGTCGCGCCGAATCTGGGCGACGATCTGTTGGTAGAGGTCGTCGCGCCGTTTCTGCAACGAGTCGAGCTCTTTGGCTGCCGCGCCGGTGGCGCCGACGTCGGCTCCATGCAGCGCGGCGAACTGCCGGTCCAGGTCGTTCTTGGTCGCATCGTAATCGGCAATCGTCTTGCCGGTGTCGGCCGCAAACGCACCGGCATACTGCCGCTGAATTTGAGCGATCTGCGCCTGAACCTTCGGCGAGAGTTGCGTGGCCGGCGCTACCGGCGCGAGGCTGCGCAGCTGCGTGCCGACTTCGTCGCGCCGTTCCGCGAGCTTCGACCTCGTCTGCGCCGAAATGGCGCCGACTTGCGATCGTATCGCATCGCCCGTCTCGCGATTCAGCTGTGCTCGGTAGGCCTTTAACGTCGCTGCATCGGCGCTGCGCAGGGCGCCGACTTGCGCGCTTTCCTTGGAGTTGATGCTCGCGATGTCGGATTCTGCCTTCTGGCGGGCGGCCGGGTCCATGGCGAGATTCGAGAGGCGCATCTTGATCGCTAAACGGGCCCCCGCATCTTGCTGCGTCAACCGCAGCGTCAGATCGGTTTCATTCTGCTGCAACTGCTCGGCCTTGGCTCGATATTTTTGCGCCGCCTGCGTCTGCAGCTGATTGGCGATCGCGTTGGTCGCCGCATTGTCCTGGGCTACGACGCTTTGCTGGTACGCCTGTAAATCGGCGTTGGCGGCGCTGGCGGCCTGCTGCTCCTGCGCGGCGGATGTGCCGCTCATCTGCGCAGCCGCAAGCGCGCCGGCCCCCTGAATGCCGGCGGCCTTCAGCGCGGCCGCGACAGCCTGCTGTTCGCGCGCGGTGTACGTACGTTGCTTTTCGGCCAAGATCTTGTTCGCGCGATCTTGCGCGGCGCGCAGCTCGCGGTTGAGCTCCGCAGTCTGCGCGGCAATCTGTCGCGCTCCAAGCGGCACCGCAGGAGCCGCCGATTTGAGCGTTATCGCGGCCATGGCGTCGTCGAGCTGCGAGAGCTGCGAATAGAGCGGATCCCGCTTGACCGCTTCGTCGATACGAACGTAACCGACTCCGCGGACGGCGGCCGAATGCACGTTGACGCCGCACGCCGAAAGCGAACCGGCGGCCACACTCAGCCCGATTGCCATCCCTAGCAGAGTTCCGGCACTATTTGGCGAGCTCGTTCTGGACATCCGTAGTGATGTCCGTGCCTCCATAAACGATGTCTGCACGATCGACGACCAAAATCAAATTCTTGCGGCCCGCGACGGCCGCCGTTGCATTCTTCGTCTGGTCCACGAGCGGCTTGAGCAGTTGGTCCTGCTTGTCGGAGATCAGCTTGTTGTACTCCGTGAAAATTTGCTGCTTGTCGGCCGGGCTCTTCGCTTGCGCCAACCTCGCCGCGTAGATCTGTCGCTGCGTGCTTTGGTACTGGCTCATCTCCGCGTTTGCGGACTGGACCTTTGGGACTCCGTCGAGCGCGTTCTGGTCGACGAATCCGATTTCGGAGGGAGGCGGCGTGGCGCTGGGCGGCGCGATTGACTGCGGCCCGGCGAAAACCGCTTCAACGTCTTTGGTGATATCCTGGCCGCCGTAGATTACGATCCGCTTATCGACGACGACGGAAAGGTTGCGAGTGGCGCTGACCGCCGCAATCGCGAGCTGCTCCCGTTGAAAGAGCGGTCCTGCGATCTCGCGCTGCTTATCGTTGAGCTGCGTCTGAAACTGCATCGTGATTCGCTGCTTGTCCGCGTCGCTGCCGGCTCGTCTGACCTGCGCGTTGTACTGCGCGTCGAGCTGCGACTTATAGGCGGCCAGCTGCCGGTTCACGCTCACGAAGACCGGCAGGTTGGCAATATCCGCTAGATCGACGTACCCGACGTCGCTGATATCGGCGGCGATGGCGCCGGGCGCCAGAGAGATCGCCAAGAGCGCCGCGGTCGCGCCAAGTATCGCCGCACGAATATTCACTTTAATCATCTCGAGTTTTCGCCTTAGAAGCTTTGACCTATCCCAAAGCTCGTGTGCGTACCATTAACTCCTTTGGCAAAATCGATGCGGACGGTCCGCAGCCCGAGCTGCGGTACGTCAAATCGTATTCCGAAGCCGGCATCGCCGTACAGCGCCCAATCGGATGGATATCCCGTTATCCGGTTGGTATACGGATCGAGCAGCGGGTACGCTCCTCGAATTCGATAATCGAGCTCGTCGACGAACACGGCCAGCGTTATTCGGCGGTCGAGGGCCACCGGCTGACGGAGTTCGATCTGACCTAGGTACGCATTGGTCGCGTAGAAGACCTGGTTATAGCCGCGCATCTGTTGATCGGAGAACGTAAAGAGCGAGCTGGGCGGAATCACTCCCGTCGAGAAGTAGCCGACCCCGTGAAAGCCGATCGTGGCATCTCGGAGTACCGGGAAAAACCTCGCCAGATCCACCGTGCTCTGCGTGAACGAGAAGTTCGAGCCGAGCGCCGGTGCCGAAAACGTCGTGCTGAGCACCGCCTTGAGCCCCTCGCGCGGATTGAACGGATCGTCGAGCGTAATCGACTGCAGGCTCAGGCCGCTCGTTACCAGGTTGTAGGGAGCGCCGGTGTTGACGTTGGCGATCGACGAAGCCGCGATGCCGAAGGACCCGCCGTAGTTTTGCTGCGAGTTGATCGGGCTCGGCGTCGGTCCGATGAAGATGTTCGGTTGATTGCCCTGGAAGTAGTACGGCGACGGCACGGTCGTGTCGTACTTGATCTTCTCACCGGTCATCGACAGCGACAGGATCGTATAGTCGCTCAGTCGACGCCCGACGTTCCCCGTGATTCCGTTCGCGCTCGAGGTGCTGGTCGCGTAGATGTTCGAGAGCTGCTGCGACGTCGAGCTCGGGTAGAGCGTGACGGGAATCGGGATCGAGGCGTTGCTTGCGACCGAGCTTCCGGTGCCGAGGATGCTGTACACGGGATAGTAATACGTCGAATGGTTCGTAAAGATCGAGCCGCCGGCCGTGTATTTCTCCCCCTGCGGCGTGTCGCCGAGATACGGAATCGAGCCGGTAATCTGCGCGACTCCCGTTCTCGCGCCTTCCTCGAACTGAATGCCGGCGGAGTCGCCGGTACCGTGCAAGTTATTATCGGAAAGACCGAGCGTCGCGTAGAGGCCTAGGCCCGTAATGCCGCCCGAATACCCGAACCCGACCGAAGCCGAAGCCGTACGCTGTTCGGTAACGTGCCAAACGAGGGTGACGTCTTGCGGCTTCTTCGGATCGGGGCCGGGCCTGACGTCGGGCTCGACCTTCGAAAAGAAGTTGAGCGCGTTGAGACGCTGGTAATCGCGTTTGATCGCGTCGGTGTTGAGCACCATGCCGACGCGCTCGCGCAGCTCCCTGCGGATCACTTGGTCTTTGGTGCGGTTGTTCCCGGTGATTTCGACGACGGCGATCCGCGCGACGTAGATATTGTATTTTACGTCGGCCGTTCCAGCCGTAAGGTTGATCGACGAGGGAACGATGCCGCCCTCAAAGTTACCGAGCTCGAGGTGGAACTTGTCTTCATACAACTTTTGGAGCGCCTTATAATCGGCGTCACGCACGGCGTCGGAATAGACGCTTCCGACTTTCAGGGTGAGCGCCGGAAGAATCAGCGGCGGCGGGAGCAGCGGATCGCCGCCGAGCTCGATCGCCTTGACGATCAAGCCTTCCTGAATCGTGAGCGTCAGGGCTCCGGTTTGGGAGTCTAGGTTGATGTCTTTGACGTGGGTGGGGACCTGGCCACCGTATCCGATGCGCTCGTAGTAGTTGTTGATCTTGAGGACGTCCTGGCGGAATGTGTTCGTGTTGAATACTTGGCCGACGGAAAGGTCCATCAGCGCCAGCAGCGTGTCGCTGGGCACCTTCTGGTTTCCCGTGAACGCGATCTTGGAGATCACAGGATTTTCCACGACGCGATAGGTGACGGCGATGCCGCCCGGCCTGGCACGCACCAGCGGCGGCGCGATATCCGCGAAGTAGCCCAGCGCGTTGATCCGGGCGAGGTCGTCCTGAACCGTCTTCGGGTTATACGGCTGCCCCGGCCGCGAGGCAACGACCGACATGATGACCTGTGTCGGAACGTGCAGGTTTCCCGTCACGTCGACCGACACGATCTTCGGCGTCGGCGCGGACAATGCGGGAACAAGACTCAACCGAGCGACCACGACCAGGAGAAGGATACCCATGAGCAACTTACCCGCGCCCAAGC
Organism: Vulcanimicrobiota bacterium; assembly: GCA_963725605.1. GTDB lineage: Bacteria > Vulcanimicrobiota > Vulcanimicrobiia > Vulcanimicrobiales > Vulcanimicrobiaceae > Cybelea. The sequence goes on along the minus strand of CAVRYW010000015.1, from coordinate 43,696 downwards.
GGCGCCCCGGTTTAAAGCTCATGTGAAAAAGTCGTTTCAATATACTTTCAGACTTAGCGGCGGGCCATGAATTGCGCCGCGAGCAAGCGAAGCGCGCACGGCTCGGCTCGCCCTGTTCCGCCCGGCTTTGCCGGTGTCCTTGCTCGGGGCTGCGGCCCGAACGCTCCTTCTAATCAAAATGCCATCACCAGAAATAATGCTGCAAGGTAAGGCTGAAGCCGGTGTTTCCGATAAGGGGCTGGCTCGTCAGATAACTTGCGCTGTACCCGACCGGAGACCCGGGCAACTGCAAGAGCTTTGTCGGGCCGCTTTGGTAGAAGAAGTTCAGCGACGCCGCCGTCGTGGGGGTTGGCTGCACGACCAATCCGAACGATTGAATCTCAGGAAGACCGAACGTGACCGCATAGACCGCGCTAACCGCTTTGCCGAGCAGCCGCGTGGCGGTAAGTCCGACGTTGCCATAATATCCGAGCGTTAGGTTAACGCTGGAGAGTCCGAGGCCTTGCCCCAGCGTGCTTTCCACCGGAGCCAGCAGGCCGGCCGTAAACTGCGCGTTGAGGATGTTGAAGGCTTCTTGTCCCACCGTGATGCTGCTGTTTTGCGGCAATGCCACGTTTGGAATCGGCGAAAGCGTTCCCAGCGGGCTTATGTTGCCGGGTTGTTGTCGTGCGAGCATCGACTGACGGCTGAAAGAGATACCGCTGAAGAAGCCGCCAAAAGGCGCGATCAAGCCCAGAATTTCGTCCCGGCTATAGCCGGGAGGGTTCGACTGCAGCCCAATTTTGAGCCCTTCGATGGGGCCCTCCACCGTGATCGTTACTTGGGCGCTGCCGTAGGGATTTCGGGCGCGATCGGGGTCCGGATTAACAACGCTCGAGGTAGCGACTGCGTGCAGCGTCGGCAGCACGCCGTCCGCGGCATTGAAGCGAACGCTTCCTTCCTGTACCCGGAACGCGCGATCGAAGTAGGTAAGCGTTCCACCGGTCGATTGAAACGCGCCGGCCAGCCGCGGGGCGGCGAGCGTCCCCCCGAGCCGGACGGAGCCCGTGGCCCCGATATCGAGCCCGGCCCCGTACCCGCTGCCGCGCACCCGGACGTTCTTCCCCGCCGAGGCCGAGACGTCGAAGGCCAGCGGGAACTGCGCGGCCCAGCCTGCCGCACCCGATTGCGTGGCGGCCTTGATAAACGCGGCAAAGGGCAGCGTCGCGTCGCTGAGGGTGACGTTCCCCGAGAGCAGCGCCGCGGCGGCCGGCCGTTTGACCAGGGCGAGCTTCGCGTCGAGGGTTCCGCTCCCATAGGCCGGCAGGTCGAGCTGCGCTCGGCGAGCCGTCCCGCGAATCGACAGCGAGAGCCCGCCTCGGGAGAGGCCGTTGGGAAACTCAACGCTGCCGGACCCGTTGAGGCTCCCGCTTCCAGCCTTGGCCGAGGCTCGGTCGATCGAGCCGGAGGCGTGATTGAAAGAAAGGTCTGCGACGATTTGCGTGAGCGGCGTCCGCTCGAGATCGCTCACGTACGAGCCGCCGGCCAGGGAGATGCGTCCGACGACGGCCGGTTGGCGGACGGTTCCCGAAAGCCCGATATGGCCGTCGAGAAGTCCCCCGAACTTCGTATTGTTCCCGAAGGCTTCGTCGAAGATCGAGGGATCGAGGTCGACCACGTCGACGTCAAAGCTCAGGGGCGCATCGGCTGCAGCGAAGCGCAGCGGCGCCGTTGACAAAGGAAGCGCGCCGGCCAAGGTCGCTTCGCCGCGCGCGAACGTCACGCCGGCATCGGAAAGCACCAACTCGTGTCGGCGCAAGCGCATCTCTCCAAAGAGCGAGGTCATTGGGACGCCGTACGCAAGCACGCCGGTCGCGTCGAAGCCGGCCGTGAGGGTGGGCGCTCGATACGTTCCACCCACCGACAGCGTCGACTCGAAGGATCCCGTAATTGGGACTCGCCGTCGCGACGCATCGTAGACGAGCTGAGCGAGGTGGCTCGTCGCCGCATGGACTTGCAAGTCGATTGGTTGTGCCGCGGAAAGTCCCAGCGAGCCGGCGGCCGACGCGGTGAGTTCGGGTGTCGTCATCTCGGCGCGGTCGATCACGATTCGCTCGCGTGCCGCATGCACCGCAAGATCGGCGGTGTCGAGGGTGAGCGGACCCAAGGTGCCGCCGGTCACGCGCGCGTTGCCGCGCACGTCGATCTGGGGAAAGCGGCCATGGACCGTCGCCTGTCCCGACGCTCGCCCGGTAATCGGCAGCGCCTGCATTCCAAGCGCGGGCAGCCAGAGCGAAAGATCCAGGTGGTCGATCTCTGCTCCCAAATCGAAGCGCGAACGCTCGAGCGTCGAGAGCCAAGGCCCGGGGGGCGCCAGACCGATCGAACCGCGCGCGTGAAGCTCGCCTCGGCTTCCTCCCACGGCCAAGGCTCCCACAACAACGTTACGCGCGCTCGACCAGACGGCTCGCGTGTCGCCGATCGGCAGATTCCGGTAGCGGAAGCCCCGTATGTTGATGTTGCCGCTCGACGTGATGCGCGTATTTCGGGAGGCGGCCGCGATGCGAAGGTCGCCTTTTCCGGCCAGAGTATCGCCCGTATCGAAAAAGTTGTTGAAATCCGAAAGATCGGCGCGCGGTGCGCTGACGTGCATGGCGACATCGCGGGGCCGGACGACGGCGCCGAGGCGGGCTGCCGTCGTGCCGACGAGTACCGATCCATCCGATATGCTGACGCCGCTGAGATCGGCCGCGATCGCGGCGCGTCCATCGATGAAGGGAAGACCGTTGACGTCGCCCGCCGGCACGCCGATCGTTCCGACGATCGTTGGCGAAAGGGTGCGCCCACCGATGAGCAACTGCGCGTTAAAGGAGCCATCGGTCATGTAGTTCGGAAGACCGAAGGCGCGTAACGCCGGCGCGACCTGGGAAGCCGGCACCCATGCCCGAAGCGCGTAACTCGGGGCACCCGACAAGAGCGCTCCAATCGTGCCGTCAGCTCGAGCGTACGTGCTGCCGATCTTTCCAACCATTCGCCTCAGCGCCACCGCGTCGCCCGACAAGTCGACATCGGCTTCACCGGTGATCGGAAACTGCGCGATGTGCGCGTCGTTGACGGTAACGCCTCCGGTAAACGCGGGCAGCCGCACTCCGGCCCGCAGCACGCCGCTGGCATAAATTGTCCCACCCTGGAGCGGCAAACCGATGCCGTGCAGTTGTGAGGTCCGCAGGCGATCCGCGACGAGCGAGAGTGCGTTCGAACTCGAAACGCCCGCGCTTTTTGACGCCAACGAAAGCGTACCCGCCGCGACGACGTCGCCGCCGGCCGCGCGCGCGTGCGCCGAATAGATTCGCAAGCGGTCGCCTTCCACCGCCAGCGTAATACTCGCGCGGTCTATCGGAACGCCGCGCAACGTCGCGCCCGGCATCGAAAGATTCGAGGCGACGACGACGATGCGGTTCGCTTCGACCGCAACCGCAACGGCGCCGCCGAGTCTGCCACGTCCGCTAACTGCGTTGCCGAGAAAAGGCGCGAGGCCTTCGAAACTTCCTCGATAATCCCCCGAGGCAACGAATCGTTGGGTCGAAAACTCACCTCGTCCGCGAAAGCTTCCCCACGGACCCGAGGCATCGAGCAAATTGATCGGCGCGTGTTGCATCGTTCCCGCCATCGCCGCGTCGAGGCTGGTGAACCGCACTCCGGCGATGCTGGTGTCGGCGCCGCTTACCAAGCCGCCCAGGAGAATGTGGTTCCCGGAGCCGCCGCCGGCGATCGCGGCGCTAATGACTCCGCCGTCGATTTTCGGCATTTGCGGCAGGTTCAAATCGGGAAACGCCGCATATGCCGGCGCTCGCATGCGCAAACGATTCGAAAGCAGCCAAAAGGCGCTGGTGTTGTGCGGCCGGTCCAGCAAATACGATCCGTCGAGATCGCCGCGAGGCGTATGCAGCCAAAACGGATCGACGAGCGCGGTCCCGTTCTCATTCATTTGAAGCAGCGCCGCAACGCGATCGACGCCTCGTGCCGAAGCCACGCTGCCGATAACGTGGAACATCAGATCGTCACCCGTCGCGCTCGCATCGATCACGATCGGCTCCGTTCCCAGCATCTCGTCGAGATAAGGCAGGCGATCTGCCGGGCCCTCGACGTGAACCGCAAGTTGCGAGCGCAGGCGCCTGCCGATATTCAGCGTGCCGCGCACCCCGAGCGCAACGCCGCCGTACGATGCGCGCAGCGGAGCCAGTGCGACGACATTTGCGTGATAGACGACGCCCGCAGCGACTCCCTCGAAGGGCAGATTTCGATAGAGCGCGCGGGCTGCGTTCGCGCGCGCCACGATTACCGGATCGCCGATCGGTCCGCCGACCAGCACTCCCAGGGTCGTCTCTCCCGAAATCGGCTGGTCGCGCGTGAAACCGAAGGCGTGGCGGAGGCTGGCGAGATCGCCCGCGCCCCGGACCGCGACACGCAATTGCGGGCCACCGGTCACCGCGCCGTTTAAGTCGTACACGCCGCCTTGGATATGCAGCGGGATGCCGACGAGCGTGGCGCGCGCACCGCTAATGAAGAATGTGTTGTCGACGACATGAAGCGTTCCGGCGACATTCTCGATCGGCAGCGAGAGCACGCTAAGCGCGAGGCGCCCGCCATCGATGTCGAGGCGGAGGTTGACGTGATATGAGGGCGCGACGTTGGGCTGGACGTCCAGTGCATAAAGAACCGCGTCGAAGTTTCGCGCCCCTCCGTGGAGAACGCGCACGACGGAAGTCTGCGCGAAGTAGTTGGCGAGCGCGCGCACTGGAAAGCGTGCCGCCTTTGCATGATGCATCGCGAAACCCGAGATCGCATCGATCTTGCCGGCAACGGTGAACGGTTCGTCGCGCCGCTCCTGGAACGCGCCGCCGACGCGATATTGAGTGATTGCGGAGGTGTCGATACTTGCGTCGACGCGGATGCGATTTACTTCCACGTCGCGAGCGCTCTCATCAAAGGCCGAGGGCTCGCGCAACTCGATCCGGCCGCCCCGAACTCGCAGCCGAAAACGAAGCGGAACCGAGTCGATTCGCGGCGGAGCGGATGGAACGGAGGGAGCGGCTGCGCCGGGCAGCGGAATGTTGAAACTGCCGTCACGCGAACGGGTGAGCGTTAGCTTGACGTCGCTAACATCGACATCGGTCAGGCCGAAGCGGTGACGGCTGCCGGGAAGAAGATCGCGCAGCGAATAGCCGATCGTGACGCGTCGTGCCTGCAAAAGCGGCTGGGAGCCGCGCTCGACGCGAATCTCGCGGAGCGTGGCTCCGTCGCGGCCGATCTGAATCTGGGCGACGCGAACGTCGTATCCCGCGAGCGCCGCACCCCCTCGGATGGCAACACGCAGCAACTCGTGGCGCGAAGCCGCCACGAGCCCGACGACGATCGCGGCGGCCAGCAGGCCGATTGCAAAGCGCTTGCGCACGTGAGTCCTCTTGCTTCTATACCCTTTGAGCTGTTGAGGACCCCGCCTACCTAAGGACCCTTTAACGATATTGAGGCCCTAGTTTAACTCAGCTCGTTGTCGCCGAGGGCCTCGATTACCGCAGCAAAGTTCGGCCCCCGGCTCATAGATCTGAGCTAAACGAGGGCCTCCGTCGAACTTATGGATCAGCTAGAGATCGAGGTTCTTGACGCTCTTTGCATAGTCGAAAATGTATTGCTTTCGAGGCTCGACCTTGTCGCCCATAAGGTCGGTGAAGATTTGCTCGGCCTCGATGGCATCTTCGACCGTAATCTGTTTGAGGCGGCGATGGCCAACTTCCATCGTCGTTTCGGCGAGCTGCTCGGCGTCCATCTCGCCAAGTCCCTTGTACTGTTGAATGGTGAAATCTTTACCGTCTTCGCCTACGACCGACTTGAGCTCGGCCTCGCTGAAGGCCCACCACTGTCTCTTGCCTTTGCGAATGCCGTAAAGCGGCGGCTGCGCGATAAAGACGTGCCCCTCCACGACCAACGGCTTCATCTGCCGATAGAAAAACGTCAACAGCAGCGTACGGATGTGAGAGCCGTCCACGTCGGCATCCGTCATGATGATGATCTTGTGGTAGCGCAGCTTCTCGACGTTGAACTCGTCGCCGAAACCGGTGCCCAGCGCCGTGATCATCGTGCGAATCTCTTCGTTGGCCAGCACTTTGTCCAAGCGCGCCTTTTCGACGTTGATGATCTTCCCGCGTAACGGGAGGATGGCTTGATTGTTTGGATCGCGGCCGCCTTTGGCGGTGCCCCCAGCGGAGTCGCCCTCAACCAGGAAGAGCTCGCATTCGGCGGCATTTCCGTTCTTGCAATCGACGAGTTTTCCGGGGAGGCCCGAGCCTTCGAGCGCGTTCTTACGGCGGGAGAGATCGCGAGCTTTCTTCGCCGCATCGCGCGCGCGTTGGGCCTGCATGCACTTGTCGACGATCGCGCGGGCGTATTTCGGATTCTCTTCGAGAAAGAAATCCAGCCGCTCGGAGACGAGGCCCGCAACGATGCTGCGCACCCGCGCGTTGCCCAGTTTCGTCTTGGTCTGACCTTCGAACTGGGGATCCTGCAGCTTCACGGAAACGACCGCAGTAAGGCCTTCGACGATGTCGTCGGTCGAAAGCGAGTTGTCCGATTCCTTGAGCATGCCGCGCTTGCGCGCGTAACCGTTCACCGCGTTGGTAACGGCCTGCCGAAAGCCCTGGAGGTGCATGCCGCCTTCGATCGTTGCGATGTTGTTCGCGTAGGAAAAGATCTGGTCGGCGTAGGTGTCCGTGTACTGCATCGCCACCTCGACGTCGACGCCGTCGCGCTCGGAGTGAGTCGAAATAATGGGGTGGAGCGCATCCTTTTTTCCGTTAAGCCATTCGACGAACGATACGATCCCGCCATCGAACTCGTACGTGCGCTCTCGGACCGGTTCGCCGGAGCGGACCGGCCGTTCGTCGCGCAGCGTAATCGCGAGCCCGCGGTTCAGGAACGCGAGCTCCCGCAAACGCTTTTGCAGAATGTCCCAGTGAAACTCGCTTACCTCAAAGACCTCTGGATCCGGCTTGAACCACTGCCGCGTCCCCGTGCCGGGGGCTTTTCCGATCTTCTTGAGTTTCTGAACGGTGATCCCGCGCTCGAACTTCATCTGCCAGAGAAAGCCGTCGCGCTTAACTTCGGTAATCATCCACTCCGAAAGCGCATTGACGACGGAGATTCCGACGCCGTGAAGGCCGCCCGACACTTTATAGCCGCCCTTTCCGAACTTTGCGCCGGCGTGGAGAATCGTCATCACGACTTCCACGGCTGGCACGCGTTCTTCGGCGTGCATGTCGATCGGAATGCCGCGTCCGTCGTCCTCCACCGAGCACGAACCGTCGGCCAGCAGAACGACTCGTATGGTATGCGCGTGTCCCGCCATCGCTTCGTCGACGGCGTTGTCTACCGCCTCGTAGACGAGTTGATGGAGACCGCGCTCCGCCGTGTTGCCAATATACATGCCCGGGCGCTTACGCACCGCCTCCAGCCCGCGCAGGACCTCGATTTGCTCGCCAGTATAGTTCGTTGACATCAACCTTTTCGTTCGTTTTGTTCGCTCGTGCCGCTCGCCGTTTGCAACGGCGAGTCGCCATAGAGCAGCTCGTGTAGTTCGTCCCCTAAAACATTGCGCACCGTAGCCGGCATGATTTCCTCAGGCGGAAGCTTGCTGCGCAGTAGCACGTACGAGCTTGCCACGAGCCGCTCGCGACCGTCACGTGACAAACGTCCCGCGACTCGCGCCCGCTCGAGCAAGCCCCACCAGCGTTTAAGCAGCCGGCTGCGGATTCGTTCGTACTCCTTCTCATTCAACCCATCTACGAGCTCGGCCGTTCCGGCGAAGCCCAGCCACGGGGCTTCGAAAAGCAACCGCGCGGCCGTAAGGGCGCGTTCCTCGCTCCGAGCCGCGCTACAGGCCGCGCAGTTCGCCTCTTGAGACGGATCGATCAATGCGCCGCAGCTAGCGCATGCCTTCCAGCCGGCAGAGCGTTTTGCCCGCGTCGCGGCTTCGACGTGCCGTGCGAACTGCGCCAACGCCTCCTGCGGACTCGCCGAAGGAACGGGTTCGCCCGGTAGCCGCACCGGCTTGCCGGGAGCGCTCTGGGCGCGCGGCGCGGTGCGCCTGGGCAACGAGCCGACCCGGAATCGCAGGCGCTCGATGCCGCAGGTAGGCAGGCGTGCCGCCACCGCGCCGAGGACTCGCTCGGCGAGGAAGCTCAACTGATGGCTCCAGGCGCTCGAACGCGTGACGACGACGAGCGTGCCGTCTGCCAGTCGCACGGGCGCCGAGTTCGCGGCGACTTCGGCGCCGACGATATCGGCCCAGCCGGCCGCAAGCAGCGTCAAAGGATCTCGCAGGGCACTCTTCTCCGACGGTGCCCACTCGACGATGGCTTGCGCAAGTTTCAGCATGTCGCAAGCGCCTCCACGTTTCCGCGGCGGACGCGCGCCACGTGCGCGCTCGAGCTCAACGGGGCCGGCAGGTGCGTCGCCGTCACGAAGGACTGTTCGTAGTCGCCGATCTCGGCGAGAAAAGCAGTCGCGCGCTCTTCGTCAAGCTCCGAGAGCACGTCATCCAGGAGCAGCAACGGCGCCTCATCGGAGCGTTCTTTCATCACTGCATACTCGGCGATCTTGAGCGCAAGCACCGCCGTGCGCTGCTGGCCCTGCGAGCCGTATGCTGCCAGCGAGTCGTCGTCGAGCGAAAGCCCAATGTCGTCGCGGTGAGGTCCTGCGAGAGCCGTCTTGCGAGCCCGCTCGGCTTCGTGCGTCTGTCGTAACCGCGTTTCGAAGGCCGCTTCGACCGCATCGCGGGTCGGCGACTCAAATGCCACGTTCGGCTCGTAGGTGAGCGCCAAACGTTCGTTTCCGCTAAAACGCTCGTGGGCTCTGCGCGCCTCTTGCGCCAGCGCTCTTACGAGACGATCGCGCGCGAGTATAATCGTTGTTCCGGCATCGATCAGCGTACGCTCGTAAATCTCGAGCAGGTCGGCGTCGCCGGCGACGGTGCCCCGCAAGATCGCATTCTTCTGCTGCAGCGCCTTGCGATAGCGCGCCAGCTCGTAATAGTAGCCGGGCTCGCTCTGCGAGAGTGCGACATTTAGGAATGCGCGACGGGCCCCGGGAGTTCCGGCGGCCAGTTGTAAATCTGCGGGCACGAACGTGACGACGCGGATCTTTCCAAGATAGGACGCATAGCGTACGGCACCGCCGTTGACGGTGTAGTTCTTGCGGGTGCCCCGCCCGCTCTTTTCGATCGCGCAGACTAGCTCTATCCGACCGGTTCGCAGCGATGCTTCGCCCCGCACGACCGCTAACTCCACGCCGTTACGCACGGCGTCTCCGTCTCGAGACGTGCGAAAAGACTTGCCGGTGCCGAGCATGGCGATGCTCTCGAGGAGATTGCTCTTACCCTGCGCATTGGCCCCGACGTACACGTTCAATCCGGTAGCCGGCTGGAGATCGAGCTGCGGGTAATTACGAAAATTCGATAGCGCGAGATGCCGGAGGAGCAAATTATTGCCGCAGCGGCATGAGGACGTAGAGCTGCTGGCCGCTCTCGAACGGCTCGAGCGGACGAATCGCTGCGGGGGAGAGCGGCCCGAGGAACTCCATCACGACCTTCTCGCTCTTAATGTGATTGAGGATCTCGACGAGATAGCGTGCGTTAAACGCGATTGCGAGGTCCTCGCCGGTTTGCTCGATCTCCAGCTCTTCATAAGCGTTGCCGGAGATATCGGAACTGGCCGTGACGATGAGCGTTTGATTGGCGACCGAGAGCTTAACCATACTGGCGCGGTCGCCGGCGACCAGCTCGGCCCGCCGCAGACTTCCAATGAATGTCGCGGTGCTTGCGGTAACCGTCCGGTCGAACTTCGCGGGGATGACCTGTTGATAATTCGGATATTGGCCATCGACGAGGCGCACCGTGATCGAGACGTCGCCGCTCGTCATTTGGAGCTGGTTACTTTGCGCGCCGAGCGCGCTCACTGAGATTCGCTCGCCCGTTCCGAGATTACGCGCCACTTCGGCCAGGGCGCGAGACGGAACGATAAACTTTTCGTTACCTGACATCCCGTCGTCCAACGTCGTAGCGAATTTCGCGAGACGATAGCCGTCGGTGGCCACCATTGTTAGCGCATTGCCCTCCACCTCCAAAAGGGTACCCATCAGGACCGCGCCCCGAGCCTCCTCGCTCGACGCGGCGAAGATCGTTGCGTCGATGGCGTCGCGGAAGCGCTTGCCGCCGATCGTAAAGTGCGATCCGCGAACCGCGGCCGGCAGCGGGGGATATTCGTCGGCTGGTAGCGCGTGGAAATCGTAGTTGCTGCGGTCGCACTTAACGCTGGCCCGGGTCGGCGTGCCCGTTACCTCGAGCCTGCCCGGAGCGAGGTTTCCGAGATAGCTCGCGAAGAGCTTCGCGGGAACGGTAACCGCGCCGCCCTCCGTTACCTCTGCCGCAAAGGCGTGTTCGAGAGTCAGCTCGAGATCCGTCGCTCGAACGGCTATTTTTTCACCCTCCGCTTGCAGCAACACGTTCGAGAGGATCGGTACCGTCGTGTGTGCGTTGACAACTTTGCTCGCGGCTCCGACGGCCGCGGCGATGTCCTTTGTAGTACAGGCGAATCTCATTGGTTCCACCGTTGGGCGTACGAGCGCGTTTTCCTAGTAGAATAATACAAGAGTAGTAATAGCAGTAGCGCGGTGTATTCTGGGGAAAACTCCGGCTTTACCTTACGGGGCGCGGGTTTGCGCGTCGGATAAAGGTGTGGACGAGCCGCCGGCAACCGTGCACTTTTCCACGTCGCGTAAGCTGCGGTTGGTTTATCCCTGTGGGCAGGCCGAACCTGTGCACGGCTGTCCCCCGAGACCCTAGGTCAGGGGTTCTGGCACATCGCGATGAGCTGGCGAATCTTATTGCGGTAGGCTTCGTCCCGCTGCATCTGGTCCTTAATTTTGTCTCGCGCGTACATAACCGTGGTGTGATCTTTCTTGCCAAAGTCCCGAGCGATCTGCGGCAAGGAGTAGTTGGTGAGCTCCGTCGCGATATACATGGCGATCTGCCGCGGCGCTGCGAGGCGTTGATCGCGCCGGCCGTTGTCCATCTCCTTGACGGTGAGACCGTGCGCGCTCGAGACCGTCTCCTTAATCTTCGAAATCGTAATTCGATGCAACGGGGCTTGCGCGACCGCGCTCTTGAGGACGTCGGCCGCCAAGTCTGTGGTAATCGGCGCTTTGGTGAGCGAGGCGTAGGCGATCACGCGAATCAGCGCGCCTTCGAGCTCGCGGATGTTGGACGGAATGACCTTAGCGATGAACGACGTCACTTCGTCGGGCACCGGGATGTTCTCACTCCCTGCCTTCTTGCGAAGGATCGCCTCGCGCGTTTCGAGATCGGGCGCTTGGATGTCGGTGAGCAAGCCCCATTCGAATCGCGAGCGCAAACGCGCTTCCAGCGTCTGAATTTCTTTGGGCGGCCGGTCCGACGAGATAATAAGTTGCCGTCCCGATTCGTGCAGCGCGTTAAAAGTGTGGAAGAACTCTTCTTGCGTCGTCTCCTTGCCGGCCAGGAACTGGATGTCGTCGATAAGCAGCACGTCGACCTGACGATAGCGATTGCGGAACTCCGGCGTCCGATTGTTCTGTAACGCGATGATGAACTCGTTCGTGAACTTCTCGCACGTGAGGTAAACGACGTTTGAGGCCAAGTTGTCCTGGATGACGCGATGCCCGATTGCGTGCATCAGATGCGTCTTTCCTAAGCCGACGCCGCCGTAAAGAAAGAGCGGATTATACGCGTGGGCCGGGGCCCCGGCTACGGCTTGGGCCGCCGCGTGGGCAAACCGGTTGGAGTTCCCAACGACGAACTCTTCGAACGTATAACGTGCATTAAGATTGGCAGTGCGGAACTCCTCAAGCGGATGTGACGCAAAAGGGGCGCCCGGCCGGGCGTTTTCGACGGGATCGGCAACGGAAAGCCGCAGCTCGACGCTGGTACCGAATAGCTCGCTCAATACGCCGATCATCTGATGCCGCAGCTTGCTCCCTATCCAGTCTTGAGCAAACTTGCTATGTACCGCGAGGTGAAGCTCGTTGCCGTGGAACGAGATAAACCGAATCGGCTTGATCCACATCTCGAAAACGGGCTTTGAAAAGGTCCGTTCCAACGTATCGAGTGCGGACTGCCAAAGCTCGTTGGAGATGTCCGAGTTGATCGCTAGCGCCATCCTCTACCCTCTTTACGTTGTTCTGCGCCACCCCCGTGAGGGCGCAAAGGGTTGGCTTAATCAAGCCGCGCTCCTCTGGAATCTATGCACGATGTTATCCACTTATCCACAGATCGCCAGCCACGGTCTTTCCGCGTTTTTTCCGAATTATGAACCGGCTAAATGCCGCTCGGATCGAAGTCAGATAAACCCGACGTCATATGGCTTTCGCCGGTAGTTACCGGCCCCGGGAAAGGGGTTTCTCCACAACCCTGTCCACAGGTGTGGAGAGGAAGGGTAGTGACTCAGTTTGGATTAGGCGGCTATAGTAGCTTGGTATACTTAGCGGCCGGCTATCGTGCTGAGAACATACAGGCTGTAAACCAATAATGCGCTGCCAAAGACGAGCGCGATCCATGCAACCCTGCGCACCCGGCGGCGAATCTGCTTGCCGTCCTCGGACTCTGGGTCGAGGTTTTTGAGCTTGTAACCCGTGGCTTTGAGCTTGTAACCCGTGGCGCGGAGGCGATCAGCGGTTCGGCCCAAAGGGTTGCGGGGATTGTCGGGCATGGTACGTTCAAGCTATGCCAAGGCGCCTACGCAAGCCTCCCTCCGATCCGACCCAAGCCGCGCACTCGATCTGCGAAGGACCCAATGGCAGTCGAGCTCGGGCGTCGTGGGGCCTCAAGGGCGGCAAGAAGCGGATGGAAGGGCTAACCGCGGCGGAGCGTTCGAAGTTAGGAAAGCTGGCCGCCGAAAAGCGCTGGTCAAAAGGAACCTCTACCGAGAAGAAGGGCGGTGACTGAGTGCAGGGGGAGCGCGAAACGAGAGCGCCTTGCTTTTTGGGCGGCCTTTGCTACAATAGCCCGGCTATGTTCGAGTTAGATCTTCAGCTTTTCGCCTCGAAAAAGGGCGCGGGCTCGACCCGAAACGGGCGCGACTCCAACGCTCAGCGTCTCGGCGTCAAGCGCTTTGGCGGCGAGCGGGTAATCGCCGGAAACATTATCGTGCGCCAGCGTGGCACGAAGTTCTATCCGGGCGCCAACGTCGGCCTCGGCCGCGACCATACCCTCTTTGCCCTTACTGACGGGATCGTTACTTTCAGCACGAGTCGCAACCGCCAGCACGTTTCGGTGCTGCCGGCCGCGTAGACCCGTCCGTCCGCAGTGCGCCGGGGCCGTTAGGCCCCTTTTCTTTTTCCGGCGAAGGTAAGTTGTCGTGCAGTTTATCGACGAGGCCGAGATTGAAGTCGCCGCCGGAGACGGCGGCGACGGCATCGTCGCCTGGCGCCGCGAGAAATACGTGCCCAAAGGCGGCCCCGCCGGTGGCGACGGCGGCCACGGCGGCAGCGTTTACCTGGAGGCGACGCCGGAACTCTCGACCCTCGTCGAGTTCCGCTTCAGACGCAGCTTCTCGGCCGAATCCGGGAAGGCCGGTGGAACCTCAAAGAAGTCCGGCCGAAGTGGGATCGATCTGACGATCGCCGTTCCGGTTGGAACGCTCGTCTACCGGCGACTCGGCGACGCACCGGAAGCCCTGCTCGTCGATTTAGCGAACGCCGGCGCTCGCTGCGTGGTAGCGAAAGGCGGTCGCGGCGGTCTGGGCAACCAGCACTTCGCTACCAGCGTTCGGCAGGCGCCGCGTTTCGCCGAACACGGCGAAGCCGGCGAGCGCGCGCATTTGCGCCTAGAGCTGCGCCTGCTCGCCGACTGCGGCATCGTCGGCGTCCCGAATGCCGGCAAGTCCACGCTGCTCTCGGTCGTCTCATCCGCGCGCCCAAAAATTGCCGATTATCCTTTTACGACGCTCGAACCTCAACTCGGCGTCGTCCGCGTCTCCGACGAAGAGTCGTTCGTCATGGTGGACGTGCCGGGTTTAGTGGAAGGCGCGCATCATGGCACGGGCCTCGGCGATCTCTTCCTAAAGCACGTCGAGCGCACGCGTATCTTGCTGCACTTGCTCGACGGATCGAAACCGCTGCCCGAGATTCTCGCCGACAAGCAAATCATCGAACGAGAGCTAATCGCGTGGAATCCTCGATTGGCTGACAAGCCGACGCTGCTCGCGCTCAATAAACTCGACTTACCGAACGCACGCGATGCCTTGCCGGAGCTGCGCGCGCTCTTTCCCGAACTGCGCGCGATCAGCGCCGCGACGCACGCGGGCGTGCGAGAACTCGTGCTCGATGCATGGCGCGCGATCGAAGCGGCGCCGTTGCCGGAGGTCGTCGTGCAAGAGTCGGTTCGAATCGAGTTGCGCGATCCCGACGCATTTTCGATCGAACGCGGCGTCGATGGTGAGTTCGTCATCACCGGCGAGCGTGTAGAACGCCTTGCAACGATGACGGACTTCGACTCCGATGAAGGCATGGCGCGCTTCGAGCGAGCGCTGGGAAAGATCGGCGTGGAGAAGCGGCTGACCGAGCTCGGCGCGCGGCCGGGGGATACGGTTCGCATCGGAGCCCACGAGTTCACGTATTCATGAGAATCGGAGTCTTCGGTGGAACGTTCGATCCAATTCACAACGCGCATCTGTTCGTCGCCGAATCGGCGCGGATACTGGAGCAGCTGGATCGCGTGCTGTTCGTTCCAACGAGCAATCATCACTACCGTGACGAACCCCAAGCGGATCCGGCGCACCGTTGCGCAATGATCTTGGGTGCAATAGCAAGCAATGCGGGCTTCGCGCTCGACGGCGCCGATTTGCGCGAGACCGCAACCGGCTACACCGCAGATCTGCTGCCGCGTCTGCACGTAAAATACCCCGAGGCCGCGCTAACGTTCATCATCGGAGCGGATTCGCTGGTGAACGCGGCTTGGATGCGGTTCGACGAAGTGTTGCAGTCGGTCGAGCGGTTCGTCATCGCGCCGCGCCCCGGCGTTCGCGCCGATGCGCTGGCGCGCGTCATCGCGGCAGTGCCAGCCCCGCTGCGCGAGCGCGTCACCAGCTTGAACATTCCCGAGATTCCCGAGTCGGCAACCCTGGTCCGGACGTTGATTTCTCAAGGCCGCAGCATCCGCTATCTCGTGCCGGAGCCCGTCTGGCAATACATCGTGGCGCATCAGCTCTACGGATTCGACGCCGGTGCGTAGCGTCGGCGCGATCCTCGTGACGCTGATTGGCGCGTCCCTCTGCGCGTGCGCGGCTTCGCAAGCTTCGGACGATGCAGCCGTCTGCGGCTTATTTTCCGCGCAACGCTCCGGGGTCGAGGTCGTGGCGCAGGGGAGGGTCACGCGCGTCCTCGGAGTTCAGGCCGGGCGCAGCAGTCCGCACGAGGGCTTTCTGTTGCGGCTCGATTCCGGCTGCGCTCTCGTCGTACGCGTGGAGGTTAACACCGATTTTACCGGTACGATTCCACTCTCGATCGGTCAACGCGTCCTCGTTAAAGGCGACTACGAGTACTATTCGCGCGGCGGCGTCATCCACTGGACGCACCGCGACCCGCGCGGGCGCCACGAAAACGGATACGTGGACGTAAATGGGACGATGTACTACTAGCCCGGCAGCGATTAGATTTAGAATGCGCCTCTCTCGGATCGTCCTCGCCAGCGAATCTCCCCGGCGGCTGGAACTGCTGCGTTCGCTCGGTTTCATCGTCGACGTGGCGCCAAGCGGCTATGCGGAAATGCCGCAGCCGGGCGTTTCGCCTGCCGATCTCGCCTCCTATCACGCGAGGGAAAAACTCCGCGCGGTGCTCGAGATGCTTGGCGGGAAGATCGAGACCCCCGTTCTCGCCGCCGACACCGTGGTGGATCTCGACGGCGAACCGATCGGCAAACCGCGCGATCTGGCGGATGCGGCTCGAATGCTGGAATCGCTCTCCGGACGGGAACACCTCGTCCACACGGCGTTTGCGCTGGCGGTCCCGGGCAGCGCGACGTGGACCGAAGAGCGCTCGTCGACCCGCGTGCGCTTCTATCGGCTGGAAGCCGGTGAGATCGGCGATTACCTGGCTACCGGCGAGTCGCTGGACAAAGCCGGTGCCTACGGCATCCAAGGGCGCGCTGCGTCGTTGGTGAAGGCGATTGAGGGCGACTTCTACACCGTCATGGGCTTGCCGCTGGCGCGCCTCGTGCGAACGCTGCGGTTGTTGGGATTTACACTTCCAATCACGAAATAGCCGTCGCCACGTTACAGGAGCACTCGGTCGGAGAGCGGAGCGGTCATCTTCACGTATAGAGACGAAAGAAAACTTTTCGCGCTGATCAGCATCATCATCGTCGCAGGGCTTCTCGCGCTGCTTCAGATCGGAGCGCAGCGTGCCGGCGCCGCTAGTCCGGTCTCGACCGTCGCGAACTCGGTCTTCGGCGTTGCCGAGAGCGCGATCGCGGCGGCAATCGGGGGTGTTCGCGGCCTGGCTGCGGCAATCGTCGCGCTGCCCGGTCTCGAAACCGATGTGGCGCGGCTGCGCGCGCGCAACGAGCGGCTGATCGAAGAGAACGACCGCCTTCACGAACTCGCTTCGGCGTATGCAGCGCAAACTCGGCTTCGCTCCATCGCGGACTTCTATCGGGGCATCCAGGCGCGTGTCATCGGATTTCCGCCCGAGAACGAGTCTCGTGCCGTGACGATCGACAAGGGCTCGTTGGCCGGAGTTCGCGCCGACGAAGGGGTGCTCGCGGCAGGCGGCGTGGTTGGCCGCGTCGTCGCCGTGGGTCCGTTGTCGAGTACGGTCGTACTCGTCACCGACTACACGAGCCGAATTCCGGCGGTAGTGCGACGGGGACGATGGTGGGGAATTGCGCGCGGAAATCTCACGAGCGTGGTCGTCGACTATATCGAGCAGGATGCCCCGTTACACGTCGGCGACGTCGTCGTGACGGGCGAAGGACGATCGTTTCATTCCGGCCTTCCGATCGGCACCGTGATCGAAATCGAGCGCGGGAATGCGACGCTCTCTCAAAGCGTCGTATTGCGCCCCTCCATTGATCTCGGTGCGCTCGACCGCGTTGTCGTCGTTCCGAAGTAAACCTCACGTAGCGCCGTTTGCCGGACCGCGGTGGTACGTGGCGGCAGCCTGGCTTTCGCTCGCAATTATCGCTCAGGCCACGCTGGTGCATGCGCTCGCAATTCGCAGCGTCGTGCCGAGCTTCGTTTTGGTGGTCGTCGTCTGGTACGCAATCCGGGTGGACGCGCGCCGTGCCGCAGTCTACGGTCTGCTCGCCGGACTCTGCGAAGACGCGCTCTCGGCCGGAACCGGCGCGGCGTGGATGATCTCGACCGGCAGCAGCGCCGTCGTTGCGAGTTTGCTGTCGCGCGGTTTCTTTTCCGATTCGATTCCGCTGGTCGGCGCGATCACCGTGTTCGTGACGCTCCTGCGCGCACTGATTTTTTGGGCCGCCATGGCGTTGGGCGGATATCCCCCGGGGCTCGGATCGATGCATCTGCGTGAAGCGCTTTTCGAGTCCTTGCTCAACGGCGCGGTCGTCGTCGCCGCCATGCTCGCCGTTCGCCGTTTCGATGCATCGCGGCGATGATGCAGCGGCGCGACATACGGGTACCGGCGTGGCGGCTTCCGACGTGGCGACTGATGGCCTTCGCGGCAATCGTC
This sequence comes from Vulcanimicrobiota bacterium, assembly GCA_963725605.1. Classification (GTDB taxonomy): domain Bacteria; phylum Vulcanimicrobiota; class Vulcanimicrobiia; order Vulcanimicrobiales; family Vulcanimicrobiaceae; genus Cybelea. The sequence continues at coordinate 25,942 of CAVRYW010000015.1, read as the reverse complement.
GTGATCTCGCTGGCGGCGCTGGTAGCTCGACTCGTCCAGGTACAGCTCTTCGACGGTGCCGCGTATCGCGCGCAGGCGCTGGCAAACCAGATCCGACTCATTCCCGTCGCCGCGCCGCGCGGAATAATCGCGGATCGCCACGGCACCACGCTCGCGCGCAGCCGGCCTTCGTTCGTCGTTGCACTGATTCCGTCGGAGGTTAACGACCTCGAGGGCGAGCTGACGTCGCTCGCCGGAATCATCCACGTAAGTAAGGCGTCGCTCGTGCACCGGCTGCTGCATCACCGGGGCATCGATTACTCCGGCTTTGCCCAGGTCGCCGCGAACGAACCCTACGGCCCCGTCGTGCTCGCAGCCAATTTACCGGTACCGACGGTGGCGCGGTTATCGGAAGTGCTGACGGACCTTCCCGGCGTCGATCTCGAGGTTCAGCCGATTCGCGACTATCCTCAAGGCGCGCTGGGTTCGCATCTCATCGGTTACGTCGGCGCGATTACACAGGACGAATTCGAGCGGCGCAGATTCGAGGGATACTCGCCCAACGACGTGATCGGCAAAGACGGCCTCGAGTTTACCTACGACGACTATCTGCGCGGCAGGCCCGGCGGGGAGCGGGTGGTCGTCGATGCGACCGGCGCCGTCGTTGCGAACGTCAGGCTTGGATCGAAACCCGCGGTGCCGGGCGACACGCTCATCACCAACGTCGATTGGAGGCTGCAGCGCATCGTCGAAGAGGCACTTGCGGACGGGTTGCGCGCGGCCGGGCACGGCCACCGGCTTTCCGGCGCAGTGGTGGCGGAGGATCCTTGGAGCGGCGGGATTCTCGCTCTTGCCAGTTACCCGAACTACAATCCAAACGACTTCGCCGGCGATCGCTGGCGGCGCGTCAACTTCGACCTTACCGATTCGTCGCAGCCGCTTTTCGATCGCGCGATCGCGGCCGCAACGCCGACCGGTTCGACGTTCAAGATGGTCACGGGATCGGCCGCGCTTACCGAAGGCGTGGTGAAGGTCGATCAAATCATCGACGATACTGGGGGCTGGAACTGCGGCGGTTATTACGCGCGCGACATCGCGGCGGGAGGCCTCGGAGACACGACCTTCGTTCCGGCGCTTGCGGCGTCGAGCGACGGTTATTTCTTTCGTCTGGCGTGGTGGCTGGGTAACGCCCGTTTGCGCAAGTATGCGTTAGCCTTCGGGCTCGACGCGAGGAGTGGAATCGACCTTCCCGGCGAGAACGAAGGGAACTGGCCGACGAACGCGTGGGAAATGCGCGCCTTCGGCGTCCCGATGGAGCCGAGCGAAGCCTGTTTCTTGGGCATCGGGCAGGGCGCAATGCAAGCCACGCCGCTGCAGATCGTCAACGTCGCCTCGGCCGTCATCAACGGCGGCACCCTCTACCACCCGCAGATCGTCCGCGAAATACGTGATCCAAACGGCGGACTCATCATTCGCTTCGCTCCGCGAGTCATTCGTCAGGTTCCCGTCACCGCGTCGGCCCTCGCTGCGGTGCGAGCGGGAATGGCGAAGGTGACCGACCCGGGCGGCACCGCTTACGGTTTGGCGATCGACGGCCTACCGTACTCCGGCAAGACCGGAACGGTCGAAACCGCCGGAGGGAACGGTCCCAACACGACGTGGTTCGTCGCGTGGGCGCCGACGACGCGACCTCATCTCGCGTTGGCCGTCTTCGTGGATCGCAGCGGCGGCTACGGCGCCACGGTTGCAGCGCCGATCGCGCGTCAGATCTTGGTGAAGTACTTCAACAAAAAACCTTGAGCGGCGCGATCATGCGAGCAGCTCGAGGCTCGCCGTGATGCTCTCGGCGCGGTTGCCGGGGTGTTCCGAAAGGAAACGTTCGAGGGGCGCAGTGCGTCCGGCCGTCGTTAGCGCGTGAGCCGCCGCTAAAGCAACGGCTTCGCAGGGATCGCCGAGTGCGCGCTCGAGCAGACGCAGCGAGGAGGGATCGTCGAGCGTCGCGACTGCAAAAATGAACTCGCAGCGTTCGGCATTCGAGAGATTGGCGAAGTCGTCGATCAAGCGATCGGCGTCGGCTTTGCGCCGGGGCCGAACGAGCGCGTAGCCTACTATCGCCAGCGCTACGACGAGCACCGCGAGAACGAGCGCGACCGCGAGCATCGGGCGCCCAGTGTCCACTAGGCCATCGAGTGGAGCGAAACGGCCATTGCATCGAGTGCGGCATCGAGCTGCGAATCGTCGCGATGCTGCAGTGCATCGATGAACTCGTCGCAGTCGGAACTCTCGAAACCGTCTAAGGCCTCGAGCAACAGCGCGCGGTAGTTCGCACAGGCGGGCGTTTCGTCGGGCAACAGCCGCGCGAGCGCAGCCCAAGGAAGCGCCGTGGCGAGAGGCGCCTGCGCAAAGCGCTCGCCGAGTTCTCGCAGTTCCTCAGGATCGAAACTGCCTCGCAGCGTGAGTGCGGCGGTCGGAGCCTCCGCCGGCACGCCGCGGGCGGCACCCGCCTCCTGCACCAAGCGTTCGAGCGTAGAACGCAGCGACGGCGTTTCGACGTCGCGCGCCGTCAGGACGTAAAGCGGCAGCCGAAGCTTGATGAAAAGCCGATCGAGTTCCTCGCGAAGCAGTTCGCGCGTTGCCCCCAACGCGCTGCAACGGCCGTCGCCGATCCCTTCGGGAAGAAACCCGCGCACGGCAAACAAGTGCGTGATCAAGCCGCGAAAGCGAGCCTCGCGCAAGAGACGTAACGTGCGGCCGAGACGCTCGGGTGTAAACGCGACGATCGTTCCGGTCGCGTCGGTCGTCTCGAAGGCCGGGGGCTGAGCGTCTTCGACGTCGTCGTCGAGTGCGGCGGAAAGTTGCGCGAGCGGATGAGAGCCGTTGCCATCGCCCACCGGCGTTGCGGGTGGGAGCTGCAAGAACCGGTCTTCCGAAAGCGCTCGTGGCTGGGCGGCCGGCGCCGGCCCGAGCATTCCGTCGAGTCCGAATGGCAACCCCGGAATAGCGTTCGCGAAGATCGGCGTTGCGCGGATGTGTAACTCGGTGGAAAGGATCTCATCGTCGCGTTCGCCGTCGTAGCGAATATGCGCTACGTGCGCGATTGCGGTACCGGCGGGCAATGCATTGTGAACGACACTCCGCCAGCGAATCGTCGCTTCGACGCCGGGATCGACGTCGTTGAGGACGATGCCTCGCGTACCGGCAAACGGTGGAAGCGCTCCCGAATCGCGAATCGGCACGTCGTTGACCGTCGTTGAGTTGGGAACATAGATGAGCGATTCCGATCCGGCGATCGTGATTTGCGCGATGCGAGCCGTGCCGTCCCCGCCATTACGAACGTACAGGAGCCATTCGACGGTTTCGCCGGGATCGACCGTATCGAGCGGTTCGCTTTGGAAGCTGCCGATCGAGAAGTCCGGCTCGGCGCTCGTCGCGATCGTCAAGCGCTCCAGCGGCACCGGCAGCATTCCGTCCGCGGTAAGTAGCGCGTCGACGGTAACGGGCCAATCCTTCGCCAAGCCGCGCAGCAGGCGCAATCCCAGCCGGGCGCGCGCGTGCGTCCCGGGCGCGAGTTCTCCGAAGAGAAGCGACGATTTCTCACGCGTCGCTCCATCGACGCTTTCGAGCCGGGCCTCAGGCGAGATGTAGCAGCGTAAGCTGACGTTGTGCGCCGTGTCCGTGCCGATATTGGTCACGATGACGTCGACGTCGGCGAGTTGATTCGGACGCAAGACCGATTGGGCGCCAAGCTCCAGCCGTGACGTTTCGCGGTCGAAGGCAGGATGAGAATCGACGCGCCAGAGCGCGTTGCACAGCGCGGTTTCGCCGAGCTCGCGCGTGTGCAGGCTGGCACCGATGCGCACTTCGCGTGCATTGGCAAACGGTGAAGGCACGCGGGCGCGAACCGTCAGACGGCGCGCTTCGTACGCTTCGAGGGTGCCCAGGTCGACGGTGTCCGCCGAATCGGCGGAGCGTCCCTCGAGCGCGAGCCGGCGGCCGCTTTCGAAGACGGTCACGTCGTCGAGCGCCGGCTCGATATGGAGGCGGAGCACGCCGTCGTTCGCGTTGGCGCTACCGTCGTTTTCGAGCACGATCGCGGCTTCGATCGCGCTGCCGGGAACGACGATCGCACTGCCCACCCGCGTCAGGCCGTTGCGTCGCGGCGAAAAGGCCGGTTCCGAACGCACTTGGACGGCGCATTCCAAGCGTCGCGACGAGGCCGGCGGGTCATCCCAATCGAGCACGGCCGCAATACTTACCACGCTCTTATCGGAAAGGGGAGAAGTGAGAACGCCGTCGACGCAAAGCGTCACGCACTGCTCCGCGTCGATCGGCCCGAGCTGGAATCGAAGCGGATCCTTGCGCCGCTCGCGGAGCGGGCGCCCATCGATCGTTGCCGAGCCGCGCACGACGAAGAGCTGGTCGGGAAGCTCGAAACGCGCGCTCACGCGCTGCGCCGCGGCGCTTCCGGCGTTGAATGCGGTTAACGTAAGCCGAACGCGTTGACCTGGTCGCACGCCGTGCGCAGAGTCGATGCAGAAAGAGGTTCGATCGTCGCCGAACCCCGGAGCCGATACCACCGTTAGCGATGCAGGATCGAGCGAAAAGGCCGGCGTCTCCTGCGATGCCGCCTCGGCGCGCGCGACGATCTGAGTCCCGCCGGGCAGCGGCGCATCGATCGCGACCCGGTAGACGAGCGTGGCGGATGCGCGCGCCGGGAGCGAGCGCAGCACTACCGGCGCATACACGCGGTCGAAGGATGCACCAAGTTCGCGCTCGATCTCGCGCCCATTGATCCGTGCCGAACCCGCAACGTAGGAGCTGTATTCGGGTATCGGGGAGACGACGACGACGTCGCGCGCGGTCGACTCACCCGCGTTGTGAATGCGAATCGTTACCTGCGCCTGCGCGCCGGGAACTGCGTCGCGCGCCGCCTCGATCGAAATGCACGTCAAGGCGTTTGCCAACTGCGGTTTGCTGCGCGCAACCAGCCGCACGACGTTGGAGCCGACGCACGGCAACTCGAAGGAGGCAACCGCCGCCTGCAGCTCGACCGTCGTTCCGTTTTCGATCGCTCCGGCGACGCTGTACGCGATCTCGATGCGGCGCTCTTCGTGCGGGAGCACGTCTCCGACGTGAGCGCCGGCTCGCGAGAGCAGGGGCGAGTTGCCGAGTTCGTCGTCGAGCTGGTTACCGTCGAGCAGACCACTTCCGACGAGATAAACGAGTCCGTCGGGAACGTTAAAGCGAATCTGGACGCCCGTCGCCGGTGCGCCGCCATGATTGCGAAAAGTGAAGGTCGCTCGCACCGTCATCCCAGGTTCCAACTCGCGCTCGGGCGAAACGACGAGCGTCCTGAGCCGCTCCGGCAACGTCGGCGCTCCCGGCGCGAAAACCTCGGAAAGAGGTCGCATGACGCGGGGACGTTTCGCCGCCGCGCAGGAGGCTCCCGCGCTCGCGTGCACGGACGTTTGCGAAGCCGACTTTTTACGAAAGAATGAGGATTGGTATGCTCGCTGTTCACGAAGACCGACTCGCCGCCGCCGTTGCACGGTTGGGCTCGGAAAATGCCTTCGAGATCTTAGCCCGCGCGCGTGAGCTCGAGGCTGCCGGCCGTCGGGTCGTTCACATGGAGATCGGGGAGCCCGACTTCGATACGCCCAACGGGGTCAAGAAGGCGGCCGTTGACGCGCTCTACGACAACCACACGCATTACACGCCCTCGGGCGGCCTGCTGTCGTTGCGCGAGACGATCGCCGAGTACGCGAGCCGCTTTCGCAAAATTACGCCGCCGTGGAACGCGCAAAACGTCGTTATCAGCCCGGGCGCAAAGCCGATCATTTGGAACACGTTGAGCGCGCTGCTCGATCCGGGCGACGATTTCATTTATTTCGACCCCGCGTATCCCGCCTACGCATCCTGCGCCACGTACCTGCAGGCGAACGTCCACGCCATTCCGCTTCGGGAGTCGCGCAACTGGCGGATGGATCTCGACGAGCTGGCACGGATCGTCTCCAAGAAAACGAAGCTAATCGTTATCAACTCGCCCCATAATCCAACGGGCGGCGTCCTGACTAAGAGCGACTTGGAGTTCATCGCCGAACTGGCCGAGCGCTACGATTTCCTGGTTCTCGCCGACGAAATCTACAGCCGGAACTTCTACCTGGATGCCGAGTACCTGTCGATTGCGTCGCTGCCCGGAATGCGAGAGCGCACGATCGTCGTCGACGGTTTTTCGAAGGCCTACGCGATGACCGGCTGGCGTCTGGGCTACGCAATCCTGCCCGAGCGGTTGGCCAAAACGGTGACGCTCTTCAACAACAACACGTTTAGCTGCGTCGCGACGTTCGTGCAGATGGCCGGAATCGCCGCGCTGACCGGCCCCGACGAACCCGTCCTGCGTATGAACGAGATCTTTCGTCAGCGCCGGGATCGGCTCGTTGAAGGACTCAACGACATTTCGGGCATCTCATGTCTGCTCCCCGAAGGCGCGTTCTACGCCTTCCCCAACGTCGCAGCGATCACGCAAGACGACCGCGCGCTGGCGAAGTTCCTGTTGGAGGAGGGCGGCGTGGCGTGCGGCGGCGGTTCGTCGTTCGGGGCCGCCGGCAAAGGCTATTTGCGCTTTTCCTACGCGGCCTCGCTAGAAGACATCGACTGGGCGCTGGACTCCATCGCCAAGACGATTCCGAAGTTCAAGGAATAAGCCGCATCGCGCGCTTGACGTCGCGCAACGTCGCGGCGGCGATCTCCCGCGTTGCCGCGGTGCCTTCGGCGATGATGCGACGCAGCGTTTCCGGATCGCTGCAGTACTGCGCGTAACGCGCGCGCACGGGGCGCAGATAGGCGTTGAGCTGTTCGGCGAAGTCGTTCTTATCTTGCACGCAGCCCAAGGCTCCCGAACGGCACTCCGCTGCAATGGCGTCGAGCCGTAGCGGATTGACGAATCGCCAGAGGGCGAAGACCGGACAAATCTCCGGGCGCCCGGGAACGCCGCGACGAACCTTGAGCGGATCGGTGAGCATCGCGCGAACCTTCCTGGTGGTCGTCTCTTCGTCGTCGGAGATAAGAATGGCGTTGCCGTACGATTTACTCATCTTGCGGCCGTCGATACCCGGAACCTCGGGAAACTCCGAGAGCGTCGGTTGTGGTTCGACGAGAATGTCACTCCCCTCTCCGTAGAGGTGATTGAAACGGCGGACGATCTCGCGCCCAAGCTCTAAGTGCGCGACTTGGTCGCGCCCCACGGGCACGTATTGGGCGCGGACGACGGCGATATCGCAGAGCTGCAGTAACGGGTAACCGAGAAAACCGTAGGTTGCGATGTGCGTGCCCAGTGCATCGATCTGTCCTTTATAGGTCGGCGCGCGCTCGAGCCACGAGACCGGAGTTATCATGGAGAGCAGCGCTTGCAGTTCGGCGATCTCCGGGACCCCCGACTGCAGAAATATCGTCGAACGCCCGGGGTCGACTCCGGCCGCCAGCCAGACCGCCACCATCGCTTCACGCGAGTCGCGCACCATCGAGGGATCTGCAAACTCGGTCGTGTACGCGTGCAGGTCGGCAATCTCAAAGAACGCGTCGTCGTTCTCGCTGTACGTCTCCCACTGCGTCAGTACGCCGACGAGGTGTCCCAGGTGGAGCTCGCCGGTCGGCCGCATACCCGACATCACGCGCCGTTTGCTCGAGTTCATCCGCGCGTCAATGTTACGTGCGGGCATCAATGCCTTGCGATCTCGGCACGGACGAAGGCGCGGGCCGCTCGTACCGCCGCCGGTAACGGCTTGCCCGAAGCCAGTTCGCAGGCGAGTACCATTGCTAGCGTGCAGCCCGTACCGTGCATTGCTCCGGCGATCCGGGCTTCGCTGAATATTTCGACCCCATCGCTCGTGGCCAGCGCATCCGCCGGGTCGCCCTCGAGGTGACCTCCGGTTAGCAGCACTGCGCCGGCCCCCCGAGAACGCAGCCGAGTTGCCGCTTCGCCGAGATTGCTTCGCTCGATCGCGTCGACGTGCAACAACGCGGCGGCTTCGCAGAGATTCGGTGTCAAAACGACGCTCGAGAGCGTCGCAAGTTCCCGTTCGAGCGCGTTGCGGGCCGCCTGGTCGGCGAGTTCGCCGCCGCGACTGGCCGCAAACACCGGGTCGACGACGGCGGGCAGCCAGGGACGCGACGTCAGGGCCGCCGCGACGGCGCGCACGGCGGCCGATGTCGGGAGCGCACCAACGCGAACGGCACCGGCGCTCTCCCAAGGCAACGCGGAGAGCTGGGCCGCGAAGAGTTCCTGCCCAACGGGAGCCAGCGCGATCACGCCGCTTGAGTCTTGGGCGCTGACGGCCGCCACGGCGGTGAATACCCGGCATTCTCGAGCGCAACCGACGACGAGATCGCGGCCCACGCCCGCGACGTTCCACGGGTGGGTCGTGCCGATCGAAAGAACGATGACGGCCATCGGCGGTGGCCGGCTACCCGGCAGCGCTCCAGCGCGAGACGAGCCGCTCTGCGGCCCGGCGGGGCTGGGCGTCGGCGCTGACGGCCGAAATAACCGCCGCCATCGCGACGCCGCTGCGCCCTATCTCGTCAAGGCGAGCGACGGTGATCCCGCCGACTGCGGCCACCGGAAGCCGCGTTTGGCTTACGAGACTGCGCAGGCCTCCGATGCCGAGCGGCCGGCCGGCGTCGGCTTTCGAGCCGGTCTCGAAAACCGGGCCGATTCCCAAATAATCGACGTCGCTCTCGCCGGCGTCGCGTACCTCGTCTGGAGTACCGCACGAGAGACCGATCAGGCGCTCTTGCATCATGTTGCGCACCGCTGCTACGGTTGCGAATCCGTCGTCGTCCGGTCCGAGATGAACGCCATCACAATCGTACGCAACCGCTGCCCGCCAGTCGTCGTTGAGTATCAAGAGCGCGTCGCGTTCTCGGGTGAGCTTGCGTAACGCGCGCGCGCACTCCGAGCGGATTCCGTTCTTCGCACGGTATTGAACGATGCGAACTCCCGCATCGAGAACTGCACGCGCGAGCTCGAGCGCCTGCAAGTCGTCGTTGAGAATCGCATAAATTCCATGCAAGAGGTCGGCCCGCGCGGCGCGCGTCACGCGCGCGGGCGCATGCGTTGCCATAGAATTACGTTTGCGGCGAGATAGGCGATGAAGACGACCGCCGTAAAGACGGCCAGTCCGACCTTGTGGCGCGCAAGCGAGAGCGGCACTAATATACCGAAGCAAAGCACGCCCGCCATGACGATTGCGATCACCCGCGAAACCGGTACGAACACGAGGACCGACTCCTATGACTCTTCTTGCAAGAGAAGGTCGCCCAGACGTACGAGTTCGTCGTCGTTTTGGAAGCGAAACTCGATCCGGCCGCCGCGCCGGTGACGGACCAGCGCGACGCGCGTCCCAAAGCGCTTGCGCAGCCTTCCTTCGAAATCGTGCTCGTTCGGTGTTAGCGCGCGCGGCATGGGCGTGGCTCTGGGACGCGCGTCGGTTCCTGCTGCCGCCAAGCGCTCCAGTGTGCGAACCGTTAGACCTTCGATCGCGGCGCGCTCGGCCAGCGGAACTCGCGCGGATAGCGGCGCGGATAGCAGTGCGCGAGCGTGACCTGCGGAAAGCCGTCCGTCGGCGAGCATCGCTTTGATCGAATCGGGCAATGCCAGCAGGCGAAGCGTGTTGGCGATTGCGGGCCGGCTCTTGCCGAGGCGGCGTGCAACCTCTTCTTGCGTCAGGCCGTGTTCGTCGATGAGGTATTGAAAGCCGGCGGCTTCTTCGAGTGCGTTCAAATCCTCGCGCTGCAGATTCTCCACGATCGCGAACTCGAGCGTTTGACGATCGTCGCTGGATCGAACGATGGCCGGAATTGACGGTCGCTGTAAGGCCGCACTCGCGCGCCAACGCCGTTCACCCGCAATCAGCTCGTATCCGTTGCCGCGCCGCCGCAAGATAACCGGCACCAAGATCCCATATTCGGCAATCGAGGCCTTGAGCTCGTCGAGCGCCGGACCGTCGAAGGTCTTTCGAGGCTGAAACGGATTGGGTGTGATCTCGCTCAACGGGATCTCTCGCACGACGTCTTGAGAGCTCGAAATCGGTACGACGCTCTCGCCGAGCAGTGCCGCCAATCCTCTGCCCAAGCCTCGCTTCGGCGCGCTCATGCCGAGGCTCGCGCCGGTTCGAGCATCTCGCGCGCGACGGCGAGATAGGCTTGCGCTCCGCGGCTCTTGAGATCGAAGAGCAGCACCGGCTTACCGTACGAGGGTGCCTCGGAGATCCGCACGTTACGAGGAATCTGCGTCTTGAAAATTTGCTCCGGAAAGTACTTCTCGAGTTCGCGAATCACCTCGAGCGCCAAGCGCGTACGGCCGTCGAACATCGTAACGAGAACGCCGCTGACATGGAGCGTCGGATTGAGGGCGTCACGCACGCGCCAAATCACGCTCGTTAACTGCGCCAGCCCCTCCAGAGCGTAGAACTCCGCCTGCACGGGAATGAGGCAATCGTCCGCGGCGGTGAGCGCATTGATCGTCAATAAACCGAGCGACGGTGGCGAATCGATCAGAACGAAATCGTAGGCACTCGCGACCGGCGCGAGCGCTTGACGAAGTCGCGTCTCTCGCGAGAGCGCGGCCACGAGCTCGACGTCCGCGCCCGCGAGATTGATCGTTGCCGGGGCGAGCATCAGATTTTCGATTTCGGTTCGCACGATGACGCTTTCGAGTGGAGTCTCTTGCATGAGCGCGTGATAGATGTCGCGCGCCAACCGTCCTTTGTCGATGCCTAAGCCGGTCGTCGTGTTTCCCTGCGGATCGCTGTCGATGACGAGCACTCGACTGCCGAGCATCGCTAATGCCGCGCCAAGATTAACGGCCGTCGTGCTTTTTCCAACGCCGCCTTTTTGGTTCACCAGCGCGATGATGCGACCCAGAGGGTTTCTCTCCGTGCTATCTATGGAGTGCCGACGCGATCGAGGTACTGCTCGAGGTTCTGCAGCAGCAACGTCCGCTCGTTACGTTCGGGCTCGTCGGTGACCTGCTCGAAGAGCCAGCGCAATGCGGCGCCGACGCGCTCGTCGCCCGCAAATCCAGGGGATACTTCCTCTCGGCGCAGGAGCGCCGCAATGACGTCGTCGCCGTTGACGGCCAGGTCGGCGATCGAGAAGGCCGGTTTCTTGGCGAGCTCGGCATCCACGCGCGCCTCGAACCGTTCGTTGCTGTCGTCGCGTTTCGGCAGCCCGCTGCCGCGAATATCCGCGTGACGCAATACGAACAAACGTTCGAGATTTTCCGGCTGAACTCGCCGGATGAAACGGCGCAGTGCCGCGTCGGTAAGCTGGGGATCCGCGTTATACATATGATTGCGCACTAAGTGCCCGGTCGCGCCGACGACCCCGTTGGAGAACCGGAAGCGTTCGAGCATCGCCTCGGCCATTTCGGCGCCGACGAGCTCGTGACGGTAAAAATGGGGACCGTCTTTGGTACGCGGCTTGCCTACATCGTGCAGTAAAGCTGCCAAGCGAATAGTGAGATCGCCGGGCGGAGAGGCGTCGAGCGTTGCCAGCAAATGAGTCCAGACGTCGTAGGCGTGCCACTCGTTCTGCTCGACGCCGACCCCCTCGAGCAGCTCGGGCCAGATGAATGCTAAGACCCCGGTCTCGCGAAGCAGTTCGAGGCCGATCGACGGCTTGCGCGCCTTCACAAAGAGTTTCGTCAGCTCGTCGCTGATTCGCTCGGCCGAAACGCTCGTCACGAGCGGTCCCGACTCGGTCATCGCCGTGCGAAGATTCGCGCTCGTCGAGTACTCGAACCGAGCGGCAAACTGAGCGGCGCGCAGCATCCGAAGCGGGTCTTCGCGGAAGCTTGCCGGCGCGAGGATATCGATGCGGCGTTCCCGGATGTCGTCCTGACCGCCGTAAGGATCGATCAAGCGACCGGAGGGAAGCGCCCGCGCGAGCATGTTCATGCGGAAATCACGCCGGCCAAGGTCCTCTTCGAGGCTGACGCTTGGCCCCGCCTCAACCTGAAACTCGCGGTGTCCGATGCCGACCGAACGCTCTCGCCGTGGGAGTGCGACGTCGACGGTTTCGGCGCCGACGGAGAGTTTGACGACGGAGAACGAGGCGCCCACCACGTCAATTCGGCCCAATGGCCGCAGCGCGGCAACGAGGCTCTCCAGCGCCACTCCGGTCACGACGTAGTCGAAATCCTTCGTTGAGACGGGGCTCGACTCGAACTGTGCGCGCAGTTCGTCCCGCACCCGTCCACCGACGGCGTAAAGACTTCCGGCCGGCAACGCGCCCGCAAGCAGCGCATCGATCGAATGGGGAGGCGGCATTTCCGTTATCTTCTACGGGGGCGGCCGGATTCAATCGCCCCCAGCCGCCTTGGCCGCCAACGCACCCAGCGTTTCACGGGAAACAATCCGGAAATCCTGATTACTGGCAGAGCGGGCGTTTCTGCGCCCAGGTGCGGCGGGGAAATCGGGCGGGGGTCGCCCTCTGCTTGCGTAGGAGCACGATGCGGCGGTTGCCGCCGGCCTCGTCCTCGCGTTCGACGGAACCTCCCAGCATCAAAGAAGCGTCCTCCAGGGCACTGCGTTCCCGTTCGTCGATGCTGCCGCGCTGCAAGACCGCAGCGCCGCCGATCGCGATGAAGGGCAGCAGCAGCTCCGCCACCCCCGGCGCACTCGCTACGGCCCGGCAGGTGCCGGTCGCGAAGTGCCCGCGCAGCTCGGGCCGATGGGCGGCGGCTTCGGCGCGTTCCGCGATGACGACCCCGGGCAGCTCCAGCCGCTCCAGGAACGATTCGAGCAAACGAGCCTTCTTCTGCGTGGCTTCGATCAGCGTGACCGGCAGCGCGGTCACGATCGCGACTGGAATCGCTGGGAACCCGGCGCCCGATCCGACGTCCACGTACGGCTCGCTCAAGTACGGAACGACCGAAAGACTGTCGCCGATATGGCGCGCGATTGCTTCGGGCGAGCGGGCTCCGGTCACGTTGAAGTGCTGATTGGCTTCGAGAACGAGCCGGCCATAGAGTGCCAGCGCCGCGACGTTGCGTTCACCGACCCCCTGTTCGGCCAGAAGCTCTTCGAGGAGCGTCAATCGTCAGGCCGTGGGAACGGCGATGCGCTCGTGGCGGCCCTTATGGACGAAGAGGCCGACGATCGCGACGTCGGAGGGAGTGATGCCGGGAATTCGCCCAGCCGTCCCGAGCGTCCGCGGTCGCTGCAAAGAAAATTTTTCGCGCGCCTCCGCCGAGAGCGCCGCGATCGATTGGTAGTCGAAATCGGCCGGTATTATCGCGTTCTCGGTCTTCGAGGCCTTGTCGATGGCGAGCTCCTGACGGCGCACGTAACCCGCGCATTTGAGTTCGATTGCGAGCCGTTCGCCGATCTCGTCATCGAGCGCCGGTTCGAAGCGGCTGGCAATGTCGCCGAACTCGAGGCTCGGCCGCCGGAGGACGTCCGCAATCGTACTCCCTGCGGCGAAGCGTTCCTCGCCGATGCGCTCGTCCGGGATGCGAGTCTTCTCGGCTTTGGTGCGCGCGAGCTGAAGAGCTTGGGAGCGCCTCTGGAAACGCTCCCAAGCCGGGTCGTCGATGAGGCCCATCTCACGGCCGACGGGCGTCAGCCGCAGATCGGCGTTATCGTGCCGCAACAGCACCCGGTGTTCCGCGCGCGACGTAAGCATTCGATAGGGTTCGTCGACGCCTTTGGTCACCAGGTCGTCGACCAGCACCCCGATATAGGCCTGGGCTCGGCCGAGCCGAAGGGGTTCCTCGCCACGGGCCGCCCGCGCGGCATTGATGCCGGCAACGAGCCCTTGCGCCGCGGCTTCCTCATAACCGGAGGTGCCGTTGAGCTGCCCGCAGTGGTAGAGCCCGGCGATCCGGCGGGTCTCCAGCGTCTCGTGCAGCTCCGTCGGCGGCACCATGTCGTATTCCACGGCGTAACCGGCTCGAAGCATGCTGCACGTCTCCAAGCCGGGCAGCGTGTGGAGCATCTCGAGCTGGATCTCGGCCGGCAGCGACGTCGAGAAGCCGCCCACGTACAGCGTCGGCTCGTCCCAGCCTTCCGGTTCGATGAAGATTTGATGCGCCGGATTATGCGCGAACTTTACGACTTTATCTTCAATCGACGGACAATACCGCGGGCCGATTCCACGAATCAAATCGAGTCCGTAGAGCGGCGAGTTGCAAAGATTCTCGCGCACCAATGCGTGCGTGCGCGCGTTGGTTTGCGTCAGATAACACGGCAGCTGGGGTCCCGCGAACGTTCTTTCGCTCGCGTAAGAGAACAGCAGCGGACGCGAGCTGGGCAGCTGCAGCGTCATCGCGTCATGGTCCACGGTGCGCCGGTCGATGCGCGGCGGCGTCCCAGTCTTTAGCCGCGCCGTCGGAAAACCTAAACGGCGCAGCGCAACGGCCAGACCGCGGGCCGGCGCCTCGCCGAAGCGTGCTTCGGCGCGCACCACGCTCCCGCAAAAGGATCTTCCGCCAAGAAAAGTGCCGGTCGCAAGGATAATCCTTCTTGCGTGATAGTGGGCGCCGCCGGCGCAGACGACGCCCCGAACCTCGCCCCCCTCAACGATCAGGTCTTCGACCAAACCCTCGACGATCGTAAGATTCGTCTGCGATTGCAGCAGCGCCGTCGCGAGCCTGCCGTAGGCGGGCTTATCCATCTGTTGGCGTAGGGCTCGCACCGCCGGCCCCTTGCTCTCGTTGAGAAAGCGAGCGTGAACGCTGCAGCGATCCGCGATGCCGCCCATCGCCCCGCCGAGCGCGTCGATCTCGCGAACCAACTGACCCTTGGCGCTCCCGCCGATCGACGGGTTGCAGGGCAACGTGCAGATTCTCTGCGGATCGCCGGTCACGAGCATCGTTGGAACGCCGAGACGCGCCGCCGCCAACGCCGCCTCGACACCGGCATGGCCGCCGCCTACGACGATCGTGCCGGCGTCGTCGAACATCGAGGTCAGTGCGTCGACTCGGCGGCGGAGTGCCGGCGCAAGCGCAGCGAAAAAGCGATCATCAAAATCCCGAAAACGATCGCGTACGCGGCGATCAGCCAAACGAGCGCCAATACACCCGCGAGCGGATACCAAATCATCAGAACCCCGAAGAGAATCGACGCAATGCCACCGATGACGAGCCAGAACTCGTTGTTCAAGTGCGAACGCAAATGAATCGCCGCCACGATCTCCAGAACTCCGGTAATGAAAGCCCACGCCGCAATCGTGAAATAGAGGGCGAGCAACGTGATCCGAACGTCCCAGAACGTTATTGCGGCGATGAGTATTCCCACGACGCCCTCGAACAAGAGTGGCCACCAGCGCCGATGCGTCTCTGCGGCGCGTATCGTCGCGACGATCGCCAGGACGCCGTCTACGAGCGCGTAGGCACCAAAGAGAAGCCCGATGACGATGAGTGTGTTACCGGGCCAGCGAAGCGCGAGCACTCCGAAAAGAATCGCAACGATTCCGCGGATCAACCACAGCCACCAGTTTCGCGCGATGCCGCCCATCATTTCGATCGAACGCACGAGCTATTCCGACACTTTGCCGTTGGCGAGAAGTACGCGCTGCGCGGTACGTAGCTTAACGTCGGGGCTCTGCCCGATAAGCCCAATTAGAAAGATGCGTTGCATAGCGATCTCCTTGAGAGTTGGTGCGTTACTTTCCGACGCAAAAACGGGAGAAGATACCGGTGACGATCTCTTCGGCGGCAACCTGCTCGCTTACATGCCCGAGTTGCGAAAACGCATGCGCCAGCTCCGTCGCCACGAAGTCGATCGGTTCGGATGCGTGGAGCGCGTCGCTGGCGCGCCCGAGCGCGTCAATCGCGGCGAAGGCGGCATCGAACTCGTGAACCCCTGCCAGATGAGGCCGCGTCGCGTCAAAGCGTTCGCCGTTCCAGCCCGCCGCAGCAATCGCATCGCGGAGCCGCTCGAGCGTATCAGGACTCCGCACGCTTCCGACGATTGCGCCCGGCCACGCCGTCGCAAACGCCGGGTCCGTTCCCAAATCGGCCTTATTCAGGAAGAGTATGCGGGGCCGGCCTTGCGTGCGTTCGAGTAGCCGGGTTGCGGCCGAGTCGGGAGCTTGCGAGCCGTCGGCGACGACGAGGGCGACGGTGGCGGCATCGAGCGCGCGCTCGGTACGAGCGATGCCATGCGCCTCCAAGCGGTCGGCGTGGGATCGGATGCCGGCCGTGTCGATCAGCCGCACCGGCACGCCGTCAATTACGACACTTTCCTCGATCGTATCGCGGGTGGTTCCCGGGATGTCGGAGACGATCGCGCGTTCGCTACCGAGCAGCGCGTTGAGTAGCGACGACTTTCCGGCGTTGGGCGGACCTACGATTGCGACGCCGAGACCCTCTCGAACGAGCCGTCCGAGCTCGCCGTCACGCGCCAGACGCTGCAAACGCGCGCGAATCGGCGCGAGCCGTGCTCCGAGTCCGCCGCGGTCGGGCTCCGGAACCTCGTCCGGAAAGTCGATCGTACCGTCCAACTCTTGCAGGATCGTCGCTAGGGCGCTGCGCACCGAGCGAATCTCCTGCGCCAGCCCGCTCTCGAAATTCGCGAGCGCGGCGCGCGCCGCGCAACGTGTTTGCGCGTCGATGATGTCGGCAACGGCCGCCGCGGCATGCAGCGTCATTTTCCCGTTGAAGAATGCGCGACGGGTGAACTCTCCCGGCTCGGCGAGCCGAGCGCCGCATGCGAGCATCGCACGAACGACTTCGCGGCCGACCACCGGAGAGCCGTGGATCTGGAGTTCGAGCAAGTCCTCGCCGGTGTAGCTGTGCGGCGCTTCGAAAAAAATCGCCAGCCCGCGGTCGACCAGCTCGCCGCTCTCGTCAACAATTGTCGCGTACGTCGCCACGCGCGGCTCGAGGCGCGACGCCGTTTGGACGAGGCGCTCGATCAAGCCGGAAACCTCGGGCCCGCTCGCGCGGACGATTGCGATCGCGCCCTTCCCCGCGGGCGTCGCAATCGCAGCGATCGTGGAGTTCGTCAACGGCGCACCGTCGTGAGCCGCGAAGCCTAGCGCGGAAAGATCACGACCCTGCGCTCAGGCTCCTCTCCCTCCGATTCCGTGCGCACCACCTCCGAATCGGCGAGCGCGAGATGCACGATCTTCCGTTCGGACGGCAGCATCGGCTCGAGCTTTTGCGGCGAGCGCTCGCGGATGCAGCGCTCGAGCGTAGCCAGCGCGAGATTTTTCAGCTGGTCGGCGCGCGCCGCGCGGTAACCCTGAGCGTCGATCGTAAAGTAGCGGCGATTGTTTCGAACGCCGGCGTTGAGCACGTTGTTGAACACGAGATTGAGGGCTTCCAACGTGTTGCCGTGGCGACCGATCAACATGCCGAGGTTCGGTCCGGTCACTTCGAGATATTCACCCTCGGGGCGCGCGATATACTCGATATCGATCGGTCCCGCGCCCATTCGCTCGAGCAACTCGGCAAGAAGGTCGCGTGCCGGTTTTGCCTCAGCCGGGAGATCTTGCCGCTCCCGCGGCACGGTATGAGTGGGGCGTGGGTCGCGCCGCCGGCGAGTGCCGCCTCCGTTTCTTCCGCCGCCCGACTTGCCCGGAATTGGGCGATCGCGCACGTCGGCCGGCTGTTCCTCGAACTCGAAATCATCTTCGTAGAGCATGTTAGTTACCTTTTTTGTTCTTGCGCTTCGATCGTGAGGAGCGCGCCGCCCGAGGCTGACCCGACTGCGCGGCGCCGTTGCTGCTCGGCAAAGCCTTTCCGGTGGCTGCCTTGCCGGTCGGGTTGCCGCCGGAAACGCTTTCGGTGATGACGTGTTCGCTGTCGATCAAGGCCAACGGCTGATGGTAGCGGCGCAGCAGATAGAACTGCTGTCCCATCGTGAAAATGTTGTAGAAGCACCAGTAGAGGACCATCGCCGACGGCCAGTGATAGCGCCAGCCGAGAAAGCCGAGCATCAACGGTGAGAAGACCGCCATCGACCGCTGCATCTGCGCCTGCTGCGGATCGGTTGCCGGCATGCTCACGTAACGAACGCTTAAATACATCGAGAGCGCGTAGACGAGAATGAGGATGAGATCGGGCAGCGAGAGATTCGCAGCGAGGATCGGCCATCCAAACAACACCGGCACCCAAGAAGCGAACGGCAGCGGCGGCGAATTTGGAAGGGCATGTGGAAGCGCGTGCATGATGATGCCGGGTATCCACAGCCACGATTGGTTTTCGAAGAGCGCTTTGTGATTGAGCACGACGTAGTAGACGCTGATGATGACCGGATATTGCACGAGCATCGGCCAGCAGCCGGCGAGCGGATTGACGCCCTGCTCTTTATAGAGCGCCATCGTTTCTTGTTGCTGTTTTTGCTTATCGTCCTTAAAGCGCTCTTGAACGCGCTTGAGCATCGGCGCAATCTTCTGCATCTTCAGGAACGCCTTGAACTGCGCCGTATTGAGCGGCCAAAAGACCAATCTGATCAAGGCCGCAAGAATGATCATGCTCCAGCCGAGATTTCCGATCGGCTTGTTGATCGCCAACACAACCCACCAGATGAAGCTCACGAAGGGGTCGAGCCACGACGTAGCCAGCAAAACGTGCACCGTCTACCTCGATTCCAAGCGGCGCGCGCCGGATGGCGCTGCGGCGGGCACGAAGTCGACGCCACCCGGGTGCCACGGATGGCAGCGAGCAAGGCGAGAGAGGGCCAGCCAGCAACCTCTGGCGATCCCGTGCTCCCGCACCGCGGTCGCGGCGTACTGAGAGCAGCTGGGATAGAAGCGGCACGCCGGCGGAAGCAGCGGGGAAATGAGGAGCTGGTAAGCGCGGATCAGTACCAAGAGGGCCGTTCGCATGCGATCTACTACGCGGGCCCCAGAGCCGAAGTTACTTCGGCTCGTAAATCGGAAAAGGGCGCCTTGGCGGCCACGGGCCGGGCGACGACGAGCAGCCGCATCGCGGCACGCGACGCGAGCGCTTCTCGAACGATTGCCGACAATCGCCGGCGCAGCTTGTTGCGGACCACGGCCTTTCCGATCGCCTTGCTGACGGTGATTCCCACGAGCGACGACCCATCCCCGGCCGGCGCATCGCTACGGTAAATGGTCAGACTCTTGGTCGAAAACCGACGGCCGTGGCGGCGCAGCCGGGCAAAATCCACTTGCCGGCGCAGGCTTGCCACCTGGCGCATCAGACCGTGAGACGATGGCGTCCCTTCTTCCGGCGGCGAGCCAGCACCTTACGTCCGGCCTTGGTGCTCATTCGCTCGAGGAATCCATGCACGCGCTTGCGGCGGCGATTGTGCGGCTGAAAAGTCCGCTTCATAACGTCCCTTCGGTGATCGAGTAGTGCCCCACACCCCTATGCGGCAGACAGCCCCTGATTATATCCGGCGCGCGGGGTCAGCGCAAGGCGGAGCTCGGCGAAAGGCAGGGGGAACCACCCCGACGCCGCCGTAACTTGCTGAAGTTTTGAGCGCCTCCAGAATGCAGCCGCCTGCCCGCCGGCGAGTCGTCGTGACGGGTCTGGGAGCGGTTACTCCGGTTGGGAACACGCGCGAGGATTTTTGGAGGCGCCTCATCGCCGGCGAATCTGGAATCGCTCCAATTACCGCGTTCGACGCCAGCCTCTTCGATACGCGTTTCGCGGGTGAGGTAAAAGACTGGAATCCCGAGCAGCTCATCGGACGAAAAGAAGCGCGCCGAATGGATCGCTTCACGCAGTTTGCGTTTGTCGCCGCGCGAGAAGCGATCGAGGATGCCAAACTGCCGGAGGATCCGGAGTTCAAGCAGCAAGTCGGGGGCATCGTCGGGACGGGCATCGGCGGAATCATTACCTTTTGGCTCAACTCCGATAAGGCCAACGAAAACGGAACGTGGTCGAAGGTAACGCCCTTTTTCATCCCGATGCTGATGGCCAACGCGGCGACGGCACACATTTCGATGGCCTACGGTTTTCAAGGGCCGTTTTTTGCGGCGGCGAGCGCGTGTGCGAGCGGCAACGACGCCATCGCGACTGCCTTCAACCTCATAACGCACGGGGATGCGATCGTCATGATTGCCGGGGGCAGCGAGGCGACGGTCTCTCCGCTGGCGATCGGCGGCTTTTGCTCGATGCGAGCGATGTCGACCCGCAACGACGATCCGGCC
Organism: Vulcanimicrobiota bacterium; assembly: GCA_963725605.1. Lineage (GTDB taxonomy): Bacteria > Vulcanimicrobiota > Vulcanimicrobiia > Vulcanimicrobiales > Vulcanimicrobiaceae > Cybelea. The sequence continues at coordinate 5,836 of CAVRYW010000015.1, read as the reverse complement.
AGGGCGAGCCGTCCGTTCGATCGTGAGCGCGACGGATTCGTCCTCGCCGAGGGCGCGGGAATCCTCGTTCTCGAGGAGTACGAACACGCGCTGGCTCGCGGAGCCAAGATCTATTGCGAGCTGTTCGGCTACGGCCAATCGGCCGACGCCTACGATCTGGTGGCGCCGGATCCCGAGGGCAGGGGAGTCCGCTTGGCCTTCGCTCGCGCCTTAGCAAGCGCCGGCATCGCCCCCGAGGACGTGGATTACATCAACGCGCACGGAACGTCGACGCCGATGGGCGATCCCGCCGAATCGAGTGCGATTGAAAAAACCTTTGGCGAGCACGCCCCCAAAATCGGAGTAAGTTCGACCAAATCGATGCACGGGCACGCGCTCGGCGCCGCGGGCGGCATCGAAGGCGTAGCGACGGCGCTCGCAGTCTACCACGATATCATGCCTCCCACGATCAACTACGAGTTTCCTGATCCCGAATGCCGGCTCGATTACGTACCGAACGTCGCGCGCCACGCGCCGATCCGCGTCGCGCTCTCGAACTCGTTCGGCTTCGGTGGCCACAACAGTGTCATCGTCCTCGGCAAGGTTCGTCCCGGGCCGTAGGAGCCCGACAGGCTCCTAGGGTGAGTGGCGAAGCGTATCGGCGGCGGTTGCGCGCCCTGCTTCGCCTTGCAGGCATTCGCAAGCGCGACGAATTAAGCGTATTCGAAATGGCCTTCGTTCATCAGAGCTATGCAAAAGAGCGGGGCGGGAGCTCGAACGACCGAATGGAGTTTCTCGGCGACTCCGTGCTCGGTTGCATCACGGCGGGCTGGCTCTTCGAGCAATTCTCCGAGGAGTCCGAGGGATTGCTGACGTTGCGCAAGGCCGCAATCGTCAACGACGCGCAGCTTGCCCGAACGGCGCGACGGCTACGCTTTTCGGAGCTCGCGCTGCTTGGGACCGGAATGCGGGCCGCGGGCGGAAGCGATAATACGTCGGTACTGGCCGACGCCTTCGAAGCTTTTGTCGGCGCACTCTACCTCAGCTACGGGCTCGAAAAGGCGCGCGCGTTCGTCATTAAGTATCACGTCGAGCAGTTAGATCACTCCGCAGACGCGTTGCTCGACGCCAAGACGCGCTTGCAGCATTACGCACAAGAGCATCTGGCGGCTACTCCGGTATACCGCGAGACCAGTCGCGGCACACCGCAACGCCCCGCCTTCCATTCCCGGGTCACCGTCAAGGGTAAGCTCTTGGGCAAGGGGCATGGGCCCTCGAAAAAGACCGCGCAGCAGGCCGCGGCCGAGGCCGCACTGCTCTCGCTCGTTCCGGCAAGCGACGAAGGCTTGGCGAGCGCGGTCGGGACGTGAAACTCAAGAAGATTCGATCGTTCGGCTTCAAGACGTTTGCCGAACCGACGGCGCTGGAGTTCGGCGACGGCGTCACGGCGATTGTCGGTCCGAACGGTTCCGGAAAGTCCAACCTCGTGGATGCATTTCGCTGGGTGCTGGGGGAAACGTCGACCAAGAGCATTCGCTCGGGGCGGTTGGAAGACGTCATCTTCGCCGGGAACGAAAGCCGCAAGCCGCTCGGTCTCGCCGAAGTCTCGATTCTGTTCGACAACTCGGACGGCGCGTTGCCGATCGACTTCAACGAAGTGGAAATAACTCGGCGCGCCTATCGCGTGGGTGAGAGCGAATATTTCATCAACCGCAGCCAGGTGCGTTTACGCGACGTGCTCGATTTGGTCATGGGCACCGGCCTCGGACCCGGCTCCTATGCCATCGTTTCACAAGGACAGATCGACGCAATCCTCGTCAGCAAGCCGGCCGAGCGGCGTTCGCTCTTCGAAGAGACCGCCGGTATCGGCAAGTTTCTGGCGCGCAAACACGAGTCGATGCGTCGTTTGGAACGCACCGAGCAGAACGCCATTCGCATCAGCGACCTTATTGCAGAGCTGGAACGGCGAGTTCCGGAGTTGGAGAGTCAACTTCGACGGGCGAAGCGCTACCGTCGGGTCAGCGCGCGTCTGCGCGACCTGGAAATCCTCGGTTACCTGCGAGCCGGCGCGTCGCGCCGCGCCGAGCGGGCGTCGTTGCGCGACGAGCTCGAGCGAGGCGAGGAGCACCGGGCGGCGGCCGCCGCAAAGGCCGCAACGCTAGGCGCGGAAGTCACACGCTTGCGAACGCAGCTCTACCGATGCGAACTGCAGCTCGAAGAGTTGCGCTCGAAGTCACAGAGCGAGCGTAACGACGTCGCACGGGTCGAAGCCGAATACGCCGCCGCGCTCGCACGCCGTGAGGCGCTCGAGCGGCAGTCGACGCAAACCTCGGAGGACGCGGCGCGGGTGCTTGGCGAGCGCGCGTTGCTCGTAACGGCGATGGATCAGCTAGAGGCGCGGCTCGCGCCACTCGCGCAGGCGTTGGAAGAAGCGCGGGAGCGCGAGCTCGAGGCGCAAGCGACGCTCTCGCAGGCTCGCGGACAACTCGAAAAGGTTTTTACCGACCTGCGCGAGGTCGAAGCCGGAGCGACGGAGCTGGCAACCCGCAAGGCGGAGCGGCGAGTTCAAGCCCAAACGCTTCGCAGCGAAGTGGAGCGCCTCGAGCGAGAAGAGCAGATCGCCCGCGAGCGCGCCGAGCAACTCGAGATTGCCGCGGGCGGGGCATCACATCGTCACGGCGATTGCCGCCGCCACATCGCGGCACTCGAAGAAGAGCTGCTCGATGCGCGCGGCCGCGCGGAGAATGCGGAGCTCCAGGCCGCCGCCGCCCAAGAGGAAGTCGCGGCGGCGCTGGGCGCTCATCGCGATCAGACCGGCGACGTCGCAGCGGCGCAGTCGCGTCTGCACACCATCGAAGAGCTGGAAAACTCGCTCGAGGGGCACGTTCCGGGCACGCGCGCGGTGGTCGAAGCGCGGCAACGCGGCGAGCTGCACGGGATCGAGGACATCGTTTCGAATCTCATCACGACACAAGAGCGGTACGCTCGCGCGATGGACGTAGCTTTCGGCGCTCGGCTTTCCAACGTCGTTACGACGACCTCGGAAGATGCCGAACGGTGCGTCGAATTTCTCAATCGTAAGGAGGCGGGGCGCGCAACTTTTCTGCCGCTCGATACGCTCTCCGATCGCCAAGGCCGCAAGCTCGAGTCTGGGCTGGCCGCCGTGCCGGGCGTTCTCGGCTATGCGCACACGCTGCTGCAGACGGCGCCGCGCTATGCGAGCATCGTGAACTTTTTGGTCGGTAACGTCTTGATCGTCGATCGGCTCGAGACCGGCATCGAACTGGTCCGCGAGCGGGGCGTGCGAGACACGATCGTGACGCTGAGCGGCGAGCAAATCACCGGCGGCGGCGCGATTACCGGCGGCCGATTTGCGCGCGAGCGCTCGATTCTTTCGCGGCGATTTCTGGCTGCGAGTCTTCGCGAAGCGTTGGCGGATATGCGGCTGCGACTCGACGAGTCGGAGCAGGCCCTCCGCGGCGCTCAGGCTCGCGCCCATGCGGCCGTGAAAGAGCGCGACGCGGCGCGCGAGCGGCAGGGGCGCGCGGAATCGCAGCTCGTCGGCTTGCGCGCGCAAACCGCAGCGCTTGGCGAAGAGGTCGAGCGCACGCGGGCCGAGCTCAACGCGGCGCGCGACGCCACGGCTTCCCTTCACGCGCAGGTGCTGCGCTCTCGAGAGCTGCAGCGCGAGTCCGAGCGCAGCGACCCCGAAGCCCAAAAGAGCGACGACGAACGGCTACGCTTGGAAGCGAAGCTTGCCCGCGTCCGCGAGGAGATTGCGGCCGCGCAAACTGCGCAGACCGCGGCCACCGCACGCGCCGCGGATTTGCGCGAACGAGCCGGCGGCCTCGCGGCCGAACGTGATGCGGCCAATGCGAGGCTCGGAATGCTCGATCAGGACCGCGAGCGCGCCGGGTCGGCGCGGGAACGCATGTTGGCCGAGATCGGATTGCTGATGGAGGAAACCCGCAGCGCGCACCTTCATCTCGAAGGTTTGTGGCGCGGCGTGGTTTCGCTCGACGCGCTGCTAGAGCAATCTCGCAAGGAACGCGAGGAACTCGTAACCGAACAGGCGCGCGTCGAATCGGAGCTGCGGCTGGCCGAACAGGAAGAGCGCGACGCCGCCGCCGGCGGCGAGCGCCACCGGACGCGATTGGCGCAGATCGAGGCCGAACTCGGGATGCTCGTCTCCCAGTTCGCGCAACATCCGGCCACAAATGAAGAGTGCGCCGACGTGGAGAGCCGGTATCGGGAAGAAGCCGACGCCGTCGTCGAAGAGCTTCCACGGCTGCGCGACGACCTCGCGCGTTTGGAAGCAAACGTCAACCTCAACGCGGAGGCCGAGCGCGATGACGTCGCGCAGCGCGAGGAGTTCCTGCGCGTGCAGCTCGAGGATCTTGCAAAGGCGCGTGCGACGCTGCTCGAGTCGATCCAAGAGATCGAACGCGAGAGCCAAGCGCAGTTCAATGCGACCTTCGAGCGCGTCGCCGCCGCGTTCTCAACAATGTACGGACGGCTTTTTGCGGGTGGTCAGGCCAAGATGTGGCAGACGGAGCCCGCCAACCTTGCGGAGACCGGCATCGAAATCGCGGTGCAGCCGCCAGGCAAAAAACAGATGCCGCTGGCCGCGCTCTCGGGCGGCGAGCGCGCCATGACGGCTGCGGCGTTGATTTTTGCGCTGATCGAGATCAAACCCGCGCCCTTCTATCTGCTCGACGAGGTGGACGCCGCCCTCGACGATGCGAACATCGAGCGGTTCTCCCAGTTGGTGCGTGAGTTCGCCGCAAAGTCTCAAATGCTCATCGTCACGCACAATAAGAAGACGATGGAGAGCGCGGATCGCCTGTACGGCGTCACGACCAAAGAAGCCGGCGTCAGTGCGATCGTTTCTGCGGAGCTCGCGGCGCAGGCGGAGATGTCGGTTGCCTGAGGCCCCGGCGGCAACGCGACGCGCGGCACTCATCTCTGTTTACGACAAGACCGGTTCGGCGGAGTTGGCCCGCGCGCTCGAACGGCGCGGCATCGAAATTTACGCCACGGGCGGAACGCGAGCATTCTTACAGGATCAGGGCGTACGGGCCCGAGACGTCGAGGACGTCACCGGTTTTCCGGCGCTCTTCGGCGGCCGCGTCAAGACGCTGCATCCTAAGATTTTCGGTGCGATACTCTTCGATCGAACCGATCGCGAGCACAAATCCCAAGCCGAGAAGTACGCCATTGCGGAGATCTGTGCGGTCGTCGTGAATCTCTATCCCTTTGAAGCGACGGTCGCGCGCCCCGGCACGACGGAAGAAGAAGCGATCGAGCAAATCGATATTGGCGGTGTGGCACTGTTGCGAGCCGCGGCCAAGAATTTCGAACACGTTGCCGTGTTAACGCATCCTTCACAGTATGCGGAATATCGAGTCGCGATCGAGTCGGGTGACGTACCGTCGGCGCTGCGTCGCAAGTATGCAATCGCGGCCTACGAACGAACCGCGGAGTACGACGTTGCAATTTCGCACTACCTCGCCGCCGCGGGAGAAATCTTGCCGAGCGAGCTTCCCGGCGCTCTGGCACTGGCGCTGCCCCTTGCCAAACGCTTGCGGTACGGCACGAATCCGCAGGAGCGCGCCGCGTTCTACCTCGACCGGCCCGAGCGTCTGCCCGAGCAGCTCAACGGAAAGGCACTCTCCTATAACAATTTGCTCGATCTCGATGCGACGCTGCGGCTACTCTCGCGTGCACCGCTCGGCGCAGAGTTCGGAAGCGATCGCGAACGTTTCATTCGCGCGGCCGTGGTGAAGCATACGGTTCCCTGCGGCGTCGCCCAACGTTCGCGCGTCGGCTTGGCCGTTCGCGAAGCGCTCGAAGCCGA
>CAVRYW010000014.1:0-14370 GCA_963725605.1 Vulcanimicrobiota bacterium | reverse complement strand
GAAAGGACGCGCAGGACGCCCGAGATCCCCCGAGCGCTTGCCGCATACATCGTCGCGTTAGCGATTCTCGTCGCCACCGGTTTGTGGGCAGCGCGCATTGGGGCTCAAGGTCTGCCAATGACGCGCGATCTCGCCGTCCGCCCCGATTTTGCCGAACCGGTGACGCTCATCTGAAATCCACCGTATGACGCGCCTGGTTCCGCCTACAGGTCCCCGTGAAACGCCTCAACACTTTTCCACCGCCTTATCGGTCGCGCCCGCCATATCCCTAGCGCCACGAGGAGCACCAGCATACGATCAATATACCGGTGCTCCTCATTAGTGAGCCCGTTACGTAGACGAGAAACGATGATTATTTCTCTGCTGCCGTCACGCCGAGCGGCACGGGCAAACCGCTCCCTAGGACCGCAATCGCTGAACCGCCAGCCGGGTACTTGAAAACCTCACCGTCTCCGTTATCCGCATCCCCGCAATACACAATGCCCTTAACGATCCAGGTCTGAGCGCAGTCGCCGACACCCGAGTACGATACAGTGCCCTTCAACGCCGCCTGCGTCCCGCTGACGATGTACTGATACGTCGCGTTCGCATACTGATCGAAGACGGTGAGGTACGTACCGTCCCACTGCACGGAGCCGGGGAACCCCACCGCGTTGCTGGTTGTGATCGTTTTGAAAGTACTGCTGCCCTTCGGGAGCTCAACGAGCGCGAAGGAACCGCTGCTGGTCAAGCCATCGGCGAAGAGATTCCCCTGGTTGTCGTAGCCGTCGAAGTACTCTGCGTCCAGCGGCGTGGTGTAAACGGTCCCCGAGCCGCTTGCGTTCTTGAAGATCACGACGTCGCCGCCACCCGCGCCCGACTCGAAAAAGATGCCGACTGCAAGATCGCCGCTGGCATTCATGGCGCAGCTGGTTGGAAAAGAGTAAGTGACAGACAGCGTCTTGATCGGCGTCTGGGGAACCTTGTACTCCGTAATCTGGGTCTGGCCCCCGACGTTCCAGAAGATCTTCTTCCCATAACCGTAGAGGACGTTCGTGCACCCTTGCCCTCCGTCGCCGGCGATCTCACCGATCTGTCGGTTGCTCTTCGGATAGTCGAAAATGGCGGCGTAGCTGCCGTAGTCGTTGAAGACGTACTCAAAGTCCTTCGACTTCGAATGCTTGTCAGGCATAATCTGTGTGTAACGCGGCGTCGCGCTCAGACGCGCTGCCGTCACCGGCCTTCCGTTCACAAAGAGCATCCTACCGACGTATGTGCCATTGAGCGCAGTGGTTGACGGCGTGACCGCCATGTCACCCTGAGCCTGTCGAAGGGCCCCGCCGCACGCCGAGCATATCGCAAGCGCAAGCAGAGCACCCGCGTATTTTACTAAACCAGTCGGATTCACGAAGTTACCCCTTTCTGAGTAGACGCGATTGCCTGACTTTCTCAGGCGGCTAGAAGGCGGGTGAGAAGCAGGTTCAGCAACCGCAGTTGAGTGTCTTTCTATAAGCGCCTGCCAATGTTGCTAGAATACAAGCTACAAGATTCCCGCTGCGCACCGCCGAGTGCCGAGGGAGGGGTGCCGGCGATATTACAGGCCGCTTTACCGTTGTGACGCTCGCCGTCTACGCTCGTTCGATCGAAGCCCTCGGGCGACAGGCGATTAACGAGCTCGCTCGTTCGCTCCTGGTTCCGGAGAGGGCCTACGTTTACATTAGCAAAAGTTAGCAAATGGCTCTGCTAGACGTTCTCCATTAGCAAGCCAATTTGCGGAAACCGCAATAAGAGTCGGCGTTAGCGGGCACTTGGAGAGGTGGCAGAGTGGTTGAATGCGGCGGTCTTGAAATGCGCCTGCGACTGCCTCGACGCGTCACCGCAAGCGTGGATAACCCCTCCGAGTCAGGACTATCGTGACTTGCGAGTGCTCACCGGTACGTAATCCGTTACCAAATCGTTACCAAGCAGCAACTTGGTAATGGGTTAGCAGATGAGGTGGATCGGGCGACTTCGTTGGATATGGATTCTCGTGTCGGCCAATGTCGAAGCGCGATGAGCGTATCTAGGATCTCCTGTATGGGTTCGATCTGAATCACATATGACTTGACGGCAGCCCTAACCTGCGGAGTCGATGCCTTGCATCACACTCCAACGTAGACAGGGTCGTCCTTATCGGAGGAAAAGGGAAGCGTCTTCCCAACAAATATCCCGAGGTAATGAGCCCATCGATGAAACGCGTGCTCGTCGCGCTATTGTTGTTTGCGATGACCCTGCCCGCTCCGGTGCCGGCCCAGCCGGCTCCGCCTTCCACTGATGTTCAGTCACTGCTGGACGCCCGCGCGGCAACGATCCCTGGTGCCGGTATTGCGGCCGCGCTCCTCGATCATGGAAAGCTGACGACGTACCTGGCCGGTTCGAGTGGAACGGCGCGGCCACTCGATGCACAGACGCTCTTCGAAATCGGTTCGGTGACGAAGACGTTCACCGCAACGGTGCTCGCCCGGATGGTGCTAACGGAAGAGGTCAGCCTCTCGGACCCCGTTGCAAAGTATCTTCCGACATCGATTCACGTTCCGTCCAGGGATGGCAAGCAGATTACGCTCCTGAATCTCGCGACGCAGCATTCGGGCCTTCCGCGCCTACCCAGTAACTTGCGTGGCGAAGCCGGAGACGATCCGTACGCCGCTTATACCGTCGATAATCTCTATTCATTCTTGAACAGGTATAAGCTGACGCGTGATCCCGGTGCCGCCTTCGAATACTCGAATCTCGGCTTCGGTCTCTTGGGTCTTGCGCTTGCACGTCGAATGAACACGAGCTACGAGCAGCTCGTTCGCAGTCAAGTCCTGCTATCGCTGGGAATGAACGAGACCGCTCTCGCTCTCACGCCGGTCGACCGGGCTCGCTTCGCGATCGGACATAATATCGACGGCGACGTGGTTCACTCGTGGGATTTCACCGACGCCTTTGCGGGCGCTGGCGGGATTCGCTCGGATTTGAACGACATGGTGAAGTACCTGCGGTGCAATATGGGCCAAGGGCCACTCGCCGAGGCATGTCTCTTTGCCCAACAGCCGCGCGACACGTTTGCTGGCCATGAGATCGGCCTCGCATGGTGGACGAATACCGCGAGCCACGTAATCGATCACGGTGGCGACACCGCGGGCTACCACGCTCTGGTGGCGATGACCGCGGACCGCTCGAAGGGCGTCGTGTTGCTGAGCAGCGGTCCGGCGATCACCGATATCGGAGCACACATGCTCGACGCAAGCTATCCCGTGATGCCGCCGGCGAAAACCGCGACAGTACCCACGGTCCAGCTGGATCAGTATGCCGGGACCTACGCGAACGCGCCGGTTGGGCTAACGTATACTGTTTATCGTGCCGGCGACAAGCTCTACGCGCGCATTACGGGTCAGACCGCTGCCGTCATCTATCCCTCGCGGCCCGACCATTTTTACTATCGTATCGTCATGGCTTATATCGAGTTCGTGCGACAGGGCAGCAATGTCGTGGGACTGATTCTCACCCAAGGCGGACAGCACATTCCAGTCTATCGCCTCGATGCGAATGGTAAACCGATGGCGGCGACGCTTACTCCGGTATATCCGCCGGTTGTAGCGCTCGATCGTTCCGCCCTTGAAGAATATGCGGGAATCTATGCGATTCTCGGAACGCCGACTTTTACGGTCAGCACGAAGGGCGGTCAGGTCTTCTTCCAAGTCACGGGGCAACTGCCGTACGAAATATACCCGTCGGCCAGGGACGAGTTCTACTTCAAAGTCGTCGACGCGCAGGTCACGTTCCATCGCAGTGCGACGGGAATCGTCTCAGGCCTGACCCTCCATCAGAGTGGCCGCGATCAAGACGCGAAAAAACAATCGTAAACGGCTGAAAAATGTGGCGTCCCGGCCGTCATCGTTAATAGATCCTCGGACGCGCTCGGCCGCTCGGTTACGTGCGGTGCTCTAATGGTGGGCTTCCACTGCGACCCTCACAACCAGGCTCTGCGCGCCGGCCGAGGCTACCGCGCTTGCGCATCCCACGCGCAAGGCGACCGCTAACGCGGCTTCGCTTCGTTCGGGCCTTGCGCGTGGGTTTTTCAAAGAAACGTCGAGGCGATTCGGTTCTACGAGCAATTCGGCTTTAAGTTGGTTAGAACAACTAACGGGTCGGACAACGAGGAGAACGAACCCGATGCCCTGTATGCGTGAATCGCCTCGTGACCGGCGATAAGCGCGTTCGCCACAGCGGCCCAAAACGAGGCTCCCCACCCCGGCAGCGCCGCATGGTACCGCGCGCCACGATCGGCGCGGCGCAGAGCAAAGCTATTTGAAAGCCCTACCCCGAGAGGTTAAAGTTATGGACCAGAATTTGTTTGAGAAGGAAACGTTACATTCGACAATGCAAACGATGCCGTGCCTGCAGCATGCGTAAACAATACGTGAGCGCGCGCTGTTACCTGACCTGATTTTACCATCCAAAAAGACCCTATTCGCCTGAAGTTTAACGTGATCGTTCCAGTATCGCCGCTTATTAGCGCCTCATTCTTGAACGCTGCAACGGTTTTGAGGACTAAAAATGATCTTGTGTCAATGTATACGTCCGTAAGTGGATGTGCGACCTTATCGTCTCGAGCAGCAAATCTTAGGTGGTAGGCCGACGCGCCATCAAGGTTTTCAACTTCGCCTCCAGACACTCTGTAAAACTTGTCGCTCATGACCATCACGTCCGCAATCACTCGCTGTCGAGCAGCATCCACCGCGGAGTCAGCGCCGGGCCGTCCCCCGGAAGCGGCGCCTTCGGGCATAACACTGGGATGAACTGTTGACCACGTAGCCTCCCAGAACATCCGTGTTTGAGAGTAGTGTATCCCACTTGCGATATCATAGACGTCCGTTTCGCCTGACGCACTCTGCGTGACCTGAAAAGTGCGCGGCTTCAAATCTGTAGAGAAGACCAGTTGAGCGGAACGTCCACCGTGTTCGCCAGCAACAATACGAATGCCAAGACCATGAGGCATAAAAGTTTCATCGTAAGCGATGGCCTCTGGCGACGCCTGCTGTTTCATCGCGAGAATCATCTTCGTGTAAATCGCGGACAAATTGTAAGGGCTCAATCCCGATGGGCCCAACGATGCTTTTATGCTTTGAGGAACAATCGCCGCAGTTACGAATAAGAGGGTGCCGATCAAAAAACGTAAGGACTGATGCTTAGAACTTTGACCCATTGGCCCTCCTCTTTTATGGCTCTAGGGTAGGGTGATCCTAATGCTGACGTCATCCGTTTCCGCAAACCTTTTTGGAGTCCCTACCCTCGCGTAGTAGCGCTGTCGAATGCCGCCTATGCGGTACGAGCAGGCCACTGCGAACCTTCGAGCATGCGAACCGTAGCAGCCCATGGCCTCGGCAATCACGCGCACCGGCAACCGTTGCAGCTTCGGTAGAATGTCGCGCCTGAAGTCCGCGCCGTCGACCGACCCGTCGTCGCGCCACGCGGCGACGGCCTTGCGCTGCTGCGAAGCTGAAGCGGCTCGGGGGCGCCGAGCTTCGGGCGCTGCGGTGGGCCGAGGCGCTGTAAACCCTTGGCTTAAGCTCAAGAGCTAAATTAAATCCGGATAAAGCGATGAATCTGCGGCAACGCGATGCTCTGCGACTCCCTTCACAGTCGAAGGAATCCGGTGATCTCCCCGCTTGTGTTGGTGTAGAACACCACAGCCTGCATCCCTTTTTCGAACACCGCGGCGTATACAGATTCGCCTGAAACTCCGTTCGCTATTTTTGCAGACACCTCTGGATCAATGCAACGATCGCTGGAGCAACGTCACCCTCGACGTGCTGTTCCGACCGTATCCCAAGTGTTAAAGCCCGAGGCAACGATAAGCGCACGGGCGCGACGCCGCCTGAAGGGCAATCAACGGGATCACATTTGGAGATGAGATCGTTCGTTTCGTTGGATTGTAGCGTCTCGGATAAAATGTTCAGTATATTCCACTGACCGGCAGCAACGGCTTCGAGTCGGCTTTTCGCCAAATCGAGCATGTGTTCGTCGTCGGTTCCTGCATAGTTCGGAAAGATCAAAGGATCGTTGAGCAGAGCTTCTACTCTACCGAGATTCTTAGTAAGGGCCTGAACAAGACGAGCCATTTGAAAGTCATCCATCTCAGAAGAAGCGCCGGCCCCACCCGTGGCGGACGCGCCGCGAGGATCGGCGAGCGCATCAGAACGAAGCTTTGCCATCATGACCTGACCCTGAGAGATGATGGCGTCGTTAACACGCAAACCAGAAATAGATGGTCCGATTTTATTGCGTAAGCCCGAGCATAGAAGTGTGGCTCTTACATGCCCGATCTCTTGGAGCGGCGACGCGAGAGGCATCGGGCTTGGAGCGGCGGTTGGGCAGATGACAAAAGCCGTTACGATTGCGAGAAGCATGCGCTTTGCCCCCAGGTTGAGCAGTCCTTATAGGCTCTACCTTTTCCACGCCGGGCCAAGGGTCTCCTGAATAGCTCAGCGCAGCTTCCGCGCCCCTGCCCCTCTGCACGGCTTCGCAACTGCGAAACCGTTATGCTTAGAGGTCTGGGTCCGGCGCGCGTAGCGCGCATTGTGCAACTGAGCGTGGCTCGCGGGGGTCCGTTTTGACCTCGCCAACTCCAAAAAGCTGCGGCTCGTTCCCCTATGCCCAAAAAGCTGCGGCACGGGCATAGGGGAACGAGCCGAAACCGGGCCCCCCTCCCCGCCGATCGCCACGCGCCGGGTATACCGGAAAAAGCCTGTAAAATAAGGAGTTTTGGCGCCGCGCTTCGCGCCTCACCCATCGTGCTGCATTTTGCATTCGCGTTTGCAAAAACTCGCGCGCGTCAGAACGCCATATGGCGTATGGCTTTTTAGTATCGAGGCGTCGTGCACGTGCAAGCAGAATGCATGCGATATGTCCGCGGTCGGACGCTATGACGGCGCTATTTGCATTCCGCGTCTGTCTTAGCCGTCGCAGTATCCCGGTCGCGCGTTACATAGGCGACTCGTACTTGATAGTCACGGCCCGTACTAACATCGTGAATGCTAGTCGTCGCTCCACCCACAAGAACGCCGGTGAGCTCTTCGCCTTTGCTCCACCCTGGTAGGCTGTTCGGTGCTAGCGGCACGATGACGGCATGAAGGCTGCCGATCGACAATAAGTATGCTATCGAGTGCGAGCAAGCAGCGGAGTAATCGACCCCACCGTTATATCCTCCCTCGCTGTAATATTCCACCGTCCAAAGCGACGGCTGTGCCTTGGAACAAGATAACGATAGTGCGACGGCGAGCAGCGCCGCGACATAAGACCCCAACCTTACAGGGCTCATTAGCGCCCTCTTCATTTTCTGCAGGAGCCGCCCATATTTTTGGAAAGCTGGTGAAGGTTGCCGATCCGGCGGCCCTGCGCCTCAAAGTAGGCGTTAGTCGCTCCGACCCATGCACTCGGATGCGGGACTATTGCTGTCACGAGCGTCTCCGCGCTTAGGGCCCCGTTCGGCGTCCGTACATCTACCTTTTGCATTTCAGCGCGCTCCGGGTCAGCCGCGGGGTACTTAGCTGCCGCTGCACCCAGCGCGACGACTAGTCGCGGCTGCATGATGACGACGCATTCGGCAAAGACGCGGTCAAACCGCATGATTAGCCGGAGGCGACGCCACGTAGGCGTCTTGCTTTCCGCATCGGAAGCTGCGGAATAGTCATCGAAGCCTTTGACGGTACTGAAGTTGTTAGCGACGACCATAATTCCATCGGTCGGAACGTCCGCACCTGCGAATCCGCGCTGGCCTGGGAAGAAGTCGAGGCACGATTTGGGCAGAGGGTCGATTCGGAATACGCCTAGCTCGTGCGCCAATGTCCACGGAATTGACTCATACACGGCCAGAATCCGCGTGTATAAACTCAAGCGTCCGCCCTCAGCGGCATAGCGATGACGCGTTGACGGAGCGCGTTTCGGCTTGCGTTAGTCTTCGTCATCGCGATGCCTCTGAAACGAAGGCGGAATCGTGCCTAATCGAAAGCGTCGTCCAACGCAAGATAGCGTCAACGCGCTTTCCTCTGTCACGAAGCGTCTTCGCTCTCGAAGTAGTCGTCGTCTATCCGAGGAATGGTGTATGTTTCCTTCGTACTCGCCCCGACTCCGTGTTCGATCATCAGACTAACAAGTTGGCGACCGTCAACGAATACGATGGTTTTACCTTCCACAGTCTCGACGTATCTCTTTGCCTCAGACGAGAAGCCGGACGTGGTAAAGAAAACACCCTTGCGCGCTTTCTTACCTACAAGCGCACCGACGAAATCCCTAACGTCACCGGCCGGGACGTTACTGACGGTGTATCGCTTGGCTTGAACGTAGATCATATCGAGGCCTAGAACGTCTTCTTTTATCAAGCCGTCTACCCCGCCGTCACCGGAGCGGCCAATGGCTTGCGCTGCATCGCGAAACGAGCCGCCATATCCCATTTTGGAAAGCAACTCAATAACGAGCCGCTCGAAAAACTCGGGTGTCGCTGCCTTGACTTTTGCGAGGAGCTGCTCTTCAGCGTCCTGTCGAAGCTGAGAGTAAGCGTCAGCGAGGCGCTCCAGCGGCGGAGTTGCGGAGTTTCGGCGCTACTTTCCTTCGCGTACGACCTGTACACGCTGGAAAACTACTCACTACTCCCCAAGCGCCTCGTCAAACGGCTGCAGCACACAGATCAGTTTCAGGGCGCCCGTTACGAAACGTATGTCGCGGCGGCGTTCGTCCGCGCCGGCTTCGTAGTGACCCCCGAAGACGAGAGAGATGTAACGTCAAGCCACTGCGAATTCACTGCGGTCAATGCGGCCACGGGCGAGGCCTATTCGGTCGAAGCGAAGAGCCGCCACCGGGCTGGCTACCTCGGCCGGCCTGGTGCGCCAACCCCGCTGCGGGAAATACAAGGCGATGCGCGTCGGTTGCTCATCTCTGGGCTGCGAAAAGAGGCCAACCACGAGCGCGTCGTGTTTATCGACGTAAATGTCCCACCCGCTGACTCATCGGTCTTCGTCACCGAGTGGTTCGACAAGATTGCGTCGCAAATGAAGGAGCTTTGAGGAAGAGCCTAACGGCGACCCCTTTCCGCCGGCGTTCGTCTTTCTGACGAATTTCCCGTACCATTTCGTTGGCGAAGGACCGCTGCACTGCGCGACGGTGCGGTTTACGGGACTCAACGTGCCCGAGTTCCGCGCGGGGCACACACCGACGCGGCTTTGATCCCTGGGAAGGTTCCGGCAATGTTTTCGCTTTACGACTCCGTGCTCCGACACACGGCGGTTCCCCACGAGCTCTCTCAACAGCAGTAAGAGCTAACTCCCACATCCCGACGGTAGCCGCAGCGCTCGATTGCTCGGGAGTCTATGCTCTTCTCGAGCCTTTCAGCAGCCGGTTCGCATTAGGTTATGCCTGCTCCGGTATGGCAGCCGTGCGCGCGTGGTGCAGATATTAAGCGTAATCAGCCATAAACGTAAGTTTCTCTCAGCTTGGTCGGGAACCGACGAGCACAGTATCAGTCGCTCGCACGAATAATGTTGTCAACGGTCTGGGCGAATTCAGGAACGCCGCACTTCGAAAGGGCGGCGATAACTTCGTCCACGCTCATTGGTGGTTTACGCAGGTCCGCCGCCTGTTCCTTGATGACTTCAACTGCTGTCCTTGGGAACATATCAAGAACGTTGAGCAGAAAATCGTCTGGACTAACGACCTCAATTCCGTATGGCGTGACTGCCCCCTCAGGAAAGTCTTTTTGGTTGAAGGTAACGATCTGGTCAACGTTTCCCCAGACGGCCGCAGCTAGCACGTGACGGTCCTTCGGGTGACATCGCATCAAATCGACGAGCGATTCGTAGCCGGCGAC
Source organism: Vulcanimicrobiota bacterium (assembly GCA_963725605.1). GTDB lineage: Bacteria > Vulcanimicrobiota > Vulcanimicrobiia > Vulcanimicrobiales > Vulcanimicrobiaceae > Cybelea. The sequence goes on along the minus strand of CAVRYW010000014.1, from coordinate 4,505 downwards.
TTCGCTGTCTGCGAAGACCTCTCGGATCAACTGAAATCGCCTGCGAATTCTTTCCGGATTCCACTTCCCTGAATCTATAAGGTTCCTTTGTGCCTCCTCAATAATAGCGTCACTCCATCGCGGCGCATACAGGTCGCGCTGTGCAAATCTCAGGGCGGTGTCACATATCGGCATTGAATACAGAACATTTGCGTCGAGGAGCGCAGTGAACCGAATTAGTCGTATGCTCCCATATCTGCCGCATCTGCGGTTAGCTCCGCGAGCGCGGCGCGACGGCGATCATTGCGCTGGTCTTTGTATTCAAGCACGTCGTTTAGAGTCAGACGGCGATGACGCCCTGTTCGCTCGCAGGGAATTGCCCCTTGGTCGATCAAGCGCGTCAGGAACTGGCGCGACACCCCAAGGATTTCGCCAGCCTCCGTAGTCGAAAGGCGCCGGTGCAGCGGAGAAATGGCTACCGCCGAACCGTCCAATAAAATCTTTACAGCGTCCTTAAGCGCACGATAGAGAGACTCCGGAACCTCTGTTGCAGCCTCGTCCGGCCCCGCTAAACAAAAGACCGTATTCGGGGGCACCCTGCTGAGAATGCCCTCAAGCACTTCCAGGGCTTCGCGATCCGCGGGCTGTGGCTGAATAACGTCGCTGACGGCAGCGGTCCTGGCGCTCACTTTAGACTCCTTTCGCCTTGTCTAGTGCTATACTAGCGCGCAAACGCCCTAAACGCAACTACCAGACGTCCTAAACGCAACCAAAGTAGGGCGTTTACTTTCTAGCGCCTTCTTGTTATTGGCGTCTTATGGGGGAACACCAGTTCGAGCGCAATGCTAGCGCTCTCTCGCTGATTCTGCTAAACTGGACGACAAAGGTCGCTTGTGAAAAGGGAGCGACCGGAACCAGCAAAGTGGCCGTCACCACCCTGCCACCCAGTTGGCACCTAAGGGTGCTTGCGTAAGTTAGAATGGCCATTGAAGACCTCTCCCGGATCCCATTGTTGCACGGGGTGAGTCCCGAGCGGCTGAAGCTGCTCGAGAACCGCCTGGTGCCGTTTCAGCCCGGCGAGCCGGTCATCACAAAGGACGATCCACCAAAGCACATCGTCCTCATCCGATCGGGGGAAGTCGCCGTCCAAGTGAACGGCGTCCATCTCGTCACCCGCAAACGTGACGAGATTCTCGGCGAGCAGGCGTTCATCAACGGCGAGCCTCACAGCGCCGATTGCATTGCCGTCACACCGGTTCAAGCGACATGCCTACCCGCCGATGTGGCTCACGATTTCCTCGGCGACCCAGCATTCGTTCAAAATCTCCTGGCGGCCCTCTCCAAGAAGCTTCGCGAATCGAGCGGAGAGCGGCAGATGCGCTACGCTACCCAGGAACGACTTTTTGCCGAGTTTCGGAGCCACGTCTCAGCCGAAGTCCTAACGGACTTGTTGAACCGAGGCGTTTCCTACGGTTCACCACGCCTAGTAGAAGATGTAGCGATGCTTTTCTCCGATATTCGAGGATTTACGCAGTACGTGCACGATTCCGGCGCAGACGCAGCGAGCTTGGTCGCGCAAGAACTAAGCGATTACCTAAGCGACGTTACCGATCTGATTCACCGAAACCACGGATTCGTCGACAAGTTCATTGGCGATGCGGTGATGGCATTCTGGGGATATCCTGGCATCGAGCGACGTCACAACGATGAGATTCTCCATTGCGCAGAGGACATGATCGCTCTCGGTCGCCGGCACAAGTTCGGTCGAACACCTGGCGGCGTTGGCGTCGGAATTAATCAAGGAACGTGTTTCATGGGGAACATTGGCAATGCCGGCAAGCGCCAATTTACCGTTATCGGGGACGCCGTCAACGTCGCGTCACGCTTCGAGTCGCTAACCAAAGACCACGGAGCCATCGTCGTCGGTAAGGATTTCCTCGACGGACTCAGCGAGTCGCAGAAACAACGATTTGAACCGCATACCAATATCGTGCGTGGGGCGGGCGCACAAACCTTCTATTCAATAGAGAACGAGGTGTAGAGCATAACCCATGTCATGGTCTGAAGCGAAGGCTCAAGAGCGAGTGAAGGAACAACTTAAGTCCATCGGGGAAATCGAGGTTAAACCGCTAGCCCGCGAGGTTACTGATCTCGAGGCGCTCCTCTCGGAGACGACCTGCCGCGATATCTTCGGGGCCCACGTCTATGTTGATGTCACCAACTTCACGGAGCTGTCGTCAAATGCTATGGAGCGCGACAGCTATAAACGGCTTATCCAGGCGACTCACGTCTATCAGCGAGAACTTACTCGAATTGTCGAAAACGTCTTTGGCGAATTCCGAGTCCATTTCCAGGGCTCCAAGATACACGCTTTGTGTTACCTGCCGGTCAACGCCGACGAGTCCATCGCGACGCGAGCGGCGCTCTTGCTCCTGGTGACTAGCGATTTCGTCCGCTCAGTGTTCAACAGGGAGTTTCCCGACTATTCGCACTGGAGCGTTGGTAGTGGCGCGGACATCGGCAACGCTATCGGCACTCGCAACGGCATGCGGGGCGGCCGCGAGCTTTTGTTCATCGGTAATCCCGCCAACCTTGCCGCGAAACTCCTCATGGATACATCGACGCTTCGCCTAACCAAGCGACTGTTCCAGGCGCTGCCGAAGGACCTTCAAGATTGCTGTACGCAGCTCAAGAGCGGAGACTACCGCATCCTGGCGTCTCAGGAAAAGCTGGACGAACTATGCAAGTCGCACGGAATATCCTGGGATCGCAAGAAGAGCGCCGAGCGAATCGCTGACGACCACAAAGCGCTGCCGCTGACGAGCATCGATTACTCCGACGCCGATGCGCTGATCGACTTCGAAAAACTGAGTGAGGCGAACAACAAGAAGGTGCTCGGGGTCTCTGTATTCGCAGACGTGTCCGGCTTCACGAAGTTCGTATCGAATGCAAAGGATGAGGCGGCTAAAGCTTCAGCCCTGAAGGTTTTTCATGTCATCCGCAAAGAGCTGACGAAGGTTGGCGAGACGGATTACGATGGCGTTCGGGTTCAGTTCCAAGGCGACCGTATCCAAGTGCTCTTTCATTTGCCCAAAGCCGACGAGAAGAAGATTGCTGTTGAAGCAGTGTCGGCGGCGGTTGGCATGCTCTCCTCCTTCGAACAGGTTATCAAGAAAGAGCTTCCTGAGGCCGAAGGCTTGGCACTGAAGATCGGCGTGGATTTGGGAACGACGCTTGCAACTCGTTTGGGTAAGCGTGGCGATCGCGACAATATCTGCCTTGGGATGGCTGCTCAAAACGCGGCTCAGCTCGAGGAGGAATCGAACGACTGCGAACTTGCTATATCACAAGCCGTGTATCACAATCTCGAAGGCAGCGAACTTCAAGCGCACTTCGTCGAAGACGCCGACCGCGGATGTTGGATCGCAAAAGGACTCACCTACGAGTACCTCGAGGCTCAGGAAGAGTCCAAGTCCTACGATGTCGGTAAGGCGTTGCTCATCGGAGCCGGCGCCCTAGCGGCGGGAGGAGTGGCGTACGCCATCTCTCAAGCAAAGTCGAAGGAAGAAGAGCGGCGTGCCGTCCAGCCATCACGAACGTATGGCCCGTAGGAAGCGGCGGGGCGGCAAGTACGCCGCTCCTATCCAATTGCACACTACCGATGCGGGACGTCAGCGACTGGAACTCGACTTGACGGTGCTTAAGGAAGAGTTTTCGTCGTTGACGTTTAGTGTTGAGGACGACGGAACAGCGAAGCTCGAGGGGCCGGTTTCCGTGAGCATCGGGAATCGGTACGGAATCATCCGAACCGCCGAAGCCATCATCGCCTTTGAAGCGGACTACCCGAAGAGTGAACCGATAGGGTACGTCCAAAAGGACACGTTCAAGCCCCACCCAGGAAAAACGATGAAGGATCGTCACATGAGCGAGGGCGGATGGTGCTGTTTGAACTTGCCGGGAACATCATCATGGGATCCGTCCGACGAGGACGGTCTTCGAAAGTGGCTCACTAACTTCGTTCTCTTCGTCCACCGCCAGTTTCTATACGACATCAATGGCGGCAAATGGCTGGGACCCGAGTGGGAGCACGGCACTCGCGGCTGGGCGCAGTTTGTCCGACTTCATCTCGACCGGAGATACTGGCAGATTCTTGTCGATATCGCGCGAGCTGTACCTGGGCTTCGCCGACGACCATGCCCGTGCGGTTCGGGAAAGCCGCTCGCCGGCTGCCACAAACGTTCCGTGGATGCTTTGCTGCGGCGCCTTCCGCATGATCCGGAGCTACATAGTGAGGTCGCTACTCTTATGGAGGCGTACCTGAAGGAGCGGGTTTCTGTTCGAAAACGGGAGTTATCGCAGAATGTGGCATCTGACACACTCCCGAGCAGCGAAACATCTCATTTATGAAAATGGGTGCGATATGAGCCCTCAGGGCTCAGGGGCGTGACCGGCGCAGCATGGGCCTTAAGGCTTGATTGACCTGGTCCCAGGGCGGCCAGCATTGGGAAAGAACCGATCCCTGATGG
>CAVRYW010000013.1:0-587692 GCA_963725605.1 Vulcanimicrobiota bacterium | reverse complement strand
GAGGGGGCTCTGCTGCTAGAGCCGCCGTTCGTTCCACCACTCGGTTTACGTCCGAGAACGGCCAGTCCAGCGGAGGCATCCGACCGGACAGCAATCAGGTTCCGCTACGTTGTCTACCGCCCTTCAAGAGCCCGCCGTTCAGCCCGAATCTCTGCCTCGGTCAATAGGCGAATCCCGGGGTGTCTCATGCTCCGTCGCGGGGCGATCACAAACGGTACACTTCCGCGGTTCTTCGTCGCGCTGTGCTAGGACCGCGAACGTCGAGCACGTTCGCGGATTCAAAATCTGCATTTGGGGGACACCTCTTTAAAAAGGGAGGACCAGACTTCCCCGTGGTCCTGCGCGATGTATTGACGTCCCCCAAGTATAACTCGCGCCGGGGTTTTTGTGCAGGGCTCGGTTCTTGTGCGAAGCCGTCCTCAACCGTGCACCGCGACTTCCGCCTCGCGTCTTCTTCCTCAGTCTTGGCAGGCGTCCGCGCGTTAACGGACCTCAACCCCGTTGGCGCCGTCGCGAACCGCCTTATCTTTCCCGCGACTTTCACGGTCAAATAGAAATCGGCCCACATTTGGCCCACGAGCCGATGGCTGGATGCATTAAAGGCCGATCTATTACCAAAAGCGCTACCGCGGACCGCCTCCGACAAATTGCTGCAACCCGTCGCCTCAGCGAATGAACACAGCCGCTAACCGTTAACGACGGTGCCGCCGTTGACGTGAATCGTCTGTCCGGAGATAAACGAGGCGTCGTCTGACGCGAGAAAGACAACGGCTGCGGCGACTTCATAAGGTTGCCCTGGCCGCTTCATCGGCGTGTCGGCGCCGAAGCTCTCGACGTCTTGTGGGGGGAATGTGGCGGCGATCAGGGGCGTCCAAATCGGTCCCGGAGCGACGGCGTTCACTCGGATTCCTCGATCGATGATCGCGTTCGACAGCGCCCGAGTGAATGAAACCAACGCGCCTTTGATTGCAGAGTAGTCCAGCAGTTTCGGGCTGCCTTCGTACGCCGTGATCGATGCGATGTTTACGACCGAAGAGCCGCTTTTAAGGTGCTTCAGGGCCTCCTGGACGGTAAAGAATTGCGCGAAGACGTTCGTGCGGAACGTCCGCTCGAGCTGTTCGGCCGAAATATCTTCGGGGCGCTCCTGGGGATGCTGCTCGCCGGCTCCGTTGACGAGCACATCGAGCCGGCCAAAGCGCTCGACCGTTCTGGTGACGATGCTCCGAGCCACATTTTCCTGACCGATATCCCCAGCCAGCAGTTCGCACTTGCGACCCTTTTCCTCCACGAGGCGACGAGTCTCTTGGGCGTCGTCGTCTTCTTCCAGGTAGGCGATGGCGACGTCGGCGCCCTCTTTGGCCGCGAGCACCGCGACCGCACGCCCGATGCCGCTATCGCCGCCCGTCACTAGGACGACGCGGTCCTTCAGGCGATTCGAACCGGGGGTTCGGGACTCGGTCTGCGGCTGCGGGTGCAGCTCGTCTTGATGCCCCGGCTGTCGATCCTGATGCTGGGGCGGTAACGTCTTCGTCTCGCTCATGCGTCGTAATTTACCCGCGCGGGGAGGGCGCTACGCCGAGCAGCGGCTAACGTCGCCCTTTTTTGGGAAGGCTGCATACAGATGAACCGCTACGATGGAGGACGATGTTGAGAGTTGCACTTTTACTTACCGCTTCGACGCTGAGCTTGATGCTCGCGCTGCCCGCTCCTGCGGCGACGAATACGGCGAACCATATCAACAATGCCATGTCTGGGCATTCCATGACCATCAACCTCGGCGCACAGAACGGCTCCAAGCAGGATGGCCAGGCATTCCTGAACGATACACCGAGCGGCCTGCACGTGAAAGTCCAGGTCAAAAACGAGCCTGCCGGCGCGGTGGAACCCGCACACATTCACGAGGGTACGTGCGCGAAGCTGAACCCGGCTCCATGGAAAGGGCTATCGAACGTCATCGGTGGCGTTTCCGTGACCACGATTCCGGGTCTCACGCTCGCTATGCTCAAAAAAGCGCACTACGCAATAAACGTCCATGAGAGCGCCGCGCATCTAACACATTACGTTTCCTGCGGCGATATTTAGATCTCACGCCGCGCGTAGCGTGTCGGGATCGGTAACATGAATAATTATGAACTGAAACGACCACTCACGACGAACATTTGTCGGTATTCGACGGCGTGGCGCTCGGCGAATGCGGGCTATCTCTAGCTAAAAGGTGAAGTTGCGCACCGGCATCTCGTCGGTTCGGACGAGCGCGATATCGGTGCGGCGCGCCAAGTCGACGATCGATCCGGAGTTAGTACGCCGGCGGCGAGTAGACGTTAAAGGTTACTGCACGCCGTTGCGCGCGGTTGACGAGACGGTGCGCGACGCCCTTGGCGACTATGACGCTGTCGCCGGATCGAATCGTAAACTTCTTGCCGTCCAGTTCGGCTTCCAACTCGCCGTCGTGGACGAATAGCACTTGCGTGCTTTCGGCGTGCTCGTATCCATGCGGCCCGCTGGCATCGCCGGGCCCTAAGATCATCACGGCCGTTTGTATATCAGCGCCGTTGTCAAGTACGGAGAAGCCGGCATCGTTATCTCGAATGTTTTTCATGTTTCCTTTTACCATTGAGGGCTTCGTTTACAGTTCGAAGGTCTTCGATAAACGAGGCCATGGCTTCGTAGCGTGCACGGGCGTCGGGCGCGCGCAGGATAGCCGACGGATGAATCGTCGCAAGCGCCGGCATTGCGAGCAGCCCGTCGAACACGCGGCCGCGGTTAGCCGTCAAGCGAAACGACGGTCCAAAGAGCGCCTGGGCCGCCGTGGCGCCGAGCGCGACGACGAGATCGGGCCGGATCACTTTGAGTTCCGCTTCGAGCCAGGAGTGACAGGCGCGAATCTCGATCGCGCGCGGCTTAGCGTGAATGCGGCGCTTGCCGCGAACAACGAACTTGAAGTGCTTGACGGCATTAGTGACGTAGACGTCGCGCCCGGGCAGCCCGGTTGTTTCCATCGCTTGGTGGAGCATCTTTCCGGCCGGCCCCACAAAGGGATGCCCCAAACGATCTTCACTATCCCCAGGTTGTTCGCCGACGAGCACGCAGCGCGCCCGCGCGGCCCCTTCACCAAAGACGGTCTGGGTAGCGAATTTGTAGAGATCGCAACCGCGGCAGCCGGCCGCCGCGGTGCGAAGACTTCGAAGCGAGCGGCGCGCCGGTAGAAACCTCGCCGCGCCGACCGTGTTAGGCGTCGCCGCCAATCACCGTGCCGTAGTGTCGCTGCACCGTGCGAACGAAGTGTTCGCCGTGGGCGTCGCTGGTCACGACCGCATGCAGTTGGAACGGCGCCGCTTTCCCTTGAAAAAAGTCCTTCGTGCGTTCGTCGAACGTGTTCGACGCCGGTAGAATCACTTCGGTCTTAAAGCCGAGCTCGCGCAGCGTTACTGCGGTCGCCTCGGCATCGGGTTCGTTCTCAAACACGGCTACTGGCATCGGCAACTCTCGACCCCTTCGCGTGGGCGAATAAGGTCAACATTTGTTCGTTGAAGGCGGGAAGGTCTTTGGGACCGCGGCTGGTTACCAAGTTACGATCGACGACGACCTCGCGGTCGACCCATTGCGCACCGGCGTTGCGCAAGTCGTCGGTTATCGTCGGCCAGCTCGTCAGCGTGCGTCCTTCGGCCAAACCGGCCGACACCAAAACCCACGGTCCGTGGCAGATTACCGCTATCGGCTTTCCTTGCGAGTCCATTTGCTTGACGAAGCTCTGAACTTTAGGATCGGTACGCAAACCGTCGGCGTTAAGTGCGCCGCCGGGAAGCAACAGCGCATCGTAATCTTCGGGCCATGCCTGATCGAGCGTGGCGTCGACGTCGACTTTGATCGTCGGTTGATGGTGTTTAAACGCTTGGATCGGGTTGCTTTTCGGCGAAATAATATCGACGCGCGCGCCCGCGCCTCGCAACACCTTGGTGGGCTCGACGAGCTCGCTCTCTTCGAAGCCGTCGCCGACCACCACGGCTACCCGTCTATCTTTTAACTCGTCCATGCTTTCGATATCCCCGCCGTGCCGGGCCGCGAAACGCGTGCTGATTGAGCCTGCAGCGCTTGTGGAAAGGAACGCCATGGCAGAAATCTTCGGCACAGCCGGCGATCCAGTCCCCGTTGGCGGGGCCTACGAATGCTCGGAGTGCGGGCACCGCATTCACCTGGCTACCGGGGAAAGGTTTCCGCCCGACCATCACCCCGAAAAGCCTTGGACGCTCTATCTCAAAGACGAAAATTAATCAGGGGAGGCTTTGGTTGGCCGTATTTTGGGCAACAAGAACGCAACGTTGCACCCCATATTAGGAGGTGAAAATGGTAGGTTTAGTCTGGGGCGACTCCTCCTGGTTCTGTTTTTCTTCTGGCCGATCGGCTTCTTGCAGCACTTCGGCGGCGGCTTGATCCACATTCTGGTGATCGTCGTGCTCGTGCTGATCGTGTTCAATCTGTTGAAGGGCCGAGGCGCCCCCGTCTGAGCAGCTAAGGAGAGAATACCTTAAATGGCTGAACGCAAAAAGACGACTCGAAAAAAGACGGCTTCACGCAAAAAAGAGAGCCCACGAAAAAGCTCGGCTACACGCAAGAATTCGACTACCAGAAAGAAGGCGACCGGGCGTAAGAAGACGACCGCGCGTAAAAAGTCGACCCGCAAATACGGCAAGAAGTCGCAGCGCAAGGTCGGCAAAGTCATGCGCGAGTACAAACACGGCCAGCTCAAGTCGGGCCGGTCTGGTAAGAAAGTAAAAAGCCGAAAGCAAGCCATTGCGATCGGCTTGAGCCAGGCGCGGCGCGCCGGGGGAAAAGTGCCCCCCGCACGCAAGTTTTCGAGGAAAAAGAGCTAGGCGGGAGCCTCTAGCTCCTTCGCACTCGATAGCGGTCCGCGGTCCGTCAAAGGACCGCCCGCGGACTGCAACGCACGATCGACCAGCGCTTTCGCGCTGGGATCGTCGCCGTAGATTGGGATATTTCGATCCGGGTTTCGGTGCCCGATCAGCACGACACCATGTGAGGCGAGCTTACGTGCCAGCATCTCCGAGCCGCTGCGCCGAGGCGAAGGCCGGCCATCGGAGATCGTGTCGTAGAAGCGGCGTACACAATTTGCCTGAGCGAGCCATTAGTTTGGGAAGGGCGGCCGATTACTTCCTTGAGCGGCCTTGTGCCGCGTAGCTAATATCAGTGGCTGCGCCCCCTCCCGCCTCGACGGTGGGACCCCTCGTGACGACGTGGGATGCGCCTTCCTGCGTAGGCGGCGGCGAAGCGGGCGCGATGGAGTCCTTCTTTTGAACCTCTTTGACGTCAACAACTTCGACGCCATGAGCATCGGCCTGGCGTCGCCGGAGGGAATTCGCGCCTGGTCGTTTGGCGAAGTCAAGAAAGCCGAGATGATTAAACTACGGCGCGCTCAAGCCCGAGCGCTCTCGCGTTTTGGAGGCTACGAAGCTGCTTGCCCGCTCCTTGCGCCAGTCGCGTGACGGCCAGCTGGATGCGCCGGGTATAGTCAGGGAATGACGGCAAAAAAATGGTCTCAATCCGTTACCGCGCGTAGCGACTCGCTGGATCTCGAAGAATCGGTATTCACGAAAGACGACCCTGCGGAGATTGCGCGATCGCTCAAGCGTTCCGTCGAACACAGCACGCGGCGGAAAGGAACACCGTTGCAATCGGCGATGTCGATGCTGACGTTCTACATCAATCGCGCTGGAAAGGCGCTCCCCCAGAAGCAGCTGCGCATCCTCGAGCGCGCCAAAGGAGAGCTTCGCGCCGAGTTCGGCCGCGACCGAGACTAGGTCTTGGATTATCCCGCAAACCGGGTCTCTTTCGATTGATGAAAGCATTGCTCTTCGACCTCGACGGGACCCTAGTCGACTCCGCCTATCAGCACGTCGCCGCGTGGACGAAAGCCGTTCGCGACGCGGGGCTTCATATTCCGGTGGTCGCGATCCATCGGCGAGTGGGAATGAACGGACGACTGCTTCTCAAAGCGCTCGACCGGACCTTTGACCTTGGATTATCGCAAAGCCAGAGGGACGCACTCGAACGAGCACACGCGGAGGCCTTCGAGCTCGTTGCCAAAGAAGCAATCCTCATCGACGGCGCGGAACGCGTCTCCCGAGAACTCGAGCGTCTCGGCATACGCATGGGGATCGTGACGAGCGCTTCGCTCGAGGAGGCTCAACCCTATTTCGATCGCCTCGATCTCGCACCGTCGACGCTCTGTATCACCCGCGAGGATGAAGCACGCTCCAAGCCGGCGAGCAATCAGCTCCATCGCGCATTCAAACAGTTGCGAGTCGATGCCCACGATGCCGCACTGGTTGGAGACAGCACCTGGGACATGCTCGCATCGAGGACTGCTGGCTCTTTTGGAATCGGGGTGTTGAGCGGAGGCTATGCACGCGAGGAACTCATCGCTTCGGGCGCTTTTCGTGTCTATCGTGATGTGGCCGAACTGCTCAAGCACCTCGAAGAGATTGGCATCGAATTAGTGTAAGGACGGTGAAGAAGGAGGGCGATTCGCTCTTGGCCATCGCCTCCGTCGTAGTTTTAGAGGGACGGACTTCCGGCGCCCGACTGCGACGCCGACAGCCTAAATCCAATGCCTGCATTCAGCTACTATGAAGCTCAGTCGGGACAAGCGGATTCCACAGGAGATATCTATGTCGTTGATCGAGATCAGACCGGCGAGCAACAGACCTCGCATGGTTACATTGCTCCAGGGGGAACGTATTGGAGCGGCAGTGTGCTTAAGAATGGAAACTGGTTTAATAGTTGAACGCTAGGGACGACGCGCAATGTGTTTATTGCTAAAGAAAATCAACAGTTCGGTTTCAACTTTCAGCAGTTCAATGGCTGATGTGGATTCACATATCCACTAACCGGGCAGAATCCCCCGCCGGCGTACCATCCGTGTCCTACGTTCTTGCCAGCCTTGCGATGAACGTCCAGACGGATACTACATGGTTGGAGGTTATGCTCAGGGCGACCGAACCTACGACCCAACGAGCGGCCAGTGGTTAACTCCAGAATGATACGGTCGGGGTTATCCCCGTTTGCTCGAGGCGAGTTTCCTAGACTGGCGGCCCGCGACCGCAGCCGCTTCTGGCCACGCCTAACCGTGCATATAAGGCAGACTTCTTGGGTAACTAGAACGGTCATTCTCGATACTTAGGGCGATCCGGCGCTCTAACTCGCGCGAGCAGCTCCCTTGGTAAGGTGTATCTGGATGTCACATCGGTGGTTTTTGTGCCAATGGATGCTTGCGGTGACTTGTCGGGGTCGCTTACCCTTCAAGACCGGCGCCTTCAAGACTCCGTGACCCTGGGCTCTAGCTGCTATGCGCATTTCCCTTGCCATGCGTGTGCCGTGTCACTGCCGTGTAACAGACAGGTCAGAAAAGGCTAGGATCTTGTCGAAACGGTCAGGAGCAGGAATCGCAAAAAACCCTTATTAAATCGACCTTCTTAGTAGCTGCGCGGAACGGCCAGGACCGCTATGTTAGGGTTCGATTCCCGTTGGCGCTACCAGAAATCTCCTTATCTTGTACGGGCTTTTCGTGCATTTTGGCGGCCGTGAGTGCCTCAATTCTAACGGCCGTCTGACGGAATTTGGCAGAAGGTCTTCAGGTCACGATCTTCCCGAACGCCTCCGCCGCCTCGGCATCACGGTCGCGGTAGACCGTGGGGTCTGAGCCCGTGATGTAGCGATCGTACGGGATGCTGATGTCACTGTGGCCCAGCCGCTTCGAGATGACTTCGATCGGCACGCCGGCTTTGGCAAGCAACGAGGTGTGTGTGTCGCGGAGATCGTGGAAGCGGATGCGCCGCACCGCGATGGGCTGATTGTGACAATCCGCTGACGAATTGATTCGAGGACGCTGCTCCTGCCCAGACCACCCTACAAGCCTTCAGCGAATTGGAGCAGGCCGCCATCGATCACATAAGTCGCCCCGGTCACGTAGCCGGCCGCTCGTGAAGCAAGATATGTTGCGAGTGCGGCAACCTCGCTGGGGTCGCCTACGCGGCCGATCGGAATTTCTTCAAGGAGCCTTCTTTGCTGCTCCGGATTCTCACGAATGTTTCTATTGATTCTCGTAGCGATGGCCCCCGGCGCGATATTATTCACGGTGATGGCATAGGGAGCTAATTCGAGCGCAAGCGTGCGCATGAACATTCGCAGGCCACCTTTCGACGCCGCATATGCAGCGTTCTGAGGCATAGCGAGATCTTCATGTACCGAGGAAACATTGATAATGCGGCCACCTCGCCCGCGCGCGACCATGGCGCGGGCAGCCGAGCGCGCACAGAGAAAACTTCCCGTCAAATTCACCTTGAGGATGTTCTCCCACACTTCCAATGGCATTTCGACTACCGGGTGGCTTTCTTCAATTCCAGCATTGCTTACGAGAATGTCAATGCCCCCAAAATGTTCTACGGCCATCCCGATAAGCATATCTGCATCCGTTTCTCCCGCGGCGTCAGCGCAGGCCAAAATCGCGTTCCCACCGATCCCCTGAATGGCCGCTACCACAGCGTTGGCGTTCGCGTGGTCCTGGTCGGTATGGTAATCCACGACAACGTTTGCGCCCGAATGCGCAAATCGCATTGCAATCGCGCTTCCGATTCCGGTCGCCGCTCCTGTGATTACCGCCGTCCGGCCCAGCAGGTCAATACTCACGCCGTCGTTCCGAATCTCAGTCTTTACATCGTTTGGCATAAAGTCGCTTTCCTTCAAGAACGTGTTGATAAAGCAAGACAAAAGAATGTCTTATAACGTGACTTCAACGATCGTTAGCGCGCATTACTATAGACTCCATTCCCATGACCTTAATCGAGACGTATTGAAGCGTGCAAGCGATATCTTTGCATCCGCAGCGCCGTAGTAGACATCATATTTACCATCGCCCCGGAAGTCGAGTCCCGTCGGGAAGACGACGTCATCTACGACGCCGAAGCGCTCGTCGGATGTAACCGGACCGAGCACCGGTTCAGGTGAACGGTAAATAACTTGGTGAGGACGCTCGAAATCGTGAATAACGATACCCGCGCGGTAGAGCAACGACAGGTCACCACCACGTTCCATCGCGTCGACGCCGTGAAAGAACGAAAGCCAGCCTCCGCCACACCGCACGGGGGGCGTACCAGCGCCATTTTTAAGCCAACCCCAACGCTCATCGACCTCGAGGACCTCGATGCTTTCGTTTGCCCTGCATAGTGCCGAAATATCCCGTTCTACGTCTACGACCGGGATATATCCGATGTGTAACGTCTCACGACTGTGAGGATTGAGAGCAAGAATGACGGGAATGGGGGTCTGGCCGTTCACGCTGCCGGGCAGCATAGGCCGGTGATAAAAGGCAAACGACAATATTCCAGAGGGCGAGAACACCGGCTCAGGAAAGAAGGCTGCGTCCTTGTTGTCGCGATCGCTCAGGGCCGCGTCAGAGAACTCAACGAGGCCGAGCCGCCGCCACGAATATCCCTCGCTCGAAAGGGCGAGTGCGACGCGGGGGCCGGCCTCCCCGTACGCAGTGTACGCCATGATGTATGAATCTAACCGCGGCACGAAAGTCACCCGGGCGTCCTCGCACCCGTGCGCTCCGGGACGATGCTCGTAGTGCGCTTCAGGTTCCAATGCCACGCCAAACCGTTCAAACGTTACGTTATTGCCTCGGTCGTCGCCCCTCGCCAACCCGATGCACGAAACGTTTCCTTTTGCTACTCTTCGAGGATACATCAAAAGAACGCCGTTACGATCACGGGTGATGCCGGGATTGAGGACGCCTTCGATTTCTTTCTCGCTACCGTCGGGAGCGAGGACCACGCCCGCCCGCGTGTGTGAAGAGACAAGCTTCAGGGGTTGGAAACGAGGAGCTAGCGGCACCTAGGAAGCGACGGTCGCAGACTTTTTCTTCGTACGTGTCGCGCGCAGCTCATATGACGTATCGCCAACTACCCGATAAGCGGTATGGCCTTCGACCGTCACCGTCGACTTAAGGGGGGCGGAACGACCGGCTTCCTTTACCGAATAGGTTGGCACGGGCTGCTCAGCATCGATCGGTATTATTCGCAGCTCACAGTCGCCCCGCTTCTCGCCGCCGACCCGAAAACTGATAACCGGAGATTTGCCGCGCGGGTCTTCATCGTAATGATGGATGGGGTAGCTACAGTAAAGCATACAGTTGCCGGGAGCAAGAGCGCGATAGTGTCGGGTCGTGTAAACGAAGGATAAGCCGGAACCGTACAGCTCCTGACCAACCTCCCCCGACGCTTCGCGGCCATCGTGAATATCTTCGAGCGGCACCGAGAGCGCTCGCTCAATTTTTCCATTCCGGCTCTTTTCGGCTATTGCGTCGACCGGAAGTTCGTCGGGGTAGTAGAACCAGCCGCGGTCAAGGCTATACTTTTGGTATTCTCCCAGCAGTAATCGCAAAGACGCGCGGACGTCAGCTCCTCCAAGCGAAAGGTACTCGTGGAACTTTGCTTGGGCTTCCATTTCTTCGTAAGCGGCTAGATAAGGCGCGTCGTGCAGGGGAAATAGGCCAAAAAAGGTGCGATAATGGACGGCGCGGCCGTAACCGCATTTCCAAAGCCACATGTTGTCGAAAATGTTAGCCATACAGAGTTCGCTCATCTCTAAATACGAGCGATCTTTCGTCAACAGCCATAGACGAAGCATTGCTTCTGCAGCAAATCCGGTTGTATTCGTTTGGTAGGCGAGCTTGAACCCCAAGCCCCTCATGGCAGCGGCGGCACGTTTCGCCTCTTCGAGGTGTTCTATCTCGCCAAACAGCTCATGCGCGTGCAACATTACTAGCGCATAGAGACCGGCAACGTCCCTTTCGCCTCCCTTACCGGGGGTAGACTCGGCTCGTACAATTTCTAGTGTTCTAAGGTTAAAGAAAATTGGCCATCGATAGTCAAAGCGCCGCGCGACGCGTACGGCAAATGCCAGCGACTTTTGCAGAATAGCGCGGGCGGCGCGATTTCCGAGCGTCGCCAGACGCGAAACGTTGAAAAGCGAATGGTACAGATACCAGCTGTCCATGGATTCGTGATCCATGTGTTCTTCAGATTGTTCGCCAAATGACTCGCCCGGCAACCAGCGCACCACGGAACCCATTTTCGAGTCGTAAAACTTCTCGAACCCGCCGAGCAGTTCGGCGGAGAGAGGACCGCGCGATCCTCTCCAAGATTCGTACTCCACGGAGTTCACTAACACCGTCAGCTGGACCATGCTTTCCGGCGGTTTCGACCTATCGCCCACATAGGGCATTACGTACCGCTGTCCGTCCCGCTCGTACGTACATGACCGGGAAAGGCAAAGGTCACGCATGGTTCGACGGGCCCGGTCGGGCCAGTCGTGGTAGGTTGTAGGCGGTCGTTCGAGAGCGAGGTAGACGTCTGCCAGCAGATCGAGGTACTGGCCGGCGAGTTCGTTAGGCGCGGGGTAACGATCGGGGGCGACCGCGAGGAAGGCATCTGACAGCGTTAACTCATGGGAGCCCCGCAAGACGGCCTGGCCATCGAACGGGCCACGAAAACCTCCTTCTTCGAGCGTTCCACCCACCGTGTCAGCCGGTGTTTTTTGGGTGAGCTCGAAGAGCTCAGTTAACGACGAGAAGTCTTGCAAATAGAGCACGGACGCAACGTGCGGCGTTTTGTAGCTAGCATAGAAAATTCCGGTGCGTAAACCACGCTGAGTCGTATGCACCTCTCCGGTGGCGCCCTCCGGGCCAAATAGGTCGCGCATAGGGGCTAAGCACATATCTCGCGCCGGCAAGAATGATGTCGCGCAGCGAATCGCTCGCTCAGAAGCTTGCGGAAACGCGACCTTCAACCGAACTGCGCCGAGCTCAGTAAGCCAGTCACAGGTCCAACCATTAGCGACGCGGGTGACGGAGGGCTCGCCGTCGATAAGAACCCCCACGCCACAGCGCAATGCCAAGAGGTCAGCCCGCCGGGAGCCCGCGACAACCCAAATGTTCTCCCGACCAGCCCGGAGTTCGTACCGAACATCGCTGCGCTCTCCGAGATTCGCAATTCGAGTGGCGCTTCGCAAATCTTCGTATGCCCGGCGGTTGGAGGTCGGGGGGAACGTGCTTTCGGGTATAGAGTTCACCCGTCCTATTTATGCTTGGAGCTGGGCCGCGGAATCGGCAAATTTAGCGCCGCCCATCCAGGGGGACCCATTGCTTAAATCTGTAGCTCTGCCTTCGCGCGCGTAGGCACGGTACTGTGTCGCTGACGGCGCCGAGAAGCTTCGCAGGGCCTTGACGTGGCCGCATCTCAGGAACACGTGAACCTATACGACCGTGTCGTCGGCGCGAGAAGCTTCCTTGGCGGCCTTGGAGACCTTCGATTTCTTATTTTCCGCGTCAGTTTCGCCACTGCTCATCGACTTTTCGGTAATCACTCTATGAACTTCTGTTTTGTCGCCGTCCTCGTCGTCGTTCATCAGCTCAGCTTTCCCCCATGTGAGCCCGGTGAACCAGAACGGCAACGCAGGTCGCGTTTCCAAAATCCCATCTGATCGAGTCGATGATCGTCTGTCGACCCCGCGGTAGCTGACGCGCCTATTCCCCACTGCCGAGCTATTTCTTGGTCTTTTTAAAACGTCTGATTCCGCGATCGATGCTCTTCATTGCTTCGGCGGCCGTCGAGACGCCTCGAATGGTCACGTTGTGTCCTGCGAGCGCCGGATACTCGACCAAGAAAGACTTGATATGTTCCAGTTCGCGGCTTGGCAGGTCGGTTATATCGTAGTAGGCATCTGTCGGTAGCGGCGCCCCTCTACTCGGAGGCGGGACTCCAATAAGCCGGTCGTTTTCGACCTCGTCCTTCTTCTCGCGCAAGGCGCCGACGATTCGAACCTGGACAAGGCAGCCAGAGAACAGACCGTTCTCGTTAACGATCAGGACGTCGAGGCCGTCCCCGTCCTCCCCCAAGGTTTGTGGCACGAAGCCGTAGTCGTAAGGCCATTCCAACTTGTTTGGGAGCACGCTGTGGAAGGCGATAATACCAAGCTCGGGTTCGAGAGCAAATTTCTGGCAGCTTCCCCGCGGAGTTTCGACGATCGCATTTATTATCCGATCGCGCCTCTTCCGGCCGCTTGGAAATGTCGGAATAAAGTCGTAGTGCGTGGGATTGATTGACTTCTTGCTCACCGATCGTCCCCCGGCCGTTTTTGCTTCTGGGGCATTCCGGTAACTTCCACACCTGCCTTTTCGTGAATGATGCGCACGGCAACGACGAAGATCGCGAACAGAAGCAGAATCGCAAATTTAAGACCGACTACGAGGCCCGGAATGAGAACCAGGGCAGCGGACACGTACGGCAAGACCGTCACGACGTATCCGCTCCAAACCTTGAGCCAACTCCAGGTCCCCGGTTCCGCGTCACTGCCGCCAGCCGGTCTTGCGTGCTTACTTTTAGCTGCCGTAGGCATCTCCACTCCTATATACCCGCGGGCGCCCATTATCGCGCGGCTCCCCCATTGTGGACGACGGGCGCCGAAACGAGCGCACGGCCAAGAAGCGTGAGGCGCTCAATCGAGCCACCCTGCAGCGATCGCGTCGGACCTCTCGGGAATCGGGGCCAGGAACGAAACCAACGGCCTATTCGGAGTCGCGAGGACTCCGCCACGGCGAAGAAGTTCGCGTACCGGCGCCCAGTGGCGTACAAATCACCTGCAGGCCTTGACATTACTTCAGCACAAGGACAAACGCTGGAGCTTACGACGAGGAGCCATCCGTGGCAGCCGGGCGTCGACGGCGAATATTCCTTGCGCGCAGTTCGACGGGAGTCGTCGAGGCATTTACAGATCGGTCAGTGGGCGCAGGCTGCCGGCGGCTTCAGCAAGTTCCCGCTGATAGTAAATTGGCTTACAGAGCCCGGCGTTTGTCAGCTCAGACGAGCACGCCGCGACGCCGACGGCAAGGTCTTCTAATGCCTTGACCGCGAAAACACCTCCGGCGTGTGATGCTGGTTCTTCGATCCGTACGTGGCCGCTTTCATCCACGCGCACGTCCATGAATATGTTTAGCGTGGCCCTCACCGAGTCGTTTCCGATGCCGAAGGGGGCGAGTGCGGCGACGAGATTTGCATGGCAGCTGGGATGCTTAAACGCACCGCGCCGAGCAAACATTTTTTCGCTGCACGGAGCTAGGAGCATGTCGTGCGTGCCGATTGTATCTTCGATGACACGGGCCATTGCGTTGCTTGCGCCCGAGTAGAGGATGTCGCCACGGCCGATTCGTATCGATTGATTGTAGTCGATGGTCCGCCCCGCGGAGAAGCCGTCAGCGCAGTTCTGAAGGCTGAACATGGCGAGGTCGGCGACCTGCTTGCCGCAACGGTCGACGATACGCAAGATGTCGCCGCGGAGCAGGACGAGCGAGTGGGCGCTTTGCGCGCCGATTTCTATGAGGGCGTTTGAAACGGACATCGCCACTCCACTTCAGTTTGCCGGCCTGAATATTGGCGCGCCTCGCTGCGGTGGCCGAACTCGCGGAGCTCGGGATTAATTGACCCCTGCAACTGCACTTCGCGGCCCCGCACCAAACGCTGAATGAGGCTAAAGCGGCCGCTTCGCCGTGCCTCACGGAACTGTCTGTGAGAGTTGAAGGCTAGAGCGGGTAAGAAGAACCGACGGGACAACCGCGAGCTATTGGGGTGCATCCCGACGACGAAGAACGCCTCGCCAGCAAAACTAAAGCCAAAGTTGGACGCCATGGGGTCGCTGGAAGCGCGGGGATCCCAGGAATAATGAGGCGCTCCCAGGTTGGCAAGTCCTTGTAAGACTCTCCAGAGTCCCGCTTCGAACCACGTTTCGGCGCCGGGGGCCGCCTCATCGAAAACCGCAACGAAGGTTGTATACCGCTGCACCATTGACGGTCGCTCTGAGACGAAGGCGGCCAAATCTCGCGCCAGCCCTTCGAGACTGACCGGATCACCGAATCCGCTATAGGAGGCGAAGCGATAGCCGCCAGATTCTACGGCGGCTTTTCCTGCAACGCACGAGAATGCCGAACTTAAAAGAAAGCTCCGCAGTGCACGGTCCGCACGCCGGGCCTGCGCGGTTGGTTCGCGCCAATCGAGGAGGCGCACGAGCCGCCCACCAATCGATGCCGAGTAATTGCTGGTACGCAGTGCCGCAACGGACGAGAAGGGATTTTCGCGGCCGTAGAGGGAGAGCGCTTGCTCGGGCTTCATAAGGCCCATTTTTTCCGTTCGTTCCGCGAAGAGGCGGCATCGGGAATGATCGAGTCGCTATAGCGAACGCCGCCGAACCAGAGGCGCTCGAACAGCGCTAGCCAGGAGCATATTCCACGTTCGAGAGCCCATAGCGGCGCTGCGGCTATCGATAATGCGGAATAGTACCGCCCAGCGCCGGCGCGGAGCCACCCGGCCCCAGCACACGCCGTCGTCAGGGCGACAAATCCCCACATCGCCATTGTTCCGAAGCGGAGCCAGCAGGCCGCCAAAAGAGGAAGCGCCGCGAGCCCGATGAGGAGGCGCAATGGGCGCGCAAACTCATCATAGGCTTGCCGCACGCGTTGGCCTATAAAATGTTGAAACGAGGGGGGACGCCGCGCCACGAACAGATCACGAGCGACATCTTCTTTGCCGCCGCCGGCGCGAATCGTCCGGACCAGCTCGTAGTTCTCGAAGAGCACGTCGGGGTTGTAACCCTTTGGCACTGCAGAGCGGCGGAAGGCAAGCGTCCCCGGCCAATCGCCATCGAAGGCGCGATTGATAAGCGACCGCGCGGAGTCCCAAACCGCATGCCACGGCGCCGGCAAAAAAAAGTTTTGCGGCCGTACGACATCGGCATCGTCCAGACGTCGCACAACCTCGCGCAAGGAGCGCCCGTCGTAGCGCACGTCCTCGTCGGCAACAACAACCCTGTCCTCCGAGGCCAGTCGCAGGCCGGTCAGAACGCCCCGCACTTTCCCGTTTCGGCCGTCAACGCTCGGCCTTATGTGCAATGTGAAGCCGCCGATTTCGCGATCGAGACGGTCGAAGGCGTCAGCATCGGAAGCGTCGACGACGATGAGCTGGGTCACCTCGAGCGTGCGGAGGTAGCCGCTCAATTCGTTGATTGCATCGACGGCGTTCATCCGGATCGGAAGTATGTAGGTCGCTTCTACAGACAACGGCGTCCTCGCGCAAATGGAAACGACATGCTAGCGTCATAGGCGCCGGCATCCGCAATGGCGATTGTGTCACCGACGCGGCAACCGTCAAGATCGATGTCTTCACGGAGAACGTCGTACTCCAAGCACGTGTGTCCCAAAATCCGTCCGTGGCCCGGCCGAGCGATACGCGGCTTGCCGCCGGTTACATGAAAAATGCGGTGCGTAAAAGTGCGGACCTGCGGAAGATCGGGGAAACCCACATCGACGACGATTTCCATAACTCTCCTTTGTGAATGGCGGACCTCGAGAATCGTCCCGATCACCGCCTCGCACGGCGTCGCCAGTGCCTGACCGGGCTCGAGGACGATTGCGCGCAGGTGCTCCAATCGATCGCCCACGAGCGAGATCAACCTGTCGAACGTGCCTCGTCGAACTTCGTCGTCGAACTCGCAGGGGCGCCGTCCGCCGCCCGCATCGAATATGGTTACAAGGGCACCGCTGCGGCGCTCCAGCTCCGCGGCATAGCCGGCGACGGTTTCGGCCAAACCGAGGAAGTCGTAGTCTCCGTAGTCCTGTGGCCGCACGTGAAAGGAGACCCCGATTTCGTGCCTTTCCGTATATCGTATGGCCTCGGAGAGTTCATCTATTCGTGCAAAAGGCACACCGAAACGGGAAGAAACCGCTGGTGGGCGCAACCGTATGCCGACGGTTGAACGCGGGAAATGCTCTGCGGCGCTCGCGAACCCCTCGATGGAGTCCGCGAAAATAATTGCCGGTGGGTGCGCACAGTTGCGGGCAGGATAAGGACCGTTATAGACTAGTTTATCGTCGGTAAAACCCCAGGTGCGTGCGTGCTCGAGTTCTTGCGGCCCGATAACCTCGGCGAGAAATCCGACGCGTTTGGCGGCGCGCAAGAGTTCGGGCGCTGGATTTGTCTTTACGCTATAGGCGAGACGCAACATTGAATAGGACGAGACCAACCGTTCTGCTTGAGTAAAAACGCTTTCGATGATGCGAGGAAGCAGCGCCCGGCACCCTGTCGGCTCGCCCCGGCGCAAAGCGTCCTCCAGTGCGTTTTCAAGCTCCTCAGTGCAAACCTCGATGCTCGGCGGGGCTACAATCACGATGCAATCCCACGTTCAGATTGATCGATGAGTCGCGCAGGACAGCGCCACCAGCCTTGGCCGGCGAGCGCGGGAGGCACGAACGCGCTGCCTGCTGCCCGCGACCGGGTCCACGCTGCAAGCATCGTCTCCTGCGGCAGACCCTCGCGAGCATCGAAGCAGCCCGACTCGTAGTAACCTTCCTGTCGTGTCAGCAACGAGTTCCAATTCCACGCGCCGAAAAGCGACCATAAGGTGAAAGCGCGCACGTCCGCGCCGATCTGCCGCAGGCGGACCAAATCGCTATAGACCTCGTCCACCCAGCGAACCTGCTCTTCTTCGGTGCACGCGAGATGTGCTTCGGTAATCGCGAGAGGCTGCCGATAGCGTTCCCAGGCTTCTCCTAGGAGGCCGAATGCGCCATCGATGCCCTCGGCCCGCGCGCGCACGGCCTCCACGTCGACGTACCGGTCGCGACCGTTTCCGCCCATGGACTCAGGCGGATAGCGGTGGACGCGGTGGTCGAGGAATCGCTCGCTGGTAACGTAGTAGTTAAAGCCTAGGATGGCGTGCTCGCATCGGTACCGTTCGAGATGGCCGTGGCTCAGATCTACGCCCAAAGAGCGCATCCACGTTTGCATAAGCCTGTTCAGTTCGAAGTTACCGCAGAGCAAATCGGTGCTGCTCCAGCGGCGCGCATTTTCAAATTCCGCCTGGTAGGCAAGTGTTGCGGTGGCGTAGGTCTTCGCAAGGTCTTCAGTATGAACGAGGATCGCCCCGGGGATCTCTTCGCGAATGGCGTCCATGGCACGGGCGATGGCCTCTACCTGATTTAAAAGCGCCGTAACAAATGCTCTCTGATCGGCACGATGAGGATACCAGTGTCCGTATAGGGCCGAGAAACGCGCGGTCGTCAACGGCTCGTTCACAGGCGTGAAGTAGCGCAGCCATGGATACCGCCGAGCCACGGCACGGGCGTAGTCAGCCAGCTTCGACGGAAACGAAGAATCGAGCAGATGGGTATCGGCCGGACCACTGCCATGATGCAGCAGCGTAACGATCGGCGTGATACCGAGTTCTTGCAGCCGGCAGAGTCGTTCGTCACTCCAACTCCAGTCGGCGCGCTTGACGCCATGAGGCGCCACGCGCTCCCATACGACCGGGTAACGGATGGCCTCGATTCCCAAACTTGCAGCGAGATCTAGGTCATCAGGACGATCGTGGTGTCCAGTCGCCCGCACTTGGTCGACATAGGTGTCGCGGATGCGAACCACCGATGCTTCCACGCCGCCCCATAATGCTAGGCGACTTGGGTACACGCGCGCTCTCCTCGCAGCCGGTTATATGTTGCCAAGGCTTGGCCAACGACTTGATCCATATTATAGTACTTGTACGTCGCAAGACGTCCGACGAAGTAAACGCCGGGGCACGCGTCGGCCGCCGCTTTATATTTTGCGTACAGCGCGGCATTTTCCGGACGGGGAACCGGATAGTACGGATCGCCTTCGTCTTGTGGGTACTCGAGCGTAATGCTCGTCTTTGAATGGCTCTGCCCCGTGATGTGCTTGTATTCAGTAACTCGCGTGTACGCGCGATCGTTGGGATAGTTCACGACAGCGACCCGCTGGTGGCACACTTTTTCGAGCGTTCGGTGTTCGAAGCGAAGCGAACGATACGGCAGCTTGCCGTAACGATAGTCGAAGAATTCGTCGATCGGGCCCGTATAGATCGTCTGCTCAGCGAGCCGATCCCCGACGATGTCGGCGTACGCGGTTCCCAGCGAAAGGGTAATCTTGGGATGCGAAAGCATGTTTTCGAACAGCCGCGTGTAACCGTCGAGCGGCATGGCCTGATACCTGTCCTCGAAGTAGCGGTCGTCGCAATCCATGCGAACGGGAATGCGCGCAGTGACCGTCGCGTCCAGTTCTGAAGGATCGAGACCCCATTGCTTGCGCGTATAGTTTCGAAAGAAGAGCTCGTAGAGCTCACGTCCCACGCGCGAAACGACCGCGTCTTCGGCGGTGCGGCAGGGCGTGATCCTCTCAGCGCGCGTCGCGAAGAATCCCTCGAGCGACTTCGAGTCGAGATCCAAACCGTAGAGCCGATTGATCGTGTCTAAGTTGATCGGCATGGGAAGCAGCTTGCCTTTCACCGACGCAAGGACGCGGTGCTCGTAAGGACGCCACCGCGTGAAGCGCGATAAATAAGCGAAAATTTCGGCCGAGTTGGTATGAAAAATGTGAGGCCCGTACCGGTGGATCAGAACCCCCGCTTTATCGTAGCAGTCGTAGGCATTTCCGCCGAAATGCTCGCGCCGGTCTATTACCAGTACGCGCTTCCTGCCTTCGGCGGCGAGACGCTCCGCCAATACGCTGCCAGCGAAGCCCGCTCCGACGACGAGATAGTCATAGTGATGCTTCACCCAGCCACCTCGAGGTCTAGGAGAGCCGCCGAGTCAATGCGTCGCTCCATGCTCGCGACGGTATCGCCCCAGGAGCAGGTGGCGAGGATGCGATCGACCGCGCCGTTCCACTCCTCTGAGGGAGCTTCGCGCAGGGTCGCGCGCGCATACGCGGCGGCTTGCTGCGGCGTCGCAGCGATGCAAACGATGCCTTCGGCGCCATAGGGATCGACAACGTCGGCGATTGGCGTCGAAATCACCGGTTTACGCGCGGCCAAGTACTCCAGTGTTTTGGTTGGGCTGATGAAGCGGGTCGCGTCATTAAGTGCAAACGGAAGTAGCGCTATGTCGCAATGCTCGATCAGCGCCGGCAGCTCTTCGTAACTTCGCATTCCCAAATAATGGATGTTTGGCGCATCTGGCAGAATGGCCGGATCAATCTTGACCGTGGGACCGACGAAAACCAGTTCCCAATCGGGAAGTTCGCGAGCGAGGCCCTGGACGAAGAGAACGTCGAGCCGCTCGTCCAGTACGCCGCAGAAAACCATGCGCGGGCGCCGCAGCGCGCACAGCTCGGGCGGTTCCGTGCGGCCTGTGGGTGCAAAGTGCGCCGCATCGACGGCGCTGGGGTCGCAGGAAACGTCGAAATGCAACTGGCGCTTGGCATAATACAGGCTGCGGCCTCCGGTAAAGACCAGCGCGCAACGCGCCAACAACTCGCGCTCCAACGCTTCTAACTCCGCCGGCGCATCGTTGAAGGCAGCCAGTTGATCCATGCAATCGTAGACGCGTGTGCCGTCGAGGTGGCGTGTAAATGGTAGAGCCATCGGTGTGTAGTACCAGAGTAACGGCGGTTCTAGAAAGGGACGCGTACTGAGGAAGTCGTTAATAAGGCCGCGTTGCGCGGCGATCAGTTCGCCAGGCGTAATGCTCGTCGGCAGCACGGGCGTAACAATAGTGACGTCCCCGTCTTGGCGCAATTTAAGCGACGGCCGCGGCGCCTCAAACTCGGGCTCTTCAAAGTAAATAACCGGCCGGCCCGCGGCAAGGCGCGTCATTATGTGTTGCGGTCGCTGATAGACAAAGCTCCAACGAAGGTGCGCGAAGCAAAGCACACCGATCTTTCGCGTCTGCGGCATTCCGGATTGTAAATACCAAAAGTGCCCCACTCTCAAACCATTTCTTAAGGTAACTTTTAACGCAGGATAAGACCGAACGAGCGCGTTCCGGAATGGAAGAGTTACGCTTCACTTGACCGGATTTGGGTACGATGCGCGAAAATGCAAAATAACACTTTTGAGCGGGCGCACTGTCGCGCCGAAGCCTCGAGCGCATCCGGGAACTCGCCTATCGGAGTCAGGCCGGTCCCGCTAATCCGCAGTGCTAGCCCGCCGCGTCAAGCGCCTCATAAGGGGTCGGGCCATTGGTAAAAGCGTATTGCACGGTGACGGGCGCGCCATTCTTTTCAACGGCGTCGTCCAATGTTCCAACGAGTCGAAACACTTTTCCCATATCCAGGATATCGAAGAGCCTTTTAAGTGGTGGATGCTGAAAAACGATGGTCTCGCGCTCAAAACCGCTTGCAGCGCGAAGATTGCGCATGCGGATTAGCTCCGTGATAACCGTTGAGTCCAGATAGGTTACATCGCTGAAGTCCAATACGACACGTGGCATCGTGCTTAAACGCGCCAGTGTCGTACGCAGTTGTTCCTTCGACGTAAGGTCGTATTCCCCAGCGAAGACCATAACGACGGTTTCCATGCCTTATGCCTCCCCTGTCACCTTGTGCGTGGCGCCGGTCCGCGCCAGCGACATATTACAAAAAAGGATAAGACTCATTCTATACGGTGGTGAACATAAAATGGCCGGTTAGTCGTCAGCCGATCAACCGAGCGGTCAACTATCAACCAGCCCGTACTCCTCCTCGATCGGCGCCCGTCTCTCAGTGGCTAAACGCAGGCCGGCTCGTCTAGCCCTGACGGGCAATGTGACCGTGACCTTATTGCCGCCTTTGGTGCGGATCACGGACAGGCGATAGGCAAGACGCGAGACCAGGTACAGCCCCGGCCGCCGAGCTGGGTCGAGGGTGGAAGCGAGGTTAGCGGGATAAAGCGGCCCCCTGAATCGTAAACGTCGAGGATTACTGCTCCGGTCGCGTCGGATTGCACGTTGATTTCGATGGGTCCAGGCGCGTGTCGCACAACGTTTGAAACGAGCTCGCCGAACACGACCAGGGCGCTATCATAGTCTGACTCCGGCGTACATGAGTCGCGCAAGAAGGCTAGGAACTCGTGACGCGCCCCGACCGCTTTGGTTGCGTTGGCCGCCTGAAAGCTCCATTCCATCATCAAAGCGCTCCCCCACCTCTGGCGTGTCCCGGATGCTCAAGTCACACTGCGGCTAATTATTCCCTTATGTACGATCGCGTACACTTCAGCTTTGCGGACGGAGGGAGCCGGCAACTGTCGAACGTGCTAGTTACTCGATCGCACCACGTCAAGAGAGTTGCGCCCGGTTAGCCGGTCTCCCCATAGACCTACTGGCTGACCCTCACGAGAAGCGCTCAAATCCCGCCGATCTTCTATGGATTGGTAAGGCGATAACCGCAGTGGCGGACGCATTCTCCGTGACCCATTCCACAGGTAACGTGTTCCTGGACCATCTCCCCGACCATGTGATGGATATTCTTCGACCCTCGTTGATTCCGGTGGCGCTTGACAATGCGGAAATTGTTTACGACTACGACGAGTCAATGGAAAAGGTTCTATTTCCGACCGGCAGCGTTATTTCGGTACTGCTTGAAATGTCGGACGGCCGTACGGCTGAAGTTGGGATTATAGGTCGCGAGGGAATGACCGGTTTGGCGATTGTCCTGGGGCAATCGAGCACGAACCAGCGTAGCATCGTCCAAATACCCAATGGCGCTCTATCAATGTCTTCGGCGACATTTCGCGCGGTCGTCGAGGCCGAGGCTCAGCTCAAGGCGTTCAGCCTGCGCTACGCGCAAGCGGTTCTGATGGGCGCGCTACAGCTGTCCGCCTGCAACTCCTTACACCCAACGGATGAACGCTGCGCTCGATGGTTGTTGATGGCGCACGATCGCGTTGGGGACAATCGTCTGCGCTTAACCCAGGAGTTCTTGAGCCAAATGCTTGGCGTTCGGCGCGCCAGCGTCGCGGTCGCCGCATCAGCACTCCAAGCCGCCGGCTTCATATCATATTCGCGTGGGCAGATCGTGGTCCGTAATCGAGCAGGTCTCGAAACGGCGTCCTGCGAGTGCTACGAAACGATGGAACGCGAGTGGAAAGAGCTGATGGGTTACGGAATTCGCTACGCGCCTCCCCGTGCTCCCTCGGATTCGATCGAACCGTCTTACACCGACGGTATTGCTGGAGTTTAGATCAGCCCGCATAGGCTACTGCTGAGTGTCGAGAGGAGTTGTTATCGCTAGCGGAGCTCCCCAGACTTCAGTCACCCAGTTGTGCCATATGTCCGATTCACTTAGGGTACACCAAGTGGGGGCTAAGTCCAGCCCGCGATTGCGCCAACGTAAGATTCGGCCTCGACGTGGCGCTTGATGCGTTGAGCTGTAATCATCGTCGATGATCGGAACGATCGTGCTCGCGGTAGTACGCGGTGCTGCGCGCGACATCGAGGATCCCGCAGATCGTTTTCGAGTATATAACGGATCAGGGCGCCCTGGACGCGATATCGCTACCGGGTCGAACAGGACTGGCAACGTCGTGACAGCGCTGTCCTGATAAAGTGGACATGGACGATCGTCGCGCCGGTCTCACGCGCCTCCACTGAAGCAAACTGGATAACTTCGGCCGTACTCGAGCCCATAATGCAAAATGGAATCCGAATTGTTTAGGTCTTGTGGGACGTCGTCGCGCCACCTCGGCCGTATGAGTTCCAAAACTCGTAACCCTCCAGCTATGTCAAACACCGGCCCTGATTCTCGACCTGCACGAAGCACGGAAGCCCGTGTCTAACCGTTTACGACGGTCCCGCCGTTGACGTGGATCGTTTGGCCGGAAATATATGAGGCGTCATCCGATGCAAGGAAGACGACGGCGGCGGCCACTTCATAGGGTTGCCCCGGCCGCTTCATCGGCGTGTCGGCGCCGAAGCGTTCGACCTCTTCGGGTTTAAATGTGGCGGCAATTAGGGGCGTCCAAATCGGGCCGGGCGCTACCGCATTCACTCGAATCCCGCGATCGACGATTGAATTTGAGAGTGCCCGCGTGAAGGAAACCAAGGCACCCTTGGTCGCCGAATAGTCGAGCAGTCTTGGGTTGCCCTCGTAGGCGGTAATCGAGGCGATGTTAATGATGGAAGAGCCGCTCTTGAGGTGCTTTAACGCTTCTTCCACGGCGAAGAACTGCGAAAATACGTTGGTTCGAAACGTCTGCTCGAGCTGCTCAGCGGAAATATCCTCGGGGCGTTCCTGGGGATGCTGCTCGCCAGCGGCGTTGACGAGCACGTCGAGCCTACCGAAGCGCTCGACCGTTTTCGTCACGAAGCCTCGTGCCACGCTTTCCTGGCCGATATCCCCGGCCAGCAACTCACACTTCCGGCCCTTCCCTTGGACAAGACGACGAGTTTCCTCAGCGTCGTCGTCCTCTTCCAAATAGACAATGGCGACGTCGGCGCCTTCTTTGGCCGCAAGCACCGCGACTGCGCGGCCGATGCCGCTATCGCCGCCCGTCACCAAAACGACCCGGTCTTTCAATCGGTTCGAACCAGGCGTCTTCGACTCACTCTGCGGCTGCGGCCTCAACTCATCTTGATGCCCCGGCTGGCGATCCTGATGCTGGGGTGGCAACGTATTTGTCTCACTCATGCGTGCGCTTTACCCGAATGTGGCAGGCGTTACTCCGAAATTACGGTGAGAGTGAGTCGTTTCTGGGAAGACTGCAACCCAGTTCATTTTGCAGAGCAGTGAGGGATTTACTCTGAAAGTTGCACTTCTCGCCACCGCCTCGATCCTTAGCCTAACGCTCGCGCTGCCGGCGGCAGCGACCAATTCGATGAACCACGTCAATAACGTCATGTCCGCCCATTCCATGACCATCAATCTTGGCGCCCAGAACGGCTCGAAGCAGGATGGCCAGGTGTTGCACTACGTCGCCTGCGGGGACCCCTAGACCACTATGAAGAGCAACGATCACTCGCGGCGAACGTTTGTCGGCATTCTCGGTGGCGCAACCCTTGCCGGGAGTCTTGATGCCCCGGCCGGCTCGTCACAAAGCACCGGCGAAACGGGGGCCGACAACCCCGCCGACTACCCTAAACCACCCTATCCGGAGCAAAGGCAGCCGTGGCCGGGGTTAGCATCCAAGATGACACCTCGCCCGAATCATGGCGAACATTCCTATCGCGGGACCGGGAGGTGAAAGGGCGCAAAGCCTTGATCACGGGGGCCGACTCCGGAATCGGCCGAGCGACCGCAATCGCGTTTGCCCGCGAAGGCGCGGACATCGCGCTTAGCTATCTGCCCGCTGAAGAACCTGATGCGCGAGAGGTTGTAGAGCTGATTCGAAGTGCCGGGCGAAAGGCCGTGCCGCTGCCGGGCGACATCCGGTCCGAGGTGTTCTGCCGCATGCTCGTCGAGAATGCCGTCAACGGTCTTGGCGGGCTCGATACGTTGGTAAACGTCGCCGGGCGACAACACGCGGTCAAGTCGATTTCCGAACTGACGACCGAACTCGTGGATTGGACGTTCAAGACCAATTTCTACGCGATGTTTTGGATCACCAAAGCTGCACTCGAACATATGCAGCGGGGATCGGTCATCATCAACACCGCGTCCGAGCAAGGCTACGACCCATCGCCGTGGCTGTTGGACTATGCGCCGACAAAGGCGGCAATCAATACGTTCAGCAAGGCGCTCGCCAAGCAACTCGTGGATCGTGGGATTCGCGTGAATGCCGTAGCGCCTGGTCCCTTCTGGACGCCGCTTCAGGTCAGCGGTGGCCGGCTACCCGGAACCGTAGCCGAGTTCGGCGAGACGGTCCCCTACCATCGCGCAGGTCAACCCGTCGAGATTGCGCCCGTGTACGTTGCACTTGCATCGGCCGATATGCCTTTTTGCAGCGGCCAAACCTACGGCGCCACCGGAGGAAACGGCATAGCCTAGTCCTTGCGAACGAGTACCACACGCGAAGGCCGGGAGACGTGCGGTCGAGGCGGGATTGTGGATACTGAAACCGCCGTCTTTTCCGCCTCACGACTTGCCGGCATTTGCGGCAGTAATCTGCAGATGTACCAGGGCCGCGCGCCTATGGAGGCCGGTTAAGTCGTTGGGCACAGAATATGGGCATCGTCGAAGAAGTCGGCCCGGGAGTGGTGAGCATCCGCCCAGGCGATCAAGTAGTTTGCCCTTCACCATCACCCTGCGGATTTTCGGCCAATCGAAGCGGATGAGCAAGGGTGGGCTCGTCTCCTGGATCGAGGATCCGCAGCCCGCACACCGAGCACGATC
Organism: Vulcanimicrobiota bacterium; assembly: GCA_963725605.1. Taxonomy (GTDB): domain Bacteria; phylum Vulcanimicrobiota; class Vulcanimicrobiia; order Vulcanimicrobiales; family Vulcanimicrobiaceae; genus Cybelea. The sequence goes on along the minus strand of CAVRYW010000013.1, from coordinate 561,536 downwards.
TCAGCAAAGAACTGGTCGCGATGCTCAAGTCGCGGCGCGGACCTTGCCGAGAAATTCCACCCGAAATCCAAGTGCTGGCCGAGATTTTCAAGCTCGCCAGCGAATTTTTGAACCGCGACGAGCTCGAGCCGATCGGCGAACAGACGGAAGCGGCAAAAGAGACCCGCATGCTCCGCGGTGCAACGGCGCACCCCGGCGGCCGCAATTAGCTCCTGAAAAGAAATCTCGCGAAACGAACGACCGCAAAGCGGCCGGCCGCCAAAAAGACGGTTCGCACGAAGCGCTACACGTTAGTACGCCTTTGGGGCGTAAACATTAAAGGTAACGGCGCGCTGCGCGGAGCGATTCTGAAGCGATGCGGCGCCCTGGGCGGAACGATAGTACTGTCGCCTTCCTTCATCGTTAAGCGGCAGCGGCCAATTTCGCTTAGACGATGCCGGCGACGACGAACTGCACCTGTTTGCTTCGCGGATGCTCGTTTTGCAACGAGCCGCTCGCCTCGTCCGAATCGAGCAGCATTACCGCGGTCTGCAGCGCGGAGCCGTTTTCCAGCAGGCCGAAGCTGGGTTAACACCGGTGAGATTGCGCAGGATGCGCGTGTACCCGCCCTGCCGGTCAAATAACCGTCGCAGCCGCGAACAACAATGCGGCGTGGAACGTCGACCCGCCTTAGGCACCGGATGTTCGCCGGGGCACGAGGGTTGGCGGCACGACGGCCGCTGGCGCCGTGGTCGGCACCGAGGCAATGTCGGCCGTCCGGCCCCCGAGCGGCTCTGCCATTTCCGGCCAGCGTGAAATATTTGTTCTAATTCGCGAGGCGGTCGATCGGCGCTACGTTCTTCGAGGCCGCCGAGGTATACGGACCATTTTCAATGAGGACTCGTCGGTGACGCGCTCGGGTGGCTCCGCGGTCAACGCTGATTGCAACGAAATTTGCTTTTGAGTTCAAGGCAAATAGCAAGCATATTGGGCTGAAAAGTCGACTTGAGCACATCAAAAAAAGGCTGCGGAGGGCTCATTGAAACGACTGAGGGTCGATGCGATCGATCTATACTTATCAGCACCGCGTCGATTTCAAGGTGCCGATTCGACGATAGACGACTGAGTTCGAACCCAATGATTTTCGCTGCGTCGTCCCGCGCTATACCGCGGAGTCGCCAGTGGCAACTGGAACGGCGTTTGCGTGAAATGCCGGCGAAACGAAGGTACTGGGTGCCGAGGATTCCCCCGACTCGTTCAAGGGCATCCTATCGACGTTCCCGCGATATGATCCTCTGCGGCGGTTTCATTTGCCGTACATGGGGCAAGTCCAGGGCGTTGCATTCGCTCCTGTCAGGGAATGATCAGCTCCAACGTGCCTATGGCGAGGTGATGCGTGAAATCGAAGAACCGACCATACTTGGTGACAGTCGTCGTCGGCAGAGACCGAGTGTTATCGCGTCCTTTCTGCATTGGCTGCCGACTATGAGCGTCGACGTGGTGCCGATCGTTGACGTACGGTGACCCCTGTTGTGGCGTTGCGCGAGCTAATTGTATTGAAGGGCATCACGCAATCGCAAATCGCGTAAACGCTCGGCGGTCGCGCTGCCGCGTCTCTTTTGAGCGTGCGGCCAGAAGTGAGCAAAAATCCGGCCAAGAGACTCGGCGAGCGTTTCAGCGCGGACGTGGCGTGTTTGTCTAGCTCCCTTCGAGAGCGGCAATGGAAGCGCTCGCTCCTCTAACGGCGATCTAACGGATTACGCAAAACTCGTCGGGATTCGAAGGGACGAGCCGGGAGTCGAAAACGCTAAAACCCGTACAGGAAGGGAGTTTCCGGTAATCGACGGGACCGGCCGGGACCCCGAATCACGGGTTCGATTCCCGTTGGCGGCATAAAAGCTCATATGCTATAAGCGTTTTCCACGCGATTCCGTCTAACGGATTTTGGCCGAAGCATCCAAACCTAAGTCTGATACCTCGCAAGAATTCCTACGGTGGAATCCCCGCGAACGGCGCTGCCGCTGGCCCGACAGCAAACTTGCTCTTCAGTCCGCACCTACGGACGCATAAAAGAGCCAGCCAATTGCTACTAACGAAAGCACAGCGGCGAGGGCGATGATGAGACCGATCAACACTCGTCGTCGGATCGACATCCCTCAGAACTCAAGGGGTCCGTAGACACTCTCGGTGATCATGCCGCCGTCGAGACCCTCCCCCAAAAAAACCTAAGCGCCCAACGTAGAAGCGTCTGCTGCGATAGTTGAAAACGTCGCGCCGCGTCACGATTCCCGTGAAGTTTCCGCTTTTTGGGTCGATGATGGGGAACAGCGAACGTCCGAGGGTCGGCCGGAACCGCGACCTGTAAATCACATCGTCAACTCCATGAAATCGTGGGCGAAGTCCCGCGGAGCATCTTGCCAACCTTGGATCGTCCGAATACGACCCGATCGATCGACGAAGAACACGCTGGCAGTGTGTCCCATCTCGTAGTTAGGTGCTTTGCCGATTCGCACGGACCAGATCCCCAGTGCGCTGGAGAGCGTCTTGAGCGATTGGCGCGTTCCCGTCACGCCGACGAGTCCGGAGCCGAACCGTGCGATATATTCGTGAAGCCGAGCCGGCGTATCGCGCGCAGGATCGACCGTCACGAAAACGATCGCCGTATTGCGCCTCTCTCCAGGCGCCAAACTCATTCGTACGCGCTCGAGTTTTGCGAGAGTCATCGGACACGTATCCGCACAGTGGGTGAAACCAAAAACAAGCGCGTACCCCTTCGTGTTCAGCTCGGAGAACCTAAACCTTTCGCCGCGGTCGTCAGTTAACGCCACGTCTGGCAGCCCAACGTTCGGCGGTGCGAAGCCCACAAAATGTGGTCGGCGCTGCGTTCTGATGACGAGCAGTGCCAGCCCGAGCGCCAGGATAACGCAGGCAAGAACGACGGCCAAACGCACCGTCCGCAGACGCGCTAAAGGGTGGGGCATGGACACAGCATCGGCTTAGTGCGGGTGTGCATCAACTTATTTTTCTCTGTGAATCCGCGCCCGGTTGGCGATCGGTCGCGCCAGAAAACGGCCCGGTCAGAAGGTTCAAAAACAGTCCCACGAGGCCCGCGAAGAGGACCGAGCCCGAAATCACGTCCGGCGTCCACCAAATGCCGCCCATGGTGAGCGAAAGTATCGCCAAGAGCACCGCCCAGTAGGCCGCGGGAACGGTGAACGCTGCAATGCTCCAACGAGGCGCCAGCTGATCGGAAGGATCCAACCGGAAGAGGTCGGCGGTTAGCCCCGCGATGGCCGAGGCTACAATTACCGCTATAAACTGACCGACATAGTTCGAATGCGCTGCGCCGATAAAGGCATTCCCCATGACCAGGAGCACGGCCGGCGCGCCCGGCGCCAAGCGCAAGCGCCGGGCGAGATAGAGAAAAAACCCGGACACGAGCACGCTTTGCACGATGACCGCGAGCAGGCCAATTCCCTCTTTATCGTATTGCAACGTGAGCAACGTCAGGGCCGCATGCGGCATGCTGGCGGGGGCGATAGGCGCGTCCATACGCTCGGCTTCGCTCAGGAAGACGAACTGCGTACCCCAGTGCGCGAGCTCCATCATCGAGGCTGCTGACAACAACAGCGGAAGCTGGGCGACCAAAGTTTTCGGGGGACTCGGGCGCAGAAGCGCGGCGCGTACCGGACCCGCGATGATCAGGAACATGCCGGCGCCGATCAAGAGGTGCGTCGGGCTCAGAAGGGCATTGAAGCCTTCCTCGAATCCCCACAGTGAATGCTTCAGCATGTCGGTCAAGCCCCCAGCGAGGCAGACGAACAATCCAGCGAACGTCACGCCGTAGCCCGCCGGAAGCGCGTAACGCCAGCGATAACCCTGTCGAACGCCCGCGACGACCATGACCGCGGTGAAGATGGCGGACGCGAGCAGACCCGCATAGAGCAGCGCGTGCGCAGGCTCGAAGAAGGTTTCTACCGTCGAGTGAAAATGATACCATGCATCGACCATGATGCCGCCGGAGAGCCAAAGCGAGGCAATCGCCATCATCCAGTCGTAGATGGCGGAAGCCGCAGGGCGCGAAGCTACGTCGGGAGCTTTCAGCATGCCTGATTCACCCCTGAACGCAATACGCCTCGCCGCTGCAATTGTCGCTCTTGTGACCGCGACCTCATGCTTGCAAGGCGGCCGGCGCGAGGCCGACTCGGCTCAAGCGCTCGTTGCGGCATCCCCCTGGCCGACGCCGCTGCTGCTTCCGCCCGATGCGCCTCCGCATATTCTGGCGCTATGGATGAACGAGACTTCGATTCAACCCGGCCGAATTTGGGCAGGGCGGATCGTGACGTCGACAAACGTCGCCAGCGTGGAAGTGCGCACGGAATCGTTCTCATTCGCGGCAGACCGTCATGCGTTTGGCGTCTTCACTTTCTCGCAAACTGTTCTTGATGTGATTCCGCAGTACCGTCGTGCATACACTCTTGAGGTCATCGCGCGAAATACGCGCGGCGATAGCGACAAGCGTTTTGTGCCCATCGTCATACGGTAACGCCGGCAAGAAAGAGCTGGCTGACGCAGAGCCCCACGAGCCCCGCCTCCACGATCGAACCGAACACGAAGCTGGCATCCCACCATGTACCGCCGAACATGGGAACAGCAAGAGCAAAGTAGGCCGCGAAGTACGCCGACGGCACGACGAATCCCAAAAGCCGAAATGCATTGGGACGGTGCACCGATGGTCGGAACTTCGCTATTAGAAGATCCCCAATCGCCCCTGCGCTAGCCGATGCGAGGGCGACCAGAAAGAACTCCTTGACATCGTTCGACAGTTCGCCGCCGATCCAGGCCTTTTCGGCGATACAAATGACGATGAGCGCGCCGAAGTGCAGCCGTTTACGAGCGCATAAGTACAAAACGGCGGCGGCGAGAAGGAGGCTTTGCCAGATTACGATCGCGATCTCGAGTGCCTGGCGATAGAAAAGGAGGACAGAGAGCACAAACTGTTCGCTGTGAAATTCGGCCTGCGGCAAAGGGTGATCGCGCATCAGCGCTTCGGGATAGAACCCGTACTGCGTGACGAACTGTGTGATCTCGAAGGCAAGCCCCAGCGCAACGAGCATGGGCAGCTGTTCGAGCAGATTTTTGGCTTCCGGTCGGGCGAGCGCGCTGCGCACCGGCCCGGTAATCAGGAAGAACAAGCCGGTAAGCAAAAACAGGTGAGGCGGGCTAAGGAGCAGATCGAGCTGATGCTCGAACCCGAAGATGGAGTGCCACCAGGCGTCCAATCCGCCGCCCACGAGCAACGCCGCAACGCCGACGACGCTCTGTGCGTAGCCGAACGGAACGGCTTTCCAGAACGAACCTACGCGGCGATAGTTGAGGGCGATCGCCACGGCTAGCACGCCGGCAGCGAAAACCGCACCGCTGTACAACGTCATGTGCCACGGGTTAATGAAGGACTCCACCGCCATAAAAAGATGCTGGTGAGCGTCGATAAAGAGGCCCGTCATGATCCAGACGCCGGCCAGTGTTACGAGCCAGTCGAGCAGACTGGGGGCGCTCGACTGGACCGCGCCGGGTTCGGTGCGAGGTGCCGACGTTGGCGCTAGGATCACGATCGCCTCGAGCCGATCACGTGGTTGTACGCGGTCAAAACGAAGGTTGCAACGTAAAGCCGGTTTCCTCCGCGGAACTGTAACCAGAGCTTGTACGTGCCAGGCTCGTGCAGAGCCATGTGAAGCTGCATGTCCGGCGACGACGAGGCCGAGTCGGGCAGCGCCTTCATCTCCATGGCTCCCGGAGCCCCGCTCTTCTCCCCCGAAACCGAGACCGGCAACGGATGGGCATGAACGTAGCTTAAATCTTCCGCGTTCAGGAACACGGCATGGGCCAGCGCGCCGAGGTACGGGTGAAGATCGGCGGCGGGCCTCCCATCCTTGAGGATGTGAATGACGAGATGAGACTCGCGCCCTATCGCGAGCGTATCGCTTGAAATACGCACGAGGTACGGACCAGCCAAGGCCGTCGTTCCACGCTCGCCAAGGGCGCGGGAAGCCTCTGCGGCGGAGCCTCCAAGGTCGAGATCGAAGCGAAAGACTTGTTGCCCGAAGCTAGTCGGGCGAGCGTCGATATAGATGTGATACAAGCCCTGGTCGGGGAATTGCTGATTTAGCAGAAAGTGCCCATTCGGCCCGAGGACCGGGTGCACGTGCAAGAATGTGCGGAAGTCGTCGCTGACGATGATCATATGGAGCAGTTTTGTCATGTCAACGTCGTACGTTCGAATAGCTGCCGCCGATGCGAGCGGCGTCATCCACGTATCGAGTCGCCGATTTAGCGGATCGTTTCCTATTTCTGCGGCGGTTAAATAGCCCTCGGCCTTCGCGGACTGACCTTGAAGGGCAAGTGTGCCCCGGAGCGTCGCTGAGGTTCCGGCCGCAATGGCAGGCAACGCCATAAGAATTGCGAGGAGTGAGGCCCAAGGTCTTTGCATACTTATTTTCCTTTCTTGAGAGGCTTGCAGTGCGCCGGCGTAATGCTGGTTATGGAATGGGGAGTATCCGCGTTCGTGGGACCCGCCCATTTGACGATCACGCCGTCGCTGTAGTACTGCCATGCATTCCAGGTAACGACGCCGGGCGTTCTCGGCGTCGCGGCTAGAAAAGCGAACTCGTCGAATTCATGGGGCATGAGCCGCCCGCCCGCCCAAGAAATCTTCGTCACGATACCCCGCGTCGTTTGAAGATCGAAGCGCCAACCTGGCTTCGGCTGAACCGCAAAGACGATTATTCTTCTGGGAATGTCAACGTCGATGCGAGTAGTGGCAACCGGGCGCTCTACCGGAACGCGAACCGTGAACTTGGTAAAGCTGCAAGCCGGAGCTTGCGTTGAGTCGGTGTCGGGAAAGATCCGTACGTGGGCCCTCGTTTCCACCGGCGCAAGCAGGGCGATCAGACAAAGAGCGCAAGCCAACCGTAAAATCACGATATTCCCTTCCGTGAGTCGATCCGCCATGACGCTTGTAGGAGCTGCAAGCTGTGCAGAGGCCAAATGGACAAAAAAGCCCTGCCCAGGAAACTCGCACGAGCTTCTTGCGCTGCGAGTGGGCCGGCTGCGAAAGCGCCGCTCGTTTGCGCAAAGCCAAATATGTGTGAGTCGATTGAATAATTGCGATTGTCACCCAACATGAAGTAGAAACCGTTTGGGATGCGGTTTGGCGCTTGCCATAGTGCTTTTGGCGGGACGTTCGCCACGCGCGGATCGAGCGGTTGTCCGTCGACGTAGATGCCGTAATTTCGGATTGCTAAGTCGTAGGCGGGGGGCTGATACTCGTACGGTTCTCGCAGCGCTGCCCCGTTGCGGTGGACGATCCCATCGTTGATCGTAATCGTGTCTCCCGGAACGCCGATCACGCGTTGGGCGATATCGTCGCCGCCGAACTCGACGGGCGGCGCAAAGATCGCAATGTCACCCTCGCGCGGTGGATGCCGGCGATAGGCCGTCTCGTCGATCAGCACGACGTCCCCAGCCCACAACGTGGGCACCATGAAGACCGCCCGGACGTAGAACGGGCCAATGAGGAAGGCGTTTACCAAGAGCGCCGCAAGCGCGACGGCAATTGAACCGTTCAGATATCTCGCAGCAACGGGTTTCGCATTTAACGCCGCACGCGCAATTGCAAGAATGCAGAGGAGCGCCACGAGCGCGCCGGCCGTCGAGTTCGGCAGCGCCGATCGATGGCCCGGCGGGGCTTCGCCTATCAGAACGGCGGTGAGTGCGACGACGAGTAGCCCGGCTAGCGCCTCATAGCGCAGCGTCGCGTTTCCGGCCGGTGAGATCGTTCCAGCTCCAACTCGGAGATGTCGCGAACCTAGCCAGAGTACCAAGCCGACGCCGACGATCTTCGCGAAAAGCACGCGCCCGTACGCGGACCCTACGAGATCGCCCAGGCTGGTAAGGTGGATAACTGACGCGTATGCTCCGGTTGCAACCACGACGACGGCGCAGACGATCGCGAGGGGCGTAAAAGCCGCGAACAACGCGCGCGTTCTGCAACGCACGTTGGCGTCGCGGCGCGCGAGCGCTAGGAGCAATACGGCGGCAAGCACGAAAACGCCGCCGACCCACGCCGCAGCCGCGACGAGGTGCACAAAATCGACTGCGCCTGCCACTGCCACGGCGGCCCGACTCGATTGAGACAAGGCATGGCCGGCGGCGCTGAACGTCGCAAGCAGGACGGCGGTCAAACCGATCGCGGCCCGAGTGAGCCGCTGCCACGCCACGATGGACGCGAAAAGCAAGACCGCAGCCGTACCAATCCGGACCAAAAATGCAATGCCCCAGGTTGTCTCCATCAGCGTCCCAGGAATATCTCGGCCTAGGGCTCCGCCCGCCGCCGATGCCTGCACGATGAGGCTCGGCAAGGCGGCGGCCAGAAGCACGGTCGTGCCCGCAATCGCACATCGGCGGGCGATTTCGACGCCACCGGGATACATGCGGTCCAGTCGATCGAGCGCGTACCATCGAAGAAAGACTGCACCGCCGGCAAGCAACGCGCCTATGAGACTCAACCAGCGCAGCAACGACGGTAGTGGGGCAGATGGGTCAAATGGCGATTGGTACTCCGTTATAGACTTCTGCGTTAGCGGAACCCCGACCCCGATTTGATAGATGCCCGCAACGACGTGAGTATCGGCGGATACCACGCGCCAACGAACCGTGTACACGCCCGGTTTGAGTTTTTGCGGGACGTGAACCAATACGCGGGTTGCGTCTTCGCGGTCGATCGCGGCATCATGGCGGTCGATGCGTGTACCGTATGCGTCGAAGACTTGCACGGCGTCGGAATCCAGCACGTCGATTGGCTCGTCAAAGGAGATGCTGATCTGACCTGCCAGCTGCTGGTTGCTGCCGCCCATCGGCGGTTGCGCGCCGATGACATAGGCATGGGCCTGCGCTGCGCCTGCAGAGAGGGCCAATAGCATCGTGAGAGCGCACAGCACCCTCAAACGTGTGGACAAACGGATCCTCCGAAAAAGGACGATCGACGGGCTTATGTGGGGCTAGAGAAAGTCCCAGGCCATCGGAGGAGGACGTGAAAAGAGTCGCCACGTGTGGGCAACCGGTTCTAATGAAACGGAAGTATCCGCCGCGTGCGCCCATGCCGGCGAGCGCCGCCTGAAGCCGCCGGAATTCATCGCGAAGACGATCTTTGCCAAAGCGCGAAGAACGGCGCGCGACAGAAGAGTCACGGCGCCGCCTGCGATAACGAGCGCGCCTACAATCAACGCGCTCGGGGGCGCACTATGCCCGCTTTCGACCGACTCAACAAGATAAAACCAGCCCGAGGCGGCAACGATCACACTAAAGACCGAGGGCATGACGCTCGCCATCAAGGAAGCCAATATGCTGCCGTTGGAGACGCGCCCCCGACTCACCCAGGCAATTGCAGTCCAGAAGGCGGCGAGTGCTGTTACGGCCGCCGCCGCGAGGGAGCGGAGCGCATCGCCGTATGCGCCACCCATCACGTGACCGTTACCATAGACGAGAGCATGAGACGCAAATGCGGCCAATAGGCCTAATGTGAGCGCCCCCGGCAAGCGGCGAAGCACAAACCGCGCGTTCTACGTTGTGACGGTCGCACCTTCGCAGCATTGAATCCGAGGGCCTAAGAGACGCGAGCGAGGCGGCAAGCTCTTGCCGTACCCGGAAGAAAACCGACGCGCGCGGGCGGAATCGCAGTGCCGCTCCGTGTATTAGTAGCGACGTGGGAGCGCGAAGCCTGTACCGTCGGCTTGCGATTGCCGGGCTCTTCCTCGTGACATTTGCGGTCACGCTGGCGACGCATGCGGCCCTAGAGTACGCCCAGTTTGTAGGCCTTCTCCATGGAGATTACGGCAACCACACCCATGCCTCGCTCGTTCCAGTCGCTCTCGGAAGCCTGACGGCCGCGGTATGTGCGATCTCCTTGTACGCCGCATATCTCGCGAATCTCGATAAGCGCTCGCTGCCGTCACTTGCTCGCGCTCTTCGCGCAAAGCTGGGATGGCAAGTGACTGTCGCAATCAGCCTGGCTGCATCCGTTCTCCTTTTTGGGATGGAGGCGAGCGAACAGCTCGCGGCCGGGCGCCTCGATGGTCTCTTGAGCGCGTTCGGGGCTGTTCCCGCGTACGGGCTCGGGTTGATCGTATTTTTTAGCGCTGCCGGAAACGCCATACTGCGAGCGCTCTGCACCCGGCTGATCGCTGCCCATACCCGCATGGTTTCACTCGTCGCATTTCTTCTACAGGACCGGAGTGCGGACCCGGGACCACTCTGTGCGCTGCTCAGAGGCGAGCTCCCCTCTGCCCTTTGCTGTGCTTGCGACGCATCGCGAGCGCACGGCAAACGTGGGCCACCAGTTTTCGCTAGCTAAGCCAAACAAAAACTAACTACCTGCTTATCTAGTGAGGTCAACTTATGTCCGTTCGTTCGCGTCGCGCGCACGCGCGCACCCTTCCCGTTCGCAACCTAATTCTCTGGCTCAGCGTAGCCGTCGTCGCTATCGGTGTCGTTGTCTGCATTGCCGTTTCGGATCGGAGCATCCCGCCGATCGCCGAAAGCGCGCCGCCGTATAACTTCCTTTCCGTTGGCCAATCGGCCCCGCCCTTTTCCGCGGCCACGACGCAGGGTGCCTTTTCGCTCGAAGGCACCCGGTTGCCAGTCTTTCTCGAGATCTTTGCTACATGGTGTCCGCACTGCCAACGCGAAACCGTGGTGCTGAATCGGCTCTACGAGAGATACAAAGGTCGGGTCGCATTCGTAGCGGTTACGGGAAGCCCGTACGCGCACGATCGCCAATCTCCCGAATCGATGGGCGACGTTCTCGGTTTCGTTCAGTATTTTAGGGTGCGTTATCCGGTGGCGTTTGACGGTTCGCTCACCATTGCCAACAAATATCTACAAGGCGGCTATCCCACCCTGGCTATCATCGGGGCAAGCAAACGCATCGCTTATATTGGTAGCGGAGAGATTGCGCAGGCTACGCTCGATTCAGCTATTCGCCACGTTTTGCAAAGAGGTTAGCGGCTACGAAAATGAGACTTAGAGAAATTATCGGAGCCCCTCTTCTCCTGCTTGCCATACTACTGCCGGGACAGGCTCGTGCTGATCAAGTGATCCCCGGCAAAGACATAACGTATCCGGGGACCGTGCCTGGCACTGCCTTCTTGCGCGCAGATCGCACCCCGGTAGGGGTCGTGCGCATTGATGCGTGGGAAGTCCTCCACGGCAGATTGGTTCAAACCTACGACATCGATATGACAAAACTTATGCATATGATCGTCGTGTCAGATGACCTCACAGACTTTCAGCACGTCCATCCCGCACTGCTGCCGAACGGGCACTTCACTATCAATCTGCATTTGTCGAAACCCGCTGAGGCGTACCATATCTACCTGGACGGGCGACCTCACGGTTCCGGCCGAAATGTATTCCGGTTCGACCTGCCGGGCGAAGCCGGAGCGCCAACAGCGACTCGCTACGTTCACGCTGCCGGCTCTTCGGTGCAGGTCGGCCCGTATACCGTAATGATCGACCCAACGTCGGTTCCAATCGGCGAGATCGCCACGATATCGGTTCGCATTCTCAAGAACGGCCACCCGGCGAACGATTTGCATCCTTACTTGGGCGTAATGTCCCACGGGGTCCTCATAGGCACCAAGGATCTGACTTACATGCACGTGCACGGCATGACTTCCGAGATGCTCGATATGTCCAGCGCGAACGATTGTGGCGACAGCATGATGATGCAGATGACGCCAATGCCCCCGGATCTGAATATCGGCAACCAGTTCGAGCTCGAATTGTTGGCTCCGAGTACGCAGGATTATAATTTGTGGCTTCAATTCGTCGGAGGCAAGACTCTCTACACTGCCCCGTTGCTCGTGACAACAAGGTAAGGCAAAAGCCGTGTCCACCCTAGGTCTATGAGTTCGTTACGCCAAGCACTTCGCCAATCTCACCCTCCGGGAGCGCTGAAGCAGGTGCCTGCTCCTCTAACGGCCGTCTGATATGTTCGGCGAGCCGGTTCTCCGGCGGTGAGATCGAATGATCCCACCATTGCTCGGTGACACCGACGCCGTCTTGGGCCCCATGAGCCCGCCCGTTAGATTGGTGCCCGAGCGGATTAGGCGGTAAGTGATGACCGGACAGAATCTAGGGCGTGCCGCGAAGGCAACAGCTCGCATATGTCAGGCAGGTCGACGTTACCGCAGCGAGGAGGCGGCCGTGGATCTACCCGTTCTTGGTATCGACGTCGGGAAATTCGAGTTCCATTGTGCGCTTAACGTTGAGGGCCAGGTTCATACGAATCATTTCCCAAATTCTTTAGCAGGCTTCGAACGATTGCATCGCTGGCTTTCGAACCGTCATGTTAGTCGGGTGCATGCGTGCATGGAATCGACCGGTGGTTGGAGCGAGGAGCTGGCGACGGATCTGCACGCGCACGGTCACATCGTAAGCATCGTAAACCCCCTCGCGATCAAATCCTTCGGTCAAAGTGAACTCTCTCGGACGAAGACCGACAAGGCTGACGCAGCGCTCATCGCACGATTCTGCATGACCATGCATCCAGCGCCATGGGAGCCGCCTAGTCCGGTCCAGCAGCGCCTGCGAAGGCTGGCACGCCGGCGCGTAGCGCTTGATGAAATGCGGGTTCAGGAATCGAACCGACTTGGCGCACCAGGCTCGAGTGACGTGCGCGCGTCGATCGAGGCAACATTGTCGTTTTTTGATCGCCAGATCGATGAGATCGACGTACAAATCCGCTCGATCATTGACAACGACCCGACCCTACGAGGCAAGCGTGAGCTGTTGACATCGATCCCGGGCATCGGCGAACGCCTCGCCGTCACGATTCTCGGTGAGCTGCCGAATCTCAGCGAGTTTCGGAGCGCTAAGGCATTGTCGGCATTCACCGGGCTTTGCCCGCGGGAGTTTCGCTCTGGAAAGTCGATATCGGCGTCGTGGTTGTCAAAGGCTGGCAACGTTCATTTGCGGCGGATGCTTTACATGCCGGCGGTAGCCGCAATCCGCTTCAATCCCGTCCTTCGGGCTTTTGCCGATCGGTTGCGATCTGCGGGCAAACATGGCAAGCAGATCGTCGCCGCCGTCATGCGGCGTCTCTTGGTTTTGGCTTACGGTGTCCTTAAGTCCGAGCGGCCCTTTGACCCTGACATCGGGTGTGGGCGACGTCATAGTCGTTCCGGCAAGGCGTCTCAGTCAACGGTTCTGGCCCTTGACGGCGGACACAGAATCTAACGGATTCTGCAAAACTCGCCGGGATTCGAAGGGATCGGAAGGGACTCGAAAACGCAAAAACCCGTACAGGAAAGGACTCTCGGGTATTCAACGGGAGCGGCCGGGACCCCGAATTACGGGTTCGATTTCCGTTGACGCTAACAAAAGTCCTCATATGCCTGCGCGTCTTCTTGCGCCCCCTTTTCTTTGAAATCTAACATCTGTCTAACGGCGGCCGGACTCACCTAATTTCAGTTACCAGCTGCGCGGGACGCCGCTTTTGAGTGGCCCCCGAGGGCAGCGATGCTGGCGCAACGATTGGGTGCTCGATCTCGACATCAAAGCCTTTTTCGAGACGATCGATCACGGCCTCTTGATGCGCGCGGTTCGACGGCATACGACATGCATATGGGTTCTCTTGTACATCGAAAGATGGCTGAGAGCGCCCACGCAACTGGCGGACGGTAGTCTCATCGAGCGGACTGAAGGGACCCCGCAAGGCGGTGTCGTCAGCCCAATCTTGGCAAATCTCTATCTCCACTACGCGTTTGATCTCTGGATGGTTCGGGAGTTTCCCAGCATCCCGTTCGAGCGGTATGCGGATGATGCGATCTGCCATTGTTGTAGTGAGGTGCAAGCTGAACGCCTCAAAGACGCGATCGCGCGGCGCTTCGCCGCTTGTTTCTTAACGTTGCATCGGCAGAAGACGAAGATTGCCTACTGCCGCGATGACCGCCGAAAGGGAGCGTACCCGACCGTGCAGTTTGACTTTCTCGGCTATACGTTTAGGCCGAGAGAGGTCAGGGGCAAGGGCGGCGGACTCTTTTTCGGCTTCAACCCAGGAATCAGCGCGAAGTCAGCCGTTGCCATTCGTCAGACGATGCGCAGTTGGCGGCTCCATCGCCGAAGCGATCTCACACTCGAAGAAATCGCTCGCACGGTGAATCCGACCCTCCGAGGTTGGATCAACTACTACGGACTACAAGACGGCCCTCGCCCCGGTCATGGCACACACTTCGATAAGATTCTTTCGCGGTGGGCTATGCGCAAGTACAAATCCTTGATGCGTCAACGGAATGCGCACCGATGGGTGCGGGGTGTCGCAGGCCGACAACCTGCGCTCTTCGCGCACTGGGCCTCCTTTGGGGCAGCGGCTGGATAATAGGAGCCGTATGAGGTGAGAGTCTCACGTACGGTTCCGGGAGAGCGCGGGGGCGAAATCCCCCGCGCCACTCGTCCATATAAAAGGGCGTTTCTGGCCTGTTTCTGCGCAGCAAGCTCGCCGATTGGCCCACATTCGGCCCACGCGCGACGTGCGAGCGCGCAGCAGCGCAATGAGGCTCGGCTAAACAACGGGCGGACATCGATTTGTTGTTAAGTCGCCCGACGCCGCTATTATGGGCTACGAGATCCAAGACCCCCATCTTGCCGTGACCCTCGCTGAGATCGACACCGGCGTAATCGACGCAACCAACGGCGTGAGCATTAGGCTGCTGCCCACAATTCGAGGCGCTTGACCGTTTGCGCGGGAGATCCCCGCGGTCGACCGTACTTGGTGGTATGAGCACCCTGTGGTGGCGTCGCCTCCTGCTCACGCTTTGTGCAACGGGCCTGGTCCTGAGCGGAGTCAGCCTATGGATGCTCACGACGATCTATTCCGCGACGAATATCCCAGTGGCGCCCTTCGCCGTGCCTGGTGCCCCTACCAGCGTACCCTTCGTCGACACGATTGCCGTACCGCCCGGCGGAGCCTTAAAGCGGGCCGGGCTACGCATCGGGGATCTCATCGATGCGAGGCAACTCTCGGCGGCAGAACGCTATCGCTGGTTTGTAGGGACGTGGCGCGTCGGTGAGCGCGTGCAGTTGCCGGTGTTGCGGGGTAAAGCGACGCGTCGTGTCTCATTTTTTGTCGAGGCTAATTCCTTTGCGTGGAGTGCGTGGCTGTTCTCTATCGGCACCTTTTGGATGCTACTGTTTGCCGCTCTTATTGCGTGGCGCCGGCCGGAAAGCGCCGAAGCTCGCACGCTCGCGTTGCTGCTCATCCTCTACAATATCGGAAACGATCTATATCCATTCTTCTGGATTACGCCGTGGCCTGGGGTCGATGCTGTGCTTGCCGCGATTCCCTCCTCCTGCTTTTCCTATGCGGGGATTGCTTTGCTTGCGAGCTATGCGATGCTGTTCCTCCGCCCCGCAACGCTACTTCGGCGCTCTCTGGCTTGGCTCTCCTATGGAACGGCCTGCATCGTGGTCCTTTACGCGTTTGCGTATGTCGTTGGAGTTTGGACCCTAACGGCCGACCCGGCTCGAGCGTGGTTCTCCGGTGCGCTTCCACAGGTCGTGCTTGGTGTCTTACCTTATCTCTTCCCGCTTCTTTGCGTGCTGGTCACCGCAGCCGCGGCGCGCGGAGCGGATCGTGCGCGAATCATCTGGGTAGGCGCCTCGCTCGCTCCCCTGTATATTGCGTTCATCACGGGTGGCGTGCTGGGCGTATTCGACCAGGGGATTGGCACTGGCATCGTCGTTTATCTGATTAGTGCGGGCACTTTCATCGCTCCGCTCGGATTGACGTACACGCTCCTGAATCGCCGGATCCTCGGCGTCGGTTTCGCGCTCAGTCGGGCGGTGGTGTTCTCGGCCATGTCCCTCCTCGTCGTTGGCGCTTTCGTGCTCGTGGAGTGGTTCCTCGGGAAGTGGTTCAGCACGGCAAGCCATACGACGAATCTTGCTATCACTGTAACAGTGGCGGCGGGTCTAGCGCTGTCGCTGCGATTTATCTATGCGCGCATTGATGTTTTCGTGGACACGGTGTTTTTTCGAAGGCAGCGCGAGGCGCGGGGGTTCGTCGCACGCATGATCGCCGGACTTCCCTATGCCGAATCTGCCGACACCATCGCCGACATCCTCACCCGTGGCGTTTGCGAGAGTTTGCGGATCACTTCGGGTGCGCTCTTCCGACGTGTGGAAGACGGGAGTTTCCAACGCGCGGCAACACACGGCTGGGCGCCGGGTGATTGGATTTCGCCGATCGATATTCCACGCCTTTCGGTTGCCTTCGAAGGGGCGCCGGCGCTTCTTCGGCTATCGAATCTCCAATTCGTCGCGACCGAGCACGTGCCGCTGGGCGATGCAGCGCCGAACGTGGGTGTGCCGCTCTACGTTCGGCGGAAGCTCGCGGGTTTCGTGCTGTATTCGGATCACACTGACGGCACCGCCCTCGATCCCGACGATCGCACGTTGCTCGTCGACCTTGGCGCGGCTGCGTCCCGTGGCTACGATGCCCTCGAACTCGCCGCTCGCGTCGAAGTCTCGTACCAGGCTCGCATTGAGGCGGAAGCTGAAGCGAAGGAAACCCTGCGTCGTTCGAATGCGACCCTCGAAAGATTGAACGAAGCGCAGGCGCGCTTCGTTCCCAGCGAATTCCTGAAAATTCCTCAATAGAGAAAGCCTCGTTGGCGTGCGCCTGGGCGACCACGTGCTACGCGAAATGACCGTGCTCTTTTCGGACATCCGGTCGTTCACGAGCATTTCAGAGCGGATGACGCCCGACCAGATATTCGCCTTCCTCAACGAGTATCTGCACCGCGTTGGACCGCTCTTCCGCGAAAACGGCGGATTCATCGACAAGTATATGGGCGATGCCGTGATGGGCCTGTTTCCCGCCAAGCCCGACGACGCGTTACGCGCCGCGATCGCGCTTCAGCAAGAGGTTCGGCTCTTCAATCGTCGCCTCGAAGATGACGGAGTTGCGCCGATCGCCTCCGGCGTCGGCATCCACTTTGGAGCGCTCATGCTCGGCACGATTGGCGAACGGGACCGCATGGATACGACGGTGATCGCCGACGCCGTGAACATCGCTTCGCGGTTGGAGACCGCCACGAAGCTCTACCACTGCTCGATTCTGCTGAGCCACCGAACGGTCGAGTCACTCTTGGAGCCCGATCGTTTCATGCTGCGCCCTCTTGGTTCCGGGCACGTCAAGGGGAAGGCTCACCACGTCGAGATCTACGAATGCTACGACGCCGACCCCGCGGACCTTGCGATGCACAAACGTGCAACTTACGAGCGGTTCGTTGACGCCGTCGCCGCTTTCGAGGGCGGTGATCCAGCTGCCTCAGAGACGTTTACTGCCATTCTAGCAGCCAATGAGAAGGACGGCCCGGCCGCGTACTTCCTCGCCCGCTGTTCAGAGCAGACCGCGATCGTTTGAACCAACCCGTCGCCGTGGCAGTCAGTATGGAAAAATGAGACAACGAACAATGAGACAACGAACGCGGAACAAGGCCGATGGGGACTTCAGGGCCTTGGGCGCCACGCCCTGCGTGCCCTGCGCGCAAAGGCATTTGTAAGGTGCATGGATCGCGCGGACGACATGCAGCGCGTGAGCATCGAATACTTCCGCTCGTCGGTCGACCAGCCGGCAAGAACCTAAGCGCGCCATCCTCGATTTAACCGTCAAAAGTGCGATAATCATGGGCGAGGCAGCCGCACCAGCGAGTGAGATTCGAGCCTTGTCGCCCTAGCGCGCGCGTGGGCTCTGGAAACGCCTAACACACGAATCAAGGCTCAGAGCGACGTGATCGCTCACTTCCGAAAGTTCTTTTCGCAAGGCCAAGGCTACCTCACCGGACCTTGTCCCAATGAGCGATACCACAGCGATAAACACTGCATGGGCTATATCACCCTTACTTTGACGGCGACGCTGTTGCCGACGCTGTCGGAAAACGTGATTTTGCAGCTTCCGTTGCCCATCGACGTTACCTCGAACGACGATTTGGAACCGCCTTGAGTGACGGATGCGACAGCGGTGTTGCTCGATTTGGCCGTCCAACTGCTCGTGCCGGTCTCGCTTACCAAAACGGTCTTTTTTTGTCCGGGGGCAGAGAACGCTAATTTGGTCGGTGTGACGGTCATTGGATTAGTGACGAGCACGTCAAGGTCACCACCCACCGAATCGATCCAGAGGTTGCCGTCGGAACCTGCAGCCACGGCGTCGGGCCTCGCGCCCGATCCAAGGGGAGGCGTAAACGTCGTTACTGTGTTCGACGTGGTGTTGATTCGAAATACCGTCCCGTCGTTTCCGCTCGCGCACCACGGTTCGCCGTCGGGACCGCGAGCACAGAACTGCTCGGTCTCGTTCGCGCTGAACGCTCCGCCGATCGCGAAAGTGGCGACCTTGCCTTTCGGCGTGATGTCACCGAGCAGCGGCGCACTTGCGAGACAGGCGAACCATACGTTCTTATCGTTTCCGAGTACGACCGCCGCCGGTGTGCACGAGACCGGAATGGGAAACATGGTGATCTTTCCCGTCGACGGAACGACTCGGCCGATCGCGTTGTTCGACGATTCGGCGAACCAAATGTTGCCGTCGGAACCCGTGGTTACGCCCCCGTATTGGTTAGTCGAGTAGCCGGAAGGGTAAGTGAACTCGGTGATTTTGCCGGACGGTGTAATCTTGGCGATGTGGTTGAACTCCGCGAACCAGACGTTGCCGTCGGAACCAAGGGCCATACCGTCGATAGACGTATTGTCGCCGCTGGGAATTGTAAACGCTTGCGCCTTTCCTTTCGCGGTAACGCGGACGATATTTGCGGACTCATCCCCGATATAAAAGTCTTTGTCGGCGCCGACAGTCATCGAGACGGCGCTTCCGGTGGCAACGCTCTCAAAGGAGAATTCTTTGATTGATCCGTTCATTGATATTCGCACGAGTCTGAAAGCGTTCTCGTCGATGAACCAGACGTTGCCGTCCGGTCCGAGCGCCATCGCGCTATACAACGCTCCGAGCGTGTGCGGCGAAAACTGGACCCACTGCGCGCCGTTGCCTTTTTGCAGTACGAGCGGCCCGGCGTCAGGCCGCATTTGTCCGCCGGTCAGCGAGCACCCGGTAAGCGTGCAAGCCAGGACAAGGGCGCCGAGGGGTTGTGCAGTCATCGTAGACCCTCCCAAAGGAATGAAGCCATTCTGCAACCGAGGGCGCGGTCCTCGATGCGGACCGCCACGGGGGCAACGCGGCATTGAGAAGTGAAAACGCAATGGCGACCTGCATCGCGTGGAAAGCCAGCGGTAGCACCGCGATCTCGGCGCAAACCACGAGATAGCTAGGATGGCGCAAGAACCCATTCGGGCCGGCGCGGAGTAACGGCGCGCCGGAAACGATCACGTCCCGCGTCGTCCAGTGGTCCGAGCGACGCGACGATTCAAACGCGCAACGCATCTAGGCCTACAATGACTCCAAGCAACGCGGGGATGGCAACGCCGCGCATTATCGGCGCAACCAGCGCTCGAGCCGCGAGCAAGCTCGAATCCACAAGCCTCCGAGTGACGTGATCGCCCACCTCCAAGAGTTCTTTTCGCTCGCGAACGCAAAGCCGTATCCCGGGCGGCGGGAGCCGAGGCTTGGGCTACGCTGACCGCCGCGCCGATTGGCTCGTCGAAGCCCCTCCTTGAGCGTCTTAGTAGGCTTGCCGCCGGCCCGGTATTTCGGCGCCGGCGCCTTCCCTTACGAGGCGAGCACGTGCATCACGGGGTCAGCGAGAAGATGACGGACCATGCGGTGCCATAAAGCCTGCCTCCCACGTTCACCAAGCCCGCTGTGGGGTATTCGCCACCACCAGAAGAATCGGTGAAGCACGTTTTCAGTCCCGTCCGTCGTAACGCTAAATACCGTGCCGTCGCCGGACTGAGGTGGCCCCGATGTGCCGCCGTAATACGTCGTGCCGTAAAGAGTCCCGTGCACGTCCATCAAACCCGATCGAGGAACCGCCCCGCGTGCACCGCCATAGGGAAACATGTAGATCACCTTCTCTGCGCCGGAGGTTGTGATCGAGTACACCGTTCCGCAAGATCCGCCCGTGGGTTCTAGGCAGTCACCGATGCCGCCGCTTGGAGTTGTGCCATAGAGGACCCCGTTTCCGTCGATCAGTGGCGCGACCGGGTTCCGGCCGTCGGATGTGGCGCGAAAGCTGTACAGCACGTTCTCGGCGCCGGACAAGGCCTACGGTATAAACGGTTCCCTGCCGGTGTTCGCCGCCTACAAACGACGTTCCGTATAACGTACCGTTCACGTTAATCAGGCCCGCAAGCGGATACACAGCGTCCGAGGCGTTGTCGGAGAAACTATGCAGCACCGTCTCGGCGCCCTTCGTCGTTATGCTATACACGGTTCCGGAGCCATCTCGATAAACGCCCCGTCCAGCGATACCCCACTCCCTGGTCGTGCCGTAAAGCGTTCCGTGTGCGTCGACTAACGGTGCGACGGGATATGCTCCATCGGGAAGGCCTGTAAAGCTGTGCAACACTTTTTCGGAGCCGCTCGTGGTTATGCTGAATACGGTTCCGCAACCGCGTTTTTTGCATCCCGAGCCGCCGCCAAATTCGGTCGTGCCGTAGAGCGTGCCGTTCACGTCGACGGGCGCGGCAGCGGGACGCGCGCCGTCAGACCCGCCGGTAAAGCGGTGCAGCACGTTCTCGGTACCGCTCGGCGTTACGCTGAATACGGTACCGCAGCCGGGAACCTTCACAGATCACCCTCGAACCAACCTAGGGCTGCGTCCTTAGATACTACGGCCGCGCCGGCGGATAAACCGCAACGCCAATCGGCAATAGGTGATCCGCAAGCTTGCTGATGTAGGCGCCTTTCGGATACGCGTACAGTCCGGCATATGCGCCATCTAAATCGGCGGTCCGCACGTATTTATCATTCTCTTCGATCGCGAAGGTCACCGGAGCCTCCGCGCCGGCGAGCGTAGTGACGACGGTTGGAGAACCGAGGGAACCACTGGAAGGCGGTGCGTAGGTATAGATTGCCTGCTTGTTCACATCGCCGATGAGAATGTTTCCATCGGACACCTGGACACCGCCCGGCCACGAGATTGTGTTTCCGACGCTTAGCGTTGTAATTGAGGTCGCCTTGCAGCCGTCGGAGACTTCACCGACGAGTGTCGTACCGCCCATAGTTTGCCCGTCAATGAACAGATTCCCCGACGCGTCGAAGGCATCGTTGAAGAAATATATCCAGTTGGGATCTTTAACGGTGCTGCATGGCTGCGTCGAACCCTTCGCGAAAAAGCTCACGCTCCCGGGCGCATCGGCGCTAGTCAAGTAATTCGTGACGCCCACGAGGCCCGTTTTGTGGACCGCGACGTCTTGCGTATTCTCCCCGGCGTCGTTCAACGTCGATTTTATTGAGGTGTATGGTTTGGATAGACGATGACGTTGCCGAAGGCTAGGTTCACAACGTACAAGCTCTGCGCCTTATCCGTGGCTAGGCCCTGAGGATCCGCGCCTATGCCGTCGAAAAGTATTGCATTAAGCTGGCCATTGGCGCCCCATACCGTAACCGTCGCAGTCGCGGCGTCTGTAACGAAGGTCTGGTTGCCATGCGGCGCCTTTATTCCCGCCACATTGACGAACGGCGTCACGTGGCTCGACACGACGCGGGACCGCGCGGTTTGGTTCGGCCCTGCGGCAGCAACTGCGACCGCTGGCGGCGGCGATCCGCCACCAGAACAGCCCGCGAGGAACGCAAGGGCAACGGTGCAAGATAGTGTACGCATGGGATGAGTGCTCCTACCTCTCTTTATCATGTTACGGGCTCGCAGCAGGGTTGACGGCGATGCCAAATGCCGTTACTAAATGACGCTCGTTGAACGATTTGACGAACCGGCCGCCAGGATACGTGTACTCTATCCGTCCGGAAGCGACGTCGGAGTGTGCGATCCAGAGATCGTGATCGTCATGGGTCATCGCGAAACTCTCCATTTCAATTCCGGCCGACAGTTTTGTCGTCGCAATCGGGGAGCCAAGCGAACACCGGAAGGCGGTGCGTAGGTATAGATTACCGGAGCGAACGAGCTATAGTTTTGATTCAAGATCAGGATGTTGCCGTGGACCACCTGTACCCCAGCGACGCCGGCCATCGTGTTACCGACGGTCAGCATCGTAATCGAGGTGGCTGCGCAACCGCCCGAGACTTCGCCGACGAGCGGGTTCCCTTCGGAGGAGACGCCGTCAACGAAGAGATTCCCGGAAGCGTCGAATGCCCCAGAGAACACCTCGTTCCAGTTTGAATCGCTCACAGTTGCGCACGCCGACGTGGAGCCTTTTTTGTAGAAGGTCACATTGCCGGGCCCGGCCGGCGCCGTCTCGGCCATGACGCCGACGAGCCCGACCTTGCTGACAGCGACGTCCAAGGGATACAGCCCCGGTTCGCTCAGGGTTAGGCTAACCGACTTGTACGGTTGCGAATAAACGAGCACGTTTGCACCCTGTGTGTTCGCGACGTACAGGTTCCCTCCAGAATCGGTAGTGAGGCCAAAAGGTCCGTTGACGCCTTTCTTGAGGCGCGTTTGCAAGTGCCCTTTGCCATCGAAGACGCTTACGATGTTGGCGCCGCTGTCGGAAACGATGACCTGATCGGCGCCCGATGCGTTCGTATCTATATCCTGGGGCATCACGCCGAGTTGAGTATAGGCGGATTCGCTGCCGGGGACTGCGAGCCGTCATACCCCATGCCAACCACTTCGTCTACATCTCGAATAGGGACGAAGTCCTTCGCGATATCGATACCTTTGTCGCGCACCTGCCGACATAGGCCGCTCAGAGTCTTCTTCTACGAACGGGATGTCGCTGAATACCTCGGGCCCGCGTCGTTCGATCAGCACGCATGAAAAGCTATCCGCCAGTCCCGGATTTTGAGCCCATAGACGCCTCAATTCCGAAACGCCGCGGAACCTACAGTGTGACTGACGCTATTAGGGTTGAATACTTCGCCTGATCTGAGTGCGTATAGGCCGGAGCTTCGATAATCCGCGAACCCTATTTTGGCACCGCGGCGTCGCTTGACGGCCAGGGGGATGCGAGTTATGGCAGGATAGCGCGCACCACGGCCGTCGCGGCCTTATCCGCGCCCATGTTCCTCAGCCGCATTGGCGGCGACGAGGATGCCGTTCTGCGTCTGCGGGAACAGCAGCGCCAGCGCGAACCAATTGCTGTCCGATCCGGCGTGCATTAGGGACCGGTCCCTTGTAGCCCCCGATGTCGTCGCTCACGCCCCAGGCAAGGCAACTCTCGGCGCCGGGAACGCGCGTTTCCATCATGCGGTAGCTGGCAGTCGAGAGCAGCTTGCCCTCGCCATTGTAGCCGCCCATCTGGTCGAGACAGAACGCAGCCCAGTCCTGCATGGTGAGGTAGATATTGCCGGCTGGCGCGAACATCGGCGGATTGCCGTCGCGCGGGCCTTGCGGTTTGCCGTCATGGTGGCCCATCGGCTGCCCTGAGGCGGTAGGCCGAAACCGACATGCGTTATGCCAAGCGGATCGAACACTTCACGCTGCATCAGCGCTTCGTAACTCATTCCGGTGGCGCGTTCTGCAATCACCGCGGCGATAATGAAGCCCGTGTTGCTGTAGCTAACTTTCGTGCCCGGCGGAGCGATTGGCGCTTCTTGAAGCGCATGCGCGATGTAATCATGGCGCTGTTCGGAGAGCGGCCGCGTGTCATTGAAGAAGGCGTTGAAATAGGTGACGTCGGCAACGTCATGCGCGAGTCCGGCACGATGGGTCAAGAGTTCGATCAGCGTGACCGAGCGGTATTCGGGGCGCATACTCTCGGCCAGCTCCGGAAACATCCTCGCCAGCGGCGTATTCCAGGCAAGTACGTGACGATCAACCAGTCTGGTGATCAGCGTGGCGGTCATCGGCTTGGCGTCCGAGCCGATATGCCAGACATCGTTCAGGGTTGCCGGCTCGGCCCGGTCGTTCCGCCGTACACCGCGCACAGCGGTTTCGGCGACCTTACCGTCCCGCATCACCAGGACGCTCATAGCCGGTACTTTGGTGCCCGCCATGGCCGCAGCCAGCGTCGCGTCCAGATCCGCTGCCCGAGTGCTCATGACCAACGAGAGCGCGCACACGGCTGCGCCCATCAGTCCCAACCTGACTTTGTGCATCTACTAGACAATCCATGCGGCGAGACCAACGTCTTGCTGTCATCTAATCGGCTCAAACTCGTCGGCACCTTCTGGGGTGTACCGCGACCCGGAAATGAGACACCAAGCTAAGTTTTGTTCTGCTTGCATCGTTCGCGTGCTTGATAATACGACTCTGACGCTTGTCTAACGGATCGCAAAAAGCGCTGTAAGTTTCCCGTGGCCGATTCCGGCGCTGCCACCTGATCAGGCTACCGCGCCGGCGCGTCCCACCCTAGGCGACCGCTAACGCGGCTCCGCTGCGCTTCGGCCTTGCGCGCGAGTCCCTTCGCTCGCGGTTCCCAGGCCATGCGGCAGCGTCGACGTCGAGGCCGCGGGAGGAAACGATGATCGAAGTCTATGGTCAACCTTCGCGCGCATCACGGAGATCAAACGCGGCATGCTGGTGCGCCGGCTTGCCGCTTTTCACGTCGTAGTGGACGTACGCGTGATCGAGGATGATGCCGCTCGTCTGTGGCTAGACGACGGCAGCACGATTACCCTTGGTTCCAGTGGCCTCGTCGAAGTGACACGGTGAGTTACAGGCGCCGCGAAAGCTCCCGGAGGCTTGACGCCGTGACTTAGCAGCAGGATAATTGTGGTGCGACGCTGCGTTTGACTTTCACCCGCATTTTAATGCGGGTGAAAATGCAGAGCTGGATATTAGGCTCCTAATCGGGAGCCTTCTTTGTTTAGGCGGGCTCGCAGTCATGCCACAAATTTACCATCGGCGGATCAGTTAATGAAACAAGAATCAAATTCGCCCATAACCTGGGAAACCGCACCTGACATCTTGACGGCTCAAGAGGCTTCGGCACTCGTCCGGATACCTCGAAATGGCGTATATGGAGCCATTCAAGCCGGATTGCTTCCAGCAGTGCGGTTTGGACCGCGCCGGATACGCATCGCCAAGGCCGCCCTCAAGGAGGTCTTCGGTTTACCGCTAGAGGAGAGAGACTCGACCGCCGCCTTGAACCACGGAAAGGCGTAAAAGACTACCGTGGAAGGTCATCTTTACCAGCGCGGCAAGAGCAAGGCGTGGTACTTACTCTATGACGCGCCAGTTGTCCCGGGGGAGAAGCGCAAGCAGCGCAACATCCGCATCGGCAAAATGTCCAAAGCGGAAGCAGTGATTCGCAAGCGCGAACTGCTCAGGCGCGTTGACGAAGGAACCTCACCCGAACCGGTACCCCAGGATGCTGAACAGTATCTTACGGGCTGGCTCGAGTCCCAAAAGCACCTGCTTGCGGCGAAGACGCACGAGCGATATTCGTCGCTGCTGCGTCTTCATGCGATTCCCATAATAGGACGCATCCAACTCGGCCGAATCACGTCCGATCACATCGAAATGGTCTACGATCGGCTTCGTGCCAAAGGCCTCTCGCAACGAACATGTCTACACGTTCATCGGGTCATGCACACGGCGTTTGCCGATGGAGTACGCCGGAAAAAGCTCAAGGAGAACGTCGTAAACCAGCTTAAGGCTCCTCGAGTTGAGGGTCGCGAGCTCGCGCCGATCACGTACGATCAGATGCGGGAACTGATACGGGCGGCGCAAGGAACACGCTTGGCCGTTCCCGTAGCGCTCACGGCAGTCACGGGGCTGCGACGGGGAGAACTGTTGGCGCTACGCTGGCGAAACGTACGCTTGGATAAGGAAGGCTCTGTCTACGTCGCGGAGGCTCTAGAGCAAACACGTCGGCTCGGCATTCGATTCAAGCCGCCAAAGGCGAAGTCAAAGCGAGTGATTCCGCTATCGCCGGAAGCGATCGCGATGCTCGGGGCGTACAAAGCGGACCAGGACGACCAAAAGCAGCACGCAGGTGCAGTCTACGTAGATAACGATCTTGTCTTCTGCAACCCAGATGGCGCGCCATGGCCGCCAGACACGTTCAGCAAGCAGTTCAGCGCCATCGCGAAGGTCGTCGGACTCCGCGGCTTTCGATTTCACGATATCCGGCACGCATTTGCAACGCTCACGCTGGCGGACGGGAGACCCATCAAAGAGGTGCAGTTGCTGATGGGACACAGCACCGCGAACACGACCCTCTCATTCTATGCTCATCCAGTTCATGGGCTAGGACGCGAAGCCGTTAACCGTCTGTCCCGTTCGCTGCTTCGGCGCCGAAAAGGACCGGAAGCTTCGTTACCAAATGTTACCAAGTCGCCTTAGGCCGCCGTTGTTCGTCTAGGCGATTGTGCGGAAATCCCGCATAAAAGCTACGCTTGCGGTGCGCGGAGAGGTGGCCGAGTGGTTTAAGGCGGCGGTCTTGAAAACCGCTGAACCCTTGCGGGTTCCGTGGGTTCAAATCCCACCCTCTCCTGGAACGTAACGAGGACGGCGCGGCATTCGGCGGAGGGATCCGACATGAAACGCGCCAGACGGAAGGAGCGTTAGTTTTGCAGCCGTTTGAGCTTGGACTTAAGTTAGCGAAATTCTCTTGCATCGGCATCACCCTCTTTGCTGCAGCCGGATGCGCCAGCGCATACGTTACGCCCCAGGCCGCGCTTGCAACTCGTGCCGCGAGGCCGGTTTCGAGTACGATGCGTGGTTGGCTATCGCCACGCGCCAAGAGCGGCAAAGGGCTCGTGTACGTCTCCGACAACTTCGGGAACGCGGTCTACATCTTCGATAAGACAAACCTCGCGCAAGGGCCGATCGGCGAGATAACCAACGCAATCGAGGCGCCAAACGGGCTCGCGGTGGATCGGCGCGGCGCTCTCTACGTCGCCAACTCGAACAACACTGTCGAAGTGTATCCGCGTGGCAGCACGCAGGCCTCGGTAACTTACACCGACGGGATATCTTTCCCATTCGGGCTGGTCGTTTCGTCGAACACGGGACGCCTGTACGTCGCAAACTTCAATGCGAATGACGTGACGGAGTACGCGAAAGACTCGACCACGCCGGATACGACCATTTCGTTCGTATCCTTGGAAGGCAACGATCCATATGGCACGTCTCTCGATCGTAAGGACGACCTGTACGTATCGGCTTTAGGCTATCCCACGGCTCGCGCGTACGAAATTTCGGTTGGTTCGAATACCCCGAAAGACCTTGGAATCAGCGGCATCGACGTAATGTACGGCATCGCGGTCGATGCGAAAGTCGACGTCATCGTGGTGGACCAAGGCGCAAAGGCTATTTACGTGTACCCGCCCGGTTCCGATACGCCATCGAAAACGATCACCGAGGGCCTGATTCAGCCAATACTCATCGCCTTCGACAAACGTGACCAGCATTTATACGTGGCCGATGCCGGCTCGGACGGGCATGATGGCGGCCTATGGGTCTATTCATATCCGCGGTGTAAGCTCCTTACGCAAATCCATCTTCCAGGCTTCACCGTCCCGGAAGGCGTCGCGGTCAGTCCCCTATGACATCGCGTGGAGAAGAAGTGAGTGCCGTAAAGACACCGTCGATCTCGCGAAGCGGCGTACTCGGACTCGCAGCGTCGTTTGGAGTATTCGCAGCGATCGGCAACATCACCGCGAGTGCCGCGCCGCGCGAAGGTGTCGTGGGCGCATGGAGCCTCGTGAGCTTCGATACCGACGAGAAAAGCAGCGCATCCAAACCTCGCTTTGGGCCAGACCCCGTTGGCTATTTGCTCTACACCGCCGATGGGCACATGGCCGCAGTGCTCGCCGGAACGCATCGTCCCGAGTTGAAATCGCCGTCCGGAAGCTCATCAAGCGAAGATGAGCGCACGCAGTCCCTGGCGAAGTTTCTCGCATACGCCGGTCGCTACGATGTACGTGGCGATCGCGTCTTCCACCACGTCGACGTGAGCGTGTTTACCAATCTCATCGGCACCACGCTCGAGCGCCAATTCAAAATCGATGGCGACGTGCTGACCATTCGCACGGTGCCTCCGGAAATTTGGGGCACGTCGAATATCCTCGTATGGAAACGCGCCTGAGCCCGTAGCAGAGCTACAAGCGCACGAGTTCGACTCGGCGGTTAAGCGCCTTGCCCTCCTCGGTCGAATTCGAGGCGATCGGCTTCGTCAAACCGTATCCTTTCGCGAGCATCCGGCTGCGCGCGATCCCGTAGCGTTTGACGAGATCGTCGACGACCGCCTGAGCGCGGCGTTGCGAGAGAGCCAGGTTGTAGGCCGCGCCGCCGTCGGAGTCGGTGTGACCTTCGATCTGGAAGCGCCAACTCGGATTCTCGCGCATAATCTGCGCGATTTGCGCGATTACGGGTTCTGAGCGCGCCTGGATGACCGCGCTGTCGACATCAAAGTGGATGCCGTAGATACGAATCCGTTTCTGAGTGGGTGTGAACTGCTTCTTGAGGGGCGCACTTCCGGTCAGCGTGACCGAAGCTCGGGCGCTCCTCCCCGCACCGTTGCTCGCGTTGACGTTGACGGTGTAGACGCCGGCCTTGGTCGAGACCGGGATGCGCACGGCAACGGTGAGGTTCATCGTGCCGCCCGCCAGGTTGAAGTTGTTTGGAGTGACCGTCGCGGGAAGATCGCCCGTAGTTGTAATCGTGACGGGACCGCTCCAGCCTTGGTTTGCCAGCACCTCCATCGGTACGCGAACCGTCTGCGCCGAGCCGGCGGCAAACGAGGCCTCCGCATTGGGCTCGAGGATGAACGATTCGGTGACGAGCTCCGTACACGGAAGGCCGGCCGGTACCGGAAGGGCGACTTCGAGTTGGCGAATGCGTTGCAGCGTCGGGTTGTCGTTATCTCCGTTGAATCCATCGTAGATCAGGATGCCGCCGCCGTCGACGGCATAGGTTTGCACGAATCCGTTGATGTTGGTCGGTTTGGCGACAAAAAGATGACCGCACCAGTGCGGATCGGTCGTCGTGACCGCCGCCGCGTTGCTCAGGTTGTTGTTGGGGCTTTGGACGTACGCGTTAACGTCGACGAAATGAGGCGTATCGTTCTTGTCGTTCGTGCCAAGCGCGCTGTTCTCGATCTGAATCAGGCTGGCTTGCGTCGTCTCGGGCCCGGGGCCGACCGATGTGAACGGATAGGGAAGCCACGTAAAGTCAGATCCGTTTCCGCATTCGCCGCCTGCGAGCAGCAGCTTGTGTCCTGCGGCGACCCACTGCAGCAGCGCGGCCTGCTGCTGCGGCGCCATCAGATCGGGCACTTTGCACGTATCGCGCGCGATCACCGCCTCTTTCCCATCGAGTGCGCTGCCGTCGAACATGCTCGCACCGATGCTCGTGAACGTGTATCCGGGTAGGGCCACTTGGCTGTCGGCCGGATAGAACGTTCCCATCGGATCTTGGTCGAGCACTAAGATTCCGTGCCGACCTGTGCCGGCAGACCGCGCCATGCAGTAGGCGGGCCGTTCCGTCGTGCGTGAGAAGAAGATCGCGCCGCCGTCCACGTTCGTTCCGGCGATGACCGAGGCGTCATCGTTGACGACGGCACGGACCGCAGTGGGGTTGCCGTGGGTGTTTCCCGGGTACCTCGCATTCCAGTTTCGACCCGCAAGCTGACCGATGTAAGGCCCGTACAAGTCGGTTTGCGTGCACTCGGTTCCGACGAGCGCGCTGCCGACTCGGACGAAACGCACGCGCCGGTCGCCGTCGTGTGCTCCGGTCGTCACGAAAGCCCCATTCTTGTTTGGATAAGCGTCCTCGACGAAAATGCCGGTCGGGTCGAGCGCCGGCGGCGGCGCGATCGTCCCGGTCGCGCCGACGGAGTTGAAGAGCTGGTTTGCCGTCACGCGGACCCAGCGGGCCGGCGTATTGGCCGACAACGTCGTGCTTCCGCTTGCGATCGTGCCGACGTCGCTGAACCCGCGGTCGGCGCCGGTGCTCGAGACCGCAAACGCGACGCTCGGTGTTGGGCCGTTTGTCGCCGCGTCGCGCAGGTCGGCTTGGAATCCGGTGATCGTCGCTGGGCCCGCTAGTTCGAACGTAAACACAAGCGGCGGTTTAGCCGTATCCGGGAGTTCGGTCCCGATGCCGCCGGCGGCATTGGCGAGGTTGCCGTCGCCCATTCCATCGAGTGTCGCAGGCGAATAGCTGCGCAAGATCGTGCCGTTACTCGCGCTGAGCAAATTCGGATCGGGCGTTGAGGTCGGTGCCGAGATCGGCGTTCCCGCAGTTGCCGGTGAAGCGCTTTCGGCCGACGTCGGGGCGGCGGTGGCAGTCGAGCTCGATTCTCCCCCTCCGCCGCACGCGGCCAGGCAGAGCGCGAGTGCCGCGATAAAAACGACCTGCCGAGGCATTAGCACGATAATTCCTCCAACATCGGTGACAGAAAGGCCACCGTGCGTACAGGTCAGGCGCGAGGGAGCGTTTTCCCTTTCGGCCCCCGGGCCCTAAGGCGGAGTCGTCCCGGCCTTTCCCTAAGGCACTTCGACATGATGCGTATGCTCTCGCTCGCACTGCTTACGCTGCTGTTCTGCGCGCCCGCGGCGGCGAGCCAGTCCGACGCGGCGCTCAAAGCCGCGCTCCAGCGCGACGTGAATCAATATCTTGCGACCCGCTCGAAGATCGAACATCTTTCGGCCATCTCGCTCAGCGTGAGCCTTCCCGGGTCGAGCGCCATCAACGTCACCGCGGGACGCACGCACTACGGCGGCGGCGGCCAACCGATCACGCCGCGTAATATCTTCCAAATCGGCAGCAACACGAAGGCCTTTACTGCAGTCGCGCTCTTGCAGCTCGAGGCCGAAGGCAAACTGACGATCGATCAAACGATCGGGCGTTGGCTGCCGCAGTATCCCGCTTGGAAAGACGTGACGATTCGGCGGCTGCTCAACATGACCAGCGGCATTCGGACATACGATAACAACCCGCAGATGCTGGCCGACTATGCCAAGAATCCGAAGCGCTACTTCAGGATTCCGGAACTGATTGCATACGTCTACCCGACCAACCCGAAGGCGCCTCCGGTAACCACCGGTTACTCGTATTCGAACACGAACTATCTGCTCGCCGAACTGATCGTCGAAGCAGCGTCGCACGACACGTATTCAAACGAACTCAATAAGCGGTTTCTGCAATCCGGTCTCGGCCTGCACGATACGTTTTACGCGCCGAATCAGTATCCGGCCGACGTCTTCGCGCGTTTGCCTGCCGCGTATTTCGTTAACGACGATCCCGACGACAAGCCGCTGGCGCCGCTATTTGGGACGAATGTGAGCGTCGACAGCCTCTCGTGGATGCAGGGCGCCGGCGGAATCTCTGCGACAATGCAGGATCTCGGACGCTGGGCCCGCGAGCTCTACACCGGACCGATGCTGGCGCCGAAGCAGCGCGCCGAGATGCTCAGCCTCGTCTCAACGAAGACCGGGAAGCCGCTCGCCAAGGTTAGCAAAGACGAGCCGCGAGGTTTCGGTCTCGGCGTCGCGCAGATGATGGTCCCCGATATCGGCACGATCTGGTTCTACGAAGGCGAAAGTCTCGGCTTCCGCACCGTCCATTTCTACCTTCCGACCGAAGACGCGGTCGTCACGTTTTCGTTCAATAGCCGTCCTGGGTCCGCGAACGACGGCGCCGGCAAGCTCGCGACCGCGGTTTATAAGACGTTGAAAAACGCCGGCTTCTAGGGCCGGCGCGTGGGCGATCGATTCGTCTGGCCCGCGCTCTTCCTTCTAGGTTGCTACCACGGCCTCAATCCGGGGATGGGCTGGCTCTTCGCAGTTGCGATCGGCTTTCAGGAACGCCGCACTATCGCCGTCGTTCGCGCGATCGTACCGCTGACGATCGGGCACATTCTCTCCGTTGCGATCGTCGTCGCGATCGCGACGTTCGCGACCGTGCAGCTCCCGCACGTCGCCGTGCATCTCGCCGCCGCAGCGATTCTCATAGGATTCGGCATCTACCGGCTCGTGCGCGCTCGCCATCTCCGCTGGGTCGGCATGCGTGTCGGATTCTGGGGTCTCGTTCTTTGGGGATTCTTGATGTCGAGCGCGCACGGTGCGGGATTGATGCTGCTCCCGTTCGTCACCGCCGCGCACGCAAGCGCACAGGGTGCGATGGCGATGCCGATGGCCTCCGCGGTTCACGGTGCCTATGCGCTCGGGTGGCTCATGGTTGGCGTGCACACCCTTGGCTATTTGCTGACGACGACGGGGGTGGCGCTACTCGTCTATACGAAGGTAGGCGTCCGGTTTCTGCGCCTCGCCTGGCTCAATTTGGACCTCGTTTGGGCGATTGCGCTGATCGTGACCGGTCTCATCGCGCTCCTGACCTGAGTCAAAAAGGAGACCTGGGTCAACAAAAAGGAGTAGCCCGCATGCAGCTGAAGCCCGACCCCACATTTTACGCGTCCCCGAAGGACGCGATCAAGGCACCCCCCGAGAGGCTCGCCTATGTCGCGATGCTGAGCGCCAGCGGCAACGGCGTTCCCGATCGGCTCGCGGTCGTCGACACCGATCCGTCGTCGCCGCAATACGGAACTGCGATCGGCGGCGTCGATCTCCCCAATACCGGCGACGAGCTGCACCATTTCGGCTGGAATGCCTGCAGCGCCGCGCTCTGTCCGTTCGCTCCACATCCACACGTCGAGCGGCGGTATTTGATCGTCCCGGGGCTGCGCTCTTCGCGCATCTACATCATCGACACGAAGCCGAACCCCGCGCAACCGCGGATCGCGAAGGTCATCGAGCCGCAAGAGATCATCGCCAAGACCGGTTACACGCGCCCGCATACGGTGCATTGTGGTCCCGACGCGATCTACGTCAGCGCGCTCGGTAACGCCGACGGCGACGGCCCGGGCGGCATCTTCAAGCTCGATTGCGATACCTTCGACGTCCTTGGGCCGTGGGAGGTCGATCGCGGCCCGCAGTATCTGGCGTATGATTTCTGGTGGCATATCACCCACGACGTGATGATTTCGAGCGAATGGGGCACGCCGAAGATGATCGAGAACGGCCTCAACCCCGGACTGCTGCTCGAAGGCAAGTACGGCCACCATTTGCACTTCTGGGATCTGCGCACGCGCAGGCACAAGCAGAGCATCGATCTCGGCGCGGAGCAACAGATGGTGCTCGAGCTGCGTCCGTCGCACGATCCGGCCAACACGTACGGATTCGCCGGCGTCGTCGTTTCGCTGAAGGATCTCTCGAGTTCGATCTGGCTCTGGCATCGCAAGAACGGTGAGTGGGACGCGCAGAAGGTGATCGAGATTCCGGCGGAGCCGGCCGATCCCGCGCAGCTGCCCGAGCTGCTCAAGGGATTCTCGGCCGTGCCGCCGCTGCTCTCCGATATCGACCTCTCGGTCGACGACCGGTATCTCTACGCATCCTGCTGGGGAACCGGCGAGATGCGCCAGTACGACGTCAGCGATCCGTTCAATCCGAAGCTCGTCGGCTCGGTGCACGTCGGCGGCATCGTTCGCCGGGCGCCGCACCCGGCAAATCCGAGTAAAGCGCTGGCCGGCGGACCGCAGATGGTCGAAGTGAGCCGCGACGGGAAGCGCGTTTATTTCACGAACTCGCTCTATCGCGCGTGGGACGATCAGTTCTATCCCGACGGTGTGAAGAGCTGGATGGTGAAGCTCGACATTGCGGACGACGGAGCGATGGCCTTCGATAAGAGATTCTACTTGGAGTGCGACGACGCGCATCGCGTGCATCAGGTCCGCCTGCAAGGCGGCGATGCCTCGTCGGACTCGTACTGCTATTCGTAAATCGCTCGCGCGCCGGAAGGGACCAGACCGTGACCCAAGCTCAACCTGCCTCCCAGACCTCCACAAAAACCTACAGCCTGCAGGGCACGCTGCTCGAAGCGTGTTCGTGCCGGACGCTCTGCCGCTGCTGGATCGGTGAAGACCCAGACGGCGGCGCCTGCGATTCGTTCCTTGCCTATAATATCGAGAAGGGCGAGATCAACGGCGTAGACGTTACCGGACTGACCTACGTGGAAGTCGTCAAGATTCCGGGAAACGTTCTCACCCCGCAGAGCTGGAAGCGCGTCAGCTACGTCGATGCGCGAGCGACCGACGAACAGCGCGCGGCGATTCTCGACGCTTGGCACGGCCGCTTAGGCGGACCGTTAGCGGACCTCAACGCGTTGGTCGGAGAAGATCTCGCGGTCGAGAGCGCGCCGATTCAACACGACCTCAAGGGCGGTGAAGGCACGCTTGTGGTCGGCGATAAAATTCGCGCCACCATGGCACCGTATCGCAGCGCGTACGGAGCGGTCACGACGCTGCGCGACAGCATCTTTAGCACGATTCCCGGGGCACCCGCATATATCGCCAAGGCCTCCGAACACGTCGTCAATATTCCCGAGCACGGAATGGTTTGGACCTTTAAGGATCGCAATGCGATTCAGGGCGACTTTCTGCTAGAGGCGTAGTCGTATGGCCGCGAACGCCGCGCACCGGTACGTGCACGTGACTGCCATCGGAGTGCTTGGCTGCGCGATCGCGGCCGCGTGGGCCGTCTGCGCGTGGGTCGAGCTGACCGGCAACGCCGCGCAACTTCATCACCACGCGCTCTACGAAAGTGGGCGCCCGTACTGGCTCGCGGCGCTCGTCGTAATAGCCGCATGGCAGCTCATGACCGCTGCGATGATGCTGCCCTCTTCGCTCGGATTCATTCGGCTTTATGCGACGGCCGCCGCCCGCGCGCCGGACTTCCCGCTCGCGCTGATTCTGTTCTTGGGCGGCTACTTCGCCGTTTGGACGGCGTTTGCACTGGCTGCGTTTACCGGAGACATGCAGCTGCATCGAGTCGTCGATGCGTGGCCCTGGCTGGCGACGCACGCGGCGCTGATACCGGCAGCGACGCTCGGGCTCGCGGCCATCTATCAGTTCACGCCGCTCAAGGATGCGTGCCTGAAATCGTGTCGCCATCCCGGCATCTATCTCATGCGTCACTATCGGCGCGGCGCACTCAACGGGTTGCGCCTCGGTTTCGGTCACGCGCTCTACTGCGTCGGCTGCTGCTGGGCGCTCATGCTCGTGATGTTTGCTGCGGGAGTCGCGCATTTGGCCTGGATGGGCGTGCTCGCCGCGATTATGTTCGTCGAAAAGGCGACGCCGCTGGGAAACCGAGTCGTTGCTCCGGTCGGCGTGCTTCTCGGCGCGCTTGCCGTTATCGCTCTCTTGGCACCCGGCGCCATCATGGGCTTGTGAAGACGTTGACGATGCACGTCGGAATTGCAGGCACGGGAAAAATGGGAAGCGCGATGGCGCGCAACCTTCTTGATCGGGGCTATCGGGTATCCGTCTGGAACATCGATCGCGATGTGATGGATCCCTTGGTCGCGGCAGGCGCGGACCCGTTCGAGAGCCTCGAACGGCTCGTCGCGAGCGTCGACGCGACGGTCGCGATGCTCTGGGACGATGAAGTCGCGCGGGAAATCTCGCTCGGGCGAATCATTCCCGCCGCACGCGAAGGCCAGCTCGTTATCGAGTTGTCGACGCTCTCGCCGCAGATGTATGAAACGCTCGCAACGGCAGCCGCGCAGCGAGGCGTGGACTTTCTCGCGTGTCCGGTCCTCGGCAGCGTCGACGGTGCGCGGACCGGCACGCTGACGCTCTTGCCGGGCGGCACCAGCGTGGCCTTCGACCGCGGCCGCGAGCTCTTGAACGCGATGGGCTCAACGATCAAGTTTACGGGCTCGCCGGTCGGCCAGCGGGCATCTCAAGCTCGCATTCAACTCGATGCTCTGCGTGAATGCCGATGCGATTGGCGAGCTGCTCGGGATTATGGCGCGGGCCGGCGTCGATCGCGCCCTGGCCGTCGACGCGCTCGTGCAGGCCCTCGAACGGGTCGCGACCAAGCGGCAACAACTCGTCGAGCGCGATACGCAACCGCGCTTTTCGGCCGGCGCACTTCTCAAAGACTTGCACCTGGCTCGCATGGCCAGGGAGAGTCTGCACGTAAACGCGCCGCTGATGGAGTGCGCGCTCGCTGAGTTCGAACGGGTCGTCGAGACCGGCGTGGGCAACGAAGACTATATCGCCGTAGCTCTAGCGCAGGAAGGACGCTGAGAGCGCTTCGTTCAGGTAGCGCATGTCGCGCAGCGGCCTTCGAACGTCACGCGCTCGCTCGCAATCGTGAAACCGTGCTGCAGTGCGAGCGTCTTGAGCGTGCGCGGTGGAATCGAATACGCAACGTCTTCGATCGCGCCGCAGGCGCTGCAGCGAAAGTGCGCATGCCGCGGTCCCGCGGGCTCGTAGGTCGCCGCGTCGACCCCCGGCACGTACAGCTCGGAGATCAGACCGAGTTCGCGCAACCGTTCAAGGCCGCGATAGACGGTCGAGAACCCGATGCCGGGCCGCCGCTTGTGTGCTTTCGCGAAGATATCCGAAGGTGTAAGGTGGCGGCCGATCCCGCTCGCCTGCACGATTTCGTAAATGAGCTGGTAGTTCTTCGGCACCTTTGGCTGGAGGGACGAGGCCATACTAGTTCGGGCCCGCCATCGGCAGCAGGATTCCGCCCCTTGTGAAAGTGAACGTCACTTTCAGCCCTTCGCCGGCATCACCAACCCTCCCCCTGAACCGGAGACTAGCAACACATGGAAAATACGCTCGCCGAACTGTCGGACGCCGACCGCGGCTGTCCCGTAAAGCACGTTCCCCTTCGCCCGAGGGTCAACATCGAATGGTTCCCGGAGTTATTGGACGTTTCGGTGCTTCATCGGCCGTCGGCACTTTCCGACCCGATGGGTCCCGACTTCAACTACGCTCGTGAGTTCAACAGCTTGGATCTCAAAGCGGTCAAGGCCGACCTCTTCGCGTTGATGACCGCTTCGCAGGATTGGTGGCCCGCCGACTACGGACACTACGGGCCGCTTTTGATTCGCATGGCCTGGCACGCCGCGGGGACGTACCGCATCGGCGACGGCCGCGGCGGTGCGGGCTCCGGCCAGCAGCGTTTCGAGCCGCTCAATAGTTGGCCCGACAATGCGAATCTCGATAAAGCGCGCCGCTTGCTGTGGCCGATCAAGCAGAAGTACGGCCGAAAGATCTCGTGGGGCGATCTGATGGTTCTCGCGGGAAACTGCGCACTCGAATCGATGGGACTCAAGACGTTCGGATTCGCCGGCGGCCGCGTCGATGCGTGGGAGCCCGACGAAAGCATTTATTGGGGTCCGGAAACCACCTGGCTCGACGACAAGCGCTACAGCGGCGAACGCGATCTCGAAAAGCCGCTTGCGGCCGTGCAGATGGGTCTGATCTACGTGAATCCGGAAGGCCCCAACGGCAACCCCGACCCGCTCGCGGCGGCGGTCGATATTCGCGAGACGTTCGCGCGGATGGCGATGAACGATGAGGAGACCGTCGCACTGATTGCCGGCGGTCATACTTTCGGCAAGACGCACGGCGCCGCCGATCCCGCGCAGTACGTCGGCTTCGGTCCGGCCGGCGCCGGTATCGAAGAACAGAACCTTGGCTGGCGCAACTCATTTGGTAACGGTCACGGCGACCGCACGATTACCAGCGGTCTCGAAGGTGCTTGGACGCAGGCGCCCACGCGCTGGAGCAATCTGTACTTCGACAATCTCTTCAACTACGAGTGGGAGCTGACTAAGAGCCCGGCCGGCGCGTATCAATGGAAGCCCAAGGACGGCGCCGCGGCCGACACCGTTCCCGACGCGCACGATCCGTCGAAACGGCACGCGCCCACGATGCTCACGACGGATCTCGCGTTAAGGGTTGATCCGATCTATGGGCCGATCTCGAAGCGCTTCCACGAAAACCCGCAAGAGTTCGCCGACGCGTTTGCCAAGGCGTGGTTCAAGTTGGTGCATCGCGATATGGGTCCGATCACCCGTTATCTCGGTCCTGAAGTGCCGCCCGAGCCGCAAATCTGGCAAGATCCGCTGCCCGCCGTCGACCACCCGCTGATCGACGAACAAGACATCGCGGCGCTCAAAGCGCGCATTCTTGCCGGCGGCCTGACGGTATCGCAGCTCGTGACGACCGCGTGGGCATCGGCGTCGACGTTCCGCGGCACCGACAAGCGTGGCGGCGCGAACGGCGCGCGCATTCGTCTCGCCCCGCAGAAGGATTGGAGCGTCAACCAGCCCGCCGAGTTGGCGAACGTGCTGCAAACGCTCGAAAAGGTTCAAGCGGATTTCAACGCGTGGCTCTCCGGCGGCAAGAAGGTCTCGTTGGCCGACGTCATCGTTCTCGGCGGTTGCGCCGCGATCGAGCAGGCCGCGCAGAGCGCAGGACACGACGTGAACGTGAGCTTTACGCCGGGGCGCACGGATGCGACCCAAGAGAACACCGACGCGCACTCCTTTGCCGTGCTGGAACCGGCTGTCGATGGTTTCCGCAATTATCTCGGAGAGGGACAATCGGCCTCGCCCGAGCAGCAGCTCCTCGATCGCGCGCACCTGCTGACCCTGAGCGCTCCCGAGATGACTGCACTCGTCGGTGGCTTGCGCGTCCTCGGCGCGAACGCCGACGGATCGAAGCACGGCGTTTTAACGAAGCAGCCGGGTACGCTGACCAACGATTTCTTCGTGAACCTGCTCGACATGACGACCAAATGGCAATCGGCCGGCGAGGAGTACACGTATCAAGGTACCGACCGCCGTACCGGCGAGGTCACCTGGACCGGCACGAACTGCGACCTGATCTTCGGATCGAACTCGCAGCTCCGCGCACTCTCCGAAGTCTACGCCGTTGAGGGAGATCACTTCGTTGCCGACTTCGTCGCCGCGTGGGAAAAGGTCATGAACCTCGATCGGTTCGATCTCGTCGCGACCTAGCTGCGGATCACTTTAGGAAGGGGACGTTCTTCGGCGTGATGATCCTGGCAATGTCGCGAAAAATCGCGTTGGCAACGCCGGGAAACGGCTTTTCCCGCTGGCTGTTGACGAAGACGACGATCGTCGCACCGGCAGTCGGCATGTAGTACGCTGCAGTGTTGTAACCCGTGATCCCGCCGGTATAGCCGTACCAGCCCGCCGAACAGCCGATGCCCAGGCCGAACGCGAGGTTTCCCACTCCAGTCGGTAGGCATGTGAGCCGCGCTCGTTGCGAAGCCGCGCCGTTCGTCGTTCCGATGACATACGCTTTAACCCATCGCTTCATATCGCCCATATCGGAGATCATGGCGCCCGCCGCCCAGGAAACCGAAGGCGCGAGAACTGCCGACTGGTCGTTCCACTGCCGCGTTGCATTCAACGAGTACCCGTGGGCGTACGGGCTCGGCATGCCCCAGTTCGTCGTTGGAAACGAGGTGTGAATGAGGGACATCGGAGCGAGAATCCGGCGATGGATTTCGTTCTGAATCGTGTCGTGGGTCACTTTCTCGATGACGAGCCCGAGCAAGAACCAGTTGGTGTTGCTGTAGTTGTATTTCGCTCCCGGGGCGAACAAGGGCGGTTCTTTTGCAGCCGTCGCCACCCACTGCTTCGGCGTCTGACGCGACCACCAAGCCTCACTCTGCTTTTGGACTGCCGGAATCGAGTACGCGTCGACGATCCCGCTGCGCATCTCGGCCAACTCGCGCAGCGTGATGCGCTCTTGGTTCGGTACGGCGACGCCCAGGTCGAATTTGGCGATCGTGTCGTCGAGGCTTAACTTCCGCTCGTCGACCAGCTGAAGCAACACGGTCGCCACGAACGTCTTGGTGTTGCTGCCGATGCGGAACTGGTCGTCGAGGGCCATTGGGCTACGCGTCGCGAGATTTGCGTAACCGAAGCCTCGGGTGAACTCGCCTTTCCCCGCCATCCAGACTCCGACGACCGCTCCGGGAACGGGTTGCGAGCCGCCGTAAGCCGCAAGCTCCTTGTCGACGGCGGTCGCGATTGCGTTTCTTATGCCGGGACTCAGCTGGGCGGCGCCGGCGACGGCGGTGCTCGACAGCGCAAAGGCCACTGCCAGGACGGCGAGAGAAGAGCATTTCATGAAGAGCTATCTTCCTCGATTTGCCGATCCAATCCGCTCCGACGCCATACTCGCAGCGCAGGAGATGACGCGATGAGC
Organism: Vulcanimicrobiota bacterium; assembly: GCA_963725605.1. GTDB lineage: Bacteria > Vulcanimicrobiota > Vulcanimicrobiia > Vulcanimicrobiales > Vulcanimicrobiaceae > Cybelea. Next base: position 521,435 of record CAVRYW010000013.1, on the reverse strand, counting down.
GTGGTCGTTGAGTCCGAGCGCCTATTGCTTCGTAAGTGGAACGACGAAGACGCGGCGGCAGTAGCCGATATTTACGTCAAGCCTGAGGTCATGAAGTTTATTCCTGGTGGCGTATGGAGCCCCGATCGCACGGCTCGTGTGGTAGCGCGGATGCGGGAGCTGGATATCGCACAGGGATTTGGATTCTATCCGGTCCTGCTCAAGAGCGTCGGAAAGATCATTGGGCACTGCGGGCTCGGCTTTCTCGAACAAACGTCGGAGATCGAGGTCGCATATGTCCTGGATTCTCCCTATTGGGGGCAAGGCTATGCCTCCGAGGCGGCAAGGGCAATGATCGTCTGCGGCTTTTCGAGACTGAATATTTCGCGAATCGTAGCCGTCGCGTTCCCGGAGAACGTCCGCTCGATCGGCGTCATGCGCTCGATAGGCATGACGCTGCTGGGGCCGGCGCATCACTTTGGCGCTACGCTGGTCAAGTACGAGGCGAGGAACGCCGGAGTAGTCTAGCTTTTCACCGTCGATGCGGTGTAAATCTGGTCGATCGAGTGCTTCAGCTCGGCGTCGAAGGCCGCGTCGCTCATATCGTGCGTAAGACCCTGCAGTAACGCGCGCGAGAAGCTTGCGATCATACCGCGATCGTGCGAAAGCCGTTCGCACGCCTCGTCGCGCGAATAGCCGCCGGAGAGCGCCACGACGCGTGCCACGCCCTCGTGCCGAATCAGCGGCTCGTAGAGGTTCGGCACGTCGGGAATCGTGAGCTTCAACATGACCCGGCGATGCGCCGGGAGAGCGTCGAGCCGACGGAGGAGCGCCGCCAGAAGCAGCGCTTCCGCTGCCCCCTTGTCGGGACTCTTTATGAGTACCTCCGGCTCAAGGATCGGCATGAGACCGCGATCGGCGATCTGTGCGGCCAGTTCGAACTGCTGATCGACAATCGCTGCGATGCCGCTCGCCGAGGGAAGCCGAACGGTCGACCGCATCTTCGTGCCATAGATGCCCAATCCGACCGCCCGAACGAGCAACGCGTCGAGGCCGGGGATCGCCTTCATCAAATTTACGCCGTCGCGCTCGTCCTCCAATCCCTTATCGACCTTCAGAAACGGGACGATGCCGCGATCCTTCCATAAGAACGTGGGAACCGGCGTATCGCCGACGTTGCCGTCCATCGTGAGCTCGAACAAGATCGTCGCGATGATCTTCTCCCCAGTGAACGCCGGCGCCGTCATGACGCGAACGCGCATCTGATGCATGAGCGCGAACATCTGCTCGTTGCTGCTGTAAGCGCTGTCCGGAATGCCGTAAAGACGTAAGGCGCCCGGCGTCGAGCCGCCGCTCTGATCGAGTGCGGCGATAAAGCCGGGCTTGTCGGTTATCTGCGAGTCCATTGCATGATTGGGCACGGAGCCTAGTATAGCAGTTGTGGTTTCAGGTGGTCCAGCGCGACGCAGGCCGAGGTGGGACGCCATGCGAACGCCGTCGGCGGAGGAAGGCCCCATGCATGAGGTCCCGTGTCGCCCCATCCGCATCGTCGCCGTTTTGGCGGCGCTTTTGGTATCGTCGAGCTTCGCCCTCGCGCGCGCGGCCGACACGCCGTCGGTTTCCGCAATCGAGAACGTCGTGCGTAGCTCGATGGCAGAAAACCACCTCAGGGCGGTCATCGTGCAGATTCGAACGAACGGAGCCGTGGTTTATACGGGCGCTTTCGGCGACTCGATGACGGGAGTTCCGGCGACGCCGGACATGCACTTTCGCAACGGAGCGATGGCATTTACGTACATGGCGACGCTGCTGCTCGAACTCGTCGACCAGAAAAAGGTGAGCCTGGACACCAAGCTCTCGGCCTACTTTCCCGGCCTTCCTAATGCCGACCGCATCACGCTGAGGAATCTCGCACAGATGACGTCGGGCTACGCGGATTACGTGTATCAGCCCGAAACCTCACTGGGTGTCTACCGAGACCCATTTCGCCAGTGGACTCCCGAAGAACTGACGCAGATCGGTGTGTCGAAACCGATGCAGTTCGTGCCGGGCAGCAACTGGGGCTACTCGCACACGAACTATGTCATTCTCGGCCGCGTGCTCGAGAAGATCGCCGGCGTGCCGCTCGTCGATGCAATTCGGAAATACGTGTTGGAGCCGATGGGCCTTGAGCAGACCGGCGCGTTGACGACGCCGGAGATTCCGCAGCCCATTTTGCATGCGTTCAGCTCCGAGCGCCGCGAGGCGCTTGGAATTAGGCCCGGCGTGCCGTTCTACGAGGAGGCGACGTTTTGGAATCCGTCGTGGACCACTGCCGAAGGCGCCGTCGAGACGACCGATATCTCCGACCTCGCCGTTTCGATCGAGGAAGTCGCGACGGGAAAGCTCTTATCGCCGGCGTCGTCCGCCGCGCAGGTCGTTCCAAGCCTCATCGGCTTCGGTCACACCCAAGCCGGCTGTTCTGCGTGCGGTGAAAACACGGCGGCGTTCAACTACGGCTTGGGAGTGATCCTCACCGGCCCATGGATCGGCCAGTCGCTGGGGTTCGCCGGCGCCTCGGGCGTTGTGGGCTACTTTCCCGCGCAGAAGCTAACGATAGCGGTGGAAGCGACGAACGGCCCGGGCGCCTACGATGACAAAGGCAACGTGGGACTCGGCGCCGTCCCGCTCTTTCGGGCGCTCGCGCAAGCGCTCGCACCGAATACGATGCCGGCACCCTCTCACTGACGTGCGCGCGTCACAGAGCTTGTTGGAATGCGCGCAAAATTTCTTGTGCGCTAAAGCCCCGGTGCCGTAACCCCTCGACGGCTTCGCGCAAGCCGCGCGCGCGTTCGCGGCCGCTCGCAAGCGGGGCGTTTTCGGCGATGCGCCAGGCAATCGCGACCAAGACGGCCATCGAAACCACGACCAGCGCGGCCGCAACGCGAAACTCAAGGCTTTTGCTGCAAAGTGCTACTCGTAGTCCGGAGCGAAGTAATCGCTGTCGAACTTGCGGTGTATGAAAAAATTGGCCGAATGCGGCGCTTTGATCGCTACGAACGGACGAGGTTGCTGCGTAAAGTCGAAGCAGTCGCCGGCAGGCGAAGTCGCGCGCTTGTCGGCCGCGGCCAGTTGGCCGAGACCGTAGAGATCTTCGGCGAAGCGTAAGACGCTCGCCGTTTCGTACTGCTTGTGCGAAACATGGTTCTTTTTGGCGTAGGGAGAGATCACCAAAAGCGGAACGCGAAAGCCGTTACCGTCGTAATCTTCGTACGGCGCTGGAACCGGATCGTAGAAGCCGCCCCAATCGTCCCACTGGATGAAGATCGCCGTCGAGTCCCAGAATTTGCTCTCGCCGACCGTGTTGACAAGGGCCGATACCCACGAGGGGCCGAAGCCGCCGCCGCATTGTTCGTGATCGGACTCGGCGCATTCGGGCGTGATCCAGGTGAAGTTCGCGAGTTCACCCTTGCGCACGTCGGTGATGAACGTCCAGTTCGGCGATTTAACGTCCTCCTTCCAATCGGGACCGTAGAAGATGTGTTTGACGGCCTGATAGCCGGACCACGTCCCGCCGTTGCCGCCGCGGTCGTCGCCGTAGCGCGCGGCGTAGAAGCGCCACGTCAGATTCGCCTTGTCGAGTTCGTCGCCAAGCGTCGTGTAATCGAAACAGGCTTGCTGGTAGCCCCCGTAGAGATTGCGATCCTGCGTGATCGTATCGACCACGTCGCCCGAGCCTCCCGCGCAGCCCCAGAGCAGCGAGTCGGGCAGATCGACGCTCGACTGCGCTTGCGCGGCAATTACGTACTGATGCGACACGAAGCTTTCGTCGAGATGCGATTGGAACATGTTGTCGGCGACCACCCACTCGTGCGCCATGTCGAAGTACGGCTTCGACTCGTTATGTGGTACGTAGACGTACTGCGGATTCGCTGGTCCGCCATACGCCTCTTCCTTGTTGAAGCCGTTCATCTGGCAATCGGTTCCCGGGAGGCTTCCGGTTCCGTTGCAGGCGGCAAACATCGCCTGGGCCGAGTGATCGACCTCGAAGACGGTCTCCAAAGTTACGGGCTGCAAGGTAATCGTCTGACCGTTGGAGGTCTTCCCCGTGGGCACCGTATACGCGCCGGGATAACCTTGGAAGAGATTGTTGAAGCTACGATTTTCCTGAACGATGTAGATGACGTGCGTAATCTTTCCAGCGCCGCTGGCGCTGAGGCCTCGCAAAACGGTATCGCTGCGCATCGACGGCAGGTCCCCCGCCGAGCCGGATGGCGTTTGGCCGCCGGATGCGCACCCGGCGAATGCCAGGAGCGAGAGAATTATTCCGTAGCGACGAGTCATGGTCTCCGCTTCCGCGGTCGTATCGCGCTTGCCTGCGCATCAGAGCGGAACGGCCATCTCTCCGCTCCGTTCCCGCGCGAGTGGCCGCACGCCGTTGAGCACGAGCCGGTTGTAGTGCTCCGTCGCTTTGTGAAAGTCCAGAGCCGCTTGATCCCGATACTCTTCCCACAACATAAACACGTTCGCTTTCTCTTTACTCCGAGCAACCTCGAAGCCGATGACGCCTTCTTCCTTACGCGAGGCCTCGCGTAACTCTCGCAAGATCGCTGCGGCTTTATCTTCGTCCCCGGGAGCGAAGGTGAACCGGACGGACTGAATCAGCATGGTTGATCCTCTCTACGAAAACGTCAGTCTGCCACGACCGATTTCATAATCGGCCATGCCGTAATAGATGTCGAACGTGCGGTCGTCGCGCCGGTCGATTCCGGTCGGAAAGACGACCTGCTCGACGGTGCCGTGAAGTTCGGCTGAAGTTTCGGGTACGAAGAGTGGCTCGGGCGAGCGATAAATTATGCGGTCGAGATGCGTCGCATCGTGAAGGATCAGCCCGGCGCAATAGCGCAGCCGCGTCGCGCCCGTGGGGTTGACGAGCTCGTCCACGCCGTGGATGACCGCGAGCCAGCCTTCCGCAATCCGTACCGGTGGTGCTCCGCCTCCAACCTTGATCGCCCCCCACGCTGCCGACGGCAGTGAGACGCGGTGCGATTCGGTAACCGTGCAGAGTGCGCCGATGTCGGCCTTCACCGCATCGACCGATACGTAGCCAATCGAAATGCCTTCACGCTGTTTTTCCGGGAGTGCCGCCAGTGCGGCGACGGCGTTTTCGCCTCCACGCAGCGAAATCGGTAGCGTGGGACGGTGATAGAATGCGAGCGACTCCACGCCGCTAGGCGACACGACCGGCTCGGGAAAGAACGCCGCATCCTTGTCGGCAAACGGAGCCTCGCTGCGGCCGAAGCGCAGCAACCCCAGGCGCTGCCAATGGAGGGCATCTTCCGAAACGGCGACGGCGACCTCGGGCCCGCGCGGACCCAAGGCTACATATGCCATCACGTACGTGTCGAGGGCGGCAACAAACGTGATGCGGGGATCTTCGCAGCCATAACCCCCCGGCTGTGCGCGCAACTCGTAAGGTGCCGAAGGTTGGAGCGCGTAGCCACAGGGTTCGACTTCGAGCACCCCGTCGGGGCGTTCTTCGGTTGCGAATGAGCCGATGCGCGAAATGTTTCCGGGCGCCACCATGCGCGGATAAAGTTGCATCGCGCCGTTGGGCAGTCGCGTGCACGCCGGGTTCAAAACCCCGAGGCGATCGCCGACCGCCGCGCTTGGTTTCAAGACCATACCCAGGCGCTCGAAGCGGGGGTGAAGCAAAACCTTATCGACCCGGACACTCAGACCCGAAGCGACCGGAGGGCGGGGTTGCCGCGACCGTGAAGATGGTTTGATGCAGCCTTCAGAGCACACCCACGAGCATACCCATGCCGACGGCAGCGAACACACGCACGCGCACGGTCACGCCGACCCCGAACACCATCACGAACACGACGTCCACGAACACGAGCATCTGCATGCCGACGGAACGAAGCACAGTCATTCGCACGAGCACGCCGGAAGCGAAGAGGCACACGACCACACCCACTAACGCCGCGCCTCCCGTTACGCCGATAGGCATCGACGCCATCGAGGCTGCGCGGAGAAGGATCGCCGCGACGATCGTGCGGACGCCGCTGATCAAACTCCAAACCGGCGCGCGTGCCCCAGAGATTTATCTAAAACTCGAGAATCTGCAACCCATCAACTCATTCAAATTGCGCGGAGCCGCGAATGCGGTCGCATGTCTCGAGCCCGCGCAACGCGCGGTCGGGGTTTGGACCATCAGCGCCGGCAACGCCGGCCAAGGCGTCGCCTATGCGGCACGCCAAGCGGGTGTGCCGTGTATGGTCGTCACGATTGAGACGGCGCCCGAAACGAAGGTCGAGCGGATGCGGGCGCTTGGCGCACGTCTGGTGACCGCCTCGTTCGACGCATGTTGGGAAGCGATGGAGCGGCGAACGTTTCCCGGTATCGAAGGCACGTTCGTCCACCCGTTTGACGACGACGATTTCATCGCCGGCAACGCAACGATGGGGTTAGAAATAGTCGAGGACCTTCCCGAGGTGAACACCGTCATCGCCGCCATCGGCGGAGGCGGCCTCGTGACGGGCGTTGCTTCGGGGGTGCGGGCACGCAAGCCTCACGTCCGCGTTTTCGGTGCGGAGCCCGAGACTGCCGCGCCGGGGGCAGCATCCTTTTCGAGCGGCGTGGCGTCGACGTTTCCCCAATGGCAAGCGACGTTCGTCGACGGTGCTGGTGGAAAGAGCGTTTTCCCGCGGATGTGGGAGCGAATGCGGCCGGTAGTCGACGGATCGATTGTCGTTACCCTGGAGGAAACCAAGAGCGCAATGCGCGTGCTCGCCGAGAAGGCGCGCGTCATCGCCGAAGGCGCAGGGGCGCTCTCAGTTGCTGCTGCGCTGCGCTGCTCGGAAGATGCGGGTCCCGTGGTTGCCGTGGTGTCGGGCGGCAATATCGAGCTTGCGAAGTTCTGCGAGTTGATCGGCGCGCTATAGCGCGCCCGGCCGCCGTTCTTGTGATAGGTCGGAGGCAACGTGCCGATACAACGCCCGCGTAGCGCCGGCGAGCAACTGGGCAACGCGGAACAAACCATCGCCTGAAATCGTGATCGCTTGCCACTCGACGCCCTGGTGGCGATGCACCAGCGCATACGTGTCGTTTCCAACGTCGTATATCGCAAACTCATTGGATTCAGCCAGAAGCCGGTCCGGTGAGAGGCTATCTGGGTCGATCGCGGCCACGAGTTTCATAGGCGTTTTACCGATAGGGGCTAGCGCTTGTCGGCGCTAAACGGGTCGGTCGACTTTGCAACGTAGGTGTACTTCTCGCCGCAGATGCGACAAACGTTGAGGGGGCTTCCAAAATGTTCGTGCGGTGCGTACACTTTCGGCGCCGCTTTCGCGCGCCTCTTGACAACGGGTGCGGTTGTGATGATGTCCTCATTCCTCGCCCCCGAGGCTGGGCAAGCAATTCGCTCCCAAGTTCGAAAACGTAGGATCTATCTTCGGGGAGGCGGCAGAAAGAACCCCTAAAGCGCGTCGTAGACGTCCGAGGCCATCTCGCCGAGGGTTTGACCGGCGTAATGAGCGGCATCCCGGCCGGAATCGACGCTCCCTTTGCCCGCCATTCGGTTGATGTAGAACGCGAAGGCGATGTGGCGGCCGTGGCTGGTGGTCATGTAGCCCGCGAGCCCTTTCGTAACGAGCTCGCCGTCGTCGAGCGAGTTCACCGATGTCCACGTACCCGTCTTCGCGTGAACGTGACCCGCGGCCCGAACGCCGTTTTGGACGTTGAAGAGCGTTCCGTCGACGCCCATGATCGGCAAACCACGTTCCAGCGAGGAGAACCACGCTTGCCGAGACGCCCACGCCAAATAACTCACCATGAATCGTGGCGTGAAGAAGGCAAAGGTGCCGAGCCCATCTTGCTGCGATGCCCCTTTCAGGTCGAGGCCCGCGCTTGTAAGAAGCGCGCGCTCGCAGGCAAACGCGGCTTTCAAAAGATTGCTCTTTGCCTGCGCCACGTAGATCGCCCAGAGGTACGGCATCAAGGCCGCGTGCAGGTTGTCGCTCACCTTGAGCGTGACGTAGACGTCTTCGGACAATGGCGGCGAAACGTGACGAGCAACCAGATTTGCCGGCACGTAGGACGGCGCAGCGACGTCGTGATTGAAGAGCGCTACGCCCGACGGCGTACGCACGGTCACGCCTGCGTCGCGCAGAGCAACGATAAACGCCGCTTGCGCGAAGCGCTGCGGTTCGGGCACGCGGTACGAATATAAGATCGCCCTCCCAACAGGCAGCGCGCCGGTGATCGTAACCGTATGCGATCCGTCGGCGTTCGTCTTGTCGCTGGGGAGATCGATCGTCGGCTCGGATTTGGCTGCCCCGGTCGTCGCCGCGTTGACGAAGGTAACGTAGGGCGTCTGCGGAGAGACCGCGATTGCAACCGGATCGCCGGCCTTCGCCCCTGGTGTGAGCGTCAAGTCGACGAGATTATCGTTGACGACGATTGACGAAACGATCGTGCCGGTCCCGCCTTCGGAGCCTTGATCTGCAAAAAGCGACGTGTCGACCGCAACCGTTCCATCGACCTGTCTGATGCCGGCGCGCGCGACTTGCGTGGCGAGATCGCGCAAGACGGCGAGCGGATCGCCGGGAACCGCTCTGGTGTCGTAGTTGCCGTCGTAGGCATGATCTTCGTTTTCGAAGGCGAGCGTGCCGTCGGGGCGCACGCGCTGGGAGAGGTTCGGGTCGGCGCCGGCGACTAGTACGAGATCGCCGTGCAGCGCGCCCTGCGAATCGATGGCCCCGGTGCGATAGACCGGCGTCGTCCAGCGGAAGGCCGGACCCAGCAACGCCAAGCTCGTCCCGGTCGTCAGCAGCTTCGTCGTTGAGGCCGCTTCCATCAAGACGTCTGCATTGCGCACGTAGAGCGGGCGCTTCGCATCGAGGTCGTAAACCTCGGCTGCTACGATCGCGTGCGCGAATTGCGGCCGTGAAGCGATGCTGCGCACGGCGGCCGCGATCGCCGAAGTCTGCGCGGGCGCACCCGGCGAGAGCAACACCGTTGCGAAGGTCAGGACCAGCGCGAGATTCATTCGGGTTTCTCTAACCTCCGTTCATGTCGAGAAAGAGTTCGGTCGCAAGTGCGAGGAGAAAGCCTGCGCACATCGTCGCGGTTACAAAGGCAGTCAATCCGGTGCGGCGCAGCACGCTCCAAAGCTCGCCGATGACGAAGACGAGCGCGCCGATGGCGATGGACAGAAAAAGCACCGAAAGCGTCGGAGAGTAAAAGCTGTAACCAATAATCGTTCCGAGGAAGGTTGGGCCGCCCGCGATCAGGCCCGCTAAGCCGATTTGCGCCCAGGACGGCACGACGCGCCCAACGAGCGGCGCGGCGACCCCGAAGCCTTCCGTCGCGTTGTGGAGTCCGAAACCCACGATCAATGCCAAGGCCACGGCGGTAGCTCCCGAGGCCGCCGAGGCTCCGATCGCCAGGCCTTCGCCGAAATTGTGAGCTCCGATCCCGATTGCGATGATTGCGGCGAGGACGATTGGATTCTCAGCATGCGCTGCGGCTTGGCGCGTGAAATGCGTTGCCGCGCTGCCCAAACCGACCAAACCGATGGCCAGGCCTACGACGAAGACGGCGATCAGCGTCGCGGGAAACGGCCCCGCACCGGCATGCCAAGCGTGGAGGCCCGCCGAGACCGGAGCGATCGCGTTCTGCGCGATCTCGACGACGAGATAGAGAAGAATGCCGATGGCGAGTGCGTTGAGCAGCGCGATCACCTTTACGGAAAGGCGTCGCGCGCGGGCGATCGGCAGACCGAGAAAGATGGTGAAGCCGGCGATGGCGCCGAGCAGCACCGTCCACCAAAAGCTTAAGGCATGGCCGTTCGCGACGGCCGCAGGCTTCATCGCGCGATACATGGAGAGCAGCGTGTTCGGCGTACCGATGTAATGGATCGCGGTGATCAATCCGGCGGGCATGCCGTTTGCATCTTCGATGTGGTCCATCACGTGGCAGTGGATGAGCCAGGTGCCCGGCGCGGCATTGGCATCGACCACGACGTCGACGCGCTGCCCCGGGGCGACGAGGACCGTGTCCTCGACGTCGCGATAGTCGACCGGTTCGGCGTCGCGCGCGATAATTTGCTGGTAATGCCCATGCGTGTGCATGGTGTGGAACTCTTCGCCGGAGATATTGATCCAGCGGATGCGAAAGCGCTCGCCGGCGCGAACGTCGAGCGCGCGGGTTGCGGGATACTCTTTGCCGTTGAGCGTGAAATGATTTTCGGCGGCGCTTTGGATTTGCCAGGACGAGATCATCTCGAGAAAATCGTGAGCCAAGCCGCGCTCGACCGGACGTGGAACCGAGGGCTCGACGATAATTGCGCCGTACAGTCCGGAATCCAGCATCGCTTCGTTGTCGTGGCTATGATAGATGAACGTGCCGGGCTGGTCGGCAACGAAGCGGTAGACGAAGTGGCCGCCGTGGGGAACGAGCGGCTGCGAGATGCCGCCGACGCCGTCCATGGAGACCGGAATATCGTGCACGCCATGCATGTGGATCGAGTCGGGCGTCGCGCCGTCGTTCGTATAATCGATGACGAGCGAGTCGCCTTGCTTCACGACCAACGCCGGACCGGGGACCACGCCGTTGTACGTGTTCGCCATGACCGTCAAGCCTGGCTGGAGAGTCCAGGGCGCGGAGCGCTCGACGATGTGAAAAACTCTGAGCCGCCCTTGCTTGGAGGGGATTGCCTGATAGGCTCCGTCGGGGCGCTGGAATGCCGGCGACTCTCCTGGGGCCGCCGTCGCCACCGGAATCGGTCCCGCGATCGGCTGCAAGCCGAGCGAGGTCGAGTTTGGCGAAACCGCTTCGTCGGCGTCGGCCAAAGCCGCCACCGGCATCGCCGCAGACGTGAGAAGGACGGCGGCAGCGACCGCCGTGACTAGCCGGATAAGGAGGGAGTTCATTAGTTAGGTGCGCCTAAGATTGCCGGTAGGCGGGCCTTTTTCCTAGCGCAATTCGGGCTTTGCCCCTTTAATCGCGCCTGCCCATAAAAGCGGACACTTGCCCATCAAAAGGCTCAGTAGCAGAGCGTGTAGAGGCGCAAGGGACCGTTGTAAATCAGGGCTTCGTCGACTAGATGGTGGCGGCCGATAAGAACGTCGATGCCCTGATTCTTAATTTCGGAGCGGGTTGCATATTCGTGGCCGCTCGGCGGCGGAAACAAAGTTGAGCTTGGCTTTGCAAGCGAGCGGACCCAGGCGCAGTTCGATGTCATGTTGGCTCAGCTTCAGGTCACGCGAAACGTCGCGCCATCCGAAACAACCAAGAGCGAGCCTGAGGGCAAAGAGGACTAGAGTCTCCGGGGGACGCCTGGCGCCCGCCGAACCGTTACCGGGTCGAAAGGGGCACCGTAATGTTTGATTACCGTCGCGCTTTTGGAGTCTGCGTGGCTATCGGTATGCTCGCCGGATGTGGCGGATCGCAACGGCCAATGGCGGGTGCGCCGAGTGCGGTCGGTCAACCCGCAAAGCGCCCTGCGGAGGGATCTCTTCAGGGGTACTATCTGGCTCAATTCACTACCGAGGTCGGGAGCGGGCTCCCCAACCCTTCTCTCTGTATTTGGTTCAAGCAGTCGGGAAGTTGGTCTAGTAGCGGCAGTGAGAACTTTAACGGCACATATCTTACATCGGGTAGAAATCTGTTCGCGTCTGGCGTTTGGCTCCCGTCGCCAGCGGTCTATATGTACTGGGCAGGGGCCGTCAATGCGAAGCAAGGATCCGGCAAATTTATCATCCCCGGTTCAGGCGACCTCGCGCAGATATCCGGAGGCGGGACATTCACCATGACGCGCGCACAAAAAGGCTGTAGCTAAGAACTGCTCCCCTTTTTATAGGCAAACGCGATTAAAGGGCTCGCCTCGATAAACGCACCTGCCTCAAAAACCAGGCGTTTTCCTCAAAAAGAAGGCTCCGCAGAATCGCGAGGCCGTGTGGAGGGCAGCCGAAATTCCTTTGACTACCAGCTGAAGACGACCAGTCCGTTACTGGCTGGATTTTTCCACCCTCGCCACATATGCACGCTCTCGGCGCTCGGCTCAACGTAGGACGAACCACCACCGCCACCACCGCCGACATCGCCATACGAGCTCTCTATGTCACAATACCGCCGCCTCCGCCGCCGCCGTAATACCCACCACCACCGCCGCCTCCGCCAGCGGCAACATACGAGCCACCGCTCGAACTTCCGGCTCCGCCGGAGCCACCGGTTCCAAAGGCGCCGTTACTACCGGCTTCTCCGTCATATCCGGGACATTCGGTGCCGCCGGCGCCGCCGGAACCACCGGCGCTCTGCGTACCTCCGGTCCCGCCCCCGCCGCATTCGTCATATCCTTCGCGACCGCCGATGCCCGTGCCACCGGTGAGATTGCCGCCTTTTCCGCCAACCGGCGTGGGACAGAAAACTTCGCCCGCTTCGTTGCCGAAGCCGCCTCCGCCGGCGGCGACAACGATGCGATCCGAAAGGGTGTCGCCCCCGGCGCGCACATCGGACGCGCCGCCTCCGCCGAGGCCGTAAAACCTGCTGCCGGCGCCAACACCTCCGCCGTTATAGCCGCCAGCCGCTCTACTCCCGTCCCCGCCAACGTACACTATGAGCTTTTCTCTTGGAGTCACTGGAATAACGGCACGTACTCGCCCGCCGTAAACATCTCCTGAGTAATATCCGAGAGGCACTCCGAAAGTCCCAATAATGCGTCCGCCATCGGGCCCACGATAACCCGCGCCTTTAGCGCCCCGAGCAACGACCTTGATCTGCCTCACGCCTGCCGGCACCGTGAAGTCCTGCGCTCCGCCCGTGTAATAAAACGTGTGCTGGCCCGGAACAGAGTTCGGCGTACCGCTGATCGGCACGACGCCGTTCCCAGCGTGGCCGCCGCACCCCGCAAGCATGGCAGCGCCCACGCAGAAACCTAAAGCGTGGCGACCTAAACGGAAATCAATCATCTCCCTGCTCCAATCGACTCGTAACGGTTCGACGGGAGCTACGTGCAGACCGTTCTAAGGCGAAGCCTCGCCGACGGCGAAAGAGGAACACGTGCCGGAAGTTCGACTCAAACGCAGTTTGCGGATTCCAGCCGATTTGGCGTCCCAAGCGCTCGGCGAGCTGCTGCAGGCAATCGCAAAACAGGATGGGCCGTGGCGCGGCTTTGCGCTGCACGTGAGCTTCGGCGATTTACATCTCCCTGATGTCGGGTACGTCGCGATTCCGATCCGTTTGACGGTGGAGAAGGACGCGAAGGAAGCGCTCACCTTCGATATTAGGTTCAATTCGGCGAATCTTCCGGCTGCGTTTCCCGGCTTTAGCGGCACGATGAGCGTCGTGCCCGGCGAAATCGGCGAATCGGAGCTTCATTTGTCGGGCGAATACGAGCTGCCGATGCAGTTCTTTGGAAAGCTGCTCGACGGCGCGCTTATGCCCAACGTTGCGGCGCTCTCGCTGGAAAACTTCATCGACGAAATCGCGGAAGCGTGCCAGGCGCGCGTCGACCAGCGCGAAGCCGAGTTTGCCCGCTATCATTTTTACAGTAGAACGACGGGGTGAGGGAAGCGCCGGCCGGATGTTGCATCGTGGGAGGCGGTCCGGCCGGAATGATGGCGGGACTGCTTTTTGCGCGTGCCGGTATCCGAACCGTTCTGCTGGAGAAGCACGCGGATTTTCTGCGCGACTTTCGCGGCGACACAATCCATCCGTCGACCCTCGACGTCATGGCGGAGCTGGGCCTGCTCGAAGCGTTCTTGAGGCATCCGCACCAAGAGGTCACGACCTTAGCGGGTAACCTCGGCGACCAGGTCGTTACCGTCGCCGATTTTACGCATCTGCCGACCCGCTGCAAGTTCGTCGCCTTTATGCCGCAGTGGGACTTTCTCAACTTCCTTGCCGACGAAGCCAAGCGCTTCGGGACCCTGGATCTTCGAATGCAGGCGAGTGCCAAGGAGTTGTTGTGGGAGGATGGTCGCGTTGCCGGCGTGCGCGCCCAGACTCCGGAGGGCACGCTGGAAATCCGCGCCGATCTCACGATTGCCGCCGACGGGCGCGAATCGGTGGTTCGTAAGGCGGCCGGCCTGGAGATCGTGGAGCTTGGCGCTCCAATGGACGTGCTGTGGCTACGGCTTACCAAGCGCTCCGACGATCCGCATGAAACGTTTGGATACATTCGAGACGGACGGATCATGGCGCTGATCGACCGTGGGGAGTATTGGCAGTGTGCGTACGTGATCCCCAAGGGGACCCTCGTTCAATTGCAGGAGCGCGGTTTGGGTGAGTTCCGGCGGCAGATCGGCGAGATCGTGCCCTTTCTGAACGATCGAACCGGCGAGCTGCGGACTTGGGACGACGTCAAGCTCTTGACCGTTCGTGTGAATCGCCTGCGGCGCTGGTACCGTCCGGGACTCCTCTGCATCGGTGATGCCGCGCACGCGATGTCGCCGATCGGAGGTGTCGGAATCAACCTCGCGATTCAAGACGCGGTAGCAGCATCGAACATCCTCGCCCCTAAGCTACTGAATCGCACGCTGTCGATTCGCGACCTCCGCGCCGTTCAGCGACGGCGCGAAACGGCGGCTAAACTCACACAGGCGCTGCAGCTCTTCATTCAGAGCAAGGTCATCGGCAAGGTCCTCACAAATGGCCGCGCGCCGCTGTTGGGGCGACTGCCGGGGCTTCTACGATGGCTGCCGTTTCTGCCGCGTATTCCTGGCCGTCTCGTGGGTTTGGGTTTTCGCCCCGAACACCTTAGTGGCAGCCGCGATGATGCGTCCCTACGCTAGCACGATGCCGGCTTGTTGAACCTCTTGGTACGGTAGCAACCAAACGAGTGACTCATCGTGCAAGTCGACGACTTGCACCCGATTGCCGAACGGATCGATGAAATCGCAGCGAAACGGCGGAATCAGTTTGATCCCGTATTTGGTCGTCAGCTTTTCACGGACCTCGGCGAGTTGCTTCTCGTCTCGAACGATTAAGCCGAAATGCCGCGTACGGCTCGTCTGCGGTTTCGCCACTTCGAACATCGCAAGAAACTGGTGCTCGCCGGCCTTGAAGAAGGCGTCGCCTTCGCCTTCATCGAGTTTCTCGAGATTGAAAACGTCCTGATAGAACTCGACGGCTTTCCGGACGTCGTCGACCTCGATGGCGATGTGATTGATTCCGTAGACCTTAACGCTCATGCGACTTTCTATCGGAGGCTCGGCTTAAATGGTTGCAGTCCGGCGGGCGTCGAACGCCGCGAGCATGGCACGGGGGATCGTTCTGGGAGTTGTTGCTACGCTCGTGGTCGCAGGACTGGGAGTATATCTTGGAGTTGAGGCCGGCCTCGTACCGGCCAATGCCGACGGCAAGCCGTCGCGGCTCGAACGCTGGGCGGCGAAAACGTCACTTCGAGCGACGCTAGAGCGAGAGGCGCCCAAGGGAGCCAACCCGCTTCCGGTCGATGATGCCAACTTTATCGCCGGGATTAAGCTGTATGCCGCAAACTGCGCCGTCTGCCACGGTGCGTCCGACGGCAAGCCGTCAAATATTGCGCTAGGCGTCTATCAGAAGCCGCCGCAACTGGTCAAGGACGGAGTTGAAGACGATCCCGAGGGCGTGACGTATTGGAAGGTCGCGCACGGCATTCGCTTTACGGCCATGCCCGCGTTTGGCAAATCCCTCGAGGATCGACAGCTCTGGCAGCTGACGCTCTTCCTTAAACACATGGACGGCCTTCCGCCGGCGCCGGAGCGCGTTTGGAAAGCCGTCAAGAGTGAGGCGACGAGTTCGAGCTAGGGCGTGGGAGGCGTTGGGGCGGGCTCGGTAGTCGGCGTCGCGGTGAAGATGTATTGGTCGTTGGAGGTCGGCTGAGGATTTGGGAACTGATTCTGCATCGCCATGCCCGAGAGCACGGCGGCCGTCTCCGGATAGACCTGGCCGCTGAAAGTATCGTCGCTGTTTACCGTGCCGACGAGGTGCAGTTTTCCCTCGGGACCAGCGCCCAGCCCGAGATCGACGCTGGAGGGTCCGATGTCCAGCCACATGTAACTTCCGTCGCGACCCCCGACGACCGGGATGTAGAGCTTGTAAAAGGAAGTGTGATAATAACCCCTGATATTTCCGGCGGGAAAGACCTCGAGGTCGAGCCTGCCCGTGATCGGGTACTGCGACCCGTAATACTGCTTGATGGCCGTCGTGTAATGGAGTTGCGTCGCCGAAGCCGTGGCTTGAGCAGACGCCGCGCTCTGCACTCCAAGCAAGGTCGCGCCTACAAGCGCAACGCAGTTGACCAGCCGTCCCAAAGACCTTACCATTCTGACTCCTCTCGGTTGACCTTCTCAGGGAGTAGAGCGCTTAGGGCGCCGAGAACGTGACGGGCGTGGCACAACCTGCGGAAATTGATCTCCGGACGTTCCCGGCGTGGGAACGCCCCGACCAGGTCCGCAAAGCTCTCGACCGTCTGCCATCGGGAAGTTCGCTTACCCTCATCACGGAGAACGAACCCCGAGCATTGTCGGTGCGGATCAGTCAGGAGCGCCCGGACCGTTTTGTAATGGAAGCGCGGCGCATCGCCAGCCGCATGTGGCATTTGCGCTTGACGCCGCGCATGGGCGAAGAGACCGACCGCAACTCCGCGGCCCAGCATATAAGCCGCTGTTCTGCTTTTGCCGCGCTCGATAGCGAGGTTCGAGAAGAGCTCGTCGCGGCTGTTCTGTGGCAGACCGGCCGGCGCGGACAGACGCTCGTTGCCGAGAACGCCGATTGGCCCTTTATCGGGTTGGTAACCGAAGGCATCGTCGCGCGTGCCAACGGCGGCGGCCGCGATCGCGAACGCATCCTTTATGAAATTTTTCCGTACGAGGTGTTCGGTGTCGCGGAGTATTTCGATCGCGGTCTGAAGATGGCGCGGATCGCCGTCTTCTCGAAGACCGCACGCGTCCTCAAGCTGCCCTGGGAGGCGGTTTCGCGCGTCGGAGCGCGCTATCCGGGATTGACCAATGCGCTCGGCATCGTCTTGGCGCAGCGCGTTCGTCTTCTCGCCGATGCGCTCAGCGCGCAAGGGTCGCTTCCGATTCTCGGCCGTATCGCAAAGGTGCTGCTGCCGTACGCGATGCACGAGCGCGGCCTCGTGCAGGCGGCGACCTCCCTGTCCACGATTACGCAATCGCAGATCGCCGCCGCCGGCGGCACCGTGAAGGAAGTTGCGGCTCGCGCGATCGCCGAGCTCGAGTCTCGCAACGCGTTACGTCGCGAGCACGGGCATATTCGATACCTCGATCGCGAAGTGCTTTTAGAGCTGATCCGGGACGTCTCTTAAGCCGGGATCCGATCGAAACCGGCGTACGGCCGCAGAACCTCCGGCACCGTAACCGTTCCGTCGCGCTGCTGATAGTTTTCCAGAATCGCGATAAGGGTTCGTCCGATCGCCAGAGCCGAGCCGTTGAGCGTGTGTACGAACTCCGGTTTCGCGCCGGGCTCGCGCCGGAAGCGTATCGAAGCGCGGCGCGCTTGAAAATCCGTGCAGTTGGAACAGGAGCTAATCTCTCGATAGGCGTTGTTGCTCGGGACCCAGACCTCGACGTCGTAGGTCTTGGCCGCGTTAAAACCGGTATCGCCGGCGCAGAGCGCGACGACCCGGTGTGGCAGCTCGAGCTCCGCGAGCAGTGCCTCGGAATCTCGGGTTAGCATCTCGAGTGCCCCGAAGGAGGCTTCCGGCGCCGCCAGCCAAACGAGTTCGACCTTTTCGAACTGATGCTGTCGCATGAGCCCGCGCGTGTCTTTGCCCGCCGCCCCCGCCTCCTTGCGAAAACACGGCGTATACGCGACGTACTTCTGCGGCAGGTCCGAGAACTCGAGAATTTCGCCGCCGCGCATCGCCGTCAGCGGAACTTCCGCCGTCGGAATCATAAAGAGCTCGCCATCGCGATCCTCGAACATCGCGTCGGCGAACTTGCTCAACTGTCCCGTCGACCACATCGTCGCGCGCGACACTAGCAACGGCGGCGCAATCTCGCGATATCCGCGCTCCTGCGCACGATCGAGGAAGAAGGTCGCGAGCGCGCGCGATAGGCGCGCGCCGGCGCCGGTCAGGATAGCGAACCGGCTGCCGGAGAGTTTCGCGGCCCGCGCGAAATCCAGAATGCCGAGTTGTTCGCCGATTTCCCAGTGTGGTTTCGGCTCGAAATCGAAAGCCCGCGGCGTTCCCCAGCGTCGCAGCTCGACATTGGACGCTTCGTCATTTCCGTCGGGGACGGCGTTGTCGAGAAGATTCGGAGTTTGTTCGAGCATCGCTCGCAGCGGCGAGCCGTCGCCCGAAGTTGATAGCGCGCGAGCCCGCTCTTCCGATGCGGCGATCTCCAAGGAGAGCGCATCGATCTTTGGCCGCACTTCGCGCGCGGCGGCGGCTCTGTCGACGGCCTGGCCGACGGAAGCGGAAAGACGGTTCTTTTCTGCCTTCGCCCTTTCTGTTGCAGTCAGCGCCGAGCGGTACTCCTCGTCGCAGCGCAGAAGCTCGTCGACGATCGACGGATCCGCCCCGCGGCGAGAGAGTGAGAGTCGCACGCGGTCGGGATCGCGCCGAACCAGAGCAATATCGAGCATGGAGAACCGCGCCATTAACCAGGCCGTAAATCCACTCCTACCGAGGGTCGGATTTGTGACGGAAACGCTGCTCGCGCCGCAACAGGCGATCGTCGCGTTTTTCGCGCGCGCTCCGCTCGCACCAACGGGAACCGAGGTGGTAACGCTCGACGACGCGTTTGGGCGCGTACTTGCGAAAGGCATCGCTGCCGACGACGATTACCCCAATGCCGCGCGTTCGCTGATGGATGGTTTTGCGCTGCAGTCGCAGTCTGCGCCGGGCGATTTCGAGCTCGTCGCCGGCGTGGTGATGGGCGCCGCTCCGCAGTTCCCGCTGATGCCGGCAACGGCGATGCCGATTCCCACGGGCGGCCTTCTCCCGCCCGGCGCCAACGCGGTCGTGCCGATCGAAGATGCGGCCGTCGACGGAAGCCGGCTTCGCGTGAAAACCGCCATCGAGATTGGGGCGAACGTCGCCGAGCGCGGCGCGGATATGCGGCTCGGCGATTCGTTGTTGAAACCCGGGCGTCGCATACGCGCCGGAGAAGTCGGCGTTCTCGCCACCCTCGGCGTTACCGACGTTCTCGTCTACCACCGCCCGACGATCGCCGTGCTTTCGAGCGGAGACGAGATCGTCGAGCCGCAGACGCAGCCGCGCCTCGGAGAGATTCGCGACTCGAACCGCTATGCAATCGCGGCTTCACTGCGAGCGATGGGCGCTCTCCCGCACCACTATCCGACACTGCGCGACGAAGCCGACACGTTTGAGTCGGAGCTTGCGCGCGCGCTCGCGGAGTGCGACGGCGTCGTCGTGACCGGCGGATCCTCGGTCGGCGAGCGCGATCGGTTGCCCGAAGCGGTGGCGAAGATCGCGACGCCCGGCGTGATCGTGCATGGTTTGCGAGTCAAGCCGGGCAAGCCGACGCTCTTTGGCGCCGATGGCCGTAAGCCGATTCTGGGCTTGCCCGGAAACCCCACGTCGGCGCTGTTTATGCTCGAAGCGGTTGCGGCGCCGATCGTCGCGGCCCTCACCGGCGCTCCATCGGAGCCGGCGACGTCGCAAGCACGCTTGGAAAAACCGGCCACCAGCCGCGCGGGTTGGACGTGGTACGTTCCCGTCAGCCTGCGGCATGATGGAGGAGTACCTCTCGCGCATCCTCTTGCCTTACGTTCGTTTTCAGTGAGCTTGGCGGCGCGCGCCGACGGCTACATCGTTATGGATGAGGGTGACGAAGAGTGGCCCGCGGGCACGCTTGTGACCGTGCATCGTTTTCTAGGAGGCTAAATCTCACCCGTGATTCGACCGACCCCCGCCGTTGAAGGTCTTCCAGCGACGACGCCATTTATCGGTCCGGAGCAGCTGATGCGCGACGCCGGCCGGCGAGAACTGGTTCGTTTGGGAGCCAACGAGAGCGCGTTCGGACCTTCACCCAAAGCCGTGGCGGCGATGACCGCCGAGCTGCCGCGGCTCTCGTGGTACGGCGATCCGGAATCGCTCGACCTGCGCGACGCCCTCGCCGAAAAACATCGTTGCGCGCCGTCGCAAATCGTGGTCGGCGCCGGGATCGACGATTTGATGGGCTTAGCCGTTCGCGCGTTCGTAGCGCCCGGCGAAGCCGCGCTGATGGCGCGCGGAACCTATCCCACTTTTCTGTATCACGTCGTGGGTTATGGCGGCACGCCGGTTTATGGGTCCTACCGCGACAACGGCCGGCCCGATATCGAAGAATTGGCGGCCATCGCTCGACGGGTCCTTCCGCGCATCGTCTATTTCGCGAATCCGGATAATCCCAGCGGGCACTTCGTATCGCGCGATGAGATGCAGCGTTTCTACGATGCGCTGCCCCACGACAGTTTACTGCTTCTCGACGAAGCCTATGCCGACTTCGTCGGCGACTCCGAGCTCTTGCCGCCGGCGTTTGAGGACCGGCTCATACGCCTGCGCACGTTTTCGAAGGCGTACGGAATGGCGGGAGCGCGAATCGGCTACGCCCTGTCGACTGAGAGCAACATCCGGACCTTTGCGAAGATTCGGCTTCACTACGGAGTCAACCGCAACGCGCAGATCGGCGCGCTCGCATCGCTCCGGGACGATGCGTTTACGGAGGACGTCGTCGCCCAAACTGCTCGCGCGCGTCAGGCGTACTACCGGCTCGCACGCGAACTGGGCGCCCCTTGCATCGAGTCGCGAACCAACTTCGTTTGCATCGGCATGGAGAGTGCCCAGCGTGCCACGCGGGTAATGAACGAGCTGCTCCTGCGCGGCGTTTGGGTACGGAAACCCGGCGCGCCGCCACTGGACTCGTACATCCGGGTGAGCGCCGGAACCGAACCGATGCGGCGAGCCTTTTCCCAGGCATTACGCGCCGTCCTCGCATCCCTCTCGAACGAGCCTGTCCTGAGCGCAGTCGAAGGATGAGATACGCGATCGTGTCGGACGTTCATGCCAATCTCGAATCGCTCGAGCGAGCGCTCGCGGCGACTCAGCCCTCGGATACCCTCGTTTCGCTTGGTGACGTCGTGGGCTATGGACCCAATCCGAACGAATGCGTGGCGATGCTGCGCGATCGTTGCCGGCACGCGGTGCTGGGCAATCACGATCTCGCCGCGCTCGAGAACTTCGGCGTCGAAAGCTTCAACAGCGTCGCGCGTTCGGCCATCATCTGGACTCAGGGCGTCCTCGACGAGCCGAGCCGCGCGTGGCTCAATGCGCTTCCCTACGAGCTGCGCTTTCCCGATTTCTTGCTCGTGCACGGCGCGCCGGTCCGGTATTTCGATTACGTTCTCGATAAAACGGCCGCCGCGGCTGCGTTCGAACGCACCGACGCGCCGCTCGTGTTCATCGGGCACACCCACATCGCGGAGTATTGGACGTGCGACGAAGAGGGCGCAATCGGTCACAAGCACATGCAGCACGGCGGTGAGCTCGTGCTCGAAGCCGGTAAACGGTACATCGTCGACGTGGGTAGCGTCGGTCAGCCGCGCGACCTCAATCCCGATCCAGCATTCGTGCTCTACGACTCCGAGCAGCGGCGCGTCGAATGGATCCGTTACAGTTACGCGATCGATGAGGTGGCGCGCAAGATGCGCGCGGCCGGTTTACCTGCCTACCTTGCGGAACGATTGGCGTTGGGACGCTAGTGGACGCACACGACGTTCCGTTCGACGATGGAAACTGCTTTGCGTGCGGTCCGGATAATCCCATCGGTATGCACGTGCACTTCGAGCGCGCGCCGGACTCCGAGGGCGTCCGCGCTCGCTGTACCTTGGGGGCGCAGTACCAGGGCTGGCGCGGCATCGCTCACGGCGGTATCGTGATGGCGCTCCTGGATGAGGCAATGGCGCATGCTGCGGGATTTGCCGGACATCGCGGCCTCACCGCAGCGGTCAACGTGCGCTTTCGCCGGCCGGTTCCACTCGAGGAACTGATCGAAGTCCGCGGTCGCGTCGCCTGGCAACGGCACGGAGTACTCGGCGTGGAGGCCAGGATCTTCGATGCCGCCGAGAACTTGCTGGCGCAGGCCGACGGCCGTTTCGTCTCGCGGGGCACGCTGGACGCCGCCAACGACCGAGCCAACCCTTTCGCAACATGATCGTCGAGAATCGCCGCGCGCGCTTCGAATACCACATTCTCGAATCACTCGAAGCGGGGTTAGTATTGACCGGCACGGAGGTTAAATCGATGCGCGCGGGCGGGGTTAGTCTGAGCGAAGCCTACGCACGCTTCCGCGACGGCGAGGCTTGGCTGCTGGGAATGCACATCCCGCCGTACAAGCAGGGCAGTTTTTCAAATTCGGAGCCGAACCGGCCGCGCAAACTCTTGCTACACAAGGAAGAGATTGCGCGGCTTCAGAGCCGCGTCGGCGAAAAAGGACTGACGATCGTACCGCTGCGGCTCTATTTCACGCGCGGCATCGCCAAAGTGCAACTCGGCGTCGCTCGCGGCAAGAAACTTTGGGACAAGCGCGCAGACGCAGCCAAGCGCGACGTCGAACGGGAAATCGCCGCACACGTCCGCCGGTCATGAGAGGCGCCCGGCCCGAACGCGACGTCGAAGCGACGATCGAGCGCGGCGGTATGCTCCATCGGGGCGAGCACGTGCTCGTCGCGTGCAGCGGCGGTCCCGATTCGGTGGCGTTGGCGGCAGCCTTACACAGTGCCGCTCCCCGAGTGGGTATCGACGTGTCGCTCGCACACGTCAATCACGGCGTGCGGAGTTCGGCCCAGCAAGACGAGTGCATCGTGCTGCAGTTGGCCGCGCAGTTCGGAGTGCCGCTCTCCATCATTACGCTCCAAAGCCGCACGGACGACGAAGCGCGTCTTCGGCTGGCGCGTTACCGCGCGCTTGCGAAAGCTGCAAGCGCAAAGTCCTGCTCCGTTATCGCGACCGCTCACCACGCAGAAGATCAAACCGAAACGGTGTTCCTGGCATTGCTGCGAGGATCGGGACTGGCCGGCTTGAGTGGAATGCCGGCGCGCCGCTCGCTTGAGCCGGGATTGGATCTCGTGCGCCCGTTATTGGGCGTGACGCCGGACACCCTTCGTGCCTATTGCCACGCCCGAGCGCTGCCCTATGCCGTCGACCCGACCAACTCCGATGCCGGGCGGCGACGGAATGCCGTTCGCGAAGCACTTGCGAACCTACGCCCCCTCTTTCCGGCGTTGGATCGCGCGGTCTCGCGCGCGGCCGAGGTAATCGCTGAGGAGGAGCGCGGCAGCTCGCGAGCACGCCTGCGGCGATCGGTCAGGGAGCATTTCGCGGCCGACGACGATCTGCGCGATCTCGATTTCGCCCACGTCGAGGCCGCGGTCCGAGCCCTCGAAAGTGGCCGAAGTGGTACCTATTTCATGAAGCCTGGGCTCGGGCTGAGAGTCGAGGGCGGCTCCATTGCGGGTATCATAAGCACGGAGTAACCGCCCAGGGGGTCCGCCGTGCCGAACCCTTTCGTAATAGGTTACGGTTTGGAGTATCAGGAACTCTACCGCAATCTTCCATGCCTAGCCGAGCTTCGAGAGGGTCAAACGGTCTAACGTCAACGTGAACAAACACCTCCGGTCCATCGTCCTCATCATCCTCGCGGTCATCGCGGTCTTTATCATCGTCGAGCGCTTCGTCGCGCCGAGCGAGGGAGAGACCCATCTCGACTATGGGGCCTTCTACCAGAAGCTCGAAGCTGGGCAAGTTCAATCGTTCCACGCCACCGGCCTCAGCGCCATCGGCGATCTCTCCAACGGAAGCAAATACTCCGTCGCCGTTCCAAACCTCGACCAAACGTTCGTCGACGAAGTCTATCGCAAGGTCAAGAGCGGAGCGATCAGCTTCGATCAGCAATCGAGCGCGGGGCTACTCACCAGCTTGATGACGCTCGGACCGCTCGCGATTACCGTGCTGTTGCTCTTTTTCATCTTGCGTCAAGCGCAAAGCGGCGGAAGCCAAGCGCTTTCATTCGGGCGGTCGCGTGCGAAAATGCTCTCCGAAAACCGTCCGAAAGTAACGTTTGCCGACGTCGCGGGCGTCGACGAAGCGAAGGAAGAGTTGGCGGAGATCGTCGACTTCCTCAAGTACCCCAAGAAGTA
This sequence comes from Vulcanimicrobiota bacterium, assembly GCA_963725605.1. GTDB lineage: Bacteria > Vulcanimicrobiota > Vulcanimicrobiia > Vulcanimicrobiales > Vulcanimicrobiaceae > Cybelea. The sequence goes on along the minus strand of CAVRYW010000013.1, from coordinate 497,318 downwards.
TCAGTCCCTCGGCGCGCGGATTCCCAAGGGCGTCCTGCTGCTGGGTCCGCCCGGAACCGGTAAGACGCTGCTGGCGCGGGCGATCGCGGGAGAGGCGGGCGTACCGTTCCTCTCGATATCGGGCTCCGATTTCGTGGAGATGTTCGTAGGCGTCGGTGCGTCCCGCGTGCGCGACCTCTTCGACCAGGCGAAAAAGTCCGCGCCGTGCATCGTCTTCATCGACGAAATCGACGCGGTCGGGCGTCAACGCGGAGCGGGGTTGGGCGGCGGCCATGACGAGCGCGAGCAAACGCTCAATCAGCTGCTGGTCGAGATGGACGGATTCGATCAAAACACCGGGGTTATCCTCATCGCCGCTACAAATCGTGCCGACGTTCTCGACCCGGCACTCTTGCGCCCGGGACGCTTCGACCGTCAAATCGTCGTCGGTCGCGCCGACTTCAAGGGAAGAGAGAAGATTCTTGAAGTTCACGCTCGCAACAAACCGCTGGGCCGCGAAGTTTCGCTTGAGACGCTCGCCAAACGAACGCCGGGCTTCTCCGGCGCCGACCTCGAGAATTTGCTCAATGAAGCCGCGCTGCTGGCGGCGCGCCGAAACAAAAACGTTATCGAGATGATCGACTGCGACGAAGCGATCGATCGCGTCATGGTCGGCCCTGAGCGCAAGTCGGTCGTCATGTCGCAAAAGAGCAAGAACATCGCCGCCTACCACGAGTCCGGACACGCGATCGTCGGCGGGATGCTCGATAAATCGGATCCGATCCACAAGGTGACGATCATTCCGCGAGGCATGGCGCTCGGCTTGACCTGGTCGCTCCCGGAGGACGACCGCTATCAAGTCACCCGCGAAGAGCTGATCGCGCAAATCACGATGGCGTTAGGCGGCCGGCTCGCCGAAGAGATCGAGTTTGGCGACGTAACCACGGGCGCGAGCAACGACTTCGAAAAGGCGACCGAGCTGGCGCGCCGGATGGTCACGCAGTATGGAATGAGCGAGCTGGGTCCGATCCAGTACGGACGCGGAGCGCACCAAGTCTTCCTTGGGCGCGACATCGGCGAGGAGCGCAACTACTCCGAAGAAGTAGCCAGCAAGATCGACTCCGAGGTCCGCAAGATCATCGAGTCGTCCTACGCGAACGGTAAGCGGATTCTCACCGAAAACTGGAGTAAAGTCGAGCGCATGGTAGCATCATTGCTGGAGTACGAAACCGTAGAGGCCGAGGAAGTCAAGTCCATCCTCGACGGCCGGCCGTACGATCGAGTGCGCGAAGCCGAGGTGGCTACGGCGCCAGACGGACAGAGCGAACGCTCGACAACCGACGAGGCCAAACGGGCCGAAAAGCCCACGCGCTTTCCACCCAAGATTTCTCCGGAACCCGCGTGACGTTGCGCGCACTTCTATGCTCTGCGGCGCTCGCCGCCGCGTGGTTTCTCCCTGCGGGTAATGCCGTAGCCGAATCCGCGCTGCAGCAGACCGGCACGCTTCCGCGGGGCGGCACGTACGTCATCTCTCCCGACTCGACGGTTGCCTCGGCGGCCATCGGCCTTTGGTTTCGCGCGCCGGGAGCGGGCTACGACGACGCCACACCCGGGATTGCCGATCTCGCGGCGACGGCCGCCGCGGTTGCGCCGTTGGCCAGTGGAAAGTCGCTTTTCGCGTTGGTGCATAGCGTCGGCGGAGAGTTGAACGTCGAAGTCTATCCGGATATCATCGGCATCGCAGTTGTCGTCCCGGCATCCGCCGCGCGACGCGTCGTCGCCGCCATCACGGCCGCCTATTATGCTCCGGCCGTCGACGACGTTGCCGTGAAAACCGCGCGAGCAAATGCCGCGGTTCTCGGCGTGCAGCAGCGCTATGAAACCGATGCGACGCTGCACGATCTGCTCTTCAAGCAAATCTTTGCGGGTGGCCCGGCTCACTATCCGCCGCTGCCGACCTCGGTCGCGGAAATCACGAGTGTTTCGACCGCGCAGATCAGCGATTTTGCCAAACGCGCCTTTCGTTCCGAAAACTCAATCCTTGCCCTGACCGGAAACGTCGATGTTTCAAGCCTCACCGCAGTTACCGACGGCAGCGGCGCCGGGCGCATGGATTCGCCCTACGACTCTAGGCTGGCTGCAGCACCCGCTTCGGCGACGGCTCTGGGACTCGTCGGCGGCATCGGATTGGCGTGGATCGGCCCTCCCATTGCCGACGAGAAAGCTGCTACGGCATTGGATTTCATCGCCGATTATCTCTTCCGCGATGAGACGGGGGTCGTCTCGAGGGCACTCGACCAAGCCGCAAACGATGCGTTGGTCGTCGGTCAGTTCATCACGATGCACGATCCCGGCGTCATGGTCGTAACGATCGGCGGCGATCACGCCGAGGCGGCCCGCGACCGCGTACTCGGCACGCTCTCCGCGATGAAAACGCCGCTGGACGCGCAAACCTTCAATGCGGCGCGCGAAGCGTTCCTCTATCACATCGCTTCGGATACGGAGACGCCGCAGGAACGGGCCGACAATCTCGGCTGGTACGGCGCCGAAGGCAACCCCGAGTACGCGCCCGGAATCGTTGGTGGAACCTACGCCCGTTCCGTTCGCTCGCTCGATCCGGCCTATGTAGCCGACGTCGCAAAACACTATTTGGCTACGCCGGTTGTCGTCATCATGCAAGCGAAGGAGTCGTCACAGTGAATCTCGCGCGTTATGGTGCGGCAGTGCTGGCCTTCGCTCTGCTGCCGATAACCGTGCTCGCCGCGGCGCCGGCGGTTCCGTCGCCGAGCATCGATACGGTGGCGGGCACGACGGTACTTCAACAGCTCGACTCGGCGGCCTCGCTCGCCGGCGTGACGCTGGTCGTGCGCGCGGGCCTCGATCGGCAGACGATGAAGGAGAACGGCCTCGCCGCGCTCGTCGCAGAGACGATCATGAAAACCCCCGTCGGTACGCCGCCGATGGCGCTGGAAGATGCAGTTGCCGCGCGCGGCGGCTCCGTGCGCTTCACGGTGGACCCGGGAGACGTTCGTTTCTACGCCGAGGCGCTCCCCGACGACGCACCCGCCGTACTCGAGCTCTTACGTGCAGCAATCGCCGCCCCGGATTTCTCCGCCGCGACCGTACGGGCGGCGCGAACCGCACTGACGCAAGAGATCGCAGCAAGCCAGCAAGTCGCCTTGCAAGTCGGCTTGGACATGCTCAACGCGGCCTCGTCGCCACAGGCCAACGCGGGGCTGCCGGAACTCGGCACGCCCGCTTCGCTCGCGGATCTCTTTCCCGCCGATGCCTCGGCATTTTATCGCGCGTACTATCGGCGCGGCGGCGTCTTGGTGAGTGCCGCCGGACGGCTGGACACGCTCCCGCCGGCCGCGCTCTCGGCGCTCGCCGCAGCGCTGCCGCTCGGAAGCACGTCGCCGGTCACCGTGCATGTGGCTGCGCTGCGCGGAACGACGCGCGAAATCGTGGCGCATCGAGACATTTCCTCACCATGGCTGATCGCGCAATACCCGGCCCCGAGCGTCAACGGCAGAGATTTCGGACCGATGCTGGTGCTCGCCGCGTTCCTTCGCCGGACGATCTCGGACATCGCGCAGGTTCCGGGAGTCGTCTCGCCGACCTTTGCCTCGCGTTCCGTGGGCTCGGTGTACGTCTACGATCGCGTTCCCTCCAGCTTGGTCATTTACGTCAATGGCGGCCTGATCGGGAATCCGAGCCGGACCTTCGCGACGGCCCTCTCGGTCGTCAACGTGCTCGCCGCTACGACGCTGCAAGGATCGATCGAAGAGTTCAAAGCCGCGGCAGCGGGCGATTTCGCAAATAATGCGACGACGCTCGAAACGCGAACGTGGCTGGCCGCGGTCTTTTCGCGTGAAAGTACTTCGCCGGATTTCATCAACCGCGCCCTAGCGGCGATCTCCGCCACGACACCGGCCGACGTGCAGCGAGTCGCGCGCACGTATCTCGGCAATCCGACGATTGCGCTGGTTTTGCCCCGCGGCTCAAACCTCCAAGACTAAACGAGGCCTTATTCAGTCCATGCCGTTGTTGCCAAAAGGCTCATGTGCAAAGCACACTTCGCCTCTCGGCGCCTAGGCCTGAACTGAATCAAGCCTCGTTTAACAATGAAGGTTGCGCTGGTTCATGATTACTTAAATCAGCGCGGGGGCGCGGAGCGGGTCTTTGCGCACATTGCGCGGGCGTGGCCCGACGCGCCGATTTATACGGGACTCTACGACGAACGCGTCGCGGGAAGCGAGTTCCCCGCCGGACGGGTGCGCCGCTCGTATCTCGCGCGAATTCCCTTGGCGAACCGTTACTTTCGGGCGCTGGCGCCGTTCTATCCACGCGCCTTCGAAGCGTTCGACCTTCGCGCCTACGATGCGATCGTAAGCTCGACGACCTCCTGGGCGAAGGGCGTGCGCTTTCCGCGCAGTTCGATCCACGTTTGTTACGTCAACACCGTTAGCCGTTTTGCATTTGCGTACGAAGAGTACGTCGCCGGAATGATGCGAACGCCGCTCGTGCGCCCGCTCGTCGATCGGCTGGTCGCCTGGGACCGCGCCGCCGCGATGCGCCCGACGCGCTTGGTCGCAAACTCGCGCAACGTTGCGGCACGCATCCGCAAGCACTACGGCCGCGACGCCGACGTTCTGCACTGCCCCGTCGACGTCGATCGCTTCGGCGTCGGCCGCGGGAACGGTGACTACTTCATCGTTGCCTCGCGCCTGCTGCCCTACAAGCGCATCGACTTTGCGATTCGCGCCGCAGCGCTCGCCGGCGTAAAGCTGCTGATCGCCGGCAGCGGCCCCGCGGAAGCATCGCTGCGCGCGATGGCTAACGGAACGACCACGACCATGCTCGGGTACGTATCGGACGCTCGGCTCAACGACCTGCTAAGAAACGCGCGCGCGGCGATCGTTCCCGGTGAAGAAGATTTCGGACTCGTTCCGCTGGAAGCGGCGGCGGCCGGACGCCCGACCATTGCCTACCGAGGCGGCGGCGCGCTCGAAACGATCGTCGAAGGAGATACCGGAGCTTTCTTTGACGACGCGAACGCCGAATCACTCGCCGGCGTGCTTCGAACGTTCGACGCCTCGCATTTCGATCCGCAGCATCTCCGCAAACACGCAGAAAAGTTCGCACCTTCGCAGTTCGTCGAGCGGTTGCAGGGCATCGTCGCGCAAGTCTATCGCGAGAGACGCGAAGCCGGCGGCGACGACGGCGAGGCGTAGGGCGTATGAGAACGACCTACGTGGCCGTTGTCGTCTACGCTTTCGTCTACATCGCGCTCGACCTGAACAAACTGTACGCGCTGCGATACGGTGCCGATCTCGGGACGTATTTGCAGACGTTCGTCAACCTGCAACACGGCTCGTCGTGGAACTTTGGAGAGTGGAAACAGCATTTCGCGGTGCACGATTCGTGGGTGCTGGTGGCGCTCGTTCCGCTCGTCGCGTTGTTGCCGCGGGCGGAGACGCTGATCGTGGTGCAAGTCGTCGCGGTTGCGGCCGCGGCGATTCCGCTCGTTCTGCTGGCTCGCGAGGTTGGAGTTAGCGCACGAGCGGCAAACCTGCTCGGGCTTGCATATCTCCTATCGCCGGCAACGCAGGGGCTCAGCTACGATAACTTCTCCGAGAACGTCTTCGTGCCGGTTCTGGCCCTGTGGGGAGGCCTTTTCGCGCGCAAGCGGCTGCTCTGGCCAACGCTCGCAGCGGGTGCGTTGCTGGCCGGGCTCAAGGAGGACGAACTGCTCTTCGTGCTCTGGTTCGGGGCGGCATGCGCGCTCTGGTGGGATCGACGGATCGGACTGCGGCTCGTTCTCATCGCGGGTTTGATCGGAGCGGTTTTCATGGTAGGCGAGCACCTCGGCGGCGTCCATCCGAACGTTCCGCCCTATGGCTTACGAATTTTCAATGTGGCCGGTAAGCTCAGCCTCGTCGCGCTGCTGCTCGCACCCTTCGCTTTCGCTCCGCTTGCGATCGGGCGCCGACTGCTGCTCGGCGTACCGTTGCTCGCCGAGATCGTTTTCATGCAGCCCTGGAACTACGAGCCGAGCCGATTGGGATCGCATTACGTCGCGCCGCTGCTGGCGGGCACCGCGATCGCCGCGGCATTCGGGCTCGGGCGCGTCTTCGGATTCGCGCGAGCGATGGTGCCGTGCGCTCTCGTCGTAACGCTGCTCTTCAACGATACGGTGCTGCGGCCGGGGCGCTGGCCGTATGTTGTCGATTGGAACGCGTACGCACGCGCCGTCGCGTTACGAGATAGCCGGCGGCCGGCGTTGCTGCCGCGACGTGACGAAGGCGTGTGGGCCGTCTCCGCGGCCAATCCGAACGTACGTCTCGATCCACGGCCGGATCCAAAGTTCGCCCGGTGTCCGGCTTACGACACGAACGCGGGCGCGTTCTTTGCAAGTCTCCGCGGGCGTGCGCCGGCCCATCTGTGCGGAGGGGTACCGGTCGGGCCGTGACGATCTCGACCTACGCTCCAATTCGCGCGTTGCGCGAGGATCGCAGGCGCTTTGCCGCGCTGGGTGAGAAACGCGTCCTCATCTATTGGCCGCACGGACTGGGCGATTGGGTTCACTTCGGTCACGTCGCTCCGCTGCTGGATGATTCGAACGCTTATGCGATCACGCGTTTCGGCGACGATTACGTCAGCGTGCTGGAGGGAAGCCCGATCGTGCGGGCGCTTTCCAGCGGGGTACGTGCGCCGGCCGACGGCGCCCAACTTGGCGCCGCGCATTTCGGAGTTACCCTGCGCGAGTGCGTCGACAAAGACGTGCGGCTAAGCGTTCCATCCCCGCTCTCTGAAGAGGTCTTGGAGTTTGCGCCCGACACGCTCCTGTGGACCGACTATCCGGAAACTGAGGGGCGCACGGCGTATCCGTTCCACACCAAGGCGCGCAATTTCAGCTCGACTGCTGGTTCGCCGCGAACGGCTTGCAACGTTCGACCTCTCGCAGCCGCTTCGATCGGCGATTGACTTCGCCGCCCCGGAGGTAACGCGCCGTCGCGTTGACGAGCGCTTAGCGCGCGTACTTCCAAGTGGGAAACGGCTCTGCGTGATCTCGAGGGCCGGGATAACGGCCGCTCGCAAGAACTGGGGAGATGGAAGCGAGGCGCGCGCATTCGTCGCCGCTTTGCCTGGACGCGCTTCCGACTGGATCGTCATTTCGATGGAGGACGAGGACCTCGGCGAGAACGTCGTTGGATTTCGCAGCCTCTTCGCCGACCTCGACGAGCCCTTCGGGAGGCTCTTCAAAGCGTTGGCAGCTCGGATCGATCTCTTCGTCGGAGTCCCGGCCGGCCCGCTGCATTTCGTCCTAGCGCGCGGCGGCATCCCGGCGATCGGCTTGTGGGCCGCGCACCATCCCGACTGGTACGACGAGCCCAATCCCAACGCCATTCACGTCGTCGGCCGTTACGTGCGCGATCGCGGATTCGATCGGCGCGTTGCGACGACGAGCAAACCGCCGTCGTTGCGTCACCGGTTGTGTTACCTGGATTCCGCGACGATCGGTGCGCAGCCGGTGCTCGAAGCGGCCTCGCAGCTCATTCGAGAGCTCTCTTAAGCGACTTTCGGAATGAATAACAGTGCGACGATCGACACGGCGTTAAAGAGCGCGTGAGATACCATCGGCGCGAAAATGTTGCCGGTGCGGTAATAGACCCCGCATAAGACGACGCCGCCTAGGGCCAGTGGGAGCGCCGCAAAAATGTCGCCGTGCGCGATGCCGAACAGCACGCCGCTGAGGATTGCGCCGCCCCAAAAACCGCTATAACGGAGTCCGAGGTTGAAGAAGAGGAGCCTGAAAAACGTCTCTTCGGCAAAAGGCGCGAAGAGTATCGCAAAGGCTGCGAAGATTGCGATCGTGGTGGAGTTGTGGAGGCCTCTAAATATCTGTATGATGTCCTGCTGATGTTGGCTGTGCGCCAAATAATCGATCAGCGAAGCGCCTCCGTTTGCGACGATCACCATGACGAACGCTCCCAAAAGAGCGATTCCCAAGTTCGACCAGGTCGGCACCCGAAATCCCAGCTCGCGGAGGCTAAACTTCGAAAGGCCGGGCAACGCGAGAATTACGATCGCAACTAAGATGCCTTCCAGCACGAACTGAAAGCCGATGAGCAGATCGAACTCGACCGGGTCGACGTTGGTCGGAGGCTTGCTCGTGAGCGCAAGCACGAAGAGCCCGATAAAGAGGAGGGCGATAAAACCGGCTAGCAGCCACGTCCAGAAGCCCTTGAAGCTATCCTTCGGCCAGCGCGTCGGCCAGACGGGCGAAATCGCCGAGGTCGAGTCGTTCACCACGAAGCTCCGCAGATAGATTGCACAACGATAACGCTCGTACAGTCGCCGCGCGGTCGATGTCGAGCGCGAGCGCGAGACTGTTGACGAGCGTCTTGCGGCGGTACGCGAACGCGCCGCGCACGACCTTCCAAAAGAGGTCGAGGTCGCGCACGGTAACGGCCGGTTCGGCGCGACGAGTGAGGCGAACGACGCTCGAGCGCACTTTCGGTGCCGGAAAAAACGACTCTGGGCCGATCGTTAAGAGCGTCTCAACCTGCATTGCATACTGAACGGCTACCGAAAGACTGCCGTAGGCCGGCGTGCCGGGTGACGCCATGAAGCGTTCGCCGACATCCTTCTGCACCATGACGGTCAGAGAATCGGGGCCCGACGGCATTTCGATCAGCCGCAGCATCAACGGCGTTGCGATGTTATAAGGAAGGTTGCCCGCGACGCGCCACGGCTCTCCCTCCGACCAGACGCGGTAATCGAACGTCAGCGCATCGGCCGCTACGATTTGCGCCGCGGCGAAGTCCTCGCGAGAGCGAAGTACGGCCACGAGCTCCGGATCGATCTCGATGGCGGTAAGCCGCGCGCCCGCGTCCACGAGAGCGCGCGTAAGCACGCCGGTTCCCGCACCGATCTCGATCGTGCGAGCCCGCGGCGGCGCATCCTCCAGCGCGAAGCCGGCGATGCGATCTGCAATCGCGGTATTGGTGAGAAAATTCTGACCGAGGCGCTTTTTCGGGCGAAGGCCCGCCTTCGCCAGCACGGCACGGGGGCTCGACACGCCCCTATTTTACGCTACTTCAGCCGGTAAACAGTGACGTCGCGCCGGCCGAAGAGCATCGCGCCGCGCAGCGAGTCGAAGCCGAGATCGATTCGATTGCCGACGATGTCGCCTCCGGTATCACCCGCGATCGCTATGCCGTAGCCCGTGATGTAAAGGCGGGTTCCCAGGGGAATGATGCGAGGGTCGACGGCGACGATTCCATATCCGGCGCGCCGGCCGCTGGCCGTCATGCCGCCGCCGCCCGCGCTTCCGGCAGTGTAGGCGGTGGCCATCATCTGAATCGCACCGCGAGCGAGCGACGCCATTTGGAGCAAGCCGTGGGCTTCAAAGGCTGCGAGCGTGGCCGGGCTAACTCCTTGCGCGACGATTCGCGGGCTCGCTTTGCGGATCAGCGTCGTGGAGAGTATGCGCTGCCGTACGGGTCCGCCGTCGCGCTGAGCGTATTGGATGCGCACCTGCGCGAGGCCAGGCCGGCCTCGGGCGACGACCCTGAAGCTCCCGGGCGCAAGGAGCAGGGAAAGCCGAGTCAAGGTTTTCGGTTGAACGCGGCGCCGCTCGAGGCGCTGCCACCTAATGACGCCGTTTCTGTAGGTTACGCCGGTCGCGTCGCCTTGCGAAACCGGAGGGGCCGCCCAGACGGGCGAGACTGCAAGGCCAACAACGAGAAAAGCGGCGTAAATCACGCGTCCGATCAATCCGAGGTTCCTTTCTGTTCCAAATCGCGTCCAAGGTCTGCGCTCGACACTCCGCAGCGGAGCGGACGATGCACGCAACTCGCGCATTTCTATCAGCGGCCCACGCGGCCGCCGAGAGAACGGATCCGACGGAAAACGCCAACATAATCCGAGCTAGCTTGCTGTGCGTATGGGCAGGCCGGCTCTGACCCGGGCACTATAGCACGCGTCTTTCGAGCCGGCAGTATGACAAAAGTCGCAATGCGGCGTCTGCCGGACGTCGCGCCGGGCGTGCACCGGCTTTCGTTCTCCCGGGCGTGCCCAAACGTCGAAGCGAAGAAAGCCCGGCGATGCAGTCCATGCGCGTGGGGCTTTTTACGGAGATTTATCGTCCCGTCGTCAACGGCGTCGTCGCGTCGGTCGAAGCATTGGCTTCGGGCTTACAGTCCCGCGGCCACAAGGTCTTCTGTTTTGCGCCGAGGATGCCGGGAACGGCGCAATCCGAGAGCGATGTCTACCGGATTCCGTCGCTCCCGCTGCCCGCGCGCACGCCGTACCGATTGACGCTGCCGCTGGTGAGCCGGCGCGTCAACGCGGTCATTAAGGGACTCTCGGTCATTCATGCGCATTCGCCGTTCGTAACGGGCTGGATGGGCGTAGGCTTCGCGCGCCGCTATGGGATACCGATGGTGTACACGTACCATACGCAACTCGAGGCCTACGCTCACTACGTGCCGTTCGAAATAAACGCGACGCGGTTTGCGGCGAACCGGCTCACGCGGACCTTCGCAAATCTGGCCGACGCCGTTATCGCTCCGACGCCCGCGATGGCCGCGCGTCTTCGGGAGCTCGGCGTGACGGTGCGGATTGAAACGGTGCCGACTGGGATCGACATCGCACGCTTCGCTGCCGGTCGCCGGAGGGATGACGTTCGAGAACGAATCGGCGTCCGAACCGACGATCGAATGCTGTTTAGCGTCGGCCGGCTGGCGAAGGAGAAGAACCTCGAGCTGCTTTTCGAAGCCCTCGCGCGGGCGAACGATCCTTCGTTGAAACTGGTGGTCGCGGGCGACGGACCGTCGCGTGCCGATTTGGAACGGCTGGCGCGGGAGTTCGGAGTTTTCGAACAGAGCCGCTTTTTGGGTTTGATCTCGCGGCAAGATCTGCCCGATCTCTACGCCAGCGCCGACGCGTTCGTAATGGCCAGTACCACCGAAACTCAAGGGATCGTGCTAGCGGAAGCGCTCGCGGCCGGAGCGACCGTCATTGCGGCCGACGCACCCCAAAATCGCGACGTTCTCGGCTCCGCAGGGCTGCTCGTACCGTCCACGGCACAGGCCTTCGCGTACGCCTTCGGGCGGGTCGGGAGCGTCTCCGAACCGCCGAGAGCCGCCGAAGCGCGCCGGGCCGCGGAACGCTTCTCGATCCAGGAGCAGATCGATCGCACCCTCGCCCTCTACGAGAGCTTGCTCCGCCCGGCACGAATTGCTTGACCACGAACATATGTTCGCATAAAATAAGGGTAAGGCAAATGCAATGCAAAGGCCCGATGAGGTTCTCGAGGTAGAGGTTGGATATGCGGCCGGGCCGGCAGGCAGCGGCGTGGCGTATGCCGCGCTCAATGGCGCCGAGGGTCGCGAGGTCGTGCGCCTGCCCTTCCGGATCGTGCGCCGCTGCCTGGTGGAGCGTACGGTCGCCTATGCGGCGCTGGTGACCGTCGCCCGTGCGCTCTGGAAACGCGGGGTTACGCGCGCCCGTTTTATAATGCCGGATCCTCGGTTTGTTGAAGAAGCGACCACACGATGCGATGTGCCGGAGGCACTCGTGCTTCCCTACGTGCGCCTGCGTTGTGCCCTCAACGCATTCCACGACGTCGAAATCGGGACTGGAGCCACGGACGAGCTGATGCAAAGGGCCGGGGCGGAAGTAGCGCTGAACGTTGCCGCGTGAAACCCGTGCGCCTCGACTCGGAGGCTTTGCCTGTCGAGACGGAAGCGCTCGCAAAGGACTTGCTCGGTTGCATCCTGATACGAAAGAGTGAAGGCGGGACTGCAGCCGGCCGCATCGTCGAGACTGAGGCCTACCTTCCAAATGATCCGGCGTGTCACGCATTTTCCGGTAAGAGTTCCCGCAACGCGACCCTCTTTGGACCTCCGCACCGCGCATACGTCTATCAAATCTACGGCACGTCGTTCTGCTTTAATCTTTCGAGCGAGTGCGACGGAATGGGGGCGGGAGTGCTCGTTCGTGCCCTCGAGCCTTTGCAAGGGCTTGCGCTCATGCAACGCCGCAGAGGAGTGGAGCGCACGCGCGATCTTTGTCGCGGGCCCGGCCGGCTCTGTCGCGCGCTCGCCGTCGATCGATCCTTCGACGGCGCCGACCTCTTCTTAGGTCGCTCGCTTTGGTTGGCCCGTGACGACTGGGCTGGGGAGAGGGTGCGCCGTAGCAAGCGCATAGGGCTGACGCAAGCGGCGGATCGTCGCCTGCGATTCTACCTTGCCGGCAACCCCTATGTGAGCGGACCCGCCGCTTTGAGCCCAGCTTGAACGCAGCCGGGGGCTTATGCTATAGTGTGAGCGTCGCGTAGCGGTCATCTGTTGACAGCCGCGATATCTTGATACCCTCACGTGCACGCCACCGATCTGATTGCGACGGCAGCCTCGCCTCGATCTCGAAGTTTGGTGTGCGCGACTCCATAAGAGAGAACTCTTCTGCAAACCGAACACCGTCCCAACATCGAGCATCGACTAAATAGCGATTCGCGGCCTCCACAGGCCGGCGGAGGCCGGCGGCGCCGCACGCGCCGGCGTCACCATTTCGGTCAACACCCGGGTGCGTTTCACGACCAGCTCCCGCAGCAGGTCGAGGTTCCTCCGATGCTGACCGCGGCTCAGCTCTCCGAAAAGACGAAGACGGAGCTCGTCGAGATTGCCAAGGAGCTGGAAGTCGAACTTCCTCCGCCCGCAAAACTGAAGAAAGACGAGATCGTTACCCTGCTCGTTGCGGGCCAGATCGCACGATCGGGCATCGAGATGGCAAGCGGCATTCTCGACGTGTTGCCTGAGGGATACGGCTTCTTACGCCGCGCGGGGTACTACGTCGGCAACGACGACATCTACGTCAGTCAAACGCAGATCCGCCGCTTCGAGCTCCGGCGTGGAGACATGGTCGAAGGCCAAGCGCGCCGGCCCAAGGAGAGCGAGAAATATTACGGGCTCATTCGCGTTGACAAGGTCAACGATTTAGACCCCGAAGCGGTCAAGGGCCGGCGACTCTTCGAAAAAGGAACGCCCATCTATCCGCAAGAGCGCTTCAAACTCGAAGTGCGCTCGACGCAACTCTCCACGCGGGTCATCGATCTTTTCTGCCCAATCGGCAAGGGGCAGCGCGCCCTGATCGTTTCGCCGCCAAAAGCCGGCAAGACGACGCTCCTCAAGAACATCGCCAACTCGATTTCGATCAACCATCCTGACGCGCACATCATCGCGTTGCTGGTCGACGAGCGCCCCGAGGAAGTCACGGACATGCAGCGCACGATCGACGGCGACGTCGTTGCTTCGACGTTCGACGAGCATCCCGAAAACCACACGGCCGTTGCCGAACTGACGATGGAGCGCGCCAAGCGCCTCGTCGAGCTCGGAAAAGACGTCGTGATTCTGCTGGATTCGATCACCCGCCTCGCCCGCGCTTACAACCAAGTCGTGGCGAGCTCCGGGCGCACGCTTTCGGGCGGCCTCGATACGGCTTCGCTGCACAAACCCAAGCGATTCTTTGGTGCGGCACGCAAGATCGAAGAGGGTGGTTCGCTGACAATCATCGCGACCGCGCTCATCGAGACCGGCTCCAAGATGGACGACGTGATCTTCGAAGAGTTCAAAGGCACCGGAAACATGGAGATCGATCTCACTCGCAAGCTCGCAGAGTCTCGCGTCTTTCCGGCGATCGACATCAAGCGTTCCGGAACCCGGCATGAAGAGCTGCTGCTTACACCCGACGAGATGCGCAAGATCTGGATGCTCCGCCGCGCGACCGCCGTGCTCAATACCGGCGACATCACCGAGATCATCCTTGACAAAATGGCGCAGACGCGCACGAACGAAGAGTTCCTGCAGACCGTCACCAAGGAAGCGCTCTCGATGAACCGCGGGTACGAAGACGGCGGCGGGAACAACGGAAAGTATTAGTTTCCGCTTGGGGCGTTACGCGTTGCATGATGACTGGGAGACGCTCGTCGCTCCGCCCGGCGAAGCCTGTCCTGAGCGAGCGAAGCGAGTCGAAGGGCTCCTACGGCGCTGCCTCGTCGCTCCGCATCCATGCTCCGCTCCTCGGTCAGAGCCTCCTCGCCATCACGTAACGCGTAACGCCCTTCAACTCCACTAACATTTCCGTTTTGAGAAGTGGCGGAGCGAGCGACTCGGCTTAACAAGTATTTGGCGCGGGCGGGGGTCGCGTCGCGGCGACGCGCCGACGAGATGATCGCTGGTGGGTCGGTGCGGATCAATGGGATCACGGTGCGCGCGCTCGGAACGCTGGTGGATGCCGGCGACCGCGTCGAGGTTGGCGGAGTACCCGTCGAACTTCCGGCGGCCCCAACTTATCTGATCTTCAATAAACCGCTCGGCGTGGTGACGACGATGCGCGACCCCCATGGGCGTCGCAGCATCGCCGACTTCCTCGTCGACCGTCCGGGTGTATTCCCGGTCGGCCGGCTCGACTACGACACTGCCGGACTGCTACTCCTTACCGACGACGGCGAAATGGCACACCGCTTGCTTCACCCGAGCTTCGGCGTCGACAAGACGTATCGGGCCGCCATCGCGGGGCGCCTTTCTTCGGAGGACGTGCGGCAATTGCTGGCGGGACTCATCATGAACGACGGACGCGCGGCGGGGTCGAGAGTCCGCGTCCTTGCGGTACGCCGCGACCGATCGCTCGTGGACGTGACGATTCACGAAGGCCGAAATCGGCAAGTGCGCCGCATGTTCGAAACGCTAAACCATCCCGTGCTCGAATTGACGCGAACTCGATTCGGCCCGCTCACGCTCGGAGCGCTGCCGCCGGGCCGCGTGCGGGAGCTGACCGAAAAAGAGATCGAGGCACTGCGGCGGCATCGCAGGCCGCGGGACGAATCGCCTCGTACCACCCCGCCTGAGGTGATGCCATGAATCAATTCCTTCGAGTTCTCACGATTGCGGTCGCGGCGCTCTTGGCGTTGGGCCAGATTCCGGCTCGCGCGCAGTACGCGACCGAGTTCGTGCCTGCCAAACTGATCAAAGAGGGTAAGACGTCGACGACGATCGCCGGAAGCGGCAAGGTCGTGGTGCAAGTCCAGGTCAACGCCGATGGATCGCACAAGGTCACGAAAATCATCAGCTCGACGAACTCCGGCGACAACGCTGCGGCGACCGAGATCGCGAACAGCTCGACCTATCGGCCGGCTCGCCGGGGAAACACGCCGATCACCGCTTTTTATGATTTCACCTTGAGATTTAGCGGCCGGACCGTCATACAAAGTTCGAGCGGGAGCTCGGGCGTTTCGCTGGGCGGTGCCTCGCTGACGCCGGCTGCAAGTCAAGTCGCGGCGCTCATTCGCGCCGGACAGTACGCGCAAGCAAAATCCAAAGCGCAGATGGAGCTGCTCAATTCCCCTGGTGACGAGTCGCTGCGCGAAATGCTGGGCGTAGCGTCCTACGACGCTGGGGATTTCACGGCCGCGTCGGCGGCCTTCGATAAGGTGCCGGAGATCGGCGCGCAATTCCGCTCGGCAGCGGCGCAAAGCTTCGCTGCGGCCGCGGTTAAAGGCGCGACCGACAACCCAGAGCAGGCCCTCGCGTACGCGCAGAAAGCCGTGGCGCTCGCGCCCGATACCAACTCGCGCTTCGCCCTCGGCGTGGCGCAGCTGGCGAATAACGATGGCGCGGCCGCCCTGGCATCGCTCAAGGCGGCGCACGACATGGCGATGGCGGATTCCAAGATACCGCTCGCCTCGAAGGTGAACATCGACGCCGAGCTTCTGCAGGCGTATTTGGCAAATAACGACGTGCAAGACGCACAAGGCATTGCGGCACAGATCAAGCAGCTCGACCCGAGCAGCACGGCGGGCGCCCGAGCGATGGGCGCGAGTCTGCTGAAGTCGGGCCAGGCGGCGGCGGTCGCCAAAGATACGGCGACGGCGTTGCGCGACTACGATCAGGCCGCCGCAGTGGGCGATCCCACCGTCGCCGTCACAGCCAACGTGTTAGCTGCGTTTGCAATAGCGCAAGGTCCGAAGCCGGACTACAAGCGGATGCAGAGCTATGCCGATAAGGCGATCGCTTTGCAGCCGGATAATCCGCAAGCGAACTTTGCAGAAGGGATTGCTTTGACGGCTCAGTGGTCGTCCAACCACGACGACGGAACCAAGAAAAGGGCCACGGATGCGCTCGCTAAAGCCGATCAGCTAGCCAAGGCGCAGGGAAATGAAGCGCTCTCGCTTCAGATCGAAACGTTCGTGAAACAGAATCTCAACCCGGCGCCTAGCGCTCCCTCGGGGGGCGGTCTCTAAGGTACAGGACTTTAAGCGGGGGAGGCCAATGGGTCGCCCTCACGGGGGCGCGGTCGTCGCGCAGCAACGCTAATTGGGAGGGTCGTAGAGGCGTGTTTTTTTCGGGATTTTTGGGTCTCATGCAGCAGGGCGGCTGGGACATGTGGTTGCTCTTGCTCATTTCCATCGTCGGCGTCGCAGTCGTCATCGAACGGATGGTCTTTTTTCAGACGCAGCACGGCGACACGAAGGGCTTGCTGCGCCAGATCGGTACGAAGGTTTCGGCCGACGACCTCGACGGAGCGATCGCCATCTGTAAGAAGAGCCGCGGGATGCTTCCGCGCATTCTCGAGTTCGGGCTTCGCCGCGGAGAGAAGAATCGCGCCGACATCACGGATGCGCTCTCGATCGCGCTGATGGAGCATCTCAACTCGCTCGAGCGCAATCTCCCGATCATCGGCACTATCGCGGTCATCGCGCCCTTCGTCGGTCTCTTCGGAACCGTGCTCGGCATCATTCGTGCCTTCCAGGATATCGCATTGAAGGGCAACTCGACCCCGGCCGTCGTCGCCGCCGGCGTCTCCGAAGCTTTGATCACCACGGCCACCGGTCTCATCATCGCGGTCATCGCGGTCGTGTTCTTCAACTTCTTCAAGTCGCGCATCAAGAACTACAACCAAGAGATGATCGTCGCCGCCAACCAGCTCGCCGAAATGCTGCACTTCCACAATACCGGCTCACCGATTCCGACGGATCTCTATCAGCCTACCAAGACCGGCGCCAAGTAAAGCCGTAGGGCACGACCGTGTCACTGCTCTCCTCGCAGCAAGATCAAGAGGTGATGGCTGAGATCAACATTACGCCGTTTACCGACGTTTTGCTGGTCTTGCTTATCATCTTCATGATCCTCGCGGCGCTGGTCGCGCCGCCCGGCTTCGAAAAAGAGCTGCCGAACAAGAACCCCAATAGCTCGACCCAAAATAAGAACAAGAACGACATCGAAGTTGACGTCAACAACAAGGGCGTTATCTTCGTCGACGGCCAGAAGACGGACGAGACCGGCATCTACCGCATGATGTACGAGGCATCCAAGAAGAAACCGCACCACCACGTTTCGATCATCGCCGACGCGAAGGCGCCGTACGGGATCATCATAAGAATCCTCGATGCGGCAAGGCAAACCGGCCTCGAAGACGTCGGCTTCGTCACGTCATAAGCGTATAAAGGGAGGTTGTAGAACGTGGCCGTTTCCGCCGGCGGAGGCGAAGATGAGGTAATGTCGACGATCAACATCACGCCGTTTACCGACGTGCTGTTGGTGCTCCTCATTATTTTCATCATTCTAGCGTCGGTTACCAAAGAACCGAAGCTGCCCGATGCCTATAACAAACTCAGGGTGACGCCCTCCCAGATCGTCGTGAATATCGACGAACACAACCACATCGAAATCGGCTCGAACGACGTGACGATCGGAGATGCGAAAGCGGCCTTCGCCCAGCTTCAAGATGCGACCGACCACAAATTTACAAGCGTCATCATCAAGGCGAATCCTGCGGCCAGCTATGGCGTTATTCTGCAGGTTATGGATGCGGCAAAGCAGGAGGATCTCACCAATTTTGGGCTCGCCAACCACATTCAAGGCGCGCCTCCGGGAATGAATCCGTAGCCGATGGCGAAGGGCGACCGCTATATTTCGACCGGCGAACGAGTCCGCAGCTTTATCGGCTGGGCCTTCGTAATTTCGCTCATCATCCATTTAGCGGTGGGTTCGGTCTTTCCGAACATCAACAAGCATTCCGAGGAACAGGAAACCGAGAAGGTCCAGATTACAAAGAAGCCGACGATCATCCATACGCCGCCGCCGCCAACACCCACCCCGCCGCCGACGCCGACTCCTCCTCCGCAGGCCACGCCGCCGCCCAAGCAGCAGGTCACGCAACCAAAGCTGAAGATCAACGTCGTCCATCAGAGCAGCTCGAGTAAGAGCAGCAGCTCGACGGAGAACACCTATAACGCCCCGGCGAACGGCAGTGAAAACGGCGCTCCGGCCGGTCAAGGAACCGCCGCGCCCGTCGCGGCGACGGCGCCCCCCGGAACGCCGAAACCGGCCTGCGCGAACCCGAACGCCGACGCGACGGTTACCAACGCCGTGCAGCCGGATTATCCGGAGTCGGCGAAAGACATTGGGATCGGGGCGACCACCGTGCAGGTCGAAGTGACGGTCGGACCTTCCGGAAATCTGGTCGGGACGAAGATTTATAAGAGCTCGAATAATATGGCGATCGACCAAGCCGCTCTGCGCGCCGCGCGTGAGTCTACCTACTCCCCGAAACTCGTCGATTGTCAGCCGGTGGAAGGCGACTATCTCTTCCGCGCCGACTTCCAGCCAGATTAGTCGCGCTGCCGGCCGTTGCGCGCCACATGAGGTATGAGACGCGCTCAGCGCGTATTGCTCGTCGCCTTCGCGCTCTCGCTGGTGCTGCATGCGCTCGTTGCACTGGTTCTGCATCCGGCGACCGCGGATTTTCAGACTCAGCCTGAAGCGGTCTCGGTCGTGCGCCGTTCGACGATGATCGTGGCTCGCAACACGCCGCCGCCTCCCCATCGCACACAAACGCCCTCACCTCGAAATCTCGCACCGCCGAGGCCTCGCGCCAGCGGCGCTGCCGTCGCGCGCTCCGAAGGCGGGGGCGCCGGTCGCTCGACGCCCGCACCGCCCCCGGCCCCAACGGTCGTTCCTTCGGCGGCCGGCGCCGGGTGCGCGGAGCCGAACGCCGCCGCAACGGTAGTCGCGACCCCGTCCCCGCCCGATATTCCGGTGGCGGTCCGTGCCGAGCACACCAGCGGCGTGGCACTCGTTGCGGTTGCGCTCGATGCACAGGGAGACGTGAGCGGCGCGAGCGTCGCACAGAGCACGGGTAACTCGTCGCTCGACCTCGTCGCGGTCTCGATGGCGCGTGACGCTCGGTACAGCGCGCCGTTGCACGATTGCAAACCGGTCGCCGGAAATGCGACGTTTAGCGTGAAGTTCGTCGCATGGTAACCGGCAGGCCGTAAGGCACCGTCGGGCAAACGCTGGGCCGTGACCTTCTTTCAGGCGCTCGTACTGGCTCTCTTGCAAGGGGTCAGCGAACTCTTCCCGGTGTCGAGCCTCGGTCATACGATCCTCGTTCCTGCATTACTGCACTGGAACAACATCGATCGCTCGAGCGCGTCGTTTCTCGCATTCGTCGTCGTGCTGCACCTGGGAACCGCGCTTGCATTGATCGTCTTCTATCGAGCACAGTGGTATGCGATCGTGCGCGCCCTCGCGCGCAGCATCGTGCTCGGACGACTGAGCTCCGACCGCGACGAGCGAACCGGATGGCTGCTCGTGGTTGCAACAATTCCCGTCGGGCTGCTGGGCGTCGTCCTCGAGCACCCCGTGCGCCGCCTCTTCGGTTCGCCGGCTCCGGCCGCGTTTTTCTTGGTGATCAACGGGCTCATAATGTTTGCCGGCGAGGCTCTGCGCCGGGCCCAGGCGGGAGTCCGGGCCGGAAAGCGCAAGCCGATCGATCGTCTGAGTTATCCCGAGAGTCTCTTCATCGGTGTCTCGCAAGCGTTTGCGTTGCTGCCTGGAATTTCGCGATCGGGAAGTTCGATGGTCGCGGGACTGCTCTGCGACCTCGACCACGAACATGCAGCTCGATTCTCGTTTCTGCTCGCGACGCCGGTCATTTTCGCCGCCGCCCTCCTCGAACTCCCGAGGCTCTTTGCGCCGCAGGCGCATCTGGTGCTCGTTCAAGCCATCGCCGGCGGCATCGCGGCCGGCATCGCGGCGTACCTCTCGGTGGCTTTCCTGACGCGCTACTTCCGCTCGAACGATCTGCGGCCGTTCGGTTGGTATTGCATTGTCGTTGGTTCCATCTGTTTCGTGCTTGCGAGAAAAGGAGTCATCACATGAGAGTTGTCGCATTGGTCTTGGCCGTCGTTTGCTTTCTCCTGGGCATCCTGTACGGCTTAGGAACGATCAACTGGTTCACGAATTTCGGGCACTACGCACGCACACCACATCACACATCTCATCATCCTCTGGGTTCTGGCGTTGCTCTGCCTGATCTGGGCGCGCTTTCAGAGCGCGCCTAGGCGATGAAGCTTTCTCACGTCGCTAGGGACGGAAGCGTCGCAATGGTCGACGTATCGGGTAAGCGCGTCACGTCGCGCTTCGCGAGGGCACAGGCGCTGGTACGCATGAACGCCGCCGCGCAGACCGCGATTCGCGATGCGACCTTGGCAAAAGGCGACGCGCTGGTGGCCGCGCAGATTGCCGGAATTTTAGCGGCAAAGCAGACCGGCGCGCTGATTCCATTGGCCCACCCGCTGCCGCTCACGGGCGTGGACGTACGCTTCGAATGGCGTGCCGACGGCGTGCTGGAAATCGAGGCTGCCGCGCGCACCGACGCCCAGACCGGCGTCGAAATGGAGGCCCTGATCGCGGCGACGATTGCGGCGCTGACGATCTACGACATGGCGAAGGCTCTGGACAAGCATATCACGATCGAGTCGGTTCGACTGCTCGAGAAGACCGGCGGCAAAGCGCCCTTCATCCTTCGACAAGCTCAGGATGACAAACCACAAGCTCAGGATGACAGACCACAAGCTCAGGATGACAGACCACAAGCTCAGGATGACAAACCACGAGCTCAGGATGACGGACGACAGGGTGACGAGGAGTGAATTTTCGAGTTGCGTTGATCGTGCTTTCGGATCGCGCCGCATCGGGCGAACGCGCAGATGGCTGCATCCCAGTAATGAAGGAGCGGCTTGGCGACATCTATGCAATCGCAAAAGAGAGCGTGATGCCCGACGATCCGGCAGCGCTTCAGGCCGAATTGATCGAGCTGGCAGATTCGCACGACGTAGATCTGATACTTACGAGCGGCGGCACCGGTCTCTCACCGCGCGACCGCACGCCGCAGGCCACGGCCGCGATCCTCGACTACGAGGTTCCTGGAATCGCTGAAGCGATCCGGATGGTCTCCTTCGCCAACGTAAGAACCGCCATGCTTTCGCGCGCGCTCGCCGGCGTGCGCCATCGCACGCTCATCGTTAACCTGCCCGGAAGCCCCCGTGCGGTCGGTGAGGCGCTCGATATCGTGCTGCCCGTGATTCCGCATGCGCTGGAACTCTTGAACGACTGCGTGGTTGACGGATGACAAGGATTTCGAGTTACGCGAAAGCCGAAGCCTATCTGCTCGGCACGATCGACGAAGTCGTCTCGCCGCGCACGTCCTACAAGCTCGACCGCATGCATGCGTTGCTGGGTTATCTCGACGATCCACATCGGTGCTATCCGACGATCCACGTCGGCGGCACGAGCGGAAAGGGCTCGACTTCGACGATGATCGCCGGAGCGCTGTACGCGTCGGGTAAGCGAACCGGCCTTCATACGAAGCCGCACCTGCACTCGATGACGGAGCGCGCCTGTATTGACGGCCTCTCGATCTCCCGCGAGCGCTTTGCGGAGATGCTCGATCGCGCGATGCCTGCGATCGAACGCACGACGTCCGCGTACGGGCGTCCGACGTATTACGAGACGCTGCTTGCCTTGGCATTTGCATACTTTGCGCAGGAAAAAGTCGACGTGGCCGTAGTTGAGGTCGGATTGGGCGGCCGCCTCGACGGGACGAACGTTCTGCATCCGGTCGTTGCCGCAATCACCTCGGTGGGCTACGACCATACCGAGATCCTCGGTACGACGATTGAAGCGATTGCCCTCGAAAAGGCCGGCATCGCAAAGTCGGGCGTACCGCTGGTTCTGGGGCCGCTTTCGGAAACAGCGGCCGCGGTCATCGAGGCCTACGCTGCGCAGGCCGGAGCGCCTGTCGTTTACGCGCACGACGTCGTGCAAATCGACGAGGTGCCGCCGCTGCCGGTACTGGGAACCTTTCAACGAACGAACGCGGTAACCGCGATCGCCGTTCTAAAACAACTCGACGAGGCGCTGCGCCCGAGCCGAGATGCGATTCTGCGAAGCTTCGCCGAGCTTTCGATCCCAGGACGAATGGAGTTGCTGCCTGCAAAGCCGCCAGTGGTCTTCGACATGGCTCACAACGCCGAAAAGGCCGAATCGCTCGTCGCCTCGTTGCGCGAAAGCTTCGCAGGCCGTCGCGTCCACTACGTCGTGGCGATCGGCGAGTCAAAAGACGCGCGGCGCATCCTTGAAATTCTGGCGACGTTGCCCTCCACCTTCACTTTCACGTCGTACGTTGCGGCCGGCCGCCGCGCGATTGCGCCGTCGCGATTGTCGACGATCGCCGAATCGATCGGACGGTGGGGCCGTGCTATCGGCGATCCGGTCGAAGCGCTGACCGTGGCGCGCCGCCTGGCGACGTTGAACGACGTCGTCGTGGTAACCGGCTCGACGTTCGTCGTCGGAGAGTTGCGCGAGTGGTTCATACCGGCGACCGTGTAACGGGCGCCCTTCGTCTGCGTGGCGGCGAGCTTCGGTGGGGCGCGCGGACCTATATCATGGCGATCGTCAACGTGACGCCCGACTCGTTCTCGGGAGATGGTTTGGAGAGCGTTTCCGATGCAACCGCGTATGCGACGGAACAATGGCGCGCGGGCGCGCATATTCTCGACGTCGGCGGCGAGTCGACGCGGCCGGGTCATCGTAGGCTGGACGAAAATGTCGAAATCGCGCGCGTGGTTCCGGTCATCCGTGCGTTTCGTGCGGCCTTTTCGACGGCCCCTATTTCCATCGACTCGTACAAGCCCGCCGTCGTGCGCGCCGCTCACGAGGCCGGCGCGGATCTTGTCAACTCCGTGTGGGGAGCGCCCGACGCGCTGCTCGACGTCGTCGCGGAGCTGGAGATGCCCATCGTCGCGATGCACAACCAAAACGGCACCCACTACGACGGGCCGGTTGTCGATGCGGTCCTGACCTATCTCGAAGGTTGCGCGTCGCGAGCGGTCGCACGCGGACTCGCACGGGACCGCGTCATTCTGGATCCCGGTATCGGCTTCGGCAAAACGGCCGAGCAGAATATCGCCGTTTTGGAGGCGCTCCCGCGACTGGTCGGGCTCGGCTTTCCAACGCTGATCGGCGCGTCGCGAAAATCGACGCTTGGCAAACTGATCGGCGCAGAGCCGAACGATCGCGTCTACGCAACCGTAGCCACGACCGCCTTTGCGATTGCCGCCGGAGTGGACATCGTGCGCGTTCACGACGTCCGCGCGGCGCGCGATGCAGCCGCAGTAACGGACGCGCTCGTGCGCGGCTGGCGGCCGGACGGATGGACAGAGTAACGCTGCGCGGCCTGCGCGCTTACGGTCGCCATGGTTGGGAAGCCGCCGAGCGCGATCGTCCGCAACCGTTCGCGATCGATCTCGACGCCGAGATCGATCTGCGCGCGGCGCAACTCAGCGACGATCTCGCCGACACGATCGACTATGCCGCGTTGCACCGCCGGATTGTAGCGGTCGTCGCGAGCACCTCGTACGCGTTGCTCGAGCGCCTGGCCGCGAGTATTCTCGAAGCCGTTTTCGAGGACGCTCGCGTCGCGCGCGCGATCGTAACCATCGCGAAGCCCGCGATTCTCGACGGCTCGACGCCGTCGGTTACGTTCGATCGAGTCAATCCGCGCTACAAAGGCACGTGAGCGCGCACCTGGCCTACGTCGGGATTGGTACGAACGCCGGCGACCGTGGCGAGAACGTCGCGCGCGCTCTTTGCGAACTGAGCGGCGTCGGAACGCTCGTGGCGCGCTCTTCAACATATCGAACCGCTCCCTGGGGGCGTCTGGATCAAGCGGAGTTCTTCAACGCCGTCGTCTCTCTCGAGACGGAATTGTCGCCGCACGATCTGCTCGATGCGTTGCACGCTATCGAACGGCGGCTCGGTCGCACCGCCGGCGAACGCTGGGGACCGCGGGTTATCGATCTGGACTTACTGCTTTACGACGACCTGAGGATCGCAGACGAGCGGCTGCGCGTGCCCCACGAGCGTCTTGCCGAGCGGGCCTTCGTGCTCGTACCGCTCGCGGAGCTCGACCATCGCTTTGTGGCGATGCGAGATGCACTGCCGCCGTCCGAGTTGGCGGGCGTCATACGGGTCGAGCGCGAAGGCGGTACCGTGATGTCGTCCGAGATATCTTCGGCCATTAGCCGGCGAGTGCGCGAGCTCGCGAATTTCTTGAGCAGCGGCGACGCCGTGCGCGTTCGCATCGAACGCGAAGGCGACGAGATCGAGCTGGCCGGAGGGCGCCGGCACGTTGGTCGCGGCCATCGCGCGAAGGATCCCGCAGTTGCCGACGCGGCGGCGCTTCGGTTGGATACGATCAAGGCCGATCTGGTTGGGATATTTAATCTCAGCCGTCCGGCACCGTGGGAAGGCGAAACGTTCGACGGCGACCGAGAGTTGGCATACATTGAAGCTCTCGGAATTCGAACGCCGGTTCATAGCATGGGCGCGGGGCGTCTCGTGCGTATTGCGGCCGCAGATGGGTCGCCGGTCGAATACGGTCAGCCGCTCTTCTCGATTGCGCGAACGTAAGGAAGCCAGGCCATTTTCCAAAAAGTTTTGATCGCAAACCGCGGGGAGATCGCCCTTCGAATTAATCGTGCCTGTCAAGAGCTCGGCGTTCTGACCGTCGCGATCTTCTCCGAGGCCGACCGCGATTCGCTGCACGTGCGCCAGGCCGACGAGGGGTTCTGTGTCGGGCCCGGTCCGGCGGGGCGCTCCTACTTAAACATTCCCAACATCATTTCGACCGCGCTGATCACGCACTGCGATGCGATTCATCCGGGCTATGGATTTCTCGCGGAGAACGCGCGCTTTGCCGAGATCTGCTCCGATCACGGCCTGACGTTTATCGGACCCGAACCCAGAGTTATCGCGTTGATGGGCGACAAGGCGACGGCGAAGAAGGTCGTGCGAGAGGCCGGCGTGCCGACGACGCCGGGCACCGACGTGTTGCACTCGCTCGCGGACGCGTACGAAGCGGCGGCGTCGATCGGGTATCCGATCTTGCTCAAGGCCACCGCGGGGGGAGGCGGCCGAGGCATGCGCGTCGTCGAAGAGGCCAACGACCTCCAGCGAGCCTATGCCGGTGCGACGGCCGAGTCGGAGGCGAGCTTCAAAGATGGCCGCCTCTACGTTGAAAAGCTGATTCGCACTCCTCGTCACATCGAAGTCCAAGTGCTCGGCGACGAGTTTGGAAACGTCGTGCACCTCGGGGAGCGGGACTGCTCGATTCAAAAGCCGGCCCACCAGAAAATCGTCGAGGAGACCCCGGCCCCGAATCTCGCACCCGCAATCCGCGAGTCGCTGCACGAGATGGCGTTGCGCGTCTGCCGCCACGTCGGGTATACAAACGCCGGCACGTTGGAGTTTCTTGCGGCCGGCGACGACGTGTATTTTATGGAGATGAACACCCGCATCCAAGTCGAGCATCCGGTGACGGAGATGGTCTACAACATCGATCTCGTCAAGGAGCAGATCCGCATCGCCTCCGGCGAGGCCCTGGGCTATCGGCAAAGCGATCTCGCCGAGCGCGGACATGCGATCGAGTGCCGCATAAACGCCGAGGACGTGCGCAATCACTTCGCTCCGGCCGCCGGCACCGTCTCAAAACTGGTCTTCCCGGGAGGTCCGGGAATTCGAGTCGACACGCACCTCTACGCCGGGGCGACGATCCCGCCGTACTACGACTCCATGATGGCCAAAATGGTCGCGTACGGCGACACCCGCGAGATCGCGATCGCGAGAATGGAACGTGCGTTGCGCGAGACGGTGATCGAAGGAGTTCAAACGACGATCGAGCTTTGCATCGAAATTCTCGCCGCGCCCGCGTTCCGAAATGGCCGCTATGACGTTGAGTTTCTTTCCAACGAGCTTGCGCTGCGATGACGTCGCGAACGTCGCGTCGCGCCGCCCGCGAGCAGGCGCTGCAAATTCTCTACAGCATCGTAATCGGTGACCGAGAGCCGCAGGACGCCTTGCGCGAAGTCATCGGTGAAGATGCCGACGGCGAGCAACGGGCTTTCGTCAAGGAGCTGACGCTGGGCACGTTGGAATACGCCGAGCAAGCCGATCGCATCGTGAGCCCGCTCTTAGAAGGTTGGGCCCTCGAACGGCTCCCCACGATCGATCGCCTGCTGCTCGAAATGGCAACCTTTGAGATGAACTGCCGCCCGGAGACGCCGGCCGCAGTCGCGATAAACGAGGCCGTCGCTCTCGCCAAACGTTTCTCCACGGAAGACTCCGGACGTTTCGTGAACGGAGTGCTCAGCGCCGTCGCCAATGCCAAAGAATAAGCGTCGCAAGCGAGCGGCCCGCATCTGGCGGGATCTCGCGATTGCCGTCTTCCTGCTCGCGCTCTTTGCGGTGGGTACCGTCGCCGGGATGGTAGCGGCGTACGGACGCAATCTCCCCGACATCAGCCGCATGGCCGATTATCAGCCGGCAAGCACCACCCGCATTTTCGCCCGCGACGGCTCGCAGCTCGCTTCGGTCTACAAAGAGAATCGCGTCTGGGTGCCGCTCTCGCGCATTCCCGAGGTCGTGCGCGAGGCCTTTATCGCCAACGAGGACCACAACTTCTACTCTCATCATGGCGTCGACTTCGGCGGCATCGTGCGCGCGGGGTTTGCGGATCTTACGCACCAGCAGTTTCAGGGCGCCTCGACGATTACGCAGCAGTTAGCCAGAAGGCTTTTTCTCAGCGATCAGGTCTCGCTCTCGCGCAAGATTCAAGAGGCGCTGCTGGCGATCGAGATCGAGCGTTTCTACACGAAAGACGAGATCCTCGAGCGTTATCTCAACATCATTTACCTGGGCTCCGGAGCGTACGGTGTCGATGCTGCGGCACACACGTACTTCGGGCGTGGCGTCGACAAGCTCACGCTGCCGCAGGCCGCAATCCTCGCCGGCGTCGTCGCCGCTCCTTCCGTCTACTCGCCGCTGGTGAACTTGAACCTCGCGCGCGATCGCGAGCGCCACGTTCTAGATCGAATGGTCGAGCATGGCGACATTTCTTCGGAGCAGGCCGACGCCGCATATGACGAGCCGCTCGACTTGGTTTCGGAGCGCCTTCCCGGTTTGCAGGGCTATCGCGACCCCTACTTCACGACCTATGCGATCGCGCAGCTCGAGCATGTGTTCGGGGCGACTGCAGTCCAGGAGGGCGGCCTCCAGGTTTACACCACTTTAGATCAGCGGATGCAAGAGATCGCGCAGACGGCGGTAACGTGGGGTGTCCACCAGGCAATCGCCGAGGGCATTGGAGCGCATCAAGCGGCGCTGGTTGCCGTGCGGCCGTCGACCGGCGAGATCCTCGCCATGGTCGGCGGGGCGCATTTTTCGCTCGACAACCAATTCAATCGCGCGTGGCAGGCACGGCGGCAGCCGGGTTCGTCGTTCAAGATCTACGATTACACGGCCGCAATCGATTCGGGGCTGCCGGCAAGCACGATCGTCGACGATTCTCCGGTCAGCTATCCGATGGGCGACGGCACGCAATGGTCGCCGGAAGACGACGATCACAGCTATATGGGTGCGATAACGCTGCGACAAGCGCTGACGATGTCGCGCAACATCGTTGCCGTGAAGCTTGCCGACCGCATTGGATTGGATCGTATTATCGACTACGCGCATCGCATGGGAGTAACGTCTCCTCTGGAGGCCAATCTCTCGCTCGCCCTCGGTTCGTCGGTCGTTACCGTGCTCGATCAGGCTAGCGGCTATTCGACGCTTGCAAACCAAGGGCTGCATGTGGATCCCACACCGTTTCGGCTTGTGAAGGATTCGCTGGGCACCGTCATTTTGGACGATCGCTTCCCTGCGGCGACCGACGTCGTGAGCGCGGGAACTGCCTATATCATGACTTCGATGCTCGAGGACGTCATCGCGCACGGTACCGGCTATCCCAATGCCGTCATCGGGCGTCCGGCAGCCGGCAAGACCGGCACGACTTCGAGTTTCCGCGACGCCTGGTTCGTCGGCTATACGCCCGATTTGGTCGTCGCGGTTTGGCTGGGGAACGATGACTACACTCCGATGAACGAATCGTACGGTGGGAACATACCGGCGCGCATCTGGGCAAAGTTTATGAAAGCCGCGCTGGCAGGCACGCCGCCGCACGAGTTTCCGTTCCCAGCCGAAGAGGTCGCAAAGGTTGCCGGCTGCCGCCGCGGATATGAGTATTTTCTCAAGGGGACCGAGCCCCAATCCGGTTGCGGCGGCTCCATCGACGAGACCGAGCCCGACGACGTCCAGCCGGCAGCGGCGCTCGTCGAACCGCCGCAACCGCCCGTCGAGGGTACCCCCACGCCGCTCGCTCCGCCGACCGCCGAACCGCCGCCCTCGGACGAACCGTAACGTCGCGTGAAAACCTCAGTGGACGACGGGGGCGCCAAACCGGCATCGGTCGTGGTGACGGTGAGCGAGTTCTCGGAGCGTTTGAAAGAAGTCTTTCGTCGGGTACACGCCTTCGAGTACATCGGGATCAGCGGTGAGATTTCGGAATGGACCCCCAGGCCGAACGGGGTTTACTTTACTCTCAAGGATGCGCAGGCCGTCTTACAATGTTTCGCCCACCATAGCCGCGCGCAGGCATTTCCAGAGTTGCCTCGCGGATCGGCGATCGTTGCCTATGGAAAAGTTCGGCTTGCGCAATGGCGCAGCCGTTATGAGCTCGTGGTGGACAGCATCGAACTCACCGGCATCGGTATACTTTTCAAACAATACGAGGAGTTGAAGGCCCGTTTTCGCGCCCTTGGCTTCTTCGAACGCAGCCGAAAGCGCAGAGTTCCGTCCTTTCCGAACGTGGTGGCGCTGGTCTCGGCGAGTGGAAAGGGCGCCGAGGATTTCCTTAAAACGATGGAGGCGCGCGCGCCGCGCGTGCGCGTTCGCTTTATTGAAACGCGAGTTCAAGGCCTTGGTGCCGACGTCGAGATCGCAGAGGCGCTCGGCCGGGCGGCGGCCTTGAATGCCGAC
This sequence comes from Vulcanimicrobiota bacterium, assembly GCA_963725605.1. GTDB lineage: Bacteria > Vulcanimicrobiota > Vulcanimicrobiia > Vulcanimicrobiales > Vulcanimicrobiaceae > Cybelea. Next base: position 468,075 of record CAVRYW010000013.1, on the reverse strand, counting down.
GTGATTGTCCTCGCGCGCGGCGGAGGCTCGTACGAAGACCTTTTTGCGTTCAACTGTGAGCCGGTCGTGCGCGCGATAATGCGTTCGAAGACACCGGTCGTTACCGGTATCGGGCACACCGCCGATCACCATCTCGCCGACGAAGTCGCCGATTTCGAGTGCGAGACTCCGTCGAACGCGGCGCAGTTTATCGCCGGCCTCTGGCAGGCAGGTGAAGAGCGGCTGGCGCGGCTGCGAATTCATCTAGTCGGCGAGATGCGAGAGATACTGACGGATTCGATGCAGCGTGCGGATCGCGCCCACGACGCCTTACTCGGCGCTTGGCAACGGGCGATCGCGAGGCGGCGCGATCGCTTCATACTCTTGGACCGGAGCCTCTCGGCGCACAATCCAGTCGCAAAGGTTGCGAGACAGGCAGAGCGCTTCATGGAGCTCAAGACTCGCTTGATCGGCTTGCCGCCGGACCGGCTTGCGCAACTGCGGCGCGCCGTCGACGCGAGACTCGAACGCTTGGAGTCGCTCTCGAAGCTTATCTTAAGTCGGCGCGAGAGTCAGCTTGCGCTAGCCTCGGGCCGACTCTTCTCCTCCGATCCGGAAAAGCCGCTGGAGCGTGGCTATGCGATCGTAACCCGCGCCGGACGCGCGCTGCGCTCCGCCACTGAAGTATCGTCCGGCGAAGCCATCGAAGCCCGGCTATTCCACGGGACCTTAGAAGCGCGCGTTGAAAAAGTGAATGCCAATGGATGATGCTAATCCCAGAGACTTTGAAGCCAAGCTAAACCGAATCGACGAGATCGTAAAGCTGCTCCAAAGTGGGCAACCCAGTTTGGAAGATTCGATCGTGCTGTTCAAAGAGGGCAAGAAGCTCGCACGGGAATGCGAAGCATTTCTAAAAAATGCGCAAGAACAGATCGACGAAGCGATGGCCGAGCCGCAATCCGGCGCCGGCGACGCTCGCGCCGCGACAGCTCCTGAGCTCGACGAGCTTCCGTTCTAACGAAGCTCGCACGATCGTTCTTCCGCATCGATTTTGAGTAGAGGGAAGGTCCGGGGCAGCGCCCAAAAACGTTCGCCATGCATGGAATAGGCGTAACCGCACTTGTTTTTTCGATGCTGGCAGTTTGCGCGCCGGCGGTCGCGCAAAGTTCCTCCGCGTCGCCGGCGCCCGCCGTCGCTCCGGCCGCCGAACCACCGGGGGTCGAGTTCGCTCGCGGCCGCATCGACACGATGTTGCGGACCGGCCACGCCGATGCGTCGTGGTTCAGCGCCGGTTTCTTGGCACAAGTCTCCGTGCCGCAGGTCGACGCCGTCCTCGCGGGTCTGACGGCAGCACTAGGCGCGTATCAAAGCCTCGAGTATACTCCGACGAAATTCATCGCTCACTTCGCGAAAGGAACGGACGACGTCCAAATCCATCTCGATGCGGACATGAAGATCGACGGGTTGCTCTTCAAGCCGCCGGTGGTTGCCAAGCTCTAGCCGGCGATCCGTTTCCCGGCGCCTCGACGATGCAGTCGCAGATCAGGCCGGCATAACGCGATCGCAGGCGCGCAGCCTCATCCTCGAAGGGCGCGTCAGCGTTGAAGGAAGCCCGGCGACTAAAGCGGGAGCGAGCGTCGCCCGCGGGGCGCGGATCGCAATCGAGCAGCCTCGCCGGTTCGTCAGCCGCGGCGGCGAGAAGCTCGATCGCGCATTGGCGGAGTTCGCAATCGAGGTGCGTGGCGCAACGGCGCTGGATGTCGGCGCTTCGACCGGCGGGTTTACCGATTGCCTCTTAGAACGTGGCGCAGCCGGCGTGACGGCGCTCGACGTTGGCTACGGTCAGCTGGACTGGCGCTTGCGGAACGATCCGCGCGTGGTCGTCATCGAGCGGACCAACTTTCGCCGGCTCCCCAACGATGCGTTTCCGGGCGGCTTCGACCTTATCGTGATCGACGCGTCGTTTATCTCGTTGCGGACAATCTTGGAGCGCGCCGTACACTACCTGCGAGCCGGCGGCACGATCGTCGCCCTCGCCAAACCGCAGTTCGAAGCCGGGCGCGAGCGTCTCGGTGCGGGGGGCGTCGTACGCGAGCGGGAGACCCACCGAGCGGTTCTGCAAGAACTGCGCGAGGGCGCCCTCCGCCTAGGACTGGTTCCCGTGGCGCTCGCGCGTTCGGCGCTCCGAGGCCCGGCAGGCAATCGCGAGTTCTTCATGCTGCTTCGTCCGGCCGGCGAGCCATTCGAGGACGCACGAATCGAACGGGTCCTCGACGAAACACCCGAAGCATGACGCTGCTCGCCATCGAGTCCAAGGTCGTCGCGCTCTTCGTCGACATGACGCGTGAGAACGCGCGATCGATTGCACGTCGCGTTGCCGACGACTTTCGCGCCGGAGGATTCGACGTCGTCGATGGTCCCCACGCCGAAAATGCAGCGCTCCTCATTACCATCGGTGGCGATGGGACGCTTCTGCGGGCGGCCCGCATCGCCGTGGAATACGACCTTCCGCTCTTTGGCATCAACACCGGGCGATTGGGCTTCCTGACGGAGCTCGACGAGGACGATCCGCGTCTCGTCGAACTGCCGGCCCTGGTCGAACGAGGGCTCTTCATCGACGTGCGAACGGCGCTGCAAGCCGAGTACGGAGAGTTGCGCTATTTCGCGCTGAACGACGTGGTCGTCAGAAAAGGGGAAGTGTCGCGCATCGTACCCTTTGGTTTGCGCGTGGATGACGGGGAAACGACTCGGATCGCAGCCGACGGAATCTGCGTTGCAACGCCCACCGGTTCGACGGCGTACTTTCTCTCGGCCGGTGGTTCGCTCATCGCACCGACCGTCGAAGCGTTCGGCGTGGTGCCGCTGCTGCCGCATACGCTGTTCTCGCGTCCGCTCATCGTGCCGACCCATTCGACGATCGAGATTACCTCCGATCTCGAGGGCGCGCAGGCCCACCTCGAGTGCGACGGAGAGGTTCTCAGCGAAGTCGCTCCCGGATCCAGTGTCGTCATCCGGTGCCATCCGAAGCGCGTCCGCTTTGCGCGAACGAAACCGCTGCACTTCCTCGAGCGCCTCGAATCGAAAATGCTGTGGGGCGTTTCCATCAAGGATCCCCGTCGTTAACGAATCCCAAGGCTTCTAGATGCTGACGTGCCTCGAAATTGAGAACTACGGTCTAATCGCGCGTGCTCGCGTTGAGTTCGCGAAAGGTGCGACGATCTTTACGGGCGAGACGGGCTCCGGCAAAACGATGGTGCTTGGCGCTCTCGACTTCGCGCTGGGCGCGCGAGCCGCTCCCGACGCAGTGCGGCGCGGTGCCCGCGGCGCCGTGGTCGCGATTTCGTTCGAGCCGGACGATTCGCTGCGGGCACGACTCGAGGCCGATGGTTTCGAGCTGGATCCCGGGGAAGAGGCCAGCATCGTTCGCGAGATAACCGATGCCGGACGTTCGAGCGTGCGCATCAACGGACGGCCGTCGACGGCCGGATACGTTCGCGAAATCGGCGGTAGCATTGCGGAGCTCGTGGGCCAGCACGAAGCCCAGCGCCTCCTCTCGCCGGCCTATCATTTGGAGCTCCTCGATCGGTTCGCCGGCCAGACCGAGCTCACTCTGCGCGATGCGGTGAGCGCAGCCTATGCTACGGCGCAAGCCTCGGCGCGATCGCTCGAACGTCTGAGCGGCGACGAACGCGATGCGCGCGAACGGTACGAGGAGGCGCTCTTGGCGGCGCGCGAGATCGAGGATGCGCGGCTCGATCCGGCGCAGTTCCAGCAACTGCGCGAGCGGCGCGCGTATTTAGATAACGTCGAGCGCATTGCCGTAGCGCTGGCGGCAACGCACGAAGCCTTGACGCGCAACGAGTCGGCGGCCACCCAAGCGCTGGGAACTGCCGCCGCAGCGCTAGCGGGCATCGCGAAGTTCGGCGAGAGTTTGCGTGAAATGGCACAGCGCGCGAGCGCGCTGCAGACTGATGCCGGCGAGCTGGGGGCCGATGTCGCTCGCGAGCTGGAGTCGACCGAGTTTGACCCGAACGAGCTTGAAGCGATCAATTCGCGGCTCGCTCTGGTCGAACGTTTGCAACGGCGATACGGTGGAGATCTCGACGAGGTCATCGAGCGGGCGCGCCGCGCCCGACGGACGATCGAAGAGTTCGAGAACCGCGACGACCTTTTGGAGCGGTTGCGCGCTGAGGCCGACGCGGCCGGGCGCAAGCTCGAGAGCCTCGCTCAGTCGCTCACGAAGGCTCGCAAGAAAGCCGCGGCCGCTCTCGGCAAACGGGTGATCGCGGAGTTCGGCGAGATCGCGCTCGGGTCCGGACGCTTCGCCGTCGACGTGCAAGCTCTGGAACGGATTGGAGCGCTGGGCGCCGACCGCGTGGAGTTCCTCTTTGCCGCGAACGCCGGTGAAACGACGCGGCCAATTGCGCGCGTTGCCTCCGGTGGCGAACTATCGCGCGTCTTGCTTGCGGTCGTCGTCGCGCTTGCGCAATCGCGTAACTCGTTCGAATCGTTGATCTTTGACGAAATCGACGCCGGAATCGGGGGTGCTACCGCGACGGCCGTGGGCGCCCGGATCGGAGAGCTTGCGCGACGCGGGCAGATCGTCTGCGTCACCCACTTGGCGCAGATCGCAACCTGGGCCGACCGTCACTACGTCCTCGATAAGATCGAACGTGGTAGCGAAACGACGATTGCCGTCCGCGAGCTCAACGGCCCGAAGGAGCGCGAAGCCGAAATCGCGCGCATGCTTTCGGGTGAGACGCACGACGTCGCCTTACGCCACGCCCGCGCCCTGCTAAGGAAACAGTGAGTAAAATTCTTAGGTTAACCGCTCGGCCGGAAACAGCTCGGGGTATGCCGGCCTCGCTAATTCTTCAGGTTAACCGCTCGGCCGGCATACCCCGAGCTGTTTCCAAACGTAGGTGGAGTGCGGAACATTTCGTGAACGAAATTACTGTAAAAGTAGAAATGACGCCGCAGGAGTACTATGCCTGCGAGAACGCGTTGTATCGGAAGGGTGAGCGGATCTTTATTTGGACAGTTGTTGCTATCGGCGCCGCTTCTCTGGCAACGAGTGCGGCACTGACGTGGGGGTCGCCGGCCTCGATCCTGGCGGGTCTAGCTTTGATTGCCTTTTCTTTCATTTACTTTCGGAGTGGCCGGATCAGCGCTAGCCGACGCCGGCGGGGATACAAGAGATTTACGGATTCCGATGTGAGTTATGCCTTTACGCATGAGCGAATCATGGCAAAGTGGCGGGACGGTCAAAGTTCCTTTACTTGGACCGCGGTCGACCGCGTGATGGAGCTAAGGACACTCTACTTACTCATCCTTGGGGATCGGTACATCTGCGTTCCGAAGCGCGATATTCCGCCCCACAACCTTGGCGACTTTATCGAATTGCTGCGAATGCATGGCTTGCAGCGAGCGGGTATGTCGGCCGAGCGATTAACCTGAGGACTAGCGAGGCCGACATACCCCGAGCCCTACTAAGGGATCTGGTGGATCTTGAGAACGTTGGTGCCGCCGGATCCCACTGGCATTCCCGTCGTAAAAGCGATCAAGTCGCCGGAGCTCACCAACCCCGCGGCGACCATGTGCCGCTCGGTCATGTAGAGCAGTACGTCGATCGACGAATAGGACTCGATTAACAGCGATTCGGTACCCCAAAGCAGCGCGAGGCGGCGCGCGACATCGGGTTCCGGCGTCAAGGCAATGATCCGAGCCTGCGGGCGGAACGCGGCAATGTGATGGGCGGTGTTGCCCGTGGTCGTCCCGGTGACGATATACGGCGTCTTTAACTCGGCGCTGGCTCGGGTCGCCGCTTCGGCGATCGATGAGGCGATCGTCGGCTCCATGTTCTCTAGACGACGATCTCGCAAGAGCGCGTGCGGATAGTGACGCTCGACCTCGCGCGCGATTTCGGCCATCGTGCGAACCGCTTCGGTAGGATAGCTTCCTAGCGCCGTTTCGCCCGAAAGCATTACGGCATCGGTTCCGTCGAGAATCGCATTGGCGACGTCGGTCGCCTCGGCGCGCGTCGGCCGAGGTGACGTTATCATGGATTCGAGCATTTGCGTTGCCGTGACGACGGGCTTGCTGGCGCGATTACATTTCGCGATGATCTCTTTTTGGATGATCGGCACCGTTTCGATCGGCACTTCGATTCCAAGATCGCCGCGCGCGACCATGATCCCGTCCGCGGCGGCGATGATGCCGTCCAACTCGGCCAGGGCTTCGTGTTTTTCGATCTTTGCGATGACGGGAACGCGCAGCCCTCGTCCTGCGATGAAGTCTTTGACGATCGCGACGTCCTCGGCCGACCGCACGAACGAGATGGCGACGTAATCCACGCCGTGATCCAGGCCGAAGGCGAGAAATTTCGAGATCGCGCGGCGTTACCGACGAGATGTTTAGCGAACCGTCGGAGTAGTTGATCCCTTGTGCGGGGCGAAGAACGCCGCCGAACTCGACCGTCGTCTCGATATCTTCGGCGCTCTTTCCGACGATGAGCAGCGCGATTTGGCCATCCTGAAGATAGAGGCGTTTGCCCACCTCGACGTCGGCCGGTAAATCGCGATACGTCGTGCCGACGCGCTCCTTCGTACCCGCGACTTGCTCGGTGGTGATGATGAAGCGCGCGCCGCGCTCCAAGCGAATCGAAGGCGCGCCGTCGGCCAGCGGGCCCGTGCGCACCTTTGGCCCGGGCAGATCCTGCAGCACCGCGGTATGAATACCTAACTCTCGAGAGATCTGCCGAGCGGAGCGAATTACGGCCGCGTGCTCTTCGGGGGTACCGTGCGAAAAATTCAGTCGCAGCACGTTCGTTCCGCATAAAAAGAGCGAACGCAGCACGGCCGGATCGCGCGATGCCGGCCCGACGGTCGCGACGATCTTCGTGCGCTTATGTAAAATTTGTTCCATCGAAGAATCAGCCTTGTGCCCCGGAACCGGCAGGCTCCTGCGGACGCAGCAACGCAGTTAAAGCGGTGAAATTCCGGCGCAATCCGCTGGACCGGCGCTATCCGGAACGATTAGCGGGAAGCTTCCTCGCATCGCTCCTGCTGCACGCTTTGCTTGCGGCGCTGCTCTTTACCGTGCTCGTGAGCTCGTCGGAGCAAGGCGCGAACGAGAACGTGCAGGGCGGCGAAGTGATAACGCTCTCGCGGACTTCTCCCGTGGTCGTTCCCAATCAACCGGCGGCCACTCGCGCCGTCGCGCCCGTGCCGCATGTGCCCGAGATCGCGCCGCTGCATCACGCTCCCTTGACGGCGCCGCTCGCGCAGCGCTTGCCCGTCAATCGTCACGAGCTTGCAAAGTCCGCACCCACCGCGCCGCCGAATCCGCCTCCGATTCCGCAAAACACACCGCAGCCCAACCCGCAGCCGACGCAAAATATCGCCGAGACGCACCCCAGTTATGAAGTGCCTGCGGCGCCGGTCAGCATCCCGACCGTTGGGCCGATCGCCGTTGCGTTGAAGGCTCCGCCGACCGCCGCGCCCTCGCCGGCGCCTTCAACTGCGCCCGTCGCCCGGGCCTCCCCGAAGCCCGCGGCTCCAACGGCGCGGCCCAGCGCCAAACCCGCAACTCCGGCTCCGGCGCTGCCGAAACCGGTGCCGACCGCCGCCGCCATTGCGCGCGCCAGCCCCGCTCCCGTCAGCGGCGTGCCGAGCCCGAGCCCGACCAGCACGGCCGTGGTTGCGCGGACCGGTGGAACGGCGCCGAAGCCCGCGCCGAGCGGCGGAGCCTCACCAGGGCCGCGCACCGGCAACGGCCCGGTTCGCAGTGCCGCTCCGCCGCGCCCGATTGCCGTTCGGCCGGTACCATCGCCCAGCGCGCAACCGAGCCGTGCCCCAAGAACGCAGAGCGCCCCCAACCTCAATGCCAAGTTACGTGCAATGCTTCCGAATAATCCCGTGAATCCGCAGAGCAAACAGTACACGCCGAGCTACTCGTTGCGTGGCCGCCTCGAGCCAACGCCTCCGCCCGAGGTTCTCGCGCGGACGAAGTACATCTACGAAGTTAAAGGAACCGGAAACGAGGATCACGTGAAGATGTGGGTCGTTGCCGCGCACAAGGCCGGCCCGACGACGATCTGCACGGGCTGGCTCGTGCGTTATCCGCGAGCCGTCCGGGGCGGGTATGCCGTCGCGGCGGGGCCCGACTCGACGATCGTGCGCAGCAGCGCGCCGGCCGGCCCGGCAAACGGTACGCAGATCGGGATCGGCGGCGGTGGTGGTGCCGAGGCGCCGCTCAGTCCGTTCGATGCGGGCATCGCGCCGATCGTGGACGGAATGGTCTCGCAGCCGTGTAACGGACGGCTCTTGGTGCCCTACGCACAGTCGCCAGCCTCGTCGCCGTAACGAACCGTCTTTCCCCCTTGCGTTCCGACGTAAGTCGCACTACAATTTTGCCGTGTCGACATAGTCGGCAGGTTAACACCAAGGAGGGCGGTTGGAACCGCAAAATCCGCCGGGCCACCGAGCCCGCGAAGTACGCGCCGAGTAACGGGCGCCCCTAGCGCGCCCACGGCGGCCGGACGATTTTCCGGCGGCGCGCCACTCGCAAGATCGGAAAACAGAACGAGGGGCCGCGCCCACGTGGGGTTGCGGCCCGTCGTCCTTTTCGCTATCCTATAAAGTGGATTTGAAAAGGAGCGTGGGTTTGTCCCACGCTTCGCTGCTTGAGAGAGCAATCTTCGACGACTATGAGAGGCGATATTGCGGCAGCTTTCGAGCGTGAGCTGGACGCCATCGCGCACGACAAAGCTTATGCCGGACTCGAGATCGTGCAGCATCGCGCACGTTTGGTTCGCGGAGCAGCTGAGTTGCGCGTGACGATCGACGCGGCCGACGGCGCCGATCTGGCGCTCTGCGAGCGCCTGGCGGCGCGTATTAACGCCATTCTCGGCGGCCTAGATGCGGATTACAGCCTCGAGGTCGAGTCGGCGGGCCTCGACCGTCCTCTGGTGCGACCGAAGGACTACGAACGATTCACAGGTGAACGCGCACGGATCGTTACCTCGCTGACGATCAACGGCGGCAAGACGCATCGTGGCCTCTTGCGCGGCTTGCGACGCGAGACGGTCGTTCTGGAGACCGAACGCGGCGAGCTGTTGTTGCCGATGGCCGCGATCAAGTCGGCGAACTTGGAATACGACGTGCGCCTCGATCTACAACGCGACAAACAACAACGGAAACAACACAATGGCAACGATAGAACACACGGGAACTGAAGACAAACTCATCGACGTTCTGCACTTCATTGCGCGGGAGCGCAACATTTCGTTCGAAATGTTGCTCGAAGCGCTGGAAGCGGCATTGCTGACCGCATACAAGCGTCACTTTGGAAGCGAGTCCAACGCGATCGTGCTCGTGGACCGCCAGAGCGGGGCGTATCGGGTCTTCCACCGGCGCAACGTCGTCGAGGAAGTCACCGACCCCAAACTCGAGATTTCCCTCAAAGAGGCCGGCAGCCCGTATCAGGCCGCCGACTTTTACGACGAGGAAGTGACGCCGAAAGATTTCGGACGAATTGCCGCGCAAACGGCCAAGCAAGTCATCGTTCAGCGCATCCGCGAGGCCGAGCGCGATACCGTTTACAACAAATACGTGCGCAAGATCAACGATTTGGTTACCGGCACCGTGCAGCGATACGAGCAACGCAACATGTACGTCGCGCTCGAAGGCCGAGATGAGGCCGTCATGTACCTCGACGAACAGGTACCTGGCGAAGCCTATCGCATCAACGATTTCATTCGAGCTTATGTGCTCGACGTCAAAAAGTCGCCGAAGGGACCACAAGTGATCCTTTCGCGCGCGGCCGAAGGCTTAGTGCAGCGCCTCTTGGAGCTGGAAGTTCCGGAGATCGCCGATGGCACGGTCGAAATCATGGCGATCGCTCGCGATCCCGGCGGACGCTCGAAGGTCGCAGTCAAGAGCAATCGGCCTGAAGTCGACCCGATTGGCGCGTGCTTGGGTCCCAAGTCGAGTCGAATCGCCAACGTCACCGATAACCTGCGAGGCGAAAAGGTCGATATCATTCGCTACGATCCGGTTCCGGCGACCTTCATCATGAACGCGCTTGCGCCCGCGAAAGTAATCGGCGTCGAGCTGTTCGAGGACGACGGCGTCGCGATGGTCATCGTTCCGGATTATCAACTCTCCTTGGCGATCGGCCGAGACGGACAGAACGTGCGGCTCGCGGCGAGATTGACCGGGTGGCGATTGGACATTGCGAGCGAAAGCGAGTCGACACAAGCTCGGGACCGGTACCTGGTCGAGCGGGCCGAACAGGCAGCCGTGCAAACGCCGGCCGGGGAACCGGAGCAGACGAGCGAAGAGCCGTCGGAGGGCGAAGGAATTGACGCTGAGCTGATCCGCAAGCTCGAAGAGTTTCGGCGGGAACGTCTGGGAAGCGACGATAGCTAATCCCGTTCGAACGTGCGTCGGTTGCCGCCGGCGGTCCCCGCAATCCCAGCTCGACCGTTTCGTTCGTACGGCAGAGGGTTGGCGTCCGGATCGGGGCGGCCGGCGCGGCAAGCAGCCCGGACGTGGGGCATACCTTTGTTCTCCGCAATGCATCGAGCGCGCCGCGAAAAACAAGCGGTATCCGGGGCTTGGCGCGGCGGCGGTCGAATATGGTTTAATAAGGAACTCGTGCAAGCAAAACGGATAGATGATGCCGCATAGCGACAACGCCCTCCGATGAGGGCCACCCTTTGATTACCTAGCGGAGCCAAGCCATCGGTTGGGGCTCCGCGCACTCCAACTGATGATGGGACTCGGGCGCCCTGCGCCCGAGAGTGAACTTGGCCGGAAAAGTACGGATCTTCGAGCTCGCAAAAGAAGTCGGGCTCACGTCAAAAGAACTCACCGCGCTCTTCAACGAACGTTTGGGGGGCGTCTTCGAGGCGAAAAACCAGCTGAGCGTCGTGCCCGACCAGATCGCCGATCTGGTGCGCACCGTTCTGCTCAAGAACGTCGAAAAGCCGGCCCCCCGGCCCAAGACGAGCCCGGCGAGTGCTGCTCCTACGGCGGCAAAGGCGACGGCAAAGCCGCGGGCCGCGAAGCCGTCGTCAGCGACACCCGCGACGGCCCCGACGACCGCTCCGGTGACACGACTGCGGCCGGTAACGGCGCGGGCCGTGACCCGACCTGCCGAAGCGGCTCCGCCGGCACCCGAGCCTGTTACGCCGATCGTCGAACCGCCCGCCGTCGCAGCAGCCGTCGTCGAGGCTCCCGCGCCTCGCAAGCCGTCGCCGGCGCCGCGACCGGCCTCGGAACCGATCTTCCAACTGCGGCCAGTGCCGGCGGGGCAGCCGTCCGTTCAAAAACGGCAGGCGCCTCCCCCGGCGGCAACTGCAGCATCGGCCTCGCCCGGACCGCGAACCGGCCTTCCAGGGCGGCCCGGCGTGGCGCCGCGACCGGGAGAAGTTATGCCTGGCCAAGGCGGTAAGGGGACGGGCGCCCCGGCGCGTGGTCCCATTGCGCCCCGGCCGTTGCCGCCGCCGCGGCGTCCCGCGGGCAACGGACCATTCCGGCCAATGACCCCCGGCAATCGTCCCATGCCGGGCCGGCCTGGTGGCGGACCGGTAACTGAGGCGCCTACGCCTTCGAGCGGGGCTCGCCCCGGCGACCGCGCGCGGAGCCATGAGGAGAAGGCCACTGCAAAAAAGGATCGCGAGAAAGAGCTACTGCTCGAGAAGGAGCGCCAGCGTAAAAAGAAGGGCGGAGCCGCTCCCGCCCCCGTGCGCGCGCTGGAGACGATCGAAATTCCCGATTTGCTGACCGTGCAAGAGCTCGCAACGTCGATGATCGTTCCCGCGCGCGACGTTATCACCGAACTGATCAAGATCGGAACGATGGCGACGATCAACCAGAATATTTCGAGCGACGTTGCCATTCAAATCGCGAAGCGCTTCGGATACAACGCGGTCGTGAAAGAGGCCGGCGAAGAAGTCACGGTCGAGCAAGAAGAAGATAAACCCGAGATGATGACGCCGCGTCCGCCCGTCGTCACGGTACTCGGCCACGTCGACCACGGCAAGACCTCACTGCTCGACAAGATCCGTCAAGCAAACGTCGCGGCCGGCGAAGCGGGCGGCATCACGCAGAAAATCGGCGCGTACACCGTCGAGCGCAACGATCGCAAGATCACCTTCGTCGATACGCCTGGTCATGAGGCTTTCACGGCGATGCGTGCGCGAGGCGCCAAAGTCACCGACGTCGCGATCCTCGTCGTGGCCGCAGACGATGGCGTCATGCCCCAGACCAGAGAGGCGATCGCGCACGTGAAGGCAGCGCACGTTCCGATCGTCGTTGCGATCAACAAAATGGATAAGGCCGACGCGCAGCCGGATCGCGTCAAGCAGCAGCTCGTCGAGCAAGGCCTGCAGCCCGTCGATTGGGGAGGCACCGTCGAAATGGTACCGGTCTCCGCGAGAACGGGGGACGGCATAGAGGGTTTACTCGATACGGTGCTGCTCGAAGCAGACATTCGCGAACTGCGCGCGAACAAAAACCGCCGCGCGACGGGCGTGGTGATTGAGTCGGCGTTGCACCGCGGTCGCGGCGCGGTCGCGACGGTGCTCGTGCAGAACGGCACGCTGCGCGTCGGCGATATCGTCGTAGCCGGCGGAACGTTTGGAAAAGTCCGCGCGCTTATCGACGACAAGGGCAAACAAGTAAAGAAGGCCGGCCCTTCGATTCCCGTCGAGGTGATGGGGCTTTCCGACGTCCCCTCGGCGGGCGACACGCTCAGCGTGGTCAGCGACGAACGCGTGGCTCGCGAAACCGCCGAGAAGCGTGCGACGCGCCGGCGCGACGTTCGCATGGCTGCCGCGGGAACGCAGCGCGTCTCGCTGGAGACCTTCATGTCGATGCCGGCCGAAGGAAACAAGGTGCTCAATTTGATCATCAAAGCCGACGGCCAGGGTTCGCTCGAAGCCCTTCAAGCCCGCATGGAATCGCTCTCGACCGAAGACGTAGAAATTCGCGTCATCCACGGCGGTGTGGGCGCGATTTCGCCCAACGACGTCAACCTCGCCAGCGCGTCGAATGCAGTTTTGATCGGCTTTAACATTCGTCCCGACGAGACGGCTCGCCGTCTGGCCGAGAACGAGGGCGTCGACTTGCGCTTCTACCAGGTCATCTACGAGATCGAAGACGATCTCAAGAAAGCGATGCGGGGCATGCTCTCGCCGGTCGAGCGCGAGGTCGTGCTGGGTCGTGCGGAAGCGCGCCAGGTCTTCAAGGTGAGCCGAGTCGGAACCATCGTCGGCGCGTACGTTACCGGCGGGAAGATCACGCGCAATGCCAAGGCGCGGGTCATTCGCGACGGCACCGTCGTGTTCGATGGTGAAATCGAAAGCCTGCGCCGCTTCAAGGACGACGTTCGCGAAGTTGCCGAGGGCTTTGAGTGCGGCATCCAGATCGCCAAGTTTCAAGACATCAAAGAGGGCGACGTCATCGAGGCGTATGCCCTCGAGCAGGTCGCGCCGGAGCTCGCACGCGCGTGAAGCCACAGCGGATCGCGAAGATCGATCACGAGATCCAGCGCATTCTGGGAACGCTGATTTCGCAGGAACTGCAAGATCCGCGCCTCGCATTCGTGACGGTAACGCGCGTCGAGGTGAGCGAGGATTTGCGGCACTGTAAGGTCTTCGTTTCGGTGATCGGCGACCGGCACCAGGCGCGGCAATCGCTCGACGCACTTCAACATGCCAGCCGGTTTTTGCGCGGCGAGTTGGGCCACAAGATCGACTTGCGCTACACTCCCGAGCTGATCTTCGTGGAAGACCGTTCCGCCGAGCGTGCCATCGAGCTGGCAAAGACGCTGCGCGACGCGGCGCAGCGTTGGGTGCCGAAGGAGAGCGAATGATCGAAAGTAAGGCGCGGATCGCGTCGGTCAAAGAGGTCGCCGAGGAGCTGCATCGCCGCAGCTCCTTCGTGATGGTCAGCCACGTCAAGCCGGATGGAGACACCCTTGGATCCGGACTCGCACTCGGTCTGGCACTCAAGAAGTTGGGAAAGAACGTTCGGTATTTTCAAGAAGACAGCGTCCCGCGCAATCTACGCTTTTTGCCCGATGCGGAACTCGTCTCAAACGAGCTGCCGCAGGGGGCTCGCGAGGACGCGCTCTACGTATTCTGCGACATGAGCGATTGGCGGCGCGCGGGCGATCTCTTGCCGCCGGTCGCGCGCGAGAATATGCTCGACATCGATCATCACTTGGGCAACGCGCTCTTCGGCAAACTGAACTTCGTGCTGGAAACCGAGTGTTCGACGGGAAGCGTCGTCATGCGAATTCTGCGCGAGCTCGGCGTCGCCATCGACGCGCGGATGGCCACCTGCATCCTCGCGGCGATCATGACCGATACCGGCGCCTTCATGCACTCGAACACGACGCCGGAGGTACTCGAAGTTTCGGCGGAGTTGATGCGGCTCGGCGCCGACAAGGAGCGCATTACTCGGGAGATCTTTGCCAATAAGCGTGTTGCCGCAACGAAACTCTTGGGCTGCATCATCGGCGCCATGCGTTTCGCACACGACGGCCGTTATTGTTACTCATACGTCGACGACGCGATGCTCGCGCAGACCGGTGCCGATGGAGAAGACACCGAGGATACCGTCAACGTCTTGCTCGGACAAGAGGGCGTCGACGTCGCCGCGCTTTTCAAGGCGATCGAAGGCGAAATCCGCGTTTCCTTGCGTTCCAGCGGACGCCTCAACGTTCAGGCCGTGGCCCGGCTTTTGGGAGGCGGCGGTCATTTCCGCGCGGCCGGCCTCACCTTCGACGGAACGCTGAGCGAAGCCATCGGCAGCGTCGAGGCGGCGTTGGTCGCACAAGGCCTCTAGGAGTCTGTAGGGCTATGGCACATTTCCGTTTTCGTGCCGTCTTTTGTCCGAATACTTCGTTGCTCTTCGGTCACGAAGCTACGGCTTTGCTCCCTCATCGCGCCTCGTCTTCGAACAAAATTCGGCACGAATCCGAAAACGCCCATAGCCCTACAGACTCCTAGCGGCGCCCGCACGACGGCGACGTGATCGGCTTCGTCAATCTCTTTAAGGCGGCCGGCCCAACCTCGGCACGCGTCGTGTCGCGCGTACGCCGAATCTATGCGATCTACGGAGGCGATCGAAAGATCGCCGCCGGTCATCTTGGAACGCTCGATCCGCAAGCAGCCGGCGTCCTTCCCGTTGCGATCGGAAAGGCTACACGGTTGATCTCGTTGCTCGAAGATCAGCGAAAAGGGTACGCGTTCACGCTGGTGTTGGGCCGTTCTACGACGACGCAAGATGCGTCTGGGGAGACGGTCGAGGAGCGCGCGGTTCCATCGAACTGGCCGCGTCTCTTGAGCGAGGCGCTCCCCCGTTTCGTTGGAAAGCTCGCGCAGGTTCCGCCCATGTACTCGGCCGCGCATCATCAGGGGCGCCGGCTCTACGAACTGGCGCGCGAAGGCAAGAGCGTCGAACGCCGATCGCGACAGGTGACGATCTACGGATTGACGCTGCTGGGCGTTGAGCCTCCCTGTACGGCGCGATTGCGCGTGGCATGCAGCGAGGGAACCTACGTCCGCACGCTGTGCGACGAACTTGGAGCGGCAATCGACGTCCCCGCGCACATGGGCGCGCTGGTTCGCGAGGGCTCGGGTCCCTTCGTTCTCTACGAAGCGCTCACGATCGAAGAGATTGCCCGCGCACCGGAACGAGCGCTGATCGCGCCGGAGCACATCATTCCGCTCCCCACGATCGTTCTCGATCTGCGCGGATCAACAGATTTTCGCGCCGGCCGTGTCGTTCCGCTTCCCCAAGGAGCGACGGCCCGACACGTCTTTGTGCGCGACGAGTCGCGAATGCTCGTCGGTGTGGGCGAGGCACTCGGCACGCTTCTCGCTCCCCGCAAGGTCTTCGTATGAAGCTGTATCACCAGATCGAACGCAGCAGCGAAAGGCCGCTGGTGCTGGCGATCGGATTCTTCGACGGATTCCACCTCGGCCATCGCGAGATCGCGCGGCGAACCCTGCGGTTGCGTAAGCCCGGTTGGCGCGCGGGCGTGCTGACCTTCGCAAATCATCCCGCAACGTACCTGCGCCCCGGGAGCGAACCCCCGATGATTTGCACGGAACAAGAACGGCTCTGCCTTCTCGCCGGCGCCGGTTTTGACGAATGCTTTTTCGTGCGGTTCGACGAGCGGATCGCGACGCTGTCGCCCTCCGCCTTTCTCGAGCTCTTGATCGCTCCGCTTGGAGTTCGCGGCGTCGTCGTCGGCGATACCTTCCGTTTCGGTCGCGGCCGCGCCGGCGATGCCGCGTTCATGAGCGAGTATCTAACGCTGCGCGGCATCACGGTCGATGCGGTTGACCGGGTTGGCGAAGACGGCGAGCGCGTTTCGAGCACTCGCATTCGCGGCCTCATTCGAGACGGGGACCTTGCTCATGCGGATCGGCTGCTGGGGGGCGCTGGTTACGAAATCCGCGGCCTGGTGGAGCTTGGTGACGGACGCGGCCACACACTCGGATTCCCAACGGCCAACGTCTGCGCGCCTTCGAAGCTGATTCCCAAGGACGGAGTCTATGCTGCGACGGCGCGCTACGACGGTCGCGACTATGCGGCCCTCGTGTCGATTGGAACCAATCCTCAGTTCAACGGTAGGCGGCGCACGGTGGAAGCGTGGCTGCGCGATTTCGCGCACACGATCTACGGACGCGAGTTGTGGCTACGGGACCTTCGGTACGTGCGCGAACAGCGGTTTTTCCCCGACGTCGCCGAACTCGTGGAGCAAATGCGGCGGGACGTAGCGGCGGTAGGTTATCCCAGTTATGGCTGACCGGATTCGAGCTTCCGCCATCGTTCTCGCCTTTGCGCTCGCAGCATGCGCCCGGACCGGCAGCGGCGATTCGACCGATTCGTCCAAGATTGCTCGCGTTGGCGAACCGGCACCGCCGTGGACCGAGCCCAGCCTGCCGGGTCCGAGCCTTTCGCTGGCGGCCTTGCGCGGCAAGGCCGTCTACCTCAACTTTTTTGCGAGTTGGTGTCCGCCGTGCAATGCCGAGGCTCCGGCGATCGACTCCATTGCACGCGACTATGCCGCGCAGGGCCTGCAAGTTGTCGGAGTGGACGTGCTCGAAAACGCGCGTAAGGCGGCCGACTTTCGCAGCGAGCATCATTTGACGTATCCCGTCGTCGTCGATGGCGGAACGTTGCGCGATCAGTACGCCGTGAACGGGCTTCCGGTCCACGTTTTCATCGATCGGCTCGGAATCGTACGGCGAATCGTCGTTGGCGAGCTGTCGCCGGCAGATATGCGCAGCAACGCCGAACGTTTATTGCGGTGATGTTCTTGCTTGCGCGCCGGCGATTGGCCTGGAGCTTAGGCGTTGCGCTTGCCGCCGGCATAATCGGTGGCTGCAGCGGCGGCTCGGGGTCGGGCGTCATGATGCCGCTTGCGAACTCGGGCGGCGCTGCGGGATCCGGGGCGGTAGGGAACACGGTCGTTCGGATCTTCGTTCCCGCGACGCAACAGAACGCTATTGTTAGGATGCCGCCACCACCACCACCGCCGTCCGTCGGCGCCGCTGCACCGGTTCTTGGGGGCGCGGTTCCTCCAATCGCCGGGACGTCACCCGTTGCCACTCCGACTTCGCCGCCTCCGCCCGGTTCGCAAGTGCTCGCCATCAACGTCAGTGGCCCCGCGGCAATCAGTCAAACGCTAGCGGTCGGACCGAACGCCGGAGGCTGCGCGCCCGCGGCGGGCGGGACGAGTTGCCAACTGACGCTCGCTCTTCCTTCGGGAACCTATATGGGAACGATCGGAGTCGCCAACACCGCGGCTTCGACGGCGATCGCTTTTACGGTGACGCCCAACGGACAGAACGTCTTCGGCGTCACGCTGAGCGGCGTAGCCGCGCAGGTCGCGGTCGTCCCGGCATCGTCGCTGAGCGCGCAGAACGTACAGGGTGGAATCGATCTCTACGGTTCCGGCCGCCACCCGCTGCTCGTCGAAGCGTTCGATGCAAATCAAAACGTCATCGTCGGCACCGCGCCCGCAACCTTCACGCTGAGTCAGGCGGGAGGCGCGCTTCCGGTCGGCATCACACAACCGTCGACCACTGCACCGAACCTGTTCTACGTAACGGCGAACGGCCTCGGCAACACAAGCTCGGCTCTGCTGCGGGCGACGGCCGCTTATCTTGGGCCGGCCAATCCCTGCTCGCAGCCGGGTGCCGTCTGCAGCAGTACCGTCCGCGTCGACGCGCGCCAAATTCTGGCAGTTGCAAATTCGAATGCGAACGACGTCACGCTTTACGTCAACGGCCAAAGCCTTCCGGTGGCTACCGTGCAGAACGGCGTAACGAATCCCCAGGCGCTGATCTTCGACTCCGCCGGCGATCTTTTCGTCGCGGATCAGCCCGGAAGCGTGACCGAATACGCACCGCCTTACAACACCGCGCCGATGACGATCGCCAATGGCGTGAACCATCCGCAGGCGCTAGCGATCGACTCGCGGGGAGATCTGTTCGTCGCGAACGGCAGCGGAAGCAACACCGTGACGATGTACTCGCCACCCTATACTGGACAGCCGGCGGAGACCATCTCATCCGGAATCAACGATCCGGTCGGCATTACGCTCGACTCGAACTCCAATCTCTTCGTCGTCAACGAAGCGGCGAACACGGTGACGCAGTACGCGCCGCCCTACATGGCAGCGCCGACCACGATCTCGAAGGGACTCAATGCCCCAAACTCTCTCGCACTCGACGCTCGCGGAAATCTCTTCGTGGCGAATCTCAATTCGACGCCGAACTCAGTCGTCGAATACTCACCGCCGTTTACCGGTGGAAGCGCGCCGATCGTGACGATCACGGAGGGCGTGAACGAGCAAGGCGCGATCGGTTTGAACGGCTCGGCCAATCTTTTCGTTCCGAACCAAGGCGCGAACACCGTGACCGAGTACGTCGCGCCCTATGTCAACCCGCCGGCCACGATCGTCGGCGGCCAAAGCCAGCCGGTCGCCCTGGCGATCGATGCGCTTGGCAACCTCTACGTCGCCAACTACGGCAACAATACCGTTACGGTCTACGGGCCACCATACGCGAGCGGCTCGTGGACGACGCTGGGGAACGGCATTAGCCTCCCGCTCGCACTCGCGCTCTCGCCGGCGACCAATGCCGCGACCGCGCTGATCCCCTAG
This sequence comes from Vulcanimicrobiota bacterium, assembly GCA_963725605.1. Taxonomy (GTDB): domain Bacteria; phylum Vulcanimicrobiota; class Vulcanimicrobiia; order Vulcanimicrobiales; family Vulcanimicrobiaceae; genus Cybelea. The sequence goes on along the minus strand of CAVRYW010000013.1, from coordinate 448,902 downwards.
GAGCCCGTCGGGCTCCTAGGCTGCGCGGACCTGCAGGGCGTCGCCGTCAAGCGTCACACGCGCGGCCGACCCGTCACGCAGCTCGCCGCGTAGCAGCGCGGTGGAGAGTGGGGTGGAAACGTAGTGCGAAACCGTTCGCGCGACGTAGCGGGCTCCGCTGCCCGCGCCCATAGAAACGCGCGCCAGATAGAGCTTGGCTTCGTCCGATAGTTCGAGGGTAACGTTGCGTGCGCCCAGCCGTTGCGCGAGCGCGTCGACGTGGATCGTTACGATCGCTTCAATCTGCGCGATTCCCAACTCCTCGAATGGAACGATCTCCTCGATCCGGTCGAGCAGCTCGTGCCTCAGAGCGATCGCGAGTTCGTCCTCTCCGAGGTTCGTCGTCAGGATGATGATCGCGTGGCGAAAATCGATCGCGCGGCCTTTCGCGTCGGTGACGCGACCTTCGTCGAGAATCTGCAGAAGAATTGCCGCCACCTCCGGATGGGCCTTTTCCATCTCGTCAAAGAGCACGACGCAGTACGGCCGCCGGCGCACGGGTTCGGTCAGCTGACCCGCTTCATCGTGTCCGGCATAACCCGGCGGTGCCCCGAGCAGCCTGGAGACTCCGTGCGACTCGGTGAACTCCGAAAGGTCGATGCGTACCAACGCGGCCTCACTTCCGAAGAGTGCTTCGGCGAGCGCTTTGGCCAGCTCGGTCTTTCCAATACCGCTGGAGCCGCGAAAGAGAAAGGTTCCAAGCGGCTTGCGCGGATCGTGCAGCCCGGTACGCGCACGTCGGATCGCGTTCGAAACCGCGGCAATCGCGCGCTCCTGACCGATGACGCGCTTCGCAAGCGAAGTCTCGAGCTCCAACAGACGATTGGTTTGCGATTCGGTCAATGCTGCTTGCGGGATCCCGGTCCAACGAGTCACGACGGCCGCGACGTCGGCCGTCGTGACGGGAGGCAACTCGACGGCCCCTTTGTTTGCAAGTGCGACCGATGCGGCCGCCTCATCGATCAGATCGATCGCTTTATCGGGTAAGAACCGATCGGCGATATAACGTGCCGAGAGCTGCGCCGCGGTCTCGATCGCATCGTCGGTAATCGTGACGCGGTGGTGCTGCGCGTATCGCTCGCGTAGGCCTCGAAGAATGTCGGTCGTCTGCTCGATGCTCGGTTCCTCGACCATGACCGGCTGGAATCGGCGTTCGAGGGCTGGATCGGACTCGACGTGCCTGCGGTATTCGTCGAACGTTGTGGCACCGATGCACTGCAGATCGCCGCGCGCCAGTTCCGGCTTGATCATCGAACTCAGATCGAGGGGAGCGCCCTCGGCAGCGCCGGCGCCGACCAATGTGTGCAGCTCGTCGATAAAAAGCACGACGTCGCGAGCGCTGCGCTTTACTTCCTCGAGAATGCGTTTGACGCGACCTTCGAACTCGCCGCGGTACTTCGTCCCGGCAACGAGCGTTCCTAACGAAAGTGCGAGAAGACGTTTGTTATGCAAGGCGGCCGGGACGTTTCCGGCCGCGATTCGTTGGGCCAAGCCCTCAACGACGGCAGTCTTTCCAACGCCGGGTTCTCCCACCAGACAGGGATTATTCTTGCTGCGCCGCGCGAGAATAGAGGTGACTCGTTCGATCTCGCGGTCGCGTCCGATCACCGGATCGAGCTTGCCCTCGCGGGCGAGTTGCGTGAGGTCACGGGAAAAAGCCGCCAACGTCGGCGTTCCGCCGCGAAGTCTCTTGCCCAAGCCTTCGAGTGGCGATTCGCTCTCTCGACCCTGCAGTTTTTCGGCGAGCAGCGCGCTCCCGGCGATCAGACCTGCAGCGGCCAGCGCGGCGCCGACAAACGGTAACGCGTTGGCGGCAGTTCGCTTCTGGACGCAAGTGTCGCAGAGCCGCCGTCCGCGATAGGAGACGACGCTGGGGCGGTTCGCGCAGGTTTCGCATAAGCCATTCATCTTCGAAGTCTACTCGGGATTGCGTCGGCGAGTTTCGTCATGCGGTGAAGCTCAGGGCCCTGCCAGAAAAACGACCCTGACCGTTGCGGATTCGCCAACGTTGCCTTGATCGAGGTTCGTCGGTACGCTCCGGCCGGCGGCGACGCGCCCGATCGTCAGCATCCCCGGTTGTACGGCATACGCGTTTTCGGGGTAGGCGATACTCTTAATCGAGACGATTCGCAGCCCGACGCTTCGCGCGATGGTTTCGGCGTTGGCGCGCGCGTCGGCGATCGCTTTGGTTATCGCCTGCATTCGCGCGGAGGTCCGATCCGACAGATCGAAAGCTATGCCGACGATCGACGTAGCGCCGGCGCCGATGGAAGCATCGGTGACGGTCCCAGCCATCGCGATCTTGCGAACCGTAACCTCGAAGTCTCGCGAGACCGTATAGCCATATTGTTCGCCGGTTAGATTGGCGGGCGCGACTTGCGGCCGCGGATAGTACCTCACGTTGTAGTAATCTAACGCGACGTCGCCCCGTGCAATTCCCAGCTTGGCAAGGCCTGCGACGATGCGTTCGTAAATGGCATTGTTCTCCGAAACGGCATCGCTGGCGCTCGCCGCGTTGGTCTGAACTTGGGCCCTCACCGTCGCGACGTCGGGCGCGAAGGAGACACTGCCGGTACCGACGGCTGTTATTTCGGTCATTTCGGGCTGTGCCGCCGCCGCGAAGCTGCCCGCAAGAAAGAACGTGGTGAGCAGGCAGAGGAAAGAACGCTTCATAATGCCGTAGAGTCCATCGCTCGACCGCTCTCCACCTGTAAGGTTTTTGCCGGAGCGCTCGGGCCGGCGCAGCGAGGAGGAATAGCATGCTCGGCGCGATGGCCTTCTGGATCGTTCTCGGCGTGCTCGTGGGCCTCGTCGCCCGTTGGATTATCCCTGGCAAACCGCCGGGAGGCGTGTTGACCGATGTGCTGGGCGGAATCGTCGGCGCGGCGATCGGCGCCTGGCTGTACGGCCCGTTCCGCCATGTGGACGTGAACGGATTCAGCCTCCCGAGTCTGGTCTGCGCGTTCATCGGCGCGGTCGTTCTCCTCTACCTGCTGCGTGTGTTTCGCAGAGGTCGGTCCTCTGTGTGAAGGGCGCCACGGTTCGTCGCTGGAAGCGCCACGCTTATGACCTACATCATCACCGAGCCGTGCATCGGCACCAAAGACAAGTCGTGCGTGGACGTCTGTCCCGTCGATTGCATTCACGGCAAGGACGAAGACGAGATGCTGTATATCGATCCCGAGGTCTGTATCGACTGCGGCGCGTGCGTTTCGGCATGCCCGGTGGAAGCGATATTTGCCGATTCCGACGTTCCGGAAAAGTGGCAGAACTATACCGCTATTAACGCCGACTACTTCAAGAAGGCATGAACCCGACAATATCGAGCGATACTTTCGACACGTTTTTCGCCTGGGCGCCATGGGTCGTTGGCGTCGCGATCTATCTTACGTTCTACCTCGCAAAACGCCGCGAAGTCGCGACGAGCAGCGCGTCCGTTACGCAGACAACCGGCTCGCAGACCTTTGCCTGCTCGGAGTGCGGTCGCCGCGGCCCGCGCGAGCAAATGGTGCCGCAAGATCACGGCGGAGCCGTCGGCTATAAATGCAGCAACTGCGCTCAGGAAGCTCTAGCCTAACTGCAAAGCTCCCCGCCGCGATAAGCACGCGCTTGGGTTACACCTCTAACTCGGACACATTCGTCGCGCGACATCCATGTCGCGCTCCTATCGGCTGCCTCGCGCCTTCCGCATCCGGCTCCGGCGCTCGGTCAGACGGTCCTTGTTAGAGGTGTAACCCAAGCGCGTGCTTATCGCGGCGCCTATTGTTCCAGTCCATAGCTTTTGAGCACGTCGTGAATGCTCGACGCCATGGCCAGTGCCGCGTCCCACTTGCGTAATCCACGGCGTAGAGAGAATCGATCCCACCTTTGGCTTTTATCGCCGCGCCGCCCGGATAGGCCCAAACGACGAGCGGCATTCCGTAGCGATCGCAATCCCGGCGAATCTCGTTGCATTGCGCGATGTCGATCTCTTGCGACGGGCTGCCGACGTAGAGCGTGTAGCCAACCGCGTCGGCTCCAAGCCGCACGGCATCCTCCACCGATGACGTGAGCGGGCTAAAGGCTTCGTCGTCTGTTCGTACATCAGCCGATGAAGTCGCGAGCGTTCCCCGATCGAGAGGCCCATTGCGTCGAAGGTCGGACGAACGATCGAAGGCGTAAGGGTAGCGGTCATAATGGCGGCGGCGGCTTCGGCGAATCGCGAAGGTTATCCTGAGGCGGCGACCAAAGGGCCGCACGTGATTGCGCGGGTCGGGTTCATCGGACTTGGAGCGATGGGCGAACCAATGGCCCGTTCGTTGCGTCGAGCCGGATTCGAAGTAACGGCGTGCGTGCACCGGCGCCGTGACGCATTGGAACGGTTGCGCGCCGACGGCGTGCTCGAAGCGAAAGACCCGGCGTCGCTTGCCGCCGGCTCGGACGTGGTCGTTCTCTGCGTTCCGGATGCGCCGCAGGTCGAGGAGGCGCTCTTTGGCCCGCAGGGGGTCGAAGCCGGCGCGGCGCGCGGGTTGCTGGTGATCGATATGTCGACGATTTCGCCGGTGGCGACGCGCCGGTTTGCGCAGCGTCTTGCGGAGCACGAGGTTGAGTTCCTCGATGCGCCGGTGAGCGGTGGTCCGGTTCGTGCGGCCGACGGCACGCTCACGATTATGGTCGGAGGCTCCCCCGCCGTGTTCGAGCTCGCGGAGCCGGTGCTGCGCGCGATGGGTGTGCCGCATCATTTGGGACCGGTCGGCATGGGCGAGACCGTCAAGCTCGTTAACCAGATCATAATCGCGAACGTCATGATCGCAAACGTCGAAGGGCTCGTTTTTGCAAGAGAAGCCGGCGCCGATCTCGGAGAAGTGTGCGCGGTGCTGGCCTCGGCTACGGCGTCAAACTACGTTCTCGAAAAGTGGCTGCCAAGAACCTGGCTCGCGGGCACGTTCGAGGGCGGGTTTGCGCTGGATCTCTTGCGCAAAGACCTCGCGGCCGCACTCGATGCGGCTAGGGTCGCAAACCTCTCCATGCCCGCCACCGGGCTGGCTTACCAACTATATACTAGTCGTTGCGCAAAGGGAGATGGCGCGTTGGATTACAGCGCGATCGCAAAAGCCTATGACTGCAATTCAGGAGCTTAAGCCGCCGCGGGCTGCGTCGACGAAAGGTCCGGACCTCAACAAGAAGATTCTGGTCGTGGACGACGAGTCCGCGATCTTGCAAACGTTGCGTTTCAATCTCGAACGCAGCGGCTACGCCGTCGTTACCGCGGGCGACGGTCGCACGGCGATTGCGATGGCACAGCGCGAGCAACCGGATCTGATCGTGCTCGATATTATGTTGCCCGTGCTCGACGGCGTCGAGGCTTGCAAGGAGATTCGCAAGTTTAGTCCCGTTCCGATCATCATGCTCACCGCGAAGGATCAGGAGATCGACAAGGTTTTGGCGCTCGAGTTGGGCGCCGATGACTACGTCACCAAGCCGTTTGCCCTTCACGAGTTTCTCGCCCGCGTGAAGGCACGATTGCGCCGTCAAAGCTCCGTTGCGCCGGGACATGACGAAGCGATCGCCCTTGGTGAGATCGTTCTCGATCCCTCGCGCCAGCAGCTAACGGTTCGTGGCAAGGCGGTCGCTCTCGCGCCGAAAGAGTTCGGACTGCTTCGCGTCCTGATGGAGAATCACGGTCGCGTCGTGACACGACAGACGCTGCTCGATAAGGTCTGGGGCTACGATTTCGAGGGTGAGCAACAAACCGTCAGCGTGCACATTCGCTGGCTTCGCGAAAAGATCGAGGAAGACTCACGCGCGCCGCGTCACATTTTAACGGTTCGCAGCCGCGGCTATATGTTCAAAGCTTGACCCCAGCGGAATGGTCTCTGCTGGCGCTTGTCGCCGGTATTGTCGGCGGCCTCGCAATCGGACGAGTTCGCACCGCGCGCCACGAGCCGCCGCCGGAGCCTGTGCCGCCGCAAGCTCCCCTGCCTCCGGTGCCGGTCGAAAGCACGTTCGCGCCTTTGGTACGAGCGCTGCCGCTCGGCGTTATCATCGTGAATCGTACTTCTCACGTGGAGTTTGCAAACGCCGCGGCGGGAGCGACCTTCGGCTTCGACCCGGAACGCGCGATCGCGCTTCACATCATCGAAGCGGTTCCCAACGTCGAGTTGGAGCGACGGATCGCCGATGCGCTGCAGGGCGAAGGTTCCGTGGCCCCGCTGATGCTTACCAGAGCCAGGATCGCGCGGACGTATCGCGTTTCGGTTTATCCGTTGACCGAAGAGAACCAGGAATCGAACCGCGTCGTGGTCTTCTCCGACGATCAGACGGCGCTCGCCCGGCTCGACCGCGCGCGCAAAGAGTTTCTTTCCAACGTCTCGCACGAGTTGCGAACGCCGCTTTCTTCCATCAAGCTGATGTTGGAGACGGTGCTCGAGGCTCCCGAACAGGAAGCGCGCGAGCTTTTCGTGCCGCAGGCTCTCGCTCAGGTCGACCGGCTGACGGCACTCGTCGGACAGTTACTCGAGCAGGCACGCGCGGAGTCGGGACAGCTTCAGCTCGCTTTGCGCGACGTCGACCTGGAGGAGGTCGCTCGCCCGATCGTGGCCTCCTTCGAGCAGCAGGCATCGAATAAAGGCGTCTCGCTCGAGTTGGCGGCGCTGCGCCCGGTTCGCGTCGAAGCGGATCCCGACCGGTTGTCGCAAGTCTTTGTCAACCTGATCGATAACGCGCTGCGTCATACTGCGGAGGGGGGGCGCATTCGCGTCGAGATCGATGCGCGCGATAGCGACGCGGTGCTGCGCGTGCGCGATACCGGAGACGGGATTCCGTATCGAGACCTTCCCCATATCTTCGAGCGTTTTTACGTCGTGGACCGGTCGCGAAACCGCGGTACCGGCGGCGCGGGGCTGGGGTTGGCCATTGTCAAGGGAATCGTCGACGCCCACAGCGGCGCGATTTCCGCCGAATCCATGCTCGGGCGCGGCACGGCATTCACCATCCGGCTGCCGATCATGCGCATCAAGCGTTAGTCTCTTAAGACTCTTTAACGACGGACGGGCATCCTCCGGCGGGCGACGAACAAGCCAACCCGATGTTCGCCGATACCGCCGAGGCAGCCGTGATTTCGACCGGCGCGAAGCTCAAGGTCGAGAATCTCGACGTTTACTACGGCTCGTTTCAGGCCATCAAGAACGCTTCGCTGGCTGTACCGGTGCATCAGGTGATGGCGTTGATCGGTCCGTCGGGGTGCGGCAAGTCGACCTTTATTCGGGCGCTCAATCGCATGCACGACTTGACTCCCGGTGCTCGCGTCGAAGGCCGGGTGCTGCTCGACAACCGGAATATCTACGCTCCGGAGATCGATCCCGTTACGATTCGCTATCGCATCGGTATGGTTTTTCAGCGGCCGAATCCATTTCCAAAGTCGATCTTCGATAACGTCGTGTACGGGCCGCGCATTCACGGGGAGACCGATAGGGCAACGCTGCTGGAGATCTGCGAGCGCAGTCTGCGCCGTGCCGCGCTGTGGGACGAGGTTAAGGACCGACTCGACCGCTCGGCGATGGCGCTCTCGGGCGGTCAGCAGCAGCGTCTCTGCATCGCCCGCTGCTTGGGCGTGGACCCCGAAGTGATTCTCATGGACGAGCCCGCGTCGGCTCTCGACCCCATTGCGACCAGCAAGATCGAAGACCTGATCGAAGCCTTGAAAAAGGAATACACGGTCGTAATCGTCACGCACTCGATGCAGCAGGCGGCGCGGATTAGCGACAATACCGCTTTCTTCTTGATGGGCGAGCTGCTCGAAACCGACACGACCGCGACGATCTTCACCAAGCCGAAAGATAAGCGAACCGAGGACTACATCACGGGTCGATACGGATAAGGTTGTAAGAATCCGACTTAAACTAATCTTAACAAACAACCGCTAAACTCTACTTACGCTTACCTCCTCGCCTACTTAAGGAGAATCCCTGATCGTGTCACATTCTCAAGTTCGCATTGGCCTCTTGGCGGCGGCAATCGTTCTGGCGAGCACGTCGTACGCACTGGCGGAAACGCAGGCAACACCAGTGGCGCAGACGAGCTCCGCAGCAGACTTCGGTTCGCCTCCGTCGGGCCAGATTCCGATCCTGTATAACGATCGTCACGTGTATAGCAAACCCGATGTGCTCAAAGCGGGACGCGTCTTGGCGGCCTACGCCAAGGGCGGGACGATTTATCTGCCGTTACGCTCGATGTTCGAACAGATGGGCGCGACGGTTTCGTACGATCCGTCCAGCCAAACCGCAACGGTAACCAAGGCCGGCGCCACGATCAACGTGACGGTCGGCAAACCCGAGGTGATTATCAACGGCGAGTCGCGTCCGCTCGACGTACCGCCGATGATTTACCACGGCGTCGTGCTGGTACCGGTGCGGGTGATTTCGGAAAGCATGGGTGCCTACGTGCAATGGGTTTCCGACCGGCGTTTAGTGGTGGTGCGGTATATACCGGCGACGCCACCGCCGACCGAGGCTCCGCCTCCGCCGATGCCGGTGGAAACGGTTGCGCCACCGCCGCCGCCTCCGCCGACCCCCAACCCGCTCAAGCTGGGCGGCTACGTCCGTTCGTATTACTTCACGCGGCAGAATGCATCGAATAATCCGGGCACGCAGTTCAACTTTACGCCGGGTGCCAAGTACAACTCCAACGGCGTCAATCAGGCGAGTTGGAACACTGGGATCGCGCCGCACGCCGAATACGATTTTCCCAACAGCGGCTGGATCGTCGGCGGCACGTACTTCTATTCCAACCCGATCGACGGCCCGTGCGTGGTTCCGGCCAATCATGCCAAGGGTGCCGTGTGCGTGATCCAAACGCCGCCAAATACCAATCCCGACGACACGCTGCCAGGCTTTACGTTGAGCACGTTCGACGAGGCGTATCTGAAGTACAAGGCCTATGGTTGGGACGGCACGCTGGGGAATCAGCTCTTCAACTCGCCCTGGGCTAACCCGTCGGACTCTCGCTTAAAGCCGGCGTCGTTTGAAGGCGGTGACCTCGGCTATACCAGCCCGAGCGGTTGGACGGTCGAGGGTGCCGACATGCTGGCATATGAAAACCGGACCAGCTCGACCTTCAGCCGCCAGACGCTGCTGACCAGCTACCCGGCGGGGGGTGGAGGCTTGGCCTCCAACATCATCGTTCCGGGCGGCCAAGGCATCAACACCAACGGCTTCGCATATGCCAAGGTCGGCTACGCCAATCCCGGGGGCTTCTCCGCCGATGGGTATTTCTACAACGTGAGCGATCTGGTCAATATGTGGTGGGGCGATGGAAAGTACACGTTTGCCGGCAAATGGGCGCCGTACATCGCAATCCAAGGCGGCACGGAGAGCAACGCCGGGCAGTCCTACATCGGAAAAATCGACAGCCAAATCTTCGGTGCCCAGATCGGTGCCAACCTAACGAGAAATCTCTTATTTACCGCTGGTTACGACCAAATTCCCTGGAAGACCGATACGGTCAATCTTCCCTCGGGCGTAACCTGCAGCAACTCTAACTATCAGATCTCGGCCAAGTCGACGTTGGGCTACTTTCTCCCGCTCGACGCCGCGCAGTGCTTCACCAATACCAACGGCACGACGCAGATCGAGTACGGCGGCTGGGCCAGCCCGTACACCGATAACTACGCGACGGATCCGTTCTTCACGACGCAAATCTCGCAGGGCATGGCCGATCGTCGCGCCCCCGGTAGCTCGGAGAAGGTCGCGCTGACGTTTACCTCGACCAACAAGCGTTGGGTCTTCATCGCCAGCGACGCGTGGTACAACTACGGCAACGCGCTCGCTCCCGAAAACACCAACGAGTGGAACCTCGACGGGCAATACCACTTCAGCCGAGTCGGCAAGGGGCCGTATCGCGGCCTGCTGCTGCGCTATCGGTACGCGCAGCGATCGCTTTCCAACACGTTCTGCGGCGCGGCAGCAACGGACTGCGCCCCCGGCTCAACGATCGGCTCGACCGACCTAGGCGGCTTGCCGCTGTTCAAGTACAATCGCGCGCAACTCGAGTACGACTTCTAGGGCGTGTTAACACAAATACATTTCTATGTGATATAATTCAAGTGTGGAAATCAGCGCAGAACAGTATGAACGAATCAAACATTGCTTGCCAAGGCAGCGCGGCAACGTCGAGCTCGAGAATCTGGATGTCCTGAACGCCGTTCTTTTCGTCGCCGAGAACGGTTGCAAGTGGCGCAGCCTCCCGAAGCGATTTGGGAATTGGCATACGATCTACACGCGGCTGAGCCGCTGGGCCAAGAAGGGCGTGCTGGAAAAGGTCTTTGAGGAGTTGCAACGGGCCCAACTCGTACGCATCAAGATCGAAGCGATTTCCATGGACAGCACGATCGTCAAGGTACATCCAGATGGTACCGGTGCTTTAAAAAAAACGGCCCGCAAGCCATTGGGAAATCGCGCGGAGGATGGACAACCAAAATTCATATGGTTGCCGCAGATGCAAGAACTGCGATGACGTTCTCGCTTTCTCCAGGGCAGGCACACGATGCGGCCGAGGGTCGAGGCCTACTCTTCCAAATGACTCTACCGCTGGAGCCGATAGCGCTGCTCATGGATAAAGCCTACGAAGGCGAGGAAACGCGACAACTGGCGATGACTCTGGGTTACACTCCGGTCGTTCCACCGAAAGAGAATCGCCGTGAGCCGTGGGAGTACGACAGAGCGCTCTACAAGCGTCGTAACGAGGTTGAGCGGCTGTTCCGTAGGCTAAAAGGCTTCCGGCGCATCTTTGCACGGTTCGAGAAGCTCGATGTGATGTTCATCGGGTTCATCCACTTCGCGCTAATCGTGGAAGGATTGCGCTTCTTGTGTTAACACGCCCTAGTTAAGCCTGCGAGCGGGCCGAGGGCATTCGGCCCGCTTTCGCAGTAGAATAGTCTCAATGCGAAACTCGCGCGCCGTGCTGCTGCTCGGAATGCATCGAAGCGGCACCAGCGCAATTGCGCGCGGGCTCGGGGCGCTCTCCGTCTACCTCGGCAACGATTTCCTCGACGCGCAGCCGGAGAATCCGACCGGATATTGGGAAGACAAAGGCATCGTTGCGCTCAACGAGCGCCTGCTCGGGGCTCTCGGACTCAAGTGGGACGATACGTCGGCGATCGATCGCCGGGCGTTTGAACGGCGGCGGGTTCGAGCGCTCCGAGGCGACGCGACCCGATATTTGAACCGGACCTTTACTTCCACGCCGCTGTGGGGTTTCAAAGATCCGAGGACGATTCGCGTGCTGCCCTTCTGGGTACGCGCGTTGCGCGAATGCGAGGTCGACGACTCCTACGTGGTAGCGATTCGAAATCCGCGAAGCGTTGCCGCCTCACTCTTTGCACGCCAAGCGATGGACGCGGATGCAGCCTACCGGCTTTGGCTCGTGCATATGGTGCCGTTCTTCAACGACATACTCGGCAAGCCGTTCGTCGTCGTGGATTACGACCTTTTGATGCGGGACTCACGGACACAACTCGTGCGGATCGCCCAACGGCTGGGGCTTCCACTCGAGGCTAACTCCGCAGAGATCGACGGCTTCGCGTCCGGATTCTTGGATGCGAGCCTACGGCACAGCGTCTTCGAGCCCGACGATTTTGACGATGAGAGCGCCCCGGCGCGGCTAACTCGAGACGCCTACCTGAGCCTCTACCAGCTCGCTGCTGATCGCGCCGACGGACCGGGATCCTCGCTGGCGGCCGATTGGGCCGAGTTCCAGGCTCGACTCAACCTGATCCTCGAGCCGCGGACGAAGCGCCGCCTTTGGCCGTTTCGGCCTCTTCGACCGTGAAAAAAAGAGAGAAAGTAACCAAGGTCATCCTTTCCAGCATGGAAAAGATGACTCCAGCCATCTTTTTCTTGGAGGATGACCAAATGGTATTTTCGACTTCTCGAACCAGCCGGGCCGTGCGCTCGGCCCTTTCTCTCGTTGCCTTAGCAGGGGCAATCGGCCTAGCGAGCACGTCGTACGCACTGGCGGAAACGCAGGCAACACCAGTGGCGCAGACGAGCTCCGCAGCAGACTTCGGTTCGCCTCCGTCGGGCCAGATTCCGATCCTGTATAACGATCGTCACGTGTATAGCAAACCCGACGTGCTCAAAGCGGGACGCGTCTTGGCGGCCTACGCCAAGGGCGGGACGATTTACCTGCCGTTACGCTCGATGTTCGAACAGATGGGCGCGACGGTTTCGTACGATCCGTCCAGCCAAACCGCAACGGTAACCAAGGCCGGCGCCACGATCAACGTGACGGTCGGCAAACCCGAGGTGATTATCAACGGCGAGTCGCGTCCGCTCGACGTACCGCCGATGATTTACCACGGCGTCGTGCTGGTACCGGTGCGGGTGATTTCGGAAAGCATGGGTGCCTACGTGCAATGGGTTTCCGACCGGCGTTTAGTGGTGGTGCGGTATATACCGGCGACGCCACCGCCGACCGAGGCTCCGCCTCCGCCGATGCCGGTGGAAACGGTTGCGCCACCGCCGCCGCCTCCGCCGACCCCCAACCCGCTCAAGCTGGGCGGCTACGTCCGTTCGTATTACTTCACGCGGCAGAATGCATCGAATAATCCGGGCACGCAGTTCAACTTTACGCCGGGTGCCAAGTACAACTCCAACGGCGTCAATCAGGCGAGTTGGAGCAACGGACTCGCGCCGCACGCCGAATACGATTTTCCCAACAGCGGCTGGATCGTCGGCGGCACGTACTTTTATTCCATCGCCCCGACTGGTCCGTGCGTCGTAGCGGCCAACAATGCCAAGGGCGGCATCTGCGTCTCGCAGATTCCACCCGCTACCAATCAGGACGAAACGCTGCCACCCTATACGTTGAGCACGTTCGACGAGGCGTATGTGAAGTACAAGGCCTACGGTTGGGACGGCACGCTGGGCAATCAGCTCTTCAACTCGCCCTGGGCCAATCCGGCCGATTCGCGTCTCAAACCGGCGTCGTTTGAAGGCGGTGACCTCGGCTATACCAGCCCGAGCGGTTGGACGGTCGAGGGTGCCGATATGCTGGCGTATGAAAACCGGACCAGCTCGACCTTCAGCCGGCAGACGCTGCTGACGAGCTTCCCGTCGGGCAACAACGGCATGCCCTCCAACATCATCGTTCCGGGCGGCCAAGGCATCAACACCAACGGCTTCTCGTACGGCAAGCTCGGCTATGCCGATCCGTCGGGTGTGGGCGTTGCCGTTGACGGCTATTTCTATAACGTGAGCGACCTGGTCAATATGTGGTGGGGCGATGGAAAGTACACGTTTGCCGGCAAGTGGGCGCCGTACATCGCAATCCAAGGCGGCACGGAGAGCAACGCCGGGCAGTCCTACATCGGCAAGGTCGATAGCCAAGTCTTCGGTGCCCAGATCGGGGCGAATATCTTGCGTGGCCTTCAGTTTACCGCTGGCTACGATCAGATTCCCTGGAAGACCGATACGGTCAACCTTCCCTCGGGCGTAACCTGCAGCAACTCCAACTATCAGATCTCGGCCAAGTCGACGTTGGGCTACTTCCTTCCGCTTAACGCCGCGCAGTGCTTCACCAATACCAACGGCACGACGCAGATCGAGTACGGCGGCTGGGCTAGTCCGTATACGGATAACTACGACAGCGATCCGCTCTTTACGACCAGCGTGACGCAGGGCATGGTCGACCGGCGCGCGCCGGGCAGTTCGGAGAAAGTTGGGCTGCAGTACACGACGTCCAACACGAAGTGGGTCTTCATCGCGACCGACGCGTGGTATAACTACGGCAACTCGTTGGCGCCGGAGGACACCAACATCTGGGTGCTCGACGGACGCTATCGCTTCAGCCACATGCCGGCCCACGGAGCGTACCGCGGCCTGTCGATCCGAGACCGTTACATCACCCGGACGCTCTCCAACACGTTCTGCGGTGCGGCAGCGACCAACTGCCCGTCGGGCGCGACGCTGGGTGCACCGGAGTTCGGCGGCTTGCCGCTGTTTAAATACAATCGCGTCCAGGTGGAGTACGACTTCTAGGAAGCGAGCACGGGCGGGGGTTCTCGCGCGTCCGAGTGAAATACCAGCGCCGTCATGGGTTCGTCAATGATGGCGCTGGTCAAACCGGGCCCTGGGCCCGGTTTTCGCTTGGCCGAGGTGCCGATACCGTCGATTGGTCCGACCGACGTGCTGATTGCAGTCGAGAAGGCCGGCCTCTGTGGAACCGATTACCACATCTATGCGTGGGATGCGTGGGCCCAGCATCGCATCAAGCCGCCGATCGTCGTCGGACACGAGTTCATGGGAACGGTCGCCGCAATCGGCGATGCGGTCCGCTCGGTTCGCGTCGGCGAGCGCGTTTCTGCGGAAGGCCATATCGCCGATCTCACGTGCCTCCTCTGCCGAACGGGCAACGCTCATATCTGCGAGCGAGTCAAAATCATCGGGGTCGATCGCGACGGCGCATTCGCCGAATACATTTCGATTCCGGAGTACAACGTGTGGCGGCTCGATCCGGCTATTCCGGACGAATACGCCGCGATCTTCGATCCCCTCGGCAACGCCGTGCATACGGTCATGGCTGCCGGCGTAAGCGTCAAGAGCGTCGCTATCACCGGCGTCGGATCGATCGGGCTCATGGCGATACCGGTCGCGCGTGCTGCCGGGGCGAGCTTCGTCTATGCCATCGACGTCAATCCCGCGAAGCTCGAACTCGCGCAACGGCTCGGTGCCGACGCGACGTTTCTTTCGACCCGGTCCGACCTCGTCGACGAAATCAAGCGCCGTACGCGCGGCGACGGCGTCGACGTCTTGCTCGAGATGTCCGGAAGCGGCGCCGCAATCGACTTGGGTCTGCAACTCGTGCGCAACGGCGGAACGGCGGCGCTGCTCGGAATTCCGTCCGATACCGTCAATCTGAATCTTGCAGAGCGCATCATCTTCAAGGGACTGACCGTGCTCGGCATCAACGGCAGGCGCATGTTCGAAACCTGGTATCAAACCGAGGCGCTCGTGAAGAGCGGGCGCGTCGACCTGCGGTCGATCATTACCCACGTTCTGCCGTATCGGGAGTTCGACCATGCATTCGAGTTGATGCGCAAAGGTGAGGCCGCCAAAATCGTTCTCGATTTCAAAGGAGCGGGTTCAAAATCATGAATCAGGCGTTCGAAGCGAAGCTGCAAACCGAGCTGGACGTCCTCAAGAAGGCCGGCACCTACAAGCATCTGCGTCATCTGACGACGCCGATGGCCGCGGAAGTCCATATGGAAGAGGCCGGCGACGTCATCGTGCTCTCGAGCAACAACTACTTGGGACTCGCCGACCTTCCAGAAGTCGTTGAGGCGGGAAAGCGCGGACTCGACCAGTACGGCGCGGGAACCGCATCCGTTCGCTTCATCTGCGGCACCTTCTCGATCCACCGCGAGCTGGAGGAGCGGATCGCGGAATTCTTGGGCACGCAGGCGGCGCTTTCGTACGTCTCGTGTTGGAATGCGAATACCGGGTTGTTTGCAACGATCTGCGACGCGGGGTCGGCAATTATCTCCGACGAGCTCAACCACGCTTCGATTATCGACGGCGTCCGCCTGGCGTCAAAAGCTCGCCGCGAACGCTTCAAGCACGGCAACATGCGCGAGCTTGAAGAGAAGCTGCAGAGCGTCGCTGATTGCTTTCCGATCGTGATCGTTACCGACGGCGTCTTCTCGATGGAGGGCGATCTCGCCAAGCTGCCCGAGATCGTCGAGCTCGCGCGCAAGTACGGCGCCATCACCATCGTCGACGATTCGCACGGCACGGGTGTTATGGGAAAGACCGGACGCGGCACGATCGAGCACTACGGCTTGACGGGGCAGGTCGACGTGATTACGGGAACCCTCGGAAAGGCGCTCGGTGGCGCGGCCGGCGGCTTCGTCGCCGGGAGCGACGCTTTGATCGATACGCTCATACAGCGCTCGCGGCCGCAGCTTTTCTCCAATGCCTTGCCGGCGACGGTTGCCTGCAGTTCGCTCGCCGCGATCGAGTATCTCGAGGCGCATCCCGAATTGGTCGAGAAGCTGCGCGAAAACACTCGCTACTTCCGCGACGCGCTCGGACGCATGGGCTACAAACCGCTCGAAAGCGAGAGCGCGATCGTTCCGATCATCGTCGGCGAAACGGCCTTTGCCATCGCGGTCAGCGATAAGCTCTTGAAAGCCGGCGTGTTCGTTACGGGCTTCGGTTATCCGGTCGTGCCGGAAGGAACGGCGCGCATTCGCGTGCAGATCAGCGCCGCGCTGACGAAAGACGAGATGGATCGCGCGCTGGCGGCGTTCGAAAAGGTTGGGCGCGAGACCGGCTTGCTCAACTGAGGCCATGAGCTTTCGCAAACGCTTCGAGGTTCGCCCTAAGAGCCAAATGACGCTCTCCGAGATCGACTCGGAGACTACGGGGAAACACAAAGACAAGGCCGCGGCGTCCTCCGAAATGAAGCGCGACGATCGGCGGCTCGCCAACCTCCAATACCTGCTGTACGCCGAGCACCGCCGTTCGCTGCTTGTCGTGCTTCAGGGGATGGATGCTTCGGGTAAGGATGGCATCATCCGTCACGTCTTCGGCGCACTCGATCCGCAAGGCGCGAGGGTACACGCATTCAAGGAGCCGTCTCAGGAGGAGGCCGACCACGATTTCCTCTGGCGCGCACACGTTCACGCGCCGGCAAAGGGTGAGCTCGTGATCTTCAACCGATCGCATTACGAGGACGTTCTGATCGTGCGCGTGCACGATCTCGTCCCCGAATCGGTCTGGTCGAGGCGCTACGAGCTGATCAACGAGTTCGAGCGAAACCTCACGCTAGCGGGAACGACGATCCTCAAGTTCTACCTATACATTACCGAAAAAGAGCAGCTTCGGCGCTTCGAGAAACGCCTCGACGATCCGGCGCGCCAATGGAAGATCAGCGACGCCGACTATAAAGAGCGAGCGTATTTTCCGGAGTACGTCAGAGCCTACGAGGACGTCCTGAACAAGACGAGCACGGTGTACGCGCCGTGGTTCGTCATTCCATCGCGACGAAAGTGGTTTCGCAACCTTGCGGTTTCGAAGATCGTCGTCGAGACCTTGAAGTCATTCGACATGAGGTTTCCGCCGCCGGCAGTCGACATCCGCCAGACTCGGCGCGAGTTTCACGCGGCCGAGGCGAAGGAGAAGACCTAAGCCATCGGTTTCGGCATAACGCCGGCGCGGCGACCGAGGGGTCGCGCGCCGAAGATCAGCAGCCATAGCATGATGGCTACCTCGGCGAACTTGATCGGCGAGGTGACCGTATCCACCACGTGCGAATACTGCGGCGTTACGAATCCGCAGAGGCAGATCACAATCCACGCGAGGCCGTCGACGATCAGCCAGTAACCCAGAACGCGCGGGAGAACGCGCGACTTGACGACCAGGATGCCGAATGGGAACAACCAGAGGCCGGCAAAGAAAAGACTCGCAAGGAGTTCGTAGTAATGCAACTTGAGGAAGAGCATCGCGAGCGCGTCGCGCTGCACACCCGTGAAGACGGATAAATACCCCGTACCCGTTACCAGCAACAGGGCCGCCGTATAGTTGACGACGTTCACGAAATACAACGGCACCTGCATGTACGCGCCGAGAACCAGCATTAAATGCGCCTGGAATTGGTCTATGTCCTTGAGCAGCCTGTAGAGCGCAAGTACGACCGCCAGCCAAATGACGCCGACGACGATATCGGCCGCCATTCCGAACCGGAAGAGCATCTCGTGGGCGCGGATATTTTGGGCCGTCGCGAGCGCATCTCCCGAAACGACGATCTTGTCCGGGACGTAGAGCAAGGCGAACACGCCTCCGATGATCGAGAGGAGGTAAAGGAACCCCGCGATCCTAGCATCTCGGTCGCGCATGCTGCAGGTACGGAACGGGGTGACCGATTGTTTCGGCGCCGTTAGGCGTTGCGGCATGCGGGGGATAAGGGTGTGCATGAACGCGTCCGAAATCCTCCGCGAAAAGCCCTTCGGTCTCGGCGGCGTACCGTTCGGCAATGAGTTCGCCTACGTCACCGATGACGTCGCGTACGCTACGATCAAAGCCGCCTGGGATGCAGGGGTGCGCTACTACGACACCTCTCCATGGTACGGTCTGGGACTGGCAGAGCGTCGCCTGGGGACGTTCTTACATAAACAAACGCGCGGTGAGTACGTTCTCTCTTCGAAGGTCGGAAAATTGCTCACCGCATCGCGCCACAACAACGCAAAAGAGTACTTTCCGTTCACTCCTTCGCCTAACAATCTCCGTTACGATTACTCCGCCGACGGCGTCAAGCGCTCGATCGAGGACAGCCTGCAGCGCTTGGGCGTCGACGCACTCGACCTCGTGTTCGTGCACGATCTGTCACCGGATAACCCGTGGTTGCCGGGGCCCTGGGAAGAGCAGTTCGAGATTGCGCGTAAAGGCGCGTTTCCCGCGCTGGGTCAGATGCGCGACGAAGGCGTGATCAAAGGCTGGGGGCTGGGCGTCAACTCGCCCGAGCCGATTCTCAAGCTGATGGACGTGGCGGACGCGAACGTATGTCTCTTGGCGCGTCAATATTCACTGGTCGACCACGAGAGGGCGCTCCACCAGGTCTTCCCAAAGGCACGCGAGCGCGGCATGGCATTCGTCGTCGGATCGTCGCTCAACGCCGGTTTCATCAGCGGCAGTGCGCGCTTTAATTACGGCAAGGAGAATTATAAGATTCCCGCCGAGGCGATCGCGAAGCGCGAGCGGTTGCGCGCCGTTGCGGCGCGGCACGGTGTCGACCTCCGCACGGCCGCCCTGCAGTTCTCCAGGGCGCCCGACGTCGCGGCGGCACTCGTCGTCGGCTGTGCGAATCCGCAGCAGGCGCTCGCGGACTACACGTCGCTCGAGACGAAGATTCCGCGCGCGTTCTGGTCGGATCTTCGATCCGAAGGCTTGATCGAAAACGACGCCCCGGTCCCACCCGAAAATTAAACTCGGTGCTCAACCAACGAAAGGCAAGCAACTAGGCAGCGAGAACCTCTAAGCATGCTTGGGCGAGGCGCCGCATGACGTCACGCATGATCTTTCAGTCCTTGGCATGGCTGGCCGTGATGGTTGTTACGTATGCATTTTGGTTCGGCGCACGATACGCCGTCGAGGCCGCTCGAGTTCGACGCCTGCAGCGTGCCGACGCGAATGACTGGGACCGGATCATCGCATCGATAAGGCTTCGCTTGCCCCATGGTGCGGAGTTTGCAGTGCTGGAACATCAGATATGGTTTTCGGACGACCGTAATCGCCAGGCTGCGAAGGCGATTCTCGCGCGAAACGGCTTTGAAGCAAGCGAAGCTGAGACGTACGGAAAAGGAACGAAGTACTGGCTTCTCGCGTGGCGATCGGCCGTGTTCGACAATGTCAGGGCGGAAATCGGGAAAGTCGCAAGCTTCACCCAATCGTATGGCGGACGTTATACGGGATTAGGCCTCCGTCCGTAAACTAGGGCGGGCAGTTATCGCGCTGCCACTGTTTGAAGCGCTCGCACATTTCGGGCGTCCATTGCTCGCCCGTTCCGGGCGGCGGCATCGTGCCGTTACTCACGGTTCGGTAGATGGCGTGCGCGTACGATTGGACGTCGTCGTAGCTCGAGAGATCGATGCCGTAAACCTTCATGTGCTCGACGTCGATGTCGGTAAACATCGGACGGATATCTCTGGCGAAGCTCGTGGTGATCTCGTCCGCCATGTGCGCGCCTCCGGAAATATGCCGACGGGGGTTGGTTGCGGGGGGTGGATTTGAACCACCGACCTTCGGGTTATGAGCCCGACGAGCTACCGGACTGCTCCACCCCGCGGCGACCGACTTACTTACGACGAGCCCGGTTTTGCCCCTGCCGGCGCCGAAAGCGGGGCGAATGGCCCCCGGCGCGCTCGCGAAACGGATTCCGAAAGTTCACCTTCACTGTCATCTCGAGGGAACGCTGCGCCCGGCGACCTTCGTCGAGTTGGCCGCAAAGCATGGCGTCGGCTTGCGGTACCGTCCTGTCGTCCTTCGACAGGCTCAGGATGACAGAGGTGGGAGGCAGGGCGACCCAGCGGATCCGTATCGGTTTGAAGGGATCGGGGAATTCCTTTACCTGTTTGCGGCGGTCAGCCGGTCGCTCCGGGAGCCGAGTGACTATGCCAGACTGGCCGCCGAGTTCGTCGACGACGCCCTGGCGCAAGGCGTTATCTACGGCGAGCTCTTCGTTTCGCCGCCCGTTTGGTCGTTCTTCAATCCCAGCCTCGACATACGCTCGACGATGGAGGCAATCGTGAGCGAACTGCGGCGAGCGCGGCCGCGCGCGATCTTCCGACTCTTGCCGGACCTCACTCGAAACTTCGGCGAAGCCAAGGCGATGGAAACCGCCCAAGCGATGGCGACGATGACCGATTTGGACGTCGTCGGGGTCTCGCTCGGAGGAGACGAAGTACGCTTTCCGGCGCGGCTCTTCGTCGAGCCCTTCGCCTACGCGCGCTCCCAGGGGCTGCACTGCGTCGCGCATGCCGGCGAAGCCGGCGCAGCCGCAAGCGTGCGCGATGCCGTCGAGTTGTTGGGTGCGGAGCGCATCGGGCATGGTATCCGAGCGCTTGACGACCCGAGAGTGGTCGAGGTACTTGCGTCGCGCGGCATACCGTTGGAAATCTGTCCGACGTCGAATCGGCTCACCGGTGCGGCGCTGAGCGATCATCCTCACCCGTACGTCGATTTCGACCGGCTGGGCTGCGCGGTGACCATCGACAGCGACGATCCCGCGCTCTTTGACACCTCGATTACGGGGGAATACGAGCTCGTCGAAAGCGTCGCGGGGCCCGGCGCACTCGAGCGCTACGTGCGAAACGCGATCGAGGCGACGTTTGCACAGCCGATCGAGAAGCAGGCCATGCGCGCGCAACTCGATCGGGCCGTCGCGGAACTTCACGAGCGATCGAGTAGTTAGAGCTTCTATGCCCGGACACTCGCACTCACACTTCGCGGAATCGTTCGAAATGTATATGAAGGCCATCTATCGTCTCGAACGCGAGGGGCCGGGAGTAACGACCTCGGCGCTGGCGACCGAGCTGGGAGTCGCTCCGGCCAGCGTTTCGGGCATGCTCAAGAAGCTCGTCACCGATGGATTCGTCGAACACGAAGTGCGCGGCGACATCAAACTTACGCGAAAAGGCTTAGAGGTCGCCGTCGGTGTCGTTCGGCGCAACAGGCTGGCTGAGCGTTTGCTTACCGACGTTTTAAAGATGCCATGGGATGAGGTCTACGCCGAAGCCTGCATCCTCGAGCACGCCATTACCGAGCGCGTCGAGGAGCGTCTCGTAACGGCGCTCGGCAACCCGCGCACCTGTCCTCACGGCCATCCGATTCCACCCAAAGATCTCACGGAGCCGGTGCGAACGGGCAGTCCGCTCGCGCAAGTCGAGCCGGGGAAGCGCGTGACGGTCTCGGGCGTGACCGAGCAGATGCCGGAAATCCTGCGCTATCTCGGTCAGGTTGGATTGCGCCCCGGCGTTAAACTGCGCGTGATCGACAAGGCGCCGCTCGGCGGCCCGATAACGATCGAGGTATCGGGAGCGCGTCATGCGATCTCGCTGGAGCTGGCGCGCACGGTGATGATCGCGTGATCACTCGCTTTCTGATCGTCATCAACGTCCTTGCTTACGTTTGGGAGTTGTTGGCCGGCGGCCCTGATAGCGCTCGCGTTCTTTACGGGGCTGCTTTGGTTCCGGCTTACGTGCTCCGGGATCACCAGTGGTGGCGGATCATCACCGGGGGCTTCCTGCATGAAGGGTTGATTCACATCGGCGTCAACATGATGTCGCTCTGGTTTCTCGGTCGCTTCATCGAGTATGCGCTGGGCTCTTGGCGCATGCTGCTCGTCTATATGGTATCGCTGGTCGGCTCGGGGTTGGGGGTGGTTTACTTCAGCAATCCCATGACGGCGACGCTCGGCGCGAGCGGCGCGATCTTCGGCCTCTTCGGCGCGCTCTTCGCGATCGGTTTCAAACTGGGCAAGCCTGGAATGGAGTTGGTACGGGCGAACATCGGAATTCTCGTTTTAAATCTGATCATCACGTTTACCGTTCCCGTGATCTCTTGGCAAGCACACGTGGCGGGGCTGTTAGCCGGCTTCGTACTCACCTATGCGATCTACTATCCACCGAGGCGTGTCGCGCCGGTCGTGGTCGAAAGCTCGACGGGCCGTACCTTAGAAACGCAGTACGAATCGCCTCACGATCGGCAGCATTGGACGCAATGACGCTGGATCGGATCTTCGGATCCGACGGACCCTTCGCGGAGAATCTGCGAGATTTCGAACTGCGTGCGGGGCAGCTGCAGATGGCGCAGCTGGTGGAACGCGGGATCCTAGAAAACTTGCACACGATCGTCGAAGCGGGTACCGGCGTCGGGAAGTCGCTCGCGTACCTCGTACCGGCGCTGCGCAGCGGCAAGAAAGTCGTGCTCTCCACGGGGACGATTGCTCTGCAAGAGCAGTTGGTGCAAAAGGATATTCCGTTGGTGGAAGCCGCCCTCGGGATTCCCGTGCGCGTAACGCTGCTCAAGGGGCGCTCGCACTATCTCTGCCGGCAAAAGTTCGAGGGGATGCGCGAAGACCGGCCGCTCGCGCCGTCGCCGAGCCTGCAGCGGGTGTCGGAATGGGCCGCGCGCACGCAAACGGGCGATCGCGCGGAGCTCCCGTTCGTGCTGCCGACAGGTGAATGGGAGCAGCTCGATGCCGATGCCGACGAGTGCGTCGGCGAGTACTGCCCGCATTTTCGAAATTGCTTTTACTTCGACAAACGGGATCAAGCCAAGTATGCCGACGTCGTCGTCGTCAATCATGCGCTCTTCTTTCTCGACCTGGCCGTCGGTGGCGGCCTCCTGCCGCCTTACGACGTTGCCGTGCTCGATGAAGCGCATCAATGCGAGCGCTGGGCCACCGATGCCGTTACTGCTATGCTTTCCGGCGCGAGCATCGGCCGAATGCTGCGCAAGATCCATCGAAACTACGAGTTGCCGGCCGCCTTCGACGGCGAGTTCGATGCGGCCGTTCGCGGATTGGAATCGTCGCTCGCGCGGGTTCCGGGCGATCGCTACCCGCTTGCTGCAAACGAGGAAGCCGGGCCGGCGCTGTTCGAATTGCGCGAGAGTCTTTACCGTTTGGAGAACTGGTTGTTCGCAAACTGGGCCGACGCGCGTAAGCATAAGCCCGAAGGCGAGACGCTCGCCGAGGCCGAGCGCCGCCGCGACCTGATGCTGCGACTCGTCGTCGCGCACGAGACGGTTGTCGACCGGATCGAGAGCGGCTCCTCTGAGGCAATCGCGTGGGCCGAGCGCGGCGACTCAGATGCGCGCTATTCGGTCCATTGTGCGCCGCACGAGGTGGCGGAGTTCTTGCGGAGCACGCTCTTCTCGCGCACGCCGAGCGTGATCTTGACCAGCGCGACGCTCTCGAGCAACGGATCCTTCGACTTCGTTCGCCGTACGCTGGGAATCGACGATGCGCAAGAGCTCGTCGCCACCTCGCCGTTTGATTACACGCGCCAGGCTCGCCTTTTTATCGCGCCCGCGCAGCTCAACCCGAAGTCGGCGGATTTTGCGCGCCGCGCCGCGCCGCTCATCGAGGAGTGTCTCGACCGAACGCGCGGGCGAGCCTTCGTGCTTTTCACCTCCTACGCGCGCCTGCGGGAGGTCTACGCGTTGCTTGCAGACCGCCTCGCGTTTCCGGTGCGGCTGCAAGGCCAGCTTCCGCGCTCGCACCTCATCGATTGGTTTCGACGAACGCCCGGCGCCGTGTTGTTTGCAACGGGAACGTTCTGGGAGGGAATCGACGTCGTCGGCGACGCGCTCTCGTGTGTGATCATCGACCGGCTTCCCTTCCCTTCGCCGAGCGATCCGCTGGTTATGGCGCGCGTCCGCGCGCTCGAGGCCCGCGGTCTGGACGGCTTCGAGAGCTACATGGTTCCGGCCGCCACCATGCGTCTCAAACAGGGTTTCGGGCGCCTCATCCGCAGCGGCAGCGACCGCGGCCTCATGGCGTTGCTCGACGGGCGCGCCACATCGACGCGCTATGGCGCTACGATTCTTTCGGCGCTGCCTCCGGCGTTGCGCATCGAGCATCTCGACGACCTCGGACCCTTCTTTTCATCGGAGCGCTCGATCGTCTCGTAACTACTCTTCTTGCGCGACCTCGATCTTGGCACGCTCGGCGAGCTCGTGAACGATCGAAGAGTCCGCTAGGGTGGTCGTGTCCCCGAGCGTGCGCCCCTCGGCAATATCACGCAGCAAACGGCGCATGATCTTGCCGCTGCGCGTCTTGGGAAGCTCGGGCGTGAAGGTTACGTACTTCGGACGGATGAATTTTCCGAGCTTTGAACCGACGTGATCGCGCAGCTCGTCGGCAAGCTCCGGCGATCCCGCAACGCCGCCCTTGAGCGAGACGAACGCGTACGCGGCTTGGCCCGTCATCTCGTCGAGCTTCCCGCAGACCGCGGCCTCGGCGACCTGCGGATGATCGACCAGCGCGCTTTCCACCTCCGTCGTCGAGATGCGGTGACCGCTGACGTTCATCACGTCATCGATGCGGCCCATGAACCAGTAGTTGCCGTCCGCATCGCGATGCGCGCCGTCGCCGGCGAAATAGAGATGGGGAAACTTCGACCAATAGGTCTGTGCGTAACGCTCGTCGTCGCCCCAAATGCCGCGCAGCATGCCGGGCCACGGCTTCGTGAGAACGACGTAGCCGCCGCCGCCGAGCGGCACGCTCTCTCCTCGATCGTTTACGATGTCGACGCCGATGCCGGGCAGCGGCCGTGTCGCACTGCCGGGCAGCAGGGTCGTGAGGCCGGGAAGCGGCGCGATCATGATGCCGCCGGTCTCGGTCTGCCACCACGTGTCGACGACCGGCGTCTCGTTTGCACCGATCCACTCGCGGTACCAGATCCAGGCTTCCGGATTGATTGGCTCGCCGACCGTGCCTAGCAGCCGCAACGATGAAAGATCGTGCCGAGCCGGATACTCCGTTCCCCACTTTATGAAGGTTCGGATCGCCGTCGGCGCCGTGTAGAGGATAGTGACGCCGTACCGTTCGACGATCTCCCAAAAACGGTCCTTATCGGGAAAATCGGGCGTGCCTTCGTAAAAGACGCTGGTCGCGCCGTTTGCCAACGGTCCGTATACGACGTAGGAGTGTCCCGTTACCCAGCCGATGTCGGCCGTGCACCAATAGACGTCGTCTGCCGCTTTGAGGTCGAAGACGAGTTCGTGCGTCATAGCAGCCTGCGTCAAATATCCCGCCGTCGTGTGTTTGATCCCCTTCGGTTTCGCGGTCGTCCCGCTCGTATACAGAAGGAAGAGCAGGTCCTCGGCGTTCATCGCTTCGGGCTCGCACTCCGTCGATTCGCCGGCGACCAGCTCGCTCCACCAGATGTCGCGCCCCTCGCGCATGAAGACGTCGTCGCCGACGCGGCGCGCGACGATGCAGTGGGCGATCGTGGGTGTCTGTTCCATCGCCACATCGCAGTTGCGCTTGAGCGGAACTTTGTTCCCACGGCGCCAGCCGAAATCGGCGGTGATGAGCGCGACGCAGCTTGCGTCGTTGACGCGGTCGACGATCGATTCGGGAGAGAACCCGCCGAAGATTACGGAGTGAGCGGTGCCGATACGCGCGCAGGCCAGCATTGCGACCGGCAGCTCGGGGATCATCGGCATGTAGATTGCGACGCGATCGCCTTTACCGATTCCGAGCTTGCGTAGCCCGTTAGCAAAGCGGTTGACGTCGGCGAGCAGCTCGCGATATGTAATCGTGCGGCGATCGCCGGGCTCGCCTTCGAAATAGTAGGCGATCTTGTCGCCCCGTCCCCCGCGCACGTGACGGTCGAGGCAATTGACGGAGACGTTGAGTTCGCCGTCGGCGAACCATTTCGCGAAGGGCTCGTTCCATTCGAGCGTTACGGTGAAGGGCTTGTTCCACTCGAGTTTGCGCGCCCAGCCGGCCCAAAAAGCGGTATAGTCGCGCTCCGCTTGCTTGTAAAGTTCGCCCGTGGCATTGGCCTGAGAAGCAAACGCCGGAGATGGCGGAAAGCGCCGGCGTTCCTCAAAGAGCGCCTCGATAGCAGAGCTCATAGGCGTACCGACTTACGAGGGCCGCAGGGTCAGGCCTGCCGAACCCTTCGTGCACTGGCAATGCTGGCCGCAATCGTCCTCGCTGCGCTGACCGTCCCGGCGCAAACGGGACTCGCGACGATTCAATACGACGTGCCTCCGCCGAACTTCGCGATCGCGACGGCGCGCGGCTCGACCTATCTTTCGGATCTGCGCGGACGCGTCGTGGTGGTGGACTTTTGGGCGACCTGGTGCGATGTTTGTACCGCGGAGCTGCGAGACTTCGTTCGCGCGACGAACGTCTTCGGCAAGGACATCGCAGTGGTGACCGTTTCCGACGAGCTGCCCGGTGTCGCTTCGAGTTACCTCGAACATTGGGATATCTCGCTGCCGGTCGTGGAAGACACGCAGGGCGCAGTCTTTCGCATCTACTCCGTCGAGAAGGTCCCGGTGACGCTGGTGCTCGATCCGAGCGGAGCCGTGTCATACGTTTCCGTAGGCGGCCTGAGCTGGAAAGAACTCCTTCAAGCAATCGACCGGGCCCAAGGTAACGCTACGGCTAGCACTCATGGCGCAGGAGTGCTACAGTAGGGGCGTGACAGAGAGCATCGGCTTAGACAAGCGTAAGGCCTACATTTTGGCCACGGTCGTCTACGAATACATCGCGTCCGCCGAACCCGTCGGTTCCCAGGCACTGACCCAGAAGTACAACCTTGGGATCAGCTCCGCCACGGTGCGCAACGAGATGGCCGAGCTCGAAGCGGCCGGATACCTGGTGCAGCCGCACACGTCGGCCGGCCGGATTCCCTCCGATGCCGGCTATCGGACTTACGTTGACCGGCTGATGCAGCCCGAAGAGCTCACCGGCGACGATCGCCGGCGCATCCGCGACGAGCTTAGCGATGCGACGCGCGAGCTCGACGAAATCATCGATCACACCACGCGATTGCTCGGGCGTCTTTCGAATAACTTAGCGTTCGTGACCAAGCCGCAGCAAGAGACGCAAAGCTTCAAACATATCCAGCTGATCTGGCTCTCACCGCATACCGGAGTTGCGATCGTGGTAACGTCGCTCGGCGTCGCCGCTCAGAGCCTGTTTGAGGTGGGGGCGGAGGTCCAGCCCGACGACCTGACTCGCTTCTCCAACGCGCTCAACGCCCGCCTTGCGAACCGTCCGCTTCGTGAGGTCACGGAGAGCGAGATCGCGCGCGCTGCGCACGAGGTGGGCGTCTCGGAGGATCTGCGCGGTGCCGTGGTCACCGCTTGCCTCTCGGCACGCTCCAACGAACAGCCGAACATCGCGGCCGCCGGCGCGCAAAATCTCCTGGACCAGCCGGAGTTTCAAGATCTTCGTAAGCTTCGCTCCATTCTGCGGATCGTGGAAGAGCAGAAGACACTGTACCAAATCGTCGCAGATGCGATGGTTGCCGACACCGTAAGCGTCAAGATCGGTCACGAGCTCGGCAGCGAAGAACTCGCGGACCTCTCCATCGTAACCGTGCCCTATCATTTCGGAGCTCACGCGTTCGGAATGCTCTCGATCCTCGGGCCCCGACGCATGCCGTATGCGCGACTGTTGGCCCTCGCCTCCGGTACCGCCGAATCGTTGAGCCAGCGCCTCTCCGACGTGGATCACCTGACAACTTCTTAACATGTCGGTCACGGATTATTACGAGATCCTCGGCGTCGCTCGCGACGCTTCGGGGGAGGAAATCAAACGAGCTTATCGCGCGCTCGCGCGCCGGCATCATCCCGACGTCTCCGACGATAAGTCGAAAGCCGAGCATCGCTTCAAAGAGATCAACGAAGCCTACGAGGTGCTGTCCGACCCGAACAAACGAGCGCACTACGACCGCTACGGCTCGGCCGGCAACGGCGCTTCGTCGGGACCCGGCGACTTCGGTTTCGGAAACGGCTTCGGCGACATCTTCGATATGTTCTTCGGCGGGGTTCGCGGCGCGCAACCGCATCGCCAGGGACCCCAACGCGGTGCCGACCTTCGCTACGACCTCGAGATCACGCTCGAAGAAGCATTCGCGGGGACGACCAAGGAGATCGTTTTCGATCGTCTGGCGCAGTGCGAGGCCTGCAAAGGAAGCGGCGCCAAGCCTGGGACGATCGTTACGCCGTGCGAACGCTGCAGCGGCAGCGGAACGGTGCGTATGACGCGTCAGAGCCCGCTCGGGCAAATGGTCACGCAGACGGTATGCACGCGCTGCGGAGGAGAGGGGCACGTCGCCGCTCACCCCTGCGAGCGGTGCGCAGGACGAGGCGCTCGCGAAACAGAGACGCGTTTGACCGTCAAGGTCCCGGCCGGAGTCGATGATGGTTCGAGGATTCGCATTGCCGGCAGCGGTGAAGGCGGAACGCGCGGCGGCCCAACCGGCGATCTTTACGTGTACTTGAGCCTCCTGCCGCATTCGCTCTTCCGGCGCGAAGGTCGAGACACGTTCGTGGACGTGCCCGTGAGTTTTCCGGCTGCCGCGCTGGGCGCTTCGATCGAGGTGCCGGCGCTCGGCGGACCCGTCGACGTCACGATTCCGCCCGGAACGCAATCCGGCACGACGCTGCGGCTGCGCGGATTGGGGATGCCTACCGTGCGCGGCGCTCAACGCGGAGATCATCACGTGACCGTTCACGTCGTGGTGCCGACGAAGATGAACAAGCGTCAACGCGATGCGCTCGACGCCTACGCACTTGCCGGAGGCGACGAGATCGACGATCGAAGTTTTTTCGAGCGCGTGAAGGACGCGTTCCGCCCCGAGTGATTGCGGCGCGCCGGTTCTTTGTGGAGGGCGCGAAGGAAATCGGCGAAACCGTCGAGATCGGGGGCACCGACGCCCATAAGATCGCAAACGTTCTGCGGTTGAACGTTGGCGATCGCGTCGTGGTGATCGACTCGGCAGCGAGAACGTTTACCGCGACGATCGCCGTCGTCGGGCGAGTCGTGCGCACAACGATCGAGGAGGAGATTTTCGATGATCGCGCGCCCTCCGCTGCGCTGCGGATCGACGTCGCACAAGCCGTCCCGAAAGGGCGCCGAATGGACTTCGTCCTCGAGAAAGGCAGCGAGCTGGGTGTCGAGACGTTCCTTCCGTTCTATTGCGAGCGCAGCGTCAGCCGGGACGTCGGCGGCGAGAAAGCGGCGCGCTGGCAGCGCATCGCACGCAGTGCGGCGCAGCAGTGCGGGCGCAAGAGCATTCCGACGGTCATCGATCCGCTGCCCTATGAGACCCTGTTGGAGCGATTTGGCGAGTACGACGCCGTGCTCTTCGCATGGGAGCTCGCTACGCCGGCGCCGTTGCAGCGGCGACTGGCCGACGCATTGCCGGCCTCCGGCCGGGCGCTGGTGGTGGTCGGCCCGGAGGGCGGTTTTACGCATGCGGAAGCCGAGCTCGCGCAACGTCGCGGCGCTGCGATGCTCTGGCTCGGTCCACGCGTTCTACGCACCGATACGGCCGCTCTCGTACTGTTGGCGGTGATTGGCGCCGCTACGTCGTAAAAACACTCATTCGGCATGGCACTTCCATTTACAATCGTTATTCCGACCTACAACGAGGCCGCCGGCATCGAAAAGCTCCTCCGAGCGCTCGGGGCTACCTTCGACGCCAACGGGCTCGACGGAGAGATCATTGTCGTTGACGACAACTCGCCGGATGGCACCGGCGACGTCGTCGAACGGCTGGCTGGAGAGTTGCCGGTACGCTGCCTGCATCGCAGCGGCAAGTTAGGGCTCTCCAGTGCCGTGATCGACGGTTGGGCGATTGCGCGCGCCGAGTCAACCGTCCTTGGAGCGATGGACGCCGACTTTAGCCACGACGTCAACGCTTTGCCAAAGATGGTGCAAGCACTCGAATCGGGAGTCTATGGGTTGGCGATTGGCAGCCGGTACGTTGCGGGGGGCGGAATCGCCAACTGGCCGATGCGGCGTATCGTCGTATCGCGCGTTGCGTGTTGGCTGGCCCGGCCGCTCACGAACGTCAAGGACGTAACCAGCGGTTTCTTTTTGGTTCGACGCGAGGCTTTGTCCGGCGTTACGTTAGACCCGATCGGGTTCAAGATCGGGCTCGAAGTCATTGCCAAAGCGCATTATGGAAAGGCGATTGAGGTCCCTTACGTCTTTACCGATCGCGTTGCCGGTGAATCCAAACTCAACGAACGAGAGATCCTCAACTATCTCAAGCAGCTCGGGAGACTCTATTCCGCTTGGCTTCGCCCCAAGCGCGCCAAGGAGCGGGTCGCGTAATGCCGAGGCCCGAGTGGCTGGCGGGCCGCCGCACTAAAGAGACTCAAGCGACCGATGGTGCGATGTGGACCAAATGTCCGAAGTGCGGCGAGGTGCTCTACCGGCGCGACTTGGCCGCGAATCTTTTTGTCTGCACTCGCTGCGATTATCATTTTCGCATGAAAGCCTACGATCGCATCGCGTCGATCGTCGACGGTGAGTTTACCGAGTTGGGTGCGGACGTATTGCCCGGCGACCCGCTGAACTGGTCCGACCGAAGGTCCTATCCCGCGAAGCTCAGGAGCGACCGTGAACGCAGCGGCCTTTCCGAATCGGTGGTCTGCGGCTTTGCCTCTCTTGGAGGTCGCCGTATCGCATTGGGCGTGATGGACTTCCATTTTCGCGGCGGCACGATGGGGCAAGTCACCGGCGAACGAATTACGCTGCTCCTCGAGCAAGCGCGGCGAGAGCACGTTCCCTGCATAATTTTTGCCGCTTCGGGTGGCGCACGCATGGAAGAGGGTATGCTTGCGCTGATGCAGCTTGCGAAGACGACGGCGGCGGTTTCGCGGTTCATGGCGGAGGGCAACTTCTACGTCGTCGTGCTAACCGACCCGACGAGCGGCGGTGTCTCCGCCTCCTTTGCCTTTCAAGCCGACATCATCGTCGCCGAATCCAAGGCGATGATCGGTTTTGCAGGACGGCGTGTGATCGAACAGACGATCCGCCAGCGCCTGCCCGATCAGTTTCAAACTGCCGAGTTCTTGTTGGAGAAGGGCGCCATCGATATGGTCGTCGAGCGTGCGGATCTCAAAGGTACTCTGGTTCGCCTGCTGGAGTACGCGGCTCATGAGTAACAATCTCATCGTCGAGCGCGAACGAAGTTTGGTCGAGTTGGAGCGGCGCATCGCCGAGCTGCGTGAGGTGTCGGCCGCGCAGCCGCTCGACATGTCGAGCGAGATTGCGGCACTAGAGGAGAAGTATCAGCTGATCCTGCGGGAGTTATTCGGAACGCTCTCGCCGTGGGAGAAGGTGCATATGGCACGCCATCCCAACCGGCCGACGTCGCTGGACTACATCGGGCGTTTCGATCGGTTCGACCAGCTGCACGGCGACCGTCATTTCCGCGACGACCCGTCCATCGTCGGCGGTTTGGGGACCCTGCTAGGGCGCAACGTCATGGTCCTAGGCCAGCAACGTGGGCGGGATACGAAGGAGAATTTGCACCGAAACTTTGGGATGCCGGCGCCGGAAGGGTATCGCAAGGCGACGCGTCTTGCGCGGCTCGCATCGCGATTGCGCCTGCCGATCGTAACCTTCGTCGATACCAAAGGCGCCGATCCCGGAATCAGCTCCGAGGAGCACGCGCAGTCGGAGGCGATTGCCATTTGCCTGCAGGCCTTTTCGACGGCGACGGTTCCGATCGTGGCAACGATCGTCGGCGAGGGCGGCTCGGGCGGCGCGCTCGCACTCGCAATTGCCGATTTCGTCATCATGCTGGAGCACAGTACGTATTCGGTTGCGTCTCCCGAGGGCTGCGCCGCGATCTTGTGGTCGGATGCGAGCAAAGCGGAAGAAGCGGCGGCCCACTTGAAGTTAACTGCCGATGATTTGCACCGGTTCGGTATCGTGGACCAGATACTCCCCGAGCCACTGGGTGGAGCGCACCGCAATGCGCGCGAGGTTGTGACGCAGACCCTCGACGCCGTCGAAGCGGCGCTTTCACGCCTGGCGGCTCTGACGCCGGAGATGCTCTTGGACCAGCGATATCGAAAATACCGTCGATTGGGAGAATGGCACGAAGAAGGCTTAGAACCAGTTCGAACGGCGCGTTGAGACGCGCCCGCCCCATCCTCCGTGCCGCCGGCCGTCTGCTGGCGGCAGCGGTCGTCCTACTCCTGGTGGTGCTCGTCGCCGTACAGTATGCGCGTGCAATCGGAGACGACGTCGCGGCCTCGCGCCAGCTCTCGGCAATCCGCGCAGACATCGGGTCGCTGCGACGCCAACGCGACGAACAGGAACGAGAGGTGCGCCGGCTTCGGGACCCGGAAGGTGCCATTCCGGAAATCCACGATCGCTTGCGCCTCGTGCGGCCAAATGAGGCCCTGATCTTCGTATCACCCCAGCCCGCTGCATCGCCGTGAACGATACGCACAAAGGAGTCGTCATCAACCTCAATACCTACGGCGCGACCGTCCGCCTCGAGGGAGGCGAGCTTGCAACCGCGAGCGCGTCTGACGTGGCGGAGCATCGCGATCAGTATCAGCGTTCGCTCTTTGCGCGCAAGCGCTTAGCGTTCGAAGTTCGCCAGGACGGCCGGCGCTGTTCGGTTTCGCTCGCTCCGCAAATTCGCGACGACGAGCTCGAAGAGCATATCGCAGCGTATCTCAAAAGCACTCAGGAATGGGAGCCGTCCGACGTGATGCCGGCGGCCGAGCGCCATTTCTTACAAAAGAAACGGCGGGCGGCGTACTTTGCCGCGAAGCAGCATCCGTAACGTTTCGGTGGTAACGAGCAGTGAGTAAACGGTTTGCCATCGTTTCGATCGGCACGAACTCGACACGGCTGCTGCTGGCCGACGTCGCGCCGGCGATTCCGCGCACGCAAACGGCTCGCTCCGTCGGCACACGGCTCGGTGAGGGTCTGGGCGAGCAGGGGCGACTCGGCGACGAGCCGATGCAGCGAACGCTCGAAGCCATCGGACAGTTCCAACGCGAGGTGAAGGGTCACTATATTCGGCTTTTTGCGGTGGCGACCAGCGCGCTGCGGCGGGCGGAGAACGGCGAGGAGTTCTCGCAGCGAGTCCAAGCTCTGCTCGGCACACCGCTACGCATCCTCTCCGGGGAAGAAGAGGCGGAGGCCTCCTATCGAGGAGCGCTGACGGTGCTCGGGGAGCTGCGCGGCGAACGGCTGGGCGTCCTCGATGCCGGCGGCGGCAGCACGGAGTATGCCACCGGTACTTCGACGGAGCCGGAAAAACTGATCACGTGCGAGATTGGCGCCGTGCGAGTCACCGAGGCCGTACCTGAGTTAGCCGGCCGCGACGGAGCTGTCGCTGCCGACGCCGTCGAGCGCGCTCGCGCGCTGGCGCGTAGGGCACTCGAGCCCTTAGCGGAGTGTGCGGCCGTCGAACGGCTTGCATTGGTCGGCGGAACCGCGACCACGATCGCCGGGATCGTGCGAGGACGCCGAACGCCGATCCATTCCTGCGATTTGTCCCGCGAGGATTTGCAGCGCACGCTGGAGCGGTTGCTCGCGATGCCCATCGAGGAACGTAAGAAGGTTGCGGGGATGAAGCCGCAGCGTGCCGACATTCTTCCGGGTGGAATCATCGTAATCGAGACCGCGATGGAGATCATCGGCTCCGATAAAGCCGTGGCGACCTCGTCGGATTTGCTGCTCGGCATCTTGCTGCAGGAGCGCGACGCGTCGGCAGGACAACCTCAAGTGGTCTACACTAAGCCTTCGGAGACGCGTGGGAGATTTCGTCCATGAATGATACGGAGATACACGAACACATTGAGGGTCTCGTTACCGAAGAGCATCGCTTGCTCGAGCACGGCGACGTATCCAAATTGACCAAAGACGACCGCAAGCGCCTCGATGAGATCTCCGTACGGCTCGACCAATACTGGGATCTTCTGCGGCAGCGCCGCGCCCGCCGCGACGCTGGGCAAGACCCCGACGTCGCCGAGGTCCGCAGCGAAGAAGTCGTGGAGCATTATCAGCAGTAACCCTTTGGGATGGTGGTGGAACAGGCAGACACAGCAGACTTGACACGCTCCGTTGAGCCGTAGTCGTTGGAAACACGCTACGGGATGCGCTCAAATTCGGTGAACTCTCTGTCGTAGCGACGTGACGACGCCGAGCCAAGCTTCGCTTCGGTGAAGAAGGTGTAGAGACTGGACGGGCGCGACCTACGTGAGAGCGATCTCATAGGGTCAAGGCACAGTCCGGACCACAAACGCAAACGTTGCGGTGGCTAAAGCCATAGTGGTGCGAAAATCTGCAGTCCGAAAGGACGTCCGGGTTCGACTCCCGGCCATCCCATAAGTTTTTTGGGCTTTTTTCGGAGGTAAATCGGCCACGGTTGCCATTCGGTTGCCGTGCCGCGTCAGGAGGCCTCCGATTCGACCCGGCTCAGACGCTCGGCAATCGCCTCCACGGCCTTCGCTTCGGCACCCGGCATGACATGGGCATAGGTGTTCAACGTCGTCACGGCCGTGCTATGGCCGAGGACCGCGGCCACCGTTCGAACGTCGATGCCGCCCTGAAGAAGCCAGGTCGCCGCGCTGTGACGCACGTCGTGGAGCCGCGTCGTAGACAGCTTTGCTTCGCGTGCCATGCGATCGAAGGCGTTGCTGATTGAACTAGGATTCCACGGGCGGCCTAGCTGGTCAGCAAAGACGAGATCGCGGACTTGGTACTTGTCGCCTTTGCGGAGTCGCTTGGCGTTCTGCCCGGCCCGATGCGAGCGAAGCGCCGCGATAGCGAGCCCGTTGAGCGGCACGACGCGCACGCAGTCGGTCTTGGTGCCCTTGAATTCGAGGCCGGTCTTTGTCCTCACGACGCTTTCGCTGATCGTGACGGTGGCACGTCCTAGGTCAATGTTTGACCAGCGAAGCGCTGCAAGCTCGGCGAGCACCGGTGCAGAACGCTAGCGTGAAGAAGGCATGCCAATAAGTACCGGCCGCGGCATCGAGCAAACGTCGCGCCTCCTCTTCGGTGAGTGCCTTCGCAGGCGTGCCGAACGCTCTTCGGGCTTAGGCCTTTTCCGACTGCTTTCGCGTGGACGTTGGCGACGTGCGTCGGCTTGAGCCGTGCGAGCGAGAGGCCACCGATGACCCGCAGAAGATGACACCTTGCAAGCTCCTCGTACGTTCCAGCGTCTTGGTTGCGAGCGCCTTGGTGCGGCAACGCTCCGCGTACTTTTCCAGAGCTCGCGCACGGTAACAGTTTGCGGGCTCAAATCGCAACCACGATCGCGCGCTTCGAGTGCTTTACGTTCGACGGCTTCGGCGAGCTTGCGTGTGCGAAAGCAACCCAGAGCTTTGCGCAGGCGACCGCCGAGAGCCGTTGGCTCTAAGTCTATGAGAACCTGATAGCGGCCCGAGCCGCGTTTGTAAACACTCATGATTTGTGCCCTCCTTCAGAGTAATGCAAGAAGCGGCGCATCATGTTGCGCCCTTGGCGAGCCTCCCGACGACGCTGCAACTGCCTTCGGTAAGCGCGCACAATGGGCGCAGGCACAGTGCCAAGCTCGCGGCGTTTGCGATGCCCGCGCCAAAGATCGAATGCAAAATCGCTCCCCTGCGCCGCCAGGGCGGCGACTAGCTAATGGCTGTTAAAATACTCATTACGAGCACTCTCGATCGCGCTGTGCGCGGCAAGGCGCTCGCGAGCCGACGAATCGGGGCAAAGCACCGCTAGCGTGTGCGCGATCGCGCCATGCCACTCTGCTTCCAGCGCCAATTGCTCCGGCGTGCCGCTTTCTTCATCGCGAGGTTGTACCGTAGAGCGTGCCCTCCATGTTGCTCAAGCCATTGGGATGAGCGCCGGAGTCCTCGCCCCGGAAGTTGTAGATGACCTTTTCCTTCACGCTTGACTCGTGCATCAGCGTAGGTCTAATCAACTTGTCGGACGGGATCAGCGGCGATTGAGACGTCCCTGAACAACTTGCCGCCGTGAGCACGGTGGCGAGGGAAAGCGCAGAAAACGATCGTGCATGCATCAACTGCCGGGGCTGATTGTTACAGCGTTATCGCCAGTATCATAACCGGGTCCCGGGAATGTTTTAGTTGGCGAGCCGCCTCGTGGGTAGTTCCAAAAGCCGATGTAACCAATCCCATGTTTCTTAGTGAACGGAACGATCACCGTGCCAGCATAGATCCACGATCCGAAGAACGACCTCGAGAAACCGCCAAACTTCGTTTTGCCTACGACGGTTGCTTCCGAGCCGTTAATCTCGACCCTGTAGATTATCTGATGGGGCTCGTCGGCAATAGTTATATATTCACCGTCCCATTGAACCTGGCCGGGTTTCTCAATTTGCCGATTCAACTGAATGGTTTCAAATTCGCTGCTTCCGGCGGGGAGTTCTGCGAATGCCCACGGATAACGAGGCTTAAATCCGTCGGCAAAAAGATTGCCCGAGCCGTCATAACCACAATAGTACAGGTGCTCGAAATCTGCGTCGGTGTACGTGGTCTGATTACCTGTGGCGTTCTTAAAAATGGCGATTCCGGCTACGTTGCCGCTGCCAAAGGTCACGGCGAGGTTCCCGGTACCGGGATCGACGGAACAGCTCTCGTAGCTATAGTCACTGTTACCCAATATATTTATAGGACTAGTGCCGCCATGTGCAAACTCAAGAATGCCGCCATCGTTGACCACGAATACGTTCCCTCTAGAATCCGAGCAGAGCCCACGGCCTCCTGTGCTCAAGGTACCGACGAGTTTGCCGGCCGGATAGGTGTAGTATGCGACGACGCCCCCCGAGGCACGATTCTTACGGGAAGTGAAGCGGAAGTCGCCCGGCGCGACGTACAGAAGATCGCCGGATGAGCCAGAAGCAGGTTGAGCAAGATGCCGACCATGCTGAAGTTCGTCGTTTCGGTTCACGTTCGGTCCCGTTAACGTAGCTTGGGTTAAGGGGCTTGTGCAGCCGCCTAAGATCACGACCAGACCAAATGTCGCCGCGGTCATAGCGAGGCGGTTGAACATAGCGCAGACCTCCTAAAGAAGTGTGCCCTCTCGCGCGCGCAAGGGGGAGGGTCGCCCCCGAATCGACCCCTTTCGCGGCTGCTTCGGCTACTTCCCAGGCTTGCCGTCAGGGAAAGAACGGCTCTACGTCGTCAGGACCTTCGTAGCGCGCTTCGGCGGCGCCCCGCGCGATAAGTTGCTCCGCCAGGCGATCGGCGAGAGTGATAGCGGCCGGGGTCGCGCTGCTGCGCTGCCGCGCTTTAGCGAGACGCTTGCGAACCCATTCTGAGGGCCGGTATGGCGTGACCGGCATGACAGGTGTAGCTGCCGGGAGCAGCGCGGCCGTCTTAGCTTGAGTCGGCGCGTTGTCAGGCAGTGCGGCACTCTCGGCGGCGAGCCTGCTTTACGCGCAGCTACCGATGCGCGTCCACCAAGCGCACCGATCGCACGAAAGTGCATCGGATTGTTCTGAAACCGGCGCTTCGTCGCAGC
Source organism: Vulcanimicrobiota bacterium (assembly GCA_963725605.1). Taxonomy (GTDB): domain Bacteria; phylum Vulcanimicrobiota; class Vulcanimicrobiia; order Vulcanimicrobiales; family Vulcanimicrobiaceae; genus Cybelea. The sequence goes on along the minus strand of CAVRYW010000013.1, from coordinate 411,345 downwards.
TCCGCCCTTTAGCGCGAGGGCGCGCATTTGCGCTCGATAGGCGATCTCAACTTCGTCCACTTCCACGCTGCGGACTTCGCTCAAACTTTGCGGCTTGCTTCTCAAGGTCAGCCGCTCGAATTTTCGCTGGAATTTTTTGGGCGGGGCTGTCCCCGCAAAGAGTCGCTGGCGAGCGGGCGACGCAAAGGGTAAGCGACTCGGCCTCCCAATTTTCCATGCCCCGGCGTATCCGAGAAATCAGTCGCGGGAGGGTGCTTCAACGCGCGAGGGGGTGGTGGGTTGTACCGCCGCGCCTTCCTCCGCGCGCGCGTGTGTCCGCGCGAAGCGGTTCCGCATCGACTGTAAGTGAGTGGAGCGATCGCACTGGCGTGCTTGGCAATTGCCTCCGCGTGGCGTTTCCTTGCCCTCTGCGCGTCCGTTACGCATCGGATGACGTATGAGCCACCGCGCACCGAGCATCTTGCAAAGCCTCGCATTCGTGCTCGCGCAAATCGCGGTTGCCAAACGGTTGCCGTCGGTCGCAACCGTGCTCGACGATACACGACCACTGACGGCCGGGCAAACGCCCTTCTGCCGTAAGGAGTTTTGACCATGGACGACCATGCCGGGCTATGCTTGTCTCTGGACGACCGAAGCGTCCGAAAGAATTCGACTCCCGGCCATCCCAAAAAGCATGTCATCCTGAGCCTCTCGAAGGATGTCCTTATTTTACACAGCGACTTCCTGGTAAGCCTGAAGCGGGTCCTGTGCGTGTGATGCTAGTTCATCCAAGCGGGTAGCACCGCCGCGAGCCATGTAATGCAAGCCCCGAACGAGCCACTACGGCATCGTAACCAGCACTCCGCTCGGCTCCTCAATCCCGTTCGTTTCGATCGCGTACGTGTCGTACGTTCGCGCTCGGAACGCGTAGACGACGTTCAGGTGGATATCCGCCACGACCACCGGTCCGTCTTGCTTTCCGTTGTTCTGAATGCTGATCGCGTAGGAAAATCGCCGCCGTGGATCTCATGGATCGGCGTTTTCGTTCCGGGCTTGTAAACGTCGATTGGTGTATTGCTTCGTTGCAAGCTCCGGCCGTTCTAAATCCTTACGGAGTCATGCTGAAGACGGTTCCGAGGCCTTCTTTACCGCCGTCGTAGGTGGTGCCGAAGAATTGATCTTGCCTGTCGACGTTGAGAAAGACTAGGCCGCCGCGAGGGTGCGCGCCGTCGGGTTTACCGCCGAAGGCATACAGCTCGTCGAATGTACTCGCTCCGGGCGTGTAACGAAAGATCGTCCCAAAGTCCTTTCCGCTCTTGCCGCCGCGCCGCGTTGTGCCATAGAGCGCGTTCTTCCACGCAATAAGTGATCCGTCGGGAGCAAACGCATCGTTCCCAAAGTTAAAGAGGGTCGTTTCCTTTCCGCTCGCTGGGTCGATTTTAAAAATGGTGCCGGCAAAGCGGGCGCCGCCGATCGGCGTGACGCCGTACAGCGCCCCGTCCCAGGATAAGAGCGCGACCGTGGGCCTCTCGCCGTCGTCACCGTTGAATTCGTGCAAGACTTCTGCGGTGCCGTTCTTTGGGTCGAACTCGTAGACGGTTCCCAGACGGAGGGAGCCTCCAATATACGACGTTCCGTATAGCTTTCCGCCAAGCTCGACGAGGCCGCCCATCGGATACCCAGCATCCGTTCCGGCCCCAAAGGCATGTAAGACTTTAAAAGCCGCGGTCTTCATGTCGATGCTGTAAAGCGTTCCTCCTCCATGAGCGCCGCCGTTGCGCGCAGTTCCGTAGAGCGTTTCTCCAACCTGTACCGGGGCGCTCTCGGGATTGCCGCCGTCGCGAGTCAGATCGAACGCGTGCAGTACCTCAATGTTTCGGGATGACGCGTGCTCGGACCAAATCGTACCGCCTTTGGTCGAGTTACCGCAGGACTTCGTCGTGCCGTAAAATACGCTGCTGCGGTAGCCGAACGTGACACCTCCCATCGGCGTGCATCCCTCTTGCTTTCCGTCAAAGTAGTGTAAGGGATAGTTATCTTTTCCATCAGGCCGTGCGCGAAAGATTGCGCCAAAACCGTATTTACCCCCGTCGCTCGCCGTGCCGTAAAGCAGCTTGAGCCACGGCGTAATCGAGCCGGTCGGATACGCGCCCTCATCGGTCCCGTTAAAGCTATTGAGAACTTGGTAGCGCGTGATCTTGGGCGCGGCCGCACTCTGCGTCGAGCGCATTGGCGGCGATGTCGCCGGTCCTTGCGAGCAACCCGCGACCATCGAGCTGCAGCATGCGGCAACGACAACAATAGCACGATTCATAACGCGTCTCCTATTTCGCACGGCGGGCGGCCTTTCGCTTCGATTTTTATCTCTCCCGCGCTCGGCGATTCCTTCCTATAGAGGTGCAAGCTTTTTTAGATCCCGACGGCCCCGCTGATGGCACCTCCGGTTCTGGTAGGCCCGTGCCGGCGCTCAGCGTGAGACGAGGGCCTGTTGCCGCCGCTTCGGCGGCTCTCCAGATGGAGCGCGGGGAACGATACTTAGGAAATCGCTAACGTAAACGACACGATCGCATGGTTGTTGCGATCGGCGGTCCAAAACCGCTCGCCGTCGTAGGCGACGCTACGCGGTTTAAACGGAAACAATTGCAGCGTTTCGATCGATGACGCGGCGGCGTCGACGCCGAGCCGCTGGAGCTGACCGTCGACCCAGTCTTCGTCAACAGTCGCCAAATAGAACGCTCCGTCAACGATCGTCATACCGACAGGGCGTCTTTCGAGCTGCACTTCGCGTACAGGTGCACCGCCCTCGTCGAGCTCGATCACTTTCTTGTCCCACGCTTGTGAGAGATACAACGTTCCGTTTGCATACGCTAGAAACGATCCGGAGAAATCCGGGCACGGGAAGCAGGCGGTGAATCCCGCGTCGGGTGTAAACGAGTAAACGTACCGCCGATCGAGTTCCAGGTCGGGCTCGTCAATCTCTGGAGCGAGGATCACCCGAAAATCCGAGCCGGTGTAGGTCACACCTAACGATTCATGCGGCGGAACGAATTCGCGCCGGATGCTCCATGTCTTCGGATCGAGCGCATATAAACGACCGTTCGCGGCGCTCGTCAGCCACATCGACTCACCGTCCCAAGCCAGACCCTGCGGGCCTTGCAGCGGCGAGGCGTAGCGGACCAGGCCGCTCATGCCGTTCCACCTCCGTGCATCTTACGCTTCCTCACGATCTATTCGCTCGTGCCTCATTCTCGCGTTCGAGTTCATAACTTCCTTGTGCTGAGACGACGCTTTACCCTTACGAGAGGCCGCCAAACTCGGGCCTCGATCGCTCGTCCCGCGCGGTCGGCAAGCGCGCTCGAAACCGCGTGATCGTGCGGGGGCGTTTGAAGGGTGCTTAGGAAATGAACACGACCGGCGGCCGCTGCTATAAAACCAGCAGGCAATGTGGAGGCCGGCCCGAGAAGAAACGTCAACCCGGCTTCCTCGTACTGCCACTCTCAGATCAACTTTATTAAGGAGCGCACGTGAAATTTCTGAAATTTGCCGCACCGCTCGTCGCGATGCTGGCGATCGCCGCTTGTAATGCAGGCGGATCTTCGAACGTACCCGCCAGTGCCGGCACGACCTCAATGGGTCGGTCGGCATTCACCCACATCCCTCAGTGGCAGGCAAAGCATCTCGCGCATCCCGCATGCCCGCAAGTCGTCGGCAAGCCGACATGCCTGGCGCTCATCTCTAGCAAGAACGGCGTGTCCCCTCTCTCTGGCTGCAATCCGTCGTCAAATTGCGGCTGGACGCCGAGCCAACTCGAGGCGGCGTATAATATTACCGGCTCGTTAGGAAAAGGATCCGGACAGACCGTCGCCGTCATCGATGTGGGCGATGACCCGGATGCCGCGACAACGTTCGCGACGTACCGCAGCCAATACAATCTTGGAACGGGCACCCTCGTGAAATACAACGAGGAAGGACAAGAGAGCAACTATCCCGAGAGTTGTGAAGACTTCGGATGGTGCGTGGAGACGGACCTCGACATTGAGATGGTCGCGGCCGCATGCCCGAAGTGCAAGGTGTATCTCATGGAAGCAAGCAGCGCAAGCACGAGCGACTTCGAAGCCACCGAAACCGAAGCCGTCACGCTCGGCGCGACGATCCTCAGCAACAGCTGGATCTGCTACGGCAGTGGCAACTGCGGCGACACGAACTTCCAAAACTACTTTGATACGCCGGGCATCGCGTACGTTGCCGGATCCGGCGACGCCGGGTATGACAACATTGGCGGCCCGTCGGCGCTCGACAGCGTCATCGCGGTCGGCGGCACTCAGCTTGCCGAAAGCGGCTCGACGTACTCCGAAACGATCTGGGATGACGCGGGCGCCGGTTGCGCCGACGCCGCAGAGGTCGGAACCGCCATTCCGAAGCCGGCATGGCAACACGATCCCGATTGCTCCAGCCGCACCGATGCCGATGTCTCGTCGGAGGCCGGCTGCTCGCCTGGCGTTGCTGAATATAGCGACTTCTACGGCGGTTGGTTCGGCGTATGTGGCACCAGCGTGGCCTCCCCATGGACCGCCGGCGTCATTGCGCTCACGGGCAACGCCACTAAACTGAACGCCGGCAAGCACTTCTGGAGGCGCAGGAGGAGGGGACTCGACAAGCAGCTTCACGACATCACGTCGGGTAGCGACGGGTCCTGCGGCGGCGAGTATCTCTGCACCGCGGGTGCCACCGGCTCGTTGGGCTACAAGACCTACTCGGGTCCGGGCGGCTGGGGGAGTCCCAACGGCATTAAAGCGTACTAAAGGCAGAAGATCACACGCGATGGTGTCGAGTATTGGCCCGTGCGGTCAGAATCGGACGGCGCGGCGCCGTTAGTCCGCCGAAACGATGTTTCGGTCGGCCTTGCGGCCGCGCTCGCGCCACAGCCGTTCCAAGGCAATACCCGCAGTGTGGACGGCATCGGCAATCTCACGCTGAAGGCGCGGTGACAACGATGAATCGTTCCACGTGCAAAGCGCGAATCCGACCAGGGAACCATGCGCGAGCATCGGAAACGCGGTCGAAGATTCGGGAAGCTGTCCCGCGGGCGGCAGCCGCACCGGCCGCATCTCGTCGGAAAGGAGTTTGATGCCGGGATCATGACCGTCTAGCTGGATCGGTAACGCATCGAACGTGGATAAGACGCGTTTGAAAGCCTTGGTGACGCGCCGGTAGAGTGCCGCGGCTGCAACGTCGGCGTAACGCTCGAGTACGCGCAAAAGCCGGTCTTCCAACGTCGTGGCGTCGCCGGACGCCGGTACTTCCTCGCGCGCGAAGGCGCGCAACGCTTCGGCGCGTCGCTCGTCGTCCATCTCGCCCAGCGAGCCCAGCTTTGCATCCGTCCATTTTTCGAACGACTTGAAAGAGACGACCACGGCCAGCGACAGCCCGAACTCCGCGGCGGCAGCGGCCACATGCGCCTGGTCGGGAACGAGCAGCCGCGCGATTCGCTCTAAGATGACTTCGGCGAAACTCAAGAGCAAAGTCAGAGAGCCATACACAACGCTGCCCGTCAGCGCAAAATCTCGATCCAGCAGGCGCAATCGCAAAACGGAATAGCCCAATCCCAGCGGAAGCGCGAGCTGTGCGACTGCATCCAAGTAGTTGGCCCATTCCGTGTCGCCTTGAATGGCTCGATCGAAACCGTGTATCGCGGTTCCCGCGGCCGCAATGGAAAAGCTTGCTGCCACCCACGCCATGCGCCGGCGCTCGTCGCCGTTAGTGGCCGCGGCAAATCCGACGCACGAGGCGACGATTACCATTAAGTTGGCCGCATCCCAGCCAGCCCAGAAAAGACGGTTGAATGCATGATATGGCTCCTGATCGATCAGCGCGCTAATCCACCAAAGCGTTCCGAATACGGCAACCCAGGAACCGACAAAAGGGGCGAATGAACCGATGCGTCTGCGAACTCCTTGCCAATCGTTCGGTGTGTACATGGCGGAGAAGCGAATGAACTGCATTAGGCCGAAGCCGATGCCAACATAATTGATTGCAACGGAAGGCCAGAGCAGCGGGTTGTCTCGGCTATAGAACCACCAGTTGTTGTTGAGCGAGAGCCCCGTGAGCGCGCCGGCTAAGGTTCGCGCCGCAGGGCGGTCGCCGCATTTGAGCCACAACGTCGCCGCGAGCGAAAGCTCGAGAAGCCTAACGAGACCGTTAAGGTGGTCGTAGCCGGAATATGGGACGCTCGTTATGGGGAAGACGTCGCGATAGCCGACCAGGTCGCGTATCGCAAACGCGATCGCGACGGCGATGGCGATCGCGGAGCCGGCGCGCGTCAGCGCGCTACGCATGCTACGGCCTGATGACCGCTGCGGATTCGATCATGCGCGCGACGTCCGCCGGGGCCAGAGCGGTATTACATGCTTGGACATCGTAGTAGTAAGTTTCGTATTTGAGAAAGAACGATGTGTTGCCATGCGAATCGAGCGCATACGCGGTCAGGCAGGGCGTGTTATTCGGCCCCATGCCACGTGAGACGACGCCGCGCCCCCAAATCGGCGACGAAAAATAGGCGTTGAAGGCGTTGTCGTCGACATCACCGCCGGCAGTCCAGTTCGTGCCGAAGAACTCGATGGTTGCGTTACCGTTTCGGAAGAGCAGCTTATAGTCGTCGCAGGTAGCGCAACTTTCGGCGCGCTGCGCGTTGACGCTCGTTAACTTGAAACCCGGCGGAAGCGAGGTTGGGACGACGATCTTAAGGCGCAAGTTCCTTAGCTTCGCACGTTGTGAAGAGCCGAGGTAATCGGGGGGGGAATCGGATCGCGCGGTAACAGTTGCGCTTAAGACGAAACATATGCATGAGGCGACCGTTACCAATCGGGTGCACATCGCAAGGGACTTTGCTGCTATCGAACGCTTTCCTGGACCCGGGTCACCAACCGTCAGGCCCAAACCCCATTTCCAGCCTGGGCAGCGAGCCGAACCCAGCTTATGGCGGGAGAATGACCGCTTCGCACCAAAGTGCTTCGGCGCCGTCGGAGATCCGCGATTTTCGCTCTCGCTCTCTTGGCATTTTGGAGAATACGCCATGCCGGATTTTCGGATTTTGATCGGGGCGTGCTTAAGTGCGCTGCTGTTAGTTGGCTGCGCCGGCAATGAGCTAGCACCGTCCTCGTTTGCGCTGATGCGAACGCCGGCGTCTCGTCTTTCGGTCGCACAGGTTCGGCAGGCAGCGACCGGCTTTCGCTGGATCTACGGATTCAAGGGAGAGCCCGACGGGCGCTGGCCATACGCGCCGCTCGCGCTTCTCGGCGGCGTCTTCTACGGCACGACCGAGCGAGGCGGGACCCATGACAAGGGAACGGTTTACGAAGTACAAGCCGACGGCAGCGAACGCGTGCTTTACAGCTTCTCGGGCCCGCCCGCGGACGGCTCTTACCCGACCGCCAGTCTCATCGCACGGGCCGGCTTCCTGTACGGTCTTACGCAAAAGGGCGGAACGAATGACCGCGGCACGTTCTTCGAGATCAAACGCGATGGGACGTACCGCGTGCTGTACAGCTTCTCAGATGCGAAGGGAAGCGTTCCGAAGAGTGACCTCATCGCTGTCGGCGGTGTGTTCTTTGGCACGACCGAAAGCGGTGGAACCGATGGCTTTGGTACGGTATTCTCCATAACGGCTGACGGCCACGAACACGTGATGCACAATTTCACCGGCCTGCGCGGGGGTGGAAGCGACGGCCGCGCGCCCGAGGGTAGGCTGGAGCTCTTGGATCGAAACTTCTACGGCACGACGAGCAACGGCGGCGCGCACGATCTAGGAACCGTCTTCGAGATCGCGTCCGACGGAAAAGAACGCGTGCTTTACAGCTTTCAGGGCAACGGCAACGGCTATTACCCATATAGCGGGCTGACGGTTGTCAACGGTACGCTCTACGGAGCTACGCTCCGCGGCGGGAGTGGAGATCTTGGCACAATCTACGAAGTCAAAACGAATGGCTCGGAACGAATGGTTCATTCGTTTTCCCGCGACGGCGTAGACGGCACGTACCCTCGCTCGGAACTCACCGTCTTCAAAGGTTTCCTTTACGGAACCGCGAGCAGCGGCGGATATAATAGAGACGGGACCATTTTTGACGTCAATCCCGAGGGCACGTTCCGGGTGGTGCACCATTTCAAGGGCTTTCTCAGCACCCATCCTTGGGCGGGACTCATTGTCGACAACGGCAACCTCTACGGTACGACCAAAGGGGGCCCCGGCCCCCAACGCGATGGCAATGGAGCCGTCTACGAAATAACGCCATAAAACGAGGACTTTTACGTCCCATCGCCACCGTCACCGCAATCTAGGATGACGCATTACCTCGCGTCGAGTAGAAGGCGGTCGGGCATTTAGACGGCCCGCAGTACGAAGCGCTTCCTTACGGAACCACGCTGAAAACAGTCCCAAAATCGTCGTTGCCGCGGTCGTAAGTTGTACCGAAAGGCTGCTCCTGTCGGTCTACGTTCAAATACAGTAGACTGCCGCGCTCCATCGGGGTTACCTCTCCGGGCGCGGATGCTCCGGGCCGAAGGGGAAAACAAGCAGGAGCTCGCATTGCCTTAGGGCGACCCGCCAGAAGACGGGCGCGCTTCAAAAAGTTGCTAAGGAGTTACAAATATGCGGTTAAGCCTTCTAGGTGTCAGCGCCGCACTAGCTGTAGGCGTAGCACTTTCAGCATGCAACAGTAGTAGTCCCGGCTCGTCGGCCGCCTCGTCGGCCGCCACGCAGACGGGCGGAGCCCAAGTCACTTTCATGCACAATGGCCACAAGTTCGTGATTCGCCCTGCGGCCGGGGTGAAGATACTCGCAAGTCCGCAGTGCGGAAGCCAGTGGAGTTTCTGCTTCTACGTCTATCCGGGTGACATCGGACCCTACGTCACATCGGAGGACGACACCACACCACTCTACAACGTGGCGTCCATCGTCAAAGTCAAGAACAACAAGGTCGACAAGAAGTTCAAGACCTACTTCTCTCCGGACCCCGGCGATCCGACCTCGCAATACATCAAGTATAAAGGAAAGGCTCCGAAGAGCGCGGGGACGGTAAAATTCACCGACATCTATTGCATTGGATACTCGCCCAGCGATTGCGCCAATGGCAGTGGAAGCATCCTGTACCTCGGGATCGCCCTCTCTCCGCCGACGTAATCGATACCTAACGCTCAACCTCAAAAAAAGGGGTCCGGTCGCTACCGGGCCCCCTTCGCTTGTCCACGAATCACACCGCAAACGCCTCGGCGACGGCGTGATCTTGCGATAGCTTTGCGCCTTCGGCCGCGAGCGCCTCGATCTCGGAATCGTTGGGCTTCTCGTGGAGCGCCGTCAAGAGCAGTTCGTAGGCGCGTTGCTCGGTCGACTCCCGCACGTAGCTTTCGTTCAGAAACCAGGCGTCGACATGTCCGAGAAGCCGTCCGCCACGGCGAACGTCAGCATTGCGGATTGCGACGATGCAATACAAGGTCCGATGGGAAAGAAAGTGGGGGGCCGTATCGTTGGCAATCTGCTGCATGAGGCACTTCGCGATTCAGGGCTCCTTACTAGTCGCGACCGATGCGGGTATGGGAGTTGTCGACCTTTTCCACTATCCTGGTGCCAAACCGATTAAAGTGATTAGTGGGGTAAAGGCACCTAACGGCGTAACCATCTCCGTCGCCCCGTCCGGGCCGCGTGTCCGCGAATAGTGAGGGTGCTTTGTATCGGAAGGGACCTTCGATCGAGAGCGAAAGTCTCGGCGAAACCACTTCATTAAGAAAGGGAACCTAAATGTCCAAGGCTCTTCAAAATGAAATGATGGCGATGATTCGTGAAGGAAAAAGCGAATCGGAGATACGCGCGGCGATCGAACCGCGATTGGCCGCGGGCTGCAAGCTAACGACTTATACCGACACCTGTGTCACCAACTCAGGTACCAGCGGCTATAAGCAATGTGGTTATATATCGGGCTGTGATGACCCGAGCAATAACACCGATGCCGAGTGTGGCGCATGCCAAGGGTCATGACCTAGAGGGGGCCTTACTTGTAGCGCGCTTTCGGGAAGTGCGCGCGTAAGAAGACACGGCAACGCGCGGCTTCGGCGTTGCCGTCGTGCGAACGCAGGCCGGCGAACAGGCGGGAGAGCCGGTATTCGCGCGGAGCGATCCAGGGATCGAGGGGATATTTTGCGGTCCAGTCTTCAATCGCGGTCTGCGTAGCCATCAGACCGAGAAAGCTCGCGCCGCGGCGTTCGGCATCGCGAATGCGCAAACGAGAACGAGCAGCGCAGCGAAAACAAAGCCCGAAGAATGCCTCAAACGAAAACTCCTCGTCGCTCGGAACAAGGGTCAGGCGCTCCCTTATTTTACCGTGAACCTCGCCGTCCGGCAAACGCTAGGCGGTTTTTTCTAATCCTGGCAACCGGTTCGCCGCTATAACGGACGCGCTGCTGTATTACGCCGGCCGGAGCCGCCGACGGCGGCGCAACTGGAAGAAGGAGCCGACATTAAAGCGACGTTCGAAAAGCTGCCGGCTCAGCGCGCCGCGCTCGGGCTGCCATGACGAGCGATTCTCACCACCTTCACGCGCCAGAAAGTGCTAGTATATCCTCGTGAGAACGTTGCGATCGGTCATCTGCTCGGTGGGTGTCGTTTTGGCGGGGTGCGCGATGCTTTCGCAAAGTCCGACATCCCCGCGCGAGGGACCGGTGGCCAACGCCTCCATTCACGCGACCTCGCAAGTTCTCGACGATCTCTATATCGCCGACTATGGCAACGGCCAGATCGTCATCCTGAGGCACTTGAAGCCACATAGAACGATCACGGACGGAATCAATGGGCCGCAAGACGTTACGTTGGACGCTTCCGGCAATCTGTATGCCGTCAATACGACCGGCGATAACATTGCCGAGTACGCCCCGGGAGCGTCCCAGCCGGCTTTCGTTTACAACGCCGGAATGACGTTTCCGGTGACCGTGGCGGTCGATCGCAGCGGGCACGTCTATGAAGTCGATCAGGAAACCCGCCACGGCTCGAGCTTGGTAAATGAGTACGCTCAAGAGAGCAATACCGTGATGTATTCCTGTCCAGTCACAGGAAAGGTGGTCGGGGTTGCCCTCGATCCGGCCGAGAACGTTTTCATCTCTTATATAACGGCTGACGGCGGCGGCCGCATCGCAGAATACGAGGGCGGCATCGCAGCTGGTTGTATCCCCGTCTTGCAGGGCGTTCACATCGACGCGCCGGGGGGCCTCGTCGTCGACGACAACGACAACATCGTTCTCTCCGATCAGCTAGCGAGGCAAGTGGAGATTATTCCCCCGCCATATCGTAAGGTCGCTAGAAAGATCGACGCTCGGTTTGAAGATCCGTATCATATCTCGATCAACCAGGCCAATACCAAGATCTACGTGAGCGATGCCCTCAAGAACAAGGTCTTTATTTTGGATTATCCGAGCGGCAAGGTTGCGTATGTTCTCGGCGTCTACGGTTACGGCGCCGTTAAGGGACCGAACGAAGTCCACTAGGGCCTAGGGTCTGGTAGGTAGGGCCTGCCTGTTGGTGCGGAGTCTAGCGGGTTGGGTAAAAGACCGGCAACAGCTGACCTGATGGAGGCATCTATATGCGAGCGACTTGGAAACCGCATACAAAGCACGGAGACCTCACGGAGCGCGCCGACCTTCCCGATAGCGTGTTCGCGTATCCAAAGAAGCGTAAAGAACCAATGACCGACGCGTCGCACGTTCGAAATGCCATCGCGCGCTTCGATCAGGTTATCGGCGTAACGGCCGCCGAACGCGAGCTGGCGTTCGCAAATATAAAGAAGGCCGCCCAGCACTATAAGGTCGATATGTCGGAGGCGAGCTCCGCGGATCTCGGAACGCGGCCGAGCACGGGGAGGACGGCGGCCGATCGCAAGAAGTCCGCCAAGAAAGCCGCGGCGACGCGCAAGCGTAAAAGCACGGGAGGCGCAAAGACGACGCCCACGCGTAAGAAGGCCACGCGTAAGAAGGCTACGCGCAGGCGGTCAGGTTAGTTTACTTCCAAACCAGGCGGCAGGCGTTGATGCCCGCCGCGATGCCGGCGGCGATCACCGGCGAATTGTTGGGGGTTTGCGTCCCGGCTTCGTCCCCGCTGTCGTCCCACGCGTACCACCCGATGTAGTCGGCGCCGAAGTCGCAGAAGGCTTTGGCTTGTTCCAGCATCTCCCCGCGAGTGAGTCCCGGCTGATAATGCCGCCCGTCGTACGGGCCGGACCACGCTTGCCCGATTCCGTAAAGCGGCGTCTTGGCGATGTCCCAGCCTTTCTTTTCGAGGCTGTGCGCCATCGCTGGCAGTAGCGCTTTCATCGTCCAGTCCAACTTCTTGCCCAAAGACGGATGGTGGCGTCCAAACGGCGAGTAGTTATACCATCCGACGATGTCGCAACCGCCGTTGGAGTAGTTGGCGGCGGTGCCCGGATCCCAGTTGACCTTTCCGGGTTTGGCCACTCCGGCACCAAAGCCGCAGATCGCCGGCCTTCCGGGCGTTTTTGCGACGATCAGCGCGTGAATCTTTGCGAGCAGTTCGCGCGCGCTGCCCGGATCCCAGCCCGGCCAGTCGTCGAGTACCCAGTAGGCGGCGACGTACTTGCGATCGGCATCGCGCGCGAGCAGCGTCGTAACGTCGCGCAAGACGATCGCTTCGTTTTTGATGCGGGGGTTTTCGTCGGTGCGGCAATAGTAGTTCTGCGAATAACTGCTGGGAGGCGGCTTGATCGTATGCGTTCGATGGCACTCCCAATAGAACAGGATTCCGGAAATGCCCGCGTCCACAACGCCGATGGAGTGGGCCTTCAGCGCCCTTTCGAGCGCACTCTTCGGCGCCGGCGACCCGTCGTAGAGGATCGTCGTGTCGACGCCCTCGCCGGCGGCTTTTGCCGCTCGTTTGGGGGTGTCGACGCTAAAACCGATGATCGCGTGACTTTGCAGTCGCGGCGCTTGCACGGACCCGTTCGATCCCGGCGGTACGACGGGTGGCTGCGCCGCCGTACAGCCGGCAACTGCGAGTGTCGCGACCAGCGCCGCTAAGCGACTGCGCACGTCGCTTCTTACATTTTATGGACGAACGTCGTCGTGTCCGGACCGATGCCGCTCACTTCGATGATTGCATCGGTCTTGGCCATCGCGTAATGGTGAAGACCGGCCGGAACTGAAACGACATTTCCCGGACCCAGCGTCAGCATCTTGGCGGCGTTCATCGCATCCCCAATCCCAAACATCATCACGCCGCTAATGACGGTAACGGTCTCGCGCATGGCGTGAAAGTGCGCGGGAACGCGCACGCCCGCCGGAACTTTTAAAAGGTACGCGTAGTATCCGCCGGCCCCGCTCGGATTGCCGACGATTGGCGCCATCTGCGTCCCCTTCAAGGGGCTCGCCTGCCATGTAGTCGACTGCGAGTTGACGACGATCGGGCTGCTGGCAGCCGGCGCCGTCGCGCAGAGGGCCGCAAACGCCGCGGCCGTCAGTACACATCTCGAAAGCATATTCGAAACCTCCTGTGGCGCCTTTTCGGCGACCGGTCCCTCATCTACTTGGCGTGCGGCGCCATGATTGCGGCTAGCATGTCAGGCGTTCCCTCGATGCGCTCGAGATGCGGGTAACGAATGCCGTCGTGATAGTCGAGCGCCAGGGTCTGGAACCACCCGGTTTGCGAGGTAATTAGCGAAATCGGGGCGCTGGAGTGCTGCGCCTTTTTGACGGCATACGCGAAGACGGCGGCGGAGAACTCTTGATTGTCGACCGCGAGGACGTGCATTCCGGGCGCAAGTCCCGCGCGCCAGGCGGGCGAGCCCTCGCGCACGTCTCTCACGACGCCCTTGGCGCTGAGGTCCGCACCGTAGGAATACCATCCCGTGATCCCAGGGTCGTCGGCTTGGCTCGCCGTGATAAAGACGTTGGGCTTGTCGGTGTAGACGAACCTCCATCCGGCGCGTGCGAGCTCGTCGGCCGGCGGATGAACGTTCCTTTGATAGACGTATTTGTCAAAGAATGCGTGCCAGTCGTACGGCTCGACTTGATTGAGCAACGTCTCGATCTCCGCGCGCGTATAGGTCGTAACGATCGGTCCGGTCAGCGCCGGCTCCGTGTAGCGATGCAAGAACGTATCCAGCGAGCGCGCGCCGCGCGAGCGCTCGCGAATGATCGTATCGACGTCTAACCAAACCAGCTCGCCCTCGGTATAAAAGTCTCCCGCATTGCGCCGGATCGCACCGTACTCGCCATGCGCTACATAATAATAGGGCGCGCCCGTGGTGATATCGATGAGGGGCGTCGTCGCGCGGCCCGTCTCGGTGTCCATTTGGGAATAGACGGTCGCAAGATACTCGGGATACTGCTTGGGCTCGCGAATGCCGGCGCGAAACGAAAGCAGGTCGCCCAAGTATTGGTTCATGCCCTCGTAGACCCAGAGCAGATCGGTGAGCTGAGGCACCTGAAAGTTCGGTGTCGTCAAATCCGCAGGCCGGCGATACTTGCCGTTCCAGGAGTGCGAGAACTCGTGAGTTACGAGGTCTCCGCCGCTCAGCGATTCATCCGGGTCGGTTAAGAAATCGTCGGGCGCCCGATTATCGCTGGATTGATGGTGCTCGATACCCTGGAAGCCGACCGCGTCGCTGAGGGTCAGCAAGGCGTGATAATCGGCGAAGTGGCGCGAGCCGTACAAGGCGAAGGCCTCGTCGGGCACGCGCTGGTACGCGTGCAGCAGGCTTGCTGGAATATCGAGATCCTGCGGACGATCGGCGAAGGCATCCAGTTGGACGAACGCCGAGCCCTCTTGCCAGAGATTCCACTTCCGCACGAAGCGTCCCAGATCCAAAGGCGAGTCGACGAGCATGTTGAGCGGCGTCACCGCGAAGTCGACGCGGTTGCCGCTCTGCGTCGCACCGCGCAGTGCGGTCGCGAAGTCCCAACCGGGAGGCAGCACGATGCTGGGTTTGACGAAATAGCGATGCGAGTCGATACCGTCTTGGTAGAGCAACGCTCGATTCCAATTTACGATTGCCAGTGAGTGCGTCGACATCACATCGCCCGAGGCGTTCATCAACACGTCGAACTCTGCATCGATCGCTTGCGTGCCGGCCGGGACGTCGACGTGAAAGGTATAGAGATCGTTTGGATCGCGGCGCCAGTCCAGCGGCGCGCCATCGGCCGAGACCCGCAGCGCAGCGAGATCGTTGAGCGGGCCGGTCGGGCCATGCTCGCCGGGAATCCACTTGGGGTAGACGATCGTAAAGCTGCCGGCGGTCGCTGGAATTCGCTCGCGGACCTCCATGATGCCGTCGGCCGCGCGCGAGGCGTCGAGAACGAGCGTGGCGGGGTCTTGCTGGGTGGCAAGCGAGGGCTTTGCGACGAACCCGGCGGCAGATGCGCCGGCGGCTGCGAGGAATAAGGCGAGAATCAAGGGGAGGGTTGGGCGAAGCATTCCCAGCGCTTCGCATCGCCGAGGGTCGGCCCTCCCTGGGGGGACCGCAGGCAGGTCCGCCGCTGGAGAACCACCAAGAGGCTATCGCTCTTTCTTCCTTTCTATCGAACGGAGGTCGCTCTACCACGTGAAGATCGTGGTGACGATTAAACTCGTCCCGAATCCGAACGCTGAAAAGCGAATCGACCCGCAAACGAAGCGACTCGTGCGCACCGGTGTGGAGACCGTGCTCAATCCCTACGACGAGTATGCGCTCGAGGCTGCATTGCAGCTCAAAGAACGTGCCGGCGGCGACGCCACGGTCACGATCTTCTCGATGACCCCCGATTCGTTGAAGGAAGGCTTGCGCAGAGCGCTGGCAATGGGTGCCGACGACGCAGTCGTGCTCAGCGACGAAGCGCTCGAAGGAAGCGACGTCTCCGCAACGGCATTCGCCATGGCCGCGGCGTTACGGACGCTGAAGTTCGATCTGCTCGTTGTCGGCGGTCTTACCGACGACAGCAGCACCGGCGCCGTCCCGGGTGCGCTTGCCGAGCTTCTCGGCCTGCCTTGCATCACCAACGCCCGCAAGGTTGAAATCAAAGGCAACGCGATCGAAGTCGAGCGCGAAACCGACTCGGGCTATCAGACGGTACACGGTCCGCTGCCGACGCTGCTCACTACCGCGCTGACGTTCGGTGAGCCGCGCTACGCCTCGCTCAAAGGCATCATGGGCGCGAAGAAAAAGAGTATCGCTTCGATCTCGTTGCAAGACCTCACGCTCGACCGCCCCGTGGGCGCGAGCGGCTCGAAAACCGAGCTGCGCAGTTTCGCGCCGCCCCCCGTTCGCGGAAAGGGCCAGGTCGTCGAGGCGAGCGACGGTCTTTCGGGCGCGCAGGCGATCTTCGATTTTCTCGCCGCGAAGAGACTGGTCTAAGCGTGAAAAACGTCATCGTTTACGCAGAACACCAGCGTGGCAAGACCCGCAAGGTCACCTTCGAGCTGGTCAGTGAGGCGGGTAAGATTGCTGCGGCCCTCGGGGGCCAGGCGCACGCGGTCGTCTTGGGACCGGGGTCCGCGCAGGTGGCCGAGCAGCTGAAAAGCTATCCGCTCGAGACGATATTTTTCAACGAAGACGCCGACGTCGAGGCGTTTCTTCTGGATCCGATCGTCGATTATCTCGAAGCCGCGGCTCGGGCGGCCGGTCCCTCGTTGATTCTTATTCCAAATACACTCTCCGGGCGCGACCTCGCCGGGCGTCTGATGGTCCGTTTGGATGCCGGCATAGTCGCGGATGTCGTCGAGGTCAAGCCCGACGACGGCGCCGTGCTCTGCGTCTCGCCCAAGCTGGGCGGCGCGCTCGTAACGCAGTGCGCCCTGCGGAGCGCCGATTACGGCGTGGTGACGGTACGGCCTAATGCTTTTGCCGTTGAGAGCGGCGGCGCCGGCGCGCGCGTCGAGCATATCGCCAAGCCCGCCTCGAAAGGCTATCCGACCGCGATCGACCGTGACGTTGAGGAGGGCGCCGGTGAGCTTGCGCTCGAGGAGGCACCCGTCGTGGTCGCGGGCGGGCGAGGGCTCGGCGGGCCGGAACCTTTTGAAACGTTGCTGAAACCATTGGCACGCGCCTTGGGCGGCGCCGTCGGCGCTTCGCGGGCCGCCGCCGACGCCGGTTGGGTGCCCTATAATCTTCAGATTGGACAGACCGGAAAGACCGTAACGCCGACCCTCTACATCGCCGTGGGCATTTCCGGCGCGATTCAGCACAAAGTCGGCATGCGTGCCTCGGGAACGATCATCGCGATCAATAAAGACGCGGCGTCGCCGATCGGCGAATTCTCCGACTTGCTTGTTGTGGGCGACGCCTTCCGGATCGTTCCCGAGCTGACGAAACTTATCGAAACCGCTAAAGGAAATCATTCTTGAAACGAATTGCACTGATCGCACTGATTGCACTCGCCTTCGGTATCGGCATCGCCGCGACGACGCCTTCCGCGCAAGCCGGGCTCTTTGGAGGAAAGCAATCCGGGACGCCGAGCCCGTCGCCGTCGCCCTCGGCGTTGCCGACGGCGAGTCCCGAACCGCCGTCGGTCGCGATTCCGCGTTTGAGCGCGAAGCTCAAGGCGAATCCGACCGACCAGCTCACAATGGCGCAGCTCGCGGCCGAGTACCTCCAGGTGAACCGTCCCGATATTGCAGTCCAGCTTACCCAGCATTTATTGCAACTGGGCGATAAGACCGCACAGGTATTTTACTACGACGCCCTCGCGCAAGAGCAGCTCGGCAATGCTGCGGGGGCCCTCAACGATCTCGAGGAAGCGTCCAATCTCGATCCAACGAACTTGAACGTGCTGGCGTCCCTCGCCGACCTGTATATCCGCGCGAATCGGCCAAACGATGCCGAGCGCATTGCCCGACGGGCCGTGACCTTCAACAAGACCGATCCGGGGGCGCTGATGACGCTCGGCAGCGTCTATGCCGCCGAACAGCATTACGACGATGCCCGCGCGCAGTTCGAAGCCGCGTTTGCGCTCAACACGAAGGATCCGGCGCCGATCTTCCAGATCGCAACGACGTACGCGCAACAGGATAACATTCCGCTCGCTCTCCAGACGATCGCACGGGCTTTGGCCATCGATCCGCGCAATATTCAAGCCCTCGTCTTTAAGGCGGACCTCTATGCACGCCAACACGATGACGCCCATACGAGCGAGGCGTACGACGACGCGGTTGTGGCGGCCCCGACCGACGGCGAGAAGGTTGCGATTATGATTCGGAAAGCGGCGTATTTCGTACAAGAAAAGAAAGACGCGCAAGCCGTCGCGATCTTCCAGCAAATCACGCAGATGTTTCCGAAGGTCGCGACGGGGTTCGCGGCTTACGGAGACTACTACGCTTCGGTCCGTCAGTTCGACCGAGCGACCACGCAATGGCAAGCGGCGCTCGCAATCGATCCAAATAATGCTGCCGCATTGCTGGGGTTAGGTGAGATTTCGATGCAAGGCGGCCGGCTGAACGATAGCATTTCCTACCTGCGTCATTACACACAAGTCTCCCCCGACGCGCAGGGGTTTGCGATCCTGGGTCAAGCCTACTCGCGCGTGCGCGACTACTCCGGTGCGCGCGATGCCTGTGGGAAGAGCTTTGAGATTCAGCGTTCCCCAACGACGCTGAGCTGCGTCGCGGGCGCAGACTTCGAGTTGCGGAACTATAAAGAGGCGGCGCAGATCTTCGACGCCCTCAATAACGGAGCGCACGGTTTTCTCGAGGCGAATCCACCCTTGCTCTACATGGCCGCAAAAGCGTATGCGAGTTCGAACCAATGTTCGAAAGCGGTCGCAGCCTACAAGCGGCTGCTGCCGATGATGAAGAAGGGTACGAAGGACTACGCAATGGTCGTCAAGGCTGCGGCGGATCCGTGCAAGTCTCCGGCGGCTAAGCACTCCGGCTGAAGTTCGTCGTCGATCCCCTCTATGGGGATCATCTGCGCAACGTCGTCCATCCCGAGCGGCCCGATCGCGTCGAGGCGGTTGCGAAGCGCCTGCGAGTGGACGGCGTGCTCGTCGACTCGCTTGCCGCTCGCGATGCCAGCGACGAGGAACTCGCGCGGGTGCACCGCCCGGCGTATATCGAACTCGTTCGGCGCGAGAGCGCCGAGGCTACGGATGCCCGATATCTTTCGACGGGCGATGTGCTCGTGGATGCGAGTTCCTTTCGCGTCGCTCGCCGCGCCGCGGGCGGCGCGATTGTGGCCATGCAGGCCGGGGTCGCTGGAAAAGAAGCGGTCTTTGCGCTGGTTCGCCCGCCGGGCCACCACGCCGAGCCCACGCGAGGGATGGGTTTCTGCCTCTTTAACAACGTCGCGATTGCTGCGCGAGCCTTCCAGGCCGGGTTCGGCGGACGGGTTCTCGTCGTGGACTTCGACTATCATCACGGTAACGGCACCGAAGCGGTCGCCGGCGATGGGCTCTCCTACGTCTCGACTCATGCCTATCCGGCCTATCCCGGTACCGGCGCGCGGAGTTATCGCCGCTCCGACGATCTGATCGTCAACGCCCCGTTGCCTGTTGCCGGAATCTCCACCGAAGGGTTCGTTGCGCTGTGGCAATACCTGTTGCCGGCAGTCGCTCGCATCACGCGTCCGGATCTGTTAATCGTCAGCGCGGGATTCGATTACGTTGCCGGCGACAGCGTAGGCGATCTGGGCGTCGACGTGGACGCGGCGGCTCCGCTGGCAGCGGTCATTCGGGACGTTGCGGCCGAGCATTGCGGCGGATCGGTCGCGTACGTGCTCGAGGGCGGCTACGGAATCGCGGCGCTAACGCGCTCGATTTCCGTAATAGCGGCGGTTAGCGACGGAGCGCAACCAGAATCCGGTACCGCCGACCCGCGCGCAATTCCCGCAGACGTGGGCCGAGCGTTGATTACCTTTCTGCAGTCAGGATGACGTGCGCCTACGGCGTAATCGTTGTTGCGATGTGTTGGAGGTCGGCCTTGCCGAGCTCTCCGACGAGGGTGAAGTAGAGCGTTCCGTCGTTCCACGTTAACAAGGCGACGCTCCCGTCCACGGCAAATTGCGCGGGGCGGCCGCCGACGTCGAGGGTTTCGGGATGGAACGGAGTCATGTCGGGAGTTACGGCGGCGCCGGTTTCGAAAAGCGATACCGTCCGTATTCCGTCGGAATAAAGAAGCTCAACGGTTCGGATACCGCGCAGCTCGACGAGATCGCCGTCGAGCGGCGAGAAACCATCGGGAAGCGCCGGTTTTCGCGCGGCGAAACCGGCGTTGCGAACGACTCGATCGGGATCGTTTGACGACCCGTTCACCCGCTGCGGCTGCACGACGGTGTAGCCCTCCGGGAGGTCGAAGGCGGCTGCCGAAACGGGCGCATAGCGAACGTGGTCGAGTCGTGTTTCGCCGATCAGCGCGCCGCCGGCGGCAAACTCACGTTTGTCGAGTACGATCTTTGTTTCGCGATCGACCCGCACCAGCATCGTCGGACGACCGCTGTGCCTGTCGATCAGAAGGGCATCGATAGTCGGGCGGTCCGCGAACGTTCCGTTACCGCGCCAAGCTACCCGATAGTTTGCGCGGATCAAGGCTTCACGTTCGCGCAGGGTGGCGCCGGCCGTGAGGGTGGGGTCGCTTCGTGTCACGACGATGCGGCGATGCTTGGCATCGATCGAGAACTTGAGGTTTCCCTTGACGATCTCAGAGTCGCCGAGGAACCGCGATGGCGAGCTGTACGTGCGCCGCGTAAGGTCGGGTGCCCGATGTTCGATCCGGTAGACCGAAGTCACGGTGCCGCGGCTTTCCGTTCGGCGGGTTTCTACGATGCCGCTGTACGAAACCGTGGCCGGCGCCGCGAGAACTTGCGAGAGCAGCGGCAGATCGACGGCACTCCGAGGGCCGGCACCCGCCGGCATGAGGCTGGAAGCCAGCAGCGCCAGCGCGGCGAGGCTAGTGCGACGTAACATCGCCCGCCAATGCTTGCGGTATCGGATCGTCCTCGGAGAGCGGCGTCGTTGCATCGAGTGTCGCGTGGCTTTCGACGTAGTAGCCGGCGTTAATGGTCGCGGCGTGCGCCGGACCATGCGCGACTTTGATACTGAAGAAGAGGAACGCAGCGATGGCGATGGCCACCGGCACTGCAACCGCCGGACGAAGTGCAGCACGAAAACGCTCCCAAACCGAGGGCGGGGAGTTTCGCAGCCTTTCCCAGATCCCGAAAACGACGCCGGGCGGCAACTCACGCTCCTGCGCTCGCGCGTGGTCACGCAAGAGTTGGGTGAGCGAGACCTCCGCAGCGCGAGCATCGGCACATTCGGAGCAGCCGGCGATATGCGCGGCAATCGCGGCGCTACGAGGTGCCGGCACCTCTCCGTGCAGATAGTCGACGAGTTCGTCGGACGTCGGATGTGTTTGATTCATGATGGCGATTTCATATAACGATTGAGAAGCCCACGCAGCTGTCCACGGGCGCGGTGAAGGCGCGAACGCACCGTGCCGACGGTGCAGCCAACGATCTCCGCGATCTCTTGGTAGCTGTACCCTTCAACGTCGGCGAGCAGCACGATCTGACGCTGTTCTGTTGCCAAGTCGGCGAGTGCCTTTGAGACGGGTTCGCTGAGTTGACTTTCGACGTATTCCTCGATTGGCTCGACTGCGAGGGGGCGGTTGCCACCGTGTTCTTGGAGCTCATGATCTTCCGGAATCTCCTCTTGATAACGTCCTTTGCGTCGCCGAAGTTCGTCCCGATGAAGATTCGTGACGATCCGATAGATCCAGGAGAGAAAAGACGTCCCGGGCTTAAAGCTGCGCCAGGCGCGATAAACGCGAATAAAGGCCTCCTGGGTCAGGTCGCGGGCGTCGGCCTCGTTTTGGGTCAGACGGTAGGCGTAGTTGTACGTCGCCTTACCGTAGTCGTTGATGGCACGTTCCAAGAAAGCCGTCTGTTCCATCGAGCGGCTACGCTTCCGTGCTGCGCTCGCCAGCTCCGCTCAGCTTCTCGGGGCCCAGAGGACTCGCGCGACCGCCCACATGCCGAGCGCGGCGAGGAGCGTCAAAAACGTGAAAAGTGAGAGTTCCAGCAATGCGATACCTGCGAATTGGCTCCCGCCGCAAATCGCCACCGCTTGGGAAATCAGTGCGAGCTTGAATCGTTCGAACGGATTGGCGGCCAATCCCGAGACGGTCCGGGCCGCAGCAAGCACGCCCGCGGGATCCCACCCGCCGGTTTGTACGATCGAGGCGACTCGACCGTTGGGCGCGACGATAAAGAGTTTGTCGTCGTGCAGAAAGTTATCGGTGCTCACGCGCATCGAACTGATGCGAAACTCATCGAGCAGATGCTGGATCGTCGAACCGGTGCCGGTAAGCAGCATCCAACTTCCCGTTCTCGCGCCGTAGGACGAGCCGTAATCGCGCAACACCGCCGGCGAATCGTACGGCGGGTCGAGCGTGATCTCGGTCAGCGCAAATCGTTTTGGATCGAGGCGGCTCTGCAAGTACGCGAACTTGCTGCTAATCGCCGGGCAGAGGCTGCGATCGGGACAGCGCGTGAACACGAATGAGAGCAGCAGCGTTTTTCCCGCGAAGGTTCGATCGAGTGCGACCTGGTTGCCGTCCTGATCGATAAGCTCCGCCCCCGGTAACGCGCTTCCGATCTCCACGGGCACGACGCGTCCGGAGTCGGGTAGGCCGGGCGCAAAAACCGCTGCCGGCATCGGATCCAGTAACGCCGGCGGTGTGGTGGAGGGATCGAGCAACGCGTCGATGCTCGTGCCGCTGCGAAAGCTCGCGGACCGGACAAAGGCGTAGCGCCGTATTTGCGCAGGCATCATCTTGGGTACGGGGTCGGTGCGGACGATCGCGGTGCGATCGCCCAGCATATCGATCACGACGCCATGGACTGGGATCAGTGCGAGCAGTACCGCAAGCAGCATACGGCCATTGTACATCCTCGCGGACAGGGGTTCGCCGAGATTGAGCGCAACGAAGGGACCGGTGAATGCTGCCGTGCTGCTCCTCCGCATTCTTGTGGGCGGCCTGCTTTTGGCTGCCGGAGCGCTAAAAGCGGGTGACCCATCGAGTCTGGCTGCGAGCATTGCGGCCTTTCGGCTGCTTCCGGCGCCGATCGTTGGCCCGCTCGCGCTGGCATTGCCCTACCTCGAGTTACTGCTCGGAGCCTATTTAGTGATCGGTCTCTTCACCCGCGTCGCCGCCGCGCTCGCAGCATTCGAATTCTCGATTTACGCGGTGGCGATCGCCTCGGCCGTCGTCCGCGGCATTCCGGCCAGCTGCGGATGCTTCGGACCCAAGGACACGGCGGTCGCCGATTGGCCGCACGTCGTTTTTGATCTCGCACTTGCTGCGGCGAGTAGTGTGGTGGCGTACGCCGCGCCGGGCGCGCTCGCGGTCGACCGGAAGCTGCGCCGCGCATGAACCGCCGCGCGCTCGCTACCCTTACGACGGTTGCGGTCGTCGCCATCGTCGTCGCGGCGGTGGTTATCTACTTCAGGGGCCCAACTCATGGGTCCGTGCAGAATGCCTCGCAATCACCAGTCGTCGGCAAGGCGCAGAAAGACAAGGCGGCTCCGCAGTTCGAGGTTGCGACGACGGCGGGCTACTTCGACCTGAGCAAGACGCGCAAGCCGGTCTTCCTGGAAGTCTTCGCGACGTGGTGTCCGCACTGTCAACGAGAGACGGCGGTTATCGACAGGCTCTACGCCAAATATCGTAACCGCGTAGACTTCGTCGCCGTTTCGGGGAGCGATACCGGAATGGACGGCACCTCGGCCTCCTCGGAACTCGACGTGCTCAATTGGGTTCGCCAGTTCGACGTGAAGTATCCGGTGGCATACGACCCGATCCTCAACGTGGCGAATCTCTATCTACAGGGCGGCTTTCCGACGATCGCCATCATCGGCACCAACAAGAAGATTCGGTACCTCGACGACGGCGAGATCACCTACGGTGAACTCGACGCTGCGCTTCGATTGGTTCTGCGCTAAGTACCCGGCGGAAACGTATAGTTCGGCGGCGGGACGAGCGGCGCCCCAATCTCGAGTACGATCTGCTGATGCGCTCGCAAGGGAATCGCCGTCAGATCGCCGTCGTACTTCTGGCCGTTGACGTAGGCGGTAACGCTGCCTTTCAATCCCGCAATGTCGTCGGGTTGCAGCGGCTGCCCCCAGATGTCGAAGAGCATGCCGAGCGTGAACGGGCCGCCTTGCGGAGGCGACAGATCGGGTGCCTCGATATGAATCACGCCGCTGGCATCGTGGGTGTGAATCCAGTAGAGGCACGAACCGGCCAGACTCGGTGCGAATCCAATGTATTGCGGAACCTGGATCTGCTTGCCGTTATAAAAGATCGCGAGGTGCGGGTGGACGTGCAACGTGAAGAACTCCATCGTCCCGCAGCCGATGCCATCCACCGTTTGCCCGTGGCCGCCCTGCGCCGTATCGGGATACTTCCCTTTGAAGTATTTCGCGCCGAGCGCTTCGCCGTTCGACAGCGCAATCGGCTTTTCGCTGGCGTTGGGGCCGGGGGTCGGCGTCGCGTTGGCCGCTTGGATGGCACGATTTTGCCACCAGTTAAAGCCGGCAAAGGCGAGGACGATCGCGACGAACGCAACGCCGACGCCGATATAAATCGGGCGCATCGGATCGCGTCGCGGTGGAGGGGCGGATCCCCCGCGACCTTGACGCCGGCGTTCGGCTCGACTGGGTTGTGGCATATGATCCCTTCTACGACGGAGCCTTGAGCGGTGCGGCGATCGGAGCATCGGTGAGCTCGAGCGTCCGCTGCGGAACTAAATAGTTCGTAACGTAATCGGTGACGGCGTCGGCGAGCGGCGTAACCGGCCGATCGTAGCCGGTCGCGCGCAAGCGATCGACGCGGGCGCACGTGTAGTATTGATACTTGCCGCGCAGCTCGTTGGGCATCTCCACGAACTCGACGCGTTCGGGCAGTTCCAGCGCGTGGAAAATCGGCCGGACCAGCTCGAGCCAGGTGTGCGTGGAACCCGAGCCGACATTGTAGAGGCCGACGGCGTCGGACTCGGCCAGGTGCAGCGTCATCGCGACCGCGTCCTTGATGTAAATGAAATCGCGCCGCTGTTCGCCGTCGCGATATTCGGGGCGGTAGCTCTTGAAGAGACGCACGCTCCCGGTCTCGCGGATCTGTTCGTACGCCTTGTGCACGATGCTGCGCATTTCGCCCTTGTGATCCTCGTTTGGCCCGAAGACGTTAAAGTACTTCAGCCCGCAGATGCGTTCGGAGAGTCCCGTGCTGCTCGCGTACAGATCGAAGAGATGCTTGGAATAACCGTAGGCGTTGAGCGGGCGGAGCGCGCGCAAGTCTGATTCATCGGAAAGCTCGGCTTCGAGCGCACCGTAGGTGGCCGCCGACGAGGCGTAGACGAATCGCGCCTGATGCTCGACCGCCCAATGCGCCAAGTTCTTGGTGTACTCGAAGTTGTTCTCCAAGAGATATCCGGTATCGCGCTCCGTCGTCGAAGAGCACGCCCCCAGGTGAACGATCGTCGAGATGTGGCCTACCGGTCGGCCATGCGCCATCCGAGCGGCGAAATCGTCGGCGTCGAGGCAATCGGCGAAGCGCAATGGGACCAGGTGCCGCCATTTTTCCGAGGAGTCCAGACGATCGACCACGAGGATGTCCTCCAGGCCGCGCCGATTGAGAGCCCAAACGACGGCGCTGCCGATAAGGCCCGCGCCGCCGGTGACGACGATTCTTCCGTGATTGAGGTCGTGCATCGCTGTGAGGGCCCATAATCCCCCAGGCTTTGCGCCGAGTCCTTCGTCAAGGCCGGAACCTGACGCCCATGTTGAGTTCGCGGCCCGGCCCGAAATGGTTGCCTTGGGCATTGAGGAGCGTTACGTAATAGCGATCGTTGAGCAGATTTTGGATATCCAACGTCAGTGCGGTTTTCGGCGATAGCGCGATTCCGTCTTCTGCGTTGAAAATCGTGTGGGGCGTCTCTTTGCAGTATCCCGGCGTATCGAGTGGACAGAACGCCGACGAAAGGCCGTTGCCGTAATAGGCGTCGGCAGAAAACCAGCCGCCGCGCCGGTCGTTGAGCAGGATGCCGCTGGTGATAGTGTATCGCTGCTCGTGGTCGGCGGGCGTAAAGCCGGTGGGCTGTCCAAAGCATGGCGCGAGCAGTTGTGTTTCGCAACCGGAGTTGAGCGACACCACGTGGGCAATCGTAAAGTAGGCGCGGCTGTTGAGCGACAGCGGTTGGACGTAGTTGAGCGCCTCTTGCGATAACCGGCCCAGCACGTAGTTGATGTCCTGATGGAGAAGCGTGACGCCGACCTGGGTGTCGTCGATGAGGTCGTTGGCATTCTTCTGCCAGACCCGAAAACCGAGGTCTCCGGAGCCAACCGGGATATGGCCGCCAAGCTCGAGCTGCGTATCGCGTTCGGGTTTGAGATCGAATTGGGCTTCAGTCCGCTGCAATGGCTGGTTGAGCACGTAGGCAGCCTCCGGACTCACGTTTTCAAACGAGAACGGTTCGAAGAATCGGCCGACATATCCGTACACGCTCGCGCGTTTTCCGAACAGGCGCGTGATCTTTAGCCTGGGGCTGAACGCGCCGAACCCCTCTCCGAAACCGGTCGACTTGATGGTAAAGAAATCGTAGCGGAGGCCATAGTCGGCCTGCCATAGGTTGCTCATTCGCCAACTGTCCTGAATGTACGATTGATACGTATTTCCGAGATTCGGAGAGTCGTCGATTACCGTGTAAGGCGCGTTGGGAGTGCTCGGAGTTTCGATCGGCGAGAGATAGTTATTAGGCTGCAGGGTGAACGAATAGTATTTGAGGACGCGACTCAGATCGTAGTTGATGCCCGCGCCAAGCGTGTGGCTGCCGAAACTCTGGGTGTAGTCAGCCTGCATGATGTAGTCGAGCTCCGTTCGTTGGTCCGCGAGCGAGAGGCCGCACACCGTTGGAAAGCCGGTTGGGTTCGTTGGGGCGACGACAAAAGCGTTGGCGCAGTCCGTGGACGTACCGCCGTTGCCAAACGGTGGCGGCGTTGAGTTGAGCGACTCGCCATAGATCCAGTCGTTCGTCGGATCGCCGAAGTCCTGGATCCTCGATGCGTTGTAGGCCGGGCCCCACGTGATCGCACCCGTATTTCCGATTGCATGGTGGAACTGGACTGCCAGGAAGGTACTGGCTTGCGTCTCGTTGTCGTCGGTATTGCCGGGTTCGCCGTAAGCGATGTCGTTGGGAATCTGAAAAGTGTCGTGACTATTGAAGAACGTAATATTCGTGAAGTTGTTGCCGCCGGCGGGGAGCGTGAAGCGCGCGAACTGACTCACCGAGCTGGCATCGTTGTGGGGCGAGTTGAAATCAGGCGGATCGAGGCCTCTCGTGGTCGTCAGTCCGCTGAGCGCGACGTCGTAACCCCCGCCGGCTTCGAGCGGGGCGTGATACCCGATTGTTGACTGGGCGTCGGTGTACGAACCGTATGACGCATAGCCGTCGAAGCCGGGCGGCCCAGTACCGGCTCTCGTCGACATATTGAAAACCGCACCAAACCTCAGGCCGTACTGCGCCGGATACGCGCCCTCGATGAGATCCACGAAGGAGAGATCGTTGAGATTGATCTCACTGCCGATGTCCCGGTTCAACTCCTGCGGCAACGGCACTCCGTCGAGCATATAGTTGATGACGCCGTGGTCGCCGTTGATGTGGACGACTCCGTCGGCGCCTTGAGCCGCTCCGGGCATCTGCGTCTCCATCTGAGTAAAGCTGTTATCGAACGGAAGTCGCGCTAGGGCCGTGCCGTTGAGGACGACGTCGCTGCCGCTGCCATGGGTAGTCACGGATTGCGATTCACTTGCGACGGCATGCGCGATCTCCGTGAGCTTCTCAAGGGCGATGGAGATACTCGCACCGCCGCTTCCAAGATCGACCCGCACGAGGCCCCGCAGGTCACCGCTGCGCGCCTCGACGTCATAGGTGCCTAACGCGAGCGGTGGGAACGAAAAATGTCCTCGCGCATCGGTCGTCGTCTTGACGGTCAGATTGTTTCCAGACGCGGTTACCGCGACGTGTGGCGCCGGGAGGCCGTTGTGCGTGACCGTTCCGGTGATAAAGGCACTGGCATTGACGGCATCCGCCGCCGCGGCGCATGAAGACGCCAGGGCGCAGGCAATCAGCGCAGCGCCGGCGTAGCGCCGCAATGGATCGTTCATTTTGGTCCTCGGGAATCTTCAGGGGGCTGTTTGTAATCGATATTAGCTTATCATTAGCAAATAGTCAATGGCCGCATTGGAGGCCGTGACTGTGGTAGCATGAAGAAGCCACCGTAAGCCCCGAGGAGGTCGAAATTGCCTACTGGTCCTAGCAGAAAAACAAAACAACGGGACGCCGTGCGCGCCGTCTTAGCCGTTGCAGAACGCCCTCTAAGTATCGATGAGTTGCTCAAGGCGGCTTCAAGGCGAGTCGACGGCTTGGGCGTGGCGACCGTTTATCGCGCGGTCGCGCTTCTTTTGGATGACGGTTGGATCGAAGCCGTCGAAATTCCAGGGGAGCCCGCGCGCTACGAGCGCTCGGACAAGGGTCACCACCACCATTTTCAATGCGAGAAGTGCGATCGGGCATTCGACATTGCCGGATGCCTGGACAATCTGCGTAAGTTGGCGCCGCCGAAGTTTCGGGTTAAGGAACACTCCGTAACCCTGTACGGACTATGCGCCGCCTGCGCGGCCTAGGCTTCGGCACCGCAGCGGTACGAAAGCTATAGCGTGAAACCTACGACGGAGCTCACGATCAGCCGCAGCAGCGACAACGCCGTCCCGGAGTTTTCACTCCACGAGTAACGCTGGTTCGACTACGGGCGAACTGCGAGCGTGCGGGCGTGCCTGGAAGAACACTTGAACGCGTTGCGAAATCGAGCCGAGGCGCCCCAATCGGTTCTCGCAACGAGCGATCCTGCGAAGGCCGAGCGCCTCCTGTTTGATCAAGTCCACGTCGTTGCTAGGGAAGCAACATTACGACCCCGATGCGAATTTGGCGCTTTTGAAGCGTTTAAGACCGCATTTCGACCGTAATCGCCGCCTGATGAACCTGTTACACAGTCGCCACCGCTCCGTGGTCGTCGCAGTGTGACTCGTGGGTGTGGTGCAGATGTCCCGCAACGAGGTAATCGGTGTGGGAGGCATGCGGTACGGCTTCGTGACCGCAGTCTTTTTCGTGTTTGTGGCCGGCTTCGTGACCCGCGCACGTGTGGCCACTCGTACAAGCTTCCGGATTAACCGCCGACGCTTCTACAACGTGTTCGTCCACATGGCCGTCGTGCATGAAGTGGAGATGTCCGTCGTGGAGATAATCGGTATGTCCGGCGTGCCGGACCTTGGCGTGAGAGCATGCGGGGCCATGCTCGTGAGTGTGCCCGCCGTGCATCGTGTGTTCCATGGGAAGAGTATACCCTGGAACGGGCAGGCCCCGACGGGCTTTTAGCGCCGTCGGAGCCTGCGTTCCCTAAAACGGGGCGGAGAGGCGCAGCAGGAGCGAGGTTCCGTTTGCAATCTGAGTCGTGTTGAAGCCGTTGGAGACCTTGATTGGGTACTGATGATTGAGCAGGTTGAGAACTTGCAGCGATAGACCCAAGCCTTGATCCTGCCCTTGCCGGCCCGGCGTAAGCTCGCGCCCGAGCGAGAAATCGAAGGTTGTGTGCGCCGGAAGCGTTCCGTTTAGATTCACGTTGGCGTCTTGGAACTGGACCGGAAAACCGCTGCCGTAGTTGGCTTGCAGCGTAGAGAACCAGAGCTTGGGTGCGCCACCGAACCGGTGCGTGTAGGCGGCAGTGGCGTCGACGGTTTGACTATGGTCTTCGAGGGAGAGCTGCGCTACGCACGGGACGCCCGGGAGATTCGTATTGGGCGGAAAGAGGAACTCCGAACCGGAGACGCAGGCGGCGTACGATCCCGAAACCGTGCCGCTGAGAAACCATTGGTCGCCGCCGGGCTCCTGGTTTTGCAGTCGAATCTCGGCGCCGTGATCGATGCCGATGGCGTTGTTATATACGGCGAAGATCGGCGTGTTGAACAGCTGCGTCGTGTCGAGCACGTTGACGACGCTCTTCTCAAAAACGTTGAGCGAGCCGGTGAAATGCGGGTTAAACGAATGCACGACGCCCATTTCGTAATACGAATCGCTCTCAGGCTTTAAATCGTACACCGGATTGGTAGTCGAACAGGCTTGCTGAGCCGACAGCAAGACGCACGCTTGACGCACGTCCTCGAGCAGCGGAGCCGCATAGAACTTGCCGTAGTAAACGTGCGCGACGTTCTTACCGCCGTCCCAGATATTTACGCCGATGCGCGGGCTAATCTGATCTCCACCGACGTAGCCGGTAGAATGGTCGTAACGAAGGCCGTAGCTCCAGACCACCGCCGGCGTCATCTGCCACTTGTCCTCACCGTAAATGCCGATATTCGAACCGGCTTGCCCTTGCGGGGTGGTGAACGCTGGATAGTACGGCTTGGCGACGACGCCGCTCGAGGCGCAGCCCACGTAAAAGCAGGCAAACTCCTGCGACGCCGTGGCGCTTTCGCGATCGAGGTCGACGCCGATCTTCCAAGCATGATTTTTCGTCGCCCGAAAGTCGGAGGCGCGCACGCCGACGTAGCTCGCGTATGACCCTTGGTCCAGCCCGACGAGATTGACGCTCTTTGCGCACGTTGGGGGACAGATGCTAAAGTTCGGCTCGACCCCAAGTACGTCGAGCGGGAGGTCGCCGAGGTAATCGATGCGGGTCGACCGCCACCACGGAATGATCTGGAATACGCCGTTGCCATCCTTGGAAACTTGCGTCCAGTTGAGATTGGAGAAGCGATCGTACTCGAGTTGCGTGTCGAGCGTACCCGGCGCGTTCACGACCGGATCGAACGGGTTGTTGGGATCTGTGTTTATCGGAATCTGGAACTGCGAAAACTGGTTCGAATAGTCGAAAGCCAGCGTGTCGCGGGGCGCGAGCTGCGTTATGAAGCGAAAGAATTGGTCGTTGCTCGAGCTGGCGTCGTTGATCGGAGTATACGTGGGCGCATCCAAGCCGCGGCCGGTCGTCTCGACGTTTCCGCTCAAGAAGAACTCGCTCGCGCCGGACCGCGACTCGACATCGAGCGTTCCCAGGCCCTGCGACTGGTTTCCAAAGCCGCCCGTAATCGTGCCGAAGGTGCCTTCGGGAATGTCGCTTGGCCGATTGCTGATGATGTTTACGACTCCTCCCATGCGTTCGCCGCCGTACTCGGCCGGAATCGCGCCGGTCAGCACCTCGATCGAGTTAATGACCTTCGGGTCGATGATTTCGGCGAAGTTGGAGGTCGTGGCGAGCGGCAGCGGCGCACCGTCGATGTTGTAGCTCACGCCGTGAAAGCCGTTGATGACCGGCTCGTTGTAGGAGAATTGCACGACGCCCGGCAGCGTTTCGAGCAGCCGGTCGAGACTGTTGCTGACCGGCGAGGTTGCGATCGTACTGCGAGTGAGCTGATTGACGGAGGGTGGATTCCCTTCGGCGCCGGCGTGGGCGGTTACGGTCGTCTGGGCGATTTGCTTGAGCTGAGTCGAAAGCTCGAGGTTAATCGTGGCGACCTGACCGCTGGCGACGTCGGTGAAGACCGCAATCTCGTGCGCGCCGCGCGCCTGAGCGCTGACTCGATACGAGCCGAAGGGCACTTGAGGGAAAACATAGTCGCCTTTGGCGTCGGCAGTCGTCTGAAAGCGCGAGCCCTCGCCCTGGAGAATGACCGTCGCGCCCGGCGCCGGTTTGCCGTCAACCGTAACGGTGCCGCGGACGAGCCCCGTCGTCGCCGCGAGCACCGGTGCGATGAAGCTCAAAGCCAAGAAGACGGCGACAAGCGCCGTGCGAAACCCAAACATGGTTCTTCTCCGATCTTAGATGTGGAAGAAAAAAGGATCGACGCGCGCGGTTACGCGCAGTAGTCGAGCCCGATCGGAGGGGGACGAGCGAACCGGCGACGCGTCCACAGAATGCGACGCGTGGGGCGCAGCGAGTGCGAGCGTGCAGACCAGATAGGCTTCCTGGGAGAGAAGGCGGTGCGCCATGCGGCAATGAGAGCTCCCGCTAGAATTGCCACGACGCCGCGAGTGAGCACCGCAACCAGCCACGATGCCGCCGCCAACAAAAGCGGCACGGCGAGAAGCGACGCGGCCGCGTGGTGCGGCTCCAGGCACTCCGCCACGGCATACCAGGCACCGGCCGCGACACAGAGCGATCCATAGCCGGGAAGCCGTTCGATGAGGCGGGCTGCCAGGACGCTGCCGTCGACAACGGCATCCTTGCCGCTTGCGGCCAACAAGCCAAAGAAAAGAAAGAGACCCACGGCGCCCGCGAGCGCCGTCTGGACGAGCGCGGCGTGATAGCCGCCACCCATGGCGTGCTCTCCGCCGTAGAGCCCGCCGTGTGCGAGCATTGAGGCAAGCAAGCCAAGCGCGAGCGCGGCCGGAACCTTCCGGAGGGTCACGAGGGGTCTTTTCTAGGCGCGCCTGCGGGGAGACCTTGGGACCGCGTCGTACTGACCCTGCCCCTTGGGGATTCGTGAACCTGGTGGGATGGAGCCGCGAAAGAAGAGCCAAGAGCGATGAGCACCCGCGTACGCGTCGAGAATGCCGATACCGTCAGCTTGGTCTGCGCGCTTTTAGTGCGCTTTCCCGAGTTGGCTTCGATTCGGTCCGGCCCAACGGATCGTACGCTGCGACTGACCTTCGCGGTGCGTCAACGATTCGACCGAGCCTCTCAGATCGCGCTCGTCGAGGCGATCGAAGAGCACGTTCGCGGCTTTCTCGCTCTAAGCAAGGACGAGCCGACGGCGCTCCGCGTGGAGTGCGAGGGCGATCGAACGCTCACATTCCTTCACGTCACGCGCGATCTGGAGAGCTTCTCTAAGGAAGAGCTCGAGCTCCAGGTAAGCTTCCTGTGCGATCGCTGCGGCGACACGCTCGTCCGAAACCCACCACCGGACGATCATCTCGAGGACGACCCAGCCGCCGAGGACGAGGCCGCGCTCTATGCCGTCGAGGCGTTGCGCGATCCGTCACAATCCAAGAGTTTGGTGGGCTTCAGAGAAGAAAAACGCGTGCTCGTGTATTTCTTGAAATCTCAGAAGAAAGCGAAGGCATCGGCTCGCCGCTAGATAGCCCGAGCCTGAACCTCATGATCATTGGGGACGTGGTCGGCTCCCCGGGACGCGAGGTGCTCAAGCGTTGCGTATCGTTGCTTCGAGAGCAACATCAGATTCACGCCTGTATCGCCAATGGCGAGAACGCCGCAGGCGGGTTTGGGCTTACCGCTCAGACTGCCGAAGAAATGTTCACCGGGGGCATCGACTTTATCACCGGAGGGAATCATATTTTTGATAAGCGCGACTTCGGCGAGTACTTGGAAAGCAGCAACCGGGTGATTCGACCGGCAAACTATCCGCCGGCCCTGCCCGGACGGGGCGCCGGAACGTTCGTGGCCGACGGCGTGACGGTGGGTGTCCTTAATCTGATGGGACGGACCTTCATGCCGCCAATGGATGATCCGTTTCGCTGCGCGGATGCCATGGTCAGCGATCTGCGCCGGCGGACCCCCGTAATCGTGGTGGACCTTCATGCGGAGGCGACCTCGGAAAAGGTCGCCATGGGGCGCTACCTCGACGGACGCGTCTCGTGCGTCGTCGGAACGCACACCCACGTACAGACGGCCGACGAGCAGATCTTCCCTGGGGGAACCGCCTATATCAGCGATTTGGGTATGACGGGTCCTATGGACGGTGTCATTGGGATGGAGCAGGGGGCCGTGCTCGACCGGTTTCTTACCGGACTTTCGGAGCGGTTCAGCGTGCAGAAGAGCGGGATGAAACAGTTCAATGCCGCGGTGGTTTCGATCGACCGCGGCACCGGAAAGGCCACCGAGATCAAGCGCATCTTTCTGCGAGGGATCGCATGACGGGCGCCGGAGTTACCTTGAAAGTCTCGGCTAAGAGCAATCCCAACGCGGTGGCCGGCGCGCTCGCAGCCGTCCTTCGCGAGCGCGAGACCGCCGAGGTTCAGGCCGTCGGTGCAGGCGCGATCAATCAAGCGATCAAAGCTGTCGCAATTGCGCGCACCTACCTCAAGGGCGCAAAGCTCGACGTCGTCTGCGCGCCGTCGTTCGTGCTGGTGGCGATTGACGAGAGCGAGCGCACCGCGATCTCGCTGCAGGTCGAGCGGCGCAAGCTGGAAGAGAAAGTAGTCGAAGTTGAAAGTTGATTTGCATTCGCATACGAGCATGAGCGACGGCACGCTCAGCCCGCAAGAGCTCTCCGACTTCATGGGAGAGCGAGGGGTCGAAGTCTTTTCGATCTCCGATCACGACACGCTGGCGGCGTACGGTGCGTTTACGCCGCCGCCGGGAGCGCGCGTGATTACTGCGATCGAGATCAACACGACTTGGCGTGAGAACGAGGTCCACGTTCTGGGATACGGCGTGCCGCTGGGGCCGTCGCCGATTAACGAGCTGCTAGAATACAACCAGGTCCAGCGGCGGATTCGGGCTGAGACGATGGTCGAACGCTTGCGCCAAGCCGGCTACAGCTTGACCCTCGAAGACGTCTTGCGGGAATCCGGCGGCGCGTTTGCCATCGGGCGGCCGCACGTCGCCAAGGCGTTGGTGCGACTCGGAGTTGTGGATAGCGTGGATGCCGCCTTTAAGCAGGCGCTGAGCCGGGGCAAACCGGGTTACGTTCCGCAGCTCTACACAACCCCGGAGCACGCGATCGAACAGATTACGGCAGCCGGCGGCATTCCAGTGCTGGCCCATCCGGGGCGGCTCAAAGATCGTATCCTCATCGACGAGCTTGCCGGGCGAGGTTTACGAGGTCTGGAGGTTTTCTATCCGCTGCACGACGCCGCAGATACGGCAGAGTTCCGGGAGACCGCGCGCCGTTACGGACTGGTGATGACCGCGGGCATGGATTTCCACGACATTCGCTACCATACGCGGGGCGTGGGCATGGAGGTCGACGCGCAGGATCTGGCGCCGTTCTTCGATTTGGTCGGAGCGATCGCCTAAGCGCTACTACTCGGTCGCGTGTCCGAGTTTGGCTCGTACGCGCGCGAGGATTCCCCGCGCCGCGACCTCGCGCTCCCCTAACGCCTCCTCTTGCCATGCGACGACCTCGGGGTCGTGCATGAAGCGATGGTTGATTCGGACGTTGTAGGCACAGCTCGCCAGCGCTGCATTCGCAAACTCGGCCGCGGAGCCGACGTCGCTTCGCAGCGCCTGAATCGGAAACTCCAGCAACTTCTCGAGCAGCTCGAGAACGTTCAGGCTAAGTGCCGTCGCGCGCAGTGGCTCTGCGGAGGCGCGCGCGAGCGCATCGTCCACGGCTTGCCGGCGCATCGTTTTGTCGGTCTCCGTCTGCTTGGGCAGAGCCTGTGCCGCGACGACGGCGGCAAAGGCCGCTTCGTCGCGAAGCCGCGCGTCGGCAAGTTCGACGCGCAGCGCGTCGCTGCGCTCGACGATCGTATCCAGCGCCTCGGTCGAGCTCGAATTCTTGGGGTTGCGCCGTGCGATTCGCGCGACCATGGCGGTCAGCGCCGCACCAAACGAAGCGACCAATGCCGCCGCGCTTCCGCCCCCCGGCACCGCAGCATCGGCCGCAAGGCGTTCGAGATATGCATCCACCGTCTCCACGTACGCTGGGTTGGCGGACACCCTACTTTTGTCATCCTGAGCCTTGTCATCCTGATCCTTGTCATCCTGAGCCTGACGAAGGACGAAGGACGTCGGTCGCTCCCTGCGGCGGAGGTAGCGTACGATGCGACGAAACGTTTTCCGACCTTCCCCAGATTGTAGGAGTTCTCAACGTGCCTCTTTTAGATTCAGCCCCCGGCGATGTCAAGGATCTGGCCCGCGCGGAGGCCGGACGCTCCCGCATCGGCTGGGCTGGGGCGTATATGCCCGTGCTCGCACAAATCCACGACCGCTTCGAGGCGGACAAACCGCTGGCGGGCATTCGGATCGGCGCGTGCCTTCACGTGACGACGGAGACCGCGAACCTGATGCTCGCGCTGCAAGCCGGCGGCGCGGAAATCGCGTTATGCGCCAGCAATCCGCTTTCCACGCAAGACGACGTCGCCGCCGCTCTGTGCGAGTACGGGATCGCAACGTACGCGATCAAAGGGGAAGATCACGCAACGTATTATTCGCACATCGAATCCGTCATTGCGACCAAGCCGGACATCTCGATGGATGATGGCTGCGACCTCCTCACGACGATCTTTACGAAACACCCCGAGCAACTCGCGGAGATGATCGGCGGCTGCGAGGAGACGACGACCGGTATCATCCGGTTGCGGGCGATGCAGCGCGACGGCGTGCTGCCCTATCCGGTGATTGCGGTGAATAACGCTCTCACCAAGCACATGTTCGACAATCGCTACGGAACCGGGCAATCGACGCTCGACGGGATCATTCGGGCCACGAACGTCTTGCTGGCAGGCCGGACGCTCGTCGTCGCCGGCTATGGCTGGTGCGGGCGAGGAATCGCGTCCCGCGCGGCCGGCATGGGCGCGCACGTCGTCGTGACCGAGGTCGATCCGCGCAAGGCCATCGAGGCCGTTATGGATGGGTACCGCGTGATGTTGATGACCGAAGCCGCCAAAAT
Source organism: Vulcanimicrobiota bacterium (assembly GCA_963725605.1). GTDB lineage: Bacteria > Vulcanimicrobiota > Vulcanimicrobiia > Vulcanimicrobiales > Vulcanimicrobiaceae > Cybelea. Next base: position 374,732 of record CAVRYW010000013.1, on the reverse strand, counting down.
CGGCGACATTTTCGTGACGGTCACCGGCAACTACCACGTCATCGGCGACGAGCACTTCAAATTGATGAAGGATGGCGCGATCGTCTGCAACTCAGGCCACTTCAACGACGAGCTCGATCTCGACGCGATCCGGCGCCTGGCAAAGGGCAAAGCCGAGCCACGCGAGTTCGTGGAGCAGTACGAGCTGCACGACGGCCGAAAGATCTGCATTCTTGCCGACGGCCGGCTCGTGAATCTGGCGGCGGCCGAGGGTCACCCTGCCGCCGTGATGGATATGTCGTTTTCGAATCAAGCGCTGGCGACGTCCTATCTCGTCAAGCACCACCGGGAGCTCTCAAAGCGGGTCTACGACGTGCCACTTGCGATCGACGAAGAGGTTGCGCGCCTCAAGCTGGCCTCCATGGGCGTCGATATCGACAGGCTCACGCCCGAGCAAGTCAAGTACGCCGAGTCGTGGAGCGAGGGTACCTGATGCCGTACAACCGGCTCTTCACGAGCGAATCGGTGACCGAAGGGCATCCCGACAAGCTCGCCGATCAGATCTCCGACGCCGTGCTCGATGCACTGATCAAAGACGATCCGTTCTCGCGTGTGGCCGTCGAAACGTTTGCCATCACGGGTCAGATCCATATCGCCGGCGAGGTGACCACCCGAACGTACGTGGACATCCCGCGTTTGGCGCGAGAGGTCGTCCGCGAGGTTGGATACACGCGATCCGCGATCGGTTTCGATGCCGAGACGTGCGGCGTGAGCGTCTCGATCGACGAGCAATCGCCCGACATCGCGCTTGGGGTGGATCGCTCGCAGGAGTCGCGAGCCGGCGATGACGACGAGTTCGAGCAAATCGGTGCCGGCGATCAAGGAATGATGTTCGGATACGCGTGCCGCGACACCGAGGAGCTGATGCCGCTGCCGATCGTACTGGCGCACAATCTCACGCGGCATCTTGCCGCGGTGCGCAAGAACGGCGACATTCCGTATCTGCGGCCCGACGGCAAATCGCAGGTGACCGTGGAGTACGAAGGCGATCGTCCGGTTCGCGTCGCGGCCGTCGTGCTTTCGACGCAGCACGACCCCGAGATTCCGCTCGAAGAGATCCGTCGCGAGATCACCGAGCGAGTGATCGACCACGTCATCCCAGCGTCGATGTACGATGCGCACACGCGCGTCTTCGTTAATCCGACCGGCCGTTTCGTCATCGGCGGTCCGAAAGGCGACGCCGGACTCACCGGCCGCAAGATCATCGCCGACACCTACGGCGGAATGGCTCGCCATGGCGGCGGCGCATTTTCGGGCAAGGATCCCACAAAGGTCGACCGCTCCGCCGCTTACGCGGCTCGCTGGGTCGCCAAGAATGTGGTCGCGGCCGGACTCGCCGATCGTTGCGAACTCCAGGTTGCCTATGCAATCGGTGTCGCGCATCCGGTAAGTGTCTTCGTCGAGACCTTCGGCACCGGACGAATTCCCGAAGAGCAGATCGCCAAAGCCGTGACCGAGATCTTCGATCTGCGCCCGGCGGCGATCATCCATCACCTGAACCTGCGACGACCCATCTACAAGCAGACCGCGGCGTACGGACATTTTGGCCGTCCCGATCTCGATCTGCCGTGGGAGCGCGTCGATCGCGCCGACGCGCTTCGCTCTGCCGCCGCCTTCAATGGAGAACAACTACGTGTACCGCACTTCGCTAATTAAGGTCGCTGCGGCCCTTCTGGCGACATCGATCGTTCCGGCTGCGGCCGGCGCAACGACATTCGTCCCCTCACAAACCCTCAAAGCCGGGACGAGGATTGCGTGCGTGCTCGACGAGCATCTCGACTCCTCGAAACTCGCCTATGGTGACAAGTTCAGACTGCGGGTCGTCGATCCCAATTTTCCCGCGCTGCACGGAGCGAGGATCATCGGCTACATCACGGAGGTGCGCAAGGCGCACGGCGTGGATCGGGCGAGGGTCGGATTCATGCTGACGTCGATCCATCTATCCAACGGGGAGAAGAAGAGCATTAGCGCTACGGTTGTCAGCAAACGCGTGGTCCCGATGAATCCCACCGCACAATACGCGTCGCGCCAGCAGCTCTCGCCGATGTCCGGCGTACCGTACGGAACGGTAACGCCGGGGCCTATCGCCTGGCAGATGCGCATCGGAAACGGCCCGTCGAGCGTACAGAGCCCCGCTTCCCAGAATCTCGGCGGATACGTCTATGCAACGAGCAACGGCGAGCCGATCGTCGCCAACGCCGGGACGGCGGTCACGGTGGAGCTTTCGGCAAACCTCTCTATTCCGTAGGAGTGAGCAGTTGGTCCATCGTGCACTGACGGGGCGCTTTATCGAGCCGCCAGCGTAAGAGGCGCGTCGCGTGCCGAAACCGGCGCGCGGTCACGTGATCGAACGAAACTTCGACGACGAGTTTCGGTTTGACGGGAGACCATTGCGCATTCTCGGCGCGCCGCCAGCGGCTCGGGCCGCCGGGTGCGGCGCCGGTAAATCCGGGCGGCTCCACGATCGGTTTAAGCAGCTCCGCGGCGTGTTTGCGTTCTTGTCCGCTCATCGAGCCGACGAAGCCGACGTGGTGGAGCAGACCGTCGTCGTCGTAGAGACCGAGCAACAGCGACGCGATCGAGCCGTCGCTCGACGTGCGAAAGCCGCCGATCACGCAGTCGGCGGTATACCGTCGCTTGACTTTAACGGCCGCATCGCGGCTGCCGAATGCGTACGCCACATCTTTCTTCGCGATGACGCCGTCGAGGCGAGCCAAGCTACCCGAGAGCCAGCGCGCAGCGAGCCCCGGGTCCTCGGTGGAGGGCGAGAGCGTGATCGTGGAATTCGTAGCGAAGTTGCGCTGCACGAACGCTTTCAGGCATGCGCGGCGTTCGCGTAGTTTGCTCTCGAAAAGTTGGCTTCGATCTTCCACGAGTAAGTCGAACAGCACGTAGACCGCCGGCGTCTCCGTCGCGAGCCTGCGAACGCGGCTCTCGGCCGGGTGGATGCGTTGGAGCAGTGCGTCGAAATCGGAGGTTTCGCCTTCGACAATCATCAGCTCTCCGTCGACAACGAAACGCTGCGCCGTCGCTTCGAGCAGCGCCGAGACGATCTCGGGAAAATAACGCGTTAGGGTTTCGCCGGACTTGGACTGCAACTCGACGTTCTTTCCGTCGCGAAAGGCGATGCAGCGAAAACCGTCCCACTTCGGCTCGTACGTCCAGTCGTCGCCCTCGGGAATGTGCTGCGCGTGACGCGTCTCCATCGGCTCGATCGGCGGACGGAGAGCGAGCCCGTCAAAGCTTGGCATTGAGGTCGAAGCGGCCGCGACTGCTCAGCAGCGGCTTCCAGAGATCACCAAGTTTTGCGACGCGCTGCGGCACGTTGAATATCGTGAAGTCCGTCAGTTCGCAGCCGGAATCGAGCTCTTCCCACGTGACCGGCGTCGAGACGGTCGCCATCTCATTTGCGCGCACCGAGTAGATCGAGGCTAAGGTCTTTCCAAACGCATTTTGATTGTAGTCGACGAGAACGCGCCCCGATGGCCTCTTGGCGATACGGTATTCGGCGGTGAGAACGTCGGGATGGGCGGTCGCGATTTGCTGTCCGATCGCTTTGGATATCTCCCAAACCTCGTGTTGCGTCGGACCGACGCGGATCGCGACATAGATATGAACTCCGCGACTGCCGGTGGTCTTGACACACGGCGTCATCCCGATGCCGCGGAGAACGTCGCGGACGATGAACGCGCCCTCGCGCACGACGGAGAACGGCGTGCCGTCCACCGGATCGAGATCAAAATGCAAGTAGAGGGGACGATTTGCGTCGTCGCATAGCGAGTACCATGGATTGAGATCGATGCAACCCAGGTTGATAAGCCACAGAAGCGACGGACGGTCGTCGATTAGGGGAAAGTCGATCGTATTACCCGAGCGATGCTCGATCGGACAGGTTCGTATCCAAGGCGGCCGCGGCGATGGCGTGCGTTTCATGTAAAAGAACTCGCCGGTTACTCCGTGCGGATAGCGCTTCATGACCATTGCGCGGCCAGTGACGTGGGGCAGAAGAGCTCCGGCGATATTGAGGTAGTAGCGAAGCAGGTCGCCTTTTGTCAGCCCAAGTTTCGGAAAGTAGACTTTCCGCAGGTTGGTCAATGCGACCCGTCGTCCGTCGATCTCGAGCGTTACGTTGTCGACGTCGCTCGGTATCTCGGCGGTCACGAAAACCACATTTCTTTGTCTATTGCGTAGCGAACGCTCGCGAGGCCGCTCGGCCGAAAGGGTCTCGGTCTCGAAAATCATTCCGCACTTTTCCATGACACGCCGCGATGGCGCGTTGGCCGGCTGCGCGATTGCAATAATCCGCCGCAGATCGAGCGATTCGAACCCGACCTTGAGTGCGGCCACGGTGATCTCCGTCGCGAGTCCGCGACCCCAGTATGCCGGCTTAATGACGTATCCCACCTCAACCTTTCCGGCTTCGCGAGGCGAGTTGAATAGGCCGCCGTGACCAACGATGCATCGATCGAAATCTTGAAAGATCCAGAATCCTTTTCCGGTCTCTTCCCACATGCGTACCCATCGGCCTAAGCGTGCTCGCGACTGCTCCGGGCTCTGAATCTCGCCGGAAAGCCACCGCGCGATGCGGATGTCGGAATCCACTTCAAGCAAGTAGTCGAGGTGCTCGGCGCCTACGCGACATCCGGTGAGCCGGCGGGTCACGATCGCATCTGGAGCTGCGGTTGACTCTTGCATGACGGCGAGTAGAATACGAATCCTGGCGCGCTTCGCCTCTCGCCGGGGGTCGAAGCAGCGGCGCGCACGTGAGGGCCGACAGGGACCACGAGGGGCCCGTGGAAGCAGGCTCCCCGGCCTTGTCTGAGCGCCGATCGTTCCGGATTAGCTCAGTTGGTAGAGCAGCTGACTGTTAATCAGCGGGTCGTTGGTTCGAGTCCAACATCCGGAGCCATTTAAAACCCCGATACCATCGGGGTTTTGTTTACGCGCACCCTTTGTCGAGAAGCGCCTGTAGGGCAGCGGATAGGGCAGGCGGCTGTTATCGACGTTTCGTAGCGGCCAAGGCATCGATCTGTTGACGCCGCTCTTTGGATTGAAGGTAGTTTCTGATTAGGAATGGTCCAACCGCAATCGCAACCGCTGTGCCGATGGCGGCAAAGCCGTCTATAGAGTGGCCCTGCCGCAGTAGTTCCGTCCCGGTGTATACGATGTAACCGGCCAGCGCCAAGCCAGCGACGACACCGAAAAATGATCTGACCGCATCAGACACGACAAGAATGGTCTCCATCTTGCGGCGGTGAACGCCTTGGGCCTGAAACTCATCAAAAAGAATCTGGCCAGAACCGGGGATTAGACGCTCGTACTCCTCGATCTGTTGCGCCGGAGGCAAGGGGCCTGTCGAAAGCGTTCCCTGCAACGTGAACTCAACACCCCTCGCTGCGAGTTGCCGTTGCCGTTGTTCGAGTTGCTGTTGCCTTCGCTTCGCTAGACTGGCCAAGAGTTACGCAGCGAGGCGTGGGGTTTCGACCGCGATTGCTTGGCGCAAGTCGTGCCCGACCATGCACCAGTCAACGTAGGTAGACACCGCGTAAATTTCTTCCAGGCTACGGAATCCGCTGACGTAGTTCCAACCCTGGGGGCTGAAAATGTCTAGGACGGAGCCAAAGCCACCCCAAAAGCCGGGCCGCGCAACTAGGTAAAAAGGCTTGACGCCGCCCGCTGTGAGGTCCGTTGTGTCGGGAAGCCACCCCCCCAGGGCGGAGGCAATCGTGGTAAGCATGACAGACGACTTATACCCCACGTTCCGGCCCAGGGCCTTTAGGGAGTGTGCAAGGCATTCAATCGCCTCTGTTATCGCCAAAGCCCCTTACCCGGCGAGCATTCGGTCGAAGAATCCGTCGAGCTTGTCGGCCACGGAGCGTCCTGTCCCCTCGTAGTAGTGACCGTACACGTCAACAGTCGTGCGGATGCTCGAATGCCCCATACGCTCGCGGGCGATCTCTATTGGGACGCCGATATGCCCCATCAGCGACGCGGCGGAGTGCCTCAAGGCGTACATGCGCAGGTCTGTAGGGAAGCGGTAGTCGTGATCGCCAGCCTCACGCGCATCCTTCTCGGCGAGTTCGGCCGCCTTGCCGAGCAGAGGCTTCCACCAGCGGCGGCAGAGGTTTGAAAGCCGGATCGGTGCGCCCTCAGGCGATGAAAATACCAACTCGCCGCTGCCCTCGACGAGGCAGAGTTTCATGCGCTCGCGCAATGCGTCGACCGCGATCTTCGGCAAATCAATCCGGCGACGCCGCTTGGCATTCTTGGGTGGCTCAAGAGTCGGCCGATAGCCATGTGCTGCCGCTTCGACTAGATCGTGGTTTACGGATAGATACCGTTCCGACAGATGCACGTCACAACGTCGGAGCCCAAACAACTCGCCGGGCCCCATTGTGCTGGTGACCGCGAGAACGACCAACGCTTCGAGGCGATCACCGTGGGCTGCCTTCAGCAAGTAGCCGATTTCCAATGGCGTTAGCACCTGCTGTTCGGTGCGCGAGGCCCTAGGTCGCTTTATCGCCGCGGCTGGGTTCTGCCCGATCATATCCTCCTCTACGGCGTATTGGAGTACATGATGAATGAGACCGAATACGGCTCGTTTCGTCCGGGGCATCGCGTCCAGACCCGTGAGGTGCGCCTTGATATCGGCGGCTTCTAGGTCGATTAACGAAATAGAGCCGATCTCGCCCAAGTGCATCCTAGAAATCCACTCGTAGAAGCCTTTAGTCTTAGCCCGAATGCCGCCATCGTCTGCCGGTTTTTTTGCCGCGTCTTCAATCCATTGATCGATGACGGTCTTGAGTTGCGCGGAGCCGTCGCCCTTCCCGCGTCGGGCAGCGTATATCTTTGCGCGTTCCTCGACTCCTAGTTTGGCTGCGCGACTCTTATCGCCGAGTGGCCCGTAGAGTTTCTTGCGCTTGGGTTTGCGATCAGTGGTCGTTCCGAGCGTCACCTGGGCGACGTATCGATTCATCGACCAATACACACTAACGCCGTTGCCGTTGGTGCGGCGGGATTGCTTGCGTGATCTCATGCTATGTCTTCTCCTGATTGTCGCGCCTCAGCGGCGTCGTCGGTGTGTGTGTTGTCGTGGGCGGCGTCATCATGCGCGATGGGGATGCAGTTGCAGTTGCGCAGGTGGAACTCCGCGTAGCGTTGCATCGCCGTCTTTCCGTCCGTCAGCGAACCTGGGGCACAAGCCGACGAATCATTTTCAATCGCCGACCGAGGAACATCGTACCCAGTAGTTAGCGTCAGCGTCGGCTACATAAACGAGACAGAGGGGGACCGTCTCGTCTTGTTGAGTTACTTGATCAAATTGTGTGAAGGAATCATCTTCGTTGATGACCTTAACTTTATCGTCGCTTAAATCCAGGGCTACATGATCATCGACTGCACCCCGGGCAAAATCATCGGCAGCATCCCAGCCCTGAACATAGCCGGTCTCAATATAGGTGTGCAGTCCAGATTCCTCGCTTTCGACGAAGCCGTAAACCGACATGTCACTAGGAACGTGCAAAGTCTTGCCCACGAGTCCGCTGCTAGCTGTTGTCTGTTCTGGCGTCGCGCTCGGCGTATCAGCAGGCTCAGGGGTAAAAGTACCGCCTGGGCGCGTCATGTAGCTTGTCTCTTGCTCAGTATTTTGCGCGTAATTTCCCACGACTATTAACAGGGCAAAGAAGCCGACCAGAAAAATGCCAACTATTATCGCGAAATTGCGCCAGCCGTGTTTTTTGCGTCCCGACTTTGGCGCCGCCGCCGACTCTGAAGATGCCGAAGGACTCCGAGAGAAAGGAGTGAGCTGCCAGCGCAGTGGCCCCGCCGCGCCACCGCCAAGTCGCTCAATTTTCCCTTCGTCATGTAGCTGTGCTCTCGCTCTCTCAAATGATGCTTGGGTGAATCCCCCGCCGCGCACCTTTTTCGATAGCTCGTCAAATCTAAGCTCTCCGTTGCGGAGCGCCTCGATGATCGCATAACGCGCATAGTTCCTGCCGTCATCTGTCATGCTGCGATTCCTTTCGCGCCCTGTGGCGCAGCGTTCCTATAATCCGAGCCGCGTCAACGCGCCGGTGACGGAACCCATGCTCCCAACGGTTTCCTCGGAGCACGGCGAATGATCGTCGGGACCGAAATAGTGCTCATCCGGCCCGTTCCCGCCGAAAGTGAACCAAAAGTTCTTACTCATCTTCCTGTTCGAGACCTGACTCAATCCGAGGCATAGCGCGTCAACGGCGTCGTCCCTTTTTGCGCCAGGAAAGCCCAAAAGTTGGCCCTCAAGCGTCAGTAGCCAAGGCGCTTCATGCGGAAAGAATACCTTCTTCGACTCGAAGACGCCGGTGCAGGCTTCTACCCGACTGAGTTTCGAGCCCTTCGCCGTCACGCCGACCACGGGGATGCGCGAGGATGTTTTTAAAACTTGCAGCATCGCCGTTGCATTCGACGCGTCTTCGACGTAGACGACGCTCGGCTTGGGGTCTTCGTCTTCGAGCGCGATCACACGTTTAAGCAGGTCGGGGAACTCAACGCGGGCGGTCCAACAATCTAGTAAGTAGTAGCCGTTTTTCGTCACGCCGATCTTCACGATGCAACTCTCATCATTATGGATACCGGTCTTCGCGGCTGCGTCGATGCCGCAGACGACCTTCGTGAACTCTGTAGGCGGCTGATCGTAGTATTGCAGCCACTCGCGCTTTATCAGGTTGCCTTCGGCGGGGGTAACTAAGCCTTGATAAGCCGTCTCGAACGCTCGCGAACCCATTGCCACGCGCTGATTTTCGAGTTCGGCGAGCGGCCAGCGCGAGGGCCACAATGACTTGCCGATCTTGCGGCCAAGCGGGTCGTTCTCCAACGCAATCGCCGGAAGAGCAACGTGCAAAAACTCCTTACCCTCTGCGCTCTCCAGGAGCCGCGCTGGCAGATCGTCGGAGCCCCACCTTTGCTGAATCACAACGATTCCCGCGCCTGGTTCTCTCCTCGCCAAAAGCACCGACCTGTACCAGTCCCAAAGCGATTCGCGTTCACCGACGGACAGCGCATCGTTTTGAATATCATCCAACACTATCGGCCCCGAAGATCGCCAACCCGATATGAGCCCGAGGACGCCGCAGGCAAAGACGCCGCCGCCCGCCGTCGTGTTCCACCGATTCATCGCTGTCGTGTCTTTCGATAAGCCCGCATCGAACGGCCACGCCGAGTCGGTGAAGAATCCTCGCGATGCACGGCTGTTGCGCTCCGCCAACTCGGCACCGGCGCTCGCGGTGATGATGCGATGAGTTGGATGTTTGCCGAGATACCACGCCACGAAAGCTTGCAAAAGAACGCTCTTCCCCGCACCGGGGTGAAGCGACACTAAAAGTTTTCGCTGCTTCCCACGCTCAACGCTTTCGAGTAGTTCGGCGATGTACTTGATGTGCGGCGGTGCCTGAAAGCCGGGAATCATCAGCTTGCAGAAGTCGAGCAACGACCTTCTCGCGAGTTCTTCTTTTGCAGCCGCGGCGACGGCTTCGGGTACTGTGGGGATGACGCCCTCGAACGTACTCATGCCGCGGCCCTGGAAAGCACTCGGTGCACTTGCACTTTCGACCATTCCGCACCCGTGCGTGTCGCGTGACCTTCGGCGTTCAAGTGCTCGGCGATGGCAGCGAGAGTCGCGCCCTCGCTGCGCATCGACTTGACCATCGGCGCGAGATCGCTGTAAATCTCGACGGCTGCGCGGCGACGCGACTGCGCGGAACGTCTCACGCCATTAGCGCGTTGTTCCGGCGTCAGCGGCTTGTTCGTGCCTAGCTTGACGCCACGGGCCTTCGCCACTTGGAGCGCGGCACGAGTTCGCTCACTGATTGCCTTGGATTCGCCCTCGGCAATCGCGGCCAAGATATGCAACGTCATACGGTTCGCGTCCGGCATGTCGGCCGCGGCGAACTCGACACCGCTTTCGAGAACCGTGGCGATGAACTTGACGTTTCTCGCGAGCCGGTCGAGCTTCGCAACGAGCAGCGTCGCCTTGGAGCGACGGGCGAACGCAATCGCTGCGGCGAGCTTCGGCCGATCATTATTTTTACCGCTCTCGACCTCGACGAACTCACGCGCTATCGTCGCGCCGGTTCGCGCAACGTAGGACTCGACGGCGATACGCTGCGCCTCTAATCCAAGGCCCGAGCGACCCTGTCGGTCGGTGGAAACACGCAGATACGGCGTGACCGCTTTCCCATTCATTAGTTCCGTTACTCCTCCTGAAAGGGAGCTTTCTAGACGCGTAACTGGAGCACCTGCTCTGTTTAGCAACAGCGTAACCGCTTTGCCAAGATGCTGAGCTATGGAGCGCGGCGAACTCTCGGAGGCATGGTGAAAAGAGGGCCTAGATTGCCCCTTACGACCCGGGTGCAGGCTCTGGTCGATACGGAGACCGCGATTCGGATGGAGGAGGCGTTGGCGGGCCTTAAAAGGCAAAATATCAGGGCTTCGGTGTCGTCGTTCGTGGAAATCGCGCTCCTCGAACTTCTCAGTCGGCGCGACCTTGCTGACGTGCTGCGCAAGCGTGGCGCGACGGCTCGCCGACAGAGCGAGACCGACGACTAGCACGACGGCTCCTGATCGATGGTCTCGCCGGGTTGCCCGGCAGCGAGCGCCCTTAGCTCGGCGGTCGTGAGCGACGCGACGTTCCCGATCAGCGTCTGCTTTCTGTAGTCGTTCACGATCTGCGGCTTGTCCGACCAAAGGCCGACCGTCTTCCCGATGTAGACCGCCGTCTCTCGCGCCTCTTTGATGCATCTCGCCAGACCGGCCAGGTCCTTCTCGCTTTTTGCGATCTCGATGCCGTGCTCGGCCTCGTCGAGGTAGCCGACGAGCTTTTTCACCAACGCTTCAGCACCGAGTTCTTCGCGATGAGCGACGACGCGAGCGACCGCAGCCTGCACATGCCTGACCTTGTGACGGTGTACGGCGCTGTCGGAAAGGGACCATTGCTTCGCAATGCTTCGTTCACTCGAAGCACTCAGCGAAGCGTCAATCGACTTCCGTTCCGGGTGATCGCAGATCGTGCAGCGAGTGCCCGCCATTAGAAAAACACCTCCAAGGGGCTAGCCGAGCGAATCGCTACCGGCCGAAGCCCCCAGCGGGGAATCTCGGTGACTGGCGTCGGCCGCGGCAGAACGACCGCAGGCGCGGGACGATCTTCGGTCGGAGCGAGGGCGTCGTGGAGATCGATGAGATCGTCGTCGAGGTGAGAGCTATTCATGGTGTGACCTCCGTGGATACATCGAGGAATATGCCGGAGCGTGTATTCCGGCGGTGATGGAGTACGGCGGGTAGACGTAGCTCGGCGGGTCACGGCGTAGCACCGGCGTCGCCGCGGCGATGGGAGCCGAAGCTCGGCGATGGACGCCAAGAGCGACGATCCGCTCGATCTGGCGAGATGGGGCTGGACCTGCACCCTCTTCATCGACCGTGCCGGTTGAAAGTGCGGGGACGGCCGAGATGGCGAGGTGACGTGACGTTGAGCCTCGTCGTCTCGTCGTCTTTTTTAATGGTCGGCCCCCTCTGTCGTATATATCTGTACTCTGTATAGCGGTCGATTTGAGCACGGGCAATGCGCCATGGTTTGCTCGGAAATGCGCCATGGTTTGGGACACCACGGCGCACAAGCTATGCGCCCTGGTGGCTGGCTTGTGTAAAGCTTGTGGAAACGCGCCGGCGGCTAGCGGACCCTTGAGGAACCAGGGCGCACAAGTTATGCGCCATGGTTTGACGCTAGGATTCATCATCGAGGCACGACCTTGATCGCTTCCCCGGCTGCACGAGCATCGTCGTACTCCCGCGGGATTCGCTTTACGTTAAGACCGTCGCGTATTTTTTCTAACGCCGCCGCAGAAGCCTCACGCTCCTCGGCTGTAACCGGGGCGCTGAGAACATCGGCGTGGGCCTTAGCGCCTGGTGGCTCTATTCGTGGGGTGGCACCCGGCTTGGGGCTTGCTGTTGCCGTTGCATTGCGCTCGCGCTTCGCCTTCGCCGCCATAATCTCGTCACGCCGCAGCGTCGGCGGGAGGAGATAGACGTTCGCCCCGTCCTTCCGCCCGGAGTGTTTATGAATCAAGGTCAGGAGCCCGACCTTTACAAGCTTAGCGACGGCACGTGTGATCGTGCTTCGATTGCGCCGCGTTAGTTTCTGTATAAGTGCGACGGGTACGGATGACAGACCGCTGAGCGCGTTGCGATGAAGCGCGAATAGGTCGAAGACCATGCGCTCGGTGGGATTTAGCAAAGACAACATGGGAAGCCAAGATGGGTCGATGATACCGAACGGCATTTCAGCGATGGCGTTGTGCATCTCCATCTCGACCCATCTCCACTCCGATGTCGCTGGCTTACCGTGTTCTGCCCACGACCGCAAGCAGTGTTTGCCGCCCTCGCGATACACGCACTTGCAGATGAGTCGCGCAATGAGTTCGCTGGGCTTCGCTCCGCGCCAGACTGCCGTAAAGGCATGATCTACCGTGGGGTGGGTTGACATGATTCGGGACTTTCTTGCTTGAGACGCATCTGCTTGATGCGAAAAATAACGTCGAGGAACGCACACCCCGCGCTGCACCTCATAAGGAGCTTCCCGGTGCCGTCGGTGGCCTTCCCAATGAGTAGGGTCCCGTCATCGCAGTGCGGGCACTTCGCTTCCCACTGGTTCGTGGCGATTTGTTGTGCGCCGGTGGCCTTCACCGCATCCTGCGGCGTGATGGAACGGGACGGGCTCGCGTTATTGAGCGAGCGCAAAGTCGGCGAGATCGGGGTAGACCGCGGTGACTCCGGGGCATTCACGCCGGTTTTCACGTCTTGCATTTTTGCTTCAATCCTTTAACTAAAGAGTTCGAGGTACGGAATGCGTCTACGCTTACCGTTGGGCCAACGCCCGCGAAAGTGCGTTCGCACCGAGGACCGGCGACAGGAGGGCACCGGTCCTCGGCTCGGGCGTGAACGCGGGTGTGGCAAGCATGGACCGCGTTCACGCTGTACTCAACGCCACGCCGGAGCGCGACGCCGAGAATGTTTCGGCGTGACGGCTCGCACTTAGCAGACGAGCCGTCACGCTGTACGCCGGGATGACGCGGGAAACCACGAAACCGCGCCACCCGGCTTATCGCTCGAACGAAGACGGAAGCAACGCCGAGCGAATCTTTGCTCACCGTTTCGCACGAGTGGCCCGCATGATGGCGAGCGTCTGATCTGTGTCGCTTAGCGCCTTAAACGGCATCGCGCTGCCAACGGCTGCTTGCAACTCATCTTTGGTTGGCACCGGCGTTCGACCGCGAAGTAGCATCGCTCTCGCGGCTGCCGCGGCTTGCGCGTCGGCCTTTGCCGTGCGCGTGGGCGGGTTGTTAAGTGCGCCGATGGCTTTCGCCGTTGAGTTGTGTGCGCGGAGGGCAGCAGGCACTGCCCTTGCGATAGCGTCGGCTTTGAGCTTCTCAAGCTGAGCGTGTGTGATCTTCATGACGTTAGCCCTCGATTTCTGGATGCGCCTTCAAAAAGCGCGTGAGTAGTAACGACGCAGAAAATGTCCCGTCCGGCAGGTTTTTGGCTTTGACCCATTCGTCTTCGCACTCTGCGACCTGACGATTGAGATCGTCGAGCTTTTCCTTGACCCTGGCAGCGATGGCTTGGTTTTTCACGCGCTGCGCGAATCCGACGCGCTGCTTGTAGCGGAGCACTTCCAGCCGTTCGCGATCTGCAAGCGGTTGGCGAAGCAGAATGATCTCGTTTAGCTCCGATTCGCGTTGGAGTATCGCGTTGCGTTCGTCCCGAGTCTTCTGCGACACCGCACCGTCGCGCAGGAGTTCAACGGTGACGGCTGAGGAGTTTTCGAGCCTGCGATCTGCGTGTGCACCGGCAAGCTCGGTGCGAGCCGCCTCTTCGAGTTCGATGTTGGGAGTCAACGGCGGGCGCAGATCGTCTTGCGGCTCCGGCGGCGCGGTGGAGACCGTCGCGACCGGCGTAGATTCTGCTGAAGACATTTGACTTGGGGCCTTTCGGGGACGCACCGGCGCGACCGGGCGATGAGTATTTGAGTTTTCGCTGAAGTCTAGGCGATGCTGCCGACCTTGAGTCTTACGAGCGCGTACCGACGCAAGGCTGCACGGCTGACGACGAACTTGTTACCGTGCTTCGAGTACGAGATCGAGCCGCTATGCAGCAACTCGTACACGCGACTTTTGCTGATCGCGAGATAGGCAGCGGCGTCGGCGACCGACTCGAAGCCCTCATTAACAAGTTCGCGTTCGCGCCGTGTCATTCGGGAGTGCCTTCATTTGGTTCGAGACCGGCGGCTTCCGCCGCGACAAGGAGTTCGGCGAGCATCGTCGCGACGGGCCGAGCGAGAATCGAGATCGGAAGTCCGTAGGCTTTCTCTAAGCGTCTCCGCGTCGGCCCCGCAACGGGTAGTCCGTTCGCCGCTCGACCAAGCTCGTATCGCGTGAGCGAAAGCTCCTCTGCGACCCTTCCGATTCCACGAGGGCCGATGAGTGAGCGTAGGAATGTTTGCCTCTGCCGTCGCCGTTGCTTCTGCTGGCATCCATTCGTACCGCGTCGGGCTTCATTTCCTGTTTGCATAACGGTGTCACCCGCACTATAGCGCAGGAGTTTAGCGGTGTCACTTGTAAAACTTGTCGGAAATGGCGCAGATTACAAATGCGGCGAGAGAGCAGCGGTTCCGCGCAGCGGTAGACAAGGTCACACAGAGCTTCACGAGAGTTACGTATGCGCAAGTCGCCGAGCTAGACTACAACGACTCCCACCCCGATCTCTTTGCGAATCTGCTTCCTGACGACCAGGGTGCGTGGGATGCGCATGTTAACTACGTCAAGGAAGAGTTCACGCGAAAGAGTCGCCGCCTTGGCATCGCGGCGATGGCGAGGTGGGCTCGGCCCATCGCCCGTCTCATCAAGGGCACCGACGATTACGAGCCGTTCACGGAGGAGATGAAGAAGATCGGTTTGCCTTGGATAGGTTTTGGCGATGGCGACGGGACGGTCGAGATCAAGTTCGTAGCGCCGGAGAAGAGTGCGTCTACACGTCAACGGGAGCGACTGGAACAGGCGCAGCGAAGGCTTATGAAGTTAGTGAACGCACGACTGCGAGACAGCCTCACGGAGCCGCAGATCGTGCGCATCGTGTCGCAAGACGGAGGGGAAGAGAGATACGAATCCGGCGAGGGATGGCGGGCGGCGTACGCCGACGCTGATCGCCAGCGGGCCGCTGATCGCGCCGAGTGACGGCGGACACGACTGCCCAAGGGCGTAGGCGCTCACGGCGATCTCGCGGTGACGGGGAGCCGCGCCGACGGCCTAACGCGGCGTATTTCGGGTCGCCGCACTCGTAGCGTCAGGGCACAAGGGCAGGCCTGCGGGGGGAGCAGTCCAATCATAGCGAAAGAGAAGCCTCGCAGCGGCGTTTGAACAACGTCGTGATTTGTCGTTTTTCTAGTGGAGGACACATGAGACCCATCGTTTCTATCGTGCTGACCGCCATTCTGGTCGCGACCTTAGCAATAGGCACAACGCCCCCCGCTAAGGCCGGAGGCCTGGCCTACATGCTCTACCAGATGAAGAACTTGCAGTACGACCCCCCGAGCGCACCGTGGCGTACCTTACTTGGGGGACCTTACGAAGACTTAGAGACTTGTGTGCATATCAAGGGGGAGCTTTCGCAGGAAGATAGCTATCACCACGTCTTAGAGTGCTCGTATGAGTACGTCTAGGGTCGGCTGCGCAGTTTCTCAACAGGACAACTCTTCATGCGAATAGCTACGCTTATTTTTTTCGTCGCCGCCTGCCTCGCGATGGCCGCACCTGCCGCCGCCGCGAGCTACCAGATTAACTTACCAACCAAGATTGAAGATGCCGGTTCGCCGATTCACATCACTCTATGCCTGGCCGGTCGCAACAACGACATCGGCAATGGCGGGTATAACGTCAACTTCGTGAACACCGCACCAAAGGCGGCAACAGCCATCGAGTTCGTCTTCCGAATGCGCGATGCGTTCGATAAGGTCCTAGGGTATCAGCCCGCAATGCGACAGGGGACATTCGCGCCGAACGTGCAGCAGGGGCACGACCTTTACCTAAGTACTGCGGGCGCTGGAGGCGCGTGGGATGCACCCCTAATAGAGGACGGCACCGCCGAAGTGGACTGCGCGGTCGGTCACGTCCGATTCGTGGATGGAAGCGAGTGGGAAAGTCAGGATTGGGTTAAAGAGCAACAATCAGCAGCGGTCGGCGACGTATACCTCCTAGATGTCCTCGGTCAGCCATGAGGGGCAGAATCGCACGAGGAGGCAAAGTATAATGACCGTTGAGGGCCTTATCGCCGAGCTTGAAAAAGTAGACCAAACCCTGTACGTAGTAACCGCTGACGACTTTCCCGGAATAATGCTCGTTCCGCTACACCTCTTACGCCGGAACGACCGCGAAGTCCAGGCCGTCCCCATTCGGCAAACAGGGTAAAGCGGTTATCGACGCCTGACGGTAAACTTCAGCCCGCACTACCGCCGGGGCTTGTGCGACTTAGTTCCGCCTTGCCTAACCGCACGACGAACCCGGCTGCGCGTGAGCGGTCGGATTTAAGCAACTCTATGCAAGACCTGGCTGACCATGCTCCTCAGCCCTACCACCACGAAGTATATAGCGACCCCGTTACGGAAGCTGCGACATACATTTGCGCGGATGGTTCGGAGCATGATAGCGCCAAGTTCGAGTTCGTCCCGTGAACGCCAAGGAAACTCATGGAAAGGAACATGCGCCGGATTAACGGGCTTAGCGTCCTTGCAGCCGTCATTATCGTCGTCGCTTATCTAATAGCTCGTCCTCATGTGGGGGGGGCGTGGAGCGACTCCGTAGGGCAAACGTAGGGCAAAAGCGCCGGACGGAGTGGACGATATGAAAGAAATGGAAAGGAGAATCGTGAGGGAAACTCAGCGACCCGCACGAATGGCGCTGACTGTTAATCAGCGGGTCGTTGGTTCGAGTCCAACATCCGGAGAGTTCCAAAAGCCTTACAGAATATAATCTTTTGTGAGGCTTTCGTTTTGCCCTTCAGCACCGGCCTTGTACCGCCATGTACTGCGTAAACGGTCTTTTTTCGGGTTCGTGTCCGATAGCCGAGCGCCCGGTCGAGGGCATTTGCCGCTTGCGCTAGCATCGTTGGAATGAGGTGGCTATATGTATCGAGTACAATGCGAATGCTTGACCACCCGCCCATCTCCTGGACGACCTTCGGATGAATGTTCTCGCTTAACAGCAAGCTGGCCGCCGTATGTCGGAGCGTGTGGAACTTAAGATGCGGCAGTCCCGCAGCCAAACAAATCGGCCGCCAAACGCGGCGAATGAAATTCGATTTTCGAAGTGCGCAGCCTCGCCCGGTCGGAAAGGCGGCACGCCGACTGAACTATGCAATTCTCTTAAACTACGACTCACAGCCCAGCGGAGCCGCAATCAGCGTCGATCGGCAGCCGCACCAAACGGACCTCGTTGACCCTGCATTCGCACCACGGCCGCGCTTGCAGCCTCTGCGAGTAAAAGTGCGTATGGCGCGCTTCATAAGAACTCCGCCGTGAACGTATCGTTAACGCGTTAACGAAGAAGCCGCTGGAGAGCATTGGCCTGCCGCGACGGCTCTTGCCTGGCAGGCAACACGGAAAAGGGACGCCCGTTGCGCCCCGTGCTATACTCTTGCTCACAAGCCGTTCACTTTAGGCGGTTACATCGCATACGCGATAAGGATGCTCAGGTGTCCGCAAACCCTAAAATACGGATTTTTTTGCGCGGAGGCAATCTATTATGCAATCTATTATGAAGAGGCTTCCCAGCATAGCGTGTGTGGCGCTGCTTGCCGCATGTAGCGCGAACGGAGTCGGAGGAACGCCTGCAAATCTGCAATTGTCGCCACCTGGCGGCGGGATCACCGGCACGGTGCAATCGCCGCCGGGCGAGGGATGGCAGTTTCCGTACCAGCCTAACCCGTTTATCGTTCCGATTTGTGCGTCCGACCCATGCAATCCGCAGCTCGATCCTAACTCTCCATCAGAAGTTACGCAGATATTTAACGGGAAGTTCTCGATGGGCCAGATCCAAGAAGCCGAGCCCGGTACCAACGGCCAAGGACAAGACGATACCGACCCGGTGTACTACGCGACTCAGAGCGATCCTACGTACAACGTCACCTGCTCGCTGTATGGTGGCTGTCAGTTTCTCTCCGGCGTTTCAATCCATATCCCCAACGGTGCGCACGCGTCGATCGACAGCGACCATCATGCAACCGTTATCGAGCTTTGGACGGGAACGGAATATGACTTTTGGGAGTTCAACGATAACGGAACCGGAAAGGGTACGACGAATCCCGTCAACGGCGGCGGTGCGCTGAGTGTCGGATTTAGCGGGCTCTGCACGACTACTTCGTTCCAAAACCACGGGCACTGCGTGGGATCTGCCAACGAAGCCGGAATTCCGTTGCAGCCGGGCTATCTCGATCCGCGCGAGATCGTCGCAGGCAAGATCGCGCACACGTTCTATGTAGGCACTCGGTGTCCGTCACATGAGTTTTTTTGGCCTGCCCGACAAAGCGGCGGAAGTTGCCCGTCAGGCCCGGCGGAGGGCGAACGTATTTGGCTTGATTTAAGCGATGCGGCAATCGACGCGCTGCCGGACCACGCGTGGGCGAAAACGTTGCTGCATCAAATGCACGACTACGGATTTATGGTCACCGATTCCGCCGGGGCCAGCCCGTGGGTCCTCGAGGGCCTCGATAACGCCACGTTTACCATCGTTGGACAGCCCCCAGGATGGAACGGCTTTTTCACCGAGGTCATAAATCAGGGCGACGGAAGCAAACTCGGCTGGGGGGATAACGCATCGCACCTTCCGATTCCGACAGCTGGGATTACGGAAAGCAACATCCACGTTATCGAGTAGGGGCGGGAAGTCGAACCGATGGAGTTCGCCCGAATTCGGCATCGATCGTTGATAACGCGCAAGTCGTCGGCCTAAGCCAGTCGAGCGAGACGGCGGGGTCGCCATCTCGCAAGAGGACAGCCGCCGCAGCCACGTGATTAGGGGTCGGCCTCCACAAAGCAAATTGACAATTTGCAACGGGCATGGGCTCGCCCTTTTCATCCTGTTCGATAGTTAGCCGTTCCGGCGCGTACGCGAGACCTTCCCCCGTCGCTTTGACATACGCTTCTTTCAATACCCACTGCTCGAAGAAGCTCTCGGCGCGCCGGTCCGGCGGCAAACTTGCAAGCCGTGCTCGTTGACGGCGCGAGAAAAAATGTCGGCCAATAGCCAGGTCGTCTGTGGCGCGCGAGGTTTTCTCGGCGTCGACACCCACCTCGCCGGCGCGACTGACGATACATAGGGCCAGATCATCCGTATGGGTCAGGTTGAAGCGCAATGAGTCGAACTCGACCGGCTCGGTGACGATTGGCTTCCCATGCGATGTTACGCTGAAGCGCCACCGGGAAGGATCGACTCCGGTATAGTAGGAGAGGGTCGCCCGGCATAACGCTCGTGCCGCCAAATACTCTTCGCGCGTTTGCGCGGTGGCAAATTGCTCGTATCGCGCGCGCTCGTCGATCGCCATTCGAGACAACCACCTCTCGCGTGCCTCGGGTGCGCGCAGCTTCGCTGGGCTCAACTGCCAGACGTGCGCCGCAGCGCGAAGCTCCTTCCATGCCGGGCGATTATTCAAGGCTGGCATCGCCGTCGTACGACGAGGGGTCCCAACACCCCGGATCGCGCAAACGTGCTTGCAGTGCCGGCTCTGCGGCGCTAAAGAAAAACTTCCAGTTCTCCAGGTTTCTCCGATAGGGCGCGCACTCGTCAACGACGCGCATCTTCGGCACCCCCTGCCCAAGAGCTTCGAGGATGTAGAGCTCCTCGCTAACGCATCGCTGGAGCGCTGCCTCGATAAATGCCGGCAAGAAATCGATGCTCGGGTCAATGCTTTGGTAGTCGACGAGGCGCATGCCTCGGAGGCCCTGAGTATCCCCGTGAGGCAGGGCGGGGAGTCTAAAGCCATGATCTTGACGCGTCAGCGTGCAATAGGCGCGCAGTCTTCCCTGTCGCACTGCCGTAAATATCCAGAGTCTTCCTTTGCGAAGCGGCGACCCAAAATGCCAGGTAAGTGCCTCCGCGGTTCGTTCGGCGATCAAGGTTTCGGGGTTTTCTCGCACGAGCTCCTTCCAAAACATGTCGAACCCCGAGTCGAATCGATCCGCGCTTTCAATAGTGAACGATCCGACGCTCTTTGGAAGTTCCGCGTGAACGACGGCGTCCTTCGAGCAGTCCACCGCATTTGGCAGATGCGGCGTCACCCAATACGAGATGCAATCCCACTCCCCGCGCGGAACGCGCTCGCAAAAGCGGCTGAACGTTGCGAAAGCTGGAACGCTGACGGCATTGTTGATGAAAAGATCGACACCCGGTTGATTCATATACTCGTCCATGAGCTGGAGAGCGAATCCCCGATAGGGAGCGTCGACAAACCAAGCTCGCGAAACTGCCGAAGTGAGGGCTTCCCCGCGAAATGTATACCGCGAGCGAGCAGTACCCATGGTACCGACCACCTTACCGCTGGGCAGCTCGAGGATCCATCCGATCGGAAACGCTTTCGCGGATCGAACCCGCAGCGGATTTTGGAGCCAAAGGGCACTCCAATCCTCGTAGGAGGGAACGTCCAACGAGTGGACTAGTCCCAGTCGCGCAATTTCGTCGTAATCTTCAAGACGGGCCGGGCGCAGTCGCGGAGCCTCGAGCGCTTCAGGCCGCCGGAGCGCACTCGCCCCGTTGCTCGCATTCATAGCGCCGCATCGCCATCGTAAAGGGATGGATCCCACCGTCGCGCCTCGCTTAGCTCAATCGCGAGTTTCTGATCCGCGGCGCCGTAAAAGAACACCGCATTCGGCAGCTTTCCGCGGTAGGGAGCGTACTTCTCAAAAGCGAGCATCTTCGGTACGCCGACCCCGACGTTTTGCAGCATATAGAATCCTCCCGTTATGCACCGTCGCAACGCCACCCGGAGAAAACCGGGCAACAGATCGCGTTCGGGATCCAGGGTCTGGTAATCGATCAGAGACATACACCGGCCCCCAGCCGCCGTTTCTTGGCGCAAAACGCAGTAGGCGCGCAGCCGGCCGTTTTTGGTTGCCGTAAGTATCCACAATCGGTTGCTGCGAATCGCCGGATCGAAATGCCACCAGAGCGCGTGACTGCTCCGTTCCGCCAGGAGTTTCTCTGGATTTTCGCGGACCAATTGCTCCCAAAAAGCATCGAAGCGGCTGTCGAACCCATCCGTAACTTCGATCGAGACGTCGCGCGGAGCTTCCGGCGGCGCCGCCTTCCAAAGCGCCTCCCTCAACGACAGCGCCCATCCAATCGGATATGCAATCAACCGAGCCGGCGATACGCGGTACTTCTGCAGCGCGCGCCTCGCGAACGAGGTGTGGTCGGTAACGAAATACGAAGTCATGTCCCATCGACCGAGCGGAACGGGTCCGTAGAACTGACTCAGCGTCGAAACCGCGGTTGGACCAACGGTCGTGCTCATGAACAGATCGACAGGTTGGCTAAAGTATTCGTCGATCAGTTGCAAGGCGTACCCGCGATACGACGTCTTGACGCACCAAGCAGCACTCGCACCCCCGACGAGATCGGCGCCCTGGAATTTATAGGATGTCGGGACTGATTCCATGGAGCCTACGATCTCGCCCTGCGCGGTTTCTAGCACCCACCCGATGGGCAAGTCGTTCGCGCGGCGCTGCCAGAGCGGGTTGTCGACCCAGCGATGTCGCCAATCATCAAATGCCGGGGTCGTCAGCGCGTGGGCCAAGAGAAGGTCGCGCACGTTTCCGTAATCGTCAAAGCGCATCGGGCGAAGGACCGGCACCTCCGGATTCACAGCGCCGCATCGCCATCGAAAAGCGATGGGTCCCAGAAGCGCAGCTCGCCAAGCTCAGCCTTGAACTTCTCATCTGCCGCATTGTAAAAGAACACCACGTTCGGTAGCTTTCCGCGGTAGGGAGCGTACTCCTCAAAGGCGCGCATCTTCGGTACTCCCACTCCAACGTTCTGCAGCATATAAAACCCCTTCTCTATGCATCGCTGCAGCGCCATCCGAAGAAACCCGGGTAACAGATCGCGATCGGGGTCAAGATTTTGATAGTCGATCAGACGCATGGACGCTCCGCCCGGCATCGATTCCTGACGCAGGACACAATAACCGAGCAACCGTCCGTTTTTCGATGCTGTAAAAATCCACAACCGATTCCTGCGAATTGCCGCATCGAAATGCCACCAGAGCGCCTGGCTGCTCCGGTCTGCCAAGAGCTTCTCGCGGTTTTCGCGCACCAGTTGCTCCCAGAAGACGTCGAAGCGACTGTCGAACTTATCCGTGGCCTCGAGCAGGACGTCGCGAGCGGGTTCGGGGAGAAGCGCGTTACAAAGGACGTCCTTGAGCGAAAGTGTCCAACCAAACGGATATGCGAGCAAAGGGCTGGGGGACAGGCGCCATTTTTGTAGTGCGCGCTTCGCAAACGAGACGTGATCGGTGACAAAATACGATGTCTTATCCCACTGTCCCAACGGAATGGGAGAAGCGAACCGGCTCAGCGTCGAAACCGCGGCGGGACCGATAGTCGTGCTGATAAATAGGTCGACCGCCTGGCTAAAATATTCATCGATCAGTTGCAGCGCGAACCTGCGATATGGAGTCTTGACGCACAAAGCAGCCCCAGCGCTTGCAACGAGATCGTTGCCTTGGAACTTGTATTTCGTCGGGATCGACTCTATAGAGCCGACGATCTCGCCCGTCGGGGTTTCTAATACCCACCCGATCGGCGAGACGCCGCCGAGGCGCTGCCAGACCGGATTGTCGACCCAACGATGCCGCCAATCGTCAAATGGAGGAGATTGGAGGCCATAGTCCGCGAGGAGCGCGCGAATTTTGTCGTAGTCATCAAACCGAGCCGGGCGAAGGGCCAGCGATCGCAGCCGAGCCCGCTTCGCTCGTTCGGCAGCTCCGGTACCACCACTCATGCGTTGGGTTTGTAGGCTAAGGGCAGGGCCTTCAGGCCGCGCAGGCCGAGGTTTTCACGCCAAACGAGGCTTTCTCCGGTAAGCTCGAGATTGGGGAAGCGCGCCAAGAGCGTTTCGAACGCGATCTGTCCCTCAAGTCGCGCCAGCGGCGCTCCGAAACAGAAATGGGCCGCCCACCCGAATGCCAGATGCCGGTTGTCCACTCGGTTAAAGTCGATCTGGTCTGGATTAGGGAATCGCCCGGGATCGCGATTTCCAGCTGCCATGACTGCTACAACGGCGTCGCGCTTGCGAATTTCCTTCCCGCCCAGCACAAGATCGTCGGGCGCTAGTCGCGCGGTGTGCTGGCTGGGGCTTTCGTAGCGCAGGAGTTCTTCAACTGCCGACTGCATGATCTGAGTATTACTGCGTAAATATGCCATTTGCGGGGGGTTGCGTAACAGAGTCAGCATGCCGTTGCCGATTAAGTTCGTCGTAGTTTCCTGACCGCCGACCATCGTAACGATACAGTTCGCGACAAGCTCTTCGTCCGTGAGCCGATCGCCATCCACTTCGCTGCTCATGAGTGACTGAACCAACCCGGGCCGCGGGTTCTCTCTTCGTTGGAGAATGGCGTCTTGAAAATAGGCCGTCAGGTTTTCCGCCGCGTATAATACGTCGCCGATACGGTCGGGATTGTGTTGGAAATTTCCAAGCATCTCGGCAAACGTTGCCGACCAATCTTTTAAACGTACGTGATCTTCAATCGGAATGCCGAACATCTCAGCCGTCACGATGGCCGGCAGGGGCTCTGCAAAATCCGCTAACAAATCCATTTTTCCGTCGCCGCGCGCCTGAATATCGTCGATCAGCCTCGTCGCGATTTCCTGAATGCGCTCGCGCAACAGGCGCACGCGCGCCGGCATGAAAGCCGGAGCCGCGAGCTTGCGCAAGCGAGTGTGCGCCGGAGCATCCATGAAAAGCATCTGCTTGACCATGACTTTGGCGATTGGGCTCACTTCTGGCGCGCCGAGCGCTTCAAAAAACTCGGGCGACGGAGCCCGATCTGCAGAAAATTGCGTGAGTACCCTGATCACATCTTCATATTGAGTCACCACCCAGGCATGAAGGAATGGGTCCCAGTGAACGGGGTCCTCTTCGCGTAGACGACGATACAACGGATACGGATCCGCCAAGACGTGCGGATCCAGAAGATGATAGAGGCTAAGTGAGGCTTGCGTGGATGCGTCGATGTTCGTCAGCGCCTCTTACGTGGTGCTGGCTAAACGTGCAACCTCAGCCGACAGGGCCGCGACCGTCGGCGCCTTGAACAGCTGTCGGAGGGTCAACTTTACCCCAAACTCATCGCGAATGCGCGCCACGAGCTGCACCCCCAGCATCGAATGACCGCCGGCCATAAAGAAGTTCTCCTCTCCGGCGATCGACGCTCGTCCCAGCAAGGATGCGACCATGGCTCCGATTTGCTGCTGTAAGGGGTCGCTTTGGCCCGACGCTTGCTGCGCGTCGGCGGGATCCTGCAACAGGTCGGCTAACGCGGGGTCTGGTAGCGCGGAGCGGTCGAGCTTGCCGTTTGCCGACAACGGTAATGCCGAGATCGGCACAAACACGGCCGGGATCATGTAGTCCGGCAGTTTTGCAGCGAGATATCGACGCACTTGGGAATGCGTCAGCTGCGCGTCCGCGGCGGGAACGATGTAGGCGACAAACGTGGCTTGCGTTTCCTTTACACAAACGGCGCTAGCCTCGATTCCTGGGCACGCGTTCAAGCATGCGACGATCTCACCGAGCTCGACGCGATATCCCCGAATCTTCACTTGATCATCGAGACGCCCGAGAAACTGGATTTCTCCGTTTTCGGCCGATCGTACTCGGTCGCCCGTCCGATAGATCCGCAGGCGCTCTCCCGATGCAGCAACGTACGTGACGAACCGGCTGGCGGTAAGCTCGGCCGAATTCCGATATCCCCGCCCAACCAGTGCGCCGCTGATGCAGAGTTCTCCAGGCTCGCCAGGTGCCACGGACCGTAGCGCATCGTCGAGAATGTGCGCAGCGGCGCCCAAGATTGGACGGCCGATCGATGGCAGCTCCGGGCTGCCATTCTCGACGGACACCGTCCCCGAGGTGGCAACCACGGTGCACTCGGTTGGTCCATAGTTATTGATCACGGAAAACGGCAGCCCGGCAGGCGGCCTGCGCTCGAGCCTATCGCCTCCCGTCAGCAATACACGCAGGGCCGTCTCGGGGGGCCAATCCGCGTGAAACATCTGCTCGGCCAAAAGGGTTGGCACAAAACCTATCGTGATCTGTTCGGCGATCATCCACTCGCGAAGCATCTCCGGCGAACGTCGCGTCGCTTCGTCGGCGATGTGTAGGCTGCCTCCAGCGGTGAGGTAGGGCCAGATTTCCCAACCGGCAGCGTCGAATCCGAGTCCGGCAACTTGACTCGCTCGGTCCCCCGCCGTCACCGCGAAAGCTGCGTGATGCCACTGAATCAGATTCCAGAGGTTGCCATGTGTAATCTCTACGCCTTTTGGCCGTCCCGTCGAACCCGACGTGTAAACGACGTACGCGAGCGCATTTGGATCTGCTTCCAAACCGCGCAACGGCGTCGCGGGTTTGGCCATGGAACCATCGGTTGTGATTACCGACCACGACCCTTTAGGCAACTCATTAACGAGGTGCGACTGGGTGAGGAGCGTGACCGCTGCGGCGTCATTCAGAATGAACTCTGTCCGCTCAGAAGGTGTGGAAGCGTCTATAGGCAGGTACGCCGCGCCACTTTTTAGCGTTGCGAGAGCGGCAACGACAAACTCCCACGACCGCTCGAGAAGGATGCCGACGCACCGCTCCGGACGCGCACCAGCCTCCCTGAGCCGAGCCGCCAATTGACTCGATTCCCGCTCGAGCTCCTCGTAGACCATTCGGCGATCGCCGTCGGCAACTGCAACAGCATAAGGAGTCGCCGTCGCCCACATTGCCACCCGGCGAACAATAGAGTCTGCGGCACGCTCACGGGGCGACTGGATTTCGTCACCTTCGTCAGCGCGCGCTGGCGCGCGAAGCCGTACATTCATTGCTTCAAAATGAGTCAACGGGTATTTAATACTCCACCGTCCAGTTTTTGTGAACCGGGGGTACCGAGAAAAGCGCTATTTGGCCCGCTTGCTAAGGCGCGCCGACTATCGCAAAAGCATTGACTACAGTTGCGCAATTCTCCTACCAAGCCTTCGCAGACATCAGCGTCGTTCTACCCCTTGCAGGCCCGTGAGACACTCACCCAAACGTAGCTCCCCAAGCAAGCAAGCGACGAGACGCTAGCTAGCGAGATTGAACCTCGAGTAGAGCGCCAAATACCGGCGCGTAGTGATTCGAATATCGAAACGGCTGCGCACGGTGAAAAAGGCCGCGTCCGCGGCTCGCGTCGCGCTTTCGCGATCCTGCAGCCATCGCGAGAGGGCGATAGCCACCGTCTTAGGATCATAGTTTGCCGTGACGCAGCCCAGCCTCCCATCCTCCAGCAGCTCGGACGCGCCGTGCCACGGAGTCGTTACGATCGGAGTGCCGGCATACATCGCCTCCAGTACGGGGAGCGGCATTGCCGCATTGAGCGAAGTCAACAATACGACGTTGCTGCGTCGCATTATCTCGTCGACGTCGTTGCGATAGCCAAGGAATCGCACGCGATCCGAGACCTCCAGTGTCGCGGCTAGCTGTTTGAGAGCGCGCTCGTCTTCGCCCGCGCCGGCAAAGAGCACGCAGAAGCGCTGGTTGGGATGGAGATCGCGCAGCTCCCGGCAGACCCGAATCGCCAGTTGTTGGTTCTTTACTTTCATGAGGCGGCCCACGTGTAAGATGACCTTTGTGCCTTTCTCGATCGGCGGGTCAGCGCGCAACGCAAACTTGCCGGGCCTGCGTTCCGGGGGGGCGACGCCGTTGGGAATGACGACGATCCGATCCCGCGGCACGCAATCTTCCTTGGCCAACCGGGCTGCGAGGACGTCGGAGAAAGCGACGACCGCCTTGGTCGACCGATTGAGACCGTAGTTGATGATCCGCTGGATGACCGGGCTGCTGAAATCGCTGTTGTGTTCGGTATGCACGATCGCCGCGATTCCGGCTATGCGAGCGGCCAGGCGGCCCCAGAGCTTAGCGTGATAACCGTGAGTGTGGACTACGGTCGGCTGGTGCTCGCGGATGATCTTTATCATCCGAAAAAAAAAGCCGAGGTCCCAGCGCGAACGCCGGTCGGCCGTTAGAAGCCGAACGGGCCGTGCGGACTCCGCATCGGCCCCACGCACCGTAAGGATTGCGACCGAAACGCCGAGACGATCGAGCTCTCGGCTCAGCAACAGCACGAAGTCCTCCCCTGCGCCTTCCCGAATACTTCCGACGATCTGCAACACCGATGCCGAGCTGCTATGCTGCATAGGGGATCCACGTCTTGCCGTCGCTACGTTCGAGTCCAAAGTAGATTAGGCCGCCGCCTTCGCCTTGTGCCGAGTCAGGGCGAGAACGGCTCGGAACGCGACGAGATTATAGCGGCGGTCACGCGGCTATGCGGTGCAAAAGGAATTCACAGCCGGTTTTGAAGACGATGGAAAGATCCATCATCGGAGACCAGTGCTCGATATAAAAGAGGTCGTACTCCAACCGCTGATCGATCGCGGACTGGTCGACGTCACGGTGCATATAAACGTGGGAGAGCCCCGTGATTCCGGGGCGAACGAGATGGCGTTCGTCGTATCGATCGATGGCATCTCTAAAACGCTCGACGAAGACCGGCCGCTCAGGCCGCGGGCCGACGATCGACATCTGGCCCCGCAATACGTTGAAGATCTGCGGCAGCTCGTCCAAGCTAGTACGGCGCAAGAACCGGCCGACGTTCGTAACCCGCGCGTCGTTTGATTTTGCCCAGATTGCTCCGGTCGCACGTTCCGCGTCCTGCCGCATCGATCGAAACTTTAAGATTTGAAATACCGAACCGTCCTGTCCGATACGCTCTTGTCGAAAAAGAACCGGACCCCCCGACTCCAAAAAGACCGCGACGGCAGCCGCCAGCATTACCGGCCAGAAAATCGCGAGGCCGACGATCGCAAAGGTTAGGTCTATGATGCTCTTGGAGACATCGGCGCTTGGATGACAGCCGCTCGGCAGAAGGGGCACGAGTATCGGCTCCCCGCCCAAGTGCTCGATTTCGAACTCCCCGCTGCCCGAAAGTATTTCGCGTGACGCAAACGCGATTGGCATGCGCTGCCGAGCTGCTGTCGCGATCATGATCTTTAAGATCTTGCGCGAGGGAACGCGCGTTACGATCAAACGGTCCGCTCCCCATTCCCGGGCCAACCAAAACCAGCCCTCACAGCGTTCTTTCGCGCCTCGCCCCGGATCGATATCATCCGGCCATCCCGGAACTGGAATCAAAAAAGTATCGACGCCTTCGGTCAATCCGAAGCGGCTGTCGGCGAGTTGAACGTCGTTTGGGGCGCCTAAGAAAGCAATCCGCGGCCGGAGGCGTCCTTCCCGATCGTACCATCTGCGTAGCCCGGCGCGAAACGTTCCGATCACCACGATGTTGATCGGGATCGTCAGAAGTAAGAGCAGACGCGAGGTCGATATTTGAGGAAGGAGCGTGTACAGGATCAGCTGGGGCGCGATGGCAAGAGCGGAAACGGCAGCCACCCAGTAGTATTCGTCGTGCCACGATGCGGCAAACGACCGCCGGTAAAATCCGGCGTAAGCGAAGATCGCAATCCACACCGAGCCCGATGCAACGGTGGAAGCGAGCGCCGCGCGCGGCTCAATCGTCCGATGGCCGAAGAGTACGAGAATCAGGCTGGCGATAAAGGCGGACAGTACGAGCATGAGTCCGTCGCCGGCCAACAATTTTGTCGCCAAGCGTGCCGAATATCTAACCGGTCGCTGTGACGACGCCGCCCTCTCGACAAGCGCTCTTCCAACGACTGCCTGCATACCCTTAGAGTAAGGCAGCGAGTACCGTCGCTTAAAGTGCCTTTAGGACTTCTTCCAACTGAGATTGTGCCCGCCGGCTGTAGCGCAAAAGACCTATTATATTGAGCTATGCGAGCCCATTACGTATAGCATAAGCGACCACTTGCGTTCGTGCGGTTACATCAAGTTTAGCAAAAATATGAGAAATGTGATTTTTTATCGTCTTATCTGAGAGTCCCAAGCGCTGACTAATCTCTCGATTCGATAATCCCGACGCTATCAGACGGACGACGTCACCTTCGCGACGCGAAAGTTCGTTAGGCTCTCGCCGGCCGATTCCGGCATCCTTGCGAAGAATCAAGCTAACCAGCCGCGGATCGACGTAGAGACTCCCAGCGATCATGGTCTTTACTGCAGCGATCAGCTCTTCGGGGAGAATATCCTTCACGATGTAGCCGTCGGCGCCCGCCGAAAAAGCTCTCTGCATTACGTCGGGATTCAAATGCTCGGAGAGGACGCCTATTCGTGCGCGCGGGCAAGCCAAGCGACAGGTGCCAATCGTATTCGACAATGCATCGAAGCTGATCTCGGAATCCAATAAGATCAGATTCGGGCTCGTCTTGGTCAAGTCGTCGGCTGAAACGCGAGCTGCGTCGCCAACAACCGTAATACTCGGGTCGTGCTGCAAAACGATTCCGAGCGCCTTGGCCACGAGTATTTGTTGCAGGATGACGTAAACTCGAGCGTGGCCCAGCGCGGACGCCGGGGCATTCGTTGGAGCGACCGCCGCGAGCGGCCGCATCGAGCGTTCTGTCACACCTGTCAAGGCCTTCATGCCGTGTACCCTCCTTTCCAAAAAGCGCCGCACCATCGGACGGCGCGCGTGCCCTGGCCTAGTATAGCCGTTCGATACCCGTGTAACGATAATCTAAATCGAGCCGCGGAAATCTTCTTCTACATTTCAGGACGCAACGCCCACGCGACTGAGAAACGCTATTTCGATGGTAGTGGTTCTGGCGAGAGTCAATGTCGCCCTTTTCTTATTAAGGCGACTTCGGAAGAAGACTCGAACGGTACAAACGTACCAGTACATATGGCTCGGCGCGACCAGATCGAGCTTTGGGAATGGGCGAAAAGTCCTATTTTTTAAGATCTACCCGCTCTTTTTTTGGGACTGACTCCGGACTACCACCGAGGCGGCAATGCCCGGACGATATCGATTCAACGGGACAAGTCTTAGCAAAGTTTAACAAGGAACAAGGGAAATGAAGATACCTTTTGACTCCATGCGCGATAATGACTTTACGCTAACGAATGATCGCCGCGCGCAGATGATTGGCAATTCTGGACTTCGAGTCACCACGCGATCGCAACTAAGAAGGTCCCAGTCTAGCAGTCTGCGAATTACGCCGCTCGCGGCTGTTGCATCGCAGTGCGTTCGTAGCACGCGCTAGCTGCGCCGACATGTGGCACAGTCGCACACGAGGATTCGTCAGCTAAATGCGTCCCCTATCAGTCGCACTTTTTATCAGTATCTGCGTGGCGGGCTGCGCTTACAGCCAAGGCATTTCGCCTTCGAACGTGTCGTCGCAAGTCACGATGCCAACCGCAGGGGGACAATCGAAGAGCAAGACGGTGCCCGTGCTCGCCGGCGGCGGTGGCTTCGCCCTCCCTCGGTACGGCGGCTTCAAGGGAAAAGTCCCGTACAGCCCCAGCGATGCGACATCGGGAGCGACCCTGACGTTCACCAACAGCGGATCGAATAATCTCCTCGGCGTGCCGGCGCCGCCAAACGGCACCCCGGTCCTCTATTTAGAAGCTTCTATCGGCGTTGCATCCGAAGTCACTTTCGCAAGCGGGTCGAGCCAGATGAAGCTGGAGTCGGCGCGCTTCCAAACCGGCGGCACCTACGAGATCTATGCCTACGAGGGCGGCCAACAGGTGGAATCCTATGGGGCGAACCCGCCTAAGAACGATACGTTGGCATTTCTAACGCCGTTGAGCGGAGTGATGATACCCTCGACGACCCCGCTGGCCATCGAGGTCGTGTTATCCGGAACTGCCTCGCCATCGCCGTCGCCCTCTCCAACGCCGACGACGACCGACTGGGATTCGTTCGGCTTCGATCTCCAGCGGACGGGATACAATCCCGTCGAGTCGGAAGTCGGAGCGAACAACATCGGTTCTGTGCAGATGGTGTGGACCCTCAACATTGGCTCCAACATGGTTCACGAACCGGTCTACGCGGCCGGCGTTAACGTGAATGGTCAACCGGCAAACATCTTGTATGCCGGCTCCGCGTATGGATCGACGATGTATGCAATCAACGCCAGCACGGGTGCGATCGTGTGGCAAGACCCAGTTCCGTTCTCGACATTCAGTTGCGGCTCGCAGAAGGCGAAGTTCTCCATCGATGAAACCCCAGCGATCGACCGTGGAAAGAACCTCCTCTACTTTGCCGATGGCTATAATCAGGTGCATGCGGTGGACTTGGGCACCGGGAGAGAGGCCGCGGGGTGGCCCGTGACGATTGCGGACTACACGCCCGACCACAATTTCATGCATGGAGGGCTAACGTATAATGCCGCCGATGGCATCCTCTACGGGGTGACCGGTTCCACCTGCGACATTTCGCCTTGGTACGGGCGAATCGTGGCCGTTCTCACAACGCTGCATCCAGTCGTCGTGGGCTCCTTTTTTACGATGAGCGGCGGTCCGAGCCAAGGGTCCAGCGGCGGCGGAATCTGGGGACCGGGCGGAGGGTCCGTCGACCCGTCCACCGGTAACGTATTCGTGGCTACGGGAAACGCCGATACGAGCCAGGGCGGGGAACAGAACGCCGGGGACGCAGAGCAAGTAATAGAATTGCCGCCTGCCCTGGGTAAGCCCATTGCTAATAACTATCCACCGAACATTCCAGAGATCAGCGGCGACGATGACTTCGACTTCGGCGCGACTCCGTTGCTATTCCAGCCCGCGGGGTGCCCGCCGTTGGTGGCAGCTATTAACAAATCTGGAGTCTTCGAACTTTACGACCGCGGTTCGATCAGCCAAGGCCCCATACAGTATATCTACATGTCCGTCCCCACGGACCGAGGGGATTTTATCGGTGTCCCGGCGTTCGATCCTGTGACCGGCTACGTTTATGTTGGACTGCCGACGGTGGAGGGCATCTATCAGCCCGGCCTCGCGGCCTTCAATATGCAATATAACTGCACGCTAAATCCCACGCCGGCGTGGACTGCGGAGTTTGGTCCCGATGGTTACCCATACCAGACATCGCGCAGGTCCGCGATTTCGATCGCAAACGGCGTCGTTTACATCAGTAATTTTACGGGAGACACCGAGTACGCGTTCAATGCAGCTACCGGCGCCCAACTGTGGGAACAGCCATTGGCCGGCTGGGGCAATGAGGGCACGGTAATCGCTAATGGCATGGTTTTTGTCAGTTCGGACGACGGCACGATCAGCGCGTGGGCACCGCTGTCCGATGCACAGAAATTGCGCAAGCATGTCGTTAAGACGAGCGAAGCAAGACCACCGGTTCGACGTCCGTCGCCGGCAACGCCTTGGGGACCATGGAGTGAACCAAAACAGCGGCTCGTCCGTCTGCCCGCCGTTCTAACCTCGAGATCGTAACTGGTCCGTGCGCGCCCTCGCTGTGTTTGTCTTTGCGCTGCTGATCGGCGACTTTGTCTTCGGAGTGCCGGCCGAGGGGGATTCGCAGAGTTTGCCGCTTCTGATTCCGTCCGGCTACGACGGACTCGACCCTCGAGATAAATACCCGGACGCCGGCATAACGCCCGACGAGTACCTGTTTCAGGAAGAGGTCGACAACAACGAATGGGCAGCAACGCCGTCGCCGTATCCGTGCCAACCATCCGCGCCGTCAGGATGCCAGGTCTTCAAATACACGGATATGCTGCAGATGTCTTGCGACACGCAAGCCGAGCGCAATGCCTACGCCTGGGCCGCCGCCAGCGACGAGAACGCATTCATTCACGTCTATCCCTACCCTCGCTCACCGCAGTATCGCTTCGGGATCTCCAACTCGCTGGGTTGCGGCAGTCCGAGCTCCGTGTATCTCATGAACCCCGGCGACGCTCCTTTTAATTCGTATCTATATTTGAACGATTGGACGAACCCTGGGCAACGGTACTTTCCCGGACCGCCAACGATTCCCCAAATCGGCATATACGAGGACGATACCAAGCTCCTTGGCGACGTCGTCGTCGGCAAGGCGTGGAAGGGCGGCCGAGTATCGACTGAGTACGGAAGCGGATTCCCCCCAGGATTTGCAAATCGCATAGGCAACTCATCGTACGCGCAGCATGTCGATTACGCAACGGCGCTCGCGCTGTTTACAAACGCTGCGTGCCAAAGTAAGTGTCTACCGATGGCGTACGACGGGGCCGGACCGTCGTCATCCGATCTAACTGCTTGCAACATCATCGGCGCCGGTCATTGTCACTCGGCATACTTTGCCAACTTCATTGACGACCAAATAAACTTTGCGACGCTTTGCGCCGGACTCACCAGCCAAAACCTTAGATACGCGGAGATGGAAGTGCCCATCCTGCACTACAACGACGCCATAGCAAACGCACAAACCCTCATCGGTATGATCAACACGTTCGCTGGAGTTCAGACTCATACGACCGATAGTTGCCGGCGTCTGGTTCTGGTCGACTTCGAGCTTGGCTACGGTCCGGGCGGGGTGGGTGATATGGCCGGTGGTATTCGCGTGCGAACCCTGGTTACGGCGATGCATTGGCTGGTACCTAATCCGGAGACGGAGATTCCCGACCGTGTCATCTACAAATACGGCCGCGTCGGTCGGACGACGGCCGAGGTTCCCTTCTACTTTGAAGAGACCTTGGTGCCCTACGGCCCCGAAGAAGTAGTTGCGCCGTTTTCCTGGAACGGCACGACGCAAACCGTCGGCGGGGGCTGCCCGTCGCCGAGTGGAGATTCCGGTGGCGCGATTTCGCTTCTCGTTAAGTGCGTAGGGTCGGCGGGAATCTACTGTCAGCAATACCGAGATCTCTATATCAACGGCAGGGGCTACGGGCCTGCGGCGGCCTGCGTGAATACGAGCACCATTTCGGAGCATATCGTGGCATCTTGGTTCGCGCGCGATCCAATCTCGACGTACCGTTACGAGCTTTCACTTTCGGGCGGCGAGCTAACTTCCGTGCCATACGAGAACGCCCCGGGCGGCAGGATCTCACTACCATGCACGAACGCCACGTATTGCACGGGCTCGTCGTCGCTTTCGTCGCAATCGGTAACCTTTCACCGGGATGGCACCGATACGCTGTGCGGCCAATGTGGCATCGTGCTGCTCGCATCTCATGACTAATGCTCATAAACGTTTGAGCCGGCGCGAGGTTTATCGGAACCCATGGCTGCACGTGGAAGCACACCAGATCGTGCACCCTACCGGTATTCCGGGCGAGCACGTGCTCGTCGTGACGCCCCAATCGTGTGGCGTGATCGTTGAAGATCGTGATGAATTGCTGTTTACCCTTCAGCCCCGATTCGCGGCGCAACGGCAGGTTATCGAAATCGTCAAGGGTGGAAGCGAGGCCGCCGAGTTACCATTGGATTCGGCCAAGCGTGAATTGCGCGAAGAACTGGGGATTGTGGCGCGCTCGTGGTCGGAGATGGGAACGATGTACGAGATTCCGTCCATCGTTGCGCCTCCACTCATCTTATTCTTGGCCCAGGACCTTGAGTTCGGCACCCCGCATCCGGCCGACGAGGAAGGCATCACGGTCGTACGCTTCGAGATTAGGGCGGCGCTCAACGCCGCCATAAGCGGAGAGATCGATGATGCAGTCACAATTGCCGCGCTCTTTCGCTTCGCGGCGTCAAGCGGATACCTCCCGCTACGGCTTGGTGCGGATCCCTAGGCGGAGCCTGTGCAATAGCGCAAGAGATACCAGAACCACGGCGATGACTACGATCAGAACGCCTAGGGACGGCAACACGAGTAGGCGTTTGCGGAGGCCTGCGCATTGCGCGTAGTCGCGTACCGTGAGATCTTGCGCGCACCACGAAATCCGCCAACTCGCTGCCCACGTGGGGTCTTTAATTACGGCAGTCGAAAGCCAACCGCCCGACTGTCGATACCACTTTGGCCGGAGAGCCGCGGAGTCTGCTAATCGAACGTGCAGACGCTCGAGCGATGCCGCGCCGACGTCGGGCAGGCTCCAAGCTCGATCGAAGCTCAGGGGGTGCAGCCACGCCGCATCGGCCTCGTCGAAGGCACGAACGTCAATATCGTGCAGGGCTCCGTTAGATCGGACTCGGAGGACATAAAAGGCCGGGTTGTTCGCATAGATTGGTGAAAGCGAGCCGAACACAACGATCGGCACGCCGTCGGCGAACCTGAAATCAAAACGATGGGTGTGGCCCGCGATCGCGTACGCGACGCGGTTGCGCGGGGCATCCAAGGCCGCGACGAGGGCGGCATCGTAGCGAGGGGAGAGAAATCGCCACGCCACGAGCCCTCGAACGTAGTCCGTCGAAAACGCGTCGAATCCCGGTGGAATGTGCATCATGACGATGTTGCGCTGATTCGGCGGCGTACTGCCAAGTGTCTTAGATAACCAGGAAAGCTGAGTCGCCGCATTTTGTAGTGCTCGCGTGCCGCAGCTTCCGCGGTACTCGCTGGATAGAGGAACGCTGTTGAGTACGACGAGCCGTAGCCCCGCTAGGGGAAGCCGAGTCGTGTAATAACCGCTTCGAGAAAAGGACGCCGCAAAGTCGCGGGCGGCGCCGCGGCGATCGATCAAGGGCGCCCAAGCACGCGCGACGGCCGCAAGATATCGGCTGCCGTCGGCGCTTTTGTAATCGCCGCAAGGTACGTCGTTGTTTCCCAGCGCGATTGCGAATTGGGCATTAGGAAAAGCTTGTTTGAACCGTCCCGCAATCCACTCCATCGTGCGAAGCGCGGCCGCCTCGGGCATGACCGAATGCCGGCGAGCTTGTTCTGCGAAATCGTGCATGAGAAAATCGCCGGGCAGCAATACGAGCGCTGGATGAGGTGCGGCGCGCCTCATTTGAGTGAGCGCAGAGTTGAAGAGGGCCCGGTTCGTATCGAAGGCATACGCGCTGGGCCGGTCTGAAGGAGCGAATACATTAAGGTGAATGTCACTCACGACTAGCCAAAGCTGGTCGCCGTGAGCAGTTGCGGCCGGCGACGATACGCCGAATAAAAACACCGATGCGACGAGCTTCGCCAGGAGCCGACCCGACAGTACAGACGAGACCACAGAATCTCCTTAAGTCCCTGACGCTCAAGCCCTGCACCAGTCAATCCTGGTTCGGCTTGGGTCGCGCGGGAGGCACAATCACCATGGAAGGTAAAACGCTGATGGTGTCTCGTAACGCAGAAAAAATTGAGCGCGATCCGATTCGGATCTTAGCGTTTCTCGACGCCACGGTCGTTTCAGGTAACGTAAAGCCGGTGCTCGCGCTCGCGAGGTACACGCGAAAGAATGCCGCAATCGATCATCGACCCCTCGAGTTCTCCTTGCTTGCATTCGTGCGGTCGGAGTCCGACCCCGAGATGGTCAACGCCCTGCGCGAAGAAGGTTTCACGGTCGACGTCGTACGAGAGCGCCACCGTTTCGATTTCCGGGTCTTTCCACAACTCAGAGCGATCGTCGAACTACGCCAGCCGGACGTCCTGTGGACGCACGGCACCAAGCCGCACTTTCTGGTACGCGCTGCCGGACTGAGCCGTAAGCGGGCCTGGATCGCCTTCCACCATGGCTACACCGCGACAACCCTAGCATGGAGACTATACCACCAGCTGGACCGCTGGTCGCTCCGCGGCGCCAACCGCGTGATGACGGCCTGTGAGGCATTTGCGAAAGATCTTAACTGTCGGTTGGGTGTGAGCCGCGAGCGCCTCAGCGTTCATCGCTCGCCACTGGCTGCCGACTCTTCGCGAAGAAACCGCTCAGATATCGACCGCGTCCCAGAAAGACTGGATCTGCCGAACGATGCGCGAATTGTCCTGTCGGTCGGCCGATTGTCGAAGGAGAAAGGGCACGCCGATCTGATTCGTGCGATGCAGCTCGTTTGCCAGCAGCACCGAGGGGCGGTGCTGGTGATCGTAGGGGATGGCCCCGAACGGCGGAGGCTCGAGCATCTCTGCGATCAGTTACGCCTTGGGACGAGTGTACGATTTGTGGGGTATTCCGACGACGTGACGCCTTATTACGAGGCAGCAACGGTTTTCGCGCTTACATCGCACAGCGAGGGGTCCCCAAACGTACTCTTGGAGGCGATGCAAGCGGCCGTGCCGATCGTCGCCACTGCGGTTGGCGGAGTGGGTGAGATGATTCGACATCGAGAGCACGCCTTGCTCGTTCAGCGCGGCGATGTCAAGGGAATTGCAGCCGGAATTGTTGCGCTCCTGAGCGATCCCGAGCTGTGCCGAACCTTTACGGCGGCTGCGCACCAATCGCTCGCAGCGTATTCCCTCGAGCGATATGACTCAGGCGTTGCGTCGCAATTCGAGGCGGTTGTCTTGCCCCGCTGACCGGCTCCTTCAGTTCTTCGCAGCTAACACGGTAACGCCGGAGCACCACACCCACGGTATCGAAAGCGTTAGACAGAGGCGGTTAACTTTGATGGCCAAATTTCGCACTGCAGGCGGGAGCCTTCCGATGTCCACCAAGCTATCGGTCATCGGCCTTTGCACCGTAAAACCCCGACCGCGGAGGGCTTCCACAATACTCGCAACGCGTGCGGTTCGAACGACGAACGGATTTCCGGCTGACGTCGTAGACCAAAACTCACTGCCGGACGCGGTGCGGCGATGCTCGGAGCGGGGTTTGAAAATTCTGCGGGCAAGCATCAGGCAGTGATGTTCGAGGGAAACGTCGTTGTTTTCCATTACGATTATGCCGCCTCCCACTCGTATTACCCGGCAGATTTCACTGAGGGCACTTTGCCAATCCGGGATATGCATAAGTACGCCTCGACAATGGACGTAGTCAAAGTGTCCGTCGGGAAAGGGGAGCTGTTCGAGAGACGCGCGCTGGAACGTGATCGACTTCGTATCGTAAGCTGCGGTACGTTCCTTGGCCCGCTCGAGTATCGTGTCGGAAATATCAACTCCTACGCAACGAAAACCACGACGGACCAGCCGCAAGGAGTGATCGCCAATTCCGCAGCCGGCGTCGAGGAAGAGCGAACCGGGGGGAGGCGACAGCCTTTCAAAGATCCTATCGAGAGTCAGATCGTCGAGGCGTCCTTGGCGATCGTTGCGATAAACAGCTTCCCATGAATCGTGAAGGCCAGCTTCTTGATACGTCTCAGTTAGAATGTTAGCCCGCTGTTCGTGATTCATGAGTTTTCCCGGCCGGGAACTCGCGCCGACCTACGCAGGCGATCCGGCGGCAAAAGCATAGCGAGTCAAACTGAATAGTTTCACGGTTTGAACCCGTTCCTTTTTCTTCGTCCGAAACCTTCGGAGCACGGGGGCACTCTAGCTGGGTCGCCCCGCCAAACGAAAACGCAATACTCTGCGGGCCAAGTTCTTCGCAGCTGCAACACTGCGCTGCCCCCCGTCGATCGTTGCCGCTCGAATGCTCTTCCTCCAAATTGTCGTGTTTGTCAGATAGCGAACGTCCGTTGCAAGTGACATCTTATAAGCTTGGTTGCCTCGAGACAGATTGAAGTGCCGGTAGCCCTGGTCGATCGCGCGGCGGATGCTTTCGCAGCCCAGCATTACGCCGGGAGAGTACTGGGCGTATTCCGGGTTATGAGCGATCATATAAGCCACGATCGTCCGCCGCTGCTGTTCGACGAAAACGCCCTGCACCGCTATTACTTTGTCTCCTTGATATATCGAAGCCACGACAAATCGTCCCGAGGCGGCGCAACGCACGAGAAAGTCGCGCAACGGTTGGTTCGACTTCGCAAGGCTCTTCTTCCAACGCAAGCTGTGGAAGTGTAGGAGATTATCGACGGCACCCTCCGGCGCGTGCGTTAGCGTGAAATTTAGGCGGTAATCGGGAAGGGCTTGAATCCTGTTGAGGTGAGAGCGGAGCGTGCGCCGTGTCGAGCGCCCTCTGCTGCTGAGGTACTCCTCCCAAGTCGCCGGGAGCTCCACGTGAGGACATGGAGTCGGATCGCCGGACACGATACGAAGGCCTCTGCGACCTAGTTCGGCGGCCAGCAACTCCGCGCGGGGATCGGAAGCGTTGTTTAGCGCCAGTCTGTCCCAGGGCAGCCGTTGGAGTTCTTGCGCAAGGGCCGGGATAAAGCGTTCCTCCTCCCCTGGGACTCCGAGCATTCCAGTGAAGTCCGCGCGCGCTCCTGGCCCGAGCGATAGCACGCGGCCGTTTAGCGGAGAGTTGGTGTAGCTCAACGGAACGAACGCAACATGAGGATGACCTTCCCCGCGTACCCCTAAGACGATCCAGGAGCTGCGCTCGGTCGCAAAACATGCGGTGATCCAGTCCCAAGAGAGGAACACACTCGCCTCACCGTCTTTCTCGTAAAGCTCCGCCCAGCGGGATTTGACAGAAATCAACTCATCGAGGGTCGAAAAGCGATCGATGAGCATACCTATGCGATCGCACGCCGGCGGCAGGCCGATCGGGAGTTCGACAGGTGGCGCTTCGCTAGGCGGTGCCGCACCCTCTCTGTATCGCGACGAGTCGTCGTCATCTTTGGCCGTTTCTCGAACGAGTCCATCTCGACAAAAGTCAGATGTTAAGCCGAGCCAGTAGTACTATATTGCATTTTACTTTATCGAGACCGGGATGGTTTCTCCAATCAAATCCATGCAAAATGGCCGAGACGTGGAGATCTGTGCGGTGGGCCCGAGATCCCCGCCCTCGGGCGCAGCCTTCGGCCTCAAGCGCGTCGTCTTCGAATCGATAGTTCAAATTCCTGGCGTTCCCCGAGCTTAGGCGCCCACTTAACCGTAAAGATCCAGAATAAATTCTCTGTCGTCGTTCGAGCAGTGCGGGTCCTTAAGGCAGTTTAAGCGTGCTCGCATTTGTGCCAAGAAGGTTGAGTTTGATTGGGGTTGAATGACGCGGCACCAATGGCCTGGGAACCTTCAGCGGTCGCTCAAGAGCGAACGCTCGTTTCGGTTATCATTCCAACCCTCAACGAGGGGCTGCATATTCGCGCGGTGATCGACGACATGCTCGGTCAGGAGGGTCTCGACGCCGACATCGAAGTGCTGGTCGCCGATGGCGGGAGTACGGACACGACGAGGTCGATCGTCGCAGAATATTCGCGCCGAAATGTTCGCCTCATCGATAATCCGAAGCGCTACCAGGTTTACGGTTACAACCTGGCCATTCGCGCGGCTCGCGGGTCGATCATCTGCATCATCCACGCGCACGCCGAATATTCTCGGGAATATCTCGCAACCTGCCTGGAAGCCCGAAACCGGACCGGAGCAGCCAACGTCGGCGGAGTTATTAGCCATCGCGGCGACAGTTTGGTCGGGGAAGCGATCGCGCTCGCGATGTCATCACCACTGGGCGTAGGCGACTCGAGTTATCGTCATGCAACGCACGAACAATGGTGCGATTCGGTCATGGGAGCGTTCGTCGATCGTCGAATATTTGATGAGGTCGGCTTCTACAACGAGACGAATCTCGTCAACGAGGATTGCGAGTTTAACTATCGATTGCGCGCCGCCGGTTACAGGGTATTTCTTACGCCGAAAATCAAAGTCACATACTACGTGCGCTCGTCGCTAACGGGGCTCGCGCGGCAGTACCTGCGCTATGGCTTTTATCGACGCTGGACGGAAGTGCAGCACCCCGGTTCCGTTCCCCTGCGCGTATACGCTCCTCCCTTGCTAGTATTAGGCTTAGCGGCTTCGGCCGTCCTCTGCGCTTTCGGCCTCCTAACGTTGGGGGCCATCGTGCCGGCGCTGTATCTTTGCTTCCTCGCAATCGGATTCCTCGACGGAATTCGCCGCTCGAAACGTTTCTTACTTGCGCTATTGGAACCGGTCGCCATAGCAACGATGCATCTTGCGTTTGGGTTTGGCTGGCTTCGCGGCTTCGTAGAGCTGCGAGGCAGTAAGCTCGCCACGAGTTAAATCAAGGGAGGTACGCTATTCTAGAATCGGGAGCATCGTCGGAGGACACTAGGGGAGCGTCGTTGGCGCCTCTATACGTTACCGGTGGTAAGCAAAGGCCGGTCGGTATAACAGCGCCCGAAGAATGGACGCTTTTCGAAAGAGGCGTCATACTGCGCGTCGACCCCGAGCGCGGCTCGATTGATCGAAGCGTCGACTATGTGAGTCCGACCGACGTCCGCGCGGAAGATTCGTCGATTACGTTCGAGGGCGGAGCATTGGTAGGAGACAAACTCTACACGTGTACTCGAACTGAGGCGCTGGTCTATCGGCTGCCCGAGTTCGATCTACTGGCGAGGGTTTCGTTACCTTGCTTCAACGACGTCCATCACGTGCGGCCCTCGCAGGACGGGAACCTAATCGTCACCAGCACGGGACTCGATATGGTAGTGGAAGTGACCCTCGATGGTACGATAGTGCGCGAATGGGGAGTCCTCGACCAAAGCCCTTGGATCCGTTTCTCGCGGGACGTCGATTATAGGAAGGTGGCGACGACGAAGCCTCACGGCGCCCATCCGAACTTCACCTTTTATCTTGAAGGCGAGCTGTGGGTAACGCGGTGCATGCAGTTCGACGCCGTTTGCCTTACAAAACCGAACTTGCGAATTGGTGTTGACGTAAATTATTGCCACGATGGTGAAATATACGGCGGAAAGATCTACTTTACGACGGTGGACGGGCAAATTGTCATCGTCGACGCAAGGACCCTGGCCACGGAGAAGGTGGTAGATCTAAATAAGATCGACAACCCCGGAAACGCCGCCTTAGGATGGTGCCGCGGCCTCGCCGTTTTGGACGAACGGCACGTTTGGGTAGGCTTTACGCGGCTTAGAGAGACGCGCTTCAAGGAAAACGTACGGTGGGCGAAGCGACTTATCAAGGCGGAGCAAAAGTCAACGCACATTGCGCTGTACGATCTCCTCGAGCAAAAAGTCTTGTTCGAATACGATCTGGAGCCCTACCAAATGCACGTCATCTTCGGAATTTTTCAAACGGGTCCATGAGTCGTCGCATGGACTGGTGCTGGGCTCCGAACCGCCGAACGATAGTCGCAGGCGGGAAGCAATCGCCGGAGCACGAAAGTAGCCGGGCTATGGCAATCCCGGAGTTATCCTATGCCCGGGCCGCTACGTCCTTGGCCGCGGCTTCGCGTGCCCTCGTGGCCATGGCGCTAATTTTCTGCTCTCTCGCACTTCCGATAGCGCGGGCGGCTGACTACACCATTCAACCGGGAGATCAGTTGCGCGTGCTGGTCTTCGGCACCCAAGGAGTCAGTTCGTTTCAAGGCCAGGGACAACAGCAGCCGCCGACGGGCACCATTCAAACGCTTTCGGAAACGGTCACGGTTTTGAGCGACGGAACGATAACGTATCCGCTCATCGGATCGATCGGCGTTTCCGGCATGTCACCCGATGCCGCGGCGCGGCGCATCAGTAAGGCTCTTGCGGCATACGT
The DNA here is from genome assembly GCA_963725605.1 of Vulcanimicrobiota bacterium. Lineage (GTDB taxonomy): Bacteria > Vulcanimicrobiota > Vulcanimicrobiia > Vulcanimicrobiales > Vulcanimicrobiaceae > Cybelea. Next base: position 332,087 of record CAVRYW010000013.1, on the reverse strand, counting down.
CATTCACCCCAGGGTAAGCGTCATCGTCGATAAAGGAACGACCGCTTCGGTAAAGGTTCTGGGGAGCGTCGACCATGGCGGCCAAATAGATTTGCAACAAGGTGATAGACTCGTCGATGCAATTGCGAAAGCCGGCGTAGGCCCGAGCTCGTCTGCAGATCTGAATCACATCACCCTCAACCGGATCATCGGCGGCGTTCCGAAAGTCTATAACATCAATCTCTACAACCTTCTCCTCAATGCAGACGATTCGGCGAATCCGGTTTTGCAATCGGGCGACGTCGTGTATGTCCCCAAAGCAAAGCAATACAACTATTCTACTTGGGCGAACGTTCCATTCGCACTATATTACTTGTACCTACTGCTCACGCCCGGCGTGAGCCACTCCGCCACAGGGATTCCATAAGTGTACGACATCGCGCGCTTTGCAGCAGCTATTAGGCGACGCCGCCGCCTCGCGCTGGCCCTGTTTATCGTATTCGCGGTCACCGGCGCTATTTTTGTAAAGCTGATCCCGGAAACGTACGCGACGTCGAGTGAAGTACTCGTCAAGCGACCGGATACTCAGTTGCAATCGACGACCTATCCGGAGATTGACGCGCTCCTTGCCTGGAAGCCCGACACTACGATGGAAACCTACATCTCGCTCGCGCGGCAGCCGGCAATCGGCGAACGTGTCATTCGCGAGCTCCGACTACGAACGACGGTGAAGGACCTTTTGGCGGGTAACGTTGTCGTGACGCCGCTCACGAACTCGGACATCATCAACATAGCGGTGGATTGGCGAGATCCAAAGGGGTCCGCGCGCGTAGCTAACGCCTTTGCACGCGCGTTTATCGAGCGACAGCGAGAGCTCGCCGCCTCGCAGGCGGCGGAGGCCGCCACGTCGCTTTCGGTAGCCTTGAACAAGGCGCAGTCCGATCTCGAGGATTCCGAGCGAGCTCTGACACTTTTCGAAGCACGCAGTCGACTCGCCGATGCGCCAACGCAAACGGCCTCGATTCTTGGGTCCATAAGCGACGTGCAATCCAAGGAGCGGGCCGTCGATGCCGAGCGCGTCCAGGCCGAGGGCCAGCTCTCCGGCACCAATGGGCTGCTCGCGACGTTGCCGGGCACCATTGACGCGAGCCGGGTAATCAGCCGGTCGTCCGTCGCCGATCAACTCGAGCAGCAGCTTTCGCAGCAACAGTTGAATCTTCGTATTCTGCGGCGGCAGTTTACGGCGCGGTATCCAGAAGTGGTGTCCACGGAAAGTCAAATCGCAACGCTACAGTCCGAGTTGAAGAGCACGGCACCGACCGACATTACCTCGAGGAGCGTCGAGCCGAATCCGCTCGCGGCGAGCCTTGCAAGCGAGGCGGCAACGCTACAGGCTCAGATCGCCGGCAATTCCGTGCAGCTGCGATTGTTGAGATCGCAAGAAGCTTCATTGCTCGCTCAGTTACGGGTCTTTCCCGCAAGCGTATCCGAACTGTCCGCGCTGCAGCGGCGCCAGAAGGCGGCGGAGACTATCTACGATGCTCTGCAGAATAACTATTTCAATGCGGTCGTCGCCAGAAGCATGGCCGTGAGCGATCTCTCGATCGTTCAATACGCAGACCCGGCACTGGCGACAGTGAGACCACCAAAAGGCCTAGCTTTTATTGTTGCTATTCTCGTTGCGGCCGTGATCGCGCTAGGTATTGTCGGTCTGCTCGAGTGGTCACCGGAAGAGCGCATGGCTGTTAGCGCAGTGAGATAAGCAGCTTCCGGCGCACCCCGAGCGGGACATCAAAATGAGCAGCATCGCGAAAAAAAGCCTGGAAACATTTGCGGCCCGCGTTTCAATGCAGTTGGTGGCGGCCGTGGGAGGGGTTTTCATTGCCCGAACGCTGTCAACGACCGGAAAAGGCGAATACACCTATGCAGCGACGATCCTCGGAATGGCGCTCATGGTGGGGATGGGGCACACGAGGGCTGTCCTGTGGCAATACGGCCGTCGCGGATACCCGGCTTACGCCGTCATTCGAGTCATAGCTTCCGTAATAGCGTTCATAAGCGTACCGACGATGCTGGCCTTGGTGCTCGTAGGCTCGCTTCTGCCATCGCAGCGCAGCTTGCTTTTCGTTGCATTAGCCTTGCCGTTTGCAATATTCTCGCAGTCGGCTGCCGGCATGTTTCTGGCGGATGGCAACGTACGCACCATCAACATAAGAGATTTAATCATCTTCGTCGGTGCGCCCCTTATTTACGTGCCGCTGCTGCTTTTCTTCCATGCTACGATTTGGACGGTCTTCGCCGTTTGGACCGCGAGTTACGTCGCTGGAGGAATTTACACGATAATTTCGCTCAAGCGCTGCTACCGAACCACAGACGAGGCGGTGAATTACCGGAAACTCGTCAAGGAGCAGCTGGCGTTCGGAAGTCAGTCCTGCTTGAGCATGCTCGTGCAATACCTCGACTTTCGCGTCGACGTGTTTCTGATAATATTCATGCTGGGCAGCGGAGCGTTAGGTGTGTATTCGGTTGGGATCGCCATCGGCGAGTTCATCTGGCAGCTAAGTAACGCGATGATCAACCCGTCCATAAAGGATATCGGAGGCAAGGACTTTGTTAGGGCGACGGAGGTCACCGCCAAATGCATGCGCCACTCTTTCGTTTTGGTCTCTATCGCAGCCGTTTTCGTTGCCGTCTTGGCGCATCCGCTGGTTCCTCTCGTCTACGGGCACGCATTCTCCTATGCTGCCGTGCTGACCATAGCGCTTCTTCCCGGCATCGTTTCATATAGCATGATGCCGGCCTTGGCGGCGTTCTTTTCGCAGCAGTTGGGACAACCGCGGATACCGCTATACTTTAGCGCGTTATCGACCGTCCTTTGTGCGGTCGTAACGGTGTTAACTCTGCCGAGGTTCGGACTGATTGCAGCCGCCTTGGCAACGTCCATTTCTTATACAATGGCCTTCATCGCCGCCGCAACGTACTTTGCCCGAGTTAGCGGAATGAGCGGCAGCCGAATATTTGCTTACTCGCTGGATGACTTGAGGCCCTACTATTCGCTTTTTGCCGGCGCGGCAGGAGCCTTCCGCGGACGATGACCTCGAGTAGCCGGACGCTCGTGAAAGCCGATGCGGTCGTCGCGAGGGGCATCGCGGGAACGTTCGTTGTGGCGTGCGGATTTCTCGCGTGGTGCGTCGCCGTCGGCGCCGGAAACTGCGGAGCCTGGTATGCAATTCCGGGGCTTTGTCGATCGCCGGCTGCAGCGCCTGCCGCAGCGGCGATCGCCGCGCTGCCGTTGCTCGCGTTGCTCGTTATCCGCAGTCCGCTGGCTACATTTCTAGGGCTTTACATCGTCTTAGTCCCCATCGATGACGCGCTTCTCGTGGGGCAGGGATTGACGGTCACAAAGTTGGCAGGGCTCGCTCTCGGCATAACTGCTCTCGTCAGGCTCATCAAGGCGCGCGCTCGAATTCGCGTTCCATATGCCGTCCTTGGGTGGGCGGCAGTTTTGAGCTACATGGCGCTGAGCGTTCTTTGGGGAATTGGCCCCGACTCGTCGACGCAGCAACTCGTGACGATGCTCTCGGCTTTCGTTTTGTTGGTCATCGTCGTGATCGTTCCAAAGACACCGTCGGAACTGCGAGCCATTATTTTCGCCACCATCTTCAGCGGAGCCGTCGTTGGAATCGTCGCGATACTTTTTGCGCCTTACGAGTTGTCGAACCTTGCCGGGCGCGTGGGACGCCTCTACTTGAGCTTTGGCAACTCTACGCTGGATCCGAACCGCTTCGGTGCGGCCCTTCTGCTGCCCGTCGCGATGACAATAGGCGCACTTGGCCAGGTTCGAGGCAGGGGGCGCATCGCTCTGTGGGGATGTTTGGCGCTGACGCTTGCTGCGGTCTATCTCTCCGCGTCGCGAGGCACAATCTTGGCAATGATCGCAATGGCGATCGTGGGCATACTAGCCAGCCGGCATCGCGTGGCACTGGGTTTGGCACTAGCCGCCGGCGTCGCGCTGCTGGTCGTCGTGCCAAGCGAAATCACAAGGCGGCTTTTTTCCGAGGGCACGCTGGCAAGCGGCGCGGGCCGTCTCGACATCTGGCGGGTTGCGCTCGAGATTTTTAGCGGCCATTGGCTAGTTGGGACGGGCATCGGTACTTTTATTCCCGCGTACAACCGCGCTTTTTTCTTGGCGTACGAACCGCAATTTGCCGGCTGGGGCCGCGATCCACACAGCCTGTTGCTGTCGACGGCGGCCGAACTGGGCGTGGTTGGAATCGCCATCGTGTTAGGAGGTCTCGTACTCCAATACCAGAGTACGAGCCTTATCGAAGCGGACCATCCTTTCTCCTGGATGAAAACCGTTTTTCGGGCGGCTTTTATCGGTCTCATGACTGCGTCATTTTTCGTGGACGTGCTTCAGACAAAGTTTGCCTGGCTGTTATTTACCGAGATGCTTCTCTTCGCGAGCTTAAGGCCGCACCCGTCTTTGCAAAAACGAATTCCGAGCGCTGGTTCTAAGGAATAGTTCGGATGCCACTCGTAGCGATAATCGTGCCGCTGTATAATAAAGCCCCTTACGTGCTGCGTTCCCTGGAGTCGGTTAGAGCTCAGACGGTAACGGACTTCGAGATCATCGTCGTGGATGACGGATCGACGGACGGGGGGGCCGATCTCGTCGCGGAAGTTTCGGATCCGCGCGTGCGTTTGGTACGACAGGCAAACGCCGGACCTGGGGCGGCACGCAATCGCGGCCTGGCGGAAGCGAGGGCCCCATACGTGGCCTTTCTCGATGCTGACGATTGCTGGCTGCCACAGTTTCTGAAGGAGAACGTCGCGTCGCTGGAACGTCATCCGGAAGCCGCAGCGGTGAGTTGCGGCTGGTACGAATATCCCGGCGATAAGCCGGCCTCCGCACGATGGGCGGCGTGCGGTATCGAGGAAGGTGTGATTACGATTACGCCAGAGACGCGCGCGAATGCTCTCGTTTCAATGATCGCATTTATGAACCCCAGCACCGTGTTGGCGAGAACCGCGAGCGTTCGCAAGTGGGGCGGCTTCGTTGAGAAAGGCTCCCGGTATGCGGAAGACTCTACGCTCTGGCTGCGGATCTTCCTGAACGAGTCGCTCTACTTCGATCCAAAACCGCTAGTAAGAATCGATGTGGAAGCATCCGCGCTTTGTCGAAACTATCGGGCTGCGCGCCCCGTGGAGCCGTTCCTGCTCGATGAGAGCATCCTGATCGATGCCTGCCCCCCGTCGAAACTTAACGTCCTCCGTCGCTTCCTCAAGATGCGCGCTTGTAAGACGGCGGCCGTGATGGGCTTTTGGGGGCAGTGGCGTGACGCCAGACAGCTCGTACGCCGTCACTTGGCTCCCGGCGATTGGCGTTTACCGCTGTTCTCGGTGGCGGTTTTGAGCTCGTCGCCGCTCGTCAAACCTATTGGTTTTGTGGCAAGAGCGTTCATCAGGCGATGAAGTCACCACTCATCTCAGAGCGCAAGCCACTGTCGCCAGCCGCTCGCGTGCAAGGCGAAGGTTGGCAGGCTGCTATGGCCCGGCGGCGAGACGCGGTCCAGCGCCAGCGCATCGCTGGCGCGACGACACCACCGATTAGAAACGGTGAACGCGAACTCGTATCCCGCCGCCGCGGTTTCAGAAAGAACGAGTTCGCTAATATCGCGCGTGCGACCATTGGGGTAAGCCAAGGCACGGCAACGAGCGCCCGTGCGCGTTTCGATTTCAGCGCGGCTTTCACGTAGTTCGTCGCGCAGTTGCTCCCGCGAGAGGTTGCTGAGAATTGGATGCGAGGCGGTATGCGAGCCGATATCGAAGCCCGCATCCGCCAGGCCACGCACATCGTCCCATGACATGAAGCCCTGCGCTTCGCGGTCCTGCAACGGGTCGCAGTCCTTCGTTTCCAGTGCAAGGTACGTCATAAACTCGCGCCGGCGCGCATCGCTGCAGTTCTTGCAGGCCTCGACGATGGCGAGCGCCATTGCCTCGCGCGCCTCTGGTCGATCGGGAACGGCCTGGGCCACGCCGGCCGGATCTTGAAGCGTTGCTCTAGGCCACTTCCTAACACGTGCAAAAACCTCGTCGGGCCAGAGCACCCGCTGTGCTTGGATGTACCCCGTTGCAATAAAGAACAATGCCGGAAACCCAACCCGGCGTAAAAGCGGCGCAGCTACGGTCGCGTTGTTGAGATAACCGTCGTCGAAGGTAACGAGGACGATAGGCTTGCGAGGCCTCCACTCACCGCGTCTCCATCTTGCAAAGTCGGACAAACTGGCTGGGGTATATCGCCGGCCGAGCCATTCGAGATGCGCCGAGAACTCGAGAACCGTATGATGATAACGGAAAGGTTCGGCTCTTTCCTCGGTTAGAATGCCGTGGTAGACGAGAACGAGCGCGTCGCGAGAGTGCAACGATACGCCGATGCGATCGATGCCGCCGCGGTGAAAAGCCGAAAGCGCAAACCGCTTCAGTTCTGCCGGGATCATGGTTGTCTCTTGGATTCACTTAACGATGTCATCTAACCTGCCGAAACGAAGCCCCCGTCGTGTGACGGAGGCCTCGTGATTCCCAAGCGCGTTATCGCTTACAGTTTGAGATTTGCCGTGAGGTAGAAATCGAGCGGTGTTTTATACGAGCCGGGGTGATTTCGGAACCATCTTCTCGTTATCGCCTTAAAGCCGACGACGCTGAAATTATCGCAAAACGGCCCGCTTGATGGGCTCGTTGCCTTTTGCGTTTAACACGGCTCGCGGACCGCAGCGTCGTGGGGCCACGGCCTGCTAATCGAAGCGGGAACCGAAGTCTAAGCGACGAACGTCCCAACCGTCGATCAGTTACGTGGATCGGCGGGAACGCGGAGCATGAAAAGCTTTAATCTTGGCTGGTACGCCCTCAGTGGAGGCGTAGCGGTTGCATTGGTTGCGGGATGCAGCGGCTCGCAGCCGCCTATCAGCGCGCGGGGCGCGATGCCGGAAATCCCCGCGATGGTAACGCACGCCCACCGTAGCACGTCATGGATGCTAAAGGACGCGAGCCAGAAATCAATTCTTGTGTACGCCGGTAACTGGTCGACAAATGACGTCGAGGTGTACGATTATCCGAGCGGCACGCAGGTTGGAACCCTTACGGGGTTTCACGAGCCCTACGGCGGCTGCGTCGATACTAAAGGCGATGTCTATATAACGAACTTCGGCGACGGTACGGCGGTAGAATATGCGCACGGCGGCACGACGATCCTCAACACCTATAGTGCGGGTGGCGACCCGATCGGATGCTCCGTTGACAAACGAGGCGACGTCGCGATCACGAACTTCTCGCCAGGCGAAGTAACGGTCTACGACGGCGGTAACAGCGGCGACGGCAAGACCTACAGCAACATTTCCTGCTCGTACCAATGGCCGATGGGCTATGATGACGTGGGAAACCTCATCGGCCAAGGTGACAACGGCATATACATTCGCATTTGTGCGTTGCTGGCCGGGGCCAAGTCTGAAACGACGCTTTCGCTGGCCGGGGGGATCTCGCTCGAAGGCCCTGGCGGGACTATGTGGGACGGAAAATATATCGCGCTCGCTCAACCTCTTGCAACGCGGTCGCACAAAACTCTTATCATGGAGGCTACAATAGCGGGTTCAGTGCTGACAGTCCACGGCGAGACCTACTTGGCCGGCCCCTGTGGTCCCGAGGACGACGTCGATCCGTTCATCCTTGGTAAAAAGAACACGCCCATAAACGACCGCCAAGGCGAAGTCGTCGTCGGCGCAACCCCGTCTTGCACCCACAGCGTCGCTGGAATCAGCTCCTGGCACTATCCGAATCACCATAAGCCTTACGGCACGTTCGGCGAGAGCAGCTACAGCGTGAGCGCCGTCAGTATTAAGTAATTGAGGCAAAGCGCGCACCACGACGCCATTGGGCCGCTTCGTTGAAGAATGCAACCAAAAATGGCCTCGTCGTACTGAGTTGATAACGAGGCCCCCATCGCGCGATGGAGGCCTCGAGATTCCTAAGCGCGTTATCGCTTACAGTTTGAGGTTTGCCGTGAGGTAGAAGTCGAGCGGCGTTTTATACGAGCCGTTCAACGCATCGATGATCGCAGGCCCCAGCTGCGGCTCATAGGGGAACTTCCGAAACGGCTGGATTTGCGAACCGGGATTACCCGGCGGATTGACGATCGCGCCCGGCGTCCCGTACGGTGCGACGGGATAGACCGTACCCTCCACGTTGGAGTAAGAGCAGATGTTGCCGTCGTTGAAGGTCCACGGCGTCTTCGTACCGCCCCAACAGTAGTTCACGATGTTGGTGAGCTGCCCGACGAGCTGAATCCGCGGGCTAACGTCGTAGGAGAGCTGCAAGTTGGCGATCAGCTCGTTGGGTTCCGTGAAGGCGCCGATCGGATCGAACACCCCAGTGAACGGATTCGGAATGTCTACGACGCCCGGGCAGGTTGATGCATTGTAGCGGTCGCCGAAGAGCGGCTTACCGCAACCGCTGGCGGGGTCGATTCCGGCCTCGGTAATTGGAATGCCATACTTGCCACCGCCTTGGAACTGGACCGACGGCGTTATTGCGAATCGCTGGTGCTTGTAATTCACCAGCAGCGTTCCAACGTACGGTGAGCCGAAGCCTTGCGCGGCAAGTCCGAGCGAGCCCGGGAACGTGTCGTACGTTGGGAAGTTCTGCCCGGTATTGACGAGCGCTTGCGGTGCCGCATTCCAATAGGGGTTCGCGATCTCACCCGCTTTGCAGCCGCCGCCGGGGAGTGGAGCTTCGGGCATTCCTACGTTGTTGTAGCACGCGTTCGCCGCGCCATTTGCCGACGTGCTACCGCCGCACATGGTGTTCGGAGCCCCCGGATGCATCACGCAGTATTTCGTATAGGCGTTGTACTGAGCGATCGAGTTGTTGATCGGCGCGAGGACCGTCGATCCCGATGCGCCTGCGGAAATCGGTCCATAATGGACGTAGGAGTTGGTGTAGGCGAACGATAGCAATCCAGAGAGGCCGTCGCGCGAGAAGTCGCCCTTTTGCAGCTGGAACTCAACGCCTTCACTGCGCTGGCTGCCGACGTTCAAGCCGGATACGAAGCCGTTCTGCGGGATCAGGAAGAACTGCTGGATCTGATCTTGGGTCTGCCGCAGGAACGGCGTGAGTTTGAACGACCAGTCGGTATTCTTTACGCGATGCTCCCAGGAGAGGTCGTAGTTGATGGACGTCGGGGGGAGAATCGGATATCCCGGGCTATTGCGGCCGAACTGGAGGAAGTGCGATCCGATATAATCCGCCAAGTCCTCCTGGCGCGTATTGTACTGCTCGAAGGCCGTGTTCGGTGCTTCCGTATAGCGGCCGTAGGAGAATCGAAACACGTCGTTTGGGTTCGACGTATACGTTCCGGCGACGCGAGGTTGATAGATGTTGTACGTGAAGTCTGCAGGGACGTTTTCCACGTTGGCCGAGTGCGAGCCCGTTGGGCACGCCGTGCCCGGTACGAAGCCAGTCGGCACGAACGGAGCGCCGGTTGCGTTGTTGACGCAATTATCGAGGTTGTAGGCGTTGAACCAGAACTGCCGCGCAGCCGCCGAGCCGCCAAGAGGCGGGGTGGTCGTGTTCTGCCCGACGAAGCCGAAGCTATCGAGCCGAATGCCGACGTTCAATAGCCACTTGTCCGTCGGGCGGTACTGGTCGGTGATGGATGCGCCATAAAAGTTCGGGACGGTGCCGCTGTAGGTTCCGTTGAGGCCATTTTCCGAGATCATATAGCTGCAGGCACTACCGAGTTGCGGCTTACCGGGGATCGCGCATGAATTGCCTACGGGCGCCACGCTATACCCGGGCCCGAGTGGAATCTTGTCGTTGTTACAGTTGACGGCGGTCGACCCACTGGTGCTCGGGGCGAAGCAGTACCCGCTGTACGGAGCCGCTGCGTTTACGACGTTGGCATAACTGCCTTCACTGCCGAGGTTATAGAAACCGTTGTTGTCACGCACGATTCGCGCGGTCGTGAACGAGCCCGCAACGGTGAGCAGATTCTGCTCATTGAGCTGATCTTGGAACTCGAGGCTGAGGCCGCGCGTGTGCGTGTTCAACTCGTAGTCGGGTGCGAGCGGACAGAAGAAATAGCAGAAGTTCGTGTCGTACGGACCGTTGAGGAACCAGTCGCTGTAGAACGTGAACCCATACAGGCGAAGGAACGCGCTCGAACCGAAGTTCTTGGTGTACTGGATCTTCGTGATCGCCGTGTCGTTGTACGACTGGTCGCGAGCATTCGGCGGGATCACGGATGGATTCGTCGGGGACCCGACGTTCACGCCGTTCGGAAAACCGTACGGCCTCACGCAACTCCCTAGGCTGTTGAGCCCAGTGGAGTTGAACGTTTTACCGACGGACGAGCCGCAGCCCCACGTATAGGTGTTGTCGAACGTTACCGGCAGAGACGTGCCATATGGAACGTTCTGTGGTCCGGCGAGGGTAGAGAGCGTTTCACCGTTGATCGCGTACATGCACGCCGCCCCGTTGGCAGCGGCGGCCCCGGTGCAAAACGGCGAGGCGATGTCGTTGGCAGAGATATAGAACTGGTTTTTTAGAGCCTCGTCGTCGTAGAGCAGCTGGATGTCGTCGCGGCCCGCGTCGTTATGGTGCGGGATGCCGATGTGGAAGTTGATGACCGTGTCGCGGCCGAAGATCGAGGCCGTCCCGATCGACGCGTCGTTGTTTGGGTAGTTACCGGCTGGTCCGAGCGGAAAATACGTATTCCCCAGGCCGCCGTAAAATAGCGACCATCCGGGCGCAAACCCTTGGCTATACGGGTTGAGATTCTTACCCGTGGCGCCGATAGGATTGCCGACGATTCCGATCACCGGACCTAGCCAGTTGTCGTACTCCGACCCGTTATTGTTGTTGATGTAGTTAAAAGATTGATTCAGCCCGGCGATGCCGACGTAATAGGAGAAGAGCCGGTCGGGCGTCGAGCCGCCGATTTCGATTGCCGCTCGGTGGTAGAACGAGGGCGTTCCGACTCCGAGCGAACCCGTCGCATAGCCGGGAAAGGTTCCGGTCTTAATGACCTGATTGACGAAGCCCGAGAGGCCTTGGCCTTCTGAGTTTGCGGGATTGGCGCCGGTATAGACTTGGACTTCCGCGTTGCCCAGCGACGAGGCCGAGCTCGACGCATAATTATCGAACGAACGGTTGACCGGCACGCCGTCGAACTCGTAGCCTACCTGGTCGTAGTCGCCGCCGCGGATATTGATCGTAGCATAGTAGCCGGTCTGGTTTGGAATGACATAGGCGCCGGGCACCGTTGAAATAGCGGAATAGGCCTGGTTGATGAGTCCGCCGCCGCCGAGCGCCGCGGTCGAGGCCTGCGTCGAGGCGTTGATCGAATAAACGTCAGCCGTCGTACCAGACTTGACTAGCGCGCTACCCGCGGTTGAGGTAACGCGCGCGATCGTCCTGAGAGTCTTGAACGCGCGCACCTGCACGGTCTGAACGGTGTCGGCGAGAACGACTTGCCCGGGAATACTCACCGGTTGATAACCGTTCTTCGAGACGCTTATCGTGTAAGTGTCGGGCCCGAGCGTCAGAAAACCGAAATGCCCGGCGGCGTCCGTCGTAGCCGTGGCGGACTGCGAGGGGCTCGTCGCGGTCACTTGCGCCCCCGCAACGGGAGCAGACGTGTCGGCATCGGTGACGCTTCCCGTGAGACCGCCCGTAACGCCGGCCAGTGCCCATGTTTCCTGGCAAACGAATGCAGCGAGCAGAATCAATGCCGTAACGAGATGCCGGAGTGATCTCCGTACCATAGCGTACCTCCTGAAGTTTTCAAAAGAGCGCACGGTCTTGGGCCTTCGCCCGTCGTTAAAGCAGGCTAGTTCGCACTCGCTTTTTATGCTTCCTTGAGAAATTCTTGAGAACGCCGCACGCTCCGCGGCACGTCGCGCGGACTGCGACCGCAAGGGCGTAAGCAACCGACCTCTCGCAAGATCGGATGCCTTGAATCCTAGGCTGTCTTAGCGGACGGCCCCGAGCGTCGGGATTCTACCGCATCGTGCGCTCCTCGTCGCCGAGCGAGAGAAGATTCATCATCGCGTTCCAATGATGACGTTACGGGTTTGCACCTCTTCCTCATCCGTAATCTTCACTGGCACAAGAAATCCGACGATGTGCACGCGGTGTTCTTCAGCGCCTACCGGGGTCGGCGCCAGTCGGCCGGTAGGAGAAGAGGCCGGAAAGCGAAAGGCCCGCTGCATCTCACTCTACTTCTGAAACGGGAGGCGCACCTTATGTATGTAAGCTTGCGCCGCGCTCTCGTGATCGCGGCGCTTTCTGGGATTGCAGGATGCAGTGGCGGCGGCATGACATCGCAGTCGCCTTCGCTTTCGTCGCAAAGTACGTCGGCCTTTGTGCACCGTGGAGTACCGTTTATTCCGTTCGGGCTTCGGCGCGGGTTGTCGCACGATTCGATTCACTCGAACTACGCGACGAAAGCTTCGTTGGTCTTCGAAGGCGACCAAGAGGAAGCTGCGGTTAACGTCTATCAGACTGCGGACCTCGCGAGCAATCCCGCACCCATCGCTACGATCCACGTGGCGGCGGGATGTCCGTACGGCATGGCAACGAATAAGAAGGGAAGCACGCTCTACGTGGTCGATAACTGCGGCGGCAATGACGTCGAGGAGTACGCGAAAGGCTCGACGACGTTAAAAACCAAAATCACGGATGGGATTAGTAACCCGCTCGGCGCTGCTGTCGACAGTCACGGCACGCTCTACGTCAGCAACTATCCGGCCGCGATTACGGAGTATGCCAAGGGGACGACCACGCCGTCGAAAACGATTACTGGAGGCGGGATGGAAGATCCGTTCGGACTTGCGCTCGACAAGAGCGGCAATCTCTACATCGCCGACTTTGGTGCCGATGCGGTTTTCGAACTTCCGGCCGGCGGGTCGAGCGTTACGAACCTGAACCTACAGGGCCTTGGCGAGCCGATCGGCCTTGCAATCGACCAAAAGACCGGTATTCTCTGGGAGAGTGGCGGCGAAGATAATATAACTAACGTCTACCAGTTGGGCGGGTCGACGAGCCCGATCGAGACGTTCTCGGGACATGGCGATCCCTACGCGGTCAGCCTCCAAGAGAAGGGCAAGCCGAAGGGCGAGGTCGTCGAATCGGATGTTAGCGCGGATGCCGTCTACGCCTACGCACCGGGCTCGTACACGCCCTACGCAACCTTAACCAATGGCGTCGAGCTGCCTACGGGACTCCTCGTAGTCAAGCCGTAGAGGCTTTCGCCTAGACTCCTAAACACAAACGGGATGGCCGGCCCGGCCATCCCGTTTCCTTTACTGCCAGATTCGGGAACGCGCGTTCGATGCTTTCGTCCCTTTCGAGCGCATGGTAGGATGGAAACGGAGGATATTCGAGTGCAGCGACTAGGCATTAAAGTTACGCTATGCGTCGCCGGCGTTTTCGCGTTGGGCACGGTGAGAGATCCGGCGCCGCTGGAGCCGTTGGACCAATGGCTCGCGCAGGTCGTGACGTGCGTTGCGCCGACCGTCGTCACGCCGAACGTCGTTACGCCGACCGTCATCACGCCGAACGTCGTCACGCCGACCGTCGTTGCGCCCACCGTCGTTGCGCCCACCGTCGTTGCGCCCACAGTCGTTACGCCTACCGTCGTTACGCCGACCGTCGTCGCACCGACCACCGTATCTCCGAATATCATCGATCCCTGCCCCGCGACGCAACCCAAAGGAACTCCGCCTCCGGCAACACCTGCCCAAGGCACTCCCCCTCCGGCAACGCCGGCACCGACGGCGTCGCCGAACGGCCAAGCCGGATCCACGCCTACGCCAAGTCCATCGGCAGGCTGACTCCTGTCACGGGTTCAATCGAGCAGAGGTAACCGTGCACCCTCGTGTGTCAGTAGCCATTCCTTCCTGAAAACTCCCGAACCATAACCCGTAAGCGTGCCATTCGCTCCGATGACGCGATGGCACGGAATTACTATTGGTACGGGATTCGCACCGTTGGCGGCGCCCACGGCACGAGCAGCTGACGGCGTACCCAATTGGCTCGCAATGGCACCGTACGTAACCGTTCGTCCAGCGGGAATTTTACGCAACAAGCTCCACACTCGCTTTTGGAAGCGCGTGCCTGCCGGAATGGCCGGCAGGCCTTCGATCGCGCGTATGTCGCCGCCAAAGTACGCACGGATCGCGGCACCCACGCCCAGCGGATCGCTTCGAGTGTCGACCGGAATCGGCCCCATGCCTCGCAAGAACGCGCTGAGCAAGCGATCTGGTGTATCCGCGAACTCGACGGCACGTAACGCTTCGCCATCGGTCAGATAGACGACACTCCCAATTGGCGAATCGAGCTTCCCGACAAAGATGCGTTCCGGGCCTTCGATGGGATCAGCGAATTCGAGCACGATGAAACCAGCCGTCAAATCGCGTCTTCCAAGTGCGACCGCCATCGAGTGAAACCGTCCAGAGCTCTTTCACCTCGTCCCCACGACGGGTCCAAACACCGCGATTGCGCCGTGGCCGGCCATCCACATAATCCGTACCGTTGAGAATCATCTTTCCTCTTTGCAGCGAACCGTCCCGCGCAAAGACGAAGCCGCTCGACGGCAAGCATACTGCGACACAGAACGTATCACAAAGAAGCCAAACTTTCATGCGCGTAGCATACGTTAGCCGCCTGCCGGAGTTCAACCACAATCGCACGAACTTGCGTAGAATCCGACGAGCTCGTCCGAGTAAAGAGGTTAGGGTAAGAGGACGAAGCCGATGACCTTGCCGAACCGATCGACGCCGATTTTCACGTTGAACGTTGCGGCGGAAAAGACTGCGCGATACGTGTAGAGGGTTCCGCTGCCAATCGTTGCTTTTCCCACGAAAACCAGCCGTTGCGGCACTCCCAGGACCGCCAACTCCGTTGCTGCTGCTTTGAGAAGTTGCGGCGTGAGGCGTTTGTTCATGGTCGCGTTAAGCTGCGTTCGGTCGACCGTTCCACTTTCGAGCTGGGCGAGCAGGTCGCGCACGCGCTCGGTGATCGCGGGATCTTCACCAGAGGCTGAGGCGTCGGCCGCTTGCGCCGCGGAAGGTTCGAAGGCTTCGAAGATCCGCGTGCCTGTGGATTCGGCGGCTGCAATCGTGTCGGCGTTTTGCAGCACCACGATCGCGAGGCCGTCTCGGGGGAAGAGCAGGTTCGCTGCGTTGAACCCAAACGTTCCGCCGTTGTGCCAAATGCGCTTGTGGCCGTCGGCGGTATCGATCACCCAGCCGTAGCCGTACCAGGAGCCCTTGCCAAACGCAGGTTTACCGGGTGCGAGCATCGCCGCGAGATCGGTTTGGTTGATGAGCCTGCCGCGTAAGAGCGCGGAATCCCACTCGAGCATGTCGCCGGTCGTCGAAACGATGGCGCCGGCCGACCAAGCCCATCCCGAGCGCAACGGCGGTGCCAGTTTCACGCCATTCTTGCCGGCGACGTAGCCGCTCGCCATCGGTTGCAGGTGCGCTTCGTCGTCGATAAAGCCGCTGTGCGTCATGCCGGCGGCCACAAAGA
Source organism: Vulcanimicrobiota bacterium (assembly GCA_963725605.1). Lineage (GTDB taxonomy): Bacteria > Vulcanimicrobiota > Vulcanimicrobiia > Vulcanimicrobiales > Vulcanimicrobiaceae > Cybelea. Next base: position 316,523 of record CAVRYW010000013.1, on the reverse strand, counting down.
GGTGCGTGCGCACGTAGGTTTCCCACGAAATGCCCGACGCGCGTTCGAGGATCTCCCCGAGCAGAATGTAGTTCGTGTTGCTGTACGCAAAGCGGCTTCCTGGCCGGAACTTCAGCGGTTTGCTGCGGACCAGTGCGAGGATCGCGGCGAACGACGGCGTGCGCGTGCCGGCCATCGTGTCGAAGCCTTTGCTGTCGGTGTATTCTGGAATACCGGTCGTTTGCTGCAGTAGCTCCCGAATCGTCACGCGGGCCGCGCGGCGGTACTCGGGGATCCAGCGCGCGAGGGTGTCGCTCAGCGAGAGCTTGCCGGCCTCTTTGAGTTGCAGGATTGCCGTGGCCGTGAACTGCTTGGTGATGGAACCTATCTCGTAATGCGTTTGCTCGGTCGCGGGCGTGTGCCGTGCGAGGTTCGCGTAGCCGTACGCGCGGCTGTAAACGAGGGTCCCATCGCGCGCGATCGCAATCGAGATACTGGGAACGTGTGCGGACGCTACGATGGCTTGGACGCTGGAATCGACGCGGGCGAGTAGGGACGGATCCGGTTGCGTTCCCGCGCCGGCTGCAACGAACGCTGGAATAAGGAAAGCGGCGCTACAAACTTCAATTAAATGTCCTCCCTCGTTGGCGGCGCCTTGGGATATTTGGCCGCGTGCACGAGTGCGGCCAGATGCGCACGGGTCACCGAATCGTGGTTGCTTCGCATTGAGGTCGCGGCGTCCCGAGCGATCCGCAAGAGTTCGGCTGCAGCGAGGGCTTGCGCGTCTGGCGGCGTGCCTTTGGGAGGCGCCATCACGAGGATCGCCAGCAGTCCGACGTATTCGCTTTGCAAATTGCGCGAGACGAGCGGAATCGTGGCATCGTGCAGATCGCCAAAGATGCCGGCGTGCAGCCAGTCGAAAAGATCCGCAATCGTCATCGTCGCTCGCGCCGACTCGGCGGGGTTTTCGTCGATGCGCTGCAGTACGAGCGGTTTAAACAGATAATCGACCGCCGCGAGCTGGGCCGCGTTAATCTGCTCGACGAGCGGAAAGTCGTGACGGGCCGGCGGGTTGTAGGCCCACGTCGGTAGATTTCCGTAGCCTTCCCAGCCGGTATATCCGTAACCCGACCACTCCGAGTACCTCAGCCGATTCAACACCGCAGCGGGAACGCGCAAGGCGTCGGGACTAAAGAGCGCTGCGTCTAGAACTGCCATCGCGCGGCGCTCGGTCCCCAGACTTACCGGCACGATCGGTAATTGAGCGTCGGGATCGCCGGCGTGCGCCCAGGAAAGATACTGGCCGCCGAGATAGTGGGCGGCGGCAGTCGCGCATACGTCGTAACGTCGCAACATGAGCGTAAGAACGTCGCGCTCTTGCTCGTATGCATTCCCGCTGGCGGGCCAGTACCTATTGAGCGACGCAATCTGGTTGCGATACATCTTCATCTGAACGTCGCACCACGAGAGTGGATCGTCGGTCAGCATACCTTGCTCGACCCGAGGATCGGCGGCGTGTCCCGTTGCATAATCGACGTCCTCGTCGGAAGCATAACGCGTCCAGGGGTTCGACCACGCGGAGGCCCAGCGCCGCAACGTCGGAACCTCTTGCTCCGGAGTCCGCGCGCCCGGAATGCTTGCGTACCCGAACTTAATGGCATAATAGTCGTACGGGCCGAGCGTCGTTTGAAAGAACTCGCCTTGTTTGTACGGCTGCGGCCAGAGGTTCAACGGCGCATATTCCATGACGCTCGACGTAATGCCATGCTCGCGCGTGAACGCCGTGCTCTGCAGCTCGCCCGCCGTGTACGCCTCGTGCCCGATGAAATTGTGCTGCATGCCGAGATTATGGCCCATCTCGTGCACGATCGTCGCGAAGAGGGAGTCGTGGAGAAACGCGGCCGGCATCGGGTCGGTCGTGCGGTCGTACCGCACCGGATCGACGAGGTATTGCCATGCGAGCCGCGGTCCGCTCCCGACGACCGCGGAAACCAGGACGCCGGTGCGGATCTCCTCGCCGGTGAGCGGATTGAACAGCGTCTGCGAATCTGCGCCGAAGCTCGGCCTGGCTTCATTGAGCCAGCGAATCACACTGTAACGGACGTCGTCGGGATCCCAACTGGGATCGCTCGGCTGATCGCGTACGATTATTGCGCCGAGAATGCCGATCTTTTCAAACGCTTTGTTCCACTCGAGACAAGCATCTCGGATCGCTCCTCGGTATGCCGGTGGAATCGTGTTACTTAGGTAGATGACCATAGGATGCCGCGCCGACGACGGGCCGCTGGGATCGGCCGGATCGAAATTCCATCGCACGATGTAGGGCAGCTGGCGTCGCGCTCGAGTATCGTTGGAGAAGTCGATGTAGATATCGTCGTAGAGACCAACGCGATCGTCCATCAGACGCGGGCGGTAATCGTCACGAGGCATCTGTATGAAGTTGTAGACAACGCGCATCAGAATGCGGCGAGCATCGGGTGCGGTGTCGATCACGTGTGCGGCATCGGTTGCCCAGGTCTGGCCCACCGTAATCACAACGTTCTGGGGAAACGCCTTGACGGCATCGAAATAAGAGAGCGCCGGATCGAGTCGATAGGTTTTGGCGGGCGGGATCCCGCCGTTAATGACGTTGCGCAGGTCGATATTGTCGCCAAGGAGCGACGAAAGATCGAAAACGACGTTTTCGGTCGCAGGGTTTTGGGCGACGATCTTGCCGATGCCGACGACGGAGTCGGGGAAATTGCCTTCGTTGGCGAGCTGAGCGGACTCGCTCGAGCCGGCGTAGGCATACCAGTTGCGCCACACCATGACCACGCTGTCGCCGCGTCGCTCGAAGCGAAGGATCTGCGTGGGAAGGTAATCGGTGTCGCCCCACCAGACTGGGTTCTGTCCGATCCCGTTCCCGGGGACGATCGTCTCGAGGAAATCCGCATTCAACTGATCCGGCGCTAACTCGAGATACGTTCCGCCGTCCTTCTGCCAGATCGTGAAGAGGCCGCGATTGGCATGCGCTCCCGCGACGAACTCGGCGTAGGACTGCGCGGCCGAGGCGCGTCCCCCTACCAAAACAAAGAGCGACGCGGCAAGGAGCGCGATCGGTAACGTCCGTGTCATGGTGCAATCTTCAAGGATTTAACGCGAAACTCTCCCAGCTCGCATGCTACGTCCATCGTAGGGCCTCGCGGGTGCGACGGGGAATTGTCGCGCCCCATGGCTTTTCGCCGCATCCTTCCGTTCGTCGCTCTTCTCGCATGGGAGGCGGGAAACGTCGTCGGGCCTGCCGGCGCGCAAACCTCGCCGCAGGCCGGGGCGCTTCCTTCGACCGTAACCTCCGATACCGCCCTAGTCGGGTGGGCTGCCGGACCGGACGTGACCGCGGAGTTGAATGCCGAGAAAACGATGATGCGCGCGCCGAGCAGCGCGAATGCGATGGATATCGAACGCCATCTCTCGTGGGTCCCGCATCGCGCGGGGTCGGCTGCCGATTACGCGACGGCGGTGTACGTCAAAGAACGATTGGAGCGCGACGGCTTCGTCACGCGCATCAAAGAGTATCAAGTCGAGTTCACGGGTCCGCTCGAGCAGAGTTTGACGATGCTGTCGCCGCGGCGCGTCGACTTCGATTTATTGGAAGGTACGCCCGGACACCGTACTAAGTGGGAAGTGATGGCCGGACAGCCGTTTCTCGAAGAATCGGGCGACGGGACGGTCACCGGTCCGGTCGTCTACGTTAACACGGCGTCGAAGGACGATCTCGCCGAGATCGACGCGCGGCACGTGAGCTTGCAGGGCGCGGTCGTTCTCGTGCGCTTGAGCGCTCCGGGGAGCGGCGGCATTCGTGCTCTCGATCCGAGCTATATCGCGTATAACGAGCTGCGCAAACGTGGAGCCGCCGCGATCCTCGAGTTCATGGAGCCGGGAACGACAGGATATGGCGGCGGTGCGATGTGGCCCAACGGCAACTTCAAGAACCCGAATATGGCCGAGCGCATGGGAGGAATGTCGCCGCGCGGCTTCATGATGTTTCCCCCGGGCGATCCCACGATCGCCGGCAAGGCACCCGTCGTCGGAGCACCGCACAAGAGCTGGAACGACATTCCACACGCCACTATTCCGGAGCTGAGCATCACGCAAAGCACCGCTCGGACACTTCTGGCCGGATTGACCGGTCAAGTCGTCCCGCAATCGTGGCATCCGATGTTCGAGTTCGTCCAGCATTTCGGCGGCAACGAGGTCGTCGGCGTACACACGAAGTTCGAACGCAAAGTCAAGACCATTTGGCTCGTCTTCGGCGACATGAAAGGCAGCCAGGAGCCCGGCTCTATCGTGATGATCGGCAGCCACCGCGATGCGATGACCTTCGGGGCCATCGATCCCGGAAGCGGTACGACCGTGCTGCTGCAAGACGCCGACGCCTTTCGCGCGCTCTCGGCGCAAGGCTGGCGGCCGAAGCGCACGATCGAGTTTGCGTCGTGGGACGGTCACGAACTCGGGCTCTACGGATCGGCGGCCTACATTTACGAGAGCGGGCCGCAGCTACGAACCAGCGTCTTTCAATATATTAATACCGATCAGCTCACGACCGGCGACCCGTTTGTCGTCAGCGCCTCGCCCGGCCTCTTCGCCTTCATGAAACAGATCTGCGACGTCGTTCCGGCGGTTGAAGGCAAAGGCACGTTAGGCATGCGCGATCAGCGCGTCGATCCGTTGCTCAACCCGATCGTCGGCGGATCCGACCATCAAAACTTCGCGTACATGCTCGGCGTTCCGAGCACGAGCAACGGCTATTATGGTTCGTTTGGTGCCCATCACACTGCCGAGGATAACCTCGACGGATTGCGCACGTACGATCCCGGCCTCAAGCAGGCCGTCATCACGGCCCAGGTCACCGGCATTCAGGCGATGCGGGCGGCCAATGCAACGGTCGAACCGCTGCGAATCGAAGAGATTCCCGCGCAGTTGCTCAAGGATCTCACGCCGTTGCAAGTGGCAGCGTTGACGCGCAGCAACGGCGCGATGGCGCTTAGCGAGCTGCGCCCGCCGCTCGAAGCATACCGAGCCGCGGCGCATGCAACCGACGTCGCGATGCAGCGCGCAGAGGCCCAAAGCGATGCGACGGCAATGCGAGCGCTGGCCGCGCGCGAACAGGCATCGCGCGACGCCTTCTTCGCAAGCGACGGTCTGCTGCAGAATTCCTACTACCACACGATCGATCGCGTCTTCACGAGCTTTCCCGAGATCGCGTACGCGAGCGGCAATCCCGATACCATAACGAGAGCGCTTACCCGAGCGCTGGATGCCATCGTACGAGCCACTGCCGTCCTCAACGTCGGAGTGCCGAGTGCTCGCGGAAACCCTTGATCCGCAGGCCGCCGCCCGCGAAGCCGGGCTAAGATATCTCGACGCTCGCGGCCCGGGAATCACTCGCCGCAAGCGAGGCCGGCACTTCGCATACTTCGATCCCGCTGGAAAGCCGGTGCGTGACGAAGCGGTGCTACTCCGGATTCGCGCGCTCGCCGTGCCGCCCGCCTATACCGATGTATGGATCTCGCCGATCGCCAACGGCCATCTTCAGGCGACCGGGCGCGATGCTCGCGGCCGCAAACAGTATCGCTATCACAAACGCTTCCGGGAGGCGCGGGACGAGGCGAAGTATCACCGGCTCGTTGCCTTCGGATGCGCTCTTCCCGCAATCCGAAAGGCCGTCGCGAGAGACCTTGGCGGAAACGGGCTTTCTCGCCGCAAGGTGCTCGCCGCCCTCGTTTCGTTGTTGGACGCGACGGGCGTTCGCGTCGGCAACGAAGAGTACGCGACCGCCAACGGCTCTTTTGGCTTAACGACCCTGCGTACGCGGCACGTGCGGCTCGATGGCTCGCGGGTCCGGCTTCGTTTCCGTGGTAAGACCGGAAAGGAGCACCGAATTCTACTGGATGATGCGCGGCTGGCCCGCATTATCAAACGCTGCCGGGACCTTCCCGGCGAGGAACTCTTCACGTACCTTGACGAGGCGGGAACCGCTAACAGCGTTAACTCGGAGGACGTGAACGAGTACCTTCGCGAGATCGCCGGAGGCGATTTCTCCGCTAAGGATTTCCGGACGTGGATCGGAACCGTGGAATGCATCGGCGCGCTGGCCGAACCCGCGGCCGAGTTGGTCGAAGCGAAGAGAAACATCGCCGTGGCGCTCGAGCGGGTTGCCGCTCGTCTTGGCAATACGCCCGCGATATGTCGTAAGGCTTACGTGCACCCCGCGGTACTCGAAACCTACATCGCGCAGCACCGGCTCCCGTCAGCGGTCGGGCGCGCCGAAGCGAAGCGTCGGCCAAACGCGTTGTCGCATCAGGAACGCTTCGCTCTACGCTTCGTTCAAAAATGGGAGCGGCTTCGAGCGTAAACGCTCATTCCAAAAGGATATCGAGCGTGATGTCGACGATGCTCCCGATCGTGGGATCCAGCCGCGTTCGCAGCATTCCAAACGCATGACGGTCGATCTGCGCCTTTGCGCGATACTCGGGATGCAGCGGATCGCCGGTTACCGTAACGTCAAGTCGCTCGGGCTGCGTGACGCCGTGTATCGTGAGGTCGCCGTCCATCTCGAACGAGGCCGGACCCTTTGGAACGATCCGTGTACTCGCGAAGGTCCATCGGGGAAACTGCGCCGCGTCAAAGAAGTCGGGGGATGCGAGCGACCGATCGCGGTCCGGCTCACCGGTTGCGATGCGCGTCGCGTCGAGTACGGCGTTGGCGCCGCGTGGAATCAGGGATCCAGGAAGCAACGTCACGCTCCCGCTTAGGATTGGAACGGTTCCGGTAACGCGTTCGACCCAAATGTGCGCTACGCTAAACTGCGCGCTCGACTTAGCGATGTCGATGGCGCGTGGGCTGGGCGCCGCGGCCAGGAGCGCGCACGCGAGAGCGAGGCGAGCCGACGCCGCGATGCGCTCAGTACGCAATGCTGAACTGCGCATTCATCGTGTTATTCGTTTGAGGCTGGTGCGAAATGACGTCCTCGACCGTGAGGCGCGTGTTTTCGGTCGGTCCGTAACCGCCCAGGAGCACGCCGTCGCGTTGAAAGCCGCCGCTCGAATCGGCGGTACCCTCGTAGCGCGCCTCGACGAAAAGCTGTCGGTTGAAGGCGTACCGAAGTTGTTCGAATCCCCCGCTCGACGTGCACGCGCCGAGATGCGGAGCCACGCAGTCAGAGTCGGCGCCGTCGATGAGAACGGTCTCGCTCGAGAAGCGCGTCCATTGGCCATACGTGAAGCCGAAGCCGCTGCGTTCGAAACGGTCGAACGGCCCGAGGGTGGTCGGCCGCAATCCGTCATACCGAAAGGCGCTCAGGGTGAACGCTCCCATCGCATCCTGCAGGTAGGTTTCGGTATCGACGCCGGTCGCTGCGAGGTCGCTCTCACGGTCGTATCCGGGCCCGGCGAAAAGCTGGAGATTCAGGCCGCGGAGCGGGTCGCCGATGCCCAGCCGCGCGCCTAGCTTCGGATCGAAAAAATCAAACGGATTCGTGCCGACGGTTTGCACGTAGGGCGTGTAGTTTTGGTACGAGTCGCGAAAGGTTTCGGGATCGACCGGCAGCGGGAGCGTGAACTGGCCGCCCTGCAGATAGATTGGAATGCGCGACTCCCACGGATTGACGCGGTCACTGATCCACGCGTCCCGCAAAAGCCCCGGCTCGCCGCCGTCGACCACGTATTGCTCGACGAAGAAGTTCGCGCGCGATCCAATCGTCGCCGTCGTAAACGCTTCGACCTCGTCGACGATCGCTTTCGGCAGTCCCGCGCCGTTTGGCCCGTCGCCCTGATACTCGCTGGAGTCGACGAGATTCGTCTTCACGGAGAGCGGAAATGCCGGGCCCGACGAGACGCCGGGAAAGCGTTCGCCGTAGGCTAAGAACGCCGCGCCGAACTGGTTGAGGTGGGGGATCACCGAGTGGCACTTTTCGCACGTCACGCCGTACTGATGAGCAAAGAGCGGAATGGCGCCGGCCGCCGTCGGGGTGCCCATGAGTACCGAGGCCCAGAGGGCTGCCAACCATTTAAGCATGCCTCACAAGATACTTAGGCAAGCCTAACTTTCCTGCCGGGACGAGACACGCACGTTAACTCCCCTGGGGAACGCCTGGTCCCTGTTGAACCGTTACTTGGTCGAAAGGGGCATCGAATGTTTGATTTTCGTCGCGCTTTTGGGGTCGTGGCCGTTGGTTTGCTTGTCGGTTGCGGCGGATCACAGCAGCCGCTGTCGGGTGAGTCAAGCGCGGCGGTTCAATCCGCAGCGCACCCTCAACAGCAGTCGCTTAATGGGTACTATCTCGCTAAAATCACCACAGTAGTAGGGAATGGCCTTCCCGGGTCGTCGCTCTGCTTTCGCTTCAAGCCTGACGGCAGTTGGTCGAGCAGCGGCAGCGTAAGCTTTACCGGGACATATCTCGCTTCGGGGAAAAATTTGTTCGCAGCCGCCATTTGGCTCCCCTCACCCGCTGTCTACCTAAGCTTCCAGGGTACCATCAGCGCGAAGCAGGGCTCCGGCAAATACACCAATGGGAGCCAAGATGCACAGGTTTCTGGCGGCGGAACATTCACGCTGACGGCGGCACAAAAGAACTGTAGCTAAGTTGTGGCGCTGCCCTTTTATGGGCAAGTGCCCGACTTTATGGGCAGGTGGCCTTTGTGGGCAAAGCCGCCGGGACGCCGGGCGTTATTGGGAACGACTTCGCTACTGATCAAATGGCCCGCTGACGTTGTACGTTCGGGGAAGCCTACCGGTGCCGGGCATCGCGATCGTTGGCAGCCGGACGCCGCCGCCGGAAGCGGAAGCGTTTGCCTACGGCCTCGCGCGCAAGCTCGGCGAGCCGATCGTTAGCGGGCTCGCTCCGGGCATTGACGCTGCGGCGCATCGCGGCGCGTTGAATGCCGGCATACCGACCGTTGCCTTCGTGGGATACGGATTTGGCGCAACCGACCCGCCCGAACACGCCGACCTCGAGCGCGCGATCGTCGCTGGAGGTGGAGCAGTCGCGGCGCTTCTTCCTGCGGGTACTGCGGCTTCGCTGGAGTCGACGATCGAGCGCGACCGCCTTCAGGCCGAACATGCGCGGGCGATCGTGCTGATCTGTTCTGAGATCGGTGGCGGGGCGATGCATACGATGCGCTTTGCGAAGGAGCTCGAAAAGCCGCGGTTCGCAGTAATGCCGCCAGAGGAAATGAAGAGCCGGCCCGAGTGGGCCGGCAATCTTGCCTGCATCGCCGAGGGCGCGCTGCCGCTGCCCCTCGACCTGAAAATAGCTATCGATCTCTTGCAGGCGTAACGAGCGCGTCGCATTTTGCGGCAAAGATAAAGTCGCTCTCGGTTAACCCGCCGATCTTATGCGTCCAGATTTCAACGTCGAGACGACCCCAGGACACGTGCAGATTGGGATGATGCTGCTGCTCCTCGGCCATCTCGCCGACGAGGACGGCCGCACGCAGCGCTTGTGCAAAATCGTCAAAGCGATAGGCGCGTCGGAGAATCTTTACCCTCCCATACTTGGGGTCGGGTCGCTCCACGACGCACCACTCGGCGGCAATTTGTCCGAGTAGCGGCGCGCTTTGGTCGTCGGTCAATGGCGGGACGCCGCCGCGGCACGGCACGCAAGCGCGCGCAGCCAGATCGCTCATGCGGGACCCATCATTCTCTCTTGCATGTCGGCGATTATCGCGGCGATCTCGCGGGGGCGCTCTAGAATCGCGTAATGCCCGCAATCGGGAAGCAGAACGAAGCGCGCATTGGGGAGCAGTGCCGCGACTTTGCGTTGGTACATCTCGGGGTTGTCGCGCTCCGGCGCGACGACGACGGCCGGCGCGGAAATCGTTCGCGTGGCTTCTGCGAAATCCGCATGCGCCCACGATTCAAAACCTTCCAGTGCGGCATCCCGCGGCGTCTTTGCAGCCGCGCCGCAGACGCGATCGAGAACCGTCGCATCCGGCTCACCTGCGAACATGGCCGATAGCCATTTGCGCGCCGCGGCTGGATTGCCGGCAGTCGCGCGCAAGAAGTCCGCGCCTTTGGGTGAAAAGCCGGCGCCGCTCGCTGGTACCGGCGCGATGAGTATCAATCCGCTAACCATCTGGGGGGCATCAACGGCCAAACGCAGAGCGACGGTCGCTCCCATCGAATGAGCGACGATGACGACCGGAGCGATACCCAGCGCGTCGACGAGCTCGCGCAGATCGGCCGCAAATCGCTCGAGATTGCGCGGCCCGCGGGCGCCGTTCGACGAGCCGCCGCCGCGCAAATCCACCGCCACGCTCTGAATGCCTGGGCTAAGCGCGGAGATGACGTCGTCCCAGACGCTGTGATCGGCTTGCCAGCCGTGAACGAACAAGAGCCGGAAAGCGCCCGACCCTTGTTCGAGATAGGCAAGCTCGGCGCCGTCACTTGCGCGAAAACGCTTCATGAGCGCGCTCATGTCATCCTGAGCTTGTCGAAGGACGAAGGATGGCGCTAGTTCAGGCTCGTCGGGGTCGCGACGGGACGGCCTTCGTCGCGATCCAGGAGGTCGAACCACGTCACGATGTTCGGCTGATCCGGTGCGACTTTTGAACGAAGGTCTTCGAAGTAGTGGGCCGCGTGCGAACCGGGCTCGGGATGCCAGTGCATCCGGTCTTCGTTAAACTTTGCGATCTCTTCGGGGGTCTTCTTGGAGAGAAACTCCGCCTGAACCCAAGCGGCGATTGCGTCGTCGGTGACGAGCTCCTTAACCTTGCGCGCGAACTCGTCGCCGTTCGTGCCCAGAAACTCGAAGAGCGGCTTGTCGTGCGGACAGTCGTAATCGTATTCCCCCAACTGGCCTTCGTTGTGCGCTTTCGCCTTATCGATGACGCGCTTGAGCGAGACCAGGCCGGCGAGTTTATCCTTGGCGCTGCGAGGTTTTTCGGTCGTTAAATTCATAGCATCCTCTTTGGCAGTGGTGTATCGCTCTAATGCGCCGAGGTCGCGTCAAGTTGCACTTTGGGCCGCCTACTGGATGGCGGCAGGTTGCTTGATTCGCCCGGTACTAACGCGCCAAATTACGTTTTGGACTTCGAATCCTTCGTCAACTTCAGCTCGATCGAGTCGTTACTGTAGACGCTTCTCATCGGAATGTGCGTACGCACGTCGTTTACGATCGCCGGAACCTTTGCAACCGGGTCCCACACGATGCGTTGCTTGGAGGTCGCCTTGAGATAGCGTCCACTCTGTTGATCGAGCGTGCCCTGCGCCGTGACCAGGACCAGTGGGCCGCCATTGGCGATCGGACCTTGCCCATGCAAACTGTAATTGCAGGTCCACGTGTAAGGCTGGCCCGCGAACCCTGAGGCCCCCGGCACTATTGCCGCCTTTACGCTGTAGCTGCGCTGCCAACTCGCTTTCCCGTTCGCCGACAAACCTTTGAAAAAGTTGCGTGCCAACAGCGGAAAGAGCGTGAGTTGTATCGGTGAAAGAGCGTAAGGAGTCTGGGAGCAGGTGACGTTGCCGTTCGGGTACACCTCGCAGGTATTGGTGGCCCTCGGCCGCACCGTGTTCCACCAGGAATCGGTTCCGCTCACCATGACTCCGCCATCCGCGACCGGGCCGGAAATATCGATGGTCGTCGTCCCAGTCCCCTGTCCCGAACTTGCGACTTTGGTGTTGTACCCGAACTCATAGACGAGATGGCGCACCGACGCCGGCGCCGGGGCTTGTCCACTAAGTCCGACGAGTGCTGCTAAGAGCAACCCAATAGTTTTCACCTTTCTCTACCTCCGATTCTGCGCTACCTGTTCGGCGGCGGAACGCTCCGCAACTGCCCCGCTCGAGACGATTACTGCAAGTGCGGCTTCGGGCGATATTCCAAGTCCTCGGGCGCGAAGCGGTGTTCGATCAGCTCGCCGTCGGCTTTCTCGTAGCGGACGACGATGCTCCGGGTATCCACTTCGATGACCTGTCCCTCGATCCCGAGGCTTGTGATGAGCACTCGATCGCCATATCGTAATTCCATACGGCCCCCTTCGGCCGACCGCACGCCATGCCTTGCGGGCTACTTTAGGGCACTTCAGACTCCATCTCTTCGGGTTCTTCGAGCGGCTTGAAGAGAGCTTGCGCGATCGCCGTAGGAACGACTGCGGTCAAAATAACGACGGTTACCAGCGCGGTATACTGCGCCTGGTCGATGTAATGGTGCGTCAGTCCGTAGAGGCTCGAAATCGTGCCGAAAGTCAAGCCGGTCGCCATCATCAGCGTTAGGTAGTTCGCATTCGAGCTCGGATACTTGAAGGCATAGCGTGCGAGGGGAAATACTGCGACGATCTTGGCGATCACTTTCACGAAGAACAGCGTGGCAATCAGAGCCGCATTAGCCAGAGCCGCCCCGAACTCGATGTACGTTCCCGCCTTGAGAAAGTAAAACGGCGCAAGCAGCGTCATCGTCATCGTTTGGAGGCGGCGCTTGACGTCCGGGTAAGTGATCATCATACCCGCGCACGCGAGACCGAGGAAGTACGCCGGCAAGACGCCTTCGCTCTTCGCATACGTGGCCACGGCGGCAAGCAGGAAGATAATGGCAAAAAGGACGCGCAGCGCGGGTTCGCTGACGTATCGCCGCGTGCGATCGATGAGCGCCGGCAGCATCTTTGGAACGAGCACCATGGCGGCAACGATCGAGGCAATCAGCGCAACCAGCCATAGATTGTAGTTCGCAAAGAGCATCCCGAGGGCGACGACCGTGCCGAGATCGGTGAAGAAGCACGCGGCGAGGATGATCTGGCCAAACTCTTTGCCCGCGAGTCCCGATTCAATCATGACGGCGTATACGACGGCCACGGAGGTGGTCGACATTGCGATGCCGGCGATTTTTGAGGCGTCCACGCTCCAATGCCCGAAAAGATATGCAAAGGCCATCGTCGCCAGAAACGGGGCGCCAAAGGAAGCCCCGCCAAGCACCGTGGAGGGGAGCAGCTGCCGCCTCAGCACGACCGGATCGATCTCCGCCCCTGCGAGAAACGTGAGTAGAATGCTTCCGAAGCCTGCAACGAAGTCGATCCAGGCATTCGTCCGCATCGCAATGAGGTTTCCCGCAAGCATGCCCACGATAATCTCTACGAGCGCCGCCGGCATCTTGATCCGGATGGCGACGAAAGCGCTGATGGCCGCGAGCAGCATCCACGCCCCGGCCACCATCCACATATTGTTGCTATCGATGAATTGGTGCAAAAGAAAAAACTCCTGTCTGCGATTATGTCGACAGGAGCCATCAGCCGTCGTTCGGCGGTTAGACGGGAGCTCCATCCCGCTGGTAAACGAGGCGTTCAACCTCCACGTTTTGAATCCTTGCACCTCGATCCAAACTGAACGGGCAGGGAGCGCATATGATTGCTTTGAGTTTACGCCGCCATACGGTAGCGCTGTGCACGCTTATGGCGATTTGCGGCTTCTTCGCCGTCCCGGTGGCCGCTCGAGCCTGCGCAGAGCCCAATCGCGATGCCACGATTACGAAAGTACAGCAGCCGGACTATCCGCAATCCGCAAAACCGCTCGGGCTCGGGCCTGTATCGGTTCAGATTGAGGTTACGGTCGATGCGTCCGGGAACCTCGATCGGGTACGCGTCTATAAGAGCTCCGGAAATCAGGCGATCGACGACGCCGCGCTTGCGGCTGCTTCGAGATCGAAATACTCGCCGAGAATCGTCAATTGCCAGGCAGTCACGGGGTACTATCTTTTTCGCGCAGACTTCGAGCCGGACTCGGCTGCGTCGGTGCCGGCCGGGTCGTATGCATCGGTGGCCGCCGACCTACCGCGAGGCTCGGAGTGGGAGAATCCCTTTTGCAACGGCTCTGCCGTTGCCGTGCCGTGGGACGAAGCACGGAACGCCGCCGCTTACGGCCCGAGCAGCAATACCGTCGCGGTATTTCTCTGGGCAAATGCCAATGCCGACTACGCCGCTCGGGTAACGCTGATCGGCAACGGTGCGGCTTACGCCGTCGAGATCCCGCGCACGCCGGTTCCTGCGAGCACCGCGGGGGAGCGTCTACGTTATGCCTATCTGGTCTCGCTTCCGTCGCCGTTCTCTCTCAGTTACTATTTCGTCGACGGCGCCGGCGTCGACGGAGCACCTATCGGCGATTGTCCGTCGTTCGTGAAAGAAGTCGCCGCGCCGACGGAGAACGGCGCGAGCCTCGTCGCGGCGCCCGCGAGTTTCACTCACGTCGAGGCGAAGCTCTTACAAGCCCTGTCTACGCCCGCGTGCGGCGCGATCTACAAAGGCCCTGGGCTCGCGAAGCCGTTCGAGCCGGTCACCGGCTTTTACGGCTATCGAACGCGAACCGCACAGATCGCGACCTTCATCGACTCCGCCGGGCATGCCATTCGAACCGAGATCTGGCAATCGAGCGGGGTGCCCGGGATCGACGATACGGCGCTCGCGGAGGCTCAGGGCTCGACCTACGAACCCGCGCAGTTTTTATGCACGCCGGTCGTCAGCATCGCGATATTTTCGATTACGTACGAGGTCAGGTAGCCTTAGGAGCTACCAGTGAAACACACCCGCGGCATGCGGCTTTACCCAGACGATCAGATCCCATTGAGTTGGAAACTCGAAGATCGTCGTGATGTAGTTGGCGCTCGGGACCTTACCGATTTTAACGACCGTGTCCGCCGACGGTTTCGACAGGCTTCCGCCGGCGTTTACGAAATCGCTATTCCAGATCCACTGGTCGTAGAGGTAAGCGCCGGATTGCGGGTCCTTGACGACATAGTGCACGTGCCCGTTGAACTCATACCAGCGCCCGGGATCGATGCCCCAAACCTGCGGTCGCGGCTCTCCGTTGGGGCGCGGAACCGAAAAATCGGCGCCCATCAGATTCCCGTCCTTGTCGTACCAGAGCTGGCTGGGGTGCGTCGGGTCCGCCGTCCATTGTTGGTTGGCGTAGCTGATTGCGCCCGTGTCGTCAGCGCTCGTATATCGAACGTAGCCCGCCTTTAAGGCATCGCCGACGTGCGGAAATCGCGCGAGAAGATCGGCGCGAACCGATGTGACGAACTTCGTCTCGCTCGGGGTAAGCGGCCCCATATTGGTGGCCTGCTCGTCTGCCCGCGCGGCGGCGGCGAACGTGCAAAAAGCGGCCAAAAGGGCGGCGGTCAGCGGTGCCTTCATCGAACCTCCTCGCTCATCGGCGTGCTGACGCTTTCCAACGCGGCGGAAGTTCGACCTGTGACATCAAAGCCGGAGGGAGGCCTTTTAACCTCAGGAGGTGCGCGATGCGGCCGGTTCTCGTTGCTACTCTCTTTGCGCTACTCGCGGTACCCGCGCTAGGGCAGACAAATCCGCCCGGGTACACGCCGTTCGATCAGTCACAACAGGCCAAACTCCGCGGCCACGTCGGAACCTGGCAGTGTGTCTCGGATCCGGCCGCGAACCCGCCACTTTCGTTTACCGAGACGGAACAGGGCAACTGGTTCGTCACGCGCAGGACCGGCGCCAGTCCGGGAACTTCCTACGAACGCTGGAGCCACGTCCTGAAGGCCTATATCGTAATCGCGATCTTCGATTCCGGTGCGAGCGACATTGCGCAGACGACGTCGCTGGATCCCGACAACGGGACGTACACAGAGATGTGGCCGGCGCTCGATAATCAGGGGCGCAAGCGGTTCGACAATCAGGTCTCGCGGACGGGGAACGTACTTCGCTCGACCTCCCAGTTCTACGATGAGAAAGGCGATGTCCGGAGCGCCGAAACGACGTGTACGAGGCAGTAGTTAGTACGACGGCTGATCCTGGCAGTGCTCGACCGCCGGATCGTCGCTCGGAAAGATACTAAACATCGTCCCTCGCGGAACGACGATGTTCTTGCCCTTACGAAAATAGTTAAACACGCCGACTGCAGCCCCCACCCCGAAAAGCGGGATGGCACCGAGATAGCCGGGCAGGCTGTCGTTTCGGCCCGATTCTTGCAACGAGTCGGTATTGTGATTGAGGACGACGTTCAAATGGTGGCCGTTGGGCAGCATGAGGTAGCGCGGTTCGAGAACGAGCGTTCCCGGCCTCGCGTTGCGCCCCGCGGGCGACGCGACGGCGACGATCCCTTCTCCCATCGTTCTGGCCGGAATCACGACCGCTGCGCCGCTGGTCACCGCGTTAACCGTTTCGAAGCGAAAGAAATCTCCCGGTCGCGCGTCCGTGGAATCCACCGTATCCATCATTTGGACGGCGACGACCGTGCAGCGGTCCATCACCAGGGCGCGTGCCGGAGCGCCGGTCGTTAGGCACAGGATCGCGCTCCAGGCCGCGAACCGTCGTAACACTTACGCGCGCCTCGGAATTAGATGCATCTCCCCGTCGGCATAATCCAAGCCGACGATGAACTGTTGCCAGAAAGCCGCACCGAGGTGGCCCGACGCCGTGCCGTGCAAGGTCCACGTCGTACCGATGCGTTGGGGTCCGGCGCGGTATCCGCCGATCGTCACGTCGCCGATCTCGCCGATCAACTCGACGCTGCTGCCGCCGATTCCGCTAACGAAACGGCGGCTCGTGACGGTAAAGAGCCCTGAATGCTTGGCATAAAAATCGTAAGCGAGATTGACATTCGACTCGTCGCCCGTATCCACTGCCAGGTCCGCGTCGAGACTTCCGAGTTCGACGCGCACGACCGGCACTGAGTGTTGGAATGAGATTGGAACGTCGATCGAATGCTGCTCGAGAGGCTCGCCCAAGGTCACGAGGTGCGCGCCGAGGTCGAAGACGACGTCGGTCGCGCCGAAGAGATCGGCTCCCAGTACGACGTCGTAGCCGTACCGGCGCAAATCGTTGAGCACGACGTAGTAGGCGTCGGCGTAGACGGCGTTGCCGACACGCAGCGGGCCGGCCCGAACGACCTGCGTCATATAACCGCCGAGGCCGCGAACCTGATACGATCCGACGACCGGTGCGCCTAGCCGGCTTGCAAGCTCGGCGCTCATCGAGAGCCCGGAGTTTCCGGTGTCGATCAGGCATCGCAGCGCGATTCCGCCGACGTTACAATCCACGATCGGCTCGGCCGCGTTGGCATCGGTCGCAATCGCCGACGGCGCCCCGTGCAACGACGGAAGCAAACCATGCGGCGGATGAAACGCCGACGACACCGCCGCCCGATCGTCGTACCGCTCAAAAGGTTGGCCGTCGTGCAAGACTTCAAAGGGAAGCGTAAAGGCACCGACGTGCCGGTAGTCGCGGAACTCGAACGTGTCGTTCGCGCCGAACTCGCGCGCGTAGCGCACGAGGCTCGTGTTCGGATCCACGTAGACGCGCATGGGAATCGAGTCGGCGTCGCCCACGACGATCGTGCGATAGGTGCGGCCGTTCAACGTCGAAGTTCCGGCGTCTCCGAAGCGGCCGCCGTGCGCGACGAACGACGGGGCCAAGAAGGCCAAACTCGCGACCAGGCGCAGAGAGCGCAAATAGGGTTGCGGCTCCACCGATTCCGGCAACGTTGTGCCGTTAAGATTGACCGTGAAGAGGCGTTCCCCGTCGAAGTAGGTGCCGTCGCAGAGCCTGCCGGTGCAGTGGTTCAGAGTCGTCCGCAGCCCCTCGCTCTCGCTCACGACGACCGCCGGTTCGCCCTCGAACGTGAGGCGGGAGACTGAAACGAAATGTGCCGCCCAAACCGGTCCCGCGGCGTTGCTCATCCGCTCGAGCAGCCGCACGACATCGTTTTGATTCCGGCTAACTCCCAGCTCCGTCAGCAAGAGCGCGAAGAGCATGCCGGTCCGCGCGGCGAACCCCATGAGGATGGACTTCGAGTCGCTCGACGCCTACCTTCTCGATGGACTGCCGCCGAAGGGCGAGGTCGTGCGCCAACTGCTTGAAAATCGCCCGCGCGAACAGGCTGCCGCGGCTTTCTACGAAGGTTTCGAACGATTGGGGGCGCGCACACCCGACCTCGCCCTCGTTGCGCTGCGCCTCGTGCTCGCCGGCGCGAAAGCCGACGACGCAGCGGTGACGCGGGTGCGCGACCTGATCGCGCGAGTCCACGCCGGCGACCCGGCGGCTCGCGACGAATATCACGGCCTCGTACGGTCCCCGGAGTAATGTGCCTTTCGACGCACGCACTGGTCGCCTGCTATCCCCGGCACGCTCGGCGTGCCCTCGATTCCGTTTCGCTCGAGGTTCCCCGCGGCACGACGCTCGCGATCGTCGGACCGTCGGGGGCGGGGAAGACGACGCTGCTGCGTGTCATCGCGGGTCTACTTCGCCCGAGCAGCGGCGACGTACGCATGGACGGCGCGTCAATCGCCGCGCTGGCGCCGCAGGAGCGCCGCGCCGCGCTCGTGTTTCAAGACGATGCGCTCTTCGACAATATGACGGTCCGCGAGAATCTGCGCTTCGCGCTTCGACGCAACGGCAGGCCGCCAGAGGTACGCGTAACCGAACTCGCTTCCGCCTTGCACGTTGCAGAGCGGTTGGAACGGCGCCCGCGCCAGCTCTCCGGGGGTGAGCGTCAGCGCGCCTCGATTGCCCGCGCGCTGCTGTCGGAGCCCTCAGTCCTGTTGCTCGACGAACCGCTGGCTCATCTCGATCCGTCGCTTCGCCGCAGTGTCCGCGACGAAATCATCGGCGTGCGGCAACGCTTTGCCGGACCGGCCTTGTACGTCACCCACGATCACGTGGACGCGATGAGTGTGGGCGACCGGCTGGCCGTGCTGATCGACGGCCGGCTCGAAGACGTCGGGGAACCCCAGCGCGTCTACGATGCGCCGCGGACGGTCGCGGTTGCGCGCTTTTTGGGCGAACGCCCGATGAATTTTTTCGACGAAGAAAACGCGCTCGTCGGAATTCGACCGGAACGCGTCCGGCTTTGCGCCGAAGGTGGTTTGCCCGGTCGCGTTACGCGTCGTGAAACGACCGGCGCGGACGTTTATCTCGAGGTGCAGACCGATCGCGGAAGGATCGTTGCTCGCATCACCGCGACCGATAGCACGCGGCCCGGTGAACTGGTGAGCCTGGATCTTCCGGCGCATTGGCTGCGGCGGTTCAATCCAGAGACCGGGGCAGCGCTGGATGAGTGAGGTCGCGGAAAAAGCTCGCGGAGTTATCCTGACGGGTCTCACCGACATTCCGACGAGCCGCGAGCATATCGATTTTGCCGGCTACGTGCTCTTCTCGCGCAACGGCGCGTCGGTAGCGCAACTGCGGTTCTTTTCCGATATGCTGCGGGCAGAGTGCCTCGGCACACCGCCGATAATTGCCATCGATCAGGAAGGCGGGAGCGTCGTTCGTCTGCATGAGGGCGTCGAGGTGATGCCCTCCATGATGGCGGTTGGCGCAGCGGGCGATCTCGAGCTGGCAGAGCGTGCCGGCGAGCAAACGGCATTCGATCTGCGCCGCGCCGGCTGCACGATGGACTTCGCGCCGGTGCTCGATCTTGCGCTCGACCCGCGAAACACCGTAATCGGCACGCGCTCGTTCGGTACCGACCCGCAGAGTGTCGCGGCATTCGGTCTCGCTTTTGCTCGCGGCCTCGAGCGCGGAGGTATCGCACCGTGCTACAAACACTTTCCCGGTCACGGTGCGACGTCCGTCGATTCGCACGACGCGCTGCCGGTGCTCGATGCCGGCGTGGCGACGCTGCTCGCGCGAGACGTAGCTCCGTTTGCCGCCGTCGCCGCAGGAGCGAGCGCGTTCATGAGCGCGCACGTGCTCGTTCCCGAGCTCGATCCGCAACGGCCGGCAACGCTTTCGCGCCGAATTCTAAACGATCTCTTGCGGTCGAAGCTCGGCTTCGACGGCGTGCTCGTCACGGATTGTCTCGAGATGGACGCGTTGGCCGGTCACGGGGCAGTCGAATCCGCGGTCGAGGCCTTGACCGCGGGCGCCGATCTCCTGCTCTTTAGTCACCACGTCGAACTGGCAATTGCCGCGGCGGCGGCCATCGAGTCGGCGGTCGACGAAGGGCGCGTTCCGCTCGAGCGTTTGCAGGAAGCCCACCGGCGCGTTATGCGGCTGCGCGAAGCCGCGAATGCGCCATTGCCGCTGGATGCATCTGCGCCGCATCCGAACGTCGGGCGGGAAATCGGACGACGCGCGGTCACGCTTTTGCGCGGCGTTCCTGAGGCCGATCCCGTTGTTTCGGTCGTGGTTGCATTCGGCGGCGATGCTGCAGCTTTACAGCGCGAAGCGCCGGCGCTTGCGGGCCTCTGCGCGCCGATCGACCCCGCCGCGCAGGATATCGACCGCATTCTTACGTCGCTCGCGCAGAGCCGGCGACGCGCGATTCTGCTCGCGCGCCGCGCGCACTTGCATCCTTCGCAAGCGCAGGCGATCGCAACCATTCTGAAGCGGTATCCCGATGCGGTGGTCGTTGCGCTCATGGAACCATTCGATCTGCCGCTCTTTGATGCCGCGCATCATCTGCTGGCCACGTACGGCGACGATTCGGCTTCCATCGGCGGGCTTGCCGACGTACTCTTCGGCTACGAGCATGCCCACCGGCCACCTACCCGTGTCGCCCTGAGCATCCCTTGTGACTAATTCCTTTCCCCGTGTCGAAGCAGCGCTCGCATCAGCCCGCGGGATCGAGTTCACGGCGGCGGTTGCGCGAATCGAGCATCGCGGGAAGCCGGTCTTCGAACGCGCGTACGGCGTGACGCGCGATGACGCGCCGGCCACGCCGGTCTATTGCGATACGCGTTTCGACCTGGCATCGCTTACCAAGCTCTTCGTTGCGACGCTGGCCTTGCAACTCGTTGCCGCCGGCACTCTCGCACTCGACGAGCCGTTGTCGCGAGTTCTTCCCGAGTGGAAGGATGGCGATCGCGCGGCCATTACGCTGCGTATGCTGCTCGCGCACAACTCCGGAATGAACTCCGGTGCGGATTATCGCGCCATCCTCGATGAAAACGTCGAGCGCTTCGCGCTTCGTTCCGAACCGCTCGCGCGACCGGGCGAGCGGGTCATCTACAGCGATCTTGGCTTCATCGTTCTCGGCGTCGTGCTCGAGCGCGCCACCGGCGCTTCTCTGAACGCGCTCGTGCGTCGCGCGTTTGGCGGTTCGCTCGGCTTTCGTCCGCGTTTTTCGGAGCGCTCGGCAATCCCGGCGACGGAAGAAGATGCGTGGCGCGGTCGCGTGGCGGGATTCGTTCACGATGAAAAGGCCCACCTGACGGGGGGCGTTGCGGGGCATGCGGGACTCTTCGGAACGGCGGCCGACGTCGCGGCGATGACGGAGTCGTATCTCGCCCAGCTCGCTCGCGGACGAAGCGGCACGCTTCCCTTAAATCTCGTTCGCGAGGCAACGCGCGAGCAGGCTGGCGATGCCGTTCTTCGCCGAGGTTTGGGTTGGGCGCTCAAGACGAGTAACGACAACTCGTGCGGTCGTTGGATGGATCGCTCGTCGTTCGGTCATACCGGGTTTGTAGGCACCTGCGTCTGGGCCGATCCGGTGCGCGACCTGCAAGGCGTGCTCCTGACCAACGCCGTCTATTTTGGACGGGACGCCACGCCGAATGCGGGGCCTGGGTTACGCGTGCGCTTTTACGAAGCGATGATCGAGGATTTGCGACTCTGATGCTCGCCGTTGGTTTGATGAGCGGAACTTCCCTCGACGGCGTCGATGCGGCTTTGGTTCAAATTCTGCCGCGCGGCGCGACGTACTCGCTGCAACTGGTGCGATTCGAGATACTCCCATTTGGCAGCACCTTGAACGATGAGTTACGTGCAGCGTTGCCGCCCAATGCGGGCAGCGTTGCCGCCGTCGCGCGGCTGCATCACGCTCTCGGGCAGGCATTTGCGCGAGCGGCGAAAGCCGTGATGGGGTCCCGGCAGATTGATTTCGTGGCATCGCACGGTCAGACGCTCTGGCACGACGGTCCGCGACACGTCACGCTGCAGGTGGGCGACGCTTTCATGATCCGCGAGGCAACCGGCGCAACGGTTTGCTACGATTTCCGCAGTGCGGATTGTGCTGCCGGCGGGCATGGCGCCCCGCTCGTGGCGCGCGTGGACGCCTTGCTGCTCGGCGACGCCGGTGAAGATCGGATCGCGCTCAACGTCGGCGGCATTGCGAATCTTACGATCTTGCGCAGAGGTGCGCCGCCCGAAGAGGCCGTTGCTTTTGACTCGGGTCCAGGCAACATGCTGCTCGACGCATTCGTGACGCTGCGCACCGAGGGGCGGCAGCGTTTTGATGCCGGCGGCGACTTGGCTCGCCTGGGGCGCGTCGACGAAACGCTGCTCCAGGAAATGCTCGCCGATGACTTCTTCGCAGCTCCGATTCCAAAAACGACCGGCCGAGAACGCTTCGGCGAGCAATTTCTCGCAGAACACGCGCAGGTGAGGGCGCTCTCGCTCGAAGATGGTGCCGCCACGCTGTCGGAGCTGACCGCCGCATCGGTCGCGCAGGCGATTGAGCGAAGCGGATTGCGAAATGCCCGCGTTCTCGTCAGCGGCGGCGGCGCCCGCAATCGCAGCTTGATCGAACGCCTGGCGGCACGGCTGAATCCCGCACCAGTGGAACTCTCCGACGTACTCGGGTTGCCGGCCGAAGCGAAGGAGGCAATGGCCTTCGTGGTGCTTGGCTACGAAACGCTCCGCGAGCGTGCCGGAAACGTTCCGGCGGCGACCGGCGCCGACCGGCCCGTCGTGCTCGGCGCGATCGCGCCGCGGAACCTGCAAGAACTGCTCGCGCGAGTCGAAGGCGAATGCACGGCGTCTTCGTAGGCGTTGACGCCGGCGGCAGTCGAACGATCGCGGCACTCGCTCGCGGGAGTGAGGTCGTTCGAACGGTTACTGGCCTGACCGCAAATCCGAATCTCATCGGGGTCGATGCGGCCGCCGAGACGATCGATCGTTGCGTTACGCTGGTACTCGACGGTGAAAGTCCCAGCGCAATCGGGATCGGCGTTGCCGGCGCCGGCGACGAAAGGGTTGCGGCGCAGTTGCGGGCATCGTTGAGCCGCTCTTTTCCCGGTGTGCGCATCGCGCTTTCTCACGATGCACGCATCGCGCTGCGAGCCGCACTGCCTGAAGGCGATGGGCTCGTGCTGATTGCCGGAACTGGCTCGATCGCGTATGCGGAAATCGGCGAAGCAACGTTTAGCGCAGGAGGCTACGGTTATCTGTTGGGAGATAAGGGATCCGGGTACGCCATTGGCGCCGCCGCCTTGCGCCACTTGCTTGCGGCGATGGAAATCGGCTGCGCGAAAAACGCCATGCTCGTTGAGCTGGCGGCGCACCTCGGCGCGAACGACCGCTCGAGTATCCTTGCGCGCCTTTACCAAAGCGCGACGCCGGTTGCCGACATCGCCGCTTGCGCGCCGTTGGTGCTGCGTCACGCTAACCGCGGCGAGGACCTTTCGGCCGGCATCGTGCAACATGCTGCCCAGGGCCTCTTCGAACTGATTGCGCGCGTAACGAGCGCGAGTTCGAAGTGCGCGCTACCCGTTGTTTTCTCGGGAGGACTGCTACGAGAGCGCAGCGCTCTCACGGCGCAGCTCGAGCAGTGCATTGCCGAGGCGCCGCTCGAGCTTTGCGTTCTTGCAGTCAGAGTCGAACCGTACGTCGGCGCGCTCTCCGAGGCGCGGCGTCTGGCGGCGGCATCGTGACGCACCGCCTGCCGCCGACGGAGGCGGAAAACCCGCAGAGCACGGGGCTCGATCTGCTTGCGACGCCGGCGCTCGTCGAGCTGCTGATCGCCGATCAGCGCTCCGCCGTAGATGCTGCGCTCGCGCAGACTGCAACGATTGCGCGGGCCGTTGACGAGATCGCGAGCCGGCTTTCGCGCGGCGGACGGCTGCATTACGTCGGAGCCGGAAGCAGCGGCCGAATTGCCACGCTCGATGCATCGGAGATGCCGCCGACTTTTGGAACGCCGCCGGAGATGGTCCGGGCTCACATCGCCGGCGGGACTGCCGCGCTGATCGGCGCGGTGGAGGGCGCGGAAGATGACGCGAGCGCCGGCGATGGCACGATGCTCGAATGCGTACGGCCGGACGACGCCGTACTCGGGATCTCGGCGAGCGGAACGGCGGCGTTTGTCATTGCTGCTATCGCGCGCGCGCGAGCGATCGGTGCCTACACGATTGCGCTCACCGTCGACGCGCAATCCGCGCTCGCGCACGCGGCCGAACTCGCGATCGTCTCTTCGACCGGCGCCGAGGTGCTCGCCGGCTCGACGCGGCTAAAGGCGGGAACCGCGCAAAAAGTCGTGCTCAACGCAATCTCCACGGCAGTGATGGTGCGCTTGGGCAAGGTCTACGATAACCTGATGGTCGACGTCGTCGCAAATAACCGCAAGCTTCGCGCGCGCGCACTGCGCCTGGTCGTGCGTCTCGCACGGGTGGATGAGGCGCACGCGCAGGAGTTGCTCGAGCGAGCCGGCGGAAGCGTGAAGATCGCCGTAGTGATGGAGCGTCACAGCCTCGGCGCGGCACAGGCGCGCGCGCTCCTCGATCAAAACGACGGCGGGCTGAGGCCACTCCTCTGACTGTACTCGCCGCGCTGCTGCTGGCAGTTATCGCGTTTCTGCCGATGGACGATCGCCCGGTGACGTCCCAACTGCCCGTGATGCTCGGACGAATCGCCGGCGTCCGAGTCGAGGCGCCGCCCCGTGATTTGATCGGACGCTTTCTCGATCCGGGGCATTCCGACGATCTCATTGCGTGGCTCAATCGCGAAGCTGCAAAACCGCAGGCCGGCGCCTTCGTCGTCTCCACCGATATGCTGGCATATGGCGGTCTCACCGCCTCTCGCGTTCCCGGGCCGTCCTATGCAGATGCCGTCTTCCGCTTGCGTGCGCTCGCGCAGTTGCGCCTCGAACACCCCGGCGCTTGGATCGGTGCCTTCGGTACGATCATGCGCCTCGCTCCCACCGGCATTCCCGCCGGCACGCCGTTCTTCGCTGCCTATCCCATCTGGCCGTATCTGCAGCAATATGCCAACCTGCACGATCCTCCGTTGCCCGGCGAAATGGCGAGCGCGGAACACCTGCGCGAATTGATTGGCGAGCCGGTTTTCGACGCGTATCGCGCAACGCGCGCGCGCGATCTCGCCGTCGACCGGCTTCTCTTGCAAATGACGGCAAAGGGCGTCATCGATCGGCTGGTCCTCGGACAGGACGATGCGGGCCCGGCTGGTCTTCACGTGCGTGAGGTCGCGCTTCTGCAATCGGAGCTGGCTGACGCAAATCTCGCGAACCGCGCGTCGATCGAACCCGGCGCCGACGAGCTCGGCATGGCTCTGGTCGCGCACGGCATTGCGCGTGCGGCGACCTGGACGCCGCGGATCGGCGTGCGCTACTCGACGCCGGAGGGTGCCCTCTATCAAGATCCGATCGAGTACGCGCCGATTTCGACGGCGATCGACGCGCTGGTCGGCGTATGCGGCGGCGTCCGCGATGACTCGCAGAGCGAGATCGTGCTCTACGTGCGCGTCCCCGGCACGACTTCACCGGAAGATGACGCGCTGATGGGTGAGATGAAGAACGACGTCGATCGAGGCCGCTCCGTGGCTTTTGCCGATCTTTCGTACCTTACGTCGTATCGCGATCAGGCTGCGTTTGCGCAACGTCTGCTGACGTCGGGCTTAGCGTCGCGGCTCGACGCCTACGCATCCTGGAACACGAACGCCAATACGGTCGGCACCGCACTTGCCGAAGCGATCGCCGCCGGGGCCGGACGGCGGCTGCACACATACGACGCATTGGCGCATCGCACGTTCACGTTCGTTCGCTTCGTCGACGACTACGCGTACGACGACGAGGTCCGGCCGCAGCTCAACGCCACGCTCGCCGCGCAGGGAATCACGGACCATACGCTCCTTGTGCCCGGTGCGGCTGCGTCGATCGCGCAACTCGACCGCTCGCTGCTCTGGAACGATGCGGTTGGGATTCTCTCGCAGCTCGATCCGGGCTACCATGTCGCCGCGATCTCGATCGGTCTGCCGTGGAGCCGGACGTTCGAGACTTCCATCGACGTCGGCATCGCGCCCAACATCTAGGAGCGTCGACCTCGGGGGCTCCGTACGGCTGCGCCATCGATCCGACATCCGGCGATCTCGCCCTTACGAATCTCTCGTCGTACCTTTACGGTACGATTGCCATCTACCCCAAAGCGATGGGTCGTCCCAAAGCGTACAAAGACGATAAAGTGGATTCGACCTTTTTTTGCGGCTACGATAACGCCGGCAATCTCTTTGTCGACGGCTGGGACCGATCGGCAAAACCCATACTCTTGGAGCTCGCGAAAAAAGGCAAGTCGTTGGGAATGTTCGATCTGGATCCCAGCGACAAGAATCCGGGCGGGGTCCAGTGGGACGGGAAGTATGTGGCCGTCGGCAATCGAGGCGGCGGAGTAATCTATCGAATCGGCGCGAGCGGAAAGACGGCGCAAACCGTAACGCTCAAGGGCGGCCTCAACGTCGAGCAGTTCTGGCTCGACGGCTCGACGCTGATCGGGCCGAACTTCCAAAGCGATGGACCCGTATCGTACTGGAACTATCCCGCCGGCGGATCGCCGACGCGGAAGATCACGGGATTCTCCGAGCCGTTCGGAGCGACGGTCAGCTCGGCAAAAAGTCTCTGACATACGAGCGGTCCAGCATGTTGACGTCGAGGCATCCGAGCAGTCGCAACGTGCGAACGATGCCGCTGCGAAGAATCTCGATCGCTTTGCCGACGCCTGGGCCGCCCGCCGCTCCCAATCCGTACGCGTACGCGCGTCCCACGAGGACCGCGCGAGCGCCTAAAGCGATTGCTTTGACGACGTCGCTGCCACGTCGAATGCCGCCGTCCAGGTAGACTTCGGTGCGACCGGCAACGGCGTCGATTACTTCGGGCAGGGCGAGCAGCGTCGGCGCGACGCAGTCGAGTTGCCGCCCACCGTGATTAGAGACGACGATGGCGTCGGCGCCGGCATCGAGTGCGCGACGCGCGTCTTCGGCGCCGAGCACGCCTTTGACGACGATTGGTCCCTGGCAGGCAGCGCGAATCCAAGCGATATCCTGCCACGTCATAGTCGAGCGCTCGAGCGCCGCTCCCACATCCTCGTATGCCATTGGGCCTTTGCCCGGAATTACAACGTTGGGAAACTTCATCAGCCCACCATCGCGCAGATAGCCGAGCAGCCACGTGGGACGTGCGAGAAGTTGACCGAGATGCGGCAGCATCTTCAACGTATTACCGCTTAGGAGCTCTCGGCCGCCGTTACGCAAATCGCGTTCGCGCTGTCCCGCAACCGCGGTGTCGATCGTCACGACGAGCGCCGAGAAACCCGCGGCGCGCGCTCGTTCGATCGCTGCCGTCGCGGCCTCGCGGCCACCGATCAGATAGAGCTGATACCATACCGGACCGCTCGAAGCGGCCTTGACCTCTTCGAGGCGGCAGCCGGAGAGCGTCGATAGGACGTATGCGGTGCCTGCCACGCCGGCTTGCGCCGCGGCAACGCATTCGCCGCGCGGAAAGAACATGCGGCTGCTGCCGACCGGCGCCAGCAAAAAGGGCAGTTCGACCGGCGTTCCGAGGACGGTCGTGCGCAGAGAGCAGGTGCCCATCGCCGCCGCGTTACGCGGTAAGAAGCGCACTCGATCGAAGACCGCGCAGTTCTCGCGTAAGGTGACCTCACCGTCGGCGCCGCCGTCGATATAATCGAAGAGCACGCGCGGAAGACGAGATCGCGCTCGTCGTCGCAGATCCTCGATTGTAAAGATGCCGGTCACCCGGTTCCGCCCATCGAGCACTTGACGTTTGCCTTGCGGAAACGATACCCTGTCTGCGCATTATGGACGTTCGCTTCGTCGCCACCGCATTTGCGACCGCATTCACGATCATCGATCCGATCGGTATGATTCCCATGACGCTCGGAGCGACGGCGCGCGACCTGCCCAGGCGGCGCAATCAGATCATCGATCAAGCCGTACTCGTCGCGGCGACCATAATTCTGTTCATGGGGCTCGTCGGCCGTCTGATTCTGGGTTATCTCGGAATCACGCTCCCGGCCTTTACCATTGCCGGCGGAATTCTGCTCTTCCTGATCGCGATCGATATGCTCTTCGCGCGCCCAACCGGTGCTAAACGCACCGAGGCCGAAGAACGCGAGGCCGCGCAGACCGAGAATCCAGCCGTCTTTCCGCTCGCCGTTCCGATGATCGCGGGCCCGGGGACGATCGCTACCGTGCTGCTGTTGGTTACGCTCGCACACGGCGATCGGCTCGAATTTGCCGTTATCGCCCTGGCGTACGCCCTTGCGCTGTTCGTCACGTGGCTCTGCATGCGCGCTTCCTCGTTCTTGATTCGCGTGATCGGGACGACGGGGATCCACGTGGTCAGCCGGCTTCTCGGCATCATCCTCGCTGCGCTCGCGGTGCAGTTCGTCCTCAACGGCCTCGCGCTCACGCCCTTGCTACGGCGATGATAATCCCGGATCGGCAAGCCAGTCTTCGTAGATCGACTTTTCGACGGGCGGCAGCTCCGTGCCGGGGGGAAGCTTGAATCCGACTTGCGGAAACGGGAACGGCAACCGCCGCCAACCTCGGGCAAACGGATCGGTGCTCGGATAGTAGCAGAACGGCCAGACGATCGCACCCTCTTCCGTGGAGCCGTCGGGATACGTATACTCGTAGCGCGCATAGTAACAGTTGAGACCGTTGTCGCGCCAGCGCTGCGTCGATGTAATGTATCCGTCACCCCGGTCGCTGCCGCGTAAGGACGACGGAACGGTGAACGCGTAACTCTTGGTCGCCGACTCTTGCGACCCAGGATCGATGGTCGGAATGGCGTGCGGGTCGTTCTCTTTGTTGAGCTGCGCGACTTCTTTGGCATAGCCGGTTTGGTCGCGCTCGATCTTCGACTGTATTTCCGACGGGCGGCGCGGTAGCGAAGGGGCGCGAATCGGGACAATTTTCGCTAGTTCACGAAGCGGCGCGCGCGCGGGCGCCGCTTCGTGCCGTTCGACAACGTGCGCACGGCGCCGCGGCGGGGTCGGCGCGGGTGTCGCAGGCGGCGGCCGCTGGATCGTAATTGTCGTCGTCGCCGTGACCGTCTCTTTTGCTCCGCGGGGTATGAAGGTGTGCGCTACCGCCCAAAACAGCAGCGTCAAGAGAACGGCGTGCACGGCGATGGAGGCAAGCGCCGACCATAACAGCGCTCTGCGGCGCCGTTCGAACCTTCCTGAGATCAAGCGGTCGTTCGAATTCCCTATTTAGTGGATGGGTTGGCAGAGTTCGATAAGTACGCCGTCGGTCGCCTTCGGATGCAAAAAGGCGATTAGATTTCCGTGAGCGCCCTTGCGCGCGTGCTCGTCAATAAGTCGTATGCCCTTCGCTTTAAGCTCCGCGAGCGTCGCTTCGATGTCGGCAACGCGGTAGGCGGTGTGATGGAGCTTCGTGGGGGCGTCTCCCCGAAAGCGAGCGATCGGCGAGGCTTCGTCGAGCGGAAGCAGCAGCTCGACGAACGAGGCCCCGGCCTCTAGACCCAGCGCCTCGACGCCCTGATCGTTTACGATCTCGCGATAGACTTGCGTGAAACCGAGCGTCTGCGTGTACAGGCGCAACGTCGCGTCGAGATCCTTCACGACGATCGCGACGTGATCAATCTCCACTGTTGTCATCCATCCTATACTTGTCATGCTGAGCGCAGTCGAAGCACGAAGGGTCCACTAGGCGACGACCTCCTTTGCTCGGTACGTGCCGAAAACGTCGCGCAAGACGTCGCAAATCTCGCCGAGCGTCGCGCCGGCATCGGCCGCATCGACAAACGGCGGCATTAAGTTTCGCATTCCCAGGGCAGCGTCGCGGACGGCCGCAAGCGTTCGCGTAACGGACTCCGAATCGCGCGACGCGCGTAACGCACGCAGCCGCTCGACCTGCTCGCGCTCGGCACGCTCGTCAATCCGCTGCAAAGCGATTGGCGCGCCGGTCTGCGCTTCGGCGAAGCGGTTGACGCCGACCACAACCTGCTCGCCGCGTTCGATGGCCTGCTGCGCGGCGTAGGCCGAGTCGGCGATGCGTGCCTGCATCCAGCCGCTCTCGATGGCGGCGATGCTTCCGCCCATCGCGTCGACCTCCCCGATCAATCCCGCCGCACGCTCGATCAGCTCGTTAGTGAGGGATTCGAGGTAGTAGGAGCCTGCCATGGGATCCGCGACGTCGGCGACGCCCGACTCGTACGCGATGATCTGCTGGGTGCGCAACGCGACTCGGGCGCTATCGGCAGTCGGAAGCGCCAACGCCTCGTCTTTCCCGTTCGTATGGAGCGATTGGGTGCCGCCGAGAACCGCCGCCAGTGCCTGCAGCGCGACGCGGACGACGTTATTCTCGGGCTCCTGCGCCGTCAGCGTAGAGCCGCCCGTCTGCGCGTGAAATCGTAATGCATGCGAGCGCGGGTCGCGGCACCCGAACTCGTCGCGTGTAATGCGTGCCCAGAGATAGCGCGCCGCTCGAAACTTCGCGATCTCCTCGAAGAAATCGTTATGGGCGTTCCAAAAGAATGAGATGCGTGGCGCGACGTCGTCGAGCGCGATCCCGGCTTCGCGCGCGGCCTGAAGGTAAGCCTTACCGTTGGCGAGCGTAAATGCGACCTCTTCAACGGCCGTGGAACCGGCTTCGCGAATGTGATAGCCGGAGACCGAGATGGCGTTCCAAAGCGGCACTTCGCGGGCGCAGTACGACATCACGTCGGTCACCAATCGCATCGAAGGCTTGGGTGGGTAGATATAGGTCCCTCGCGCGACGTATTCCTTGAGCACGTCGTTCTGCACGGTTCCGCCAAGTTTGGAAAATGGAATGCCGCGCCGGCGCGCGACGGCGAGATAGAATGCCAGCAAGATTGCGGCGGGTGCGTTGATCGTCATCGAGACGGTTACACGGTCGAGCGGGACTCCGTCGAGCAGCGTCTCCATATCCCCAATCGAATCGATCGCGACGCCCACCTTGCCCACCTCGCCGCGCGCCGCAGGCGCGTCGGAATCGTATCCGAGCTGCGTTGGAAGATCGAAGGCGACGGAGAGTCCCGTCTGGCCGCGTTCGAGCAGATAGCGATAGCGCGCGTTCGACTCAGCCGCCGTAGCAAACCCCGCGTACTGGCGCATCGTCCAAAGCCGCCCGCGGTACATTCCGGCGTGAATGCCCCGGCCGTATGGAAAAGTGCCCGGCTCTCCCAGATCGTGCGGCGTCGCCTCCACCGCATCGTAGACCGCGTCGATCGGAATCCCCGACGCGTTGAAATCTCTAGCCATCGCCAGTCCCATTGTCATGCTGAGCCTGTCGATTGTTATCCTGACCCTTCGACTCCGCTTCGACAGGCTCAGCGTCGCTCAGGACCGCGCTTCGCGCAGGCGCTGAGGAATTTGGACTTCGAAGGATCGTCACGAGCGGCGATCCGCTTTCGACCGTCGAGCCGGCGCCGGCATGAACCGCGCTTATGACCCCGGCGCGATGGGCGCGTACCTCGTTCATCATCTTCATCGCCTCGATTACCGCCACGACTTGCCCTTCGGTCACGGCATCGCCTTTCGCCACGGCAAGCTCGATGACGAGCCCGTGCATCGGCGATCGCACGTCGTCGCCGTCTGACGAATTTGCGCGCTTGCGCGTTGCACCCAGACGTGGAGCGATGCGGCGGGGCGTAACGCGCGGCATTGGCGCCGGCGAATGCCGCTCGGCTCCGGCAGCGGCCGGCGGCAACGTCGCAGCAAACGGCTCGAGGGTCGCGGTGCCGTAGGAGCCGTCCGCGATTGCCGGATGGTCGCAGAGCGCGCGCAGCAGCGGCAGCGTTGTCGGTACGCCTTCGACGACGTACTCGTCGAGGGCCCGGCGCATGCGTGCGATCGCGTTTTCACGAGTCGGTGCCCAAACGACGAGCTTGGCGATGAGCGAATCGTAGTCGGGCGGTATCGTCCAGCCGGCGTAAGCGGCCGAGTCGACGCGAACGCCGAGGCCGCCCGGCTCGCGATAGGCGGTAACGGTGCCCGGAGCGGGGCGAAACTGCGCGGCCGGATCTTCGGCATTCACTCGCCCCTCGATCGAGCACCCGCGAAAGGAGATCTCATCCTGGCCGTATCCGAGCGGTTCGCCGGCCGCAACTCGGATCTGCTCGCGCACGAGGTCGAGGCCCGAAACCATCTCCGTGATCGTGTGCTCCACTTGAATTCGCGTGTTCATCTCAAGAAAGTAGAAGGCGTCTCCGGAAACCAGACATTCGACGGTGCCTGCCGAATCATAGCCGATCGCTTGCGCCGCGCGGACGCCGGCTTCGCGCATCGCCTCGCGCATGCGGTCGGAAATCTGCGCCGGAGTCTCCTCCCACAACTTCTGATGACGTCGCTGCAGGGAGCAGTCGCGCTCGCCGACGTGAACGACGTTGCCATATTTGTCGGCGAGGACTTGCAGTTCGACGTGTTTGGGATTCTCCAGATAATGCTCGGCATAGATCGTGTCGTTCTTGAAATACGCCTGCGCTTCGCGGCGAGCCGACTCAAAGGCCGACGCCAGTTCGTCAAGGGACGTGGCTACGCGCAGACCCTTGCCGCCGCCCCCGGCGGCCGCTTTGAGTGCGAGCGGCAAGCCGTACTTCTCCGCTGCGGCGCGTGCGCCGGCGACGTCGGCGATCGCCTCGGTGCCTCCGGGGACGGCGGGAACGTTCGCAGCGCGCATGGTTTGGCGAGCCCGAAGTTTATCGCCCATCGCCGCAATCGCCTCGGCGTGGGGTCCGATCCACGTCAGACCCGCCGCAACCACGCTGCGCGCGAACGCGGCGTTTTCTGACAAAAACCCGTAGCCCGGATGAATCGCGTCCGCGCCGGCTGCACGCGCGCACGCGATCAAGCGCTCGGCGTCTAAGTAACTCTGCGAGGGGGGAGCGGGACCGATTCGGTATGCTTCGTCGGCTAGTACGACGTGCAAAGCGTCGCGGTCGGCATCCGAGTACACCGCAACGGTCGCAATTCCCATTTCGCGCGCCGTTCGGATAACGCGAACCGCAATCTCACCGCGATTCGCAATGAGAATCTTAGAAAACAACGCTCACTGCTTGTCGTCCCTAGCGTTGGCATTCGTAGGGGAGTCGAAGGTTGGCGGATACATTCCCATGGCGTGGTAACCAGCATCGACGAAGTGCACGTCGGCGGTGACGGCCGAAGCGAGATCCGATGCGAGAAAGACGGCGACGTTCCCGACGTCTTCTGCGGTAATGTTGCGACGCAGCGGCGCGACCTTCGGAACCACGTCGAGGATGCGCGAAAAACCGCCGACTTGACGCGAGCTGGCCGTCTTGATCGGCCCTGCCGAGATCGCGTTGACGCGAATATTGCGATCGCCCAAGTCAAACGCGATATAGCGAACCGTCGCTTCGAGCGCGGCCTTGGCGATGCCCATCAGGTTATAGTTTGGTACGATTTGGGTCGCCCCGAGATAGGTCAACGCCACGATCGAGGCTCCGTCCAGAAACGAGTCGCGCAGCTCGCTAACCAGCGCTATCAACGAGTAGGCCGAGACGTCCAGCGCCAGCGCGTATCCTGCGCGCGACGTATCGAAGACCTTTCCGGCCAGGTCCTCCTTGTTGGCAAAGGCGATGCAGTGAACGAGCACGTCGAGCGGACCGAATTTGTCGGCCAGCTCGTCGCGCATCGCCGTGAGCGAGGCACCGTTACTCACGTCACATTCAATTACCGGGCCCTTGCCGAGCTCGGCGGCGAGCTTCTCGACTTCGTCGCGTACCCGTTCGCCTTGATAGGTGAGTGCGATCGAAGCTCCGTGCTCGTGCAACTTCCGCGCGATCCCCGTCGCGATCGACCAGCGATTGGCGACGCCGGTTACCAGCGCGCGCTTGCCATCCAATAACTTCACGTTTCGCTACATACCATCGCAGGAGCGCCCGTCCTGCCCGTCCGAAGTGAGCAGCTCTTGGAAAGAAGAGCCTTCGTTCGCTCCATGATCGCGGTACCCCTAATGCTCCTCGCGATCTTTCTTCCGGCCGGCTCGCTGGATTATTGGCAAGGCTGGCTCTTTTTCACGATGATCCTCGTTTGCGGGGCGCTCAGCTCGCGCTACTTCTCGCGCAAGGACCCACGTCTCTTCGCGGCACGAATGAAGCTCAAGGAGCAGCGCCCTGCGCAGAAGATCATCGTGCCGCTGTTATACGGACTCAACGTCGCGACGATCGTCGTGGCCGCGACCGATCACCGCTTCGGATGGTCGGTAGACCTCCCCCTCCTCGCAGTTGCCGGGGATCTCATGGTCGTCGCCGGCTTCTATCTCTATTTCTTAGTCTTTCGCGAAAACAGCTTCGCGGGTTCCACGATCGAGATCAGCGCGGACCAGCGCGTTATCTCGACCGGTCCCTACGCGATCGTGCGTCATCCACTCTACGTTGCGCTGACCGTCACGACCCTGGCGATGCCGCTCGCGCTGGGCTCGTACTGGGCGGCCCTGCTGGTGGTTCCGATGGTCGCGCTGCTCGTCTGGCGTTTGCACGACGAGGAGGCCTATCTCGCCAGCGATCTTCCGGGATACTCAGAGTACGAAAAGAAGGTCCGCTGGCGTTTGATACCGGGAGTCTTTTAGCTCGCCTACAGCGGAATGTTGCCGTGTTTGCGCTGCGGCGTCTCGCTTCGCTTGTCGCGCAGCATCTCCAGCGCGGTTGCGATGGCGCTGCGCGTCTTGCGGGCCTCGATGACGTCGTCCACATAGCCACGCGCGGCGGCAATGTACGGGTGCGCAAAGCGTTCGTTGTACTCGCCGATCAGCTCGGCCATCTTTGCCTCTTTGTCGGGAGCGGCCGCGATCTCGCGGCGAAAGATCGTCTTGACGGCGCTCTCGGCGCCCATGACGGCGATCTCCGCGGTCGGCCACGCGAGATTGACGTCGGCACGAATGTGTTTGCTCGCCATCACGTCGTACGCACCGCCGTACGCCTTGCGGGTGATTACCGTGATCTTAGGAACCGTCGCTTCGGCAAACGCGTACAGCAGCTTGGCGCCGTGGAGGATGATGCCGCCGTACTCCTGATCGGTGCCGGGAAGAAACCCGGGGACGTCGACGAAGGTGATCAATGGAATGTTGAAGGCATCGCAGAAGCGCACGAAGCGCGCGGCCTTCACCGACGATCGGGTATCGAGCACACCGGCAAGGACGTTAGGCTGATTGCCGACGATGCCCACGGCTCGTCCGTTGATGCGCCCGAATCCGCAGATGATGTTTTGTGCGAAAAGCGCTTGGATTTCGAGGAAGTCTCCGTAATCCACGACCCCGTCGATGACCTCACGCATATCGTAGGGCTTGTTCGGTGAGTCGGGGACGAGCTCGTCGAGCTGCGGAGCCATGCGGTGAGGGTCGTCGTCGCACGCGTATTCCGGCGGAGCTTCGGAATTGTTTTGTGGGAGAAAGGAAAAAAGGTCGCGCGTCAGATCGAAAAGATTCTCTTCGTTCTCGGCCACGAGATGGGCTACGCCGCTGCGAGTCGCATGCGTCAACGCGCCGCCGAGCTCCTCGAAGGTCACTTCCTCGCCGGTGACCGTCTTAATGATCTCCGGGCCGGTGATGAACATCTGCGAGATCTTCTCCGTCATGATAATGAAGTCGGTTATCGCAGGCGAATAGACCGCGCCGCCGGCGCAGGGGCCCGCGATGAGACTGATCTGCGGAATGACGCCGCTGGCCGCAACGTTGCGC
Organism: Vulcanimicrobiota bacterium; assembly: GCA_963725605.1. GTDB lineage: Bacteria > Vulcanimicrobiota > Vulcanimicrobiia > Vulcanimicrobiales > Vulcanimicrobiaceae > Cybelea. The sequence continues at coordinate 280,911 of CAVRYW010000013.1, read as the reverse complement.
CAAAAGATCTCGGCGTAACCACCCAACGAAACGACGCCTTCTTGAATGCGGGCTCCGCCCGAATCGTTGATGCCGATCATTGGAGAACCGGTGCGAATCGCCAAATCCATCATCTTGCAGATCTTTTCGGCAAATGCTTCGCCGAGCGAGCCCCCGAGTACCGAAAAATCCTGCGAAAAGAGAAAGACCTGGCGCCCATCGATGGTCGCGCGCCCCGTGATGACTCCGTCGCCCAGGAACTCCTTTTCATCAAGGCCGAACGCGTTTGCACGATGGATGACGAACCGGTCAAACTCGACGAAGGAATCTTCGTCCACGAGCGCCTCGATGCGCTCGCGTGCGGAGCGCTTACCCCGGGCGTGCTGTCGCGCGAGCGCCTCGGGTCCGGCCGGAACCGCCGATTCCGCGCGTTTTGCTTCGAGCTCTTCGTACTTTTCCGCGCGACTCTTCACGCTGCCACCTTTGCACGCACCATCCCCTTTGTCATCCCAGCCCGCGAGGCGCTCGGTACTCATTGCAGAATAATGGCCAGATGCTCCGATTTTGCTGTTGCATTCTCGCCCTCGCCGTAACCGGCGCGATCCCGGCGGCCTTTCCGACGCCGCCACCGATACCACCCCAGCGGGCGGTCGCGGAATCGAAGTATGGGACCTCGGTCACCGACCCGTACCGCTACTTCGAAAACATGCAGGATCCGGTCGTCGTGCAGTTCTTCAAGGAGCAAAACGATTACACGCGCGCGGTGCTCGGGCGGCTCGGTGAACCGCGCGAACGGCTTTTCGATCGCATCAAAGAGCTCGACAACTCGGGCGCCTTGGTCACCGGTGTAACCCGCGATGGTCCGTATTACTTTTACGAAAAGCTCAACCCCGGCGACAACAGCCCCAAGCTCTACGTGCGTAACGTCGATGGCAGCGCCGAGCGCGTCCTGGTCGATCCGCAGAGCTTGGCCACGGCCGGCAAGCATTACACGATCAACTATTTCCTGCCGTCGCTCGACGGCGGGCGCGTCGCGTACGGCATTTCGGAGGGCGGATCGGAAGCCGAAGTAATTCATGTCGTCGATACGGCGACAACTCGAGTTCTTCCGGATGCGATCGATCGCGCCTATTATTATGGCGTGACGAGCTGGTTGCCCGACGGCAACTCCTTCTATTACGTGCGATTTCCGAAGTTGCGTCCTGGCGAACCCCTAACCGATAAAGAGAAGCGCCCCGTCGCGTACTTGCACGTGCTGGGGCGCGATCCGGACCGCGACGTCGCGGTCTTCGGATATGACGTGAATCCGAAGATTCCGTTCGGTCAGACGGACTTTCCGATCGTGCTGCGGTCCCCGGCCTCCCCGTACACGATCGGGATGGTCGAGCATGGGGTTGCCAACGAGCGGACGATCTACGCGACTCATTCGGGCGTTCTCGATTCCGATGTTGCGTGGACCCCCGTCGCGACGGCCGCCGACGACGTCGTCAATCTCGACTTCAAGGGTTCGACGGTCTACCTGCTCACGCATAAGAACGCGCCGGCATTCAAACTCGTAACGACATCGCTCGATGCGCCGAGCGTGGCAACGGCACAGACCGTCATCCCGGCGGGGAAAGACGTTCTCGAAGATTTAGGCGTCGCCGCCGATGGGCTCTACGTATTGTCGCGAGAGGGTGGATTTGGGAAGATTACCCGAGTGGGGCTCGCCGGCGACGGCAAGCCCGGCGAACGAACGAACGTTTCGCTGCCATATCAAGGTTCGGTCAGCGCGATCGCGACCGATCCGCGCGAGCCCGGCGTCGTCTTCGGTATGACGGGCTGGACGCACTCCCAGCTTTACTATTTCGCGGACGCCAACGGCGCCGTGACCGACACGCACCTCAAACCATTGGCGAATGTGGATACATCGCCGTATACATCCTCGGAAGTCTCGGCGCGTAGCGCCGACGGCACGATGGTTCCGCTCTCGGTTGTCTACCGTAAAGGCTTATCGCTGGATGGCTCGCACCCGGCGTATTTGCAAGGCTATGGCGCCTACGGAATCGTGCTCACTCCAGCGTTTAGCGCCACGCGAATCGCGTGGCTCGAGCGCGGAGGCGTCTTCGCCGTTTGTCACCCGCGCGGAGGCGGATGGTACGGTGAAGCGTGGCATCGGGCCGGAATGATTGCGACCAAGCCGCACACCTGGCAAGATTTTGTCGCATGCGCCCGCTGGCTCGTCAATCACAAGTACACCTCGCCGGCGCATCTCGCCGGCGAAGGAACGAGCGCCGGCGGCATCACGATCGGGCGGGCCATCACGACGCAGCCCCAGCTCTTCGCCGCCGCGCTGGATGTTGTGGGTCTCAGCAATGCTTTGCGTGCCGAGTTCACGCCGAACGGACCGCCGAACATTCCGGAGTTCGGTACGGTCACGAACGAGAGGGGCTTCCGAGCGCTCTACGCAATGGATGCCTACCAGCACGTCGTGCCCGGAACCGCTTATCCGGCCGTGATGCTCGTGACCGGCTTCAACGATCCGCGCGTCGCATCGTGGCAGCTCGCGAAGTTTGCTGCGAGGCTCGCACGTGCTACGACGAGCGGCCGTCCGATTCTCTTGCGCGTCGACTACGACGCAGGGCACGGATTCATGGCGGCGTCGCGAGAGCAGACCGAGCAGCTCCTCACCGACGAGTATTCGTTCTTGCTCTGGCAATGCGGCGATCCCGCCTTCGCCGGCATCCCAACGCGCATCTACCCGCGGGGTGCGCCTTGAGGTTCATCCAATCCATAGAGCCCTTGGGAACCGTTTAACTTGGGTGACGCAGGTCCGCTCATGGAGCGCGTGCGGGTAGGTGATACCGCCGCGTTTGAAGCTTTGTACGATAGTTATCATCGCCTGGTCTACGGCGTGGCGTTACGCGTGCTTTCCGATCCCGCAGGCGCCGAAGACGTCACACAAGCCGTCTTCATGAAGATTTGGAGCAACCCCGAACTCTTTCGCTCGGGAAACTTCGCGGCCTGGATCGTGCGCGTCGCTCGAAATCGCGCGTTCGACGCGCTTCGCGCCCGGGCGGCGCGGCCGGAGGATCAATTTCCAGAGGCGTTCCCGGTGCAAGACGCGCTCGAAGATATCGCCATTTCGCAACTCGACGCCGAATCCGTCCGTACGGCGATCGCGCAGTTGCCGGAGGAACAACGTAAGCTGATCGAGCTGGGTTTTTTTGGCGGCGTGACGCATCAGGAGATGGCGAAAGTGACAGGCTTGCCGCTCGGCACGGTTAAGACGCGCATTCGAAGCGGCCTGCGGCGGTTGCGCAATGCACTCGACGGGGTCGTCGCCTCATGATGTCGCACGACGAGATGCTCGACAACGTCGCCCTCTATGCGCTTGGCGCGCTTTCGCCTCGCGAGGCTGCGGAGGTGGCTGCCCATCTGCGAACCTGCGAGGAGTGCCGCGCCGAGTACGGCCTCTTGCGCCCCGCAGTGACCGCGGTCGGATACTCTGCCGAGGCCGACGCCCTCACCGAAGGACCAAGCGCCCTGCTCAAAGCTCGCCTGATGAAGCAGGTTCGTTCCGTGCGACCGACGCGGCCACAGAGTTCGCGGTGGCCGGCGTTCGTGGCCGCAGCCTGTATTGCGATCGCGGTCGGCGCCGGTTTGTTTAGCGCGTCACTGCGCGAGCGGCTCGGCCGCGACGAATCTGCAATGGCACAGCAGTCGGCAATGATCGCCGACTTCACGGCGCCCGATGCCAAACGCTACCCGTTCGGACACGGCTCGGTACTGGTGCACGGCCGCAATCTCTACCTTGCCATGCACGCGCTCACGGCGCCTCCGACGGGTATGGTCTACCAGGCCTGGACGCTGCCGAAGGGTTCGAAGAAGATGGCCCCGTCCGTCACGTTTAAACCGGGCGCCTCCGGAGAAACCTTGGTCCGCCTTCCGGAAGCGGCGAACGCGACTGCGGCGGTGGCGGTGAGCATCGAGCCGGCCGGCGGTTCCAAACAGCCCACGAGCAAACCGATTGCCGTCACGCTCCTCTAGCGGCACCGTTCGCAATCCAAACCCTTGAGTTACCCGTTCCTTTCGACGAATCGTCTTCTGCCAATGAGCCGCAAGGCTCGAGAAAGGAACCCATGCGCAACCGATCCGCCATTGCCGCTTTTACGCTCGCTCTGGCAACCATCGTTCCGGCCGCCGCGTCGGCCAAACTCCTGCCCAATGTCGTCGACTCGTCGACTCGCTTCTCCGGTTCGTGCTGCGTCTATACCGGCGCTCCGGCGCTAGCCGTGACACTCTCGATGGTCGAAGCCGGGGGCGGCCCGAGCAATTTCAGTACCGCAACGCTCCTCAAAAAGCTAACGGGCAACCTATTTACCGCGGAGGTTGCAAAGCTGACGAAAGAGTACGGTAAAGACCAAGTCAGTCAGTTTCTGACGACCTTCGATTTCGTCGTGAACGATTCTCTGCGAATCGTGACTGAAAAGAAGATCGCGCTTCCGAGCAAGCCCAACCCCGACCCGAACGACGGCCGCGCGCTCGCCGCCGCACTCTGGTCGGCCGGTCAGACGGGCGAAGGGTTTAACGTGGAAGTGATGCTCGACCGCGCCGTCTCACATCCGATTCACCTGCAAGTGATGAAGGACATCGATGCCAAGTACGGCCTAGGTGTCGACGCTCAGTATCATGCGATCCTGACGACGGCAATGAAGGATCTCGCCGCGGCCTATCAACTGAGTATGTAAGCTACCAGATTCCCAGCATCGCCTTGACGTCGTCCGACGCCATCGTCGCAGGATCCCAAGGCGGCATAAAGGTGATCTCAACCTTCGCGCTCTTGACGCCCTCGACGGCGAGCACGTGATCCTCCACCGACTTCTTAAACATCGGTCCCACCGGACACATCGGCGACGTTAACGTCATCATCACGGTGACGTTTTCGCCGTTTTCGCCCTCAGTTGTGATATCGTAGACCAAGCCGAGTTCAAGGATTCCCAAATTTAGTTCGGGGTCTTTGACCTCGACGAGCGCGTCGCGTACCTGCTCTGCGGTTGGCATGGCTACGAGGTTCCGCGGGGTCTAAGGCAAACCTTTGGTTCAACTTGTGCCGCTTTGGGGAGACCGGGCAAGGAGTCGCGAAACCTAGCGGTGCCGGGCTGCGTTAAGAGGTCAGGAGGAAGAGTAAAGCGATGTCGATGTGGGAGCCTTTCACCGAGCGAGCGCGGCGCAGCATCGTACTCGCTCAGGAAGAAGCTCAGCGTCTCGGAAACAACTATATAGGAACCGAGCATATTCTGCTTGGAATTATTTCCGAGGGCGAGAGTCTGGCCGCCAAGGTTCTCGAGTCGCTTGGCGTCAATCTGGCCAAGGTTCGTCAAGAGGTCGAAGCGATCGTCGGACGCGGCGGGCAAACCGTTCAGCAAGAGATGGTCTTCACCCCGCGGGCCAAGCGCGTCATCGAGCTTGCCTTCGAAGAGGCGCGCCAGCTCAATCATAACTACATTGGGACCGAGCACTTGCTCCTCGGCTTGATCCGAGAGGGAGAGGGCGTTGCGGCGCGGGTGCTCACCAACTTGGGCGTCGATCCCGCGAAGGTCCGCGTGCAGACCACGTCGCTGCTCGGCGCCGAGGGCCAACCCACCGCTCCGAAGGGAAAGAGCAAGACCCCGACGCTCGACGCCTATGGCCGGGACCTCACGCAACTGGCTCGCGATAACAAGCTCGATCCCGTCATCGGTCGCAACAACGAAATCGAACGCGTCATTCAAATTCTCTCACGGCGCACGAAGAATAATCCAGCCCTGATCGGCGAACCCGGCGTAGGTAAGACGGCGATTGCCGAGGGGCTCGCGCAGCGCGTCATCAAGGGTGAAATACCCGAGCCTCTGCGAGATCGGCGCGTGATTACGCTGGACTTGGCGGGGCTCGTCGCCGGGACAAAGTATCGCGGCGAGTTCGAAGAGCGCATGAAGCGCGTGATGGACGAGATCCGCGGCGCCGCCGGGGAGATCATTCTCTTTATCGACGAGCTGCACACGCTCGTCGGCGCGGGTGCCGCCGAAGGAGCGATCGACGCCAGTAACATCATCAAGCCCGCGCTCGCGCGCGGCGAACTGCAATGCATCGGCGCCACGACGCTCAACGAGTTTCGCAAACACATCGAGAAGGACTCTGCCCTGGAGCGGCGCTTCCAACCCATCATGGTCGGCGAGCCCACGGTCGAGGAGACCATCGAAATTCTCAAAGGCCTGCGCGATCGCTATGAGGCCCATCACAAGGTGCAAATCACCGATGAGGCGCTCGCGAGCGCAGCGAAGCTCAGCGACCGGTATATCACCGATCGCTTCCTGCCCGACAAAGCCGTCGATTTGATCGACGAAGCCAGCTCGCGCGTGCGCCTGCAAGCCATGCTGCCGCCGCCGGCGATTCGCGAAGCCGACACGCAGCTGCGTAAACTGATCGCCGAGAAAGAAGCGGTCGTCAAGAATCAAGAGTTCGACAGAGCCGCGAGCATCAGAGATCGCGAAGAGAAGCTGCGTCTGGAGAAAGCGAGCCTCGAGCAGGAATGGCGCGATCGCAAAGCAGCGGGCGAACGTGTTCTCAAAGTGACGGCCGACAGCATCGCCGAGATCGTCGCGGCTTGGACGAAGATCCCGGTTAGCCGGCTCGCGCAGGCCGAAACCGAGAAGCTCCTCAAGATGGGCGAACTGCTTCACGAACGAGTGGTCGGCCAGGAAGAAGCCATCAGCGTTCTCACTCGGGCGATCCGTCGCTCGCGCGCGGGTCTGAAGAACCCCGCCCGCCCGATCGGTTCGTTCATCTTCCTCGGGCCGACGGGCGTCGGCAAAACGGAAGTGGCGCGCAGCGTCGCGGCCTTCTTGTTCGACGACGAAGAGTCGATGATCCGTATCGATATGTCGGAGTACATGGAGAAGTATTCGGTCAGTCGCCTCGTCGGCGCACCGCCGGGATACGTCGGTTACGAGGAGGGCGGCCAGTTGACCGAGGCGGTCCGGCGCCGTCCGTACTCCGTGGTGCTGCTCGACGAAATCGAGAAAGCGCATCCGGACGTTTTTAACCTGCTACTGCAAGTGCTCGAAGACGGGCGCCTGACCGATTCTCAGGGACGGCAAGTAGACTTCAAGAACTCGGTCATCATCATGACGAGCAACGTCGGCGCGACCGGAATGACCACGACGACCGATATCGGCTTCCGGCCGGAGCGAATGTCGAACTCCGATGAGGCCAAGGCCTACGAGCGCATGAAGAACCGCGTGATGGAAGAGGTGAAGCAAACGTTTCGTCCCGAGTTCCTCAACCGGGTCGACGAAGTGTTGGTCTTCCATCAGCTCACGCGCGAGCAGATCGAAAAGATCGTCACGCTGGAACTCAATAAGGTCGTTCGCGAGGTTCGTGCGCAAGAGATGGAGCTCAAGGTCACCGACGCGGCAAAATCGGTGCTCGCGAAAAAGGGATGGGACCCGGAGTTCGGCGCGCGTCCGCTTCGGCGTGCGATTCAACGGATGGTCGAAGACGAACTCGCCGAGGAGATGCTCAAGGGCGTCTTTGGCTCCGGCGATCACATCCTCGGCGACGTCGATCCGGACGATCCGGAGAAGTTGAAGTACACGAAGATTCCGTCGTTCGATCCGCCGGCGGCCAGCCCGCCCGAACCGGCCGTCACGTAGGGCGCGCCCGGACGGCTGCGGCCTAAATGCAACCTTCCTGGACCTTCGCACGATTTGGCCAACTATGACTGACCAAGAAATTCAACCCTACGTCGGCAAGCCGGTTCGAGTAACCTTAGCCGACGGTCGCATTATCGCCGGCGTTCTCCGCAGTTCCGAGGATCATGGCCACGGGCACAAACATTATGCGATCGTGTCCGATCCGATTCGAGAAGGTGAATCTCCCGTGCGGGAAGTCGTTCACGGCGGCGATCAGATCGTAACGATTGAGGATGCTTCCGGAGACGCAGCGGCTACTCTCTGAAGGATGGACCGCCGCTCACGAGCGGTGCGCTTTCTCGCGCCTGACGAGCGGCTCGCGGCCGTCCGCTGATCCGTTTACCGAAGCGAGGAGCAAGGCAAGATGAAGAGCTTGGGTTTCGAGTGGTCTGAAAAGCTGCTCCAGTCTCTTGCAGGTGAGAGTCCTGCCACAGCAATCGGTTAGTTAGCTGTGTAGCTATGGCGTACGCGTGGATGGTGACTGAAACGCGGGAACAACGTCGGACAAACGTGGCCCCAGATCCAGACCGTGGACACGCGCAAGCGCGCAGCCCGTAACCTAGTGAACCTCGCAGTCTCGTAAAGTTCAGCCAGGCGGTTATTCTGGAAGAGCCTGGTGTAGGGTGGTCCCGCCGAGCGTCTGAAATCTGCGCGAAGGCTAAAATCTCTGGATGGATGACTGACCAAGTGAAGTCGAGAGGGGGACTCGGGATATTGAGGATGGGATGCGCGCACAGGACTGAGCGGAACAGACGAGACCTCTACTCGTCGCGGTATAGCCCGCCGCGTAACCGATGGTATAAGGCGACCACCGAAAGCCGGACGGACGCGAGATAGAGGAGTCGGAGGAGGCGATAGTACTGTTGATGGGGCGGACAACAAAACCGCTTCGGAGGGAAGGGCCTCCACTTCTACAACGCTATTCGAGGTAAGAGGTACTGCGCGATTGCCAAAGGCTAGAAACGCGCCATTAGACAAGGTACGAGTACTACAGCGAAAGCTATACCGAGCAGCTAAGACGAATCCGAATCGCAAGTTCGGAATCTTGTACGACAAACTGTATCGGGACGACGTGCTTCAACGAGCTTATACGATGGTTCGGTTGAATCGTGGCGCTGCTGGCGTCGACGAGATCACCTTCGAACATATCGAGAATGAGATCGGAAACGATGTCTTTCTCGGTAACATCCGAGAGCAACTTGTAGCAAAGCGGTACAAGCCCCAGCCGGTCCGACGGGTTTATATCCCGAAGGCCGATGGCAAGCAACGACCGCTCGGAATCCCTATTATTGCTGATCGTGTAGTTCAAGCAGCAGCGAAGCTCGTTCTCGAACCTATATTCGAGGCCGACTTCAAGGACTTCTCTTACGGCTTCCGGCCGGGAAAGAGCGCCCAGCAGGCGTTGCGAGAGGTTTACAAGTGGCTCAACTTCGGTTGTCACCACGTTATCGACGCGGACCTCAAATCGTATTTCGATACGATTCCGCACGATAGGCTGCTGGCATCGGTCCGGGCACGAGTCGTCGATCGGGCGGTTGTGAAACTGCTTGACCTCTGGCTCAAAGCCGGCGTGATGGAAGACATTCAGGGGCCAAGTCCCCGCGCGTGTGTACTTTCGGCGTGAGTTAGTCCTTCAAGGATAGCAAAACGCCATCGAGCCAACTTCATGTCAACTACGAAATCGAACGTGAAGGAGACTCGATGACGAACCCCAGTGTACCAAAACTTGACCGGTCTGCGCTACTAGGTATCCTGGCCCAGCAGTCGGACGACGTGCTCGCCGAGCTCATGGGCAAGGTCGCTCAGGCGGCGATCGACGCCCAGTTCGACGAGTTCATCGGCGCCGAGCATTACGAGCGCAGCGCCGATCGCAAGGACCGCCGCAACGGCTTTCGTGATCGCACCGTCGACACGCGAATGGGAAGCATAGATCTACGGATCCCGCGGGCACGCGAAGGAAACTTCGTTCCGCCGCTGGTCGAACACCGCAAGCGAAGCGAACGGGCGCTCGTGGCAGCTGTCCAGGAGATGTTTGTCTCCGGCGTCAGCACGCGGAAAATCGAAAAAGTGCTCCACGAACTTGGCGTCGCCCACATGTCCAAGTCGCAAGTGAGCGTCCTGTGTGCCGAGCTGGATGTCCAGGTCCAGGCCTTCCGCGAACGCCGGCTAGAATCGGCCTACCCGTACCTGATGCTGATGCCCTGTACGTGAGCATGCGCGAGGATGGGCGGGTCGGCAAACAGGCGGTGGTTGTCGCTTACGGCGTCAACGAGCGCGGCACGCGCGAAGTCATCGGCATCGACGTCGTGCAAACCGAGAGCCGTGATAGCTGGTTGGGCTTTCTGCGGTCGCTGGTGGCCCGCGGACTGCACGGAGTGCTGCTGGTGGTCAGCGACGCGCACGAAGGGCTTAGAGGAGCGATTACAGCCGTCTTTGGAGCAACCGCACTGTGGCAGCGCTGCCGCGTGCACTTCCTGCGCAACGTTCTGGCGCATGTATCGCATCACCGCAAGCTCGAGTTGGCTGAGGCGTTTCGTTCGATTCTGAGCCAGTCGACCGCCGACGAGGCGCGCGCTCGCGCCGTTACGATCATCGAAGAGTACGGGAAATCATGTCCCAAGGCGATGGAGATCCTCGCCGGCGGTCTCGAAGACGTCCTGTCGTTCTACGCATTTCCCGGTGTGCATCGACGCAAGCTTTGGTCGTCGAACCCGATCGAGCATCTCAACGGAACGCTGCGCAAGCGAACCAACGTCGTTGGGATCTTTCCTAACCGGGCTTCTGCGGTCCGCTTGATCTCGATGGTCCTCATCGAACAAACCGAGGACTGGATAACCGAACGCCCGTACATGAGCGAGGAATCTATGCAGCTTGCAATTCGCAACGCGCCGAGCTATACTGCGAACGCGTAAGCAACGCTGCGTGTTGGCTCAAAGTACACACGCGAATGGACGCGCCCCATTCAGGTGCGAACCGTCACCACCGGAACGCCGCAGGGCGGAGTGATTTCACCTCTTCTTGCGAATCTGTATCTCCATTGGTTAGACCGATTTTGGGAGCACAAAGGGTATGGTAAACGCCCATACGATGCTCACATCGTCAGGTATGCCGACGACTTTGTGATCCTCTGCGCAAATAAGCCCGAGTTCTATCTCGGCGAGGCCAAGAAGGTCATTGACCGACTCGGCCTCTCGCTGAACGAACAGAAGACGCGGTTAGTCGACGCTCGCAGCGAACCGTTCGACTTCCTCGGCCACCGCTTTGCGGTGCAACCTTCGAAGCGATCTGGCGAACTGAAGACGTACTACTATCCGTCTCCCAAGGCGATGGCGTCGGTCAAGCAGCGGATTCGGATGCTTGCCCGTGGTGGGCAGCATGTGAACCTTCCCGAGCTTATCAAGGAGCGGTTCAATCCGCTTTTGCGAGGCTGGGGAAACTACTTTAGGACCGGCAACTCGCGGCTACACTTCAAGAGCATTGATACGTACACGACGTACACGCTCATGATCATGCTTCGGAAGAAGCACAAGAAGTCGGGCAAAGGATGGAGGGACCATCCGCCCTCGTGGTTCTACGACTTCCACGCCTTGTTCAATCTGAACAAGATGGTGGCAGTCAGCGACACTGCGACAAGGTATGCCAGGCAGGTGCCGTCGTAACGCTACCGGATGAATGTAGTCGGAAAGCCGTGTGCGGGAAAACCGCATGCACGGTTTGACGAGGGGCCCCTGGGGAGATCAATTCAAACTTGGGGCCTACTCTACAGACGCTGCGCGCTTAGCAGTGGCGTGGCTGTGGCAATGCTGGCGGGATGCGGCGGAACGCAGCCGCCGATCGGCGCGCCGGGCGCAATCAATGCGCCCAACGAGGCGCTCGGCAAAAGAAATTCGCAAACCTTCAGCTATACCGGCGCGGAGCAAAACTTCACGGTGCCAAAGCGTATAACGAACATTACCGTTACCGCAAGCGGCGCGAGCGGAGGCGTTGAAGGCTTCACCAGCAGTAGAGGAAGTGCCGGGAGTGGCGGACCGGGTGGACGGATTACGGCAACGATTCCCGTTACGCCGGGCGAGACCTTAGACATCTTTGTCGGCGGCGCTGGCGACTATGGCGGCGGCTACGGCGGCTATAACGGTGGCGGCGAGGGCGGTCTTGATCCCTCGTGCAACGATATCTGCGGATGGGGCGGAGGCGGCGCGTCCGATGTGCGACAGGGTGGCGACTCGTTGGCAGACCGCGTTGTCGTTGCAGGCGGCGGTGGCGGCTCCGGCACTGACGATGGGACAGGCGGCGTTGCTGGCGGAAAAGTGGGCGGCGCAGGCGAGGGTAGCGTCGGCTCAGGCGGCGGCGGAGGAGGCAAGCAAAACTCCGGCGGAAGCGGTGGGCACGGCGGTGCGAAGGGCTGTTGCCGCGGCGGAGGCGGCGCATCCGGGGCTTTCGGCCAAGGAGGCAGCGGCGGCGAGGACTACTTCGAATATCTTGAAAGCGGTGGTGGTGGAGGTGGCGGTGGCTACTACGGCGGAGGCGGTGGTGGCGGCGGAGGCGGCATCACCTATTCTTCAGGCCCGTTCTACGGAGGCGCGGGCGGCGGCGGCGGTTCGTCTTATGCCGAGCCGCAAGCGACTCGCATCAAGGACGAGAAGGGCGGGGCAACCGCTGGTAACGGCGTTATCGTTATCTCGTGGTAACCATGACGCAAATCGGGCGACGCACATGAGATCGCTCAGCCGATCGCTCCTTATCGGCGCCGCGGCAATGCTGGCAGGGTGCGGCGGACCGCAGCCGCCGATCGGCGCGCCGAGCTTACTGCAGAACGTACGTCAGGACGGCGCAATCGTGCGTGCCGAGTCGGTAGGCCAGACCTACCAGACTTCCAGGCCGCTGCTCTACGTGACTAGCTCAGGTGACCCGTCTTATATCTCTGTCTACGATGTAACCGCAAAGAATCCGAAACCGCTAGCCGCTATAACCAAGGATGTCAACTTACCCCAGGGCGACTGCATCGACGGCGACGGTACCCTTTACATTGTTAATTCGTCTAGCAGTGGAGGCTGGCTTTCGGAATACGCCCTTGGCCAAACCAGACCCCTCAGAGTGGTTACGAAGGGCATTAATACCCCGTCGTTTTGCGCGATCGACGCGCCCGGCAATCTCTGGGTGACGAACATCGGCTTGCGTAACGTCACCGAATACCTAAGGGGATCAACAAAACCCCATACGACCATCACGACAGGGTTGAAATATCCGGATGGAATTGCCATCGATCACGCGGGCAATATGTATGTCGGGAATCTCCTTGCACGTTATAGTGAGCAGTCAAACATTCAGGTCTATCCGGCAGGTAGCAAGTCGCCGTCAAGGACGATCACCGATGGCATAACCTGGCCGGTGGGAATCGCAATCGATTCGCACGATACGCTTTACGTAGCTAATTTTACTGCACCAGGTAACGTCGAAGAATATCGATCCGGGGAGAGTAAACCGTACCGCACCGTAACGGAAGACCTCGATAACCCGGCAGACGTCGTGCTCAACAAGAGCGGTTGGCTTTATGTCGCGAAGTGGGGAACTACCTCAGGTCAACAGGCAATACTTGAGTTTTCCCCGCATTCCGTGAAGGCATCTTCTAGGGCGATTACCAAGGCCGTCTTCAATCCGATCGGATTGGCTTATTACCCGCCGGTATTGCCGTAGGCCGAGGAGCGTACACATGAGAACCTTGAGCCGCGCCGCGCTCAGCCTTGCCGCTGCCGTTGCATTGCTCGCAGGGTGTGGCGGATCGCAGCCGCCGATGGGCGCGCCGGGCGCGATACCGCAAACCTCGATGATCGCAACGCAGGCCGGGCGTGGCAAGTCGTGGATGTTGCCGGAAGCGAAGCACAGCGACTTGCTGTACGTGACCAACCGTAACGGAGACGTAAGTATTTATCGATATCAGCAACAGAAGCTTGTCGGGGTCTTCACGGGCTTCAGGCTCCCCATGGGAGAATGTGTCGACAAGATGGGCAACGTTTATATCGTGGATTTTAGAGCTGAAACAATCTCCGAATACGCGCACGGTGGTAGGGAACCGATCAATACGATTGATGACTCGCCTTACAGGCCCTACGGTTGCGCCATTGATCTCGAGAGTGGGAACCTCGCCGTCGCCAACGACGAAGAAGGTTACAGCGGTAAGGGCAACGTTGCCATTTACGTCCATGCGACGGGGAGTCCCGTATACTACACAGCGACTTTCAGTCGTTACCAAAGTTGCGCATACGACGATAAAGGAAATCTGCTGACTACTGACGGCTTCGCGAGCGGCGCAGACTTTGCGTGGCTTCCCAAGAATGGGAAACAGCTGGTGGACATTGAGATTAAAGGTGGATCATCAGAGGGAGGTGGCTTTGCCGGAGTCCAAAGCATTGTGTGGGACGGGAAGTATTTTGTCATCGACACTTCTCTTTATGATGGAAGTGCGATTTACCGAATCAGCATAAAGAACAACCGAGGCCATTCCGTCGGAACAACGTACCTTGGAGGGAACGCTGGGGTACTTGGCGAGCTTGCAATCTACAACGGCAACTCGCAGGGGGCAGAAGTCGTTGGCGGGGGTGACGAGTCAAGCGAAAGCCTCGTGGACTATTGGAAGTATCCAAGCGGCGGAAGCCGCATTGCGGAGATTACGAACGGTTTGGATGGCCCGTTCGGTGTTGCTATTAGTCTCAAGCGGTAACAGCAGCCCCGGCGCCTCTGTTCCTCTGCACGACGTTCGCGAAAGCGAGGCCGTATTTAATATGTACAACACCGAAGGCTGAGGCGGCTTGGCTCGCCAAGGTATGGGCCGCTACAGGGGGGCTAAGCGCCACCATGCCGAAACGTTGCTGGCTGCGTGGCGTTCACGGAGCGAGGAGCAAGGCAAATGAAGAGGTTGGGGTTTAGGCGCTACGCACTTTGCAGCTGCGTCGCCGCAGCAATGCTTGCAGGGTGCGGCGGATCGCAGCCTCCGATCGGCGCGCCGGGCGTGATGCAGCAAATCTTCGCTGACGCAACGCACGCCGATCGTGGCAAGTCGTGGATGCGTCCGGAAGCGAAGAACAGCGACCTGCTGTACGTTTCGGCGAACATTACCGGTGAAATATACATCTTCTCTTATCCCAAGGGCGGTTTGGTTGGCACCTTGTCGGGGTTGACCAGTCCCGCCGGGCTTTGCGTTGATCGAAGTGGCGATGTGTGGGCAGTTACGAGTTCGAGCAGCGGCGCGGGCACTTTGATCGAGTATGCGCACGGTGGCACAAGCCCGATTGCGACGCTCAGCGTGCCCGGAACGAGGCCTTATGGCTGTGGTGTCGATCCGAAAACGGGAAACCTGGCCGTTACGAATAGCGGTGACAGTGTCTCTATCTTTTCAAACGCTTCCGGTAGCCCGACAACGTATACCGCTGCAGAATTCTATAATATGTACTACTGCGGGTACGACAGTCAGGGAAACCTATATGCCGATGGAAATAGCCAGAGCGGTGCGCAGTTAGCGGAACTGGCCAAGGGTGGCGACTCGCTGGAAAACGTCACGATTAACGCAACGCTTAACCATCCGGGCGCGGTTCAGTGGGATGGAAAGTACCTGGCTGTGGCGGAACTTTCATCGCATAGCTCTGGACAGATACAAATCTACCGCGTGAAAGTGAACGGCTCCGAAGGCACCGTCGCGGCAACTGTCACCTTGCTCGGCAAGCATTTCCTTGGCGGATTCCAAGGGTGGATTCAAGGCGGGACATACGTTCAGCCGAACAAGCAATCGGATACGGAAGGTCTTTGGAATTATCCAAAAGGCGGAAAAACGATCAAAAACATCACAACGGCCGGCGCGGAAGTTCTTTGGGGCGCTACAGTCAGCCTAGCTAAGTAATCTTCCAGGGCCTCCGCCCACGCCCCGGCCCCTCCCGCGCCCCCCGCCCCTCTGCGCGACGTTCGCGAAAGGAGGCCGTGTTGCTTAGCGCTTCGCCGCTCAATCCATGCCCTTAAAGATCGACGGAACCGGAACTAGAATCGCCCTTGTGTAGATGGAATGAGAGAAGGCTGGCCCCCGCAGAAACCGTGGTGGTTTCCCTTTGACGCACTCGAGGTGCAATGAAGAAAGCGAGGATCAGCCCATGAAGACGCTTAGGAACTCGGAGGCAAAAACCATTCCAGCCCGCGGTACGACTGTTGGCCTCGACGTTGGTGATCGCTACAGCCAGTTCTGCATCCTTGACGAGAGCGGTGAAATCGTCGCCGAAGGGCGGGTCCGCACAACGGCTGAGACCTTGAACGAGCACTTGGCCCGCTGGGCTCGCAGCCGAGTGGTTTTGGAGGCTGGAACCAGCTCCGCGTGGATCAGCCGGTTAGCGAGCGCAGCAGGTCACGAAGTGATCGTTGCTAACCCACGCGAGTTGCGGAAGATCCATCAAAGCGATCGTAAGAACGACCGCACCGACGCGCAGATACTTGCGCGCATGGCGCGCTTCGATCCTCAGCTCCTGGCCCCGATTACTCATCGCAGCGCGACGATGCAGAACGACTTAGCGGTGGTTCGCGCTCGGGAACGTCCTGGTGCGGGCTCGCACGCAATGCGTCAACGCTGTCCGCGGGTTGGTCAAGACCGCCGGCGGACGCTTGACGACATGCAGCACGGAAAGCTTTGCCCGCAAAGTAGCTGCACAGCTTCCCAACGGGCTAGAGAGTGCGCTGGCGCCGATGCTGAAGACGATCGAGGCACTCACCGACCAGATTCGCGCTTATGATCGCGTCATCGACGAGCTGGCATCACGCTATCCGGCTACAGAGGTACTTCGCCAGGTCACTGGCGTTGGTGCGCTGACGGCGGTAACTTATGCATTAACCCTGGGCGATCCGTCACGGTTCGGGAGCAGCCGGGACATCGGGGCATATCTTGGTCTGGTGCCCCGCCAGCACGACTCAGGCAATCACGTTTCACAGCTCTCAATCACGAAAGCCGGCAACACGTTGCTCCGACGTCTCTTAGTGGGTAGCGCGCATTACATTTTAGGCGTTCACGGGCCGGATTGCGACCTACGGCGACACGGGGAGCGGCTGATGACTCGCGGTGGAAAGAATGCAAAAAAGCGTGCACTCGTTGCCGTTGCGCGAAAACTTGCGGTGCTGCTGCACCGATTATGGATAGCCGGCGAGCTTTACAATCCGCTTCACTCGGGCGCTAACAATCGCCAAGTAGCGCAAGAAGCCTAAGGCGAAGTATTCCAGGAGTCACCGCTAAACAAAAAGCCGCGTTCACGGCGACTGCGACGGGATATTCGGTCAGCTCTAGGAGCCTGTAGGGTTTGAACTAGCGAAATTCAGCCAAGCGAATCGGTCGCCGACGGAAACTGTCGCGCGAACTCGCAAATCGTGGACATGGCGGAGCTTTTCGGCTCAATATCATCCGGCTTTGACCAGTTTGCCCGTCAGCGTGTGCATCCGTCTAAGATTATAAGCCGCTCCGACGATGTTCCACTCGCCCTGCACTTTTTCGTACCCACGCAGGGAGAACTGTCGAAAGCCCATTGCGCTCTTGATGATCCCGATCGCGGGCTCGATGGTGCTTTTGCGCTCACCATAGATCGAGCGCCCTTGCGGCGTGCGCAATCGATATTTCATCCGTTCATGAGGAGCTGCAGTGCTCGACAGCGGTCGGGGCGTTTGAAAGCGCGCAAGGCCGCCGGCATGGTGTTCACGCCCTGGGCTAATGTATGGGGTGAGCGCCCGCTGCTCACAGATCGCAGCGTTGCGTGCACTGTAGTAACCGGCGTCGGCCAGGATCTCGCTGGCCCTTCCAACTTCTTGGGGCAGCGCCGCAATCCGATCCAACGCAGGTTCAAGCAAGGCCTCATCGTTGTGGCGTTGACTGACATCTACGTCAACAAGCAATCGAGAAGCGCAGTCGATCGCACTTTGCGCGTTGTACGCCTGCTCGAATCCGCCGGCGCTCGGCATGATCCGCGATTCGTCGTCGGTCAGGTTGACCTGAGCTTTCGGGTTCATCGCTCGCGATGGGCGCTTAGGCTTACGCCCTCTGATCTTTTTCCCGGAGCGTTTCTCGTGAGCGACGCGCCCTGCCGCCCGCTCGTCATACCCCGCTTGCTCTTGAGCGATGCGCTGTTGTTCCCGCTCGCGGATGCGCGCCTTCGCCTCAGCGATGGCCTGCAGACGTGTCTCTCGCCGTGCCAACTCCGCGGGAACATCCATGCCGTCTGGCAGATCGGCCTGATCAGCCTTTTCCGCCATGCACAACAAGCGGCCGATTTCGTTCTCGATATGCCGCTCCAACTTGGTGGCGTGATCATAGCTCATCGCGTGGTGCTTGGACGCATTGGCTTTAACTTTGGTTCCATCGATGCTGACGCGGCCGATCTTGAGCATGCCACTCTCCGCCGCAATCATGAGAATCTGCCGGAAACACGACTGCACCTCGGGCAGAAACCGACGCCGAAAGGTTGCAATCGTGTCGTGCTCGGGATGCTGATTGGCCGTGATAAAGCGAAAGGCAACCGAATCGTAGGTGGCCCGCTCCAGTTTGCGCGACGAGTACACGCCCGTTGCATATCCGTAGAAGAGCAGAGCCACCATCATCTCGGGCTGGTACGCCTCGTGTCCGCGTCCCGCGTACTTCGCGCGAAGCGCTCTGAGGTCAAGTTTCGCGACGATCTCTGCGATAAAACGCGCCAAATGGTTCTCCGGCAGCCAATCCTGAAGGCTCGCTGGAAGCAAGAACAACGTATCCCGATCGAGAGGTCGAAAATGTTCGCTCACCATCAAATTGTAGCACACGCCAGCTCAGATAACCCTACAGGCTCCTAGGCTAGATCGATATGTAGATGGCAGCGCCGACCTGCATGATGGACCCCAACGTGCACCGAGCCAAGAACTGGCTCACACGAGTGCGAATGGAAGTAGGGCGCAGGTCGCGGGAAGGGGGGGGCCAGCCTTCTCTCATTCCATCTACACAAGGGCGATTCTAGTTCCGGTTCCGCCGATCTTTAGGGGTCTGGATCGAAGGGTGCAGGTCTCTGCGCAGCGCTCCGCGATCGCGAAGCCGTGCAGAGGGGCAGGGGCGCGGCGTCCCACCATATCTAGACAATGACGTTTTTACCTACATATTGCGATCGTTCCCATCTGCCGCGACGTGCAATTCATCGTGATATTGGACTTAAGATTGAAAACCTGACTTGCCAACTTAGCCCTACCGCCTACTCGCCAGACCTTGTGGGCCATATACGTGCGTAGCTCGATATAAGGACAACTTTTACTTTGTGACCACGATCGTGATGGGATTCGAACGAACTTGTAAATCCACGAGGGAGCCGGCCCACCTGGTGTACCACGAAATACTTTGAACTGCTACCGTATATCTACCAGGCTTATCCATGACCTGATGTTCGAAGTTCCACTCTAAGCGCGTCGCAAATCCAGGCGACAAAAACTCAATTGGGATCTGGTAGAGATCCCCAAAGCAATCATCCGGATGCACAAGGTTCACCTTGTTTGTCGATAAATCGGTAATTGAAAACTTGTAAGTGCATGGTGCATTCGGCGCAAACAGAAATTGCTCCGTTGAAGAGACATTGTTGATCTCTATAGTGAGAAGTATCGGCTGCTTCATTCTCACCGTGGATGTGGCCGCACTTAGTGATACCACAAGCCCACGAGCAGCGCTTCCCCCTCGACTCGCAGCAGCAGAAGGGACCAGAGCGTAGCTTACGACGTTTGGAATATGCATGTTTGGCAGCTGGCTCAACTCTGGAGACGCATTATCTGGGGCCGAGATCGGCCCTGGAGACGCGTTCACGAGGACCGCGCTTGACCCAGAAGACGCATTCACTGGGACCGCGCTCGTCCATACCATTAATATGCTAGCCATGATTTTCGTTGGCGTTGACATCTTCACAATCTATTCTTCCACCTTCTGTTGGTCCTTGAAAAGCGCGCCCGTCAATCGTGCGGTGACATCAGCATGGTAGGAAACCCCTTCAAACCGCCCCCTCCCGGTCGGCAAAGCGGCTGGGCCGCAACGCGATCGTGGCCGCAGCAATGCAAGGGTGCAACGCGTTAAGCGCCGCGATCTAAGGTGCGATGCTGCTGCGAGGCTAAGCTGTCGTGATGCGAGGGTGCGATCGGCGCCGTGCTGCGCAGCTGCGAGGCTTTTAGGCTAAGCCGCGGCGCCAGGCTAGCGCGATCCGGCCTCGCGGGCGCGGCGGTGGGGCTATGGTGTTAGTGAGAAGACCGTACCGTAACCGTAGGCGCCGCCGATACTGGTTGTCCCTACGAGGCTTCCGTGCTTGTAGATCATACCGGCCAGCGGGTACTTTCCATCTTTTCCGGAGCCGAAGCTGTGCAATACTCTTTCAGTTCCATCAGATGCGATGCTAAATGTGGCCCCTCCCGCGTACGCGCCGCCAAGATACGTCGTACCGTATAGCGTCCCGTCTATGTCGACCAAGCTCGCAGCAGGATCGACGCCATCCGAGCCCCTGCCGAAGCTATGCAGCACTTTCTCCTTACCGCCCGTCGTAATGCTGAAGACTGTTCCACACGTGGAGCGACCACAGTTGTACCGGCCTCCGTCACTGGTCGTGCCGTAGAACGTGCCGCCTACGTCGATTAGGCCCGCGCCGGGATGACTGCCGGTTCCCTTGCTGAGGCTGCGCAGCACTCTCTCCGTGCCGTCCGTCGTCATGCTGAAGACCGTTCCACACGAGAAGCGGCCGCAGGCGTACCGGCCTCCCTCGCTGGTCGTGCCGTAGAACGTGCCGCCTAGGTAGATCAACTGCGCCAACGGCTGAGAGCCATCGGTACCCTTACCGAAGCTGTGCAGAACCTTCTCTGAGCCGTCCATTGTGATGCTGAAGACCGTCCCACGGTTCTCTACACCGCCAAACTCCGTCGTGCCGTAGAGCCTGCCCCTTACATCGATTAGGCCGGCGTGCGGATTACGGCCATCAGTTCCGTTGCCGAAGCTATGCAGCACTTTCTCTACACCCTCCGGTGTGATGCTGAACACCATGCCGAAGCCATAACCGCCCGAGTACGTTGTGCCGTAGAACGTTCCGCCTACGGCGATTAGGTCTGCTTCTGGATTTGCTCCGTCATTTTCATTGGTGAAGCTATGCAGCACCGTCTCCGTGCCGCCTGTTGTGATGCTGAAGACCGTTCCGCACTTGTAGGTTGGGCTGCAACTGTACGCCCCACCAAAAATCGTCGTGCCGTAGAACGTGCCGTCGTCGCCCAGACCGATCACGCCTGCGCCGGGATCGTTCCCGTCGGGGGCTGCGCCGAAGCTATGCAACACATGGTAGGTCAGCTTGGCGTTCTCGCGTGTCGTATTTTGCGCCACTGCGCCCGGCGCGCCGATCGGCGGCTGCGATCCGCCGCACCCTGCCAGCATCGCTGCAGTTACGTAAACCATCAGGGCGTTGCGGCTGAAATCTAGGCTTCTCACTTGCGTTGCTCCTCGCTTCCGTAAACGGATCAGCGGCTAAGGAGGTTCGGCAGCAGCGCTTAGTTCCATCGCAAGAGCCTCGCAATCACGGGAAAAGCGACCTCAGTCCACGATTCGAAGCTCACGTTGCCGATCGGCTGCGCTTCATCGCTGTAGAGTGGGCTTCGATTGAACCCACACCGATGCTCCATAACGGCTAGGTGCCTGAGGCAGATCGCAGGAGGTCATCGGTCTGAACGAGACCGATAGTGCGCAGCGACCTCTCGAATCCGCTCCACCGTCGTCCCCTTCGAGTTGGGCCGTACCTTGATGATCTTGCGCCATCCGCGCTCCGTCAGTCCGAGATCGCTGGCCGTCGCCGCTTGCGGGAACGTCGCAAGGTACTCGATATCCGCGGCCAAATCGTCGCGTTCGTATTCGACCGGCTGATCCGGTTCGAGCGACGCACCCTCGTCCTGGTCAAGCCGATCCACCTCCTTACCGATGCGCGCGATCTTGTTCGAGCGGACGCGCAATCGCCCAAGAAGTCCAATCGTTTCCGATCCCGCTGGATCGCCGCTCTGATCGGCGGCTTTGGCTTCGGGATGGCGATGGTAAAGCTCGACGTACTCGTTCAGCCGAATCACCGAAAGCATTCCATCCATGTGGCTTCCGTGCCAATCTAGTCGAAGGGGTTTGCCCGTATTGAAATCGACCCACGGCAATCGCTTCGCCTTTGCGAGATCGGCTTCAAACGGCGCAATCGGCAATAAGTCGTCTTTTCCGATCTTGGTGGCCGGAGTGGCCGATTGAACGAAGCCAAACGGTTTGACGCGGAAATCGTATGATCGCGTCTTATTGTATGGCTCAAGCCGTTTGAGAATCGATGGCTGGCTGATCGGGAACTTGCGCCGCAAGGGAACGTCGAAATCGATCAGGGATTTGGCCCGTCGTCGTTGCTTGGGATTCACTTTGAGATGCTGCATTAGGATCGCAAACCAAATGCGGCGTGCGAGCTTCGCCGTCGATTCATTGCGTGATCGGCCGATGATCGCGCCCAATGCGCTTTCCGATGCCTTGACGATCTGAATCCGTTTGCCCGGTCGCCAACGGAAAAGTACATAGCGTTTGGCCGAGACGGCAAAGCATCGCAGATCAGGCGCGTCGGGATACTCCAGCTTGAGCAGATGCTTGACCTCGTCCGGATCGTACGGGCTCAAGGCATCGAAGCGCTCGATGATCTCGTCAATCGCGCTTTCCGAGAGGCACGGAATTCCATCGGGGCAGCGTTCCCCGCATGGGATCGCGAGGCTATCGGTATCGCAAAAGGCAAACGTGCCACCCCGCCGATTGACCTCGCATTCGAGCATTGCGAGCATCAAACGGGCGCCTCCGGTAATGAGGCTGGCCAGAATCGGATTGGCAAAGGCGCCGGGGCGTTCATCGTGGACCTTATCCGATGGATAGGTAATATCCGAATACACGTCGCCCGGTAGTCCTTCGTTCGGATCGCTGGGCGTTATGTTGATCTCTGCATTGATCCCGTAGGCGCCGCTAGCCGCCATTTGCTTGAGGCCCATTTCCAATCCCGCCAAATCGGGATCATCTTTCGCTGCGCGTTTGGCCGCTTGCCGTTGCTCCACGATGATTTTGAAGAACGGCTCGTTGGATCGCAGCGGCACCGTACCGCGAAACAGCGTCTCTTTAGGGCGATGGCGTCCTTTGGGAACGAAGCGGATGGCGCGACGGATCTTCGGCAGCGGCCCACCGAGCAGCACCGCGGCCAGGACATCGGCGAGCGTGTACCAGCGGCCCTCGGATGTTTGCAAGGGCGTCACCGCAATCGTGTAGGGGTCTTTGTCAGCCTTACACATGCGCACCGGCAGGACGGCCCAGTTCGGATCTACCAGCACCAGGCAGCTAAAGTTGGCCCAGGTCTTGGGATCGTAAAGCATGGCCAAGCAGTTATCGCTTCCCATTTGGTCTACAAGGGCTCTGATCTCGGTCGTGACGGCCTGGACACTCAGACGGGGGGCTCCGAGCAGCTTGTGGAGCCCCTGAAGGCAAAAGATCGTGGCGTACATGGCCGTGAAGTCTAGAACGCGCACCAGTAGATCGAGCTTGCGCACACGCACGTCGGCCCGGCCTCCAAAATAGGCCGCCATCGCTTTCCCTAGATGGCGGCGATTGAAGTTGGGCTGTTTTTGCAGTAGCGGCGCAATGCCCAAAAGACGCAGGTACTGTTTGGCAATGCTGGCGCTAGAATACAGCTGGCCCATATAACGCCCCAGCTTTGGCTTGCGCCGTTCGTTGGCAAACGTGGCGAACGGATGACGAACGTATTCGGCTCGCAACGCTTTGTAAAGCGCCCAGGTCGCCCGTACGTCTTGGCGCCCATAGACCAGCGATCTTCGATCCACCTTTCCCAAATCGGGAGCTTGCATTTTGCGCGTAAAGGCAAGGAACGCTTTGCCCGCGCTTCGGAGCGAATGCCGTTTGCCGCTAAAGGCGCCAGATAGCGTACTGAGATCGAGGAAGCGTCCCGCAAAGAACGGCTTCTCCCAATCAAAGAGTTTGCGTTTGGGAACGAAGCCGATGAAGGCCGCTCGATTCGATGCCGATTCAATACGCAGATCGTGCCAACGGATGCGCTGTGTAAGCTTGATCCGAAACTTGCGTCGGTTTTCGCCACGGCCGCATCCGCCGTGGATCGCAATGCGGCTGAGATCGAACGGCAGGTTGAAGCCGACGCAAAGGCTCCCTTCGGCACAGACCTCCGGATAGAAGACCTCCTCAACGAAGCGCTCGCGGCTATAGATACGCAAACGGCATTTGGCGGCGTACTCGCTGATCGCGATCATCGATTCGTGATCCAGCAGATCGGCAACGATGATCCCCTCGCGAACCAGCCGATCCCGTTCATACAGCCGAAAGAAGCCGAATAAGAGGCGCTGGGCCGCGTCTACGGTCGTTTCCGTATCAAAGACCAGGACGCGCTCGCCATAAGGCTGTGGACGCCAAGGAACGGGCTTCGGCTTCGCTTTAGGATTGCGTCTCTTGTGCCGGTGCGGTTTCCACGGTTCGACCCAAGCGCGAATGGCGGTTTTCATCGGGAAGCCGGTTGTGGCCGCGGAATCGTGGACACTTTCCAGAGGCGTCTCGCTTTGTCTCAGTCGAGACGGTTTGGCAGATTCCATGCGAAAGACTCCGTTTGAAGCGTGGAATCTCAGGTCTCCGTGAGACTTTCCGCGCTTTACCAGAGAACGTCCATGATTCCCGGTGGGAGTCTCACGAGTCGCCTTTGAGACTTTGGGATTTCCATGAGACTGTCGGCGCTTCATCGGGGAATCTCCGCTGGAATCGCTCGATCATAGCCGGGTCCAAGGACGTTTTTGAAATGATCGTCCGCGGCGAGGTTCCAGAGACCCCAGGCGACCAGCGCGAGCGCCACCGCGGCAAAGAAAACCGCCCGGCTGGCGTTCTCGCTTCCATCGGAGACGGCCATCATGCCAAGGATCGTTGCGAGACCAAAATCGAAGGCCGCCTCAAAAG
This sequence comes from Vulcanimicrobiota bacterium, assembly GCA_963725605.1. Lineage (GTDB taxonomy): Bacteria > Vulcanimicrobiota > Vulcanimicrobiia > Vulcanimicrobiales > Vulcanimicrobiaceae > Cybelea. The sequence goes on along the minus strand of CAVRYW010000013.1, from coordinate 256,212 downwards.
CCAGCGCCGTTCGATCCGGATCGCGCAGCCGTAGCGCCGCCATTGGACCACTCTCGGCCATGTTCGACTTAATCGCATGGTGATTGGCGCACAATGGCTCGGACAAAGCGCTGTTGGCTTCGTTTGCCATGTGATCGAGTTCGAGGACCTGCACGTTCGGGTCGCTGCAAACCACGCAAACGACCCTGTAGTATCCTGTGTCCTCAAATCGCTTGACCTTTCGAGCCGCAGCCTTGGCAGATGGCGATTTGCGCTTGGCGTTGCAACTGCGACAGAGAATGACATCGGCTTTCCCAGGTCGCTTAACACGGCACAGGACGCGGGTATCCGTGGATGGGCACTCCGCGCATTGCGGAGCATCGGTGCCAAAGCGCAGGAGTTTCCTGGTTGCGATTTCCTCAGCGAAGAAGTCGAAGCGAAAATCGCTCATACGCGTGACTCGGGTCCGTAGATGTCAAAGAAGTACACTTCACCCGCTCGCGCAATCCGAACGAGCGTTTTATAGTCCGTGACGAAACTGTACGTCTTGCCGCCCGCTTTGAGCGTCTTTCCCGCGAATCGCTCCAGCGCTTGGGTATCCGTGCCGAAGGTCAGCAGCGCGTGACGGACGGCATGATGGTGCCTGCTGATTCGGGTCGCATCGCGAGAGTTTCGAACCGCGACCGTCTCCAAGCCCGAAGGCGTCAGGATCTGGAGTGTGCGGGCAATGCGATCAACAGCTTTTACGTCGATTCGGCCACTGCGGATCTCAAGCGCCGTGCCCGCGTAGTTGCGGATTGTCTTGACGGTCGTGCCCATGTGCTTGGCGGCGGCGCTGAGGCTGAGCTTCGGGTTGCGGCGCTTCTCGCTCAGGGCGTCAAGCACGCGGCGCTGAGTGTCGTACTGGTTGTGCGTACGCGGTTCCAAGTAGCGCAGCCCCGCACTCTTGCCGGTCTTCCTTGACTGAGCAGATCGTTTGGCCATCGAGCCCTCCTTTAACTAAGAATAAGCCCAAGGTTGGGGTGCCACGCCAACGGATTCGACCGGAGCAGATTGGGTCTGCGGCGAACTGTATAGGCTGTGGCAAACGACGGCTGGGTGCTCTTCGGAGACGCCATGGAGCGTATAAAAAAAGCCGGTTTCAACTTCAGCCAAGATCGCTGGGAAACGTGGGTGCGCTGTGGGCTCATGGAGCGAGCTGAGCGCATCGAAGGCAGCAACAGCTACGGGCTCAAACCGGCACAATGGGAGAAGCTGAAACGCCTTGTAAGTATCGATAGCCAGCTCTTTGGGCGCCACTCTCCCGAAGCGGTAGCGTACTACGCGGCACTGTGGGGTATCGAGGTGCCCCCTGACCTTGTGGCCGACTACATGGTCAAAGGCATCTATACGTTCTATCGGACGATGCGGCGCCGGATCATTCAGCAAAGCAATGGAAAGCTGGATCCGCGGATGCTTGTAGAGAGCGACACTTACAAGCTGGCAAAAAAAAGCGCCGGCGATATCATGAAGATCGCGCCGAAGATTCGTAATCCATTCAAGCGCATGATCGTCAGGCAGTTCGCTGAGACGTTGACCTTTATGTCGCTTTGCATAATCTACGATGTGCAGGCATCGCGCTCATTAGTTGGCGTCGTCCGAAGCATCTCCAACGGCATCTTCACGCCAGCGACTGCAGCGCTCGGTGCGAGGCTTCTGCGAAAGGTGATCGAGCGCGAACGGTGGCGCTTCGTGGATCCCGACATGGGCGACAATAAGATCCTCGAAGAAGTTAGCGCCGCACAGCGCGATCATCCCGAGCTGATCCTTCGAGCATGCCGCGATTCGGGGCTGGTGTTTGCGGCTTCGGTACGAGGATTCGGACTGGAAGAGGAACAGTCCAAAGGCCGACCGCCCAACGACGCGACCGGCACGGCTCGGGAGAATGCCCGCGCCTTGTACGCAATGATACCGATGACGAGCGCATTCTTTTTGACCATGATCCTCGATAACCCCAAGGAGCCGTTCCTGATGCTCCTGCGAAGGGACGAGGGCGCTGAGTTCGAGGCGCAGATCCGCAGACTTGATTGTATTACTGAGTGGCAAAGACGCCGATTGGAGAAGAGACCATGAACGATTCCGTGCTGGTTGTCGAGGGATACGCAGCGAGTCTTAACGTGGAACGCGGCCATCTTGTCGTAAAAGATGGATTCACCGCAGAGGACCGGCGCGAGATTCACTTTCCGCGAGGAAGGTGCGCCGTCGAGCGGATCGTGATTCGTGCCCCAGGCGGGACCGTTTCCATGGAGGCGATCAGCTGGTGCGCTAGCATGGGGGTCGCGGTCTCGTTCGTTGCCTCCGATAGCACGCTGCTCAACTGCCTGATCCCCGATGCCCCGCACGATGGGCCGGTCAAACGGGCCCAGGCGGTTAGCGCCGTGACCGATGACGCCCTGGTTCTGGCACGATATCTGCTTACCAAGAAGATGGATGCGCAGATCGCGGCGATCGAACGGGATTTCGGCCGCCTTGGGGTTGGGAGCGATCCGTCGCGCAAAGCGGCTGTCGAGCAGATTCGATCCTGTATCGAGTCTTTAAACCATTCGCAAACGCTCGTTGACTTCCTGACGCTCGAAGGACGGGCGGCGCAGGTCTACTGGGATCTTCTGGTCGCAACGCCGCTGCCGTGGCGGGAATGGGCCTTGAAACGGATCCCAGCGCATTGGGCGGCGATCTCGCCAAGGACGAGTGGGAGGCGCGATCGTGTCCGGGATGCGACCGATCCGTTCAGTGCGATCCTGAACTACTGCTATACGCTGTTGGAAGTCGAAACGCGCATCGCTTGCGAAGCCGTGGGACTCGACCCCGATCTGGGGCTGCTCCATACCGATGGCCGGCTGCGCGAATCGTTCATCTACGATCTGCTCGAACCGCTCCGATGCAAGGCCGATGTGTGGGCGCTGGAACTGTTGCGCAAGGAGCGGCTGCATCGAGCGATGTTCCACGAACTGCTCGACGGGGTTGTGCGCCTTGACCCCGATCTGACAGGGCTGCTGGCCACGACGCTGATGCCGCGGTTCCGCAAAGCTGCGCTGGAGATCGCGAACGACTACGCCACGCAACTGCGGCGGATTACCGTGCCGCGGCGGCTGGTCCGTGAAGCGCCGAAGCCGATTGCTGCGCGGCGCGAGACGTGGGAGCGTTCAGCGCGCGGGTATTGCAAGGAGCCCCTGCCCCGCAAGGGCTTGAAGTTTTGCGGGAGGCATTGCTATCTGCGCTATAGCATCGAAGTGGCGAAGCCGATCGAGAAGGCCCAGGCAAGGCTTGCCGAAATGCGGGCAGCGGGCTTGAGTCCAGGCCACGGCGGCGAGGCAGCTAAGAAGCGCGGTGCGAAGATCTCGGATAGCAATAGGAAGCGGCATAGTCACCAAAAGAGCGCCTCCCTTCGATAGCGCCGGCTCGCCAGGAAAAGAAAACGATGGGCCCGCTCCTCCTTCCAGATAAATCGTTTATTCAAATGCTCACCGCTGAAGAAACGGATGAGTTAGGACTCTGGTTTGACATTGTGATCGCTCCGACTCTCGTACACGAGATTATAGCGGACCTCAGACGGCGACCATCGAGGGGGATGCGTTTCCCGGAAGGCGTCGTGCGAACGCTGGCGGCACGACTCGCACGCTCCCATGGATGCACACCGGCCAACTTTCGAAAGCTCGCGATCGGCAACATGGCGGGGGCAGCAGTTCCCATGACCGGCCAGGTCCCGCTTGATCCTGATGCGGCAAATGTCCACGTTTCCCCAGACAGAAAATATCTTGCCTACGACAGCACAAAAGAACAGATCGTTTGGATGCAGTGGGCCCGGGGTGATTTCACGGATGACGACGCAGCGGTTGCGATGGCATGGCGCCATGCGCTCGACAACGTGAACCTTAAAGCTATAGGGACAAACTGGAGGCAGTTTGTTGAGGAGCATATCGGCTCAACTCATGATATTTCCAGAGTTATCGAACGTGTCGATCGGTTACTCCAGTCACAACACCGCGAGACGCAGATCAGGCTATCCGCAATTCTGTTCGCGTTTCTCAGGGCGCGGCCCGAAGCAGGGATACGATATTCGGTCCGCTATGTAACTACTCCGGGCGCGACAATAACGTCACTCGCTCCATACGCTGCATCGGTCCTGCGCTTATATATCGCGTTTATGGCTGCGCTCGCACTGGGGATCACTACGCTACGGCCGTCTAACGTAATCGATTTGCAGTATCTCTTCTACGCGCCTTTTAGTATGGCGTTTGTTTCCAACGATAGGCTTCATGCGCAACTTTTCCCAGCAGCGGGGAGCCGGGCAATCTTCGTAAGCGGGGAAGAGATGAAAGCCGACCTCACCAGGCGCATGGCATGGCGCAAAGGTTTAGGCTCTAGCGGTTGGGCGGCGCACAGGGAAACGCACGACTTTTATCCTCCCGTGGTCGAGGGTTCACCCGTCACGAAGATTTGGGCGAGATGGATGAAGCCTCGCGAAGAAATTCTCGCTCGCAGAAAACAGAGTGTTCGGGTTAGCGATATTGATCCGGAAACGATGGCGCGTATTCGGGCCATGGCTGAGGAACTCGCGAAACTGCGGGACCAGCCAAAAACTCAGCCACCGGAATGGCCACTTAGGCCGGATAAGGAGCCTACATAGCACCATCGCAAAGACCGTTCCGGATCCGAGGCGGTTGAGCGGGAAGCACCGAACCATTCAACCCGCCAGTCCGTTCAGGCTTCAGGAGGCAGAGGATGAAGATTTCCAGATTCAATCGCCATACGCTTTGCAGTTGCGTCGCTGCAGTAATGCTCGCAGGGTGCGGCGGATCGCAGCCGCCGATCGCGCAGTCGGGGGCGATGCCGCAGAGCGCTCTTCAGGCGTCGGGCAGCGGCGGTTCGAAATACATCAAGCACATCGTTGTGATGATTCAAGAGAATCGGAGCTTCGATAACTTCTTCGCGACCTTTCCAAACGCGGACGGAGCGAGGACGGGAAAGATGGGACATAAGACGGTCAAGCTTCGGGAGGTGAATCTTTACGACGCATGTGACTGGGGACATTCGTACAAGGGCTTTCTGGCGGACTACGACGGCGGCAAAATGGACGGCTTCGGCCAGGAAGGCGGCGGCGGCCAATGTCCAGGGAAGGCTGGCAAAAGGGTCTACGCGTACGTCAACCCCGAGCAGCTCGCACCCGACTGGGACATCGCGACCGAGTACGTGCTCGCGGATCATATGTTCCAAACGCAAGGCAGCGGGAGCTTTACGGCCCACCAAGATTTGATTCGCGGCGGCACAATGATCGACCGAGCACAAGCACAGAGTCTGGTCGATTTTCCGACGGCCACTCCCTGGGGCTGCGATGCGCCCACCAACCCCCCGACCAGGACCTCCTTGCTCGTTTGGACCGGCAAGGAGATCGACCATAAGTACGGCGCCGGCCCGTTTCCGTGCACGAACAAGTTCCCCGGGTCGGGGAGCTACTATCCGACCCTGCGCGATACGCTCGACGCAAAGTCCGTTTCCTGGAAATACTACTCGCCGCCGGTGAAGCATGGCGAAGGTAAGTACTGGAACGCCTTCGATATGATCGCCGCGGTTCGTTACGGCCCCGAATGGACCACAAACGTCACGAAGAACGAGCTGGACGTCTTGACGGATATCTCCGGCAACAAGTTGCCGGCGATGTCGTGGGTCATCCCCGATGCCACCAACTCGGATCACCCGGGGAACGGACGGGATACGGGACCGTCATGGATCGCCGACGTGGTCAATGCAGTCGGCGAGAGCCCCTACTGGTCATCCACTGCGATCATCGTCGTCTGGGACGATTGGGGCGGCTGGTACGACCACGAGCCGCCGCCGTCCTTCGACCATTGGGGCGGACTAGGTTTCCGCGTGCCGATGCTGGTGATCTCGCCGTACGCGCGCGAAACGTCGTCGAGCGACCCCGGCTACATCTCGCACACGCAATACGAGTTCGGAAGCATCATAAAGTTCATCGAGCAGACCTGGGGCCTCCGCTCGTTGGATACGACCGACCGACGCGCCACGAGCATTCTCGACTGCTTCGATTTCACGCAGCAGCCGCGCTCGTTCACGGCGATCCCGAGCAAGTATCCGAAGTCGTACTTCCTGCACGAGCAACCGTCGAACGAGCCGGTCGACACGCAGTAAATGCGAAGGCGTTTCATTCTTCAGGAGACACGGAGCAAATGAAGATTTCAGATTTTAGCCGCTATGTGCTATGCAGCTGCGTAGCAACGGCAATGCTGGCAGGGTGCGGCGGATCGCAGCCGCCGATCGGTGCGCCGGGCGCGATGCCGCTCCAGACGCAAATGCGATTCAGCTCGACGAATGCGTCGACACGGCCTCTGAAACCGGGCATGCGGAGCTTGGGATACAAGGTTACGGCTGCGCTGCTCTATGTAACTAACGGTAGCGCCACCTACAACGACGTCAGGATTTATCAGGCGAGAGCCAAGGACCCTGCTCCACTGGCAACGATTTCCGACGGCGTCAACACGCCGGTCGGTGCCTGTATCGACAGGCAGGGCACGCTCTACGTGACCAACGAGCCGTCCAGCGGCCCCGGTTGGATTTCCGAGTATCCCCTTGGCAAGACGACGCCGTCAAAGATGATCATGGACGGCGTTAATGAACCGGGCTTCTGCGCGATCGATGCGAAAGGGAACTTGTGGGTTGCCAATATCTACGGCCCCAACGTCACTGAATATCTTTTTGGCGCAAGGAAGCCGCATACGGTCATCACGGCTGGCCTTGTCTATCCGATTGGCATTGCAATCGATCATTCCGGTAGCCTGTACGTTGGGAACGGATTTGGCGCTTCGCAGCAAAACGTCGAGGTGTACGCGTCCGGAAACAAATCGCCATCCAGGACGATCACGAATAGCATCACCTCGCCCTGTGGCATCGCCGTCGATCCAAACGGAACGCTCTACGTAGCAAACGAGTTCCAAAACAACGTCGAGGAGTATCGGTCAGGTCAAAGCGACCCCTTCCAGGCGATTACGAAAGCGAGCGGCCCGACGGGCGTAACGGTTAATAAGAAAGACGTGCTGTACGTTGCAAATTTGGGAACGGAATCGAGACAGCTTTATAACACCGTTAGCGAGTTTGCGCCGGGGTCGCTTAAGCCGTTGAAGCGGCAAATCAGGAAAGGCCTATGGGACCCCAGCGGCATCGCATACTATCCTCCGCTGCTACCGTAAGCCCCCCGCGCCGTCTGCCCCTCTGCACGACGTTCGCGAAAGCGGGCCGTGTTTGCTTTGCAAGGCACCGAAGGCTGAGCCAGCTTGGCTCGCCCATGGCGCGGCTGCGACGCGGGGCTAAGAACCGCCATGCCGAACGTTGCTGGGCACCGTGGCGTTCACGGAGCGAGGGGCAATGCAGATGAAGAGCTGGGATTTTAGCCGCTACGCGCTCACAAGCTGCGTGGCTCAACGTCACCCCGTGATGGAAACGCAGCCCGGCCTGTCAAAACGTCTCGATATCCTCGACGCCGACGACCGATTCTCGTTCGGCGTCAACTAAACGCTTGATGTTGTTTTTTCGGAAGGCCCGCAACCTGAGGCCCGCCCACGCGATGGCGATCGTTCGAGACGTCGTCGAGGTCATCGCAATCGTTGCCGCCGGTATCTGGGCGTTCTACGTGTTTGCCTACGAGAACCGCATCAAGCCGTCGATGGCGGATCCCGACGTCAACGTGACCGCTTCCATACAACGCCTCGGCGAGCGCAACGGGCTAATTGCCGTCGGGCTTCATCTCCGACTGCAAAACATCGGGACCGTTACAGCACGCTTTTTGGGAGTCGCCGTTAACGTGTACGGGCAACGCATCGTCGCGAGCCTGCCTCACGTGAAGCCTCAGCGTCACCTCATCAAATACGAGTTCGACGGATTCTACCGAATGGGACCGCTCGTCCCGGTGTACACGTGGGCCTACGTCACGCACCTCGGGGATCCGTCGAGCCTGCAAGAAACGGGACTCGATCCAGGGACGACGATCGACAACTACCGCACATTTTACGTGCCGCAGAACCGGTTCGATCTTCTCACCGTCGGCATCGACGCTCCGTACACGAAGTTCGATCAGCCGGTCCTCACGCACTTGATCATCAACCCGGGTGGCGACGTGCGAGCCCGGCCAGTGGATCTCTCAAGGATAGATCGGTACAACATCCTTCCAGTCACGTCGCTAGACATCAGGTAAAAACAGTCTAGGGGCATCCGGCTTTCCCCTAACGCGCCACCTCATGTCAGAGGGAAGAGGGACAGAGTGATCACCGGCATCCACGCGATCTTCTACACAAAGCACTCCAAGGAGATGTACCACTTTCTCAAGGACGTGCTCGACCTGCACTGCGTCGACGCCGGCAACGGTCGGCTTTTCTTCGCCGCACCGCCGACGGAACTCGCCGTCCATGAGACGGAGGACGACCCCGAACACGAACTGTGGCTAATCTGCGACGACATCGCCGCGACGGTACAGCGCCTCGAAAAAAAGGGAACCAAAACGACACCGGTCGCCGACCGCGGCTGGGGTTTGGTGACGACGCTCGAACTCCCCGGCGGCGACAAGCTCGGCCTCTACGAACCAAAGCATCTCTCGCCGCTCACGTAGCGCGTGCTGGGGTGAGCCACAATACCCTCGACCGAAACCCCCGGAGATTGGGCGGAACCGGAACTAGAATCGCCCTTCTGTAATATCCGCAACTCCGTCGCTGGGCGCCGCAGCGGAAAAAGACCAAAACGGAGAAGCCTTGGGGATGGCGGATATCGCCGACAGGCTGGAGTTGCAAGCGCAGGCGTGTGGCAGCATGGGCTCAGCATTCACAGCCGCGCTTATCCAGGCAGCTTTATCCGACTACCGCAAGGACGGAAAAATCCGAGATTTGCTCGACTCGTATCCACACTACCCAAGACCTGGCCTCAATCTTGCCGCGGCTCTGCACTATCTCGCCCTTGAGGGAGAGCCGACACTTTCAAAACACTACCCATCCGTCGGAGGCGACGGTGACGGGCTCGCGGCGTGGAGCGCAGGTCATAGCATTTTGGCCCAAGATCGCGATCGGGTTGAGCGCCTGTTCACCCGCAACGTACAGACAAATGAGCCAGCGCGCTCGATGCCCATCCTCGCCGCCTCCTTATGGGTGGCCGCACAGTTTAACCTCCCAATCCGGCTTTTTGAGGTCGGTGCCAGCGCTGGGTTAAACCTGCGATTTGACCATTACAGATACGAAGAGGCTGATTGGTCCTGGGGCGACGCCCATTCGGCGTTGGTTCTTCACAACAGTACAAAACAAGGACGCCCGAAACATGTACACGCGAGTCTCAAGGTGATCGAGCGGCGCGGCTGTGATCTGCGGCCGATTGATCTGGGCAATATCAGCGATAGATTAAGCCTGCAGTCTTTCGTTTGGCCAGACCAGACGGATCGGTTAGATCGTCTGCGGGCCGCAATGAGGGCCGCCGAAGATATACCAGTCACCATTGACGCTGAGCGTTTTTCGACATGGCTCCGGCGCGAAGTGAGGTGCCGCGGAGGGTATGTGACGGTCGTCATGCATACCGTCATAGAGGAGCATATGTCGGCAAGTGAACGCGCGGAGTTGAATAAAGCAATTGCTGAGCACGCCGAAGAAGCATCTCCGCGCGCTCCGCTTGCACATGTTCGCATGGAGCTGAACGAGGGCAGATATTGTACAAAGGTCACAGCGTGGTCCGGTTCGACATTAGCAACCACGATTTGCTCGTCTGATGGGCACGCACAGGGAATTATCTGGATGTAATAACGTCGCCCGTTGCTTGCTGATTTGTGCGTTCCAACCGCGGGGTAGCCGTTCGCTCCAAAACCCTGCGCTGACCTCGAAACCGGAACTACGGGAGCCCTTGTGTAATATCCCGCAGCAAAATCTACCGTAGGCATCAAGCACTGAAAAGTTCTAGTCGGATTTGCGAGCTGAATTTGACTTTTGAGAACCAGGGCGACCGCGCGCCTAGGAGCCCAACAGCACGACCTTGCCGTCCAATGCCGGCGACGCGGGCCGCGAGCGTGTCGGGGTCTTAGTTGAGAAAAGAGGCGCCGTTACAGCGCCCCTTCGGTGCCTTCTTGTCTTATCGCGTGCCCAGTTTAAGGTACCGTGTCGCGGGCGATAAATGAAAAACCAATCTACCGTGCCCCCCGTGAAGTACGTCCTAAAATTTAAACCGCCGGCCACAGATCCCATGGAGAAGATTGACGATCACGCGTTCCGGCCGACCGACGTCGCGCTTGACTCCAAGGAAGACGTCTGGGTTGCGAACTGGTGCACGCGCAACGGCTGTTTGCCCGGAAATGTCTACGAAACAATAGCGCCGGCAAGCTGCGGCACGCGATCACGTGCCCGAATTTCATGAGGTATACGTATTTGACGATAGACCGGAGGGATGACGTCGTCGTTGATGGCGGGGGCACCTCCTATAGCGAGGTCGGTGAGATCGCGGCGGGTTCCACAACGTGTACCACATTGTCGGCAATTTACGTCCCAGCTGCGGGTGGCGTGCAATTCCTCTGGAACGGTAATCTGACCGTCATCGACCAACTCGATAACGTGATGAGGACCTATGCGAAGCCAAGGTTCTCGAAGCTCATCGCAACCACGACCTTCTACAACGTTCAGTACTTGAGCGATGCGGCTTTTGAACCCGGCGATCGCTATTTCTTTGCGTCGTCCGGGGGTGGCCAAGACGTCTTCGAGTTCGCTTATCCGGCTGGCGGAAGCCCCCGCCGCAGTCTCCCATACATATACTTTCCCGCAGGCGTCGCTATCGGCCCGACCCAAAGATAACCACCTCGTCGGCGAAACGCGACGATTTAGAGTCGAAGTTTTCGTTCGCTACCAACTGATGTCGACGAGACCGTCGCCTGAGGCGTCCGCCCAACCTTGCCAGCCTCTATATTTTCGCGCGCTTCGCTCGTGATACGAGGAGCCGCCGCCTCCACCGCCGCCCCCGCCTCGATAAAGGCCGCTGGAAGTAGGGTTGTCGGCGCCGCCTCCGCCGCCTCCGCCGCCACCGTAGTACCCGCCGCCGGCTCCTCCGCCGTTGCCACCGCCGCCGCCGTGGCCAGCGCCGCCGCCTGTTCCGGAGAGCCCGTTGCCGCCGGTTCTTCCCTTATGGGCTCCGCCGCCGCCCTGACCACCAGTTCCTCCACTTTCCTGGGAGCCACCGTCTCCGCCGCCAGCGCCCGTGCCAGAACTGGAACCGGAACCTTCGGACCCGCTCCCGGCTGTGCTGCCGCCGCCCGCTCCGCCCGAGCCGGAACCAGCGCCCATGAGCTCGTAGCCACCAGAGCCGCCGCCGCCACCCGCGACCAGAACCCGATGCCCTAGACTCTTCCCGCCTTCGCGAATATCGCTCGCGCCGCCGCCGCCGTAGCTCGAAAATACAATTTTGTTATTGCTCAGCCCCTGGCCACCGCCGTTGTAGCCGCCATGCGGCATGCTCCCAACTCCCCCGACGAAGACGTAAAGTCGCTCTCCGGGCCGGACAGGAAGCTGAGCTCGCACCCGGCCACCGAAACCGCGAGTCGGTCCAGTCGCATTGGGTCCGCCCCCTCCGGCTCCTTGTGCAACCACGGTGATCCATGTCACGCCTGCAGGCACCGTGAATGTTTGTTCGTGGCCCGTGTAACTAAACGTTTGGTGATGCGACCGCGCCTGAGGATCAATCGCAGTCGGCGTGACGTCAACGCTCTGCGATCCACTACAACCAGCAAGCAGCGCTGCCGCCGCGCTACAGCTAAGCGCGAAGCCGCCGAAGGCTAACGCTCTCATCCTAATGTGCCCCTCCGAGTTGATTTAGCCCGAGAACATGAGTTTTCGCCGCGTGCCCACGCAATCCTCACGGAGCGATTGCTAAGAGTTCGCGAGCTCGCGCAAAACGTCCCAATGCTGACAGCAAATCCCAACGGTGTCGATCCCAATAGTTTCGTTGGCCATGGTGTTAAGGTCATAACTTCCCTATCGATTTAATCGTGGCATGAGCAACCATATGCGGTCCCTCCGAAAGTTCAAAGGTAGCTCCCAACTTTATTCGATCACGTAACGCCATCCATGCATCCTCGTGGTACAGGCGAAACTCCGCCACTGTATCTTTAGGTATCGGTTCCCCCCTCATATGTTCTTTTCCGCTGCGATCCATAAAGTACGAAAATACTGAACCATAGTAAGAGTCATCTTCAATAAAATGGATTAGCGGTTGGTAGCCCTGATTTGCTGGCGTCCGCCTTCCTCCATTGTCGGCGGATAAAAAATGAACGCTTGCCGTAAACACGGCCAATGGTGTCTTGCCCATTTGTTTCAAAAGCCGAAGAGCGCCCAGAAGACCATCCCGACGAAACCGGAAAAACGTTGCCCCGATCATGAGGCGTTGGCTTCGAGGTGCCGCCCCGTTTACTTGCAGCAGCTCGTCCCGAAATTGTTCCCTTCCGGCACACTGCGTCGGGTCGTTGTAGTCGAAACTTCCGCGCTACGCGCATTCGGCACGAGTCACCTACCGGGTATTTGCACGAGCCCGGTGCGCGACGGAGAGAAGCGCTTCCCTCGTCGCAATGGTACGCAAAGCGTCCATCCCACGCAGGGATAAGAACGACGACCAAGGGAAGGGCTGCCGAAACGTCACGCGCTCCCCTGGAGGGCCGTTAGATGCACGCGCTGCTCCTCGCAGCAGTTCTTGCGCAAGCAACGCCGACCGCCGCTCCGGCGCTCGGTGTTTCCACTACTTCTGTTAATCTCAACCCGGCGCAGCAACGGGTCGTGACGCTGACTGGCGCAACGCCGCCGCTCCAGCTAACACTCGACCGAAAGCTCGTGCTGGTCGGCGCCGATCCCAATGGAACTGCGGTGACGATTACCGCGACGCAGGCGACGGGAACCGACGTCCTCCACGTAATCGATGCTAACGGTGCGAGTGTCGAAATTGCGATTCGCGTCGCCTTTAACGCCGGGACGATCGTCCCGCAAACGACGCTTACCGTCACCGGCGACCCGGCGCAGCCCGAGTGGCTGGCGCAAGAGGTGACCGATTGGGTAGCGCGCCTGACGCAGGCGATGCCCGGCGCACAGATCACCATAGGGACAGTCCCGCGGCCGCCGGCCCCGTTGGCGCCGGGGGGAACGGCTATGTTTGTGGTTCCGATCCAGATCGCGGGAAACGGACAGTATTTCGATCAGTCCGGTTTGACGACGGTCACGGCGCAAAACACACCGTTACCGCCGTTTCTTCCGGGACTGCTTTTTTACGATGACGACCCGGAGCACGTTTCGCAAGACGGTGTTCTCTTTCGCGGAAGCGTGTCGCTCGCGGCGCCGGCTCGCCTCTACTACTATCACGACGACCTCGCCGATCCGCGAAGGCTCGTCGTCGCGTTACGCAGCAACTCCGAAGATCCGACCTCCGTGCAGTTGATCGAGGCAACGGCGGGTCCGAACATCGACGTGATGCAGGTCGGCGACTCGGTGAGCAAAAGGTTCTTGCTAACGAAAACGCAGCACGAAGGGGTCATCTTGGATTTGTCGGGCGATCAACCGTACTTGATGACCGACCTGCCGATGACGTCCCGCCAACTCGTTGCCGGTACCGCCGATTTGCGCGTCCTCTCCGGCGGTCCAATTGACGTTACGGTGATGGCCGTGTCGCCTGGTGTCGATGCGCGCACGCTGCTCGACGGGCCGGTGCTCCCCGGCGACGGACACCACCGCACGGGCGTCTTTTCAATCGCCGGCTTCGGCAGCGAAAGCCTAAACTTTTCGGCCGGCGGCCCTGACGCAACCACCGTCATCGGCGACACCGATCCCACGCCCGCTAACCTCGATCCGTCGCGAACGGCCGCGACTACGGCGATTACGGCGTGCTTCACACGATCGATCTCACGCTTGAAAATCCGGGTGCGGCGCCGGCGGCGGCCTATGCTTTTGTTCAGCCCCTCGCGGGCCCCGCGCGGGGAACCTTCCTGCTCGACGGCAACCTCGTGGACATTGGGTGCGTGCGGGTTCCTTCGCGGTATCAGATCACCGCGTTTCAGCTGCTGCCGGGTCAGACTTCTCACGTCGTCCTGCAGACGATGACCGATGGCGGCTCGTTCTATCCGATTCGATTGGGAGTAAGCGCCGCGCCGCCGGTTCCGAGCGCGCCGCCCGTTACAGCGCCGGACGGCTGTTTTCCGAAGCCGCAGACCCCGGCGAACGAATGAGCGCCGACGGCGAAACCAAGGTCATTCTGCTCGTACGGTTGCTCAATGCGATCGATCAGGGGCACCATTCGTTTGAGAGCCTAAAGGACCGCGTCGCTGAGGGCGAGCGGCGTCCCAGTACGCGCAGCCTGCGCCGGTACCTCGCGATCTTAGCCAATGCCGGTTTTCCACTCTACTTCGATCGCGCCGCGAACGTTTATCGCTTCGCCGAAGGCTACAGCCTCAAACGGCTCGACCTTAGCAGCGGCGAGCTCTTTGGACTGGTCGCGCTGCGTTCGCTGGGCGCCAGCATCGGGGGAACGATCGGGGCGTCGATCGACGATGTTGCCGAAAAGCTCGTCGGAAGCTCGGGGCGCGCGGCGCGCGCGCGAGTGGACGAAGCCTCTCCGGTCGCTTTTCGTCTCTCCGAAATATCCCTCGACAAGCGCGGCGAACGCGCCTTTGCGCTGCTCTCTTCGGCAGAACGTTCTTCTCGCAGCGTCCGTTTCAAGTACCGCGATAAGGAGGGGCGCAACAGCGCACGCAAGGTAGATCCGTACGGCTTCATCATCAACGCGGGACGGATCTATTGCGTTGCTTACGACCATACCCGCAAAGAAAAGCGCACGTTCGCGGTCGACAGCATCACCGAGCCGAGCGTTCTCGCGCAAACGTTCGTGCGTCCGAGCGACTTCAACATTGAAACGTACGCCGCAGCTTCAATTAGCGGCGTCTTGCACAACGAACAGACGACCGAGGTGCGCGTGAGTTTCGCGCCGCGAGTCGCGAAGGCGGCGACCGCCGCCCGCATCGTCGCGGACTACCACGTCGAGCACCATGCCGACGGGTCCACGGAGATCGCATATCGCGTCGCGGACGTCGACGAACTCGTTCGTTGGGTGCTCGGATGGGGGGCGCAAGCTGAGATTCTCGGGCCCGATGCCGTTCGCGAGCGCGTCGCCGCGGTCGCCGCCGAGATCGCGAAAAAGTATTCGTGAAGCTTTAGCCATGCTCTATCTCGACGAGGAACGCGTTCGCCGGCTCCTGGGATGGAAAGATCTTATTGCGGCGATGGAGTGCGCGCTCGCCGAGTTTTCACGTGGCAACGTGCTTGCGCCGGTGCGTAGCGTTCTTACTATCGAGGAGGGGAAGCGCTACTTTGGTGTCATGCCCGCCGTTGCGCACGACGTGATGGGCCTCAAAGCCGTCAGCTTTTATCCCGCCAACGAGGGGAGCAGCGTTCCGACGCATCAAGCGATCGTGCTGCTCTTCCGTAGCGATAACGGCGAGCCGCTGGCCGCCATCGACGGACGCTTGATTACGGAGACGCGAACGGCCGCCGTCTCGGCCGCCATAACGAAGTATCTCATGCCGGCAAACAGCAGGGTGCTGGGGCTGCTCGGCAGCGGCGTGCAGGCCCAATCGCATTTGGCCGCGCTCTCGAGCATTGCGCAGTTCGAAGAAGTTCGAATCTGGAGCCGTACGCCAGAGCACGCGGAGCGATTCGCCCAGAAGCATGGCGCCGTGGCGATGGAGGCCGAGGCGGCGGTACGCGGGGCCGATGTCGTCGTTGTCGCGACGAGCTCGCAGGAGCCGGTTCTCGAGGGCGCATGGCTCAAGGCGGGTGCGCACGTCAATGCGATCGGCGCCAACCGGCCGACGTGGCGTGAGCTCGACGACGACGCGATGCGCAATACGCTGGTCGTCGACTCGCGCGAAGCCGTGCTGCAGGAGTCGGGCGACGTGATTCTCTCCGGGGCGAAGATCTATGCGGAGATCGGCGAAATCTTTGCAGGGACCAAACGAGCCACGGCCGGCGAAACGACGATTTTCAAATCGGTGGGCATCGCACCGGAAGACCTTGCGGCAGCGAGGCTCGTCTACGACGCCGCCACCAAAAGTAGCGTAGAAGACGTCTGACTTAATCCGGTGCATGTGCGTGATGCTAAGGAGGCTCTGCACGACGAGCGAAGCCCGGATGGCGGAGCGACGAGCGGCTCCGAGGCATCATGCACATGCACCGGATTAAGTCAGAGGTTTCTAAATTAGCGAAACCCGTCGAAGCGAAGCCTCGACGGGTTCCGACGCATTCACGCACTCGCCTCGCCTGTTTGGCTACCTGGTCGGAGAGCCCCACCGACGCTGGCGAGCGGTTTGGTCAAGTGTCACGCAATCATCGCTTATGGCAACGTTTGACGTGTTCATCGACCGCGAACGATACGTTCGTCGCACTTCGAATTTGGATTCGAAGCTCGTGAATCGTAACACGCACAAACGGCATGGACAAGCGCCTCCTCGGCGCAATTCACAAGCTGTCCACAAGTTTTTTCCGTTATGCACATCGAACGGCAAACTCCATGCAGCTCCTAACGTTGCTTCTCGCGTTGCTCGTCCCGCTGGCCCCCATCCTTCGACAGGCTCAGGATGACACACGACAGGCTCAGGATGACTTCGTGGTGGCGCAGAGCCTCTTCGGAGGTTTGCCCATCGACGGTATTCACTGCGATCGCGAGGAGGGGTCGGTCGAACACATCCACACGCAACTGCAGCTCTTCAATCGAGGGCATGCCGTGACGGTGCCGGCCCAAATCGGCATCCCGCAATCGGGGACGTGCCTCTATTGGCTCCACACGCACAACGAGGATGGTTTCATCCATATCGAGTCCCCGGTGAAGCGGGTCTTTACGCTGGGTGAGTTCTTCGATATCTGGGGGCCCAATTTGAGTTGGACGGAGGCTGGGGCGGTGACGGCGCCCCACGCGGGCCGCCTGAACATCTGGATCAACGGAGCGCCATGGCACGGGCGGGATCCGCGCGCAATCGTCCTGCGCGACCACGAAACGATCGTTATCCAAAGCGGGCCGCCCTTTGCCAAACCGGCGCACGCCGATTGGTCGAAACTCTAAGGCGGTGACGCAAACCCCTCCGATCGAAATAGACGGGCGCCACCTCACGCTGGAAGCGATCGAGGCGGTGGCCTTTGGAGCGTCGATTCGTATTTCGCCGGCCGCCCGCGAGCGCGTCGCGCGTGCCCGCGAGTTCGTTGAAAGCCAGCTCGCCGCGGGTGAGTCAATCTATGGCGTGACCACCGGCTTCGGCAAACTCGCAAACATCGTCATTGCGCCGGAGGACGCCGCCGAGCTGCAGCTTAATTTGGTCCGCAGCCATGCCGCCGGCACCGGCGCGCCGTTGGAGATTCCGGTGGTGCGCGCGGCGGGCGTCCTTCGGGCAAACTCGCTCTCTGCCGGGCATTCGGGCGTCAAGCCGGAAACGCTCGACTTAATTGTCGGCATGCTCGAGCGCGGGGTAACGCCTGTCGTTCCGTCCGTCGGCTCTCTCGGCGCCAGCGGCGATCTCGCGCCCCTCGCTCACATGACGCTCACGCTGATCGGCGAGGGCGAAGCCTTTTTTCGCGGCGAGTTGCTGCCAAGCGCCGTCGCACTCGAACGCGCCGGATTGAAGCCCATCGAACTCGGGGCGAAGGAAGGCCTGGCGCTGGTTAACGGAACGCAGGTGATGACCGCGATTGCGGCACTGAGCGTCGTGCGGGCGCAGCGGCTCGCTGCCGCGGCCGACGTCATCGGCGCGATGTCGCTCGAGGCCTATCTCGGCAGCGAGCGCGTCTTCGACCGCCGCATCAACGACCTGCGGCCCCATCCGGGGCAGGAACGCGTAGCGGCCAATCTCCGAGCGCTGCTGAAAGATTCGGAGATCGTCTGGTCGCACGTGGAATGCCAACGCGTCCAAGATCCGTACTCGTTTCGCTGCATTCCGGTCGTTCACGGAGCCGTGCGCGACTCGACTGCCTACGTGCGCCGCGTCACGGAGGTCGAAGCAAACTCGGTGACCGATAACCCGCTGGTGTTTCCGGAGGACGGCGTCTTTCTCTCCGGCGGCAACTTCCACGGGGAACCGATCGCGCTGGCAATCGACTTCCTGAAGATGGCGATCTGCGAGCTGGCCTCGATAGCGGAGCGCCGCCTCTACCTGTTGCTCAACGCGGAAGATCGCGGGTTGCCGCTCTTTCTCACCAAGCGCCGCGGATTGCAATCGGGACTGATGATCGTGCAGTATACCGCCGCGGCGCTCGTCAACGACAATAAAGGACTAGCGTGGCCCTCGAGCGTGGATTCAATTCCGACCTCGGCCGGACAAGAAGATCACGTCAGCATGGGGATGACGTCGGCCAATAATCTGCTGCGCGTGCTCGACAATGTGGAAGGCGCGCTCGCTTGCGAGCTGCTCGGCGCGATGGCCGCGACCGATCTCCGGCGCCCGCTTCAATCGGGTCCAGGAACGAGTGCCGCGCATGAAATCGCGCGAGAACGTATCCCCGCCTGGAACAACGATCGCTCGCCGGCGCCGGACATCGCCGCCGGACGCGAGCTGATCCGCTCGCACCGCCTGGTCGAAGCCGCCGAAGCGGCCGTTGGGCACCGGCTTACAGGGTGATGTTGAACTGAAGGTAAGCGTTAAAGGGATTCGGCAGCACGAACGCGTTCGTGTCGGCGTAGCCGGGCGTGTATGACTGCGCGAATGCTGGATTGAGCGGTACGCCGTTGGCTCCCCGATCGTTCGGCGAGACGCCGTTGTAGAAGTTCGACACGTAGTAGAAGTTGTCGACGTACCCGCACGTATAACTATTCGGCGGGAACTGCTTGGTCCAAGGCTCCGACGATCCGCCGAAGCACGCGTTGACCAGATTCGCCAGGAGCAGGTTCGCCTTGACGCGCGGGCTCAGTTGATAGCCGAGCTGGACGCTGAAGTTGACCTGATTCGGCTGGCGGAACGCTCCAAAGTCGTCGAAGACCCCGGTCTGCGGATTTGGAATGAAGAGTTCGCCCGCGGACGTACCGTTCTGCGTGGCCGCCAAGCCGCAGGTGGTGTAATCGGCTTGCAGCGGATTCTTGATGTGAATCTTCGAGTTGATGAAGCCTGCAGAGTTGCTGGTGCAGGTGCGGGGATCGATGCCGAGGACGTCGGCTGGGTTCCCGTAAAGCGACCCTTCGTTAAACGTCACCGCGGGCGTAATGTTGAACTTATTATGCTTGTAGTTCACGAGCGTGCTCAGAACGTTCGGCGATAGATAGGCGTAATCGAGGCCGACGGGATACCAGCCGTTACGAGCGAGAAGCGGCTGCGGCGACATCGAGTAATACGGATTCCAGATCGGCGGATTATAGCCGGGCTTGAGCTGGATGCACTTGGGGTCCGGGAAGACGTTACCGGCACCGTTGTTCTGGTAGCACTGAGAGCCGCCCCCGGCTCTGGTGAGCCCGTTGAAGTTCGCGATGTCCTGATTGTAGGGATCGATCGGGTTGATCGAAGTACCGGGGAAGCTGTTCCACCGCTCGGCGGCGTTCGTATAGGTGTAGGAGATCAAGAACGAGAGGCCGTTCTTACTGAAGTCCCCCTTGGTGAACTCGGTTTCGAAACCGGCGACGCGCTCCACGCCCGAGTTGAGACCGCCGGATAGCCCGAAGGGCAGCCCGATGCTGTAGACTTGATTGGTGGCGTAGCGAAAGTACGGCGTCACCTTGATCGACATGTCGGTGCCCTTGAAACGTCGCTCGTACGAGGCGTCGTAATTATCTGAATACTGCACCAGGGCGTTGTGCAGAGGAGTCGTGTACCCGTACTGCCAGAACGCCTGAAAGAGGTCGTACGCCAAATTATTATCTTTAGCGTTATACTGTATTTGGTACGTCTCGGGCTCTTGCGCGTACCGGCCCGCCGAGAAGCGCAGCACCGTGTCGGGATTGAGCGTATACGTCATTCCCAGTTGAGGCGTAAATGCGTAGTCGGAAATCGAGGACGGATAGTTATTGCTCAGCAAAAGATGGCCGTCTTGACCGTTGGGATGGACCGTCTGCACGGGATGTGCCGGAATCGACTTATCGATCGGACAGTCGAAGCCGACGAAAGGAGTCGGCGGACGGCCGCTCGCGGGGGGTGTCGGAATGAAGTACGGTGCCAGCGTAATGGGGTTATAACAGAACTCATTTTGACCGGCTAAGAACCAAAAGTTTTGCCCGTTGTTCGAGGTGTTGGCGAGGTTGTACTCATAGAGTTCGTCGCGCAAACCGAGATTGACGTTGAGTTTATCGGTTGGGGTCCACAAGTCTTGGAGCGCGACCGCGGTGAAGTTCGGCTCGACGGTGTTGACAAAGCCGGAGTTGCCGGTGTAGGTAACCTGCCAGCTCGCGCCGGGAACGCTGATCGTGGGATTTGGAATCGGATTGCCGAACCAGCCGCTGGTCAGCTCACTGTTGCAGGGTGCCGGCTGTCCCTCCCGATAATGTTCCCCGCCAAGGCTGCCAGACTCCCAGGCAAAGCACTCTTTCCCGTTGGTTAGATTCGTCGCCAGCGTCCCAGGCGTCGTTGGCGTCGAACCGTAGCTCGATCCAAGGACGTTGTTGAAGTTATCGTTGTTGTAGCGGTTGGTACTGGCCGTGGTATAGTTGACGTCGAACGATAGTAGATGCTGCGAGCTGAGCTGGTTTTCATAGGTGAAGGCTAAGCCGCGCGTATGCGATTCGAGCTCGTAATCATAGCTAAGGGCACCGAAACCATAGAACGGCGTGCCATAGCTCAGCGCGCTGGTCTGCAGCCAATCCGAGTAGAACGAATAGCCATATACTCGGAAATATGCATTCGAACCGATGTTATGCTGGTATTGCAGTTTGAAGATCGAGGCGTTATTCCAAAACGAGTCGCGGTTGTCGGGCGGCACCGCGGAGTACGTTCCACCGGGGCAAGCTCCGGGAATGACCGGCGGCGTGCCGGCCGTTGCGTAGGGTGCGATGTTCGCGCAGCGATTGCCGGGCGAGCTCGGCGCAAAATACGGAACCGGCGAAATGCCCTTCGCGCTTTCACCGAAGTGCGTTCCGCTGGGCCAGGTGACGAAATCCGGCCAGACCTCAGGAACCGCGTACTGCGGACCGTTTTCATACTCACTAAGCTGTGTGATGACGTTGGGCCCCAAATCGTTCTGCGAACTATAGAACTGCGTCTGCAGCGCTACGACGTTATAGAGCACTTGAATGTCGTCGCGGCCGGCGTCGTGCCGATGCGGGATTCCGATGTGGAGATTGACGACACTTTCACGATCCGCGAGGTTCGAGACGCCATAGGCCGAGTATGCGGGAGTAATCGTTTGGTAACAGCCGGGGTCGTTACCCACGTCGTGCTTGTTCAGCGTGTTGACCGGCAACGGGAGGTATCCGTTCTGTCCGGGGTTGAGCGAAAATGGATCCCAGATCGGTGAGGGATTCGGTCCGTCGTAGTAACCTTGTCCGCTCGGCGGATTGTAGCCGCACGTTGGATAGACCCCGGCGAAGTAAAGATTCGCCGTGTTGAATGCGATCGCCGGATAGCCCCAGACGTCGCCGAGATTCGAACCGTTGAATTGATCGAGGTAGCGGTAGTCCTGATTGTACCCCCCTACGCCAACGTAGTAGGAGAAGAGCCGGTCCGGCGTCGCTCCGCCCGCTTCGACTTGCAGACTGTGATAGTAGGTCGGCGTGCCGATGCCGCCGCTCACCGTCGCATAGCCCGGATAGGTGCCGGTCTTGATCACCTGATTGATAAATCCGGCCAGCCCCGTGGCGCTCTCGCCTGCCGTTCCGCCGCCGGCATAGACCTGCAGTTCTTGCTGGCCGAGCGTGCCGGCCGTGCTGCCGGGATAATTGTCGAACGAACGGTTCACGGGTACGCCGTCGAACTCGTAGCCGATCTGGTCGTAGTTTCCGCCGCGAATATAGACCGTCTCATCCCAGCCTTGCTGATTGGGCGGCACGAACACTCCGGGCACCGCGCCGATGGCAGAGTAGGCGTTGTTCAAGTTTCCGCCGCCGCCGATGCCTTCAGCGGCCTGCGTGACGGTCGAGTTCACCGAGTAGACGTCGGTGGTCGTTCCAGGCTTCACGACGTCCATCGACGATCGCGCCGTCACTCGCGCGATCGTTCGCAGCGACGCCTGGAGCGGAATTCGAACCGTCTGCACTTGGTCGGCAAAGACGGAGACGCCAGTGGTCGTCGAAGTCTCGAAACCTTCCTTGGAGACGGTAATTGTGTAGGTGTCGGGCGCCAGCGAAAGCATCGAAAAGCGGCCCGCCGCATCGGTCGTAACCGTTACGGTCTGTGAGGGGCTGACCGCAACGACGCGGGCACCCGCGATTGGGCCGCCGCCGGTACGGGCGACGACTCCGGTAATCGAGCCGGTCGTTCCAGCGTAAGCGCGCACGCCAGCCAACGCGCATCCGATGACGAGCGCAGGAACGAAGAGTGACCACCCTGGTCGCCACCGTCCGCACATGCGAGCCCGTCATTCGCTATGCCGTGCGAGAGGTCTTGTCCGCGGCTCCAAGAATTCCGCGCCTACTATGAGCGTAATCGCGGGATCTCGCGCGGTTCGGGCGCCGCGCGGCGCGGAACTCACTTGCTTGGGATGGCCGCAAGAAGCCGCAATGCGCATGTTGATGAACAACCTCGATCCCGAGGTTGCCGAACGCCCCGACGATCTGGTCGTCTATGGGGGCAACGGCCGCGCCGCGCGGTCGTGGGAGGCCTTCGATGGGATCGTTCGCACGCTCCGCCGGCTGAAGGACGACGAGACGCTGCTCGTGCAGAGCGGCAAGCCCGTTGCCGTTTTTAAAACACACGCTCGCGCGCCGCGCGTACTCATCGCCAACGCAAATATGGTCCCGAAGTGGGCGGATTGGAGCGTCTTTCGCGAGCTCGAAGCGCAAGGCCTGACGATGTACGGCCAAATGACGGCGGGTTCGTGGATCTACATCGGCACGCAAGGAATCGTTCAGGGCACCTACGAGACGTTCGCGGAGTTGGGGCGGCGGCACTTCGGCGGATCCCTGGCCGGCCGCGTGGTGTTGACGGCTGGAGTGGGCGGCATGGGCGGCGCTCAGCCGTTGGCCGTTACGATGAACGGCGGTATCTGTCTGATCGTTGACGTCGATCGCGCCCGCTTGGAACGCCGGCGCGAACTGCGCTATCTCGACCGAGTCGCCGAATCTCGGGAATCGGCGCTGCTCGAAATCGAACGCGCGCGCCGCTGCGGCGAGGCCGTCTCGATTGGATACGAAGGAAATGCCGCGCAGGAGTTCCCGCAGCTCTACGACCTCGGCTTTCGTCCGGACGCGGTGACGGATCAAACGTCGGCGCACGACTTGCTCGATGGTTACGTTCCCGCCGGCCTCTCACTCGCGCAGGCCGCCGACCTGCGCAAGCGCGACTCCGGCGAGTATCAGCAACTGGCCCTTCAAAGCTGCGCCCAAGAAGTACGAGCCATGGTGCAGTATCTCGATGCCGGCGCCGTCGTCTTCGATTACGGCAACAACATCCGAGCGCAAGCGAAGCGCGCCGGTTTCGAGCGCGCCTTCGATTTCCCCGGCTTCGTTCCCGCGTTCATTCGGCCGCTCTTCTGCCGCGGCTCGGGGCCGTTCCGCTTCGCAGCGCTCTCCGGCGACCCAAACGACATCGCCGTGTGCGATGAGAAGCTGCTCGAGCTCTTCGATGACGATTCCTCGCTGACGCGCTGGCTACAGTTGGCGCGTGAGCGCATCGCCTTTCAAGGATTGCCGGCTCGCATCTGCTGGCTCCCCTTCGGGCGGCGCGCGAAGGCGGGGCTTGCGTTCAACGAGCTCGTTGCCTCGGGTGCGGTCAAGGCGCCGATCGTCATCGGGCGCGACCATCTCGATACCGGCAGCGTCGCATCACCATATCGCGAAACCGAAGCGATGAAGGACGGAAGCGATGCGATCGCCGACTGGCCGATTCTCAATGCGTTGCTCAATACGGCCGCAGGCGCCCACTGGGTGAGCTTCCACCATGGAGGCGGCGTCGGCATCGGCTACAGCCTGCACGCCGGTATGGTGGTGGTTGCGGATGGAAGCGACGACGCGCGCGAGCGGCTCTCGTGCGTGCTTACCACCGATCCCGGGCTCGGCGTCGTGCGCCATGCCGATGCCGGCTACGATCTCGCCATCGAAACGGCCGACGCTGAAGGACTCGATTGGCGTCTCTGATCGTCCGCGCAAAGACGATCGTCACCTGCGACACTCAAGCTCCGCAATGTGGTATTGACTTTGACGCGCTCGGGCGCATCGACGACGCGGAAATGCTTATCGAAGACGGCGTTATCGTTTCCCTACGCTGTGCGGACTCCATCTCCAGGTGTCACCCTGAGCCCTTCGACTCGCTTCGCTCGCTCAGGACAGGCTCTGCCGAAGGGTGGCAAGAATTAAACCTTCAGGATTACGTCATCTTTCCCGGCTTTGTCGACGCGCACGCGCATCCGCTCTTCGCGGGAAACCGCGAGCTCGATTTCGCCGCTCGAACGCGTGGCGAGCCGCCGCCGCTCGGCATGCGCTACACGATCGAGCAGACACGTGAGGCGCTCCTAGACCCTCCCGCGTTTTACGAACGCACGATCCAGCCGAGGCTCCACGCGATGCTCGCGCACGGCACGACCACGCTCGAAACCAAAACGGGTTACGCGCTGCACAAACCAGGCGAAGCCGCGCTGCTCGACCTGATCGCCCGGCATTGCGATGATGCCGACGTTCCGAGGCTGGTGCCAACCTTTCTCGGCGCCCATGCGCTGCCGCCGGAGTTCGAACGCGAAGAGCCGTTCGTCGATTATCTGATCGACCAAGTTATTCCGGCGGCCGCCGCGCACGGCGCCGTCTACGCCGACGCGTTCTGCGAACCGGGATTCTTTTCTCCGCGGCAAACGCACCGGTATCTCGACGCCGCGCGCCTGCACGGCATGCGCTTGCGCGTGCACTGCGACGAGATGGCGTACGGGGGCGCCGCTGCGATGGCGGCACGGCTCGACGTCGATACAGTCGATCACTGCAACTTCATTCGAGCGGAGGACGTGCGCGCAATCGCCGAGCGCGGCATCGTTACGGTCGCCTGCCCCGCGACGATTATCTTTCTCGATCTTGCGCAACGCGCGCCGGTGCGCGCCCTGCTCGAGGCCGGCGCGATGGTTGCGCTTGCGAGCGATTATAATCCCGGAACCTCGCCCTGCTTCAATCTGCAGAGCGTCGCGCACTTCGGCCGCAAACTCTTCGGGCTCTCGGCGGCCGAGGCGCTGTATGCCGTTACGCGGGCCGCCGCCCACTCGCTGCGTCGCGACGCAGGCAGCCTGCGCGCGGGCGCCCCTGCCGACTTCGTCGCGTTACGGTTGGAATCGCCCGAGGAGTTCGGCTGGGAGTTCGGCGGCAATCTTGCCGCCGCAGTCGTCAAGAACGGCGCGCTGGTGTCGTGACCGACGAGCTCGTCCGCTGCGCCCGCGCGCTGGTATCGGGCGAAACGCGCAATGATTTCGCGTTCGTCGTGCGCGACGGACGCATCGTCGCGAGCGGCGATTTTCTCGAGGTCTGCGATCGAGCGCGAGATCTCGACGCGCGTTCCTTCCCCGCCGATCGGCTCGTCGTTCCCGGCTTTATCAACGGACACAGTCACGCCTATCAAATCCTGTTGCGGGGATGGGCCGACGATTGGCCCTTTGCAAAATGGCGCAGCGAGGCACTCTATCGAGTCGTGCCTCGGCTGACGCCGGACGACGTTTATTGGACCTTCGCGGCGGCATTCGCGGAGATGCTCGCAGCGGGAATCACCACCGTCGCCGAGTTCTTCTACCTCAACGGCGGCGGCAACGAGCATGCCGAAGCGGCGATTCGCGCGGCGCGCGAAACGGGCATTCGACTGATTCTGGCGCGAACGTGGATGGACGCGGACTACGCGCCGCCGGAGTTCTGTGAAACCGCCGACGTCGCCGCGCAGCGGACGCGCGAGCTGATGCAAGACTATCCCGATGCGAACGTCTGCGTCGCTCCGCACTCGCTCCACGCCGCATCGCAGGAGATGATTCGAAGCGCGGCCGGCTTCTCGCGGCAGTTCGGTTGCGCGCTCCACATTCACGTTGCCGAAGCACCGTACGAAGGTGAAGAGACGCTCGCGCGCTTCGGAACGACTCCGATCGCCCTTCTCGACGAGCTCGGCGCGCTGACCGCGCGTACCGTGGCCGTGCATGCGATTCATCTTTTGGAGCGGGAGAAGGAGATGCTCGCGCTCGCCGGTGCGCGAGTCATCCACAATCCAACGACCAACCAGTATCTCGGCGACGGGATCTGCGACGTTGCCGGGCTGCGCGCACTGGGCGTCTCGATTGGCTTGGGCACGGACGCGGATATCCGGCCGTCGCTGATCGACGAAATGCGTTCGGCCGCGCTGCTTGCCAAACTCCGCGGTCTCGACGGCGCCGCCCTGAGCGCCGGTGACGCCCTGGCAATGGGAACCCGCGAGGGTGCGCGAGCCCTGGGACTGCAAGCCGGCGATCTCGTCGAGGGGGCGCCGGCCGATTATGTGGTGCTCGACGCCTCCGGGATCGATCCGTGGTCGCCCGAGCGCAACGCGTTGGTCTATCGCGGGCAGGATGCTTGGGTTCAAGCGACCTTCGTGAACGGGCGCCGGGCTCACGTGGGCGAACCGTCGGCGCTCGCTCGGCGGGCTCGCAGCGAGACGGCGCGAATCGCGGAACGCCTCTGCGTGTAAGCACTTGCATTCACGCCGCTTGCTATGGTAGCATCTGCGTGCAAGTACCTACTTGCAACCAAGCGAGCCTATGAAGACGATATTTTTTTCGCTCACCGTTGCCTCACTCGTTTCGGTGCTCGGTGCCATGCCGGCCGGCGGCGGCGCTCCGCCCCTGGACGCGCGCAGCGTCATCGAACGGATGGCGGCGCGGAATCCTTCGTTGGAGAGCTATCGCGCTCGCGTTCACGTCGATATCCGAATGGTTAGCTTTCCATTCCTCGCCCCCAAGCTCGACGGGACGTCTTACTATAAGAGGCCGGATCTGTACGTGGTCGTCTTCGATCGGATGCCCAGCTACGCGCGAAACTTCGGGCGACTCTTCAACGACGTCGGCAATCCGCTGGCTTGGCAGCGCGATCAAAACGTCACGTTCGAGGGAACGAGCTGGCTCGGCGGTCGAGAGATGCTGGTCCTTCGCTTGACGAAGAAGATTCACAGCGACATTCTCGATCACACCCTGGCCTACGTCGATGCCGCCTCGTACACGCTGGAACAGATGGAATGGTACTACACCAGCGGCGGCAAGATTACGATGTCGGAGCAGTACCGGCTCGAAGGCGCCTATTGGGTGCTCTCGCAGCAGCACGCGACGATCCGCATGCCATACGTGCGGGCGGTGGCCGATGCCGTCTACGGAACCTATCAAACCAACGTTCCGATCGGAGCCTTAGGAGTGCGAACGCCGTGATCGAGACGCGTAGGATTTCCGAGAGCGTGCGTTCCGCGTCGCCCGAAGAGACTCGCGAGCGAATCCTCACAGCGGCTCGCGAGGTAATTGGGCGCAAAGGAAAGCGCGGCGCGACGACACGTGAGATCGCCGAGGTCGCCGGCGTCAACGAGGCCACGATTTTTCGTCACTTCGGCACGAAGGAAGCACTCTTAGTCGCCTGCGCGCAGCATTTTTGCGGGTACATGCTCCTGGCGGACGTCGCGGCCGGTCTCACGGGAGATCTGTCGGAAGATCTGCTCGCGCTCGCGCAGCTGATGTTTGCGCGTTTCGAGGCGCTGGGCGATATGATTCGTTGGTCGCTCGTGGAGCAAGAGTACGAGAAGGACATTTTTGCCGAAACGACGTGGCGTCCCCAGCTCGCCATCCTGGCGGTATTGACGGAGTTCATGCAGCGCCGCATCGAAGCCGGCGAGCTCCGCGGCGAGGCTGAGAAGCTCGCGCTGGTCTTCCTCGGGCTAGTCTTCATGCACGCGCTGGGGCGCAAGAAGTTTCCCGAATCGGTACTGCACCGCGGCGAGCCCGAGGCCGCGCTTCGATTTTACATCGACGTTTTTCTCAATGGGGTAAGGAAGTCGTAATGGATACGCGAGAGGAAGATCAAAAGACCGTCGCCGGACGAAAGGCGAACGGTCCCGCCAGCGTTACGGACGAGCCGCGCTCGGGCCCGCGCAAGCGCCTCATTTTTATAGTCGTCGCGGTGGTCGTAATCGTCATCGCCGTGATTTGGGGCGTGCCGTGGTTGACGTACTCACTCTCGCATGAGGGCACCGACGACGCGCACGTTGCTGCCGACGAGGTTGCGGTAACGAGCAAGATTCCCGAACGCATCGACCGGATCTTGGTCGATACGAACCAGCCGGTCCGTCGCGGAGAGCTGTTGATCGTCCTGGACAACAAGGACGAGCTCGCGAAGCTTCGCCAGGCCCAAGCGCAGTACGATCTTGCGGTCGCAAATCAGCGCGCCACCACGCAACAAGGGCAGGGCGGCGTCTCACAGGCAGGTGGCGAGATCGCGAACGTCCAGGCGCAAGTGCCGGTCGCGCAAGATGCCGTCGCGCAAGCCGGCGCGCAACTGCGCGCCGCGCAAGCGCAAGTTCCCGCGGCGCAGCAGGCATACGACAAGGCGCAGGCCGATTTTGCGCGGGTCGACTCTTTGGTTAAAACCGGCGACGTCGCTTCGCAACAGCTCGATGCCGTTCGCGCGCAGAGCGCCGGCGCGGCCGCGCAGCTGCGCGCAGCCCAGGATCAAGTGAACGTCGCGCAGGCAACCGTTGCCGCCGCGCAGGGCCGGGTTTCGGCCGCCGACGCCGGCGTAACCGCCGCATCGGGTGCCTTGACGACGGCGCAAGGGAAGCTAGCGCAAGCATCGGATCCCAGTCAAGTCGAAGCGGCGGCCGCACAACTCTACCTTGCCAAGCAGAGCCTGAACTATACGCACATTTACTCGGCGACCGACGGCTATGTTGGAGAGAAGAGCGCCGAGGTGGGGCAGACGATTGGCGCGGGCATGACGCTGATGACGATCGTCCCGCATAAGGTCTACATCACGGCAAACTACAAAGAAACGCAAATGGGCAGAATGCGGGTCGGCCAGCCGGCCGATATCCGCGTCGACGCCTACAAGGGCGTGACGTTCCGCGGACACGTCGCCTCGATCAACCCCGCCTCGGAGAACACGTACGCGCTCGTTCCCGCCCAGAATGCGAGCGGCAACTTCGTCAAGGTGACGCAGCGAATCCCGGTGCGCATCGACGTCGACGATTTTCGTTCGGACATGCCGCTGCGACCCGGGATGAGCGTCGAGACCTACGTCAGCATTAAGTAGCCTCAGCGTTGTCATCCTGA
This sequence comes from Vulcanimicrobiota bacterium, assembly GCA_963725605.1. Classification (GTDB taxonomy): domain Bacteria; phylum Vulcanimicrobiota; class Vulcanimicrobiia; order Vulcanimicrobiales; family Vulcanimicrobiaceae; genus Cybelea. Next base: position 226,792 of record CAVRYW010000013.1, on the reverse strand, counting down.
GCTTGTCGAAGTAAAAGTCATCCTGAGCTTGTCGAAGGACGAATGGCGATGATGCGCAGCACGTACGAGAGCCCGGTCGTCGAGCACGGTCTGCGCCGGGTCATCATCAGCATTGCGGTCATCACCGCGACGCTGCTCGAGATCATCGACGTGACGATCGTCAACGTCTCGCTGCCGAACATTCAAGGCAACTTCGGAATCGGCGTCGACCTGGGCGCCTGGATCGTTACCGCCTATCTGATCGCCAACGTCGTCGTAATTCCGCTCAACCCCTGGTTTGCGGCTCGCTTTGGCCGGCGACAGTACTTTTTCGGTTCGATCGTCATCTTCACGATCGCCTCGCTGATGTGCGGTCTTTCCAACAGTTTCGGGCAGCTCGTCTTTTGGCGCTTGATTCAAGGGCTGGGCGGCGGTGGTCTGATCTCAACCTCGCAGGCGATCCTGCGCGACACGTACGGCATCAAAGAGCAAGGCAAGGCGCAGGGCGTCTTCGCGATGGGCGTGATCGTCGGGCCGGCGCTGGGTCCCGTGATCGGCGGCTGGATTACGGATAACTGGAACTGGCACTGGATCTTTTTCATCAATATTCCGGTCGGCATCATCGCCGCGACGCTGATCTGGAACTTCCTGCGCAACCCGGCGGAGCCCCAATACCGCAAGCTCGATTGGGTCGGTTTAATTTTGCTCTGCATCGGCTTGGGCTCGATGCAGTTCGTGCTCGAAAACGGCCAGCAGTACGACTGGTACGACGACGCGCGAATTCGCTGGTTCACGTTCTTTTCGCTTGCGGGACTGGCGTCGTTTGTGTGGTGGACGCTGCGATCGTCGATTCCCGTCGTGGACCTGCGTGTCTTGCGCCTGCGGCAAGTTGCGGCCGGCAGCGTGCTGGGCGCCGTGCTCGGCGTCAGCCTCTACGGCTCGATCATCATCTTGCCGCAGTATCTCATCAACTCGCTCGGGTTTACAGCGACGCTCTCTGGTGCGACCGTCATGATTCGAGCGGGGGCCGTCATGCTCTTCACGCCGTTTACCGCCATCATGACGCAGCGCGGCCTCATCGACCCGCGGCTATCGGCGGCGATCGGCTTCGTTTTGCTGGCGGCCTCGAACTGGATGCTCGCCAACATCACGACGCCGCAGTCGGATTTCCACGCGTTGATCCTCCCGCTGATCGTGAGCGGCATCGGGCTCTCGCAGATCTTCGTGCCGCTCTCGGTCGCCGTCATCGGAAGCGTGCCGGATAAAGAGGTGCCGGCAACGGCGGCATTCTTCAACCTTTCGCGCCAAATCGGAGGAAGCGTCGCCGCGGCGATTCTGATCACACTTCTGGTCCGAGGCTTCACCATCTATCAGACCGGCCTTGCCGGCACGCAAACGCTCGCTCATCCGCCGACGGCACAATACGTCAACTCGCAGGGCGGCGTGCAGAACCAGGCCGCGATGCAGCGTCTGGCGGTCCTCGTCGAGTCTCAATCGGCGGTGCAATCCTATGCCGATACCTCGCGTTGGACGGCGGTGATCACGCTCGGTCTAGCACCGTTAGTGCTCTTGCTCAGACGGCCGCGCATCGGCGTGGCCATTAGTGAATGACGTGATGCGAACGCGTGCGCTATCGGCGCTGGTCGCCCTGACGGCTTTAACGGCGGCGGTCTGGCCGTTGCAGCGGATCTCCGCGCAGCCCGACGACGCGCTGCCGAGCCGCGCGACGATTCCAACCGCAATTCCAACGCTGCTGCTGCCGGCGGTGCCGAGCGTTGCTCCGGGCTACCGGGCTCCCGGCGTGGCACCCGGTGGCGCGCTGATCATCGGCGTGACGCAACAGCCGTTCGTCGGGATCTCGCTGCAAGACGCGATCGCGATGTCGCTGCTCAACAATCCGAAGCTGGCGGTCTCCGCGTCGAACTTCCGGGTCGCCCGCTACAACATCGTGCAGGTCAAAGGTGCCTACGACGTAGCGCTGCACCTGGAGCCGCAGTCGAACTTTTCGGTCAACCCGCCCGTAAACTTCCTCGACGCCGGGCCGGGCGAGTTGGGGAATTATCCCAACGCTTTTCCCACAGAAGGTCCCGGCAACATCATTCAACATCAATCTTCGACTGGGTACGGCGTGGGCGGACAGACGGAGAACGGCACGTCCTATCAGGCGGGAATTACGCAGAGCCGTACCTACAACAACACGACCTTCGACGCGTACAATCCCTACTATCTTGCGTCGCTGAACCTCGCGATTACCCAACCGCTGCTCAAGAACGCCGGCATGAACGCCACGAAGCGGCAGCTGAAACTGGCCTTCATCAATGCCGACGCGGATACGGCGCAGACGCTCATCGATGCCTCGAACACGATCTCGCAAGTCGAGAACACCTACTGGGATCTGTTGGCCGCGTGGCGGGACGTTGCGATTCAGGAAGAAGCCCTTCGAGAGGCGATCGCGCAACAGCAAAGCAACGTCCGTCTCGTAAACCGTGGCGCCGCTGCGCCGATCGACGCCGTCGAGTCGGAGACGCAAGTCGCCAACTTCCAAACCAATGTCTTCCGGGCGCTGCAAACGGTTTCGGGCTTGCAGAACCAGCTCAAGAGTCTCGTCGCCTCGCATGCCGGCGATCCAATTTGGGCCGCAAACCTCGTCCCGTCGACCTCCGTCGAGCAGCTTCCCACCGCAAGCGATCTTGCTACGGTCGTCGCCGAGGCAAAAGCCAAGCGGCCCGAGGTTCGGCAGGCGCTGGATCGGCGGCTCGCGGCCGGCGTCGACGTCGTCTTTGCAAAGAATCAATCGCTGCCGCAGGCCGACGTGCAGGCGCAGTATCAGAGCAACGGCTTCGCCGGCATCCTGACGCCGGTCCCTAAACTGATAACCACCTATTGCACGAAGTCGCTCGATGTGTCCCAGTGCCCCACGCCGCCGCCGAACACGCAAGGTTCGATGCCGTGGGCCTATCACAATATGTGGGCCGGTTATTTCCCGACGTTCAACATCGCGTTGCTCGTCGGCTATCCGATCCAAGGTCACCTTGCGCGCGGCCTGCGAGGACTTGCCAGCGAGGAGACGACCCAGGCGAGAGTTCTGATGCAGGGCGTCGACGAGCGCATCGGCGCCGAAGCTCGCAATGCGCTGCAGGGCTATCAGTCCGCGCTTTCTAAATTGAATGCCGCTCGCCAGGCCCGCGAGTCCGCCCAGGCGGTCTATGCGAGCGAACTTCGCAAATTCCACAACGGCGCATCGACGACGTTCCTGGTGTTGCAGCGTCAGCTCGAGCTCGCCCAGGCACGCGGCAGCGAGCTGCGGGCGCAGACGCAGCTCAACGAGTCGGTCGTCGAACTGCAGCGCGTCGAGGGCACGATTCTTTCCAGCAACGGCGTCGACGTTCAGACGCTGGGAAGCCAGGCCTCGGCGTTAGGCACCGGAACGCGGTGAAGCTGCGCAGCTTTCCAGCCATTGTTGGGGCGATGGCCGTCGTGCTCGCGGCGCTGCCGGTGCAGCGCACGGCCGCGCAACTCGAACCTTCCCTACCGTCCCGCGCGACGCTTCCCACGCTGATGCCGTCGCCGCGGTTCCCGGTCGTGCCGAGCGTCGCTCCCGGCTACCGCGCACCGCAAGTCGTTCCAAGTGCGGCGCAGATTGTCGGGGTGACGCAGCAGCCGTTCGTCGGCATCTCGCTGCAGGATGCTATTGCGATGGCGTTGCTCAAGAATCCGAATCTCGCCGTCTCTGCGTCGAACGTGCGGATCGCGCGCTACACGATCGTCGAGGTCAAGGGCGCCTACGACGTGCAGCTCCAGCTCAAGCCGTCGTCGAGCTTCTCCGTCCAGCCTCCGCAGAATGCATTCGAAGCCGGGCCGGGAGAGGTGGGAAAGTATTCGCCCGCGCCTTATTCCTCGCCCGGTCCCGTCTATACAAGCGGCCCCGGCAATATCATCCAGCACGAGTCGGCCTTCCAATACGGCATCGGCGGACAGACCGAGAACGGCCTGGCGTATCAGGCCGGCATCCAGCAGAGCCGTACCTACAACAACACGATTTTCAATGCGTACAACCCCTACTATATCGCGACGCTGAACGTAGCGCTCACGCAGCCGTTGCTCAAGAACGCCGGAATGAACGCAACGAAGCGGCAGTTGAAGCTTGCCTTCGTCAACGCCGACGCCTCGGCGGCGCAGGCGTTGATCGACGCGTCGAGCACGATCGCTCAAGTCGAGAATGCCTATTGGAATCTGGTCGCCGCGTGGCGCAACGTCGCAATTCAAGAGGAAGCGCTCAAGGAAGCGATCGCGCAGCAGCGGAGCAACGTTCGGCTCGGCCGGCGTGGTGCGTTGGCCCCGATCGAGGCGGTCGAGTCGCAGACGCAGGTCTCGAACTTTGCGGACGACGTTTTCTCGGCGTTGCAAACGGTTTCGCAGCTTCAGGTCGAGCTCAAGAGCCTCGTCGTCGCCGATCCCGGCGACGCGATCTGGACCGCCAACCTCGTGCCCTCAACTTCGGTAGAGCAGCTCCCGAGTGCGGGCGACCTGGCGCAGATCATCGCCGAAGGGCACCGCAATCGTCCGGAGGTGCGTCAGGCCGAGGATAAACGCCTCACCGCCGATATCGACCGCACCTTCGCCGCAAACCAGTCGTTGCCGCAGGCCGACGTGCAAGTGCAGTACCTCAGCAATGGCTTTGCGGGTATCCTTACTCCGGTGCCAGGATTCTTACTCGGCGAATGTTTGAGCGCCTCGGCTTTGACGACGTGCCCGACGCCGCCCCCGGAGACGCAAGGGAAGATGGCATTCGCGTATCACAATATGTGGGCCGCGTACTTCCCGACCTTCAACACCGCGCTCGTCGTGAGCTACCCGATCCAAGGCCATCTCGCGCGCGGCATGCGCGGTGTTGCAAGCGAGGAGGAGAGGCAGGCGCAGCTCCTGATGCGGCGTGTGGAAGAACGCATCGGCGCGGAGGCGCGCGACGCGCTGCAAAGCTACCAATCGGCGCTGGCAAAACTCAACGCTGCGCGCAATTCACGCGGGGCCGCCGAAGCCGTTTATGCAAGCGAGGTTCGGAGGTTCCACCAAGGCGAATCGACGACGTTCTTGGTGCTCCAGCGCCAGGTCCAGCTCGCCCAGGCGCGCGGTTTGGAGCTTCGGTCGCAGACGCAGCTCAATCAATCGGTGGTCGAGCTCCAGCGCGTCGACGGTACGATCCTCACGAACAACGGCGTCAATCTGCAGACGCTCGGCACCCAGACGCTCGCGCACTAACGATGCATCACGCAAGAGTTCGCGCACTTCCAGCCGTCCTCGCGATTGCCGCTCTCGTGCTTGCGGCGTTGCCGAGCGAGCGAAGCTCGGCTCAGATGAGCGCCGCGCTTCCGCGGCACGCGACCCTGCCGACCGCGATTCCGACGCCGAGCTTCGCTGCCGTCCCGACGGTGGCACCGGGATACCGTGCGCCCGAAGCCGAGCCGAGCAGTCCCGGAATCATCGGCGTTACCCAGAGTCCGTTCGTGGGGATTTCGCTGCAGGACGCCGTCGGAATGGCGCTAGTGAAGAATCCCGAGTTGGCGATCTCCGCTTCGAACGTTCGGATCGCGCGCTACCGCGTCGTTCAGGCCAAAGCCAACTTCGACGTCCAGCTCCACGTCGAGCCGTCATCGAACTTCTCGGTGACCCCGCCGGAGAATCTCTTCTTCGCGGGGCCCGGACAGTTCGGGTATGGCTATACATGCGAAAACGGTTTCGGCGGCACGTATGCCTGCGCTACGAGCGGTCCCGGGAACATCATCCAGCACCAGTATTCCTTTCAGTCCGGAGTGAGCGGTCAAACCGTCAACGGACTGCAATGGGGGGCGGGTATAACGCAGACGCGCACCTACAACAACGTCATCATCAACTCGTTCAATCCCTACTATCAAGCCACCCTGAGCCTCTCCGTTACGCAACCGCTGCTCAAGAACGCCGGGATGAACGCCGTCAAACATCAACTGAAGCTGGCGATAATCGGCGCCGACTCGGACGAAGCGCAAGCGCTGATCGACGCCTCGACGACGATTGCGCAGGTCGAGGACACCTACTGGGATTTGGTCGCGGCATGGCGCAACGTCGCGATTCAAGAGGACGCGCTCAACGAGGCCGTCGTGCAGCAGCGCAGCGTCGTTCGTCTCGCCAAACGCGGCGTCGCCGCGCAGATTACGGCGATCGAATCCGAGACTCAGGTCGCCAACTTTCAAGCAGACGTGTTCTCGGGGCTGCAAGCGGTCTCCGAGCTCCAAACGCAGCTCAAGAATCTGATCGTCGCCGATCCCGGGGACCCGATCTGGAGCGCAAATCTGGTACCGTCGTCGCCCGTGCAGCAGCTGCCGACGGCGGGAGACCTCGCGGAGATCGTCGCGTTGGCCGAGCAACGGAGGCCGGAGGTGCGGCAGGTCGTCGACCAACGCCGCGTCGCCGATCTCGACATGGTTTATGCGAAGAACCAAGCGCTTCCGCAGGCCGACGTCGTCGTGCAATATTTCAGCAATGGCTTCGCGGGCATCTTACAGCCGGTTCCGAGTTTCGAGGCCCTCAGCTGCAATCTCCCAGGCGGCACCACCTGCCCAACTCCGCCCCCGCAGTCCCAAGGCAACATGACGCAAGCCTTTCATAATATGTGGACGGGCGCATATCCCGAGTTCAACATTGCGTTCGTCGTCAACATTCCGCTCGAGAATAACACCGCGCGCGGTCTCAAACAGATCGCCGGTCAAGAGCAAGACCAAGCGGATTTACAGCGCCAAGGCCTCGATCAGCGAATCGAAAGCGAGGCGCGCAACGTCTTGCAGACCTATCAATCGGCGCTCTCGCGCCTCTCCAGCGCGGGTCAGGCGCGCGCGGCCGCGGAATCCGTCTATGCCAGCGAGGTTCGGAAGTTTCATAACGGTGAGTCGACGACGTTCTTGGTTCTGCAGCGTCAGGTCGAGCTGGCGCAGGCCCGCGGCGCGGAGCTGGAAGCGCAGACCGATCTCAATAAGTCCGTCGTCGAGCTTCAGCGCGTCGAGGGCACGATTCTCACCGATAACGGCGTCAATCTCAAGAAGCTCGGGTCTGAGGCGCTCGCCACCACGACGCCCTAGAAGTAAGCCAGTCGTGTTTCAGCGCGCCCTCGAGCGGAGCAGCTCCGCGGCGGCCTCGTCAACGAGCCAGGTCAGCTCACCCGAACTCGGTTGCACGAGCTGCGCCGGATAGGTCATTGGGTCTCGCGGGCCTTCATAGACCGCTGCGAGCGCGCGCGCTTTCGCACTCCCTTCGATGGCGAAGACAACGCGCCGCGCCGCGTTAATCAGCTTCGGCGTGATCGTTATACGCCACATTGCTTGCGACTGCGCGTACGCCGCTTCCACCAGCGAGTCCACCTCGACGTCTTGTGCGATTCCGGGAAAGAGCGATGCGGTGTGCCCGTCTTCGCCGAGCCCGAGCATCACTAGATCGAGGCGTGGCGCCCCTCCGAGACCGGCGCGCAGAATTGAGGCGTACTCGTTGGCCGCCACGCCGGGATCGACTTCGCCCTGCATCCGTGCGATATTCGCGCGCGGAATCGGAACGGCGTCCAAGAAGGCTTCGCGCGCCATGCGGTAGTTGGAGCGTTCGTCGTCGGGCGGCACGCAGCGCTCGTCGCCAAAGTAGATGAAGACGTCGCTCCACGGCAGAATCGCACGCAGCGGATCGGTGGCGAGTAGCTGGTAGGCGGCGCGCGGCGTGTTGCCGCCCGAGAGCGCTACCGTAAATCTGCCGCGCTCCGCGATGGCGCGCTGCGCAGTGGCAACGAAATACTCCGCCAACGCTTGCGCGACCGCGCCGGCATCGACGTAGATGCAGAGCTCGCCGCGTTCGTTCACGGCGACGCTTCAGACGCGAGAATGGCCCCCGCCGCCGCCAGCGACGCCTCAAACACTCGATCGTTCTGACTCGTCAGGATCGCCCGCTCGACGAGGGCCGCGACGCCCGGATTATTGATTGCTCGGAGTCTCGGCGGCTTCGCCCGGCTTCCGCTCACGCTGAGGTTGATGCTCTCGCCGTGCGCGTCTACCTCCGCCACGAAGCTCGAGTTCGTCGCGGTAAGCGCGATGCGCGCGATGCGCCGAGGCTCGCCTTCGCGACGAATCGCGAAGGCGACTTGCTTGCCCGACGGGGCGGCCAGCATATCCCCCGACGCGGGTTTCCAGCCTAAGCGGCTCGCGAGCCATCCAAGGAGATAGAACGCTTCGGGGTCGGAACCGCACGCGATCTCGACGCGTGTCAGGTTCAGGAGTTCGGAGGACTCTTCGCCGTCGAAGAGGATCGCGACGCTCTCTTGCCACGGAGCGAGGCGGAGGTAGGCGATGTCCGCAATCGACAGCTCCGGGTGACGTCCGACGTATTCGACGAGCTCGCGCTGCGCGGCGTGCCCGGCATCCACCAACGAACTGTTGTAAACGACGGTCCGCGCATCGTGCGAAAGCTCGCAGAACCGATCGTCGTCTCCAATCCCCCTTGCGATCCATAACAATATCACCGGGGCTTCGGGCATTCGCAACGCATTCAACGCTCCGCGCAAGACCTCGGGATTGCTTCCCTTTGCGCCCAACTCGATCCAATCTTCCCCCTCCACGTGGTGCAGCGCGTCGCTTTGCGTGCCGTCAAAAAGAATCACGCGGGAGGGGTGTTTTGCGGCGAGCGTATGGATTCGGTCGCGCGCCAGGTTGCCGATTGAGGCATCCTCGAAGAAGACGACGATCGTCATCGTGGCGACGTAAACTCCGCCGCCTCGCTCGCGCGCGCGCTCGTCCAGTTCTTTCAAGACGAGTCCGAAAGACATTCTCTGTCCTTCCCCTGAGCCTGTCGAAGGGTCAGGATAACACGGTGAAGAGTGACAATGGATTCATAGGCGGCGCCAATCGTGGAAGAGTTGCTGCGCGCTCTGCGGTCCCTGGCTCCCGGCGGCGTAGTTGGGAAACGTGAAATCCTTGGTGTGCTGCCAAACTTCGAGGATCGGCGTGACGATCTCCCAAGCGCGCTCGACGGCGTCCCAGCGCGTGAAGAGGGTCTGGTCGCCTTGGATCGCATCGCCGATGAGACGCTCGTACGCCGGGGGCGAGACAACGCCGAAACCGCTGCCGTAACTGAAGTCCATGAAGACGCTGCGGATGTGCTCTTTGGGCCCGGGTACCTTGGCTTCGAAGCGCAACGATATCCCCTCGTCGGGCTCGATCTTGATCACCAGGACGTTGGGTTCGATTCGATCGGTCGCTTCGCCGTAGAAGCGATGCGGTATCGGTTTGAACGTTACGGCGATCTCCGAGACCTTGCGCGGCAATCGCTTGCCGGAACGCAGATAGAACGGTACGCCGGCCCAACGCCAGCTCTCGATGAAGAGTTTGACCGCCGCAAACGTCTCCGTGTTGGAGTCGGGTGCGACGTCGTGCTCCTGACGATATCCTACGACCGGTGCGCCGTCGATCGTTCCGGGGCCGTACTGTCCGCGCGCCGAGAGCGACCAGACGTCGGCGTGCGGCGGCGGCTGGATTGCCGAAAGCACTTTGTACTTTTCGTTGCGGATGTCGTCGGCGTGCGAGCTGATCGGCGCCTCCATTGCAACCAGCGCGAGCAGGTTGATCACGTGGTTTTGAATCATGTCGCGCAGCGCGCCGGCGCTGTCGTAATAACCGCCGCGCTCCTCGACCCCGAGCGACTCCGCCGATGTGATCTGAATATTCTGCACGTAGTTGCGGTTCCAGATCGGTTCGAAGATCGTATTTGCGAAGCGCAGCGCAATGATGTCCTGCACCGGCTCCTTCCCGAGATAATGGTCGATGCGGTAGATTTCATTCTCGGGAAAGACCGCTTCGATCGCCTGCTGGAGCTTTCGCGCCGATTCGAGATCGGTACCGAAGGGCTTCTCGACCACGATTCGCGTCCAGCCGTTGGCGTCTTTCTCGAGACCGGCTTCCTTGAGATGCTTGATGATCTCGGGAAAGACCGAAGGCGGCGTTGCGAGGTAGAAGAGGTGATTGCCTGCGGTACCAAACTCGGCATCGTTTTGCGCGAGCCGGTCTTTGAGCGCAAGGAAATGCCGTGGATCGCTGAAGTCGGCGGTGACGTAGCTGATTCGTTTCGCGAAATCCTCCCAGAGCGCGCCTTGGGGCTTCTTGTCTTGCGGCATGAAGAGATCGAGCTGCTTGCGGCAATACTCGCGGAAGGCTTCGTCGTCGTATGGCGTACGCGCAAAACCGACCAGTGCAAATGCGGTCGGAAGTATGCCGCGCAAGTGCATGGAATAAACGGCCGGCAACAGCATGCGTTTGAAGAGGTCGCCGCTGGCGCCAAAGAAGATCGCGCTGCAAGGCGACGTGATCCCTTCTTCCGGTAACCCGGCGCGCAGCGGGTTGGCCGCTACTTCCTCAAGCACGCGGTTCGGACTTGACGGCGTGGCCGCCGAACTGATTGCGTAACGCGGCGACCACCTTTGCGCTGAAGGATTCGTCTTGGCGCGATGCCATGCGCGCGAGCAGCGAGAGCGTGATCACGGGTGCGGGAACGTTCTCGTCGATGGCGGTCTCGACGGTCCAGCGGCCCTCTCCAGTGTCGTCAACGTATCCGCGAATATCTTTCAAGCCCGGATCATCGCGAAACGCCAGGACTAATAGCTCGAGCAGCCACGAACGAACGACGCTGCCATGACACCACAGCTCCGCAATCTGACCGAGATCGTACGGGTACTGCGATCGCTCGAGAATCTCGAAGCCCTCGCCATAGGCCTGCAGCATACCGTACTCGATCCCGTTATGGACCATCTTGGAGAAGTGTCCCGAGCCGGCGGGACCGACGTGCGCGTAACCTCCTGGCGGCGCCAGCGTGAGAAAGATCGGCTCGCACGTGTGCACTTGCTCGTCGTCGCCGCCGACCATGAGGCAGTAGCCCTCTTCAAACCCCAGACGCCGCCGCTCGTGCCGGCATCGATCAGCGAAACGCCTTTGGCTTTGCAAGTGGCGTAGAGCCTCAGGCCGTCCTTATAGTTCGTGTTTCCGCCGTCGATGATGATGCCGCCGCTGCCGATTGCGTCGGCGAGCTGCGTAATCGTCTCGTCCGTCGGGGCGCCGGCCGGCACCATCACCCACGCGACTTTCGGCGAGCCGGTAAGCTTGGCGACCATTTCCGCCAGACTCTGCGCGCCGCTCGCACCGGCGCCGACGGCGGTCGCGACGGCCTTCGGGTCGCGGTCGTACGCAACGACCTGATGTCCGCCGCCGATCAAACGCTGCGTCATAAAGTTGCCCATCTTGCCGAGGCCGACCATTCCGAGTTGCACGCTGCTTACCGAACCTTTCCGTGGCGTATAAGTGTAGCTAGAGCGAGGCACCCCATTGCTTCGGGGACGCGCGCTTTTTCGCATCCGGCGAAAAAGCTACTCCCTTCCTCGTCGCTCCGGCATCCATGCCTGCGCTCCTCGCTCAGGGGCCCCGGAGCAATGGAGTGCCTCACTCTGGCAACACTTATACCCGCGCTGCAAGCGCATCGGCGGCGGCGGCAACGAGGGCGCGCAGCGCCGGTTCCACGGCGCCTTTGAGGTGAATGCGCACGCCGCGGCGGCGCCGTTTGTCGAGCGACATCCAATCGCCGAGCGCTTGCGCGGCGAGCAGCGTGCGAAAGCCGACCTGCATTCCGGGGATCATCGGGTCGTCGGGATCGTCCGCCGTGATCTGCATGATGACGCACGAATCGGGGCCGCCTTTGTGGAGCTGCCCGGTCGAATGGAGGAAGCGCGGGCCGAAGCCGACGGTCGTCGCGACGCGGCGCGCGTCGCGGATCTTCAAACGAAGTTCCTGAAGAAGTTCGATGTGCGTCGGATTGCGCGCGATGTAGGCGGTGATGGCGTTGTAATCGTGCGGTCGCAACTGCGCGAAGAGCTCCGCCAGCGCCTGCGTCGGGGTATGTGCGGTAATCGCGCTGCTTCCCGAGAGATAGGTCACGCTGAAGTCGGGTCCTTCAACGTTGGCAGGGGGCTCGTCGAACTTGCCGTTGCGCGCATACTCCGCGAGCAGCGCGACGGTGTTATCCTTCGATTCCTGGACGTTGGGCTGATCGAAGGCGTCGATTCCCAGAATGACGCCCGCTGCCGCGACGGCGATCTCCCAGAGATAGAACTGCTCGCCGAGGTCGTAGGCATCGTTCATCTCCAAGCGGATCGCGGGATGCCCGGCTGCCTCGAGCGCGCGCAGGTTATCGTCGACGCCGGGGTCGGGGCCCGGCAGATTCGCGCCGACGTATACGAAGACGCGGTCGTCGGAGTAGTCCGCGGGCTCGCCGAGCGGCTCGCCCTCGATCGGCACGATACCTCGCCCGAGTTTGCCGGTGGATTCGGCGATCAGTTGCTCGGCCCACGCCCCGAAGGCTTTGACCTGCGGATGCGTGATAATGGTGAGCTTGTCGCGCCCGTTCTGGGCGAGGCCGCCAATCGTCGCGCCGAAGCGAACGCCGGGCGCGCTTCGGGGGTCGACGGTGCGATCGTTGGCGTGCATGGCGCCGAGTGCGCGATCCAGCAATAGGTTGATGTCGTATCCGGCAATCGCCGAGGGCGCGATGCCGACGAACGAGAGGGCCGAATAGCGCCCGCCGATATTCGGATCGTTCTTGAAGTCCTCGCGGAACGACGCCTCTTTCGCTTCCTTGTCGAGCGACGTTCCGGGATCGGTGATCGCTGCGAAGTTGCGACCCGCCTGCGACGATCCGACCTGCTTACTGACCTTCTCGTGGAAGTAGGCGTAGAAGGCATTAGGTTCGGTGGTCGTCCCGCTCTTGCTGGAGATAATGAAGAGCGTCTCGCCAACGTTGATTCTCTCTTCCAGCTCCTTAATCTGTTGCGGGCATGTCGAATCGAGGACGTACAACTGCGGGTAACCGTCGCAGTGGCCGAAGGTATCGGCGAGGATGTCTGGGGCCAGGGAACTTCCGCCCATGCCGCAGACCACGGCAAAATCGAAGTGCTCCTTTGCGTCTTTCGCGAACGAGCGCAGACCGGGGACCTCTTCGAGCATCCGTTGCTGGATGTCGAGCCAGCCCAGCGACTTCTTGATGATCGCGACGTCGTCGGGCTGCGTGGACCACAGCGTTGCGTCGCGCGCCCAAATTCGCTTCAAGAAGTCGGCCGACGCGAGCTTCTCGATCGCCGCGTCGTAAGCCGGTTTCGCCGGGCCGAGCGCAAGTTGCACGCGCTCGGCGCCGCCCGACTCGAGGAGCTTCTGCTTATAGACGATCGCGCCGAGGAGCGCCGCGAACGAATCGCAGAAGAGCGTAACACCCTCGACTTGGAGATCGTGCGTGACGTCGAACAGCGAGATCTTCGCATCTTGAAGCGCACGCATAAGATCGTTGGCCGCACCCAGGTCGCTCTCGACGGTATCCGGGACGATCGTTCCGTGATCGAGCAGGGCCTCGAGCGTTGCGGGCGGCATCGTGTTGACCGTGTCGGGGCCGACGACGGACTCGACGTACATCAGGTCCGGATACTGCGGATTCTTCGTTGAGGTCGAGGCCCACAACGGCCGCTGCACCGCGCCGCCCTTCGCCCTGACCGGCGCGAACGCGTCCCCGCAGAAGATCTCTTTGAACTTCTGATAGGTGAGCTTGAGATTGGCAATGCCGGTCTTGCCGAGCAGAGGCTCGAGTTTTTCGCCTTTGCTTATGCGGTCTTGCAAGAGCTTGTCGATGGCGGTGTCGATGCGGCTGACGAAGACCGAGTTGACCGAACGGATCGCGTCGATCGGTTTGCCCTCGGCAATGCGCCGCTGCAAACCCTTGACGTATGCTTGCGCAGCGCGCTCGTACATCTCGACGGAAAAGATCAGCGTTACGTTGATGTTGTATCCGCGGTAGATGGACTCTTCGATCGCCGGCAGACCGGCCTTGGTGCCCGGAATCTTGATCATGACGTTTGGGCGCTTCACGCGCCCCCACAGCTCGTCCACCATCGCGATCGTGCCGGTGGTGTCGTTGGCCAGCAGCGGGGAGACTTCGAGGCTCACGAAACCGTCGTTGCCGCCCGACGATTCATAGACCGACGCGAAGGCATCGCACGCGCTTTGAATGTCTTGGATTGCCAGGTCCCAGAAGAGTGCGTCGGCGCTTTTCTCGGTGCCGACCAGTCTTCCGAGCTGTTCGTCATAATCGCTGCCGGCGCCGATCGCTTTTTCGAAGATCGTCGGATTGCTCGTCATCCCGCGCAAGCCTTGATCGATCAACCGCTTGAGCTCGCCCGACTCGAACATATTGCGGCGGAGGTTGTCGAGCCACACGCTCTGCCCGTCGTCGAGCAGTTGCTGGATCTGGTTCTTCATCGGTTTCTCCTAACGAGTGGCGAGTGCAAACTTTTCGAGAGCGACATTGGCGACGTTCTCCGGCGTAAACCCAAAGGAGCGCGCGACGTCGGCGCCCGGCGCGGACGTGCCAAAGTGATCGATACCGAACGCGAAGCCGCGATCGCCTACGTACTTGGACCATCCCAGCGTGGCGCCCGCTTCAATCGACATGCGCGCCGCGATCGAGGGAGGCAGCACGTCGTCCTTATACGACTGCGGCTGGGCATCGAAGAGCTCCCAGCACGGCATCGAGACCACGCGCACGCGTACCCCTTTAGCTTGCAGAATTGTCTTGGCATCGACGGCGAGCGAGACTTCGGAGCCCGTTGCGATCAGCACGAGATCGGGATCGCCGCCGCCGGCCTCGGACAGCACGTAGGCGCCGCGACTCACGGCGGCATCGCGTTTGCCCAGAAACGGAACCTTTTGCCGCGTGAGAACGAGCGCCCAGGGTGCCCCCGTTCGCGCGAGCGCGAGCTTCCAGGCTTCGAGCGTTTCCAGCGAATCGGCCGGACGCACGACGTAACAGTTCGGGGTGGCGCGCAGCGTCGCGAGCTGCTCGATGGGTTGATGCGTGGGGCCGTCTTCACCGAGGAAGACGGAATCGTGCGTGAAGACGTAGATCGAGTGAATGCCGGTCAGACAGCCTAACCGCAGCGCGGGCTTGAGATAATCGAGGAAGTTGAAGAAGGTCGCGGCAAACGGAAGCAACCCGCCGTGCAGGGCGATGCCGTTGGTGCAGGCGGCCATCGTGTGCTCGCGCACGCCGTAATGGATATTGCGGCCGCCGTAGTTTCCCGGCTCGAAATCACCGCAGTTTTTGAGGTAGGTCTTTGTCGACGGATCGAGATCGGCCGATCCGCCGACGAGTTCAGGCAGACTCATCGCGATGGCATTCATAACCGAGCCGCCGGCGTCGCGCGTTGCGACGCTGCCGTTTTCCGCGTCGAACGAGGGCCACGGAAGATCGCTGGGAAGCTCTTGGCGCAGCGCGCGTTCGAGCGAAACTGCGAGCTGTGGATTCTCGCGCTTCCAGACGTCATACGTCTCCTGCCAGCGGCGCTCCAACTCCGCGCCCTTGTCGCCGACTTGCCGATAGAATGCCAGCACGTCGTCGGGCACGTAAAAGTCGGGCTCGAGCGGCCAGCCGAGCTCCTCCTTCGATTTGCGGACGTTTTCGGGGCCGAGCGCTTCGCCGTGGGCTAAAAAGTTGTCTTGGCGCGGCGAGCCGAAGCCGATGTGCGTGCGGACCGCAATGAATGACGGCCGGTCCGTCACGTTTTTCGCGACTTCGATCGCCTGGTCGATCGTCGCGACGTCGTTGCCTTTATCGATTGGGATCAACTGCGTGTGCCAGCCGCTGGCGTCGAAGCGGGCGATTGGATCGTCGGTCAGCGTGATGTCCGTGGGACCGGCGAGCGAAACCTGATTGTCGTCGTAGAAAACGATCAGTTTGCCAAGCTTGAGGTGGCCGGCGAGCGAAAGCGCCTCCTGGCTGATACCTTCCATGAGATCGCCGTCGCCGCAGATGCAATAGGTAAAATGGTCGACGATCGATTGGTCCTCACGATTGTTGACGGCTCCCAAATGCGCCTCGGCAATCGCCATGCCCACCGAGTTGCCGACTCCCTGCCCCAGGGGACCGGTCGTTGCCTCGACTCCCGGCGTGCGCTCCGCCTCGGGGTGTCCGGGCGTCTTGCTTCCGAGTTGTCGAAAATGCTCGATGTCATCGAGCGTAACGTCGTAGCCCGTAAGATAGAGCAGCGCGTAGAGCAGCATCGACCCGTGGCCGGCGGAGAGCACGAAGCGATCCCGGTTCAGCCAGTGCGGGTCTTTGGGATTGAAACGCAAATGGCGCGTCCAGAGCGTGTAGGCCATCGCCGCCGCACCCATCGGCATGCCGGGATGGCCGGAGTTGGCCTTCTGGACCGCGTCGACGGCTAGAAAGCGGATTGCATTGATTCGCTGCTCGTCGGAGGGCGAGTTCGGCACGACTACTCCTTTCCCGTGGTGGCCTATGATAATGCGAGGCGGGGGCGCGCTTCCCTGGCGCCGTAGCTCCGCTAGCGTGACGAAGGACGAGCTTCAAACGCAGATCTTGGCGCTGTCGCAGGGAGAGGGCGACGTGCGCGGCCGCGACGGGCGCGCGGTTGACCTGGTGATCGAAATGCTGGACGAGGGCGAGCTGCGAGTGGCCGAGCTCCGCGGCGACGTCTGGGTAACCAACGTTTGGGTGAAGCAAGCCATTCTTCTCTACTTTGCGCGCCGCTCGGTCGATTGGATGGGCGATCGCGACCGCGACGCGCTCGTTTACTACGATAAACTGCCGGTGAAGCGCAACTACAAGCGGCTCGGCGTTCGCTGCGTGCCGCCGGGCGTCGCGCGCTATGGAAGTTTTCTTGGACGCAACGTTATCCTGATGCCCGGCTTCGTTAACATCGGTGCTTACGTGGACGAGGGCAGCATGATCGACACCTGGGCCACGGTCGGCTCGTGCGCGCAGATCGGCAAGGGCGTCCACCTTTCCGGGGGCGTCGGGATCGGCGGGGTTCTCGAGCCGCCCCAGGCCACGCCCGTGATCGTGGAAGACGGCGCATTCATCGGTTCGCGCTGCATCGTCGTCGAGGGCGTGCGCGTCGAGCGCGAGGCCGTTCTCGGCGCCGGTGTCGTCGTAACCGCTACGACTCCGATCGTCGATGTGCGCGGTGAGGCGTCGGTTCGCACCAAAGGCCGCATTCCGGCGCGCGCCATCGTGATCCCCGGCATGCTTCCGAAGCAGTTTCCCGCCGGCGCGTACGCAACGCCGTGCGCGCTGATCGTAGGCGACGCGAAACGAATCGACCGATCTCAAGACCTCGCTCAACGCGGCGTTGCGCGAGTACGACGTAGCCGTATGAATCCGCGCGTTTCCGCGATTGCGCCCTCGCTCATCCGCCAGCTCGCCGCCAAAAAGCGCCCCGCGTCGATCGATCTGGGACTCGGTGAGCCGACGCTGCTGCCGCGCATCGAGTATTTCGAGCGCGCTCTCGAGCGCGTGCGGGAGAACGGCGTCAAGTATACGGTCAACGCCGGCGATCCCGAGCTGCGCGAGCTCATCGCGCGGCATTATGCCTATCCTGCAATGCGGCGCGCCGAGAACGTCTGCATCACGGTCGGATCGCAAGAGGCGATGTACGTGGCGCTCAAGACGCTGCTCGATCCGTCGCGCGACGAACTGCTCGTGGTCGAGCCGGCCTTTCCATCGTACGTCAAAATGGCGGCGCTCGAGGGAGTCAACGCGCGCGTCGTGGAGATGCTCGCTGACGACGACTTCGCGTTCGATCCCGAGCGCATCGTCGCTGCGATCGGCGAACGGACGCGAGCGATCGTAATCTGCTCGCCATGCAATCCTACCGCACGCGTGATCTCGCGCGCTGCGGCCGAAACGCTCGTCGGTGCGCTGCTGCGGCGCGCGGGCGAACCGATCTGGCTGATTCACGACGAAATTTACCGCGAACAGCGCTTCGCCGACGACGCCGCCGATCTCGCGCGGCTCTATCCGCATACGATCGTCGCGAACTCGCTGAGCAAGAGTAACGCCCTGACCGGGCTGCGCCTGGGGTGGATTCTCGGCCCGGACGCGTTCGTGGAGCAAGCGATCAAAGTGCATGCCTGGGCGGTATCCTGCGCCGATACGTTCGCACAATATGTCGCGTTGGAAATCTTTCGCTCTCCCGCAAATCTGCAAGAGCACGCGCCGTGGTACCGCGAGCAGCGCGCTCGAGTACGCGAAATGCTCGAAGAGAGCGGCCTCCGGTTCGTCGATCCGGAAGGCGCTTTCTACGTTTGCGTGCGATTGCCCGAGGGCATTACGTCGCTGGCCGCCGCCGGCGATTTAATCGAGCGGTTCGACGTCGTTGCGATCCCGGGCATCGCGTTCGGCAAATCCCTGGAGGGCTGGCTGCGCCTGAGCTGGGTCGCGCAAGCAGAGCGCGTGCGCGAGGGAGTGGCGCGAATCGCCGAATATTGCGCACAGCTCCCCGAGGCTCTCCCTCTGTCACCCTGAGCCTGTCGAAGGGGTGATGAATAACTTACCGTGAGTCGCGGATGTCGCGTTTCGCGGCGTCGATCTCTGCCTGGGTTCGGTGCTTTGCCTCGTTGAGAGCCGAGCCGACTTTTTCCGACGGCGTAAGTTCGTCGCCGAGCGCCTCGCGCTTGGCTTTTTCCATGTCGGCCGCCGATCGGTGCTGACCCTCGTGAACGGAATCCTTGACGTCGTCGACGGTATGCTTAATGGCGTCGGACGCCTTGTCGATCGCATCTTTGCTCAAGTTCTTGCCTCCTATGACGTGTGACGCCGCAAGTATACCCGCGGCGGTGATGGTCAAACGGCCGAACCGTAGGAATGATTCGCTCTCGGACTGCGGGAAGAAAGGCCGCATGGCACACACTCCGCCGCAAGCATCTGAAATAAAAGAGTACGCCGAACGCGCGACTCGCTCACAGGTGCGAATTGCGACCGCGCACGGCGACATCATCTTCCGCCTCTTTCCCGAGGACGCACCGCTTCATAGCGCGGCGTTCATGAAGCTCGCGGATGCAGGGTTTTACGATGGCCTCAAATTCCACCGGGTAGAGCCTGGGTTCGTCGTTCAAGGCGGCGACCCGAAGGGCGATGGAACGGGAGGACCCGGCTACAATCTCAAGGCGGAGTTCAACGCGCGGCCGCACGTGCGCGGGACCGTAGCAATGGCGCGAACATCCCAACCCGACTCAGCGGGTTCGCAGTTTTACATTTGCCTCGACGACGCGCCTTTCCTCAACGGACAGTATACGGTCTTCGGTCAGATGACCGAAGGTTTCGATTCGCTCGACGCGATCAAACGCGGCGACGTTATGATCAGCGTTAAGAACGAACCGCGCTAACCGGTGCGCCGATCCAGACGGTTTGAACGTTGACGAACTCATGGATGCCGAACGAGGAGAGCTCCCGGCCGTAGCCGCTCTTCTTGACGCCGCCGAACGGTAAGCGCGGATCGCTGGCAACCATGCCGTTAATGAAGACGTTGCCGGCTTCCACTCGTCCGGCGACCTCCTCGGCAAGACCGATATCGCGCGTCCAAAGGTTCGCACCAAGTCCGAAGCGCGACGCGTTGGCAAGCTCCAGCGCGTGCTCGAGATCGTTCGCACGCACGACCGCTGCGGCTGGCCCGAAGACCTCTTCGTCGAACATTGGCATGCCGGGTAGAACGTCGGCAACAATCGTGGGCTCGTAAAAGAAACCCGCACGATCGATCGATCGTCCGCCCGTAACCAAGCGCGCGCCGCACTCGATCGTTGCGGAGACCTGCTCGTGCACCGCTTTCCGAAGATCGTCGCGCGCGCACGGCCCCAGCTGCACGCGTTCCTCCATCGGATCCCCGACGATTTGCGCTGCCGCCAGCCCCGCGAAACGCGAGAGAAAGCCGTCGTAGACGGGATCCTCGACGATAAAGCGCTTGGCCGCGATGCAGCTCTCGCCGTTGTTCTGAAAGCGCGCGGTCACCGCCGTCTTCGCCGCCGCCTCGAGATCGGCGTCGGCGAGCACCACAAATGCGTCGGAGCCGCCGAGCTCGAGCACGCACTTTTTTAAATTTTCGCCGGCCGCGCGCGCGACGGCAACGCCGGCGTCCTCGCTCCCTGTGAGCGTCACCGCGGCGACCCGCGAGTCGGCAACGATCTCGCCCATCTCTTTTCCGGGAATTAGAAGCGTCCCGAAGCACCCTTCCGGCGCACCGGTCTCGTTGAAAACGCGTTCGATCTCGAGCGCGCACCGAGTGGTATTCGTCGCGTGCTTGAGCAGTACGACGTTGCCCGCCATCAACGCGGGAGCGGCCGCGCGAATCACCTGCCAGTATGGAAAGTTCCATGGCATGATCGCCAGCAGTACGCCCAGCGGCCGAAACGCGACGTAGCTGCGCGCGGCCGAGGACGGAACGACTTGTGCGGAGAGTAGCGCTTCGCCATGCTCGGCAAAATACTCGAGCGCCCACGCGCATTTGTCGATCTCGGCGCGCGCCTGTGTGAGCGGTTTGCCCATCTCGCGCACGGCCGTTGTCGCGAGCTGGTCGCGCTCCAAGCGAAAACGAGCGGCTACGGCTCGCAGCAGACTCCCGCGCCCGGAAAAATCCTCGCGCGCCCATCGGAGCGCCCCGCGCGCGGCCGCTGCCAGCTTCATCTCGATCTGCGGGCCATCCGTCAGGGCGATGCGCTCGAGCACCTCGCCGGTCGCGGGGTTGATCGTTTCGATCATAGCGCGTGCATTGCCCACGGTCCCGACGGGCCGGCATAGACTTCGACCAAACTCTGGGGCCGCAGGTAGGCTCGGGCGACGCGCTGCACGTCCGCGGAAGTAATGCGCGCAAAGCGCTCGTTGAGCGTTCGGTAGTAGTCGGCCGGCAGATGAAGAACCGCGATGTCGAGCAGTTGTTTTGCCTGGCCCACCGTTGACGCTTCCTCCAACAGTGCGTTGCCGATCAGACGTACTTTGGCTTCTTGGAGCTCCGTGGCCGAAACGGGCTCCTCCTGGAGCCGGCGCAGTTCTTGCCGGACGATGCCGACGGCTTCAACGACTCGTTCCGGTGAGGCGTTGAGCTCGACTCGCAGATCGCCGCGGTCGGCGCCGGCCTCGAGCGAGCTGTCGACAGTGTAGACGAGGCCGCGCTTTTGTCTCAGTTCTTGCCAGAGTCTGGATTCAAATGCACCGGCGCCGCCCAAGATTTGATTGAGCACGGCAAGAGTATCGTAATCTTCGTTCGACCGTGAGAGCGCCGGTTGCCCGAGCCGAATGAAGACCTGATTGGCGACGGTACCGATATAGTCGTGGCCGCCCGACGCGGGGGGCATCGCCATCAAATGCGCGTCGGGTTTGGGCCCGGTGGCGCGCCACGATCCGAAGGTCGCCTCGAGCGCCGAGCGCACGCGTTCCGGCGAAAGGTCGCCGACAACGGAGATCGTCGTCAGGTCCGGGCGCCAATAGGCCGCGGCGTATTGCAACAAATCCGCGCGCGTGATCGCCGAGACACTCTGCGTGGTCGGCAGCCTCAAGGCGGGATCGGCGCCCGCCAAAAGCAGCCGGTTATACGCGCGGTCGATCAACACGCCGGAGATCTGGCCCTCGGACTGCAAACCATTGGCGAGCTGCGACCGCTCGACGCTCAGCCAGGGATCCTCAAAGGTTGGATGCGCTTCGCCGTCGGCCAAGATCGCCACGACGCGCTCGAAATCGCGCGCCTCCGCCGTGGCCGAAAAATCTTGTCCCGTTTGAACGAAGACGCCCATCTCGTCGGTCGTCTTGCGGCGTTGTTCGAACGGGTACGCGGCACTGCCGTAATCGGCCACCGCCGAAGCGAGCCGCGCGATGCCTTCCTGCCCAAGCGGCTCGAAGGCCGGGGAGCTCGCAATCGTACCTTTGATAACGACCGTAGGACGATCGGTCTTGCGTTGCACGATGACGCGCAATCCGTTAGCCAGCGTGAACTCGACCGGTGCCAGCGTGCTGCGCACGGTCGTCGGTGTTGCGACGGCCTTGGCGATCCAGCGCGGCTCGACGATTGGTCCGTTCGGAATGCGTTTGGAGAAGTCGTCGCTGGCCTCGGAAGTGCTCTTCTGGGAGTTGCCCTTCGGCGGACTGTCGTTGGGGCTCAGATGGCCGACAACCGTCGGGCGGCTCAAATACTTGCGCGCGGCGGCCAGGAGGTCGTCGGCGGTTAGCGCCGCGAGGCGGCGGTCCTCGTCCGCTACCGTTTCGTGAACGATGCCGTACGTATAGCCGGCAAGGTCGCCGATGCCGTCGATAGAATCGGAGTCGTAGAGCCGCTCCGCGATCGTTAAGCGTTTCGCCGCGACAACGAGATCCGGATCGAAACCGTTATGGAGCACGGAATCGAGCGTCGTTGTAAAGACCGATGCGGCTTCGCCGCTGGCATGGCCTGGGTTGAGAACGATGAAGACGTGAAGCAGACCGCCTTTGAGCTGCGTATCGGCGTCGGTTTCGATCGCCAGTGCGATGTTGCTCTCAATCAGCGCCTTATAGAAAGGAGAACGCTGATTCTCCAGCAGCGTCGCCAGCGTGCTGATCGCGGGCTCCCCGTGCTGCGTGTCGCCGGGAATCGCGTACGCCAGATCGAGAATCTCGAATGGGAAGGGAAACTGGGCTTCGACGGTCGTTTCCGGTGCCGGCTTAGGATTGAGTTCCGACCACACGGGCAGCTTCTTAGAGGGAATCGCACCGAAGAAGCGCTGCGCCTTCGCAAAGGCCGTCGCATGGTCGACGTCGCCGGCGACGACCAGCGTCGCGTTGTTTGGCGCATACCACTCGTCGTAGTAACGAGCGATATCCGCGACGGTCGCCTGTGCGACGTCGCTGCGTTCGCCCAGCGGCGTGCGACCCGCCGGTTGGCCGGGGAAAGCTGCGGCGCGAACCCGCGAGAGCAGGTTGAAGAACGGCGAACTGGCATCGCCGTCGATTTCGTTGAGGACGGCTCTGCGCTCGATCGCCCAGCCGGCGGCGCTGAGGGATGCGTGTTGCATCCGGTCGGCCTCGATCGCGAGGGCCACATCAAGCTTATCCGCCGGCATTTCGAAGTAGAACTGTGTGTAATCGTAGTTCGTCTCGCCGTTCATCTGCGCGCCCAGCCGCGCAACGATATCGTCGAGGCCGCCCGACGAGATTTCAGGCGTTCCGCGAAACATCATATGTTCGAGCGCGTGCGCCAAGCCGGTCTTGCCCGGCGTCTCTTGCAGCGAGCCGAAACCGTACCACATGCCCGTTTGGACCACCGGAGCCGCTCGATCCTCAACGACGATGACGCGCAGCCCGTTGCGCAGCGTCGTCGTGAAGATTCCGGCATCGCCGGGACCGTTTTGCGCCTGGGCGCCCTGCGGCGCGCACAGCCCAAGCAGCAGCGCCAACAGCCCTTCGGCTACGCCTCGCTTCGCTCGGCTTCGCTCAGGACAGGCTGCGTAGAAAAACCTCAAAGCGTCGTGACTCCCAAATAATATGCGGCGGCAGCCTCGACCGCGGCCAGGGGAAGGCAGCCGATAAGCTCGCAGCCGAGCACTTCGATTCCGCGTTCGGCGGCGAGGTCGCGAACCAGTTCCACGACGCGATAGAGCGGGGTTGCAGCATAGTCCGTAACGTTGAGCGAGACCTGCACGCAATCGTCGCTGCGCGGCAAGGCAAGAGCGCGCAGCGAGCGTAGGCCGCCGTCGCGTTCGCGAATCGCTCGAGCAATCGTCCGGACCGCTGGAAGATCGGCGGTAGCCAGCTCGATGTTGAATGCGATGAGGACGTCTCGAGCGCCAATCGCAATTGCTCCGGCGCTCGCATGGCGGGCAACGCCGCCTTCGTCCGGCAGCCAGTCGGTGTTGCGCCGAATGGCCGGCAGAAGCCGTCGCTCGGGCGCTCGCGCGGCCGCGCCGTAATAATAGGAAGGTACGCCGTAGCGCCGCCAAATTTCGGCCCCCGCTCGGTGCGCCAGCGCCGCGGCGCCGGCCAGAGTCGCGCCCCGTAGCGGAACGAAGGGCAGTACGTCGAGCGCGCCGATGCGCGGATGTACCCCCGAGTGATTTCTCAAGTCGATGCGCTCGAGTGCGACGCCGGCGAGCGCGACCGAAGCGTTGAGGATCGCCGTTTCCGAGCCGGCGATCGTCAGTACGCTGCGATGGTGAACGGCGTCGCTGCTCCGATTCAAGACACGCGCGCCGGTCGCTTCGACCGCCGCAATTGCCGCGTCGATGGTCGCCGCATCGCGGCCCTCCGAAAGATTCGGCACGATCTCAAAGAGCATTATGTCATCCTGAGCCTGTCGTAAGGAAATGTCATCCTGAGCCTGTCGAAGGATGACGTGACACTAACCAAGGCAGGTTTGGATCGCGGCGATGATGTCGCCGGTATTCGCCGGGGAGACGACCTGGCTGTAGCCGAGTTTGCGAGCCTCGGCTTCGCGGCGCTCGGCTCCGCCGACGGCGCGAACCTCGCCGGATAATCCGAGCTCGCCGAAGACGGCGATCTGCGACGGCACCGCTGCGTTGCGGAACGACGAAGCAATGGCCAAGGCAATTCCTAGATCCGCGGCAGGCTCGCCGACCCGCAGCCCGCCGGCCACCGAAGCATAAACGTCGTGCGTCCCCAGTAAAAAGCCCGCTCGCCGCTCTAATACCGCGAGAATCATCGCTAGTCGCTGCTGGTCGAGATTATTGGCCAGGCGTCGCGGCGTGCCGTAGCTGGTTTCGCCGACGAGTGCCTGAACCTCGATGAGCACGGGGCGCGAGCCGACGATCGATGCGACGACACAAGAGCCGCTGGGACGCTGCGTGCGGGCTCCCGCAAAGAGCTCCGAAGGATTCGAGACTTCGCGCAAGCCCGAATCGTGCATCGAGAAGACGCAAATCTCGTCGACCGAGCCGAAGCGGTTCTTGTACGCGCGCAGGATGCGGTACTCGCCGTTAGTCTCGCCTTCGAAATACAACACCGTGTCTACGAGATGCTCGAGCAGACGCGGTCCGGCGATTGCGCCGTCTTTGGTAACGTGCCCGACGATAAACGTCGCGCAGCCCGTGCGCTTGGAGTACTCCATCAGCGCTTGCGTGCAATCGCGAATCTGCGTAATGCTGCCTGCATAAGCTTCCGATTCGGGGAGCCAGACCGTTTGGATCGAATCGATAACCAATGCAAGCGGTCTCTGCCGCTCCAATCGATCGAGGACGGCGCGCAGATTTGTTTCGGGATAGACGAGCAGCGCCGGCTCCGCCGCGGTCAACGTGCGGTCGGCGCGGAGTTTAACTTGCGCCGCCGACTCCTCACCGCAGACGTAGACGACTTCGCCGGCGTGCGCGAGCCGCGCCGCGATCTGCAGCATCAACGTAGACTTGCCGGCGCCCGGCGGCCCGCCGACGAGCGTCAAACTCCCTGGTACGGTTCCACCGCCCAGAACCGCGTCGAACTCCGGCATCCCCATTCGCAGGCGAGTGACGGCGCCCGAGCCGATCTCGCGCAAGGGCAGCGGTGCCGGCGGTTGCGCGGCTGCGGGCTTGGCGCGCGCTCCTCGCGGCGCGACGGCGAAGGGGCGTTCGTCAAATGAGTTCCAGGCTTGGCATTGCGGACAGCGTCCGAGCCACCGCGGCGATTCAAAGCCGCAGGCCGAGCAAAAATAGACCGACTGCGCCTTGGCCACGCGTTCTGCTTCTGCGGGGTCGTTGGTTCGCCTGGGCGAATCGGGGCGCCGGTGAGCCGCGATACGCATTTGCAGATTGCTATAGACGGACCGGCGGCATCGGGGAAGACGACGGTCGCGCGCGCGACGGCGCGCAGACTCAACGCGCTCTATCTCGATACCGGCGCGATGTATCGCGCGCTGGCCTATCTCGCATTGCGAACGGGCACCGACGTCGATAACGGCGCGGCTCTGTCGCGGCTGCTCGCCGCCTCCCCAATCGAAGTGCATTTGGATCGCGAGGCTCCTTTGGGTTTTCGTATCAGCGCCGGCGCCCAAGAGCTTGGCGAGGCGGCCTTGCAGAGTAACGAAGTCACCGCGATCGTTTCGGCCGTCTCTGCGCACGCCGAGGTACGCGGAGCGATGGTGCGCGCACAGCGCCGCATCGCGGATGGCGCGCCCGTCGTCATGGCGGGCCGAGATATCGGGAGCGTCGTTTTGCCCGGCGCGCCGGTAAAGATTTACTTGACCGCTTCGCCCGAAGCGCGCATCGCACGGCGGCGCGCGCAGCTCGAAGAGGCGGGAATCAATGTAAATGCGCGCAAGCTCGCTGCGGAGATCGAAGAGCGCGATCGCCTCGATGCAACTCGAACCGTTTCGCCGCTCGCGCCGGCACCCGACGCGCACGTCATCGATTCCAGCGACATCGACGCGGCCGGCGTGGTCGACGAGATCTGCCGGCTCGCATCTACCGTGAACCTGTCCTGAGCCTGTCCTGAGTCTGTCGAAGGATGAACACGGCGTTCTACGATTTGGCGAAGGCAACGGTACGCACCATGGCGCACGTGCTGTGGCGTGCGAGGGTCTTCGGAGCGGAGAACGTTCCCGCCGAGGGACCGCTGATCGTGGCCTGTAACCACGTCTCGTATCTCGATCCGCCGCTTATGGGATGCCTCTGCCCGAGGCGAATCAGCTATATGGCCAAAAAAGAACTCTTTGAGGTCCCGGTGCTCGGCGCCGTGATTCGCGGCCTGGGCGCCTATGCCGTCGACCGGAAGGGCAGCGCGACATCCGCTATCAGGCGCTCGCTGCAAGTCTTGGAGGCTGGCGGCGCGGTCGGAATCTTCCCCGAGGGCACCCGTAACCGCACCGGCGAGATCCAGCCTCAGACTGGTGTCGCACTGCTGGCCTCCCTGGCGAAGGCGCCGGTCGTGCCTGCATTCATTCGCGGCAGCGACCGGGCGCTTCGCCTCGACCGCGTTGACGTTTCTTTCGGGTCGCCAATTTCGCCGTTGGCCGGTCGGAAAGCAACGCGCGAGGATTTGGCGAAGTTTACCGGTGAGGTTATGAAGGCGATCGAACTGCTGGCGGGGAGTATTGGTGGAAATACGTAAGGCATCCGTCCAAGGATTCTGCTTCGGAGTTGCCATTACCGTAAAGAAGGCCGAGGAGGCGATCGCCTCCCGCGGTGATGTGACGACGCTGGGACACGTCGTGCATAACCCGCAGATGGTGGAATCGCTTTCGGCGCGCGGCTTGAAGAATGCAACGACAGTCGACGACGTCGACTCGGGCGCGCTCTTCGTCCGCGCCCACGGGCTTCCGGTCGACGTTTTCGAAAAGGCCAAGGAGAAGAAGCTGGAGATCATCGACGCCACGTGCCCGATGGTCACCAAAATCCACGTGCAAGCCGAGAAGCTCAAAGGCGACGGCTACAAGATCATCGTCATCGGCGATCCAAATCATCCCGAAGTCAAGGGAACGCTGAGCCACGTGCCCGGCGCGTGGTGCATCCAAAGCTCCGCCGACGTGCAAAAACTCCCGCGCTCCAGTAAGGTCGGCGTCGTCGTTCAGTCGACGTGGTCGGGTGAAGGATTCACCGAAATCGTCCGAGAGCTTTCGGCGAAGTACTACGAGGTTCGTGCCGTCAACACGATCTGCACCGATACGCACAATCGGCAGAATGAGGCGCTTCGGCTGGCAAAGGACGTCGAAGTGATGATCGTCGTCGGTGGAAAGACCTCGGCCAATACCAAACATCTCGCCGATCTCTCCGAATCGCGGGGCGCGCGCGCGTACCACATCGAAGGACCCGACGAGCTGCAACCGCAGTGGTTCGCGAAGGTGGAAGTGGCCGGGCTCATGTCGGGAGCCTCGACACCCGGCTGGCTAGTAGACGAAGTAGAGGCTCGGATGGAGGAGCTCGCAGCCTCTGCATAGCCCGGCCGACCTTGCCGAGCGCTTTGAAAGCGCCCTCGAAGAGCGGATTACCGGATATCGGGGATCGGAAGAGATCTCCGATATGCTTTTGCGGCACTTCGGTTACGGCGGCTACGGACCGGCACGCCGAGGCAAGCGCTTACGTCCTCAAATGGTCATGCGCGTCGCGACCGGGGAGGGCGCGCCGCTCGAGCGCGCGCTCGATGCGGCGGTGGCAGTCGAAATCTTTCACAACTATTCGTTGGTCCACGACGATATCGAGGATCGCGACGAGCTGCGCCACGGGCGCCCGACGTTGTGGAGCCAGTACGGCGTCGCTGCCGCAATCAATGCCGGCGATGCGATGTGCGCGCTGAGTTTTTTGAGCTTGGAGCATGCGGCCGCGTATCTCGATGCCGCCAGGGTCCTGCAAATGATCGCGCTCCTGCACGAGGCGCACGCGGTGATGTGCGAGGGACAATCGCTGGACTTGGATTTCGAGACGGAGCGCGTCGTGGATAGGCCGGGCTACTATCGCATGATCGAGTGTAAGACTGCGCAGCTCTTCGATGCCTCATGCCGTTTGGGAGCGTTCGCGGCCGGCTGCAATGCGGCGACGATTGAAGCCTACGGTGCCGTCGGGCGTGCCTACGGCATGGCCTTTCAAATTCGGGACGACGTCGCCGGAATCTGGTCGACATTGGACGAGACCGGCAAAACGGCCGGAAGCGACGTCGCTCGCAGAAAGTGGACCTTTCCGGTCGTCTGGGCTATTTCGCAGCCTCCGTCCGCAGCGCGCAGCGCGGTGGCGCAGGCCTATGCGACCGGTTCGGCGCTCGACGATGCCGCCGTCGCACGGGTCGTAGAGGCGCTCGACGAGCTGGGCGCTCGCGAAGCGGCCACGCAACAGGCGGCGGAGCACGTCGGCGTGATCGAGCGCCATCCCAATCGGGACTTCGGAGAGTTTTTGGCGGCCACGCTCGGTCTTACGGCGGCCGGTTAAGAAGAAGGGTAAGCGTGAACGTTCAGACCTCGGCGCGTGCGCCGGCACGCGCTCAGTTGGAAGCGTGGGGACTGCCCGCGCTGCTGCTCGTTGGGCTGCTCGTGCGGCTGTTCTTCGTGAGTAACGAAGGCTTCAAGACCGACATCAACACGTACGTAGCCTGGGCGCTTTCTCTGAGCAATCACGGCTTTCGAGCGTTTTATTCGACCGTTGGCTTTGCCGACTATCCACCGGGTTATTTCTACATCCTCGCGATCGTCGGGCGCCTCTGGCACGCGTTCTATGCAAGGCACGACGCCGGTTACGCGATCCTTCGCCTCCTGGTCAAGTTGCCGGCAATACTGGCCGACCTTGGGGTCGGGCTTCTGCTCTACGCGATCGCTCGACGCTTCGCCGGCGCGGCCGTGGCCTTCGGTGTCGCCGCCTTTTATCTGTTCAATCCGGCGACGATCTACATCTCCGCGTCGTGGGGACAAGTGGATTCGATTTCGGGAGGCCTGGCGCTTCTGGCGATCTACGCGCTCTTGCGCAGCCAAGACCCTTCGACTTCGCTCAGGGCAGGCTTCGCCGGCAGCGGTGGCGCGCAACTCGCCTGGATCGTGCTGGCGTGGCTCTCATTCGCTTATTCATTGTTGATCAAACCGCAGGCCGCGGTTCTGCTGCCGCTCCTGGTCGCCTTTGCGTTTGTCGACCCGCAGCGCCGTCGCGAGCGAATCGTTGCGACGGCGATCGGAATCGCCGCTGCGCTCGCGTTCGCGGTGCTCATCACCGAACCGTTTCATCCCAGCAACCCAGTGGCGGCCTTGGGGTGGCTATGGAACCAATACACCTACGGTTCGGGCGTCTATCCGTACAACACCGTCAACGCCTTCAATCTGTGGGCGCTTCGCGGCACCATGTGGGTGGCGGATAACCAACCTATCCTGGGCCTTCCGCAATATGCTTGGGGCGTGGTGCTGGTCGTGGCCGCGCTGGCCTTGATCGTTTGGCGGTACGTCCAGGATCGCACCTCTGCGGCGCTCCTCGAAGGCTGCGCGATTGCCGCCCTCGCCTTCTTCGTCTTGGCGACGCGAATGCACGAGCGCTATCTCTTCAACGGTCTGCTCTTTACGATCGCGTGCATTCCGTTGGCGCGCCGCTACTTTTGGGGAGCGATTGCGCTCTCGATCGTGCTCTTCGCGAACCTCTTATATAGCCTGCAATACCTGCAGGCGGTCACGGGCAACGCGCCGGGCGCCAACGCCCAGAACCTCTGGGGTCTGTCGACGACGCTCTTTTCGGCGCTTGCCGTCGTTACGTTCTTCGTCCTCGGTTACCAGTTCTTGGGCGGTGCCGAGGCGCTCCCGGCCAAGCCTGCGACGAGCCCCGAGCTTGCGTCAGAGCCGCCCATCGCCGCGGCCATTCTGCCCCCCCTGCGCCACTGGTTCGATCCTCGCGAAGGGTTGACGGCAATGCGCGCTCCCCTCGACTACGCGATCGTGGCGGTGCTGGGTGTCGGAAATTTCATTCTGTCGTTCGTCGGCTATTGGTGGCCGCCCGATAAGGTCTTCGACGAAATCTACTTTGCGCGCGCCGGCGAAGAGTATCTGCAGAACCTTCGCATCTACGAAAATACCCACCCTCCGCTAACCAAGCTTTTGATAACGCTCTCCATGATGCTCTTCGGGGGGATGCCTCACGGCCACGGACTTGGCGGCTGGACGGGTCTGAACGCCCTGGTCGGCCACATGAGCAACGGCGACAACTCGTATGGCTGGCGCTTCCTCGACGTCGTCTTCGGCGCGCTCGTCGTCATGCTGCTGTACGTTTTTGCCAAACGCATCACCGGCTCCACGCTCTTCGCGACGATCACCGCGCTGCTCCTGACCTTCGACGGCATGCATTTCGTGCAGTCTCGAATCGCGACGCCCGAAGGCTTCGTCGTCTTCTTTGCAACTCTGGCCGTCTATGCGTTCTATCGTTTCTGGATCAACTCGCAAGTCGGCGAACGAGCGCACGTCGCCGTTCCGACGTGGGGCCTGTTCGCCGGGGCTGGCGGAGCATTGCTCGCGGGACTGGCAATCGCTTCGGTCGGTCGTGCGCTTTGGCGGTTCGATACGGCTTCGACGGTCCTGGTCACGCTCTACTGCGCGAGCGGAATCTACCTCTTGGTGCGTTACGTGCTCTTCGTGCGATTCTTCGGCGACGGGCGCCGAGAGCTTTCGTACGCCGAAGGCTCGTATGCGTTGCGCGACGGGGCGGGCACGGCGCTCTTTGCCGCCGACGGCGGAACGATCGACTCGCGCGGCAAAATTACGCGCGGCGAGCTTTCGCAGAGCAAGGCGGGCACGCTGCTCTATCGCGACGATCCGCTGACGATCGAATACTCACGCGACGGCAGCGTCAAGTACGACACGCCCGAAGGCAGCGTGACCTATGCCGACGACGAAATTCGCGACCGAAGCACGGCCGCTGTGGAGAACGGGCATTCCTCGCGTCGTTGGCTGATTCTCTTTACCGTGGCACTCGGATTGCTGGTGAGCTCGAAGTGGTACGGCGTGATGGGCTTCGGTGTGAGCTTCGTCGTGTTGATCGCCGTCTGGCTTCAACGGTACCTGTTCGATCTGCGGCCGACGCTCTGGGGCAATCCGCGCGGCTTTCGCATCGACGGCGCGCTCGCGACGATTCTCTTCGTGAGCGCCACTGTATACGCGCTGGTTTGGGTTCCCGACCTCGTGAGGCATTCTCCCGATCCGGGCGAGGTGCACAACGTCAACGATGTCGTTTATCGACAGTACACGATGTATGAGTATCACCATAACCTCGTGGCCACGCACCCGTACTCCTCAAAATGGTTTGAGTGGCCGATCGATTACGTTCCGGTCGCGTACTTCTATCAGGATCATCGCAACAATCCCAGCGATGAGAAGGGCTGCTGCATCTACGAGATTACCTCGATGCCGAACCCGATCATCCTGTGGTTCGGCTTGTTCTGCGTGCCGTTCGTAGGCGTGCTGGCGTGGCGAGAACGCAACAAAGGCTACGCGCTGATCGTTATCACCTACCTCTTACAATGGCTGCCGTGGATCTGGTCGCCCCGCCTGATCTTCGCGTACCATTTTTACGTGAACATTCCGCTAATCTGTCTGTGTAACGCCATTTTCTTGCAGCGGGCCTGGTTGTGGTTACGGCGCCGCGAGGATCTCCACTGGCTCGCGGGCGTGGCAGTCGGCTCCTACGTCGCCGCCGCGGCGGCGGGTTTCATTTATTTCTATCCCGTTCTGGCAGCGCACCCGATTGCGTGGAACGCTTGGCATCAGCGGATGTGGTTCCCGACCTGGATAATCGGCCCGGGCTAGGAAAGGTTCAAGGTAAAATGTCGGGACATTCCAAGTGGCACAACATCAAGCTCAAGAAGGGCAAGGTGGACGCGCAGCGGGGCGCGCTCTTCACGAAGCTCAGCAAAGAGATCATCCTCGCAGCGAAAGGCGGCTCTCCCGACCCTGAAGCCAACTACCGTCTGAAGATAGCCGTCGAGAAAGCGCGCGAGTTCAACATGCCGCAAGAGAACATCAAGCGCGCCATCGCGCGGGCGGCCGGGCAGGACGACGAACGCGAAATCGAGGAAATTCGTTACGAGGGATACGGTCCGGCGGGGCTGGCGGTCGTCATCGACGCCGCCACCGACAATCGGAACCGAACCGCCGGAGAACTGCGCTTTCTCTTCAGCAGACATGAGGGTACTCTGGGAGAGACGGGCAGCGTCGCGTGGATGTTCGATCCGGTCGGAATCATCGAGCTCGATCCGGCCGGCAAATCGGAGGACGCGGTGATGGAAGAGGCGCTCGTCGATGGCGTCGAGGACATCGAATACGACGCAGACGTCGCCGTCATCTATACGCAACCGACGATGTTGGCCGGCGTGCGCGATGCCCTTCGCACGCGCGCGGCTCGAATCTTAGACGCCTACCTCGGCATGCGCCCGAAGACGAAGCTCGAGCGCAACGGCAACGAGCTTACCGCTGCGCTGGCCTTTCTCGAGGCCCTCGACGAGCATGAAGACGCGCAGCGCATCTTTAGCAATCTCGACTTTGGACGCGTCCCGCTGGAGGCGCTTACCTGAAGCCCGCTACCATCGTCCTGGTGATCTTCGTGGCGTTGGTCGTCTGGTTTGGGCACCAGATCTACGATTTCTTGATTCCCTCGTCGGCGACGGTGACCGTGCCCTCATTTGCGGGGCAAACGCTGACCGACGCCAACGCCGAGATCGCCCGATTGAACCTTAGCTCGACCGTCGTGGATCACACGACGAGCGATCGCTATCCCAAAGATGTCGTTATTACCCAGCGCCCGCCGGCCGGCGATCAAGTACGCCAAGGGCGTCAGGTTGGTTTCGTCATCAGTGACGGGATCGTCGCGCGTCTGATGCCCGACTTGCGCTACCAGTCCATGCGAGAAGTGCAGCTCGATCTATCTCGCGCGCACCTTACGCTGGGAAAGGTAACGTACGCTAAGAGCGACGTGATCCCGGAGGGACACGTGATCTCGCAGGCCCCGGCACCAATAACCAGCATGCACGAGGGGGACCCCGTCGCGCTGGTCGTAAGCCAAGGCGGCCGGCTCAACGTACGCGTTCCCGATTTCGTCGGATTAACGATCGATCAGGCACGGACGGTCGCCGCGGATGTCGGCATCCAGCTCGGGCAGATCGTGTGGACGCCGCTGGGCACAAGCGGGCCCGCTCACGGTGTCGTCGCGCGGCAGCGACCGGCGCCCGATGCCAAGATCGCGTCGTTCGAGCCTGTTTCGCTGCAGGTCAGCGCCGGGCCGAACGAGTCGGGCTATATCATCCATCAGGCTCGCGTGCTCGTTTCGGTTCCCGAATCCGAAAGCGCGGCAACCGACGCGCAGCTCGACGTCCGCCTCGCCCTCACGGATGCAACGGGCCAATACGATCTCTATCACGCTTTTGCCGAGCCAGGCCAGAAGCTGGATTTTACCGTCACCGCAGTCGGAACGTCCGTGCTCGACATGTACGTCAACAACACACTCGTGGGCGAAACGCGCCTCGGAACCGAACCGCCGGGCGTCTACGGCGCGAAGCCTTCCCCGTCGCCCACTCAATGACTTTCATCGGCTGCAGCCGAACGGCGTCGACGTGACGATACTTGCGCCTTCGCTGCTTTCGGCGGATTTTGCACGAATTGCAGAGCAAATCGCGTGCGTGCAGGACGCGGGCGCGCAGTATCTGCATCTCGATGTGATGGACGGGAGATTCGTTCCGAACATTACGTGGGGGCCGAAGATCATCGGCGACCTGCGGAGGTTGTCGCCGCTCGTCTTCGACGCGCATTTGATGATCGTCGAGCCCGAGCGCTACGTGGACGATTTTCGCGAAGCGGGTTGCGACCGCATCACCTTTCATTTGGAGGCGACGCCGCACGCGGAGCGGCTGCTCGTGCATCTGCGGTCCATGGGTGTGAAGGCGGGAATAGCGATCTGTCCCCAGACGCCGGTCGGGATGCTGCAGGACGTCATTTATAATTGCGACACCGTGCTCGTGATGAGCGTCAATCCCGGCTTCTCGGGCCAAGCGTTCATCCCGCACGCGATCGAAAAAGTGCGCGAGGCCCGCGCCTTGATCGACGGACGCAACCTCGAGTGTTTGATCGAAGTGGACGGCGGAGTCGGCGAAGAGAACGCGCGCGCGCTGGTCGAGGCGGGCGCAGACGCGCTCGTGATGGGTGCGGCGGTCTTCGGCGCGCCGGATCCTGCGGCCGCGTTGCGCCGGATCCGTGCACTTCTGGCGTGACGGAAGACGAGATCGTCGCTGCCATTGCAAGCTTAGCCTGCCCTGAGCTCGTCGAAGGGTCGAAGCATGACACTGAGAAACACCGTCGCATTATCTTGGGCATCGGTGACGATGCGGCGCTTTGGCAGCCATCGCGCTCCCATCGCAGCGTTATCTCGACGGATATGCTCGTCGAAGGCGTCCATTTTCGGCGCGACACGATGTCGCTCGAAGACGCGGGTTGGCGTGCGATGGCCGCGGCGCTCAGCGACCTGGCCGCGATGGGCGCGCGACCGGTTCTTGCAACGGTCGCGCTTGGTGTGCCCGCAGCCGATGCTAGCGCGCAGATCCTCGAACTCTACCGAGGAATCGCCGCGGCGGCTCGGCGCTTCGAAGTGGGCATCGCCGGCGGAGATCTATCGCGCTGCGATCTCGTGACGATCTCGGTTACGGTCGTCGGCGAGGTATCGAACTCGCGCGCCAAGACGCGCGCCGGCGGCGCACCGGGGGACGTGCTGGCAGTGACCGGCGCGCTCGGCGCAGCACGCGCGGGACTCGAACTCGCAAACCGACCCGGACTTATGGACGGCGCGAACGGCGATGCGGCACTGCAAGCGTTTCGCCGGCCCGCCCCGCGAATAGCGGAAGGGCACTTCTTAGCGGCGAGTGCAAACGTGACGGCGATGATGGATTGTTCGGATGGACTCGCGACCGACGCGCGGCGCCTCTGCACTGCGAGCGGCTGCGGCGCCGTTCTCGAGGCAATCGCCGTTGCCGACTCCGCTCGCGAGGTCGCGCAACGGCTCGGCGAAGACCCCGAGCGTTTCGCGCTGGCCGGCGGTGAGGATTTCGAGCTCTTGGTGACGGTCCGAGAGCGCGCGTTCCGCTACCTCGCCGGCCGCTACGAAAAGCGCTTTAAAAAGAAGCTGCTGCGAGTTGGCGCGTTACGAAAAACGCGCGACGTTGAATGGCGGGGGGCGCCGCTCGATCGCTTGGGCTGGGATCACTTCGCGTAGGGCGCGCCTAGGCGCGGCGGGTGACGCGTTTGGAGCGCAAACAGCGGGTGCAGACTTTGGCGGTACGGTGTACCCCGCGGTCGTCGATCCGAACGGATTGCAGGTTCGGCAACCAGCGCCGCTTGGTCTTATTCATGGCGTGGCTGACGTTGTTGCCCGCCTTGGGTCCTTTTCCGCATACTTCACAGCGCTTGGCCATAGCCGGCAGATAGTACCACGGGGCGCAGACCCTGGCAAGGATAAATTGTCATCCTGACCCTTCGACTCAGCCTGTCCTGAGCTTGTCGAAGGGCTCAGGACTGCGACTCGCGCAGGCGCTGAGGAATCTGGGCTCCGATTGTCATCCCTGAGCCTGTCGATTGTCATCCTGAGCCTGTCGAAGGATGACCGGAGGCAAGGATTCCCTGGGTGGCCCCCAAAGACGGCACCCGTGAAGCGAGCGCGGATCGCGGTCGACGCGATGGGCGGCGACCACGCGCCGGAAGAGATTGTCGCCGGAGCATTGCTCGCCGCGCAAGAGTTCGACGTTGAGGTCGTGCTGGTAGGAGATGAAGCGCGCGTTCGCTCGCTGCTTCCCACCTCCGTTGTCGACCGCGTCGCCCTGGTTCATGCGCCCGAATCCATCGCCATGGACCTTACGCCCTCGACGGCGGTTCGCTCTTGCGAGCGGACGTCGCTGGGCGTTGCGGTGCATCTCGTCAAGCAGGGCGAGGCCGATGCCGTCGTCTCCGCCGGGAACAGCGGGGCCTTCGTCGCGATCGCCTTTATCAAACTCCGCACGATCGAAGGCGTCTCGCGACCGGCTATTGCGACCATCTGGCCGGCGCTCAATGGCCCGACGATCCTGCTTGATTCGGGCGCGACCGTCGATTGCCGTCCGGAATGGCTCGAGCAGTTTGGCGTCATGGGATCGGCCTACGCGAAAGCCGTGCTCGGCATAGCCGAGCCTCGCGTTGCAGTGCTCTCCAACGGGGAGGAACGCAGCAAGGGAAACCAGCTCGTCCTGGAAGCCGCGCGCCTGCTCGAGGCCGCTCCGGTTCGATTCATCGGCAACGTCGAGGGCCGCGATCTCTTCCACAACGCCGCCGATGTGATCGTTGCCGACGGCTTCGTCGGCAACGTCGTCCTCAAGACCGGCGAAGGCATGATTGCGGATCTCGCGCGCGTGATGCATGACGCGCTCCTCGGCGGCAACCTCGCCACGAAGATCGGCACGTACATGCTGGCGCCCGCCTTGCGGCGCTTACGCCGCAAGTTCGATTACGAAACGTACGGCGGCGCGCCGCTACTCGGGCTTCGAGGAAACTGCATCGTAACGCACGGTCGCTCCAGTCGCAATGCGATCAAACACGCCATCAAGGCAGCGGCCGAAGAAGTCGAACACGACGTCGTCGGTAAAATTAGCGAGCTGATCGCACCGCAACTCGCGGCCACCTAAGGCCGTCGCCGCTATGCTCGGCGTATACGTTCACTTGCCCTTTTGCGCGTATCTCTGTCCCTATTGCGACTTTGCTAAATGGCCGTTGCGTGCTTCGGCGGCGCGCCGGTACTTCGAAGCGCTTTCTGCCGAAATCGCGCGCGAACCGCGTGCGGCTGCCGCAACGCTATATCTCGGCGGCGGAACGCCGAATGCCTACGACTGCGAGACGATCGCGCAGCTTCTCGGCGCGCTGCAAGACCGATTTGGCCTCGCATCGGAGGGTTCCATCGAAGTCAATCCCGAGCTGGTGCGCGACGGCGATTTGCTCCGCTATCGCGAAGTGGGAATCACGCGGGTTTCGATCGGCGTTCAGTCGTTCGAGCCCGATGAGATTCGTACGCTCGGACGCAAGCACACCGGCGAAATGGTCGAAGGGGTCGTCGCCGGCGCGCGAAGCGCGGGGATGGATTCCGTCTCACTCGATCTGATGTACGGTGTTCCCGGACAGACGCCGGCAACGTGGGAGCGGTCGCTGCGCCGCGCCATGGATTTGCAAGTAGATCATATTTCGGCGTACGGTCTGACGGTCGAGGAGAACACACCCTTTGCGGCGTGGCGCTCGCGCGAGCCCGCGCTCTTCTTCGACGACGAGCGGGAAGCGGATCTCTACGCCCTGGCCATCGACCTGCTGCAGGCCGGCGGCTATCATCAATACGAGGTCAGCAACTTCGCGCGCCCGGGCCACCAGTGCGCGCACAATCTGAACTACTGGGCGAACGGCGAGTACGCCGGCTTGGGCGTCGGCGCGGCCTCCTACCGCGACGGCGTGCGCTCGGTGCATACGCGGGTACTCGAGGAGTATGTGGCGGCAGCGATTGGGGGCCGGCCGATTCCGTCGGAGGCCGAGCGCCTGCAAGGGCGGCGGCAGGCCGGGGAAGCAATGATGCTCGCGCTGCGCACGGTGCAAGGGGTTCGCTTGGCGGATTTCAAAGAGCGTTATGGCATCGACGTGATCGAAACTTACGATCCCGTCGTAACTCAACTTGCACAGACCGGATTGCTCGAACGGACGGCGGACGCGTTACGGCTTACGCGCCGGGGTCGTTTTCTTGCCAACGACGTCTGCGGAGCCTTCATAACATTCGAGTAGCGGGAAGCAATCTAGCGGGGACGGTCTTACGCGTCGCGTTCGTCGTGGTTTTCGGCGTGACCGGATTCTTGCTGGGCCGGGAGGCGTACTTCAGCGTTTTTTCGCCGCATTTTGCCAGCGAAACGATGCAACTCGTCTTTTTGATCGGTTCGCCGGTCGCCGGCGCCGTGCTCGGGGCGCTGCTCGCGCCGCTGGCTCAAGCACTCTTTGAGGGCCAGCTCAGCCAAGCCGAAGGTGCGATGGATCGCTTGACGCCGGCCGAGATCGCGGGTGGCGCGGTTGGGCTCGTCGTCGGCCTTTTGATCGCATTCTTGATTAAAGGCATCGTCTTCGAGCTGATCTCGGACGTCGGCCGAGCCGGAACGTATATCGCAATCGTCCTCTACCTCATCGTGGCGATCTTCGCCGCCTATCTCGGAGCGCGCATCGGTGCCAAGACCCGCATCGTCCCGGTAGCGCGTGGAATGGCCGCCAACGCGTCGGCCGTCGCGCCCAAGTTGGTGGACACTTCGGCGATCGTGGACGGCCGCATCGTCGATATCCTGGAGAGCGGCTTTCTCGATGGCGCGCTGATCGTTCCGCGATTCGTTTTGCGCGAGCTGCAGTCGATCGCCGATTCCGTCGACCCCCTCAAACGAACCCGCGGCCGTCGCGGCTTCGACGTCCTCACGCGTCTGCAGGAGCTGACGATTTTTGAGATTAGCGAGCGGGATTACAGCGACATGGCACCCGGAAACGTCGACGCGCGCCTCGTTCGGCTTGCTCGCGAACTCGGCGCCAAACTCGTCACCAACGATTATAATCTCAACCGCGTCGCCCATGTCGAAGGCGTTGCCGTCCTGAACGTCAACGAGCTGGCCAATGCCGTTAAGCCGGTCGTGCTGCCCGGCGAGGAGCTGCACGTCGCGGTAATCCGCGAAGGAAAAGAGGGGCATCAGGGCATCGGATATTTGGAAGACGGCACGATGATCGTCGTCGAGCACGGACGCCGTTTGATCGGCGAGGAGGCCGATGTCGTCGTCACGAGCGTGCTCCAGACGGTTGCCGGGCGAATGATCTTCGCGCGTCCGAAACGAGAAGGCGCGACCCAGGGGCCCGTATGAGATGGGGTGCGGTCATCGTCGCGGCGGGACGCGGCCTGCGTTTAGGGCGGCCGAAGCAGTTTATCGAACTGGCCGGAGTGCCGATGGTCGGATGGTCGATTCAAACGTTCGCCGCAATGCCGGAAATTACGGAGCTCGTCATTGCAACGGAGCCCGAATCCATCGAGCCGCTCTACGAGCTCGCCCAGCGCCTGGCGCCCAAGCTCAGGCAACGCGTGGTGCGCGGAGGGCCGTTGCGCCAAGATAGCGCTCGAGAAGGCGTCATGGCGCTGAGCGACGATTGCGACGCCGCCTTGATTCACGACGGTGCTCGCCCACTGGTCACGGCCGCGGACGTGCGCGCCGGAATGCGTGAAGTGCGTGCAGGACGCGCATCGCTCTTGGCCGAGCCGGTCGTGGACACAATCAAGCTGGTCGATCGCGCTTCGCTCATCGTCGGTGCGACACTCGATCGGGGGACGCTCTGGGCGGCGCAAACGCCGCAGTTCGCCTTGGCCCCCGAGCTACGCGCCGCGCACGAACGCGGCCGGCTCGACGGCGTTGCGGTTACCGACGACGCGGCGCTGCTGGAACGCATCGGCATATCCGTGGTCGTCGTAGCATCTACGGGCGAGAACTTCAAAGTTACGCTGCCGGGAGACGTCATCCGAGCGGAAACGATTTTGAACGCGCGGTTGAAAGCGATCGCGGTCTGTCATCCTGAGCCCTTCGACTCCGCTTCGACGGGCTCAGCGTCGCTCAGGACAGGCCCTGTCGGATGATGCGCGTCGGTCAGGGATTCGACGCACACCCGCTGGTCGAAGGGCGCAAGCTGATGTTGGGCGGCGTTCACGTTCCGTTCGAACGCGGTGCGCTCGGTCACTCCGACGCCGACGTCCTCGCCCACGCACTTGCCGACGCACTGCTCGGAGCCGCCGCGATGAGCGATCTGGGTACGCGCTTTCCCGCGAGCGATCCGCGTTGGAAGGACGCCGACTCGATGGAGCTGCTCGCGCAGTGTGCCGCAGCCGTGCGCGTCGCCGGCTTCGAGATCGTCAACGTCGACGCCACGATCGTGGTGGATCGTCCGAAGCTCGCGCCGCACATCGACTGGATGCGCGCAAATCTTGCGGTCCGACTCGAGATCGACCAAAGCCGAATTAGCGTGAAGGCCAAGTCGAGCGAGGGTCTGGGGTATACGGGCGACGGCTCCGGGATCGCGGCCTATGCCGTGGCGCTGCTGTCATCCTGACCCTTCGACTCGGCGCTTTCGCGCCTCGCTCAGGACTGCGCTTCGCGCAGGCGCTAAGGAATGTCATCCTGAGCGCTTCGACTGCGCTCAGCACAGGCTCTGTCGGTTGTCATCCTGAGCCTGTCGAAGGATGACCGGAGCGTCACCTCGATGCGGATAAAAGGGTTACATTGATGGAAATGGATGAGGCGTTCGAAACGTTACAAGCCGACCTGCAGGCGCCGCTAGAGCGCGATCCCGCCGCACGGGGCTGGCTCGACGTCGTCCTCTCGTATCCCGGTTTTCACGCGCTCGTCGCGCATCGCGTCAACCACGCGCTCTATCGCGCTGGAATTCCGTTGCTGCCGCGCTTCTTAGCCAACGTCGCGCGCTTCCTCACGGGAATCGAGATCCATCCGGCGGCTCGCATCGGCAAGGGGGTCTTCATCGATCATGGCTCGGGCGTCGTCATCGGCGAAACGTCGGAGATCGGCGACGGCTGCACGATCTATCAAGGCGTAACGCTGGGCGGCACGAGTCTGTCGCACGGCAAGCGCCATCCGACGCTCGGGCGTAACGTGACCGTCGGCGTCAACGCGAGCGTACTCGGCGCGATCGTGCTCGGCGATAACACAAAGGTCGGCGGAGGTTCGGTCGTCGTGAAGGATGTGCCGGCCAATGCGACCGTCGTCGGCGTGCCGGCGCGAATCGTCGCGCAAGACGGCAAACCGGTTCGGGTCGTATCCGGCCGCCCGCAGGTCGAGATGCCGGATCCGACGAGCGACGCAATCGTTCGCCTCGCGCGTCAACTCGAACAGCTCGAACGACGCTTGAACGAGCTCGAGCAAGGCCAAGCGACCGGCGAAGAGTCCTGGAGCTGGGTGATCTAAAAAGCGGTGCCGCTAAGACTCTACAATACTCGAACGCGCACGGTCGAGAAGTTCGAGCCGTTGCGCGAAGGCGAGGTGCGTATCTACGTCTGCGGCTTGACGCCGTCTGCCCAAGCGCACCTCGGTCACGCGCGCTCGTTTCTTTTTTTTGATGTACTGCGCCGCTACTTGACGCATCGCGGCTATCGCGTGACGTACGTGCAGAACGTCACCGACATCGACGATCGCAGCATCAAAGCGGGAATCGAAACCGGTCGGGATTACCACTCGATCGTTGAATACTTCTATGCCGAGTTCAAGGAATCGATGCGTAAGCTCGGCGTCCTCGAGTACGATTTCGAGCCGTACGCCACAAAATATATCGGCGAGATCCAGCAGATGATACGAGAGCTCGCCGAGAGTGGACACGCTTACGTCACGCGCGATGGAATCTACTATCGCGTTTCGACTTTTCGGGATTACGGGCGCCTGGCAAACCGAAACGTCGCCGATCTCGAAGCCGGCGCGCGCATCGAGGTTGACGAAAATAAGGAAGACCCGCTCGATTTTGCGCTGTGGAAGTTTGCTAAGCCGGGCGAACCGCGTTGGCCGTTTGAACCCTACGGCGATGGGCGCCCGGGCTGGCACATCGAGTGTTCGGCGATGGCGCGTGCGCTGCTCGATCCGGCCGGCGTCGGCTTCGATATCCACGGCGGCGGTGCGGACCTGATCTTTCCGCATCACGAGAACGAGATCGCGCAGAGCGAGCCGCTGATGCTGCGTCCGCCGATGGCGAACATTTGGGTGCACGGCGGGCTGCTGCTCTTCGACAACCGCAAGATGGCCAAATCGCTCGGGAACTTCGAGCCGCTCTCCGACTTGCTGCGACGTCACGATCCGCAGGCGATTCGCTGGCTCTTTTTGCAGACCGGCTACCGCAAGGTTACGAACTTTACGGAAGACTCGATTGCCGCAGCGGCGCTGGGCCTCAGCAAGATCAAGACGGCCTATCGCTTTGCGGCGGGGCAACGCGACGTCGGTTCGCCGGCGCAGGCTTCGCCGTTCGATGTGCGGATGGAAGCGGCTCTCGACGACGACATGAATACCGCCGCAGCGCTCGCGGTGCTCTACGAGTTTGCCGCAAACGCGCCGTTTGATCGGCTACACTATTGGCTGTCGATCCTTGGCATCGAGCCCAACGAGTCGTGGTTGAAGGAGCCGATTGCCGAGCTGAGCGGTTGGTTCGTGCAGCGCCTGCTGGGCGCGCTCGAAGACGAGCGTGTCGACGGCGCCGCCGGGCAGCTCGAAAACCTGGAACCGCACCAGGCGATCGAACGGGTCATTGCAATGCGAGCCGAGGCTCGTCGCGCGAAGGATTGGGCCGCCTCCGATCGACTTCGCGATGCCTTGCAGCGATGCGGCGTCGAACTGCACGACACGAAAGAGGGGACCAGCTGGACGACGTCCTGAGGTCGTCGAAGGGCCGTCGAGGGTTGAGACCGCGACGCGAGCGGACCGCGCTGGATTTCGACGATTTGATCTACGGCATTCACGCGGTCGAAGAAGCGCTGCTGGCCGGCGAGCGGCTGCGTTCGATTGCGGTCGCGGCGGATCGCACAAAGGACGCCGCGCTCCGAGTGCTTCTCGCGCAAGCGAAAGAGCGTAACGTGCCGGTCCGATTCGAACAGCGCGCGTTCTTCGATCGCGTTCCCTTTAAGGCGCACCAGGGAGTGATCGCGACCGCACCCCCATTTCCGTACGTGTCCCTGAGCGACGTCCTTTCGCGTCCGCGCCGCGACGGCTCGCCGCGTATGCTGGTCGTGCTCGACCACCTGACCGATCCCCATAACGTCGGCGCGATCGTTCGAACGGCCGAGGCCGCCGGTGCCGACGGCCTGGTCCTCCCCGAGCGCCGCTCGGCCGGGATCAATGCGACGGTCCGCAAAGCGGCCGCGGGGGCCGCGGTCTACCTGCCGATCGCCCGAGTCGCCAATATCGCCGGCAGCATCCGGGTGCTCAAAAAGACGGGCATCTGGGTGGTCGGGGCGGACGCGTCGCCCGCAGGCATTGCGCTCGGGAAGGCCGACCTCAACCGGGACCTTGCCCTGGTTTTCGGCAGCGAGGGAAGCGGGCTCACGCCGCTCGTCAAGCGCGAATGCGACTTCCTGGTGAGGATTCCAATGCTCGGTCGAGTCGCTTCCCTCAACGCCTCGGTCGCCGCGGGCGTCCTGATTTTCGAGGCGCTTCGGCAGCGCATGCTAGCCTCGTCCTTGACGGGGGAGGGGGCCCCTCCTATATACTAAGCCTCGACGTGCCGTGCCGACGGGCTCAGGCCTGCGCATGCGGCACGTCTACTCACGAGGCAGACAAACGATATGGCAATGACCCATCCCGTCTCGGATGGAGTGGAATACCAACAGCGGGTCGACGAAGACCTAGTGGCGATCGCGAAGACTGGCGACAATCTCGCGATGGAGTACCTTCTCAACAAGTACAAAAACTTCGTTCGGATCAAGGCGAAGAGCTATTTTCTCATCGGCGCGGACCGCGAGGACATCATCCAAGAAGGGATGATTGGCCTCTACAAGGCCGTACGCGACTTCAAGGCCGACAAGCTTTCGAGCTTTCGTGCTTTTGCCGAGCTCTGCATCACGCGCCAGATCATCACCGCGATCAAGACGGCGACGCGCCAAAAACACATTCCGCTCAACCAATACATTTCGCTCAACAAGCCCATCTACGACGAAGACAGCGAGCGCACGCTGCTCGACGTAATGGCTTCGCAGAAGACCTCCGATCCAGAGGAGCTGGTCGTAACCCAGGAGGTCTCCGACGACATCCGCCAGCGCATTCGTCAGAATCTCTCCGAGCTCGAATCGCAAGTGCTGGAGTCGTATCTCGAAGGCAAGAGCTATCAGGAGATGGCGCGCGACTTGGGCCGTCACGTTAAATCGATCGACAACGCGCTCCAGCGCGTCAAGCGGAAGATCGAGAAGAATCTGGCGGAGTTCGAGTTCCAGTAGGGCGTGCATCGACCCGAGCGAACGCGTTGTCATCCTGAGCGAACGCGTTGTCATCCTGAGCGAACGCGTTGTCATCCTGAGCGAACGCGTTGTCATCCTGAGCGAACGCATTGTCATCCTGAGCGAACGCATTGTCATCCTGAGCCTGTCGAAGGATGACCAAACTGCTCGCGGTTGTACTCGCGCTAGCCGCAGCAGCGGCCTCTCCCGCAGGGAGCTGGAGCAGCGGACCGGCACTGCCGGTCGCGCGCAGTGAGGTAGCCGTAGCCGTTCTCGCCGACCGCATCTATGTGATCGGCGGGTACGCTAATGGAAACGTCGATCAGAGGCTGGTCGAGGTTTTTCAGCCAGTCATTCGAGGCGACGCGGTTCGTGGCGATTGGCAGGACGTCGCGCCCCTGCCGCGCGGCCTCAACCACATCGCCGCCGTCGGCTACCGTGGAAAGGTATACGCGTTTGGCGGATTTGCAGCGCAAAACAACGCGGCCGTCCCCGATGCAAACGTCTACGATCCCTCAACGAATCGATGGTCGCCGATTGCCGCGCTCCCGCGTGCGCTCGGCTCGATTTCCGTCGCCGTGCTCGGCGACGAGATTCACCTCGTTGGGGGTCGCGACGTACACAGCGTAAAAA
Organism: Vulcanimicrobiota bacterium; assembly: GCA_963725605.1. GTDB lineage: Bacteria > Vulcanimicrobiota > Vulcanimicrobiia > Vulcanimicrobiales > Vulcanimicrobiaceae > Cybelea. The sequence goes on along the minus strand of CAVRYW010000013.1, from coordinate 181,877 downwards.
CGCACCTGGTCTACGCTCCGGCGACGAATCGATATTCGCCGCGTGCCCCGCTGCCCGTCGGCCGCGATCATATGGGCCTCGTTGACTGCGGTGGTCGCCTCTATGCCATCGGCGGTCGCATCGACACGCCCGCCGACAACACGGGATACGTCGATATCTACGATCCGGGAACCGACGCGTGGAGGTCGGGTGCGGCGATGCCGGCGGCGCGCAGCGGCATGGCCGTCGCGCTCTATCGAGGCAAGATATTCGCGATCGGTGGCGAGCAGCGTGGGATGGCGAGCGCATTTACGACGAACGAAGGCTACGATCCCGAAACGAACCGATGGGCGGAGTACGCAGCGCTTCCAGAGGGACGCCATGGAACCGGCGCGGCTGTTCTGGATGGAAGGCTCTTCATTCCAGCCGGGGCACCCGTGCCGGGCGGCAGCCGGCAGAGCGACACGCTATCGATCTTTACGCTTTGATCTCGCGGTCGCCGAGCTTCTCCAAAATAACTCTATAGAGTTCTTCCCGTTCGGCAAGCGGATCGAGGACCATTACTAACCGCTCGCCGTCGCGGGGCTCGATGCAGACTGTGACGAGTTCCCGCGCGCAAACGTCCATGCAGCTCGTACTCACCGCTCGAATCGGTCCCCACTGCCCGTCCTGTTTCAGCCGTTCCTTGAGCCAATTGCGAAGATGAAAGTCGCCGATGCGTTCGGCGGTCTTTGGATCCTCTTCCGGAATGCGCTCTTTGAAGCAGCGCTCGCAGACGAGCACGAGGCCGCCGCGCGCCCACTTGGGGTTAACCTTTTGCATGATGGATTTTCGCGCCTATACCGGTTGCAACGCTCCAAAGATGTTTCCGTCGGGATCTTTAAAGTATGCCAGCGTTCCGATGCCCGGTATCTCGTGCTTCGCGACGACGATCTCCCCGCCGTTGCCGGTTATTGCCGTTAGCGTCTCATCGAGCGAGTCGACGCCAATCGTGCAAACGTAGGCATTGACCGCGGCGCCCGTGGCCGGCGCGTCGCCTTGCCGCCGCAGAATGCCCCCGTCGATGCCGCGGCCCTCCTCGCCGGTCTGGACGAGCCAGTACTCGACGGGCCCATCCCATTTGAAGACCTTCCAACCGAAGATCGTCGAGTAGAACTTTGCCGCCGCATCGGGATCCGCGGAGTGAATCTCGAAATGAATCGGTCGAGGCATAAACCAAACTTTCTGTGTTAGAGATTGATGGAGCCGACGGTGGGATTCGAACCCACGTGCTCATTGCTGAGGCCAGGTTACAAATCTGGTACGTTCGACCTCTCCGTCACGTCGGCACTCGCGCTGCTTATGTTGCGCCGTTTCCACGTCACACCCTTCACGTTTCCGTTACGCCACGCTCGGCCGCGTCCCCAGTTCAAGGCCCGGTACGTTGGAGTCAAGGAGTGACAATTCGGGCACAATAGCGTCAGGTTTGAGGGCAGGTTATTTTCCCAGTTGCCGTCGATATGCTCGATCTCAATCGGGACCTTCTTCGTGATAGGATGACGTTCGCCCCAACCGCATCGGGTGCACCGTTCGCCGAAGCGATGGATGAGGTAGCGTCGCAGAAACGTGCTGGGTCCTTTGACCTTATAGCCGCCAGACTCTAGGGTCTCGACCCGCTTACGGTAGCCGACTTCGTGCTCGCGCCTAATGGAGCAATACTTAGTCGCGCCCTTTTTTATTTCGTTCCCACAACCGTTCAAACACCATCCGCGAAACTTCTTCGGATTCATGCGTCGATGCTATGGCTTCTGTGTGCCATACGCATGGCAGTCGGCGGGAAGAAGATGCAAGATTCTTCTCCGCAACGCGGCGCTAGAAACGCGACCGGGAGGCGCTAAGGTGTTGCGGTGACGATCCAGTCGGCGATCGCGTATTGCGCGCCGGTGCTCGTGATCGTGAGCGTGCCTTCCCCGTAGGCGTTCGTGTGGAACGTCGCCAACTCGGTGCTGTCGTTTGCGATCGTGCCGCTAATCGACTGCGGCCGGCCAAAAGACGTGGTCACGTCGAGGCTTTCGCCGCCGGCAAACCTGGCATTGCTTACGCTCACGTTCCACAGCGTTCCGTGACGATACGTTAGCGTGATTGGAATCGAAAACGCGTTATCGGCCGTTGCGCCGAGCACGGAAAACGTCGGCGCCAACATCGGACAGCTTGCGCCGCCGCTGCGCACGATCGAGAGTCCGCCGATCGGAGCCTGCACGGCTTCGCCGGTCGCGTTTGCGGACCACGTTGAAAATCCGCGCTCTCCAGCCACGCGTGCGCCGCCGGAGTATGCGCCGCTCTGCCAGCCAAACGTTTCATCGAGCGACGGAATTCCTTTGAGGCTGTAGCCTGCGGAACTCTGGCAATATCCGGACACGCCGCCGCCGCTCGGGCGTAGCACCAACTGCGATTGCGACGCGACTCGGCGCACGTGCGCCCCTTCTTTGACGGGATGCACGGCGCCGGAGAGAATGTGCTCGTCGTTGCTGATGTCGCGAACGATCGAACCCAGCGCGTCGGTGACGCCGATGGCGGTCTTGGCGTTCTGCGTGGCGGAGCCGCGGTGCGCGACGAGGGAATCGGCCGCGTCGCTAACCGTCTGCACGTCGTCACCGCCAGCGGGAAGTGAAGCGCCGAACTGACCGAATGCCGCACTGCATCCGGTAAGTAGAAGCCCTACGAGGGCGGCAATCGCAAGAGTCCCTGGGCGCGCCATCCTGTCGAAACTCCAAAAGGCAAAGGCGAGTTTGCTATGGCTTCCATGGTAAGGTACCCGCGTTGGGGGCACATGAGAAGGCCATGAGGACCCCTTTGGGAAGCACGCCGCATCACCTTGCCGAGGAGGGGATAGCTGCAGTATCGTACCCAGGTCAGCCACGTTTAAAGAGTCCTCGTGGGTAGGTGGCCGAGTGGTTAATGGCACCAGACTGTAAATCTGGCGCGCGAAAGCGCTACGCTGGTTCAAATCCAGCCCTGCCCAGAGTCGCGGGCGTTGCATAGTGGTAATGCCCTTGCCTTCCAAGCAAGAGTCGCGGGTTCGATTCCCGCCGCCCGCTCCAGACACTGCCAATCCCAAGCTACGTCCTCCCAACGCAGTGGCGCAGACGCTCGCCAGGTTTAGATTAACCAAGCGGGTGGCGAACTGGCAGAGCGGACGGAGGATTCCGGCTGCAAGAAAGCTTAAGGACGCTTTGGGCCCGCCAGGGAGTTTGCGGGAGTCTACGGATGGAAGCAGGGTGGTGCGTCTTACAAAGCCGGGTGCGCCTCACTGAACGTCTAGTCGGCTCTTTTTTTGGAGACTCAATGTGGCCTATCGCTACCCAGCTACATTGAAGGAGGACTCTTCCCCATGCGTTTGTTTTCCGCAGCGCTGTGTACCACAGTCGCTGTAAGCCTTCTCGCCGGCTGCTCGGGCAATACGTCCTCGCCGGGCTCCTCGGTGCCGACCGTAGGGGCGAACATCAGGGCTCATGCTGCAGGCCTCCATGGCTTCGCAGTCAACGCCATTCCCCAGCGGTTTCTCCCAACTAAGTTCTTGCCGATTCGAGGAAGACGTGCCACCTCAGGGGAGATGCGAGGCATTTACGTCTCAACTTTTGCTGGCACTGACCTTTATGGTTTTCCGAAGAACAACAGTGGCAACGGGCCGCCGACTTGCACCGTCGGTACGGCAGGGGGTGTCAATAACTTTGGCGTCGACAATTCGGGCAACGTGATGATCCCCAACGGGGATGAAGTCTCAGGCGAACACGAGATATATGTGTACGGCCCCAGCGTGTGCGGGCCATTCCTCGGATCGATCGTCGACCCGTACGGCCAGCCATCCGATGCCTCTGCCGTCAGCGCAACGACCGGAAATATCGCCGTCGGCAATATCTTCGACGAAAGCGGCCCCGGCAGCGTCTCGGTCTGCACGCTCACGAGCGGGACGTGCTCGACCAATCTCACCAATCCTAGCATAGACGAAGTTGGCGGCGTGGGGATGGCGGCCAATGGCGATTGCTGGGCCGACGCAATCAACTCGGACGAAGTTGCGGTTCTCGTCTACTTCGCGGGCTGCAGCGGATCGGGCGTAGTCGCGAGCGGCTTCGTGAACCCGTTCTACGGCGGCGTCGACGTCGACGGTAAAGGCAACCTCGTTACAACGAGCCTTTTCGGCCCGTCGTTCTCGCTGCCTAGCGTCGTGTACGTCTATTCGGGCTGCAACCCGACGTGCACGCTCATCAGCCAGAGCCCACTGACGGGTGAGAGCATTTTCGGTCACCTCGGTAGACAAAGCCTACGTTTCGTGACGACAAACCTCGAGTCATCGGATACCGAAGTCTACAGATACCGGCCATCGGGCCTCACGCTGAACTATAGCTTCACCGGTGGCATCCCATGCGCGACCGACGAATGCGAAGCCGCGGCCTACAGTCCCAGCTCGACGAAGTAGCGTAAAGCACCTCGTTCGAGTTAGGTAATCAACAAAACGGGGTCGCCGGCATCAGCCGGCGACCCCGTTAATCGTTTCCCCGTACGCGATTAAGCTAGTCGTCACCGAGGAAGCTTTTCGGCTTCGAATGCCAGGGCGAGCGTCGTTCCTGCAGCATCCAATATGCCCGCGGCTTTGCGCCGGGAATCTCCTCGAACTTTCGCGGCGCTTGGCTGTAGTCGAACGCATCGATTGCCGGATCGTTCGCGCGTGCATCGGCGGCCGCCAGCTGCGCGAGGCCAAACGTATCCTCGATGAACCGAAGAACGCTCGCGGTCTCATACTGAACGTGCGTGACGTAGCCGCGCTTGGCGTACGGCGAGACCATGAGTACTGGCACCCTAAAGCCGAGCCCGTCGTAGTCTTTGAAAACGGGCTTCACCGGGTCGAACCATCCGCCCCAGTCGTCCCACATTACGAAGATCGCGGTGGAGCTCCAGAACTTGCTCGTTCCGATTGCATTGACGAGCGACGCCACCCATGCCGGCCCCGTGCTTGAGTTTAGGCCCGGGTGGTCCGAGTTAGCGTAGGTCGGCGTAATCCAGGTGACGTTGGCGAGCTGCCCGGCTCCGATATCGGTGAGAAACTGCGAGGGCGGATTGATCACGTCGGTCGTCCAGTCCGGCCCGTTAAAGATTGCATTATCCGCCTGATACGAAGACCACAGGCCGCCGTCGCCGTCAATCGTACCCGCGTAGAAGCGCCAGCTTACGCCCGCGGCGTCGGCCTCGCTGCCGATCGTCGGGTTATCGAAGCAGGTCACGATGCTCGGACCGTACGTGCGCTTCGCCGTCAGCGTCTGAACTGTGTCCTGCGATCCGCCCTCGCATCCCCAGTATGACTGTGGGGAATCCACGGAATGACTCGCGTACGCCGCAATCGCGTACTGGTGCGCAACGAAGCTGCCGTCGAGGTTCGATGCAAACATGTGGTCGGCTAAGACGTATTGCTTGGCTATCGTCCAGTAAGGCTTGGTCTCGGCGCGCGGCACGAACGCGTACGCATAGTTCGTAGGGGAGCCGAAACCGGCTCCTTCACTATTCCAACCGTCCATCTTGCAGTGCGTGCCGGGCAGCTTTTTTTGCGCATCGCAGGCCGCAAAAAAAGCGGGCGAAAAGTGGTTGATGTCCCAGCTTTGGGCGAGATCTTGAGAGTGCAGAGCAATTTTATCGCCGCTCGTGTCGTACCCGTAGTTCTGAGTCTTGGCGCCCGGATATCCCATGAAGAGGTTGTTAAACGACCGGTTCTCTTGGACAATGAAGATCACGTGTTGAATCGGACTCGAGCCGCCGCGTGAGGTGGCCCTCAGCATCCTCGACGGTCCTTCGGCCCCGGGTACGTTGGAGATGCCGTTCGCAGCGCATGCAACCTGCGCGAGCACGACTGCCATGGGGACGACAAGCTTCAACGGCTTATTCAAACGGAGCTCCTCTCGGTGAATGGTCCGCTATTGCCCGCTGACGCCGGAGCACTGGGGCGTGCGTCGGAATCACGGAGCGGACAAAGAGACGAGTGCTGCGCCAAAGGCGCCAAAGCCTCCTCAGTTGAACATGCGGGTTCCCGTTCTAATGGGAGCGGGGTTTTTCACTTTCGTACACGGAGCTTTTCTATGCCCAAATCGAATGCGATGCACCACGCACTAGGCGTTTGCGCGGCCGTTACGACGCTCGTTGGCTGCGGCGCATCGCAGGTCTCGCTCGGCCCTCGCGAGCCAATAGGGCAGAACGCGATGCTCGCCGTGCATCCGGATCGCGGCCGATCGTGGATGGCTCCCGACGCAAAGAAAACCAACCTCATGTATATCTCTGATTTGGGGACGGACGACGTATACGTCTACTCGTATCCCGGAGGCATTCTAAAAGGAACGCTTACGGGCTTCAATCGCCCGTGGGGCTTGTGCGTCGATGAAGCGGGCGCGGTTTTTATAACAGACAATACGACCTTCCGGATCCTGGAATACGCGCACGGCGGCACGAAGCCGCTGGCAATTTTGAAGGATCCCGGTGAAGATCCAGGAGGCTGCTCCGTCGATCCGACGACGGGAGATCTTGCCGTCGCGAACATTAGTACGCCGTCAACCAACCCCGGCGACGTCGCGATCTATAAAAAAGCGCGGGGCGCCGGGAGAGCGTACAAAGACCGCGCCATCAGCTTCTACGAGTACTGTGGCTACGACAACCGGGGGAACCTCTACGTGGACGGGATGAAGGGCGGCGCCTTCGCCTTTGCCGAGCTTCCCAAAGGAAAGCATTCGTTCGTGAATATCGGGCTGAATGAGAACATCTCATTCGGCGGCAGCGTTCAGTGGGACGGCCAGTACGTTGCGATTCGAGATTACGAAGCCAACGTAATCTACCAGTTTAGCATCAGCGGGACCGCGGGAACGGAGACCGGCTCCACTCCGCTTGACGATTCGAGCTTTGCGGTTCAGTTTTGGATTCAAGGCTCTAACGTCGTCGCGCCAAATGCCGACAGCGCGAACGTCATGTTCTGGAACTATCCGGCCGGCGGCGCGCCTACCAAGACCATCACTGGTCTCACAACGCCGTGGGGCGTAACCATCAGCATGGCCGGCTAGCATCGCCGGTCGATAGGGAGCGGCTGCAACGACGTAGGAATGACGTCCGAGGGACTCGTACCAGCAAGAGTCCTAGGCCGCTTGCCGTCGTAGCTTAGTGGTAAAGCACCTCGTTGGTAACGAGGAGATCATGGGTTCAATCCCCATCGACGGCTCCATCCCCGTCGCGGTTCATCGCCTCCTTGATAAATGCGTCGGCCGGATCGCTCCAGGGCCGCTTGAAATCCTTCGGCCAATGAACGCTATCGGACCACATTCGGTTCAGCCCCCGTGAAATTTCGGCGTCGCCTTGCGTAAACTGCGCGACCAAACCGCGCCATCGCTGTGCCAACGCTCGAGCATCCGCGCTCGACGGTTCGATGCCTTTTTCGACCGCGGCTTCAACCTCTGCGATGAGCACCGTCCAGTCCCGTTGCCCCCGCTCGACGGCCTCGGCGGGCACCGCATGCCGATGCTCGTCGATCTTTTCGCGCGCCGACTCCGAATAATACTCTTGCGTCCATTTCCAATCGTTTTGCATTTTGAAAACCCCCATGACGGTGCGAAGAATATCCCAACGGTCGCCTGATGCGCCGGCGGCCAGCGCTCGCTGCGCTTCCTCGATAACCGTAAGCGCCGATTCGAGCCGGCGCTTCCGACGTGTAATGAGCTCGCGCTGCATGCGCAGCGCCGCGGCTAACGGGAGGTCGGACCCTGCGAGCAGTTTCTTGATCTGATCCAGACTGAAGCCGACGAAGCGCAACGCGAGAATGTGTTCCAGGTGTTCGAGTTCGGCGTCGCCGTAGAGGCGGTGACCGGCTTCGCTCACCGCCGCCGGTGACAGGAGCCCAAGACGGTCGTAGAGGTGCAGCGTCCGAACGCTGACCCCGGCTTCGCTCGCGAAGGCTTTAATCCGGCGCACTCGGCCGCTCTCCGTTTGCATCGTAGTCGCTCTCAGTCGAGCGTACGCCCTGACGCAACGTCGGAGTCAAGCGCTGCGACTTGCGTTCGGGCCGCTTGCCCCGTAAGGCAAGAAAGCATCATTTTGCACATTTTCTAACCACGGCGGCGCGGCCGCGGCGTTATAATGGTTCCAACATGCGGATTGCAACATCACTCCTTCAAAAAACGCTCCTGTGGGCCGCGTTGCCGGCGGTCCTTAGCCTTTCCCTGCCAGGCGTCGCCGGTGCGCAGCAGTCAGAGCCGAGTTATGGAAACGAACCGGTTCCGAGCTATGGAAGACCGGTCGCGCCTCAAGAACAGATCAAAGGCGTCGTTACCGGATTTGACGGAGCCTATATCGTGTACATGCGCGACGACCGAGGCTACGACGATCACGTTTCGATGCACGATGGCACGGTCATTAATCCGACCGGTACCAGGCTCGTTGAGGGCATGCCCGTCACGATTTACGGCCACGCCGACGGCCCCACGTTCGACGCCTATCGTATCGACGTCGCCGTGGCCTACACGCCGTACGGCGGCTACGGCGACGGCGGGTATTATGCCGGCGGTTACCCGTACTACGGCGCAGGCTATTACGGCGGGGGTTATCCCTACTGGGGCATCGGCATCGGAATCGGCCTTGGCTTCGGATGGGGCTGCTGTGGTTATGGATGGGGCGGCTACTATCGTCCCTGGGGCTGGGGCTGGGGTTATCGCGGCCCGTGGGGCTACTACCGCGGGGGCTACTACGGTGGCTACCGCGGGGGCTACTACGGCGGCTACCGTGGGGGCTACTATGGCGGCTACCGTGGGGGCTACTACGGCGGCTACCGTGGGGGCTACTACGGCGGCTACCGCGGCTACTATGGCGGCTACCGTGGCTACAACGCCGGCGGCAATCGTGGAACGGTGCACGGCTCGAGTGGGAGCGTCCATGGCTCCGGCGGCGGACACGGCGGCGGTCGACCCCGCTAGCACTGCTACCAGAGCGAGCCGTCCGCAGCTAAGAGGTAAAGGATCGGCCCAAGACCCCAAATGATGCTGACGACGAACCAGATGACCTTCTGGAACGTCGTCAGGTCGCCGCGGCCGACCAGATTGATCCACATGAGGATCATGGCGATCGGGTGTAAGAGAATCGACAGCAAGATTTCGAAGAGCAGCTTCATAAGCTGCTCTTCGCGCTTGCATCGCTTTGGCGCCTTCGCTCGTTATAGAGGCTACAGATGAAACACGACTTGACGCCAGATATTCAAAAAAGCGAAGACGAGTGGCGGGCCCAACTCGGTCCCGAGCGCTATCATATTTTGCGCGAAGCCGGCACCGAGGCACCTTTTTCCGGTTCGCTGCTTCAAATTCAAGACGACGGCACCTACCTCTGCGGTGCCTGCGGGCAGCCGCTCTTCAGGTCAAACGAAAAGTTTGAGTCGCACTGCGGGTGGCCGAGTTTCACGCATCCGGAGGAAAGGGAAAATGTGAGGCTGCTCGACGACTCGACTCTCGGCATGCATCGTATCGAGGTCCGCTGCAAGCGTTGCGACTCGCATCTCGGCCACGTATTCGACGACGGCCCAGGCCCGGAAGGAACGCGCTATTGCATCAACTCACATTCGCTCGATTTTCGACCCTCGCGGCAAGCCTAAGCCTGGCGGTTTCGTTTACTGCGATGCGCGCGCAGGCAGCCACTCCAAACCCCAACCTCGGGGCCGTCTCCGTTCTTTACGCCGGATCCCTCGTGACGCCGATGGAGGGGCCGCTTAAAGCAGCGCTGCACGAACGTGGAATCGAGTTCGAAGGCGAACCCGGCGGAAGCAAAGAGCTGGCGAACCTCATCGTGGCCGGCATTCGTTCGCCCGATGTTTTCATCAGCGTCGATCCGGCACTCGTCACAAAGCTCGGAGACCGCGTGACCTCGGCGACGACGTTCGCGGGTACGAGTCTCGGCATCGCGTGGGCGCCAAACTCTAAGTACGCCGGCCTCTTCGACGGTGTCGCCAACGGGGCGACGCCGCTCCAGCGCGCCCTCGATACGCCGGGCCTGCGGATCGGCCGCACCGATCCGCAACTCGACCCAAAGGGCGTCTACACGATCGACGGTATGACGATGTGGCTGGGCCACGACGGCGAGCAGCGGATTCTCGGCGCCGACGAAAATCCGTCGCAGATCTTTCCCGAACAAGACTTGCTCGCGCGTGTCGACACTGGCCAAGCCGACGTCGGATTCTTCTACCGCACCGAAGCGATCGCGCGCAGCTATCGCTTTGTCCCGCTTCCCGGCAATGCCGCGCTCACCGACCGCATCACCTATACGCTGGCGATTATGAAGGCCGCGCCGCATCCGCAAGCCGCGCGCGCCTTCGCCGATTTCGTTTTGAGCGGTCCCGGGCGTGCGATCCTCGAGAAGGCCGGTCTCAGCTATTTGCCGCCCCACGGCGTGTCGCCCTGAGCCCTCCGACAAGCTCAGGACAGGCTCCGTCGAAGGGACAGTTCCCGGAAGAACAGGCCTCCGACGGAAGCTTCGAGCGGCAGGAGGATGCCTTTCGCGATTGGGTGACCGCCGACGGCAGCTCCGGATATCCCGCTGCGGCCGGCCGTTATCATTTATACGTGTCGTTGGCGTGTCCGTGGGCGTGCCGCGCGATCATCGTCCGCAAGCTCAAAGGCTTGGAAGATGCGATCGGCATGACGATCGTGGACCCGATTCGCGACGAGCGCGGCTGGCGCTTCACGACGTCGCAGCCCGATCCCGTCAACGGCTGGCAGTTCTTGCGCGAAGCCTATACGGCGAGCGATCCGGCCTACGCCGCTCGCGTCACCGTACCGGTGCTTTGGGATACGCACCGGCGGCGCATCGTCAGCAACTCCGACGACGACATCATGCGCATGTTGGAAGGCGAGTTCGATGCCTTCGCCGTCAACCCGACACTCGATCTCTATCCGCGCGAACTGCGCGCCCAGATCGACGAGCTCAACGATTTCCTTTACGTAACGTTCAACAACGGCGTCTACCGCGCGGGCTTTGCAACGACGCAAGAGGCCTACGAAGGCGCCGCCTACGAGGTGTTTACGACGATCGACGCCATGGAGGAGCGCTTGGCATATCGCCGGTATCTCTTTGGAGAGCGTCCGCTCGAAACCGATTGGCGGTTTTTCGTGACGCTCGTACGTTTCGATCCGGTCTATTACGGCCACTTCAAGTGTAACCTTCGCCGGATCGTGGACTATCCGAACCTTTACGGCTATCTACGCGATCTATATCAAATCGACGGCATCGCCGAGACCGTGAACTTCGATCACATCAAGCGTCACTATTACTTCACGCACGACGATATCAACCCGACCCGAATCGTTCCGATCGGACCGTTGATGGATCTCGACGCGCCGCACGACCGGGATACTCTCTGATCTAGCAAGAAGGCGCCTCGATGGAGCTTCGTCCCTTGGGATTCGGCGAGATCTTCGACCGTGCCGTGACACTGTACGTCCGTAATCTCGTCCCGTTCGCGACCATCGTCGTCGTATTCGTTCTGCCAATCTCGATATTACAGTACTTGCTCGACCTGGGCTCCCAATCGGAGTTCTCCGCGTTCGTTCAGATACTCCGGCACCCCGCTCGCGCCCAAACCCAACACCTCCCAACGCTCTTTGAGTCCCCGGGGCTGATCGCGATTTTCATCGCAATCTTGTTTTTTTCGTATTTGCTTTGGCCGTTTGCGCTTAACGCGGTTGCCGTGGGTGTCGCGGCGTTGTATCGCAATCGGCCGGTCGTGTTTCGGACGTGCTACGAGATCGTGCTCCGGCGATGGCTGCAGATCGTGGGGATGATCCTGTTAGACCTCGTGGTGGCGCTCGTCTGGTACGTCGCGACCGTGCTGTTCATCGCGGCCATCGTTGTCGTAGCCGTATTGCTTGGGAAGGTCTCCGCCGCACCGATGCTGTGGTTCTGGTTTGGCTTTATCGGCGCGATGCTCGTGTTTATCGTCTCGGTTCCGTTGCTCGCACCATTATACGTTGCGCTCACTTTTTCCATGTACTCGGTGGTGATTGAAGAGCGCGGCGTGCTCGAGTCGCTTTCGCTCGGTTTTGCGCGCGTCTTTAGCCGAGCCGAGTTCTGGCGCGCGCTGCTCTTCGCCGTTGCCGCCGCGGCTGTGGTGTTAGGCGGCTCTATGATGTTCGGCATCGTGGCAATGGTCGCGGCATTCGCGCATTTGCCTGGGCTGCAGGCCGTCATCGAAGGGCTCGCGCGCGCCGTTATTACCCCGTTTGCCGTCGTGCTCTTAGCCGTTTACTATTTCGACGTCCGGATTCGGCGCGAAGGCTTCGATCTCGAAGCTAGCCTCGAACGGCTCTCCGCGACGAACGTCGCATGACCGTCGCGATCGCGGCTGCAGCTGCCCCGGCGCCTTCGAAAGACGCGTTGGTCGAACGGTGGCTGCGGGCCAATCGCACGCACGTCGTCGTCCAACTTGCGCCGGCTCCGGCTCCCGCGATCTCCCCACCGGATCTCCGGGCTCTGGCGCAACGCGAGTTCGCGGTTAAAGGCAGATATCGACTCGCCAAACCTGCGGTTGCAACGGCTCCCGAACCCTGGTGGTTGCGAGCCTTTCATTGGATTTACAAGCGCTGGCAGCGCTTCTGGGATCTCCTGTTTGCACGCGTCCGCGTCGGACCGCAGGGAGCCGCGACCCTCGGCGACGTGCTGCTGGTGCTCGTCGGCATCCTGATGATTTTCGTCATGGTGCGCTTGTTGAGGAATCTGCAGCTCGAACGCTTGCGGTCCGGTCCTCGGGCTGCACCGTTGCGAGAACCGCCGGCGCCGCGTACGCTCTACCAGCAGGCCTGTAACGCGGCCGGCCGGGGCGATTACGGCACGGCAACGCTCTTGCTCTTTGCTGCGATGGTCGCGCTGCTCGACGGGCAGGGTGCCGTGGACGGAACGGCTAGTGCGACGGTCGGAGATTTGCGACGCGAGTTGCGAGCCGCAGATGCGAGGCTCGTCGCTCATTTCGATGCGGTCGCCGCGCCGTTCGTCCAAGAGGCGTACGCGGAGCGCGCGGTCGACGAGCCGCAGTGGCATCGTGCGCGCGACGCGTTCGCTGCGCTGCTCCAAGAGGGAGCACGGCCGTAAGACTCCGTCTCGATCTGATCCTTCTGGCGACCTGTGTGCTGCTGCTCGTGCTGCTGGCCTACGGGCGCAGCTCCTTGGAGCAACAACGGCGCCCCTCGGTCTATTCAACGTACGACACGGGACCGAACGGTTATCGCGCACTCTACGGGGTGCTCCGCAGCGCCGGCGTTCCGGTGCAACGCTTCGAACGCGGACTCGGCACGCTCGATCCTGCCATTCGGACGCTGATAATCACCGGATACGAACACGACCCTTCCGCCAAACCGCTCGACGAACACGACGCGGCGCGCCTGCGCCGTTTCGTCGCCGGAGGCGGGCGTTTCATCGCGATTGACTCCGAGTTTGCGGGACGCCAGGATGTGACGCCGGACGCCGGCACCACTCGACAAGCACCGGGCGGCGGCGACGCGATCGCGCTGGTGCGCAACGCGTACACTGCGGGCGCCGCACGCGCGAGCGGGACGATCGACTGGATCTTTCCGTTCAGCGAGCCGCGCGGCACTCCGCTACTGGCCAACAATCGAGGGATGGTCGCCGTCTGGTATCGCTACGGCCAGGGCGAGGTCGTTGCAATTACCGCGCCTGCCCTCTTTGATAATGCGGAGCTGCGCAACGCCGATAACCTGCGCTTCGTCTACAACGCGATCGCAAACCACGGCGTGGCGGCCTTCGACGAATACGTCCACGGCTACGACGATCACCTGACGATGTGGGCCGCGCTGCCGATGCCGGTTCACGTCGCCGTCTGGCTGATCGTCGCGATCGCCGGCCTGGCCTTGATCGGGGCCAACGTCCCGTTCGCACCGCCATATCTTCCGCAGCCGGCCGGCGAGCGCGACTCGTCGGCCTACATCGCGGCGATGGCGGAACTGATGCGGCGTTCACGTCGCCGCGCACCCGACGACGAAGTCGTGCGGCGGGCAGCGATCGATTTCCAAAGGCGAAAGGAGCACGCGTGAATACATCAGTGGGGGAAGTTGCCGGCCGGCTCGTATCCGGAATGGAACGGATCTTGGTTGGAGCCGATCGCGTGACGCACGGACTCACCATCGCGCTGCTCGGGCGCGGCCACGTGCTGATCGAAGGCGTGCCCGGCACCGGCAAGACGCTGGCGGTCCGTGCGCTCAGCGTGCTTCTGGGCCTAACGTTTCGGCGCATCGCATTCACGCCGGATTTGATGCCCTCCGACGTCGTTGGAACGACGATATTCAATCCGCAGACGGCGGAGTTTTCAACCCGGACCGGTCCGATCTTCGCCAACGTCGTGCTGGCCGACGAGGTCAACCGCACGCCGCCCAAAACGCAGTCGGCGTTACTCGAGGCGATGGAAGAGGCGCGTATCACCATCGACGGCGTCTCGTATCCGTTGCCACAGCCGTTTCTACTCTGCGCGACGCAAAACCCGATCGAGTACGAAGGAACCTATCCGCTCCCCGAGGCGCAGCTCGACCGGTTCATGATCAAAGTCGAGACCACGTATCCGCTGGAGAGCGAGGAGCTGGAGCTTCTCGCGCGCGCGGCGGCGGGCTTCGACGCTCGGGTGTTGGAGACGTCGAGCATTCCGCCGCTCACCGACGCCGCAGAGGTGCTCGAAGCGCAGGCGGCAGTGCGCCGCGTCCATCTTTCCGACGCCGTTCGTGACTACGTCTACCGCATCGTTGCGGCCACGCGCGCGCACGCGCGACTGACGCTGGGGGCATCGCCTCGCGCAGGCATCGCGCTCCTCACGGCGACGCAAGCCGCAGCCGCCATCGAAGGCCGCGATTTCGCGACGCCCGACGACGTGAAGGACGTTGCCGATTTCGTGATTTCACATCGCCTCATCGTCGCACCCGATGCCGAGATCGAGGGCGTTTCCGCGCGCGACGTGCTGCGGGATATTCTCGCCGGCGTTCCCGTCCCGCGTGGCTAGACTCTGGTTACCAGCGTGGGTCACGCCGCGATTTCTCTGGACCCTCGCCACGATCGCGTTGCTTCTTGCATGCGCGCCCGGCGTCGCACTCTTTGTATGGCTCGCCGTGCTCCTAAGCGCCGCACTGGCCATCGCGACGCTCGCCGATGCCCTGCTCGGGCCGCCGGCATCGGCCTTGCGCGTCGAGCGGCTGCCTCCGGCCCACTTCGCGCTTGGCGTACGGGCCGAACTATCTTACTCGATTGAAAACCGATCGAAACGCAACTTGCGAGTCGGCATCCTCGAAACTCCGGTGCCAACGTTGCGTTTCGATGTCGACGAATGCATCGGTGAAGTTCCTTCGCAGAGTTGCGTTACCTTGGTTCGCACGGTGACGCCGATCGCGCGCGGCGCCGGCGAACTGCAGAGCCTCTACTTCTGGTACGAAAATGCGCTCGGCCTGGTGCGTCGCCGGCGCCGGACCGACGCGCGGCAACCGATCCGAGTCTATCCCGACCTGGCGGCCGTGGAACGATATGGCCGCCTCCACGTTCGCAACCGTGTCATCGAGGCGGGACTGCGCCGTATGAAGCTGCGCGGCACCGGGACCGAGTTTGAGTCGCTGCGCGAATGGAGCGATGGCGACGCCTTTCGCACGATCGACTGGAAGGCGAGCGCGCGGCGCGGAAAACTCATGGTTGCGCAGCACGAAGTCGAGCGCAGCCAGAACGTGCTGCTGCTGCTCGATTGCGGGCGCCTGATGACGCCGCGGCTCGGCAGCGGCCGCAAGCTGGACTATGCCGTGACCGCGGCGCTCTCGCTGGTAAAGATCGCCGGACTCGCCAACGACCGCGTCGGTCTCGTAGCATTCGCGCGCGAGATCCTCGCCGCTCGGGCGCCCCATTCGAATCGATCGTCGGTCGCCGGTCTCTCCGACACGCTCTACGGCCTCGAGCCGCGGTTCGAGGAAGCAAACTACACTCGGGCCTTCACGTACCTTCGCCATCACCTGCGCAAACGTTCGCTGATCGTCTTTCTCACCGACGTGATCGATCCGCTCGCGCAGGCCGCGACGATGGCCGAAGTGGCGTCATTGGCCGCGCACCATCTGCTTATTTGCGTCTTCATGAACGATGCGGCGGTAAGCACTGCACTGAGCCAAGAGCCGTACGATGCCGGCGCGGCGTATCGTGCGAGCGTTGCGCTTGACTTGGCGAACGAACGCCGCGTCGCCAAGGCGATGCTGGAGCGTACCGGGGCCATCGTAATCGACGTGCCCGCCAAAGCGCTAACGACGACCTTAATCGACGAGTATCTGCGCGTTAAGCGGCGCGGTCTGTTGTAACGGCGCCCTCGCGCCGGCCCGCGCCCGTAAAATAGAGAACGAGCATGAGTGCGGTGAACAGACCGATCGCGACCCGAACCGAAACCGGCAGACGGCGCGGCGTAACGAAGGCCTCGATCGTGCCGGCGACGACCAGCATCGAAGCCACCCCCAAAATCAGTGTTCCGGCCCGTCGCGCATTGGCGACCAAGACGTCGCGCCGGCGCAGGCGCCCGGGAAAGAGTGCGCCTGCGGCAATCAGCAGGCCCGCCCCTCCGGCAATCTGGATGGCGGTTAGCTCGATGACGCCATGCGGCGCGACCGTCGCCCAAAAGTCTTTTCCGAATCCGGCATTGCTGAAGAGCGCGGCCATCCCGCCCAGCATCAACCCATTGAACGCGATGATATAGACGGTCAGGGCACCGAGCGTGACCGAACCTGCAAAGGCGACGATCGCGACCTTGAGGTTATTTGTGATGATCATCGCCGACATTGCCGGCCCGAAGGTCGGATCGACGGCGAAGTTCGAATCGTGCAAGCTCTTGCGGATCGTCTCGGGGACGAGCGCCTTGGGCAACATCGCGTACGCGTCGGCCGGATGATTGCGCACGAGCACGTACGCGACGACCGCGCAAGCTACCGTAATCGCCGCGCAGATGGCGATGTAGGGGAACGACCGGCGGAACTCCCCGGGAAAGACCCGCGCGTAAAAACCGGCGATTCGCTGCGTACCGCTCTCGGGCGCTCGAGCGTAGATCTGCGCGTGCGCGCGCGCGACGCAGCGGTTCAGGTACTCCAGCAGAACGCCGTCGAAGCCGCGCCCTTGGGCGTAAGCAAAGTCGCTGGTCGTTGCCCGGTAGAGCCGGCCGAACTCAGCGACCTCCTCCGGCGAGAGCGCGCGTATGCCGCGGCGCTCGATGCGCGCAAGGAAGGCATCGAGATGCTGCCATGTCTCCGATCGGCGCGTGATGAACGTGGCTTGCGTCAAGGAGCAGAAGTTGGCGAGCGGCCGCCGTCGAACCTCGGCGCGTGGATCGCACCGTTGAGGTTCGTACGCCCGAGAGCATCGCATTTCGCTACGAGCTCGCCGGATTGGGAAGCCGCTTTCTCGCGCTGGTCGTGGATCAAGCGATCCAGTTCGCAACCCTGGGTGCCATATTTGCCGGAATCGTTCTCGCGGCAGCGCGTTTGCCCAAGCACCTCGCGCCCCACGCGGCCGAGAAACTTGGCGAAAGTTTCGCCGTTGCGTTCATCATTACGGTCGCGTTCGCGGTCCTGTTCGGATACTTCATCCTCTCCGAAGCGGTTTGGAACGGGCAGACTCCCGGCAAGAGGCTCCTCGGCCTGCGCGTTGTGCGGGACGGCGGCTATCCAATCGACTTCGGCGCTTCGCTGATTCGCAACCTCATTCGCGTTGGTGAGGCGTTGGTGGGCTACTATATTCTGGCCGCGATCAGCGCACTGATTTCACCCGAAAATAAGCGGCTCGGCGATCTCGCAGCCGGCACCATCGTCGTGCGAGATGCGGGTTTAGCCGCGCCGCGCTCTTTGGGTGCACGCGATGAGAAGCCCACGTTCGCTTCAACGGCCTACCTCGGCGGCGAAGAGAGGGCCCTGATCAAACGCTTTCTCGAACGCCGCGACGCGCTGGCGCCCGATCGCCGGAAGGCACTCGCGGCGCACCTTGCGGCGCGCGTCCGGGAACGGTTGCCGAGCGAGCTGGCGGGATTGGAGGACGAGCCTCTTTTAGAGCGCCTTTAAAAAGGCGCCCCCCGATGTCCGATGTCATCCTTACCCTTCGACTCAACCTGTCCTGAGCTTTTCGAAGGACGCCTTGACATACGAACATATGTTCGATTAGCATGAATCTTCCATGACGGCGCTTGCGGCTTCCCAACTCTCCGTCCTTCGACAGGCTCAGGATGACATCCGACAGGCTCAGGATGACATCCGACAGGCTCAGGATGACATCGCGAAGGGCGAAGGGCGCCGAGAGGCGTTCATGGCGCTGAAGGCCGAGCTGAGCGGCAGACCAAGCCTGTCCCCTCAGCCGGTCGAAGGCGCCGTCGCCACCATCCCCGAGCTCGACCAGCTGCTCGGCGGCGGCTTCCCCTCCGGCAGCGTCGCCACGCTCGAAGGAGCGACCGGGCGATGGAGCGTCGCGGCCGGACTCGTAGCCGCGATGACTCGTAAAGGCTTGGTCGCGATCCTCGACGACGGGGCGCTCTACCCGCCCACTCTCGCCGAAGCGGGTGCCTGTCTCGAGCGAGTTTTCGTCGTTCCCGTTCGCAAAGCTCTCGAGGTTGCGCGCGCTGCCGACATTCTGCTGCGCTCGCGGATCTGTCGGCTGATTCTCATGCCGGCTATCGCTCTGCGCGACTCGATTTGGACGCGATTGGCCACGCTCGCGCATCGCAACGGGGTGCTCTTAATCGTTATGGCGACACGTGCCGGCGCCGCTTTGAGCGCGGCGGCGGAACTGCGTCTGCACTGTGCGCTCGAGCGGATCATCATGCGCGGTACGCACGGACTTTGGGGCGGCTTCGCCGGCTTCGAGCTCCGCATCGATCTGCGCAAGCACAAGCACGTTCTCCCCGGACGTCAAGCTCGCGTACGCGCCCTGTCATCGCTGTCATCCTGAGCCATGTCATCCTCTGATGCTGCTCTGCGTTGAGGTTGACTTCCCGGAGCTGTGGGAGGAGATGCTCGATACTCTCGACGCGGTCTCGCCGCTGATTGACGACGTTCGCCCCGGCTTGGCCTTCCTCGAAATGCACGGCATCGCCGGCGATGTTAGCGGATGGATGATGCAGGCGCGCAGAATTTTGACCGGCTTTGGATCCGGGCTGCGGCTCGGTGCCGGATCGAATAAAATCGCCGCGCGTGCGGCGGCGTATGTCGCCGACGGCAGCATCTGCGAGCCGGGTTCGGAATGCGAACTGCTCGCGCTGCTTCCTCTGACGCTGCTCGATATCGAAGCCGAGATCGTCGAACGGCTGGCGTTACTTGGAATCGAGCGGCTCGGCGATCTTGCGGCTTTGCCCCACGGACCCTTCGTGCGCCGCTTCGGCACGGCGGCGGCCCGCTGGCACGAGCTGGCGCGCGGCATCGATCGCAGGCCATTTGTCCCCCGAAGCCGCGCCGTTGCGATCGAGGCCTCGATCTTCGGCGAAGGTCGCGCCGTCGATGAGGCGCAGGTCTTCTTCGCGCTACGCATGCTGCTGACACACGTCTGTGCCGATCTCGAGCGTTGCGGCAAACGCGCCGGCGCGCTGCATCTTGCCCTCGAGTTGGAAGATTCGCAAACCTGTACGTTCGACGTGCCGCTTGCAATGCCGACGGCGCACGAGCGCACGATGTTCGACATGATGCGAGTAAAGCTCGAAGGTGCAACCTTTGAATCGGCAATCGTCGGGTTGCGCGTGCAGGCACGTCAACTCGAGGAAGGAGGAGAGGCTCAAGCACTGTTCGGCGTCGACGACTTCGATCCGCAGCGCGTCGCCGTGACGATCGCGCGTCTCGAAGCGATGCTCGGCGCAAGCATCGCGCGAGCCACGACGCGGGAGGCACATCTACTCGAAGAGCGCTTCGCCTATCGCCCCTTCGACTCGGCGCTGTGCGCCTCGCTCAGGACAGGTTCTGTCGAAGGACGACAAATCTCGGAAAAGCATGCGCTCGTCCCTCAGTTGCGTTTACTCGAAGTCCGCGAAATCGCCGTCGAGCTGCGCGCCAGAGAACCGGCGATGGTCGACGGCCAAGCGGTGATGCAATGCGTCGGCCCTTGGCGCATCGCGGAACGCCCTTCGTCGTTCGTCCTTCGACAGGCTCAGGATGACAAGGCTCAGGATGACAAGGCTCAGGATGACAAGGCTCAGGATGACATTACTGCGCTCAGGACAGGCTTCTCCCGAGATGAATACGATGTCGTACTCGAAGATGGCACCTTCGCCCGCATCTACCGTCAAGGCTCGCACTGGTACATGCGCGGCGTGTATGAATAGCAACGATTGTGGGTTCGGGCGTGGGATCTGGCAACGTGATGCCGAGGAAGCTCGGACCGACGAGCGGAGCCCGGATGGCCCTTCGACTGCGCTCAGGACAGGCTACGCGACGAGCGGTTCCGAGGCGTCACGTTGCCAGATCCCATGCCTGAGCTTACGGGTGCCTACGCAGAGCTGCACGCATGGTCGAATTTTAGCTTCCTGCAAGGCGGATCGCATCCCGAAGAGCTGATCGAGCGCGCGGCCGAGCTCGGATTGTCTGCGATTGCGCTGACCGATCGAGACGGTCTCTATGGTGCGGTGCGCTTCGCGGCGTACGCGCGGCAACGCCGAGTCAACGCGATCATCGGCAGCGAGCTGACCTTCGAAGACGGCGCGCATCTCGTGCTGCTCGTCGAGAACGAACGCGGTTACGCAAACCTCTGCCGGTTGATCTCCGCAGCGCAAATGCGAGGGAGCAAAGGCGATGCGCGCTTGCGTGTCGAGGATTTAGAGACGTACAACGAGGGACTCATTGCGCTTTCCGGCGGTCTTTACGGTCGCGTCGAGCGCGCGCTCGCGGGACAGGGCGTTCGAGCGGCCGTAGGAGAAGCGCAACGTCTCGCCTCAATTTTTAGCGGCCGGTTTTATCTCGAACTCCAACAGCACCTCATCGCAGAAGAGACGCAATGCAACTTGCAGCTCGTGCGGATCGCCGGGCGCTGCCGCTTGCCGTACGTGGCAACCAATGCGGTCGTCTACGCGACCGGCGACGATGCGCTGGTCGCCGACGTGCTCGCCTGCGTTCGCGACGGCACGACGATCGCGCAAGCGCGCGCCGCCAACAAGCTTCGCCCCAACGCCGAGTTCCATCTCAAGCCGCCGGCGGCGATGCGGAGGCTCTTCGCCGAGCATCCGCAAGCGATTGCAGGCACCGTCGAGATCGCGCAGCGTTGTACGTTTAGGCTCGAGCGGCTTGTAGGACAGTTTCCGCTCTTCCCGGTGCCGGAGGGAAGCTCGCCGCAGCGCTATCTGCGCAAGCTCGTCCATGAAGGCGCGGCGCGGCGCTACGCAACGCCGCTGGAGACTCGCGTGGAGCGGCAGCTCGAGTACGAGCTCGGCCTGATCGCCAAGATGGATTTGGCCGGCTACTTTTTGATCGTCTGGGATATCGTGCGGGAAGCGGCCGAGCTTGGCGTGCTCTGTCAAGGGCGCGGCTCGGCGGCAAACTCGGCGGTCTGCTATGCGCTGGGCATCACGGCAGTCGATCCGATCGCGATGAACCTGCTCTTCGAACGCTTCATGTCGGAAGAGCGCCGCGAAATTCCCGACATCGACATCGATTTCGCCCATCAAGATCGCGAACGCGTCATTCAATACGTCTACGAGCGCTACGGGCGAACGAACGCGGCGATGGTCGCAGAGGTCATCACCTATCGAACGCGCTCGGCTATTCGCGACGTTGGCAAGGCATTGGGATTGGCTCTCGAGCAGGTCGATGCGATCGCGCGCGAGTTCGACGTGCGCGAGCAGCTGCCGCAAGAGGCCGGTCCCGAGCTGCTCTTTACGCTCTGCCGGCGCATCGCGAACTTTCCGCGCCATTTGGGCATCCATTCCGGCGGCATGCTGATCACGCGCGATCCGCTGGTTGGCGTGGCGCCCGTCGAGTGGGCGACGATGCGCGACCGCACGGTCGTGCAGTGGGACAAAGACGACCTCCAAGAGTTAGGTTTGATCAAAATCGATCTGCTCGGCTTGGGAATGCTCTCGCTCTTGCGGGAGGCCTTTACGCTCTACCGGCGCTGCCTCGATCGCTACGATGCCTGGCTGCCCGCCGCGGTGCCGCGCGATCTTGCGCTGCACACGATCCCCGCAGACGACGAAAAAACCTACGCCATGATGCAGCGCGCCGATACGATCGGCGTCTTTCAAATCGAATCTCGCGCCCAACAATCGATGCTGCCGCGTCTAAAACCAACGTGCTTTTACGACATCGTTATGCAAGTCGCCATCATTCGTCCCGGACCGATCCAGGGGCAGATGATCCATCCGTTCTTACGCCGGCGTTCGGGCTTGGAGCCGGTGACCTATCCGCATCCCAAGCTCAAAGCGGTACTGGAACGAACGCTCGGCGTCCCGCTCTTTCAAGAGCAGGGCATGCGCTTGGCGATCGAAGCGGCGGGTTTCTCGGGAGGCGAAGCCGACGAACTGCGCCGCGCGATGGGACACAAGCGCTCGCGCGAGCGTATGGACGCAATGCGCGTCAGGCTGGTAGACGGTATGATTCGCAACGGCATCGATCGTACCGTCGCCGAGCAACTCTTCCATATGCTGGAAGGATTTGCCGATTACGGATTTCCGGAGTCGCATGCCGCCAGCTTCGCGCTCTTAGCCTATGCGTCGGCGTACCTCAAATGCCGCGTGCCCGCAGTTTTTGCCGCGGCCATTCTCAACGTACAGCCGATGGGCTTCTACTCGACCGAGGTATTAGTCAACGACGCACGGCGCCATGGCGTGGCCATCCGGCCCATCGAAATTAATGCTAGCGAGTATTGGTCGCATGTGCAGAGTGACGGCGCGCTGCGTTTGGGTTTTCATCTCGTGCGCGGGTTGGGTGAAGCACAACGGCAGCGGCTGGAGAACGCCGTCGCCCAAGGGCCGTTCGCCGGCATGCTCGACTTCGCGCAGCGCACGCGGCTCGAGCGCGAAGCGTTGGAGAATCTGGCGATTGCCGGGGCGTTCCTTCCGTGGTACGCATCGCGTCGCGAAGCGATGTGGGCGCTCCGCGGCCTGGACGAACGCGAAGCTCGCGGCGAGCTCGGGGCGCTGATGGACGTCGACGAGCCGCCGGTACGATTCAAGCCGCTGGCGCACCGCAGGCTCGCCGCCTTCGATCTCTGGTCGACCGGCGTCACGCCCGCCGGTCAGGTGATGGAACATTTCCGCGAGATGCTGGCGGCGCAGCGGGTCGTCGCGGCCGCGCAACTGCCGGCACTGGCTGCCAACGCACGCTGCCGTGTCGGCGGCCTCGTCATCACGCGTCAGCGGCCCGGCACCGCCAAAGGCTTCGTTTTTCTTACGCTCGAAGACGAAACCGGCGTCGTCAACGTCATCGTGCGCCCGAAGGTTTACGATACGTTTCGCCGTCCGATTCGCACCTCGTCAACCCTCATCGTCGAAGGCAGGCTGCAGAAGGAAAGCGGCTGCATTGACGTTCTGGCAGAAAAGGTCTGGAGCTTCGACGACGGCGGCATCACAAAACCCGTTTCCGTCCATAGCTTTCAGTAGAAGGTAACGATAGAAAGTAGCAATGCGTAAAATCAACACCAACGAACTCGAGCCGTTGAAGTGGGCGTCGCCGAAAGGAACGTTTGCCGGCGAAGGCGTTCAAATATCGGAAGGGTTGGGCCGCAAACGAGACTCGACCGATCTCCTCGAACGCCATCCCTTCGATGTCGAAATTCTGCGTATCCCGCCCGGCAAAGCGCCCTACCCCTATCATTCGCATAGCGCGCAATGGGAGTTCTATCACATTATCTCGGGAAGCGGCAGCATGCGGCACCAGGACGGAGTAACGCCGGTCCTCGCCGGGGACGCCTGCCTCTTTCTTCCGGGCGAACCGCATCAGTTCGTCAACGACGGCTCGGAAATTCTCGTGATGTACGTAATTGCGGATAATCCGGTCGGCGAATCGTTCTTCTATCCCGACAGCGGCAAATGGGGAGTGCAGTTGCCGACGCGGCGCCTGATGCGCTCGGACGCGCTGGACTACTTCGACGGAGAGGAATAAAGGCGCACGCAAGAGCGGCGGCCCGCGCTCCTGCTTCAAGCAAAACGGGGCGCCCAAAGCCGCTTTTGAAACGAGGAAACAAGCCGAGCGAGCGATTCCCCGCACGAGCACGGGATTGAAGCCGTACCGCTGCGAGAAACACGGCTGGCATCTGGGCCATTGACGAAGGCTCTTCTCGGACCAAGAGAAACACGCCGATGATGCCGCGCCGCACTGCTGGGCCGCTCGTTCTCACGCTGGCTTTTATGGTCGCGGCGGTCGTTGGGCTGATCGTGGCTGGTCTCTTCGTCCGCTCGATCGTAGCGTCGTCATTTAACAATGCGGACAGCATCCGCGTCGCACGAATTCTCGTTGCCGACGTATTGCGAGAGCAACTCGACGAAGAGACGGGCATTCGTGGGTATGGAGCGGATAGGAATCGGGCTATGCTGCAACCATACTACGAAGGGCGGGTCGGGCTGCCCCGTTCGCTGAGCCGCGTCGCGCGCGTGCTCGAACGCCTGGGAATGGGGGAAGCACTGACGACCCTTCAGGACGCCGACCGGACGAACCGGCGCTGGCTCGACGAGATCGCGCTTCCGCTATTGAAACCCAAGCCTGGGCCGCCGTCGCTCCAGTTGCGTGGAAAGGCGCTGGTCGATCATTTCCGCGCCGACATGACCTCGATTGAAAGGCTGCTTGCGCGCCGTGAGTTGTCGAGCGATGCCCGCGCGCGACGCGCCATTCTGTTCGTCGGGGTGTTCGCGCTGGCAGCGGTCGCGGCGGTCGTTCTGGCGGCCCTGCTCTTCACGGTTGGGCAGTATCGCCTTGCCGTCGGGCTCGAGCAAGAACGCTCGAAGGCCGAGGAACAGCGCCGTTACTCGGCCGAGATTCGTGCCGCATACGAGGCCGAAAAGCGCGTTGCACAAACCCTGCGGGGCGCCTTCACGCAGAACGTTCTCCCGGAGCCCGCGCTGCTGGGCTTGGACGCAACGTATCTTCCCGCAGCCGAAGAGGCAAAGATTGGCGGAGACTGGTACGATGCGTTCGAGCTGCCTGGCGATCGCGTGCTTCTGGCAATCGGCGACGTTGCCGGGCATGGAATCGACGCGGCGGTCGCGATGAACGCAACGCGCCAACTCGTAATGTCGTGCGCCCTGATCGATCCCAGGCCGGGACCCGTCCTCGAGCGCGTTAACGCCGAACTTTATCGGGGTCGAGCGCCGATGGTTACGGCAATGGTCGCGCTCGTCGATGCGCGCACGTGTGAGTTTGTCTATGCCGCGGCCGGTCATCCGCCAGCCGTGTTGTTGGAGCCGGGACGGGGCGCTCGCTTTCTGGAAGTTGGTTCTGTTCCGCTCGGGGTTCTGGGCAATGCCGTCTACCGAGACCACCGGGTTCGGAGCATGCCCGGCGCGTTGCTCGTTCTCTACACCGATGGCATGATCGAGCACTCGCGCGACGTCGTCGCGGGAGAAGAGCTGCTCCTGGCCGCCGTCGAATCCGCGGCGCAGGCGACGCCGGCGAATATCGCCACGGCAATTCGCCAGCGCATCTTCGGCGATGGCAAGCCTTCCGACGACGTCGCAATTCTAACGCTGCGTTTCGCCAAGAGGGCGGAGGAGCGTGCAGCGATCTTTGAGCACGGCAGCCAAATGACGGCGGCTGCCGGAACGAGAACGGGGCAGGCGTGAACGAGAGTACGACGATCGCGACCATACGGTTGGCCGGCGAGCTCGAGATCAGCCGCAAACGCGAGATGCGCGATGCGCTCGCACTTTCGGAGAACGCGCGGGCCGTGCTCTTGGATCTTTCGGACGTTACCTATGCCGACTCCACGGCGTTGACCGAGTTGCTGCGATTCTGCGCTGCGGCGCAAGGTGCCGACACGCCGATCGCGATACTCATTGCCGCTCCGCAGTTCTTGCGGCTCGTCCAATACGCGGGCCTCGCGACGGCCTTTAGGATTTTCCAAGATCGCGGCGACGCGCTGCAGTATCTCTCCGAATGCGTGCGTATCTGATGGGTGCCTCGGAGTTGCGGCTCCGTAGGCCCGCGCGGGCACGCTCCGTGGCGCCCATTCGGCGTGCCTTACGGGCGTTCTTGGAAGCGCTGGCGTTTGACGGTTCCGCTCTCGACGACATCACGACGGCGGCGGGTGAAGCCTTGGCCAATGCTGCCGAGCACGCATACGCACAAGACGCGACGCGTCGCAATCGTGACGTCGAGTTGCTCGCCCGTTTCGAACGCGGGGAACTCAGCGTAGAAGTGTCGGACGGCGGCTCCTTTATCGAGCGTTCGCCGTTGCCGGGACGCGGCTTCGGTTTGCGCATCATTCGCGCAATCGCCTATCAGATCCAAATCGAGACGTCGCGCGGTACTTGTGTCCGGATGCTCTTTCCCGGTCCGCTCCGAAAAGTTGACGCACGTCATCAGTGTTAGTGAATAAAGCCCGGGAGTTTTGTCGCAATCCGTCGTAATCGTCCTTTAATCTCGGAGTTGGGTTAAGGAGGAGCGGATGCGGAGTGCACCAACGGCGATCCGGATATTATCGATCGCCCTCTTCGCGCTATTATTTTCCGGTTGCAACGGCAACGGCGGGATTTCGGCGGTGCCGCAAGCGGCAAAGAGCATTATCGGCGGCGTTCACCGTAACAGTTCCGGCGGGAAAATTCAGCATATCGTCATTATCGTTCAGGAGAACCGCAGCTTCAACGATTTATTCTACGGGTTTCCGGGTGCCAAGACCGTCAAGTACGGATACGATACAAACGGCGACAAGATCACCCTTCAGCCGATCGGCCTGGAAACGACTTGGGATATCGAACACCAGTTGGGCGGATTTTTAGCAGCTTGCAACGGCACGGGCAGTTATCCCGGCACCAACTGCCAAATGAACGGTTTCGACAACGAAGGCTGGGGATGCAGTGCGTGCCCGAACGCACCGTATAGCTACGTGCCCCACAGCGAAACGAAGCCCTACTTCTTCATGGGCAAGCACTACGTTCTGGCCGACCAGATGTACGCGTCGAATCTCGATGCCAGCAGCTTCATCTCGCATCAGTACATCATTGCGGGCCAAGCCAGCTCGGCCGTCAACTACCCTTCGGGTGCGTGGGGATGCGAATATCCCGGCGAGTACATCTACACGATTACGCAGGAGCGTCAGTACGGCAACACGATCCCGATGTGTTTTAACAACAATACCTTGGGCGCCGAAATGGATACCGCGGGCCTCTCCTGGGCCTATTACGCGTCGACGGTCTACGGCGACGGCGGCATTTGGAGCGCCTACCAAAACATCGCGCCGATCTACAACGGTCCCGACTGGAGCAAGGACGTCATTAGCCCGCAGACCACGTTCTTCAGCGACGTTTCAAACGGCAAGCTCCGAGCGCTGAGCTGGATCACGCCGACCTGCGAAAACTCCGATCATGCCGGCTGCGGCGCCAAGACCGGTCCCGCGTGGGTTGCCTCACTCGTCAACGCGATCGGCGAGTCGCAATATTGGAATAACACCGCGATCTTCATCTTCTGGGACGACTACGGCGGCTGGTACGATCCCGAGCCGCCCGCAATGCTGGATTACGACGGCCTCGGGATGCGCATTCCGATGCTGGTCGTCTCGGCGTATGCGAGGAAGGGTCACGTCTCGCATACACACTACGAGCACGGCAGCATCTTGAAGTTCGTCGAGGAGACGTTCGGACTTCCGGCGATGGCCGCGAGCGATATGCGCGCGACGGCGCCCGACGACGCCTTCGATTTCAAGAAGCCGCCGAGAGCGTTCGAGACCGTTCCCTCGGAACACGGTATTAATTACTTCATGCATCAGGCGCCGGACCATCGCAACCCGGATCCCGGATAACGAACACGCGTCTGCTTCGCGTCCTTAGCCAATGCGCGGCTGCGACCGTCGCTCTTCTCCTGTGCGCCTGCGGCGGAGGGTCGTCGCCTGTCACGCCGGCCACCGACAGCCTGGCGAGTGTCCGCCGTCCCCCCTCGAGCAGCAAGATCAAGCATATCGTCATCGTCGTTCAGGAGAATCGCAGCTTCAACGATCTGTTCTACGGATTTCCCGGCGCACGAACGCAGTCGTACGGCTACGACACCAAGGGTGACAAGATCGCGCTCCAGCCGATCGGCCTCGAAACGACCTGGGATATCGAGCACGACTTGAACGGGTTCCTCACGGCCTGCAACGGCAAGGGTAGTTATCCAGGCACCGATTGCCGGATGAACGGCTTCGACGAAGAGTACTGGGGCTGCGGTAGGTACAGCTACCCTTCGTGCCCCAACTCCAATCCACCCTATAGCTACGTGCCTCACTCCGAGACCAGGCCGTACTTTTACCTGGGCGCGCACTACGTTCTCGCCGACGAGATGTACGCCTCAAACCTCGATGCCAGCAGCTTCATCTCGCATCAGTACATCGTAGCCGGTCAAGCCAGTTCTGCCGTTAACTTCCCTTCATCCGCGTGGGGCTGCCCGGGCGGCTCTACCGATTATATCTACACGCTTTCGCAAGAGCGTCAGTACGATGGCGAGATTCCAATGTGCTTTAAGAATAATACGCTGGGAGCCGAAATGGATACCGCAGGCCTTTCATGGGCCTACTATGCGTCGACGGTCTATGGCGACGGCGGCATCTGGAGCGCCTACCAAAACATCGAGCCCATCTACGACGGCCCCGACTGGAGCAAAGACGTCATCAGTCCGCAGACCACGTTCTTCAGCGACGTTTCAAAAGGCCAGCTTCGATCGCTGAGCTGGATTACGCCGACCTGCGAAAACTCCGATCATGCCGGCTGCGGTGCCAAGACCGGTCCCGCCTGGGTCGCCTCGCTCGTCAACGCGATTGGAAAGTCGAAGTATTGGGATGACACAGCGATCTTCATCTTTTGGGACGACTACGGCGGCTGGTTCGATCCTGCTGCACCCAAGAAGCTGGACTACGACGGGCTCGGACTGCGCATTCCGATGCTGATCGTTTCGGCATATGCGAAGAGCGGTCACGTCTCGCATACACACTACGAGCACGGCAGTATCTTGAAGTTCGTCGAGGAGACTTTCGGATTGCCGGCAATGGCCGCGAGCGATAAGCGCGCGACGGCGCCCGACGACGCCTTCGATTTCAATAAGCCGCCGAGAACGTTCGAGACTGTTCCCTCGGAATACGGCATCGACTACTTCATGCATCAGCCGCCCGATCACCGCAACCCGGACCCCGGGTAAGGAGAAAACCATGCATCTCATTTCAACCATACGAGCGCGGTTGCCGATTTTCGCCGTCGCGCTCTTCCTTGCGGCCTGCAGCGGCGGAGGCGGTTCGCCCGTTACGCCGGCCGGCAGTCACGCGAGCATCCATCGCCACGCCTCGAGCAGCAAAATTCAGCATATCGTCATTATCGTTCAAGAGAACCGCAGTTTTAACAATCTCTTCTACGGATTTCCGGGTGCCAAGACCGTCAAGTACGGATACGACAAAAGTGGAGACAAGATAACCCTTCAGCCGATCGGCCTGGAAACGACGTGGGATATCGTGCACGACTATTACGACTTTCTTCAAGCCTGCAACGGCACGGGCAGTTATCCCGGCACCAATTGCCAAATGAACGGTTTCGACGGCGAGCAGTGGGGTTGCGGCGGCTCCTGCCCCAACGCTAACCCTCCCTACAGCTACGTGCCGCACAGCGAAACGAAACCATACTTCTTCATGGGCAAGCACTACGTTTTGGCAGACCAGATGTACGCGTCGAACGTCGACGCCAGCAGCTTCATCTCGCATCAGTACATCGTAGCCGGCCAAGCCAGCTCTGCCGTCAACTACCCTTCATCTTCGTGGGGATGCGAAGGCGGCTCCGGCGATAAAATCGGGACGCTTAATCAGGACCGTCAATACGGCAGCGACATTCAGATGTGCTTTAACAATAATACGCTGGGTGCCGAAATGGACACCGCGGGCCTCTCGTGGGCCTACTATGCGTCGTCGATCAACGGCGACGGCGGCATCTGGAGCGCCTACCAAAACATCGCGCCGATCTACAACGGTCCCGACTGGAGCAAAGACGTCATCAGCCCGCAGACCACGTTCTTCAGCGATGTTTCGAACGGCAACCTTCGCAGTTTGAGCTGGGTCACGCCGACCTGCGCAAACTCCGATCACGCCGGCTGCGGCGCCAAGACCGGTCCCGCCTGGGTTGCCTCGCTCGTCAACGCGATCGGCGAGTCGCAATATTGGAATAACACCGCGATCTTCATCTTCTGGGACGACTACGGCGGCTGGTACGATCCCGAACCGCCCACAATGCTGGATTACGACGGCCTCGGGATGCGCATTCCGATGCTGATCGTCTCGGCGTACGCGAAGAAGGGTCACGTCTCGCATACACACTACGAGCACGGCAGCATCTTGAAGTTCGTCGAGGAGACGTTCGGACTGCCGGCGATGGCCGCGAGCGATATGCGCGCAACGGCGCCCGACGATGCCTTCGATTTCAATAAGCCGCCGAGAACGTTCGAGACGGTTCCTTCGGAGTTCGGCATTAACTACTTCATGCACCAGGCGCCGGACCATCGTCCTCCGGACAACGACTAAGGAAAACGACTATGCGTAGCGTCCGACTGACCGCGGCGCCCTTAGCGGGCGCAGCGGTCGCGCTACTTTTCTGCGCCTGTAACGGCGGCCAGCTCTCGTCGGTTCCCACGACTTTCCGATCTTCCGCAGATGCGCACCCTCACGGCGCGAGCGGCAAGATTCGGCATATCATCATCATCATCCAGGAGAACCGCAGCTTCAACAACCTGTTCTACGGGTTTCCGGGTGCCAAGACCATGAAGTATGGCTACGACACCAACGGTGACAAAATCGCGCTCCAGCCGATCGGCCTGGAGACGACCTGGGATATCGTACACGATTATTCCGACTTCCTCGTGGCCTGCAACGGCACCGGAAGCTATCCGGGGACTGATTGCCGGATGAACGGTTTTGATAAACAGTACTCGGGCTGCGGTCACGGCAGCAGCCAGCCGCCGTGTCCTAACGCGAACCCTCCGTATAGCTACGTGCCGCATGCCGAGACGAAGCCCTACTTTTACATGGGCAAGAACTACGTTCTCGCCGACCAGATGTACGCCTCGAACGTCGATGCCAGCAGCTTTATCTCGCACCAGTACATTATCGCGGGTCAAGCGAGCTCCGCGGTCAACTATCCTTCATCCTGGTGGGGCTGCGAAGGAGATTACAGCAACTTTATCTCGACACTCAGCGCGGAGCGCCAGTACGGCAACGCCATCTCAATGTGCTGGAAGAACCAAACGCTGGGCGACGAGATGGATAAGATCGGCCTTTCCTGGGGGTACTATGCGTCGACGATCTATGGAGACGGCGGCATCTGGAGTGCCTATCAGAATATCAGCCAGATCTATGGCGGTCCCGACTGGAAGAAAGACGTCATCTCGCCCCAGACCGACTTCTTGCGCGACGTTGCCAACGGCAAGCTCCGGTCTCTGAGCTGGATCACCCCGACGTGCGAAAACTCCGATCATGCCGGCTGCGGCAGCAAGACCGGCCCGTCGTGGGTGGCGTCGCTCGTCAATGCGATTGGAGCGTCGCGATACTGGGATAACACCGCGATCTTCATCTTTTGGGACGACTACGGCGGCTGGTACGACCCCGAGCCTCCGGCCATGCTGGATTACGACGGTCTCGGGATACGCATTCCGCTGCTGATCGTCTCGGCGTATGCGAAGAAGGGCTACGTCTCGCACACGCACTACGAGCACGGCAGCATCTTGAAGTTTGTCGAGGAGACTTTTGGCCTACCGGCGCTGGCGGCCAGCGATAAACGCGCGACCGCACCCGACGATGCCTTCGATTTCAACAAGCCGCCGAGAACCTTCGAGACGGTTCCCTCGCAACACGGCATCGACTACTTCTTGCATCAGCCGCCCGACCATCGCGACCCCGACCCCGGATAAGGAGAAGCGGGGCGTTATCTAGAGCGGGCCGGGCCCGGCGGCGACGCCACTAGGCGGATCGAAGAACGACAGGCCGTTCAGGATCTTTGTGACTTCCTTTCCGGTCTTGACGTCGATTTCGTAAAGCCCGGTGCAGTAGCACTGATAATCGCCCGTATCGTCGATCCACAGGTCTGCGAAGTTCGACGAGAAGTTCAGGTATTGCGGATCGACAAACTGAAGATTGGTGAACGCGAGAGCGCACGATTTTACGCCGGAGCACGCATAGATGCCCCTGACCGAGCCGTTGAAGGTGGTGTAGTACAGGTTTCCATTCCCGTCGAAAGCGATGCCGTACGGCGTTCCTGGAGCGATCTTCAGATTGACGGGTTTACCCTTGCAGCCTTTGAACTCGTCAACGCTCGCGCCCGACTTTGTGGTAAAGCTCCAATAGCAGTTTCCCGCGGTATCGAATGCCGCTCCGCTCCCTTGGACCGCAGTCTTATCTTTGAGGGTCAGCGTGGGCTTCGTGGCGCCCTTCTTGAAGAAGGTCAAGGTATTCTTGTTGGAGGCTGCGACTTCGTCGTTGTAGACGGCGACGTCGACGGGTGCGTTGCCGGCGTCGCTCAGCGTGGCAACGAGCTTTGCACCGCCGGCCGAATAGACAAAGATGTCTTTAGCCGCTTGATCGGCGACGTAGAAGAGTCCGTCCTTGCCGGCCGCGACGCCGAGTGGTTCCTTTAAACCCTTCGTAAGGGTCAAGAGCAGCTTGCTGTCTTGGTAGACGAGACAGTCGACGTGGCTCGATCCGCTCTGGCATGTATATGCGTAAGCTGCGCCCTTTGCATCGGAGGTTATCGCTGCCGTAGGGGGAGCGTTTGGCGGCGTGACCTGTTGCGCGCCACAGCCCGCGACGAACAAGGCGGATGCCCAAAGACTAACGAGGCGCAGGAAAGAAGTTTGATGCTGCTTCATTCGGTGTCGACTGGCACGTGCGTTGGCCCTCTATGGATGAAGTACGAGCGGCTATACATTGACGAAATGGGAGTGAACGAGCGAGGCTCCTGCGTAAAATCGAAACAATCCACGATGCTGGTGGCGCGCTGGTCAGACGTGCCCAGGCTGCCCAATCCGAACGTCTCCTCCATAAACTTGAGAATGCTGCCGAACTCGTATTGCGTGTGTGAGACGTAGTTCGTGCTTCCTCCCCCCAACGCGTAGGGCGACACGACGATCATAGGAACGCGAAAGCCAAGCCCGCCATAATGATCTTGGAACGGCGGCGCCACGTGGTCATAGAAACCTCCCCAGTCGTCCCAGACAATGATGATCGCAGTCGTTTGCCAATAGGTGCTCTCCCCGATGGCATTGACGACACTGGCCACCCACGAGGGCCCGGTATCTCCCCCTTTTTGCCCCGGATGATCGGAGTCTGCACCGTCGGGAATAACCCACGAAACCGCGGGAAGCGCACCGTCTGAGATGTCGGTAAAGATCTGGAGGTCCGAGTTGGTGACGTTCACTCCCCATTCGGGACCGTCGCGCACGGCTTTGATCGCGTCGAAGGCATTCCAAAGTCTTCCGGTTCCGTCTTCAACCGACGGAGAGTAGTACTTCCACGAAACGCTCTTCGCATCGAGCAGATCGCGCATCGTCTCGTACTTCATGCAGGGAAATGGTCCCCGATGTTTTTGGTATTTCAGCACCGAACCTATGAAATCTAAATCGGACGTACGCGTTCCAGGCGGCGCGTCGCACCCCCAGGGCGATGCGCTCGGGAGGTCGACGAGACTTTTGGTCTTCGCCGGGTTGTACGTCGTACCACCGGCAATCAGGTCCTGGTGCGCGGTGAAGCTCCCGCTGCCTTGGGTCTGGAACATTTGGTCGCCGAGGACATATTGCACCGCCATCTCCCAGTACGGCGCGATCTGCGCCGGGTTGACGTATTGGTATTGGCCGGTCTTTTTATTTGAACACTTACCGTTTGCGCCTTCCAGGTTGAATCCATCCATTTTGCCGCCGTCGTAGTCGCTAAGATAAGCTTTGTACGTGTGATGGAAATCACACGAGTCTACAAGATCGACCATTTGGAGCGGTACGTACTGATCGCCGCTCGGAGTTTCCATCAAACCCCCACTCGTACCGTCGGCATTCGGAAACGTGGAAAAGAGATCGTCGAAAGCGCGATTCTCTTGAACGATGACGACAATGTGTTGAAGCGGGGTGGAGCCGCTACCCGACAGCGGCGAGAAGCCCCGGGGACCCGCCGGCGCGGCAGCGCCGTTGAGACCGGCCGACCCATTAGCACACGAGGCGAGTAAGAGAGCGGTCAAAAGGACCGCACCCATGCGACGGACAGCGAGCCGGTTTTTTTGCACGTGAGCCTTCTCCTCTTCGCGGACCGTCGTGAAGACTCAAATTTGGCTACCGGCCTTGAATTCCCATTTCCGCGTTCGCGCGAAAATGAGCGGAAGCTTTAGTTTCCGCTCCCGCCCGGCGTCGCCACGAAGCCGTTGATGCTTCCGTTGGGCGCCTGATAGTAGCCAGCGAGTGTGTGGTGATTGTTTATGCCCGCCACGACCGTCTCTCCACCGCTAGCGCTCGGGTCGTCGATCTCTGTCCAAACTTGGCTCGTCAACGGGTCGTTTAAGACGAAGCCATGCGTGTTGCTCGAGGCATCCTCATAGGAGCCGACGATATCGTCCGTCCAGTCCAGGGCCGTCGGCTGCGTTTCTAGCGCGGCAGGATATTGGAACAGAGTAAACTGACCGCCCTTGAGAAGCCAGCCTTCGGTGACTCCGCTCGCGAGCGTCAGCCAGCCGACAATGTCGCCTTTGCCATTGATCCCCGTCGCTGCAGAACTCGTGGCGCCGGGCGGATCTATGTCTTTGAACTTTCCGGTGGCTAGGTACAATAAAACGGAGTGATCGACCCCGCTGTCTACGTAGTAGCCAACTGCTAAGCCACCGTCTGAAAGACCAAGTAGCTTCGTTACTTGGTTCGAACCAATATTGCGTTCATGGTTATCCTTGTAGTTGGTCCAGATGCCGTTCCACTCCGTGAACCCCTTCGTCCCAACCTTGGCAATCGTGTACCATCCCGCGATGGTATGCTGGTTGTTGATCGACGTAACGACGGTGTCTTCCGCTCCTGGAAAGACTTCCTTAGTGAAGTTAACATCTGAGCGAGTGACGAACCCGATGTTCGGGTTCCCGTAGTATCCGCAGAGCTTATTGAGGTTGTTGATCCCGAGGACTTCAGTGGTCGGATCGGCTGGATCGTTGACCGTCTTGAAAGTGTACCCCGATCCGCTGGCTTCGATGATTCTAGAATGCGCTGCCGATGCTCCAGCCGGTAGCGGAGCTGATGCGAGCGAGGAACCGGCGCACGCGGAGATCGCCGGCAGGCCGAGTGCAACGACCGCAGCGGCCGCTAGCCGCCGGTACGTCCGTAGGCATGTAAAAGACATAATTAGACCCTCTTTGAAAAAGCAAAGATGAAGCCAATCACGGAGTCGCGAGAGATAAAGCGTATATTCGAGGGATGTATAGAGCTTTCGCCCCCCTCGTTCGTGCCTACCCGGTATCCGACTCCCCGCCTGGCTTGGTTGAGAATGTGCATAATTTACCAGACCTATCTTCTGAGGCGATTTTCGTAAGGGAGCTTGCGCCCCCCTTGTTCGTACCCTAAGCGGCATCTGATCCGCCTGGCTGGTTGAGAAAGTGCATGATTTGCCAGACCTATCTTCTGAGGCGATTTCGTACTAGTATATTCGTACTACTCTCCTAGCCTCCTAGCGCCTTCCGGCGCCGAAGGGAAATAATTAAACGATGCGTGCGATCTTACTCGCCACCACATTAGCGGCGCCGGCCTTAGTCCTGGGCGGTTGTGCCTCTGGAAATCTGCCCGGCAGCTCCCTGTTGCCCAGCGCAAATCAGGCTGCCCACGTCCTGCGCGTATCCCACAACTCGGTGGGCGGCTCGATCCCATCGTCGGTAGGCGGCTCGATCCCGTCGTCGGTGGGCGGCTCGATCCCGTCGTCGCTGCACCGCCCGACCCGGTTATCGGTAGGCGGCTCGATCCCGTCGTCGGTAGGCGGCTCGATCCCGTCGTCGGTGGGCGGCTCGATCCCGTCGTCGGTAGGCGGCTCGATCCCGTCGTCGGTGGGCGGCTCGATCCCGTCGTCGGTAGGCGGCTCGATCCCGTCGTCGGTGGGCGGCTCGATCCCGTCGTCAGTAGGCGGCTCGATCCCGTCGTCGGTAGGCGGCTCGATCCCGTCGTCGGTGGGCGGCTCGATCCCGTCGTCGGTGGGCGGCTCGATCCCGTCGTCGGTAGGCGGCTCGATCCCGTCGTCGGTGGGCGGCTCGATCCCGTCGTCGGTGGGCGGCTCGATCCCCTCGTCGGTGGGCGGCTCGATCCCGTCGTCGGTCGGCGGCTCGATCCCGTCGTCGGTAGGCGGCTCGATTCTTTAAACTCCCGTCGCGCCGGCGTTGGGGAAAAAATCATTGCCCGAAGGCCGGTACGAAGGTACCATAGAAAGGGCCCGACTTGAACGGGAAGTGCCGGGCCCATTACCCGTGCCTCAACTGGCAGATCGGAACCGATGCAGACAAACGTTCGACTCTACCCGACGTTCGATAACGCGGAGTTCGAAGATTCGCTTAAAGCGGCAGACTTTGACCGTTGCCATCAACTCATTGACGGCTGCGACACGCCCGATGGTATTATCGCGGGTGCGAGGCTAGCCTCGCGCGAGCGCCGATTTTTCGATATCATCGGCTCGCTTTCGGATTTCCCCGAAGATTCGGGCCGGCTTCGTGTTGCCCGCGACGTCTTTCTGGGTGCCGCTTTGGGATACACGAGCGACTACGTAGCGGGACAGCGGCTGATCAATCGTGCCCTAGACGATTTAATGCCTGGTGATTCGCTCTACGACGAAGCGTACTTCTACACGGCCGCGATCGCCTGGATGCAGCACGATCATCGCACCGCCGAAGAGGCCACCACGGTCCAACTGCGGTCGAACGATCCAAACAATCGCGCCCGCGCCCACATCATGCTCTCGTGGATTGCGTTGCGGCGCAGCGACGTGCTCCTGCAGGTCGAAGAGCTGGAAAAGGCGCTCGACGAGCTCGACGGCTCGGAAATGCCTGACGAGTATCTCCGCGGGAACGCTCTGCTCACGCTTGCCCTGTTGTGCCGGGAAATGCCGCTGCACGATGTGGCCGAACGCGTTCGCCAGATCTACAATGCGCTGCCCTGGACGACCGGGCTCGCGCTCGAACATTTTCAAGTTACCCGATTCCTGGCGGCGGTCGACGAGTTGCAGGGTAATGACCTAGCGGCTTTCGGTTCCTTCAAGAAGGCCGGCAAACTGGCGCCGTCCGAGCACTGGAGCGTCCTGTGCTATTTGGATCGGGCGCTGCTCGCGCGGAATACCGGCGAAGCGGCGTTTTCCGCCGAACAACTGCAGGAGGCCAGCGACATCGCCCAACGGGTCTCGTGGAATGAAGTGACCGGCGAAGAGCGCGAGGCATTGCTGGTTCTCGCCGAGCTGCACGCCTATGAAAACCCCGCGGTGGCAGAACAATATTTAGCGCGTTTTCGCTCGCTTAAGTCATCGGTCACCCCGATGTTCTCGTACGGAAGCGATCCTCGCGTTCGCGGTTTCGAGAGCTACTCGCAGGGCATCGCCTGGCTTCGGCTCGGCGACACGGAAGAAGGAAAAACTGCGCTTACGGAAGCGTGGTCGATCTTCGAAGACTTTAACTACGGGTGGCGAGCGGCGTTGTGCGCGATGGGCCTTTACGAAGCGACGCACGACAAGCGTTGGCTGGAGCGAGCAGCCCGTAAGATCGCGCCCTGGCCGAACAGTTGGATTGCGCGCCGAATCTCCGATTCAAAAATGTCGACCGTCGTTCCGCTCGAGCGCATTCCACCCGCGAAGCGCGAAGTGCTCGCGTTGCTGCGCGAGGGCCAGCGTAATGCGGACATTGCCAAGAAGCTTGGACGCAGCCCGCACACCGTCCGCAATCAACTCGCGCAGCTCTTCCAAACCTTCGACGTCAAGAGTCGCGCGGAGCTTGTCGCCGTGCTCTCCAAGCAGGTTGTTCCAATAACGAGCCTGACGCGGCATAAGCGAAAAGACGGTTAGGCCAGCCGCCTGGCGCAGAGCCGGACTCTTCCTTCGGGCACCGTCGCATTCTTATTCTCTGACATCGAGGGAAGCACGCGACGGTGGGAGGCCCACGCCGACGCCATGCGCGATGCCGTGCGACGGCATGACGAGATCGTGCGGTCCGAGATCGAGCGGCGCCGAGGATACGTCTTTAAGACGATCGGCGATGCCTTTTGCGCCGCGTTCTGGAGCGTCGGTGAGGCACTCGAAGCCGCGGTCGATTCGCAGCGACGCTTTGGCCGCGAGAACTTCGACGATGTGGACGAACTGCGCGTTCGGATGGCGGTTGCGGCGGGGGAGGCCGACGAGCGCTCCGGCGATTATTTCGGCACGACGGTCAACCGTGTGGCGCGCCTGCTATCGGCCGGTCACGGCGGCCAGATTCTGGTCTCGGGAGACGCTGCCGATCTCGTAACGGGCAGCCTTCCGGCGGGCATAACGCTGCGCCAACTCGGCACGATCGCGCTGCGCGACCTCAAAGCGCCCGAGCGCGTCTTTCAGGCGATTGGGGCGGAGCTGCGCACGGAGTTCAAGGCCCTGCGCGCGCTCGAAACGCCGCCCAACAATCTTCCGCTGCAAACGACCAGCTTCGTCGGGAGGCAGCAGGACGTTCTTCGGATCCAGCGGCTTCTCGAAACCGAAGCCCTCGTCACGATCGTCGGTGCCGGCGGTATGGGAAAGACCCGCCTGGCGTTCGAGGTGGCCGCAGCCGCGCTTAACGATGGAAAAGACGGCACCTGGTTCGTCGACCTCGCTTCGATCTCCGACGGAGCGCTCGTGCTCAGCGTCGTGCTCTCCGTGCTCGGCGTCGATCAGGCGAAAGGGGTCGCGCCGCTCGAGGTGCTTCTCAAGTTTCTTGAAGACCGGGAGCTGCTGTTGGTTCTCGACAACTGCGAGCATTTGATCGACGAAGCCGCGCGCGTTGTGGCAGCGATAATAAGTCATTGCCGCTACGTTACGGTTCTAACGACGAGCCGCGAACCGCTCAACATCGGCGGCGAAAACGTCTATCATATCGCCGGGCTCGATCTCGATCTGGCGGTGCAGCTCTTCAACGAACGCGCCGGGGCGGCGGCTCGGGGTTTCGCGGCCCAGACGAAGAGACCGCTCGTCGAAGACATTTGCCGGCGGCTCGACGGGATTGCGCTCGCGATCGAGCTCGCCGCGGCGCGCGTGCGAACGATCCCGGTCGAAAAACTCTCCGAGCACCTAGAACTGCGCGTGCTCTCAGGCGGGCGCGACCGCCAACCGCGCCAGCAAACCATGCGCGCGCTGATCGATTGGAGCTACAATCTCCTAACGCCCGAAGAGCAGGATTTCATGCGACGCTGCGCGCCTTGCATGGGAGGGTTCACGCTCGAAAGCGCGATCGCGCTCTGCGGCACCGACGACGTCGGCACGATCGATCTCGTCTCGTCGCTTGTCGACAAGTCTTTGTTCGTTATGGACGTGCAAGAGGCGGATGCCCGCTATCGCTTGCTCGAACCGATTCGTCAGTTTGCGCGCGAGAAACTCGAGGAAATCGGCGAAACCCAGGGCGCTTCGCAGCGCCACGCGCAAGTCTACGCGGCGATCGCCCGTGACGGTTATGAAGAGTGGGACACGAACCCCGGTCGCGATTGGCTGGCGCGATCGGAAAACGAGCTGGCGAACTTTCGCGCCGCGCTCAGCTGGACGACCGGCGAGAAGCACGATCTCGAGCTCGGCGCCGCGATCGCGGGCAATACCTCGCCGGTCTTTTTACGGCTTTCGCTTTTGAGTGAAGGCACGCAGTGGTGCGAGCGAACGCTGCGAGGCGGCCAATTGTTGCCGCCGGACATTGAGGCGCGCCTGCGATATACGCTCTCGATGCTGTACAACAACCAGGGTGACACGAAAAATGCTCTCGCGCAGGCGCTGGCGGCCGCATCGCTCTATCGCCAAGCCGGCGACAACCGGGGGTTGGCTCGCGCGCTCTCGCAAATCGCTCATCAGAATGCTCGCGAAAGGGAATTAGGTGATGCCAAGGCGGCGGCGGAGGAAGCATTGGCGCTCGCGCGCGAGATTGGTGATCGCCGACTGCTCGCAGATGTGCTACGACGATGTGCGCGCAGTTTCTTGATCGAAGGCGTGGAGCGCGTCCGGGGAACGTATGCCGAAAGCGTTGCGATTTATCGATCGCTAGGCCGCGACGATGAGACGGCACGAGCGTTGACGTGGTCGGGGCAATTCGAGGCCGAAGTCGGAAACTATGATGAGGCTGCGAAACGACTCAACGAGGCGAGGCCGCTTGCCGATGACGAGCTCGTGGTATCGGTCGTTGGCGAACTGGTCGCCTGTTACTTGGCCATAGGCGACAACGCTAAAGCCGGGCCGGCCGCACGCGAAGCGTTTGCGTTGGCAGCGAAGTTTCGTCAACCTATCGAAATGCTGTTTGCGATTTCTTACATCGCCGCTTTGGGGGCTGAACGTAGTGCAGCTGAAGCAGCCGTCCTTATCGGATACGCCGAGGAACGGCTTCACGCAGCCGGCTGGCAAAGGATCCAATACGATCTCGCGATAGTCAAGTGCCTTGTGGATGCGCTTAAAAGGCGGTTCGCCGATGCGCAGTTGGCAGAGCTCTTTGAGGCAGGGGCGGCCATGGGCGAAGAAGAGGCGATCGCTCGTGCGACCGCCCTCGCGTCGTCAGTCTGACCCCTCCGCAGGGAAACGTTAGCAATGGGTTAAGCCGCCGCCCTCGCGTCGCACGCTATGCTCTCTACCGCTGCTGTAGTAACACTGCTGGGTCAGCGTGAAGGTGCCGGTTTGGCCCGAGCATCCATTTACTGCTTTGTAGCTGCCAGTGAGCTCGTTGTCCGACGACCGGTACGAGGCGGAGTAGTAAAACTCACAGGCCGTGCTGGCGATCGTGGATTCGAAGGCGCCGAATACGTCGCCGTGGCCGCCCCGGTATCCGTCGGCCTGCAGATCGTTGCGCCCGCCGGCCGCGATCGTGGGGTTATCATAGTTCGCGCTTCCGAACGTGAAGACGAAATAGCCGCCGAGACCGCCGCCCGCGCCAACGAAATTAGCGACGGCCGTGCCCGATCCCAGAACGCTATCGCTGACCGATCCGGAGTACTGCCCGGTAAGGTTTTGACCGCCGCCGTGCCACGCGGGAGTTTGTTGCGCGGGCGCTGGGCCGGCGCTCAAGGCGATGAGACCAAATGCAAAAAGTGCTGCGATACAGCGGGGCAAATATTTCACGAGAGGCTCCTCTTCTAAAGTAAAGCGCGAGAAGTAAAGCGCGGCTCCCGCGCCTGGTAAGACGTACGCCCTTGCTTGCCCGACGCCCTCCGGATTGCGTCGGCCCAGACCGGAGCAGCGGTGCGCCATCGAGAAGGCGCCCATTCGGCTTGACTACAGGAGCTAGCTATGGAACCAATCGATCGACGAGGCTTTCTTTTCGCTGCCGGCGCGGCCACCGCCACGCTAAGCACCGCGTCGCCGGCTTTGCCGCAAACGCGCAACGACGGTGCGGTCTTCTTATCTACGTGGGATTTCGGCGTCGAAGCAAACCGACGGGCCGGCGAGATCGTTGCCGGCGGCGGCTCGCTGCTCGATGCAGTCGAAAAAGGCATCAACGTCGTCGAGGATGATCCCAACGTGACCAGCGTTGGATACGGCGGTTTGCCGAACGCGGAAGGCGAAGTCGAGCTCGACGCGGGCATCATGGACGGCAGGGCGCATCGCGCCGGGTCGGTCTGCAACCTTCACAAAATCAAGAACCCGATTTCGGTTGCGCGGCTCGTGATGGAGAAGACGCGTCACACGACGATGGCGGGTGACGGTGCGTTGCGCTTTGCAATCGAGATGGGTTTCACGCCGCAGCAACTGCTCACACCCAAGAGCTTGGAAGAGTGGCTGCGGTGGAGGAATACGCCGAGGCACGAAACGTTTTGGATCGACGGTCGCAATCACGATACGATCGGCATGCTCGGCGTCGACGGCCGGGGCGGAGTCGTTGCCGGCTGCTCAACCAGCGGCCTGGCGTGGAAGATCCCCGGGCGGGTTGCCGATTCTCCGCTCGTCGGCTGCGGTTACTACGCCGACGCTACCGGCGCCGCAGCCGCAACCGGCAACGGGGACGTGATGGCAAACTACTGTACGTCCGTCTTCATCGTGCGGCGCATGGCGCAGGGGGCGCATCCGCAAGAAGCGTGCGACGATCTCATGCGCCTCATGGCGAGGAGCGCGCCGAACCTGCGCGAGGAGATGTATTGCGTTATTGCAATCGACCCGCAGGGCGAGATTGGCGCCGCCTCGATGAACTCAAAACAGCCGCTGCAATACGCGCTCTGGAGGAACGGAGCCGGAGCGCTTCATACCGCGCCGGCATTCCTGGAATAGGCGAGGCTTTGGCAATTTGGCCACGAACCGGGGTTTCTTCTGCTCGACTTCGTTAGGAGCTAGCCGGGATGCTCGTCGCAATCCTCCTGGGATTTCTTGCCGGGTTGCGCACGTTCACGGCTCCGGCCGTCTTGTGGCTGATGCGCCGCGATACGCCGTTGGCATATGCCCTAGGCGTACTCGCGCTGCTCGAATACGCCGGCGACCTTTATCCCAAAGCCCCTGCGCGAACGCGCCCGGCGGGCTTGATCGCGCGGGGGTGCAGCGGAGCCTTTTGCGGCTGGACGGTGGCATCGCTGCACAGCACCCCCCTCGCGGGCGCGGTGCTCGCCGCCGCCGCGGCCGCCATTATCGGGGCTTACGTCGGACTGGCTATCCGTTCGCGGGCAATCACACTGATCGGGCGCGTGCCGGCGGGACTGCTGGAAGACGTCGTTACCGCCGCCGCGTCGGTGGCCGTTGT
Source organism: Vulcanimicrobiota bacterium (assembly GCA_963725605.1). Classification (GTDB taxonomy): domain Bacteria; phylum Vulcanimicrobiota; class Vulcanimicrobiia; order Vulcanimicrobiales; family Vulcanimicrobiaceae; genus Cybelea. The sequence continues at coordinate 138,841 of CAVRYW010000013.1, read as the reverse complement.
GGCGTACGTCTAGGCGGACCTCCCCGTTGCGGCGAAGGTTCGCCACTGTTTTCGCTTATTATCGTTTCGGTCAAGAAAGGGCTATGAATGCCGCGCTGCGGGTTTTTTTGCCGGGGACTACTCCTCACCTCACTGCTTGTTGCGTGTTCCGCGGGCAAAGACTCGGGAATCCCGCCGAGCGCGTCGCTCGCTCGTACCGGTCCGCAAGCTGGAAGCCTTTCGGTTCCCTTGACGAGCGGCACGTTGTACGTCGCAAACTATTACGCAAGTACGATTTCGGTTTTCGCGCCCGGCAAGAAGTCACCAGGCCGCACGATCTCGAGCGGCATCTCCTATCCTAACTCGCTGACGGTCGATAAACCGGGAAACCTGTATGTCGGCAACTACGGAACCCCCAGCGGCAGCCTGACCAGCTCGGTATCGGTCTATTCACCTGGTAGCAGCCAGCCGGCTCGCGTAATCGTCAACGGCATCTACGGGCCGTTTGCCTTGGCGATCGATCGTTCGGGCAAGCTGTACGTCGCAAATAATGGCGGAGATACGGTCACCGTCTACGCGCGAGGATCGACGTCACCCGCGGAAACGCTCACGCAGGGAGTTCGCGGGCCCGAGGCGCTCGCATTCGACAGCAGCCGCAACCTCTACGTTGCGAACTTCGACACCAACACGGTCACCGTGTATGCGCCGGGTAAGAGCAAGCCGATGCTAACCTTCAAACAAAACCTGGCGGGGCCGGGCTCGCTGGCGATGGATTCGGCCAACAACCTCTACGTGGCCAATCAGCGAGGCAAGTCGATCACGATTTATCCGTTCCTCAAGCGGAACCACCCGCGACAGATCACGAAAGGGCTGGCCAAACCGATCGCCATTATCTCGAGTTCGGGCGACCTGTACGTCCTCGACTATGCAAAAAATAGCCTGAGCGCGTACGATGAAACGACGCTGAAACGCGTCGCGGTACAGTCGGACGGCATCCAATGCCCGAGCGCGATGACCCTTAGCGCGACGGGCAGCCTATTCGTGACCAACTCGTGCCCAAGCGGAGTCTCGGTTTATGCCGCGTCCGATCTCACGTTTGAGGGCTCGATGAGCCACGGGATCAGCTATCCGGTCGCCGTGAGCGTCTCCCAGTAGCTACGTCTTCCTGACCCTTCGACTCGGCGCTTCGCGCCGCAGGGGACTGCGCTTCGCGCGGGCACTAAGGAGTTTGGACTCCCAATGTCATCCTGAGCGATGTCATCCTGAGCGATGTCATCCTGAGCCTGTCGAAGGACGAAGGACGAAGGACGGTTTTCTGGGCGCTCGCTCTTGTGGAGAGGGCAACTTTGTGATACAAAGTAACTAATGGAACTTCAGCGAGCCCTTTCCGATCTTGCGGAGGTCCGCGACCGGCTCGCTGCGCTGCAGCGCTTCGAAGGCTATTCCGGTCTTGCCGCCGCGGGTAGCGGCCTCGCAGCGTTTATCGCGGCGTTCCTTCAACTGCGAATCGCACCGATGCCGGTAACCTCGGAGGCATTGCGTGCCTATCTCACGATCTGGCTGTCGTGTTTAGCGGTCGCGCTGGCGCTCAACTACGGCGCCGTAGCCGTGTGGCTCCTCGAGCACCGCGCACCCGGCGCGCGCAGTCGTTTTCGCACCGCCGCGCTGTCCATCGCACCGAGCATCGTCTTGGGCGGCGCGCTTACCTTTGCGCTCGTCGGGCATTCGGCATTCGCGCTGCTTCCGGGGACCTGGTTCGCGTTTTATGCGATCGGACTCTTTGCTTCACGCGGCGCGCTCCCGGCTTCGACGTTTGCTGTAACGATTGGATTTGCGCTGCTCGCCATGGTATTTCTGGTTACCCCGTTCGATGCCGTTTCGCTGGCTTGGTGGGTGATGCCGATTGGATTCGGAGCAGGCCAACTCGCCATCGGCTATCTGATCTGGCTCGATCGCGCTTCGTGAGTACGTCACCACAAGCGCCGTTTGCCTACGCAGGGCTCGAGCGAATCTTTCACGAGCGAGGAAGGCTCGCGATCTGCACGTGTTTGATCGCGCATCCCGACGGACTAAGCTTTACCGAGCTTCAGAGCGCGTGCGATTTAACCGACGGCAACCTCAATCGACACCTTCACGCCCTCGCCGAAGTCGGGATCGTGGCGACGGATAAGCAACGGGGAGCCGGCCGTCCGTCAACGGTCTATCGCATCAGCAAACGAGGGCGCGAACGTTTTCTCGCATACGTCGACGAGCTGGAGTCGGTCGTGCGCGACGTGCACGAACGGTCGGTGACCTCGGTTACGAGACCCAAGCTGGCGACGACGTGATTCCGCATCACGTTGCGATTATCATGGACGGCAATCGGCGGTGGGCGCGCGAACGAAAGCTTCCTATCGCGTACGGTTACCAACGTGGTGTCGCGGCCCTGCGTCGCACGCTGCGGGCCGCGCGGCAAGCGAAAATTCGGATCGTGACGGCATTTGCTTTTTCTGAGGAAAACTGGAAACGCCCGAGCGGCGAAGTCGAACTGCTGATGGGCCTGTGCATAGCGGCTGCGAGCGGCGAACTGCGCACGCTCGCACGCGAGGGCGTACGCGTTCGGCTCTGCGGGCGAGGCGACCGGCTTCCCGCCGCGGCGCGCGGCGCGCTTGCCGAACTCGTCGCGAAGACCGCCGGCAACGACACGGTGACGCTCAATCTCGCGATCGACTACGGAGGGCGACGCGAGATCGGCGACGCCGTCCGCGAGTTAGTTCGCGAGGTAAATGCCGGACTGCGCGACGTGGACTCAATCGACGAGCACGCCGTCGAAAGCCGGCTGTACACTGCGGGCCTCCCCGATCCCGATCTGGTCATCCGAACCGGCGGCGAGTTGCGCCTGTCGAACTTCCTGTTGTTTCAAGCCGCCTACGCGGAGTTTTGGGCGACCGAGACGTACTGGCCGGATTTTGGCGAAGTCGAGCTTCAGGCGGCGCTCGACGACTACGCGCTACGTCAACGGCGCTACGGCACGTAGTTCGAAGCCGGACCGAGCTCACCGCGAGCTTCGAGCCGGGCGAGCAAGAGATGATAGTAGAGCATTCCTCGCTGCGATCCGAGTACGTCGAGCACGTGCTCGATCTCCGGCGGTGAGCCGCCCACGAGGGCAAAACCGCGGGCGACCCCGGAGTCGTTCATTGGAAACACGTCGAGCCGGCCGAGTCCGCGCAATAGGACGACCGTTGCCGTCCATGGTCCTATGCCCTTGATCGAGCGAAGCATTGCCGCCGCCTCAACGCTGGAACGCTCTTCCAACATTCGCACGTCGAGCGTTCCGGAGACGAGGGTCTCGGCGACGCAGCGTAGCGCCGCGACTTTGTTGGCGCTCAAGCCGGCGGCACGAAGCACGTCATCCTTTGCGCGAAGCGTGGCCTCGGCGTCCGGGAACGCGTGCATTGCAGGTCCATCACGCAACTCGATTGGCGATCCGAGGGTAACGACGTAGCGTCGCAGGATGGCGCTGGCCGCGTGAATACTGACCTGCTGGAAAACGATTGCATTCACGCAGGCTTCCCACAGCGTCGGGTAGCGCGGCGGCTTGACGCCCCGCATGCGTAGCGCGAGGGGCTGTAGCCATGGAATGCGCGCGGCGCCCCGGTCGAACTCTCCGAGCGTGCGGTCGGTGCCGAGCATTCGGTGCACCGTTTCGAGGGCGCGCCGGTGGCCGCGGCGTTCGCCCTCGAGTGTTACGAAGAGCGTGCCCGGCTTTTGGGAAGAAACGCGGAGCAGCGTCGGCTGCCGCTCCTTCCCCAGCACGCGCAGATAGACGCCTTCCGGCGTGAGCACGTCCACGAGATTTGTTGACAAGCGCCGCAGCACGCTCACGGTAAGATCGAGCCGATACGGCTCGGCTACGGGCACTTCGTAACGGGCAACGGCGAACGCCATCGATTTGGCGACAAAGCGTTTGCCGGTGGGCAGGCGGAGCCTGCCTCGCGCCTACGTGCTGACGGTGTTCGCCGATTTGACCGTTTTGAACGACGCTTCGCCCGTCTCGCCGACGCCCGGAATGGTGATCTCGCCGGCCTTGGCGAGAGGACCGCGATAGGCCGTCAGACACCCCGCGGTGCGGAAGACCTCCTCGAAGAGGGTCATGGCGTCGGCGTCGTCGCCGCAGTACGGAATGTTGGCATTGACCTGCGGCGCTACGATCAGGGCGCGGATGACGCGATGCGTATCGAGTTTGTGGGCGAGGAGATCGGTCCCGTCTCCATCCGTACCTTCCATCGCGTCGACGACCACCGCGTCGGGCGAAATACAGCCCGCGGCCGTCAGCAGTCCGTCGAGATCGGCGCGGGAGCCAGCGAAAATCAACATCTCGCACGACGTCGCGTCGTTGTAGGGCGTGTCGGCGACAGCCTCCGCCTGGCGCGCGGCCGCCTCCGCCTGACTTGCTCCGGCCGCATCGCCAAAGCAGACGCGGTATCCGGCATCGACCAGCAGCTTGCCGATGGCGACCGCGCGAGCATCCGAGCCAAAAACTGCAATTTTCATTTAGGCGTTATACCCACCGCCGTGCCAGTTCTTGCATTTCCTTGACAGCGGCCCGCTCAGATGGTAATCTTCGGCCCATGTCTCAATTGGCGAGTAGCATGATGATGTTCTCGATGTGCGGCATGCGTATGCATGTGGCAGGGTCGTCGTGAAGCTCGCAAGTTAAGTCCGGAAATCAAGAATGCTTCTCGCGCCCCTCGCCACCACGGCGGGGGGCGCGCGTTTATCCTCGCTTTCCCATCGCAACAGGAGGCCGGGAAATATGAAAACGACCGTCGGGGTCGGACTGCTCGGGTGCGGAACGGTCGGCTCAAACGTAGCCGATCGTCTGCAACGCGACCGCGAGATCATCGAGCGCCGCAGCGGCGTCCGCTACGAGCTTCGCGCGATTGCGATTCAAGATTCACTCAAGAGGCGTTCGAGCGCGCTCGAACGCCGTCTCTTCACACGCGACGCTCGCTCCGTCGTCGACGATCCGCACGTCGATCTCGTTATCGAGGTCATCGGCGGAACGACCGATGCCGCCGAGCTGGTCGAGCGCGCGCTCGAGCGCGGACGGCACGTCGTCACGGCTAATAAGGATTTGCTTGGCGAGCATGGGCCGCGACTGCAAGCGCTGGCGGCATCGCGCCGCGCTGCGTTGCGCTTCGAAGGCGCCGTCGCCGGTGCAATTCCGATCGTGCGAACGCTTGGCGACGCGCTGGCGGGAGACGAGATTCTCTCGGTCGCGGGCGTCGTCAACGGCACCTGCACGGCGATCCTCTCGGCCATGGAAGAAGGCGCCGACTTCGACGAGTCGCTGGCTCGAGCGCAACGGCTCGGGTACGCCGAAGCCGATCCCGGCAACGACGTCGAGGGGATCGATGCGGCGCACAAGGTTGCCGTAATCGCGCAGCTCGCCTTTGGCCTTGCGGTGATCTCTCCGCGCGTTGCGCGAACTGGAATTTCGGCCGTGACGCAGCGCGACGTGGCGCGTGCCCGTATGCTGGGATTGCAGAATTCGTCAGGTCGCGGCGGTCCGGCGTACGCCCGACGGCGTTTTGGCCGAGGTTGCGCCGCTTCTCGTCGCGGAGAGCCACGACTTCGCGCGCACTGCGGACGCCGAGAACGTCGTGCAGGTCGTTGCGCGCGACGCCGGCCGGCTCGTATTGCGCGGCACTGGTGCGGGGGGCGCCGCAACCGGTTCGGCGGTGCTCGGTGACGTCGTCACGATCTTGCACGCGCTCGGCCAGGGCCGCGGCTTCGATCTGCGCGGCCGCTCGCAGTCGCTCGAAACGGTAAGCCGTATCGAGCCGTTCTTCGACCGGCTTTCCCGAACCGTCGAACTTCCCAACTTTGCAATCTGGGACGATGCGTTAAGCAACGTTTCGATTCAGGTCCTAGTAAACGCCTGATGCGCGAGGAGACGGTGGCTATTGGCGCACTGCGGCTCGACTGCGGACAAACGCTCGCGGCCGTCGAGCAACGCGTCACCCTTTACGGCACCCCGGCCGCTGACGGCTCAAACGTCGTTCTGGTGGAACACGCGCTGACCGGTTCGAGCCGCGCGGCCGACTGGTGGCCGGGCATCGTTGGCGAAGGCGCGCTCTTTGACCCGCGCGAGTGGTGCGTCGTCGGAATCAATGCGCTGGGGAGTTGTTACGGCTCGACGAGAACCTCGCAGCAGATCACCGTTCGCGATATCGTGCGCGCCGAAATGCTTGCCGTGCGCGAGCTCGGATTCGAGCGCGTCGAGCTCGCCATCGGCGGCTCGCTGGGCGGCATGCGCGCGCTGCAGTGGGCGCTCGCTGCGCCGCAACGGATCGGCAACGCGGTAATGGTCGGCGCGCACGATCATCACAGCGCGATGGGCATCGCACTCAACGCGCTGCAGCGGGAAGCGCTCGCTCTCGATCCGGTGCGCGGTCTGCGTCTCGCGCGCAAGCTTGCGATGCTCTCGTATAAGAGCGAGGAGCTCTTCAACGAGCGTCACGGCCGCCGCAGCGATCGCGGTGGAAAAGCGTGCTTCGACGTTGAGGGCTACCTCGAACGCCAGGCGGATCTATTCGAAGCTCGCATGGACGCCGCCAGCTACGCCACGCTCACAAAGGCGATGGACTCCTTCGACGTGCGCGACGCCGGAGACTGGGTCGTAAATGGAAGCGCGAGCATGCCGAGGCTGACGTTCGTTGGAATCACGTCGGATTGGCTGTTTCGCTCGCAGGACGTGCGAGCGGCCGCGCAACGGTTTGCGCTGAGCGGCTTCGACGCGCGGTATCTCGAGTTTCGATCGCTTCACGGTCACGACGCATTCTTGGCCGAGCCGCACGCGCTGCGAGCAATCTTAGAACCCGTTATAAGAACGCCCGCTGCGGCGGTTGTCCGGAGCAACTGATGTCGAACGGAGGTGGGAACCACTCTTCGCCGCTCGGATTCTCGACGCGAGCGGTTTGGAGCGGGCAGGAGGCGTGTCCCGCAACGGGAGCGACGATCGTCCCCGTCTATCAAACGGCGACGTTCACGCTGCCCGAAATCGGCGTGACGAAGGGCTTCGATTATTCGCGAACCGTAAATCCGACGCGTTGCGCGATGGAGCGTCAGCTCGCCGCACTCGAGGGGGGCGCGTTTGCTTCGGCCTTTGCTTCAGGCATGGCCGCCGTGGCCGGCGCGACGTCGTTGCTCTCCTGTGGCGACCATATCATCGCAACGCGCGACATCTATGGCGGCACGCATCGCCTATTTACGACGGTCCTCTCGCGCTACGGAATCGACGTGACGTTCGTCGATACGAGCGACGCTCGCAAAACCTGGGCGGCGGCGAGGCCGAATACGCGGCTACTCTGGCTCGAGACGCCGAGCAATCCGCTGCTGCGGTTGTGCGATCTCGAGGCGCTCGCGCGACTGCGGCCGCCCGGCACTCTGATCGTGGCCGACAATACGTTTGCGTCGCCCTTTCTGCAGCAGCCGCTTGCGTTGGGAGCGGACATGGTCGTTCATTCGACGACGAAATACATCGGTGGACACAGCGACGTTATCGGCGGTGCAGTCATCACGAACGATCGCGAGATCGCCGCGCAGGTCGCCTATCATCAGAACTGCGTGGGCGCGGTCCCCGGGCCGTGGGATGCTTATCTCACCATGCGCGGAGCGAAGACCCTCGGCTTGCGGATGCGCGCGCATTCGAGAAACGCGCAGGTTATTGCGGAGTTTCTCGTCGGACGGGATGACGTCGCCGAGGTCTACTATCCGGGACTTGCCGCGCATCCGCAACACGAGCTCGCAAAGCGGCAAATGCGCGGATTCGGCGGCATCGTTTCGTTCCGTCCAAAGGGCGGCGCCGAGCGCGCGCGCGCAATCGCAACCTCGACCTCCATCTTCGCACTCGCGGTTTCATTGGGCGGAGTCGAATCGCTGATCTGCAGCCCCGCAAGGATGACGCACGGTTCGCTCACGCCCCAACAGCGCGCGCAACTCGATATTACCGACGATCTGCTGCGGCTCTCGGTCGGCATCGAAGAGGTCGAGGACCTTGTAGCCGATCTGGCGTGCGCGCTCGACTCGGTTCCCGAGCCGGCGCATGCAAGAACTCCATCTTCAGCATCTCCAACTGCGAGTTGACGCGCCAAGTTCAGGCGGGCGCTTTCCTGCAGGGGCGCCCGAAAACTCGGCCAAACAGGCAAGCTCGTGGGCCGGGGCGATCCGGCCTCACTGCTACGCTCGGAAAGGGAAACTATGAAGAAGGTTCTTTCGCAATTCGTACTTGCAGCGTTTGTCGCCGCGGTTCCATGCGCGGCACACTCTCAGATGATGGCTACCTCCGTGCCTGGGGTCGGTCCGCACGGCTTTGATTGGGCGGTCGGAACCTGGTCGTGTACCAACACGATGCCTTCAGCCATGGGTGGCCCGAGCCACCAGTCCATGACCGTCACGCGTACCAACGCGGGCGTCATCATGTATCACTCCGTCGGCACCAACTTCGATAGCACTTGGTACAACGTCTACGTGCCCAAGACGAAGACGTGGTGGAGCCCACTCATCGTCTCGGATGGAACCTACGGCACGGAATCGTCGTCGACCATCGGAAAGAAGATGGTGTGGGTCGGCACGGCCTCCAATACGTCAGGCACGAGCATGCCGATACGGGACACGGTCACCTATAGCGCGACGAAGACCACCGACCTCGGCGAATATAAATCCGGCGGTCCCTGGAAAGAGCAATACAACGTTACCTGCGTGAGGACGTAAACGCAGCGCGCCGCGTTCAATGCGGCATCTCCTCGTCAAGGAGGCCGAAATAGTGCCCGAGCTCGTGAATAACGGTCTCACGCACTTCCCGCACGGCCTCCTCCCGAGTGGAGGCGATGCGGTTGATCGGGCCGCGAAATATCGCGATCTCGTCCGGTAACAACGGCATGTCGTGCGTTCGCTCGGTAAGCGCCACGCCGCGGTAGATGCCCAGAAGCTCCGAATTGTCGTCCGCGTCTTCGATGGTATCGAGGTCTTCGGCGGTCGGCTCCTCTTCGACGGCGATGATGACATTTTCAACGAGGTCGGCGAACCGCCTTGGAAGGGATTCCAACGCTTCGCGGACCACGCGTTCGAACTCCCGACGCGTCAAATCTCCTCGAACGCTATCGCAATCCTTGCGGCAATAGGCAATAGAGGAACGGGCTCACGACAAGGCTCTACCAATCCGTATCGGGCGGTTGATACGAGTGTTTCTCGTGCATAAAGTACGACTTGCCTAAACTCGAACTGATTGGCTGGAATTGAATCGGCGACTGATTGTAATTGAAGCAGTCGATGATACTCTTCGAACTCTTGTCCGTCGTGTTTAGGGAGCCGAGCTTCCAGTTTTGCTCGATGTACTTCAGGATGCTGCCGAACTGGTAGGTAGTCGTCGAGATATACCCGGCGCGCGCAAAGGGCGAGACGATGATAGCCGGTACGCGCTCTCCCGGGCCCGCATATTTACCTAGCGCCCCTCCCGCGTTGTCGTAGAAACCGCCCCAGTCGTCCCAGACGATGATGATTGCGGTCGAGTTCCAGTACGAGCTCTCACCAATCGCATTGACGACCGTGGCGATCCACTCGGGGCCGTTGTCGACGTATTTACCGTCGAGCTTCGTGTACGGATGATCAGAGTTGGCCCCTTCCGGTATCAACCACGACATGGCTGGCAGCTTGCCGTTGGTAACGTCGTCGAGGATGTTCGTCTCGGGCGACGAGATATTCGCCTTCCACTCCGGCCCGTAGCGAACCGGGTAGACGAGATCGAATGCGCTCCATAACTTACCGTCTATTTGACTGGACGGCGGCACGTAGTACTTCCACGAGATCTTCTTCGCATCGAGGAGATCGCGCAAGGTTGGATAGGCGTCCCGGAACTTGTTCGAGCACGTGAACGGACCTTTCTGGACGAACACGTTGGCTTCCGTAATCAGGTGCGAGATCGTTCCCGGAGAGGCGTCGCATCCCCACCAGCAGTCGCCGCATGTGGGGTCGTCGACCATCGCCTTTTTCGGTTCGACAATCGTGCCACCTCGGATGAGGTCCTGATGGGCGATGAAGCTGCCGCTGCCTTGCGTCGTAAATAGATGCTCCGCCAACGTGTACTCAGAGGCGAGGGTCCAGTAGGGCTGGATCTGCGCGGGATTCGTGTACTGGTATGGATAGCTGCATTCGTCCTCACCGTTTCCAAACTTGACCTTGTCGAAAGCATCCATCTTTCCGCCGTCGTACGCGATCGAGTATCCTGTCTTCCACGTGTGATTCATGTCCTGCGAGAGATCGAGGGGCATCTCAGTCAGCGCGATCGAGCCGCCGTCAATCGGTGGGCTGCAACTGGGATCGGACTCAGCCTGTCCGGTGGTCGTACCATCGGCTCCCGGATACGTCGCGAAGAAATCGTTGAAGCTGCGGTTCTCTTGGATCATGAGGACAACGTGCTGGATAGGACTCGCAGAGCCACCGGATCTTGAGTACAATCTCATCTCTCCCGGTGCTTGTGGCGGGTTGGAACTCGTCTCGCAGCCTGCCGTAAGCGCGGCAGCAACGGCAAGAAAAGCAAACACCGTAACTCGAATGAACATCCAATCGTCTCCGTTATGGTTTCACGGCGGAATGTGGTGCGCTAGATGACTCAATCAGATGCGGCTGAGGAGGTTCGGCGCCTAGTCTTAGTTCCCTCGCACTAACCAGGCTGCAAACCAGGCCACTTCGGCCCAGGTTCCGCGTCACGTCGCCGCAGCAAACCATGTCTGCCTGAATGCCAAACGATGACTATAGTACTCGCTCTAAGCAGTCTATTCGTTGCATGCGTTGTCTCAGGCGGCTTTCTCTTGCAAGCGGGATCGTTCAATAGCCGTTGATGCGCCGCCATGTCGTCGACAAGCGTTACTGCTCCCGAAGAATAAAACGCCTTCGCATCTATTGCGTGTCGACCGGCTCGTTCGAAGGTTGCTCGTGCAGGAAGTACGACGTCGGATACTTGCTCGGGATCGCCATGAACGAGCGCGGCTGCTGCGTGAAATCGAAGCAGTCGAGAATGCTCGTCGCGCGTTGGTCGGTCGTACCCAACGAACCGAGGCCCCAGGTCTGCTCGATGAACTTGATGATGCTTCCGAACTCGTATTGCGTGTGCGAGATGTAGCCGGGTTGGCTCGACGACGTTTCGCGCGCGTACGGCGAGATCACCAGCATCGGCACGCGGAAACCTAGTCCGCCCCAATGGTCGAAGAACGGCGGCGGCTCGTGGTCGTACCAGCCGCCCCAGTCGTCCCAGACGACGATGATCGCAGTGGACGACCAGTAGGGGCTCTCGCCGACGGTATTGACGACGTCGGCGATCCACGAGGGTCCCGTATCGCGTCCGTTCCCCGGGTGGTCCGAGTTGGTGGCATCGGGGATGACCCACGACATTGCCGGCAGCTTGTTATTTGAAATATCCGTCAAGACGTCCAGCTCGTTTTTCGTGACGTTTGTGGTCCATTCCGGGCCATACCGAACGGGGGCGATCATATCGAAGGCATTCCAGTATTTACCTTCGCCATTCATCACCGGCGGCGAGTAGTATTTCCACGAAATATTGGCGGCGTCGAGCCGATCGCGCAGGGTCGGATAGTAGCTTCCCGACCCGGGGAACTGGTTCGTGCACGGAAACGGGCCGGCGCCGTACTTATGATCGATCTCCTTGCCGGTCCAAACGAGCAAGGAGGTTCTGGTCGTGGTGGGTGCGTCGCAGCCCCAGGGATTGGCCGTCGGAAAATCGACCAGACTCTGTTCTTGCGCTTGGTCGATCATTGTGCCGCCGCGAATCAAATCTTGGTGCGCCGTAAAGCTCCCGCTGCCTTGCGTTTGGAACATATGATCCGCGAGCACGTACTGGGTCGCGATGTCCCAGTCGGGTGCGAGCTGCCCGGGGTTGACGTACGCATAGACTTTGTGCCCCGCTTTCCCGGGGCATTGGCCGCCGCCGCCCTCCTGGCCGAAGCCGTTCATCTTGCCGCCGTCGTAGTCCGCGAGAAAGCCCTTGTACGAATGTCCCCAGTCACATGCGTCGTAAAGGTTCACCTCCCGAAGCTTGACCTTCTTACTTCCCATCTTTCCCGTCGTTGCTCCGTCTGCGTTTGGAAAGGTCGCGAAGAAGTTATCAAAGCTTCGATTCTCTTGAATCATCACAATGATGTGCTTGACGTATTTCGAACTGCTGCTTCCCGACGCCGAAAGAGCGCTCTGCGGCATCGCTCCCGGCCCACCGATTGGCGGCTGCGATCCGCCGCACCCTGCGAGCATTGCCGCAGCCACGGAGCTCGATAGCGCGTAGCGGCCAAAATCCTGAGATCGCATTTGCTTGTGTCCTCGCTCCGTGAAGGCCTACGGCAGCTAGTGATGTTTCGGCTAAGCACCGCTCAGTCCTATCGAACCTGGTCGGTGGACGGGGAGGCTCATCGATTGGCCACTACGGTATATTCTTTCGCCCGGCGACGCGATCACGCACCGTTGGACCTGCCGTTCGTTGATGAATCGCGCCGCCGTCGGCGGAGCGTGCCGAGCGCTTCCGTAGGACTTCTGCCCGCCGCTTTGGAAGAGCGGGTATCGTGCGTCCGGCATGCTGTACGATTCGGAGGATACAATGGTTCCCAAGCCGCTCTTAATTCTTACGCTGCTCGGCCTCGTCGCGACGGGGTGCTCTTCGAGCGGTGGCGCAGCCAACGGCACGGCAGGCAACTCGCAGAGCGCTCTTCCTGAGACGAACCCTGCAACGGGGAACCCCGTGAGCAAATACATCTCTCACGTCGTCGTCATCATTCAAGAGAACCGCAGCTTCGAGAACTTCTTCGCCGGGTACCCGGGCGCGAACGCGCCGACTTTCGGGTGTGTCGAGGCGCACGACAACGGAGCGCGTTCGATTCCTCGGCTCGCGCGGCAATCAAGCTCCGGCTGCCCCTCCGGTGATACGCAAGTGCCGCTCGAACCGATCACTTTCGAGAGTCACATCGACTTGAAGCACGACTGGTATTCTTCGATCGCCGACTGGGACCGCGGAAATATGGACGGCTTCTACCAATTTGGTGAAAAGAACGGCCAGTACGAGGCGTACTCGTACGTCAAACAGTCCCAGCTCGTGCCCTACTGGGACATGGCAAGTCAATACGTGCTTGCCGATGCGATGTTCCCGACGGAGTTTGGCGGCAGCTTTACCGGCCACTTGACCCTCGTGGCTGGCACCGACGACTTGAAGCCGAACCAAGCCGAGGTGGACTTCCCCAACGGGGAGTACGACGATTGCGATTCGCCGAAGGGCACGATAAGCTCATACGTATCACCGAACAAACACTCGCCTAACCTGCCCGGCGTTCGGCATCCATGGGCGGGACCGTTTCCGTGCTTTACCCAGTGGAAGACGATGGCGCAGGACCTCGATACCAATAACGTGTCGTGGAAATACTATGCCACTAAGCTGCTGGACGCCGGAATGTGGGAGCCGTTTGAAGCAATGCAGTACGTACGCAAGGGTCCGGACTGGAATAAGGACATCATCGCGCCGCAAACCAAAATCTTGACCGACCCCGGTAGCGGGAATCTGGCTTCGGTAAGCTGGGTGAGCCCCAGCAAACCCGACTCCGATCACCCGGGCGAACGTAGCGACTTGGGGCCTTCATGGGTCGCCTCGGTTGTCAACGCGGTCGGCGAAAGCTCGTACTGGCCACACACGGCCATCATCGTGGTTTGGGACGATTGGGGCGGCTGGTACGACAACGCCGCGCCAAAAATACTCGATTATCGCGGACTCGGCATCCGCGTGCCTTGTCTAATAATCTCGCCCTATGCTAGGGAGACGAGTTCGAGTCAGCCAGGCTACATTTCGCACACCCAGTACGAATACGGCAGCATCTTGAAGTTTATCGAGGAAGCGTTCAATCTGCCCCCGATCGGGTCGACTTCCGCAGGGTATACGGACACGCGTGCCACCAGCATCGATGATGCGTTCGATTTCACGCAGCAGCCGCGACCGTTCACGGCGATTCCGTCGAAGTACTCGCGGTCGCGTTTCCTGCACGAGCCCCCCTCCGACGTACCGGTCGATACTGAGTAAATCTGCGTAAGCGGGGCCTCGCGCTACTGCTCGAGCTTTTGCAGCGTCGTTCGCCGAAAACCAACGGTCGCGTCCTCACCGTCAAGGCGACCTGCACGAAGTCGTAGCCCGTCACGCGACGGTCTCGGCGGGCGCTAGTTAAACGTGGGTTTCTTCGAGCGACCCGATCCTCGTGTCGTCCAGAGCGCCGACCCGACGCCGCCGTTGGCGGTCGTCGCCGCGTTGAAACGCCACATGCTGGCGTTCGCGATTTGCTTCCTCGCGAGCGCCGGCGTCTATGGTGCAAATATCGAGGCGGGGCTGCACCCGAGCGCCGTGACGCGCGGCAGCATCGTCGCGACGGGCCTCCACGCTTCCGTCACGATCGAGCGCGACGGACGCGACATCCCGCATATCCGGGCCGCGAACGAGCACGATCTGTTCTTTGCCGAGGGCTACGTGCAGGGCTCGGATCGGCTCTTCCAGCTAGACTTGAGCCGCCGCTATGCGTACGGCCGGCTCGCGGAGGTGTTCGGTGCGAAAGCGCTGGCACTGGATCGAGTGCAGCGCGCGGTCGATATCGACGGCATCGCCGAGCGCCAGTTGCGCGCGATGGCACCGCACGACCGTGACGCGCTCGACGCATTCAGCGAGGGCGTCAATGCGGCCGCGGCAGCGCAGGCGCTGCCGGTCGAGTTCCGCATGCTTCTCTACCAGCCCGCGCCTTGGACGCCGAAGGACTCCCTCGCGGTCTCCATCGTGGTCTCGCTCGAGCTCGCCGACTCATGGCACGACATCTTCGCGCGCGATGCCGTCTGGCGGCAGCGCGGGCCGCGCTGCTTCGATACGCTCTACCCGTTGTCCGATGCCCGCTACGACGTGACGATCGACGCTCTCCCGAATGCGCTGCCTGCATCCGCGCCTCCGAGCAATTGCAGTACTCCGGCAATTGCCGTGCGGTCGCGCCTACCGGCGATCGGCAGCAATGCTTGGGCTGCGGGTTCGATGCGGAGCCTCGATGGGCACGCGCTGATCGCAAACGACCCGCACCTCGTCTTGACGATTCCCGGGATTTGGTACGTCGTCGATATCGAGTCACCGCACATACACGCGGCGGGTGCGACGATTCCCGGGATTCCGGGCGTGCTTCTCGGCCACAACGACCACCTCGCCTGGGCGTTGACGAACGCCGAGATGGCAACGACCGGCGTGTTCCAAGCCGGGCACCTCGACCCGAGAGACTGGGTTACCGAGCGGTTTCGCGTGCGTTTTGCGGGCGATGCGAGTGGGGCCTACTATCGCACGTCGCGTGACTTCTCGGTACCCAACGAGGAAGGCAGTGCCGCGATAGCCCTCGTTCGGTGGCCGATCTACGCGCAACGGCGCTCGACGATTGCGACGGTGCTCGCGCTCGACCGCGCTCGCGATATCAAAGCCGCATTGCGGATCATCGCGAACTACCGCGGCTCGCCGCAGAACTTCATTCTTGCCGATCGCAGCGGCAAGATCGCTTACCATGTCGCCGGCCTAGTCCCCGACGATCCTGCGTGGGGACGTTACGTCCACCCCGCGCGCGATCTGCGTATGGCGTTCGCACCGATTCCGTTCGCGCAGCTTCCGCGAAAGGATCCGGCTTGCGATATCGTCCTCGCCTCTGCGAATAATAAGGCGTATACCTCCGCCTATCCCTACCGTCTGTCCGCGCAGTTCGAACCGCCGTACCGTGCTCATCGCATTGCGGAGTTGCTCCATTTGCGTCCGAGGTACGACGCCGCGTATTTTGCGCGGATGCAGCTCGACACACTTTCCCCAATCGATCTGGAGATAGCACGCGACGTCGTGCGATTCGTTCGCGCGCATCCCCAGCAAGGGTCGCGCGCGGACATACTCGCGATGCTCGGCCGGTGGAACGGCCGCTACGAACCGGATTCGCAGGCGGCCGCGCTAGAGCACATGCTTCGAGTTGCGGTGCTCGGGGGTGCTCCGGAGTTTAGCGCGCGGCTCAACGAGTTGCGCGGGGTCGACGACGCCGCTACGCGCGACCTCGAATCGGACCTCGACGGCTGGTTTTCGTTTGCGTTCGAACAGCGCCGCGAATGGCGAGAGGCCGGAGGCATGCGGATCGAGCATCCGCTCGCGCCGATGAACTTCGCGTTTCTCAACGGTGCGTGGATCCCCGGTGCCGGTGACGAGTATACGATTCACCTGCAAGAGCCGGGATTCGCGCAGAGCTTACGCGCCGTGTGGGACGTCGGGGACTGGGACCGCGGCGGCATCGCGATTCCAAGCGGCGAGTCGGGGCAGCCGGGCTCCCCGCATTACACGGATCTTACGCGCGCCTGGGTCGCCGGCCGTCTGCAACCGCTGCCTTTTAGTCACGCCGCCGTTAGGCGGAGCGCCGCCGACACGCTCGTACTTAATCCGCGGTAAGGCCTCGCCCGTAGACGGTTAAATGGGCTGTCGAGCGCACGCTCCGTGTTGAGTTGCCCGTGCGGGGGAAGAAGAAGGCATGAGAATACTTACTTCTTTAATGGTAACCGCTTTCTTCGGCTTGGCACTGTCGGCCGCGGCATACGCTCAAACCGCTGAGGGTCCCCCGCCGTATATCGACACCTCCTGCGGCAGCTGGCAGGGAGATACCTGGACTCCGAACGGATCCTGCACCGGCGGCGTGAAGCGCCACGCCGTGGTTGAGGGCACGATAACCATCGTCAAGGGTCATCTCGTGACTGTTCAGCAAAGCACCGGGACGGTCGTCGTTGACGACACTCCCGCGCTGAACAACCAGTTCACGGGAAAAGTGGCCGTAGGCCGGCGAGTCGTGGCGCACGGCTACTGGGATGGCAACAATTTCTATGCCACGATCATAACGACGGCCGCGACCAACCCGTAGGCCACACGTGACGGAGCTCGGACCTGGGGGCATCGCTCGAACCGCTGGGCGATGAGTTCGAGCACGGGCCTGGCACTTACGGGTGGGACCACCATCTACGTAAGCCCACGCACGACGCCGTCCGTGACGGCGTCGTGCTGATCGCACGGGGAATCCCTTGACTTCGCGGGCTTGACGATCACCGCCGGGTTGTGAACGACGTCTGGTTGTCAAGGAAGGAAGTAAGGGGCTGCATTACGGATCTCTCCCTGGGAGGAGTCCATCAAAATGCGCTGGCTCACCATCGCCGCGGCGGTCGTTGTATTTTGTTTTACCGAATCCGCTGCGGCCTTGGCCGACGGTACGGTCCGAACTTACTACGTCGCGGCCGACGAGATCACATGGAACTATGCTCCAACGGGCCTCAATCAGGTCAGCGGCAAGCCTTTCAACGAAATGGAGCGGCCCTATGCGGTCCACGATACGGACCATATTGGCAGCCTTTATCGCAAGGCGATCTACCGCGAATACACGGATGCAACGTTTCGGACGCTCAAACCGAGACTCCCGAACGACGCATATCTCGGCATCCTCGGTCCGATCATTCATGCTGAGGTTGGCGACGTAATCAAGGTCATCTTTAAGAACCAAGCATCGCGCCCGTATAGCATTCATCCGCACGGGGTATTTTACGCGAAGAGTTCGGAGGGAATGGCGTATAACGACGGCGGCTCCGCGGCCGAAAAGATGAGCGGCGCCGTTGCGCCCGGTCAGACGTATACCTATACATGGCAGGTTCCCGAGCGCGCCGGGCCCGGGCCCAATGACCCCAGTTCGGTGGTATGGCTCTACCACTCACACGTTGACGAGCAGAAGGACGTGGACTCGGGCTTGGTCGGCGCCATCGTCGTTACCGCGCGCGGCATGGCGAGACCGGACGGAACGCCCAAAGACGTCGACCGTGAAATCGTTACGCTCTATCGCGTATTTAATGAGAACCAAAGCTGGTATTATAACTACAACGTCGGTACGTACGATCCGGCACTCAAGCGGTCAAAACGGTCGGAGTTCATCGGCCTCGATTCCAACGGCGCGCCGACGCTGACCGGATTAGGATTCGCAGACGGAAACTTCAAGTTTGCGATCAATGGTTATATTTATGCGAACGGGCCGAAAATCGTCATGGAGAAAGGCGAACGCGTACGCTGGTACGTGATTGACGTTGGTAACGGCTTCGATTTCCACACGCCCCATTGGCACGGCAACACCGTGCTCTGGAACGGGCAACGCACCGACGTTATCACGCTGATGCCCGCGCAGATGTCGACCGTCGACATGGTGCCGGACGACCCCGGGCTTTGGCTGTTCCATTGCCATGTTGCCGACCATATGGATGCCGGCATGAGCGCCTACTACCAGGTTCTGCCTTAGCGTCCAGCGTTTCAACCATGGCGTGCCCGGCACGACGACAACGAGAACAACATCCAGGTCCTCGAGCGCTAGCCGGCGTTCGGGCGCGCTTTAGACTTTCTTAATCCCGGCGCGGTACGCTCGTCGCAACGAACGCAAACTTTTTGGAGGTGCTATGTCAAAACGAATCGTAGCTCTCTTGCTCGCCGCAGGCGCTACCATGCTAGCTGCGTGCGCCGGGGAGCGCTCACCGAGTGCGGTCGGAGGTAGTTCGGTCCTCCTGCCTTCCTTCGATAAGAATCTCGTCATTACCGCAACGCTCCCGGCGGATACGATCGGCGAAGAACTGCCGAGCGAAGGTTTGGGAACGATAAAGGATTCCTTTTGGAATGCGACGCTGGGAGGATTCACGCAATCGAACTTTTCGCAAGCCCTGGGTTTTTCGCCCGGCACGAAGATTACGCTCGAGAATCTTTCTAAGGATATCACGCACACGCTCGATTACGTCAAGAAGATCAAACGGCCGCCAGCGAAATTTCCGGCAAATCCGAATCTCCCGGTCTCGGCTCAGGGGAACGGCGTTTTCGGAAAGGGATACGCCAGCGGACCTATCTCTCCGGGCAAGTCGGTGACGATCAAGCTCTCGAAAGCCGGCATCTACTTATTCGGCTGCGCCTTCCATTACGGTGAAGGGATGCACGACGTGATTGTCATCAAGCCCAACGCGACGCCGGGACCAGAGGCGACGGCGCCGCCGGTGTAGTCAAGCTTACCGTGCTACGATAACGCTACCCAGCGGCGCCGCCGCTGGGTGCGTTACAGAGTAGGGCGAGCCTCCAGCCGGATAATGCCAAAGCGCGGCATCGCCGTTGCCGGCGTCACCACATGCGAGGGTTGCTTTGCGAATCCAAAATTGAACGCAATCGCTCGCGCCATCGAGCAGCGTACTGCCGTTCGTCGTGCAGTTCGTCCCACTGCAAGCGAACTGATAGACGACGCTGGTCTCTTGATCGCCGATCGCGAGATAGGCGCCATCCCACTGAACGTTGCCCGGGAACTCGATCGATTGGTCTAGTGTAACCGGCTCGAACGAGTTGCCGCTCTTCGGTAACTCGGCAAGCCTGAAGACGCTACCGGCGAACCCATCAACGAAGAGATTACCGCTGCCGTCATAGCCGACGAAATAGTTCTTGCTCAGCGGGGTAGTGTACGTGGTCGGCGTTCCGTTGCCCCCGAGCCAGACGAGCACGTCGTCGTTCGAGATAATAGCGGTGGCGATGTTCCCACTCGCGGGATCGACGGAACAGCCCGTCGGCTCATTTCCGTTCGTTGACAAGGTCTTGATCGGATGCTTGCCGCCGTAATCGTACTCAACGAGCTCATCGCGACCGGAGTCGGCGACCCAAAACGTTTCTGCGCCCGTCTTGCTGCATTCGCCGTCCGGAATACTGACGCCGCCCTTGACAGCGTAGACGAACTTGAGGTGTGGGACCGACCAAGCGCCAACTCCACCCGTGAGGTCGTTCAAATAGCTGAGATAATAGAAAAGCTCGGTCCGGCGCCGCTTGCCGGCTGGTATCTGCGGTGGACCTTGCGCCGCGCGCGCAAGGCGTGCGGGATTTGCGGCGGTTGGGAGCAGCACACCGCCAACGGAGACGGCCAGGTGGAAACTCTGGGCCGACGTTGACGGCGCGAGCGACGACTGAGATTCGCCGCAGCCGGCGAGGAACATCAGGGCTGCGCCAACGCAATACAAGGATGACGTCAAACGGAAGATGTTCATGCCCTGCCTCCTGAGAACTGGAGCCCAGAGGGGCTATGATGTTCGGCCTTCGGTGTATGTTTCATCTTAGAGCCGCGAGTTCGGCGCGAGAGCGCACGCCGAGTTTACGGTAGGCGGCCGCGAGGTGCGTCTCGACGGTGCGTTCGCCAATTGCAGTCTCCGCAGCGATTGATTTGTTTGAGTAACCGCGTGCGGCGAGTTCGACGACTTCGCGTTCGCGGCGCGTGAGCTCCGACGGGTTCGGCCGTTCCAAACGCTGCACGCTTCCGGTCCGTATCCGGCGCGATGCGCGCGTGGCGCCGAGTCTCTCGTAGATGGCGGCGGCCCGGGCGCTTTGGCCGCCTGCCTCTGCGGCGATGGCCTCTTCAATCTTCCAGCCCAGCGAATTGAAAGCATCGGCGGCGCGCAGGGCGGCCGGCACATCGCCGCTCCGGCGCGCGTCAAACAGAAGCAAGAATGCGGAGGCGAGCGGATTGCCGGCGTCGCGTGCGACTTGCTCGAGCAGCGCGCGGGCCGCCGCGACCTTATGGTCGGAAAGAAGCTCGGCCGCGACATCGCAAAGCCAGTACGCCTGGTCGGGGACCTCGACGATATCCATCGCCCTTTCGGCGATTGCGCGAGCCCCTCGGATCTCGCCGTGTTCGAGAAGCGTGCGCGCAGCAGCGCCAGTCACCGCTGCAATCAGCTGCGATTCGCCCAGCTGTATCGCGGTTTGCACCGCGCTATCGATATCGATGGCATCGATGTCGGCGGCGTCGATCAGGCCGCGGAGGCGCAGGCCCAGCGCCCACGCAAAGCCGGACGACATCGGCGCGATCGAGCGCGACTCGACGGAGTCGCGGAAGGCCTGCAGCGCGGATTCCAGCTTGCCGGCATCGAGTGAGGCGAGGCCGGCATCGCAGCGCAACATCGACGCATTACGTTGAAGGCCGTAGCGCTCGGCCAATCCGATTGCGTAGGCGTAGGTGGATTGCGCCTCGGTTAGCGCGCCGCTCAGGACCGAGACGTTAGCAACGTTTCCGAGCGAGTGCACGCGATAGACGATGTTGTCGATGCGCTCGGCGATCGCCAGCGCCGCGCCGTGGTGCCTTCGAGCCGAGGAGTAGTCGCCAAGCGATGAAAAGGCGTTGCCGCGCGCGGTGTGCGCGCGAAACCAGTCCGCCTCGTCTCGCGGGCCTTCGATGCCGTCGGCTTCGTCGAGCACCGCCAGCGCTTGGCGCGCGCGACCAAGGGTCGCGAGCATGCCCGCGAGCGTCGTGGCGGCATGATAGTGAATCGCCGCGATCTCTTGGCTGCGAAGCTCGGCGCGTACGAGCTCCACCGTCTCGAGCGCCCGATCGACGTCGCCCGATTCGTAGAGCTGCCGGGCGAGTCGGAGCATCAACGAAAAGGACGCGTGCTCTTGTCCCGAACGCCGGAGTTCCTGGGCGCCGAGCTGGCACCACATGCGAGCTCGATGAATTTCCCCAACGAGGCTGAGGGCGAACGAAACCTTCTCGACTAAGCGCGCCCGGTCGTAGTCGTTCGCGAAATCCAGCGCGCGTTCGTAGGAGCGCGAGGCATCGCCATAGGCATTCATTGCCGCAAATCGGTCTCCGGCCGCTTCGTTTGCGGAGATCGCCCGCACGGCATCCTGCGCGGCCCAGAGATGGTAGGCAACCTCGTCTTCGTTTGCGTCGGACGATTGCTCGAGTAACGCCGCGATGCGCCCGTGCAGACGACGCGCTTCGGAATGTAGAAGCTCGCGATAGAGCGTTTCGCGAGTGATCGCATGGCGAAAGCGAAACGGGGGATGGTCCGCGCGCTCGACGATCAGTTGAAGGTTTCGTGCGCGGCGCAGTGCGGTCAGAATCGCGTCTTCCGGGGCTTCGATCAACGCCGCAAGAAGGCTGGCATCAAAGTCGCGCCCGATCACGGCAGCCGCCAGCAACATCTCTTGTTCGGTCGACTTCAGCTCGCGCAAGCGCTCGATGATGCTGGCCGCGACGGAGCCGGGAATCCGGCTCGCTTCGGAACGCCCGCCTTCCAGCGCGCTGCGAAGCAACTCTTCGGCGACGAGCGGACTGCCTTCGGAGAGTTCCACGATCCGTGCAAGCGCGGGCGCCTCTAACGCTCTCGATCCGTCGGCCGCGCCGGAGAGCAGCGACGTGATGTCAGGGTCCGAGAGCGGCTCTAGCGCAATATTGACGATTCCGTCGCGAAGGGCGCGCGCCACCTGCGCCGAGCGCGCGGCGTCCCGGACGCTTTCTTCGCTGCGAAAGGTCCCGATCGTTAGCACCGGCGCATCGCTCAACCGGCGGGCGAGATACCGCCAGAGGTCGAGGGTTGCGGCATCGCTCCATTGCAGATCTTCGATGGCGATGACGAGCGCGCCGGCCTCGGCGCAACGGCGCCGTAGGTGCTCTTCGACGAGCCGGAACCGGCGAAGCCGCTCGACCTCGGGCGCAACGACGCGCTCTGAGAGGCCGCGCAACTCGCGCTCGAGTGGCGAAGCGTGGGCGCCCCCGATCAGCGCGTCGATGAACGGCTCGTACGGAGTCGACACGTACTCGACACAGCATCCGTGCAAGACGAGGCAGCGCTCCCGCCGGACGCGGTTTTCAAACTCGCGCAATAAGCGAGACTTGCCGACGCCCGCGTCGCCGCCGATGACCAGCGCGCTCCCGATGCCCTCGGCCTTCGTCTTCCGGAAGGCGCCCAGCAAGTGCGCCAACTCGGGTCCTCGCCCGACGAAATGCTCGAAACCGACGCCCGCCGTCAATACGCAGCTCCTTTGAGCTCAGGTTCCGGGGAATCTCCGTACCGCTCCTGCGTGGAGGTACGTACAGTGACATTGCCGGCTCCGTACATCCACGGATATGGCCGTTCGTCCTAGCCCGCTACCCTTAGCGAAGGACAGGAGGGCGCTATGGACCGACCGGGTCGGGGCCCCGTTTCGCTTCAAGCCGGCATGGTCGCTGCGCTGCTCGCCGGCTGCGGTAGTGGTTCGCAGCTCGAGTGGAGTCCGATGCAGCCGAACGCGTTTCCGGTGCGAGCGTCGTGGATGGCGCCCGAGGCGAAGCGGGGCGACCTAGCCTACGTTGGGGGTTTTTACGGTATTTCGGCATTCACGTACCCGGGTTTTAAGTATGTCTACTCAATCGCGAGTGCGGACGTGCAAGGTCTGTGCGCGGCGAAGACCGGCAACTGGTGGGCCGTCGCGTCGGGCGCCGATGAAGTCTTGGAGTACGCGCATGGGGGCACGACGCCCCTGAAGACGCTCAGCATTACTGGCGGCGAAGCCGCAGGCTGCGCCGTTGACCCAACGACCGGTAGTCTCGCGGTTACCATCCTCGGCAGCGGCGCCGTAGTGGTTTTCACGGGCGGCTCAGGGACGGGCACGACCATTGCCGATGATTTGGACTCATCGTACTTCGACGGCTATGACGACAAGGGCGACCTTTTCGTCGACGGCATCACCTCGAGCGACACGTACGGTGTCGTCGAGCTTCCGAAGGGCGGCAGCACGTTCGAGAGCATCGCGCTAAGCCGAAGCCTCGAATTTCCCGGCGGCATCCAGTGGTACCATAAGTATCTTGCGGTTGGAGATCAGGAGGCGCACGTGATTTACCACTTTGCCGTGCATGGTGCGAATGCGAAGGAGATCGGAGCTACCGACCTGAGGGGTTCCTCGGACGTTGTTCAGTTTTATATTCAAAGACCATATGTCGTCGGGGCCGATGCCGGAAATGAAGACGTCGCGCTGTGGGACTATCCAGGCGGCGGTTCACCTGTAAAGGTCATCACCGGCGAGTTCGATCTTCCGACCGGCGTGATCGTCAGCGTCGGCAAGAAACGTTAGGAGGTAGTTTCAATGAAAGCGTTTTCTCCGAGCCGAGGGTTCGGCATTTATGTCGCGGTGGCATTCCTGGCCGGCTGCGTCGGTGGTTCGCAACTGGGGGCAAACCAGATCCAGCCGAACGCGCCGCAGACTCGAGCGAATCTGGCGCTCGTCGATCGCGGCGCCGGGGCGCACGCCGCCCGCGGCCGTTCGTGGATGGCGTCGAACGTGACGAAGAAAGATCTTCTTTACGTCTCTAATTTTTACGCGTCCGACACTCTGGTGTTCACGTATCCCAGCGGGAAGTTGGCTGGCACGCTGAACGGCGTTGGCACGGTAGCGTGCGCATCGGCGAGTACCGGCGACTGGTGGACCGCCGGCAACGACGAAATGTTGGAGTACGCGCATGGAGGCAAGTCCCCGATCAAGACGCTGAGCGGCGCGAGCGGATCCTGTGCGGTCGATTCGAAGAGCGGCGATCTCGCCGTCCTCAATATCGGCGGCGACGACATTATAATATATCCTGGCGGCAGTGGCTTGGGCACTCCCAATTGTGTGGGCATTGGCTCGGCGTATTTTGACGGCTACGACGATCGCGGCGACCTTTTCATCGATGGCGTCACCCAGGGTGATGCTTATGGCCTCGTCGAGCTGCGAAAGGGCGGCAGCACCTGCGAGAACATCACGCTGAGCCAAAGCCTCGAGTTTCCCGGCGGCATCCAATGGTACGACAACTATCTTGCGGTAGGAGATCAGGAGGCCGGAGCGATTTACCATTTTGCCATACACGGTACGAACGCGAAGGAGATCGGCACGACCGAACTGGGCGGTTCGTCGGACGTCGCGGCGTTCTATATTCAGAAACCATATGTCGCAGGGGCCGATGCCGGAAACGAAGACGTCGAGTTGTGGAAATATCCAGCCGGCGGTCCGATATTCAAGACTCTGCAGGGCAACTTCGATCTACCGATTGGGCTGATCGTGAGCGTCGGCAAGAGACGCTAGGAGAGGAATTTTACGAAACCGATTTTTCGGAGCCAAAGGTTCGGTATTTATGGCGCCGTCGTGTTGCTAGCCGGCTGCGGCGGTTCGCAACTCGGGTCAAACCAGACCCAGCCGAACGCGCCTCAGGCTCGAGCGAATCTAGCGCTCGGCGACCGCGGTGCTGAGGCACACGCCGCTCCGGGCCGGTCATGGATGGCGCCTGAGGCGAAGAACACCGACCTCGCCTACATTTCGAATTTTTATAACAGCACCATTTTGGCTTTCACGTACCCCGGCGGTAAGTATGTCGGCTCCATTTCGTCCGACGATCCCGAAGGTGAGTGCACTTCGAAGACGAGCAACGGCAACTGGTGGGTCGTTGCGTCGGGCAACGATGAAATCTTGGAGTACGCGCATGGCGGCACCACGCCACTCAAGACGCTGAATGTCTCTGTAGGCGAACCGGCGGACTGCGCGGTCGATCCTACAACCGGCAATCTCGCGGTTACAATCCTGGGTGCCGGCGGCGTCGTGATTTTCGCGGCGGCCTCCGGTGCGGGCACGACCGTTGCAGATGGTTTGAGCTCGTCGTATTTCGACGGCTATGACGACAAGGGCGACCTTTTTGTCGATGGCATCACCCAAAGTGATACCTACGGCGTCGTCGAGCTTCCCAAGGACGGCAGCACGTTCGAAACCATCAGGCTGAGCCGCAGTCTTGAATTTCCCGGTAAGCTGCAGTGGCACGGGAAATATCTCGCGGTTGGAGATCCGGAGGGAGTGATTTACCACTTTGCCATACATGGCACGAACGCGAAAGAGATCGGCGTGACCCAGCTCACCGGCTGGAATGGTGGTGGGTTTTGGATCCAGGACCCGGACATCGTTGCTCTCGGTGCCGGAAGTGGAAGCATAGGCGCCATCTGGAAATACCCAGCCGGCGGTTTCCCGATCAGGATGCTGCAAGGCGGACAATCCGATTTTCCCATCGGCGTAACGGTTAGCGTAACCAAGAGACGTTAGGAAGTAATTTTGATGAAAGCATTTTCTCGGAACCAAGGGTTAAGTGTTTATGCGGCCGTCGCGTTGCTCGGGGGTTGCGGCAGCGGTTCCCAACTCGGCGCGACGCACGTCGCTCCCGGCCAGTCGTGGACGGCGCCGGAGGCGAAGAAGAGCGACCTCGCCTACATTTCGAATTTCTATAGCAGCGCCGTTCTGGCTTTCACGTACCCCGGCGGTAAGAATGTCGGCTCCATCGCGTCCGACGATCCGCAAGGTGAGTGCACGTCGAAGACGAGCGACGGCAACTGGTGGGTCGTTGCGTCGGGCAACGATGAAATCTCGGAATACGCGCACGGGGGCACCACGCCACTCAAGACGCTTAGCGAAGATGTCGGCGAGCCCGCGGGCTGCACGGTCGATCCGACCACCGGCAATCTCGCGGTTACCATTCTGGGGGCTGGCTACGTCCTAGTCTTCACGGACGGCTCGGGTTCAGGAACGGCGCTTTCCGATAGCTTGAGCTCGACGTACTTCGCCGCCTATGACGATGAGGGCGACCTTTTTGTCGACGGGATAACCCAAAGTGATACGTACGGCCTCGTCGAGCTTCACAAAGGCGGCAGTTCGTTCGAGCCTATTACGTTGCACCCGAATATCCAACCGGCCAGCATGCAGTGGCATGGCAACTACCTCGCGGTCGGAGCCAGCGGCAGCATTTATCATTTTGCGATACACGGAAGCAGGGGAAAAGAGATCGGCGTCACGCCGTTTTGCTGCGGGGTGAGCTTCTGGATTCAGGGCAGGTATGTTGTCGTGCCAGATGCGGGAAGTGAAAGCGCCGAAATATGTAAATACCCGGCTGGCAGCCCGTGCAAGACACTGTCGGGCAGCTTCGATCTTCCGATCGGCGCAACGGTTAGCGTAGCCAAGTAGCGCTTTCCGCCGGCCGTCCAGCGCGGCCGAGAGGCAGGGAGAGATTTTTCAGCGACAGGCTTGGCCTCTCGATGGCAAACCAGCTTGCCGCTGCAAGCGCGCCGGCAATCGCGAGAGCCGACAAGAAGTAGGGAGCGAAACCAAACGCGCTGACGCCGTACAGAGCGAGCAGTTGCTGCACGGGAAAGGCATAGATGTAGAGGCCGTACGAGAGGTCGATACGCCGGTCGAATCCCCGCAGCGGAAGTCGCATCGCAGCAAACAGGGTCAGATATGCGATGCATGGGATTGCGACGGGCGCGAAGGCTCTGGTAGTGAGCGTCGCGAGCAGCGCAGCGGCGCAGAGCGCCGCAATCGATAACGACATCGGGATGCGATCGCGGACGAGATAGGCCGACGCACCGAACGCAAAGTAAACGAGCAACGTCAGGACCTGGACGATCATAATGTCGCCATACCGCCAGAGTGCGGCCGTATAGCCCGCAAGCAGCATGAGATCGATGACAGCGATCACGACCGCGCGGCTTCTCAAGGCGCCCATTATCCCGAAAGCCGCTATGCAGAGGTAGCAGAAAATTCAGGGTTGAGGGTCCAGAGCGATAGGTTAAGGGTGAAAGGGACCGGCACGTGGGCGAGCAGACTGCCGATACGATCCTGGTGGATTCCGAGCAAAAGGTTACTCGTCACGTACGACCATGGCGACGGAACTTCCCCGAAATAGTGGAGCAGCGTCTTATGCTGGTGTGCAAAGGCGAGCGGGGCAAATCCGAATGCAGTGACGACCAGGCAAACCCAGAAACCTGGAAAGATTCGCAGAAAGCGATGCCAGATGAATCGGCCCATGGAGTTCGCGGTCTCGTAGCTGCGCGTAATCAGGAAACCGCTCAAAACGAAGAAGCCACCCACCGCCAAGAAACCGGCGGTCGCGCCGCTGGGGTTTAAACGAGCGAGCAGATCGTAACCAAAGCCCCCGTTCCCGTACGCGTGCGACCAAATCACCGTGGCGGCAAAAAGGAAGCGCAAGAAGCCGATGCTGTTGTTGCGGAGGTCTAGGTCGCCGAGCACGAGCTGACGTCCCGAGCGTCCGCTCATCCTAAGGCGCGTCTCCGGAACGTAGGCCGTATACGGCGAGCTCGGTCTGCGTGCCGACTCGCTTTGAGCAGCCTCGTTTCCCCGCAACCCTGTTTACACTTGGAAAGTCGTCGTCGACGAAGCGTTTGTTGCCGGCCATTAATCGTCCCAGCAACCGCTCCGGGGTAACGCCGGCCGGGACAGAGGCCGCGGCCGCGCTCCGCTGGGGAAGCGCGGTGCCTATTGCCGCTACCCCACCGGCCAAGAATGCCGCGCTATTGAACGGGAAACGATCATGCGACGTCGATTCACTCATGAGCGTCTCTCCTCGAGACGTTGACTCCCTGATTTCTCCGCGATTTCATCGCTTCCCGGGTAGTAATGGAAGGCGCGCGTAGCGAAGTGGCGTGTCCCCTCACTTGCTATTACGGGAGAAGTCGAACATGAAACGTACTCCGATCTTCACCATAGGAATTACAGCTTGCTCCCTTCTGCTGCTCGTGGCGTGCTCCGGTGCGCCGAACGCGGGCTCTACGTTGCCTGCATCGCAAGCATCACGCGTTGCGGCACGGGGATTAACGCTCGCCGGCAACGCTACGCGTTTTTTCAGCGGCCCGCAAAGCCGGCTCATGAGAAGCCTGCGCGCGATGCCGGCAAAGAGCAAAGTTGAAAAGGATTTCTTCGTCAGTACCACTTCATCGGACGTGCTCGTCTATTCGAACAAGACCTACAGCGAGATCGGCGAGCTTACGAACGGCCTCTCGGAAACAGACGGAGTCTGGGTCGATAAGAAAGGGAATGTCTACGTCGCCAATGTCTCGACCAACGTCGTCGAATTCAAAAAGGGTGCCACATCGCCCATGTGCACGTACACGGGGGCGACGGATCCGATCAACGGTACGACCGACGCGAACGGCAACGTCTACGTCGCGGATCTCCTAGGAGGCTTTGTCGACGAATATGCGCAGTGCAGTAACACGATCGAGAAGCAATTCCCGGCAAGCGACGCCCAAGGCGTTGCGGTCGATAAGTCCGGCGATCTCTTCGTCTCCTACGGCGGTAGCAGTCTCGAAGAGTTCAAAGGCGGATCGACCACGGGGACGCCGCTCGGCGCGAGCGTTGGCGAGTCAGCCGGCCTGATCATCGATAAGAAGGGGAATCTTATCGCGGACGACCAGGCGGGCGACATTCTTATCATCGCCCCGCCGTACTCCAGCTCCACCGTGTTGGTTAGCGGTTTGAGCGATCCGTTCCACTGCTCGCTCAACGAGAAAGAGAAGCTTCTCTTCAACGCCAACTCGGGAAGCGGGACCGTTACGGTCTACTCATACCCGTCGGGGTCGCTCACGCAGACCGTGGATAGCGGCGCTGCCGAGGGCGTCGGCGAATCGCCCGACGCGGTCTTTTAATCGTTTCGCCTGAATCGCGGGCACAGGCTGAAAGAGAACGTGCGCCCTTCGCGGGCGCACGTTCTTTTTCTAACCGTTATTTGCTGACGGTCGCGCCGAAGGGTTCAGAAACACTGATTGACGCAGTGGGCGAACCGCCCGCTGGGTACTTGTAAATGCCGAGAACGCCGCCGTCCTGACTCGGCGCGGCGACGTCGGCAGCCTTGTGCTTCTTCCCACCGCTCGATGCCACGATCCAAAACTGGTTGACGTAGTTTGACCCGCTCAGTTGCGTCGAACCCTTCACCGTGCCGGCGGCGTTCGTTCGATAGATCGTCCCCGTGTCGGCGTCGCCGACTGCGATGAACTTTCCATCCCACTGCACGCCGCCGGGCCATTCTATCTTCTGTTTGAAGTCGATGTTCGTAAACGAGCCGCTCCCCTTGGGAAGCTCGGCGAGCACAAAAGCCGAGCTGTTGTTGACGCCGTCGACGAAGAGATTGCCGTTCGAGTCGTAACCGCAGAAGCGATAGTTCGTCATACCGGGATCTGCGTAGATTTGTGGGTTCCCGCGAGCGCCGGCATAAATGGAGACGCTGCCAGCGCCGGATGTACTGTAGAAATTCGTGACGGCGAGGTTGCCGGTCGTGGGATCGACGGAGCAGCCCTCCGGATACTCGCCGGTATCGTCGAGCGTGGCGATCGGAGTGCTGCCGCCGTGGGCATACTCGACGATCTGTGAAGCTCCGTCGTTAACGATCCAGACGTTCGCGGATTTGTCAGCGCAGAGCCCGTAGGGCTGCGTGAATCCGGCGAGCGTTCCCAGCAACTTCTGCGTCGAGTAGGAATAGACGTAGACGTCGCCCGTTAAGACGGACGAGACATAGAGCAGGCTCTTGGCGTGAGCTTGTGGATCCATCCACGAATGTGCTCGACCGGCGCCGGCGGACGGCGCGCTGAGGCTTACGCCTCCAGGTCCGGCAATCGGCGGTTGCGGACCGGCGCACGACGCGAGAAGCACGCCGAGTGTCCAGAAGCCGAGAGCCCATCCGAATCTTCTCACGAGACCTCCTCAAAGGAATGCATGCGGTTTTTTATTTCCGGGCGCAAGCTGCAGGTCGGTCGCCAACCATGTTCAAATTTGCGCAAGACCGACCTTCTACTACAGGGGCTGTTATGCTTTCCTTACGCGACCAGGTTGCCGTAGCGCTCATCGCCGTAGCATTTGCGGCATGTGGCGGCTCTCAAGTTCTCAACGGAACAAGCGTCTCCAATTTCGCTGCGCCCGACAGAGTACCAGTCCCACCTTGCAAGGGGCAAAAGAACACAAAGCAGTACTCGAGCA
The DNA here is from genome assembly GCA_963725605.1 of Vulcanimicrobiota bacterium. Taxonomy (GTDB): domain Bacteria; phylum Vulcanimicrobiota; class Vulcanimicrobiia; order Vulcanimicrobiales; family Vulcanimicrobiaceae; genus Cybelea. The sequence continues at coordinate 108,165 of CAVRYW010000013.1, read as the reverse complement.
TCGGGGCGAAGCCGCTTTCCAGCAAGGGCGGCACTCTCTGCGTACCAAGCTTTGGAGGATGGGGCGGCACGATGGACTATCCGGGGCCCACCTCATCCCATTCCTCGATGGCATTGATCAGCAGCACGACGGCATACAATCCCGGCGCGTTTCCGCCGGTGGGTTCGGTAAACCCGATCTTTTACATACAGTTTAAGCTTAACACGTATGGTGTGATCTTCAGTGGGAAGCTTCCGGCCACCGGCGGCCTGTCGAGCAAGTCGCTGACGGTTGGAAAGTCGTACACGGCGCAGGGAGCGTCCGATGTGGGCAGTCTCTGGGATGCCCTCGGGGAGTGCTACACGATCGCGTTTTCGAGCAAGTACGGCGCTACGATCCGCGGAATCGGATTCGTACTAGAAAACGTGCACATGGGGGAGGCCTCATCCGGAGTCATCAGCATTCTTCCGGGGAAACTCGCGACCAAGAAGTGCTGATCGAGACAGCTCCTGCGAAAATCCCAAAATAGCTGTCGACCGCGGGGCTTATGAAAAGCGCTGCTGCATGAGAATCAGCACGTAGAGCAGCCCCATTATGGCGTCTGCGCCGACGATCGCAACAGTTCGGATGCGCGTGCGCAGCGGGCTTGCGATGACGAGAATGCCGAAAACGAGTTTCTCTGCGGCCCCAATGATCATGGCCGGAAGCCGAGCTTCGGGATGATAACCCGCGTACATCAACAAGCCGCCGACAAGTGCTGCCAGCAGACTCCAGTGGCGAGCCATGAGGATCACCGTCGTATCACTCGTCGTCTCGCCGAGGAGAAAGGCGAGGAGCTGGCGCGGTATGAGCACGCCGACGCCGACTGCGGCGGTCAGAGCGCCGGTAACGAGAAGGATCGTGCCGGTATCGGGTGCAGTCAGCCGTTCACTCCCTTAAGAACCCGTGTCTGATGCGCAGCTTCATGAAGCGCCGCGTGTTCCGCGGGACTCTTCGGCATCGGCTCCAGATCGAAGGTCACGGTATTGATTGTCCCCGTAAACGCAAACGGAGACTTATAGGTTGGCGAAACCGGGGCCCGATTGTCTCTGCCGATATCCATCCCGGCATACCCGGAGAAACGCCCGGGGACGGTATGCTCTAACCTGCCCTCGGCGACGATCGCGCCGTTCACGAGCAGCCTCGTAGCGCCGCCGGTCGCCGGCGTCGGCGCATCCGCGCGGAACTCAAACCGTACGATTACGCGGCCGGCGGGCAGCGCTTGCGGTGACGAGATCGTGCCGCCTTTGGCAATGCTGCGTAAAAGCCGATTCGTGTCGCCCAGCTTCTCCAAAAGCTTTACCACCCTTGGGTGGGACGAGTCTTGCACGAGAGGAATTCCCAAGAAGCTGTAGGTGTGGTGGAGTTTTCCACCCTGCATGTAGAGCGAGAAGCCGCCGAGAAAGTCCGCGTTGGCGACGATGGCGCCCTCCGCACCACCGGCCGGTATCACGATATCCGCCTCGATCGAGTATGACGTGCCGTAGATATGCGGAATCATTCCTGGCCCGACGTTCTCTACGCCCGAATAGAACGTAAACTTCGTCGTCTTCCCTGCGTTTGGGGGCAGCACGCCGAAGAAGCTCGCCAGCCCGCCGAGCAACGGCGTAACGTTATATTGCTCCGCCTCTTCCCAGAAGAGCGCTTTCAGTTCGTTCAACTTCTCGGGGAACTTCTGGGCCACGTCGTTTGCCTGCGAAAAATCTTTCGTCGTGTCGTAGAGTTCCCAGACGTCCTTTTCCGGGTCCCAAACGCCGGGCGCAAAATTCTCCAAGGCCGCGGGGTCCAATGCCCACGGTATGCGAGCGAGCTTACAGCTCGCAATCCAGCCGTCTTTATACATCGCGCGATTGCCGAGGATCTCGAAGTATTGCTGTGTGTGGCGCTCCGCGGCGTTTGCGTCGTCGAACGTGTACGCGAAGCTCGTGCCGTGCATCGGCATCTGTTCGATACCATTGACGAGCTTGGGCGCCGGAACTCCGGCGAGCTCGAGAATGGTCGGAACAACGTCGATCGCATGCGTAAACTGAGATCGAATGCTGCCCTTGTCGGCAATTCGCTTCGGCCAGGAGACAACCATCGGATCGCGCGTCCCGCCAAAATGCGACGCGACTTGCTTGCCCCATTGGAACGGCGTGTTACCGGCCCAAGCCCACGCGCAGGCAAAGTGAGGAGCGCTGCCGGGGCCGCCCCAGGTGGCGGCACCGCCGTAGATATCGGCGAGGTCCAGTTGCTGTTCGGCGGTCAGCGGGATTCCGTTGAGCACGGTCATCTCGTTGAAGGATCCCGTCGTCGTGCCTTCCATGCTCGAACCGTTGTCGCCGTAGATGTAGATAACCAACGTGTCGTCGAGGATGCCGATCTCCTCTATGGCCGCTACGACGCGCCCGATATTACGATCCGCGTTCTCTTGATAGCCGCAGAAGACTTCCATCTGACGCGCATAGAGCGCCTTCTCCGCCGCGGAGAGAGTGTCCCAGGCGGGCATTGCCGCGTTACGCGGCGTCAGCTGCGCGTCGGCCGGAATGACACCGAGCTTCTTTTGCCGTTCGAACGTTTGCACGCGCAGTGCGTCCCAGCCGGCATCGAACTTTCCTTTGTATTCGTCGGCCCATTTGTTCGCCACGTGGTGCGGCGCGTGGCTGGCTCCCGTCGAAAAATAGATGAAAAACGGCTTGCTTGGATCCTGAGACTTCTGCCCGCGAATCCACTGGATCGTCTTATCCGCCATCGCGTCTGGGAAGTAGAAACTCTCGTCTTGCGGCGGTCCTAGCACCGTATTGTTTTCCGTAATCACGGTGTCGTACTGGCTTGCTTCGCCGCCGAGGAAGCCCCAAAAGTAGTCGAACCCAAGGCCGTTGGGCCAGCGGCGAAATGGGCCGGCGGGCCCCTGCTGGTCGTCGGGCGTTAGGTGCCACTTCCCGAACGCGGCCGTGTTATAGCCATTGTTCCGCAATATCTCCGCGACCGACGCGGCGCTCTTGGGCCACGTCGCATTGTATCCTGGCCATCCACCACAGAACTCTGCGATCGAACCAAACCCAACCGCGTGGTGGTTGCGGCCGGAAAGCAGCGCGGCGCGCGTGGGCGAGCACAGGGCGGTCACGTGAAAGCGATTGTACCGAAGGCCTTCCTGCGCGAGACGCTCGAGTGTCGGGCTCGCGCTCGTGCCGCCGAACGTAGCCGGGTTCCCGAATCCCGCGTCGTCAACGAGCACCAGCAGGATGTTCGGCGCCGCGCTGGGAGCCTGGACCGGGACCGGAAAGTCTGCCACACTGTCCGCGAGCGTTCGCTTTGCGTTTCCCTGGAACGGACGATCGGGAATGGGCAGGATCGTACGGTCGAGCGTTTCACGGGTGGGCTGTGCGGCGGACATAAGGGTTATCTCCTCGGCAGCGGCGTGAAGTTCAGGCTGCGATCGACGATCGTGAGGTTCTTACTCTGTCCGTTCACTGTTGTGGTCGAGGCATAGCGCGTGCCGTCGGGCAGACTCGCAAAGCGCACCTGCATCGTTACGACATCGGACGGTTGAGTTAGATACGTGGAAACGTCGATCGAAGTCAGATTTTTTGGGTTGTTGCGCAGGGTTAGCGCGATCGCATCGCCCTGCTTGAGGTAGTTCGAAATCTGCACGGTTGAATAGCCAGGGCTACCCGCCGATTTAAACGCGACCGAGCCCCGTTCGTAGAGCTGTTGAATCTTCGCCGGATTCAAAGGCGAGTAACTTTTCGCGAGCGCACCAACTTGCTGCGCATACGCCTTGAAATTTTCCTTGGCCCGGTGGATGATGCCGTGCTGCCGGCCACCGCTCGACGGAGCGACGGGTTGCGCGATCAGCGTTCGTATCTGCTGACCATCGGGCCCGAGTTGAACCTGATAGACGCTCTGCTCCTTGACATCGCCCTTGACGCTTATCGTTTCCTGCATCTGCCATGTGTAATGGGAAAGCTGCCGTTGGTTAGCTGCCATCAGTTGCTTCGCTTGCTGCACCTTTTGCGCAAGGGACGCATTCTGCGCCATACCAGGTGCTGCGTATACGAAGAGTCCGGTGAGAAATAGAACGGCGGGAACGCCTGCCTTCACGAATAGTTCTCCAATTAGTTTTCTAGCCAAGGAGAAATCTAGCGGGCGGTCGCACAGTTCCTTCTTCGGAGGTCGAAGGGCGACTGAGTGCTGAGCCGAGGCCGCTTCTCGGATCTCGGCTTGGGTGCTAGGATGGACGTTCAAGGAAAGGATTCAATCATGAGGCCAGTTGGACTGATCGTCGTCGCCTTTATCCTCGGTCTCAGCGCCCCTGCGTTGGCGACCGGGAACGTCCGGATTCAACAGAGAGACGGTTCCGTGCAGACGTATACCGGTGTGACCTTGAAAGTGGCGAACAAAACCCTGACGTTGATATCGGCCGACAAGGTCTCGACGGTCGTCCTCAGCGGTGCTAACTGCGCTCACGACGGCGCTATTGTTCGCTGCGCGGGCGGACGGTTCTCGCTCCTCCGAGACGGGGAGAGACACACCATAGCGTTCAAGACGGCCACCTTCTACTTTAACCTAACCGATCAAGATCAGCTGCTGCCGCTTTCGACGACGAAGATTGGCGCCCACTCGGTGATCTTTGCAGTCCAGACGGCAAAGGGGACGTACGTAACCGGAAACGGCAAGCTCGACCAGGAGTCCGCACAATGAGAACCCTATCGATTTTACTCGTTATCGTACTCGCAGCCGCGCCACTGACGGCCTCGGCGCAGCGCGCCGGTCGCGGCGGCGGCGGCATGTCCCGCTCGGCGCCGAACCAAGGGCGCGGCTTCAACATGAGTAACGACGTGCCGTCGAGGGGCGCCGCAACCGGAAAGAACGGATCTGCCGCCTATAATAGGAACACCGGTAACGCCGCGGCGTACAACAAAAACACCGGGACCGCGACGACGTACAATAGAAACACGAACACGACGACGCAGTACAACCGGAACGCGAACAATTCGAACACCTACTATAGGAATAACGGCAACTACAACAGCGGCGCCTACAACGGCAAGAACTCCGCGGGCGCGTACAATAAGAATACGGGTAACGCCGCGGTCTACAACAAGAACACCGGCAACATGGCGGTGTACAATAAGAACACGAAGACCTACAGCACCTACCATTACAATAACAACGGCAGGAACGCGTACTATTACGGCGGCCGCGTCGTCGTGAATCCGAGGTACTATCCGGCCTGGGGGTGGAATCGCGGCGTCGCTTGGGCGCCGTACGGAGCGTATTGGGGCGGCGGATTTTGGGGGGCTTTCGCGATTGGCGCAGCGACCGCCGCGGCTATGGGATACGTCTACTATGCAAATCAGCGATACACGTCGTATTCGGTCAGCGCAGGTAGCCCAGGCGCAACCTTGTTGTCGAACTACGGCTTGCAGCAGGTTCCGTGCGGTCCGGCGGGCCTGGTCGTCATCTACGGGCCCAACCTCGGCATCATTTGCGCGAATCCGAACAATCTCGTCGCTCCGGGCAACTACGCGGTCAATGTCGACAACTTGACGCTTCAATCGCAATAGCGAAGGACGCCGCTCTCCTGCCCTTCGCCTAGATGCCGCTTGCGCATCCCTAATTTCACCGATATGCCACGGCTCTCGAATGCGCTAAAATAAGTAGTTGGCCGTGTTGACTAGGCCAGCCCCGCAGTCCGATCCGGTCCAAGCTGGCCCTCATCGAATGGCGGATCAAGGGGTAACGACATGCCTAGAACAGATCCTGAGGCGGCTCGTGAGATTGCTGTGAAGCACCTTTTCCGCCACCTGCGTGACGATCAGCAGCTGCTTCGAAATCCGTTGGTGGGACCGGATCTGCTCGGCGGCAAATTCACTGCGCAGGAACTTCGCGCCGGGGTGGCCCGGGCTGCCACCATCATTCGAGACGACGATGCGCGTATCGGTCGATCTGAACGAGGGAAGCGTCAATCGGCCTGCCTGATGCAATGTGACCTTGGCTCCCAAAGCGTAGCTAGCCTCGCCGGCGAGTTCGAGATATCGCCTCGGCAGCTGGCGCGAGAGCGACACGAAGCCTGGATACGCGCGCTACCGCACGTCTTAACGAAAACGGCGCATCTAACGCTGGCATCCCTGCACGACCTCGTGCACAATCGAGCGCTCGCGCTTTTTCGAGTCGGCCGAGCGCGCGATGCCGTTGAGCTCATTCGGGCGCACGTCGCAAAGTCGGCTCCTGAAGCGGCCGCGTTCAGCCTCTGCAACCTGGCGCTGATGCAGCACGACTTCAAAAGAGGTCACGACGCCCGAGAAACCTACAACGAGCTAAACGCTCGCATTGTGTCAGAAACGTGCACGGGCTCGCACTCGCGTCTGAGTCTCGCGCTGTACCTCTTGGCGATACTTCTCGGCCAGCCCGCCAAGACGCAGATCTGGAACGTACGGGTCCGCGACCTCGTGCGTCGCGCAACGCTGGAAGCGCCGGCGGACCCATGGACGTTGCGGACGATACTGCGTCTGTTGTTTGCACTGGGGCAGAAATTCGTCTACGCCGACGACTTGCGGAGCATGCTTGCCATTTCTTGCGCCATCGACGACATCTGTCCAGAGTTTAACGATCTGAACTGCTACGAAGTGTTCGCGCTGCACACCGTGAAAGCGATTAGCGAGTGGAAGCAGAACGGGTTCACCGTCGATATGGAAGCGCACACGCTGAGGGTGCTAAATCTCGCGCTTTCAAATGGCTGGACGAGCGTAGTTGCCGAGGGAGCGTCGCTGTTAGCGTCGGTGTACTACCTGAGCGGCAATATCGTATTGGCGCAAAGTTACCGCGACGTGGCGCTGAGCGGTGTTGCGCTCACGGATGATAAGGGCGTCCTCGCTCTAACGTATAACAACCTCGCAATTGCCGCGCTGGACTCGGGCTGCATCGGTGCGGCCGCGGAGTTCGCGAGCCGATGCCTGTCCGCGAAAGGTGAAGAGCATCCGGTGCTGCAGCATCTCCCTCTAACGACCGCTGAAATCCTGATCAAGCAGGGTCACGCTAAGCAGGGAGCAGTTGAAGCGCGAGAGGTGTTGCAAAGGGCGAATAAGTCTGGCAACCAAAGACTCGTCGCCACCGCCGGAAGGGTTGTCGCCTTGGGTTTGGAGGCTGCCGGTGAGCGCCGCGAGGCCGTTAGCGTGATGCAGCAGTCGGTCGACCTCGCGAATGCGGGCTGCTGCTCGAAATTTGATGCGCACCGCATCGACAGGTCCTATCGGAATATCGCTCGTTTGAAGCAGCGCCCCGCCAGAAAACTAGACTATCTAGACTTCTGCGGCTGACGCCGTCGCCGGGAAACCAAATGACACGGGTTTGACACGTTTGGCCAATGTGGCGCGGGCCGAACGGGGAACCCTATGCGCATCAGTTTTTTAATTTGAAGGAGAACATCCAATGCGTCGTGACAGTCTAGCCGGTCTCGTGTCGACCACCATCGTAACGGCAATGCTTCTTGCCGGCTGTTCAGGAGGCTCGCAAGTCGGGAGCCCTGTAACGCCCATGTCGGCTAACCCGCCGCAACAGCAAAGCGTTTTCCGCCACAGCCGGCAGACGACGAGCTGGATGATCCGGCCCGACGCACGAACGCGTCTCGCATACATATCCGACAACCTCGCGAACAACGTGACCGTGTTTGACCTCAATGGAACCATGCAAGGTCAAATCGCTGGCCTCAGCTATCCGGGAGGTCTCTTCGTCGACTCCAAACACAACCTTTGGGTCGCGAACGGCGGCGCTAACAATGTTCTCGGATTCGCGCGTGGTGCAACTACGCCGTTCGATACGCTCAACGACGCGGGCGCCGGACCGCTCGACGTAACGATGTGTCCGAACGGCACCCTCTATGTCGCCGGCGGCAACTCCACCGCCATCGAGGTCTACCCTCGAGGCAGCACCAACCCGACGCGCTCGCTAACCTATGCGGGAGCAGAGCAGAGCGACGCCCTGACCTGCGACGCGTCAGGCAACGTGTTCGCGACGATCGTCATAAGTTTCCATGGCGGCGTCGTTGAGTTCCCGCACGGCAAGCAGTCCGGAGCCAGCCAACTCCCGATCACCCTCGGAGGGCCCGGCGGCGTCAAGCCGGACAATGCCGGCAACCTTCTGGTCGACGATCAGTCCGCCCAGACGATCACGGAGTACACCGAAGCGGGTTCGCCGACCGGTAACTCGATCTCTACGGCGTATGACTGCATCAACTTTGGCGTTATCAGCAACAGCAAAGTCGTCGGATGCCCGGTCTATGCTGCCTACAAGACGTCCTATGGTCAGTCGTATACCTTCCCGGGTGGCACGATGCGTCAGACGTATTCGGGCTCCTTCATGCTACCGTACGGCTTCGCGTTCGATCCTGGCCAAAAGGGCCTTTAGCCATGTGCACCGCTTCGCACCTTGGCTTCTTTCTTCGTACCGCAGCAGCGGTCGCATTGCTGGCCGGCTGCTCCGGCGGCTCGCAGCCTCCGGTCGCGGATGCGCCGAGTTCAGCGCTGACTCGACTCGGCATGGTGCCCCCCGATATGAATGCGAACTCGCCGGGTGCCGATCAGGTCATCGTTTCCGACAGCTTCTCCAACGTTGTTAGCGTCTTCGACTCCAAAGGGCGCTTGCAAACGCGCCTCGAGAAAGGGATCAACGCGCCTTTCGGTCTCACTACCGATTCGGCGGGGAACCTGTACGTCGCAAACTCTCAGGATGCAAACGTGCTCGTCTATTCGCAACCGTACAAGTCGGTCAGCTCAACTTTGAACGAACCGGGCCAGTATCCGTTGGACGTTGCGGTGAGCAAGGCCGGGCTCGTCGGCGTCATGAGCGCGACGGCGCCGTCCGGGGGCGGCAACGTGACCTTCTACAAGAAAGGCGCCACGTCGGCGTGTGCAAATGTGGGTGATTCAAACTGGAACGAGGTCTCCTTCGGGGCCTTCGACGCCTCCGGGAATCTCTTCGTTGACGGCGTCGACCGCAGCGGGAACCCGCTCGTCGGCGAGGTCTCCGGCGGTTGCGCGGCCACATCGCTCACGACGCTAAGTGTCGGCAACACACTCTCCGGCGCTGTTGGGGTGCAGGTGGTCCACGGTAACATCCTGATCTTGAATCAAAACTATGGCTCTTTCGGCCCGGAAATCTATACGTACGCGCCGCCTTCTGGTGGTTCGCTCGGCTCCCCGATTGCGACGACAAAGCTGTCGGCCGGAATTGAAATGGAGGGTTTCGCGATGACCCGGGGCGATCGCGATCTCTGGATCGCACACTCCGACGTGGCTTACGGACGAATAGAGTATACGTACCCTGGCGGCCGGTTCGTCAAGTCGTTCAACGAGCCTCATTTAGTAACGGCATATGGCATCGCGGTCAATCCGGCTGCGAGCCCGTAACGTGATAAAGACATTTAGGAGCACTCACCCCATGCGCACACTATCTTGCACCGCCGCCGTCGCGTTCCTCGCGGGCTGTTCTGGTGGCGGATCGCCGCCGCCGACGGCCGCAGTTGCTGTCGCGGGGCCGAACCAAACCGCGCGGTCCCGCGTCGCGACGAGCCGCGTGACGCCGTTCGTCAATGTGGCCGGAATAAAGGCTCCGCATGGCAACCAGACCTTCGTTACCGACGCCGGGACTGCGACGGTTACGGTATGGGGCGCCAATGGCCAGCTCAATGCAATACTTTTTGATGGAATAAGCGCAGTTCCTGAGGGCCTGGCCACGGATGCGGCGCAGAACCTGTACGTTGCGAATCTAAACTTCAGCAACGTCATTGTCTATGCAAAGCCATACACCTCGATAAGATCGACGTTGAACGACGCAGGGCAGGAGACCGAAGACGTCGCGGTCGATAAAACGGGCCTCGTGGGCGTCACGAATTACTTGACCACCGCCCTTGCGCCCGGGAGCGTGAGCTTCTTCGCGAAGAACTCGACGCAGCCATGTACCACCGTCAAGGATCCCAACTGGATATATTTCTTCAACGATGCCTTCGACGCGTCGGGGAATCTGTTCATTGATGGGCAAACTGCGGACGGTGGGACACTGGTTGGCGAAGTCACCGGCGGCTGCAAGGCAACTTCGATTACGACGCTAAACGTCGGAAACACGATCTCGTGGCCGGGCGGTGTCCAGGTGTCGGGCGGAAACATTCTCATCGGCGATGTGAACAACCAGGCAATCTACACCTACGCACCGCCCTCAGGTGGCTCTCTCGGCTCTCCAACCGTCGTCACGACACTCGCCGGCGCAGTGTCTCCGGTGACCTTCGCGATCGAAGCGAATGGTAAACACGTGCGTACCGCCGATGCTGCTGCGGATACGTTGTATGCGGGATTGTACACATATCCGAAAGGCGGCTACGTCAGCAAGCTCGCGGACCACCTATGGGCAGTTGCCGTTGCGGTCTATCCGCCGGCACGGCCTTAGTATCTGGCAGGCAGACATGTGCGCGGATCCCGCCGGCATGCAGTGGACGAGGGACCTGATTGCAAGGAAGTCAAAACCGTCGAACACCGGACTGTTCGATGCGAAAGCCGCCGGGCTGTGAACCGTCATGCTGGCCTATCGACCAGGGGACAGAGGGGTGTGGACAATGACTTACGCTCGGCCGTGACGGAAACGCCGTAGCGCAAAGGAAACCATCATGATCGATCTCAAATCCATTCGTCGGCGGCTGGATTTGGAACGCCGTATGCTGGCGGAGGAAGGCTGCGTCCTCGAGATGCTTCCTTACATTTCACGACTTCGATGCGCCGAACGTGGGCACGACCTGATTTCCTTTCCTCGTTGACGGACGATATTGCAGATGCGACTATAGCTGAGCAAGCCGCCCACTATCGGGGCCTGGCGACCGAAGTCGAATGGAAAGTCTATCAGCACGACTACCCGCCGGATCTGTTGCAACGTGTCGAGCGACACGGCTTTAAAGCGGGGCCGCGCGAGACCGTACTCGTACTGGACTTGCAAAGCCGGCCAGGTTGGATTTACGAGCCATCTTCCCAGCAAGTTATTATAATTGAAAACGAACGCCACGTGCATCAATACCGCCAAGCGGCGGAGGAGATTTTCAAGAGAGACCATGGACGAACTGCCAACGAGCTCCTCTCCGGCATACGGAGAGGCTCGACGCAGCATCGTGGTTATATAGTGGTCGAGGGCAGCACTGCCGTAAGCATCGGCCGCCTGTATAGTCACCGACAAAGCGTTTTCGGAGGACTTTACGGAGGAGGAACGCGCAAAGAATATCGCGGCCGTGGCCTGTACAGAGCGACCGTCGCGGCTCGCGCCCGGGATGCGATAAACTCGGGCGCCCGTTACTTGATTGTTGACGCTCTTCCTACCAGTCGACCTATCCTTGAAAGGCTTGGATTTGTCCGCTTAACCGACACTTGGCCGTGCACGCTAAAACGCTAGTCCGCGGCGTTGGCCGTGTCAAACGAGCGTATTGCTTCGACGAAGGCGGTGCCATAGCGCTCGAGCTTGACGTCACCAACACCACCGATCTGACGGAACGCCTGCAGCGTGACCGGTTGGTGCGTGCACAGCTCGCGTAAGGTCGCGTCAGAAAAAACGACATAGGGCGGGACGCCTTGATCGTCCGCGAGACGCTTGCGCAGCCCGCGCAGTCTCTCGAACAGTGCATCATCCTGGACCGTAGGGAGTGCCCGAAGCGGGCGGTTGCGGCGCTTCTCGGTCTTCGCGACGAAGCGCGGCATGGCAAAAGCGAATGTGCGGTGCTCCCTGAGCGCACGCAATCCTTCCTCGGTTACGGACAACGTTCGATGTTCGTAACCTTGTACGATGCAACCCGTCCGCATGAGCTCCGAGAGCACTGCCATCCATTCGCCTTTGCTGTGCTCGGCACCGATTCCGAAGGTCGATAGGCGATCGTGCCCCCACGCGAGGACCTTCTCGGTACGCTTTCCGAGCAGCACGTCGATGATGTGGTGCGCACCACTCGAAAATCCGCTGTGCTCCCGCACGCGATAGATGCATGAGAGCAGCTTTCGAGCGATCTGCGTGCCGTCGACTCGCTCCGGGGGTTGCAGACAGTTATCGCAGTTACCGCACTGGTGGGCGACTGCGTCCTCGCCGAAATAGCGCAACAAGTGGCTCCGCCGGCAATGCGTCGTCGCTGCGAAATCGAGCATTTGCCGCAGAAGGCGCTCGGCCTTTTCGCGTTCCTGCAGATTCTCTATCTGACGAATGAAATGGCGCTGTTTCGCCGCATCGGCTCCACTGAAGAAGAGCGCACAGTCGCTGGCGAGGCCGTCGCGGCCGGCACGCCCGGTCTCCTGATAGTAGCCTTCGACGTTCTTGGGCAGATCGTAGTGTACGACGTAGCGCACGTTCGGTTTGTCGATGCCCATACCGAAGGCGATCGTCGCACACATGATGCGGATCTCGTCGCGAATGAATAGCTCTTGGTTGCGAGCGCGCTGCTGCGGCAGGAGTCCCGCGTGGTACGGGCGCGACGAGATGCCCGCTGCGGAAAGCTTCGTCGCCAGCTCTTCTGCCGAGTTGCGGCTCTGCACATAAACGATGCCGCTCTCGTTGGCACGTGCCGTACACCAAGACAGGAGTTGTTTAAGCGCGTCGGTTTTCTCGAAGACGGCATAACGCAGATTCGGCCGGTTGAAACTTGCAACGAAGCGGCGCGGCTTGCGCAACTCGAGAAAGCGCTCGATGTCGTCGCGCACGCGCGCGGTCGCCGTCGCGGTGAGCGCCAACATCGGAATGTTGGGGTGGCGCGAACGCAGCGATGCGATCTGGCGGTACTCGGGCCGAAAGTCGTGCCCCCATTCGCTGACGCAGTGCGCCTCGTCGACCGCTATACGCCGCAAGTTCCAGCGAGTCAAGCCGGCGAGAAATCCCGCGATCACGGTACGCTCCGGAGCAACGTATAGCAGACGGTACGCACCACGTTCGAGCGCCGCCAGCCGATGCGCGGTTGCCGCCGGATCGAGCGAACTGTTGAGGAACGTCGCCGGAATACCATTGGCTTCGAGCGCGTCGACTTGGTCCTTCATCAATGCGATCAGCGGCGAGATAACCAGCGTGAGCCCTGGCTCGAGAAGTGCCGGCAATTGATAGCAGAGCGATTTCCCGCCGCCGGTCGGCAGGAGTGCCACGACGTCGCTTCCAGCCATCGCCGCTTCTACGATCTCGCGCTGCAGCGGACGAAACGTCGTATACCCGAAGTGATGCTTCAGTGCATCATCGAGCGTCATGAGGCAATTTCGTGGGCCGCTTCGATGGTCGTAGGCATCGAGGCGATCGTACGATACGTCCGCTCCTGCTGTCGGATCGGCAGCCACCCCAGGATGAGCGTATCCATGGGTTGCCACATTATTACCCAGCCCGCGATGACGAGCGTTTCGACCGCCAGCGTTCGGATTGCGTCGGGCAGGAAGTCCGTGTGCTGCACTCCCGCGGTTAGCAGCAGGCTAATGGCAAAGAACGCCAGGCCCCATAAGAACGTGCTCAGGGCTTCGCGACGCCACTCCGCCATTTGAAGGCGCGCCTCGGCGATCTTGTGCGAACAGTATCGGACAATCGCCCGTTCCACGCGGATTTGCGCTTGCGGCGACACCTCCGCGGAGGGTAACAAGACGCGCAGGCGCATCTTCTCGAGACTCGATGTGAGGTTGGGAAATCGGGCGACTTGCGTGATGCTCGAAAGCCCGTCCGCGTCGTCGACGAATGGGTCGAACTCGCGCTCGGAAAAGAGTTCGCGCAACTCGCGCGCGCGAATCGTCAGTTCGGTTGGCGCGTCATGATGCATGGTTTTCATTCGATATCCTCCGGCAGGGGATTGGTCGGAACCTCCGCAAATATCCCTACGTTGTTCCGAAACGGAGGGTTACATGCTGCGCGGATTTTGGATCGCCCTACTCGTATCGGTTACGCTCGTCGCATGCGGGCGAGCGCCGTCGCCTGGGCCTGCGCTTCCCGCGCTGCCCACGGGCGCAATGGTCGAACGCTCTACGCTCCCGTCGGGAAAGATTACACACATCGTCTTCGTCATTCAAGAGAACCGGACGCTGGACAATATCTTCGGCGGCCCCAAGCCGTTCCCCGGAGCCGACGCCGCTTCGAGCGGGAAGACGATCGACGGCAAGACGATCGCGCTCACGAAGATCGACCTCGGAACCCTGACGGGCACGCAGGATCCGGACAACTTCCATCGTCCCTGGCTATGGGCGTGTAATCCGCCCGCCGGACAACCACCGTTTACGGTCGGCGAAGTATCACCATGTAAAATGGATGGTTTTAACGTCGCGGCGTCCCCGCATCCCGACTACACACCGACAGCCTCCACGAACACGATTTATTCGTACGTCGATTACCCGCAGACCGAACCGTATTGGAACATTGCGCGGCAGTTTACGCTCGGCGACCACTTTTTCATGGGCCACAATAGCGAGTCGTACACGGCGCACCAGTTCCTCTTCTCGGCCCAGTCCGACAAAGTCGCTAGCGCGCCCGATTACCACAAAGATTCGGGATATTGCGGCGCCCTGTATCTCGGCTGCGCCTACACGCCGTGGGGCTGCGATTCTCCCGCTGGAACGACGACCTCCCTGCTCGATTCGCAGGGTATGGTGAAACCGGACGGACCGTTCCCGTGCTTCAAGTACCCGTCGCTTGCCAATCGTGTCGACGAAGCGGGCCTGAAGTGGCGCCTCTATGCGCACTCGCTCTGCGCGAACATCAATGGGCTCGACGCGAACTCTTCGATTAGCATGACGTCCCTCTGGCCAAAGTCGCGAAACTGGATGTCCCGCTGCCACTTCCGGACTCCGTTCGAAGCCTTTCTCCCAACTCGGATCGACACCACAAACTTTCGCACGCCGGAAACCACGTTCCTCACCGACGTCGGCGATAGTCATGGGCTTGCAGACGTCACGTGGGTCTTGCCCGGTCTCGTCACATCCGACCATCCCGGCGTGCCGGCAGGCTATTGCGGTCCGTGGTGGGTCGCGAACGTCGTGAACGCGATCGGCCTGAATAAGAAGTACTGGGCTTCGACCGTGATCTTCATTTTATGGGACGACTGGGGCGGATATTACGACCACATGCGGCCCTACGTGGTGCGCGATCAACAAGGCCCTGGTTTCCGCGTACCGCTACTGGTCGTTTCCCCCTATGCAAAGCGTGGACACGTCGCACACACCGACATCGAGTTCGCAACGCTGCTCAAGTTCACGGAAGAGACGCTCGGGCTCAAATCCCTCGGTGCTACGGATGACTCGCCGTATCTCCACGATCTCGACGATTTCTTCCAGCCGCAGGCGCAGCCGTTTACGAAGATTAAAGTCCCGGCCAGAATTTCGTTCCCGTGCAGCATTCTGCCCAAGGCCAACCCCAATTCCAGCTCGCGCTGGATCCGGATGGACGACGGCGACTAGTACCCGATCCCACAGGGACCGGGTCGTCGCTGGAGAAAGGCGGACGGGTCTCGGGACGACAAGGAGTGCAGGATGACCAAACGAGTTATACATGCCGCGCTTTGCGCGTTCGTCTTTTTGATTTGCGGCTGTTCGCCGGCGACCACCGTTCCGTCGGTTACGGGGCCGATTGCGGAGGAGCCTACCGCGAAGACGAAGCCGGCGCAGTACCTCTACGTGTACAATACCGGAGAGCCCGGTCTCTACTACGGAGAGCATGCGCGCTACAGTTTGCCGGACCTAAAGTTGCAGGAAACCACCGAAGGGGATGGCGTGTCGAGCCCGACAGCGTTCGGAACCGCCGGCCAGCCGTTTTTCGTGGACGAAGCCCCTCAAGGGTATTTCGGCGTTTATCTGCAGCCCGTGAAAAACGGCACCGTGCCGGCGCAGGAGGAGTTCTCCGGCGTACCTTGCGACACTTCGTCGCTCGCCACCGGTCCGACGGGTAACTTCTATGCGGTCCAGTATTGCTCTGGGAACGTGCTCGAGTTTTCCGCCGGAGCCAAGAAAGGCGGGAAGGCGAAGAAGCCGATTGCGACCTACACGGGGGGAAACCTCACGGGCGACGTCCTGCCTACCTACGCGACGGTCGATCGCAAAGGCGATCTTTACGTCGGGGACGACGGCGGCGGTGTAACGTATTTCGCTGCTGGAACGACGAAGGGTACCATCGCCTTCGCGACCGGGCAGAGCCAAGCCGTAACGCAGATGATCGTGGATTCTCAGGACAACGTTTGGAGCACGCATTACCCTCGTCCTACGTACGTGTATTTCAAGGACAAGACGACGTGCATCCCGGATCCGAGCGGTTCGATCGAGCGCAGCGAACAGGCAGAGGAGTTCGCAAAGGGTACGTTGGTTACGCAACTTTACAGTTCGACGACCGATAGTCCCGTCTACGCTTCCGGCGGCCTTTCGATTGCGATCGATTCCACTGGTAGGATTTACATCGGAACCCAAAATACCAGCGACAAGGGCGTACTGATCGATTATGACCCAAGTAAATCGTGCCCGAACGACGGTCTTTCCTTTGTCATGCCGCTCCGCTCGTTTCCGCAAGTTGCCGTCGATAACCAGCGCCGGTATTACGTGACGGACTTCGACGATAATACGATTTCAGCGTATGAAGGCGGCTCGAAAACGCGGCTCAAACGCATAACGCAGGAAAAAGGCGTGATCGATATTTCGTCCACGGCCATTAACCCGTAGCCTTAAGGGCGTTCGGCCCGAAATAGAGCGGCGTGGCAATCGTTGCGTTCTTGCGCGGTGCGAACGTTGGCGGACATCGGCGGTTTCGCCCTTCGCTCGTGGCCAAGGAGCTACAACGTTTTGACGTCGTCAACGTGGGAGCCACCGGCTTGTTCGTCGTTCGCAATCCTGGCTCTAGCCAGACGTTTCGCTCGGAACTCGTCGGCCGTCTGCCGTTCGATACGCAAGTCGCTTTCTGCGACGGTGCGGACGTGCTCGCTCTCGAGAGCCACGCGCCGTTCGAAGGAATCACCGCGGATCGGGATCACGTTCGCTTCGTCAGTATCTTTACGGGACCAGTGCCCGGACGGCTGCCCGCGATGCCGTTTGGAATTCCTTCGAACGACGATTGGTACGTGCGCATTCTTGGGCGGAAAGGCCAGTTCGTTTTCGGCGTCTACCGGCGCCACATGAGAACGATTTCGTACCTCGGCCGTATCGACAAAGCCTTGGGTGTGCCGGTTACAACGCGAAACTGGAATACGATCGACGCGGTGCTGAAGGTTCTGAAGAGGTAGGCCGCACGCTCGGCTCGTTCAATTGCCAGAACAGGAAGGCGTACTCGTCGGTGATGAGCGCCTGCGTTTGCGCTCGAGATGCTCCCAAGGCCCCGTGCCCGGCATCGTAGTCGACGCGCAGCAGCACGGGCCTTCCGCTCGACGTCGCCGCCTGTAGACGAGCCGCGAACTTCGCCACGATCCAGGGCGCGACGCGTGGGTCGTTCGCTCCCGTGATCGCGAGCACGGCCGGATAGGCAACCCCATCGCGTATGTGTACGTACGGGTCCGTCTCGTAGAGCGCCTTAAATCCAACCGGGTCGGTGACGCTTCCAAACTCGGGAATATTCGCGGGGCCGCCCTCGGCAAACTCATCGCGAGTGGGATTCGTGTCGCCGACGACATCGAGCGCAGCGCGGAAAAGCTCCGGATGCTGCACGATCGCGTTACCGATCGTGACGCCGCCTGCGCTCGTTCCCGTGCCGGCCAGCTTTGCCGACGTTGTGTAGCGGTTGTCGATCAGGTAGTGCGCGCAGGCAACGAAATCGTCGATGGTGCGCTGTTTTGTGGCGATGTGGGCGGCAAAATGCCAATCTTCTCCGAACTCGCCTCCGCCGCGAACGTGGCACTCGGCGAAAATGCCGCCCCGCTCGAGCCATGCGAGGCGAGTCGGACTAAACGTTGGGGTGATTGCGATCCCGTACGCGCCATAGCCGTCCACGAGCGTGGGATTCTCGCCATCGCGCGCGATGTCGGCGCGCATGACGATCGAAAGCGGCACGTCGGTGCCGTCCGCGCTTTTCGCGAAGACTTCGCGCGCGACGATCCCGGAATAATCGACGGGCGACTTCTTTCGAAGCTCCGTGTCGCGAACGGGAGTGGTTGCCGAAGCGCGGTACCACAGCGGCGACTTGGTCCACGATTCCATGTCGAAGGTTACGCCTGGGCGCAGCGGGTCCGTCGCGATCTCCGAAATCGTACCGTCGAACGGGAGCGCCACCTCCGTCGTCCTTCCGGCGGTTCCGTCGGAGCGTATCGCGATGCGTCGCAGCTTAGAGATTCCGCCGTCGAGATCTTGGAGATAGATGCCGTCGGCAGCGAGACTCAAAGCCTCGATTACGCGCCTGCTTTGAGCGACGGTTTCCCGCGCGTTTGCCAGCGAAGGGTCGGTTAAGTCGACGGCGAGGATCCGATGGCGAGAAGCGTTTAAATGCGAGCTTACGTAGAGTGTATCGTTGACGACTTCGAAATCGGTGACGTCGTCTTCGTACCCAACGATTTTGTGCCAGGCCCCCTGGCCGTTTGTTGCCTGGGAGGCGGGCAAGGCATAGAGGGCAATTTCGTTTTGGACGCCGTGGTAGATCGCGGCGAGGGCCCATCTCGTTCGGGGCGATACGCTAATGATCGCCGCGTCTTCGGGCGCGAACGGAATCCGCGGCGACACGCCATAGCCGAAGATGGCCGGATCGAGATTCGGACTCCGCCCCAAGACGTGCAATCGGACGGCCCCTTTTGTGTCGCGCGCGCTCTGGGGAGCGTCCGGGCCGAGGTCCGGCGTTCGAAAATAATAAAACGAGCGAGAATCGCTAAGCCACTGCGGACCGAAGTAAATCGCGTTTTGGATCACGTCCGATAGTAAGTGCCCGTTCTCGACGTCGACGACGTGCAATACGGTCTTCTCCGAGCCGCCTTCGGCGGTCCCGATTGCCGCGTAGCGCCCGTCGGGCGATACGGAGTAGTAATCGAACGTATAGTGCTGCATCGACGACCGCGCAAACGTACCCGGATCGAACACGGCACGTTCGGGACCGCCGGCAATTCGCCGGCGGTAGAGCTTCGTCGTATTCGCTCCCGGAGCTCGCTTCAGGTAAAAGTAGTACGATCCGACTGCTCGAACGGAGTTCAAGCTCTCGTTGGTGTTATCGAGTTGCGCGATGCGCCTGCGGAGTGCCGGTCGACCGGGTAGCGCGTCGAGAATCTGTCGTGTGTATGCGCTTTGCTCTTGGAAATACCGTGCCAGGCCGGGATCCTTCGGATCTTCAAAGTAACGGTACGGGTCGGGCACGGACACCCCGTAGTACACGGTCGTAACGTCGCGAACGGCCGCCGGTGGTGGGGGAGTCGGAGAGGTCGCAGCAACGAGCCCGATTGCAAGAAGCGAAAGAATGGCCCGGTTCTTAAATCTCATCTCAATCCCCCATATTTAGGTCGAGGCCGTCTACTGCGGCGGGGGAAGAAGGTTGCGCGGCTTCAGCGTCACGGTTCTGCCGACGCCGGCGCGCTCCAGCGTTACCGTAAACGGCGCGCTGCCGGTGGAGTACGGTGACAAATCGCCTAACCCGAAGCCTGCCGCCACCTGATTTCCAGCGAACGCCGTGATGCGGTCGCCCGCCGCAATGCCGGCGTTGGCGGCTGGGCTCCTCGGCACGACTTGGTGGACCTCAAAATCGCCGAGGTCTTCTTGGCCGAGGCTCCAGCCGATGCGGTCGGCACGGAACGGCATCGCAACGTCACGATTCGGAATGAACGTGACGGTTTGCGCCTTGTAATTGAAGACGACCGTAAAGCGCGAGAGGAAGCCCGAACCGAGATTCCCGGCCACGCCGCGCGTTGCGAAGAAGCCCGACGTCACCTGCGGAATGCTGACGGGGACGTCGCGGTAGGTTTGTCCCGCAAACGCAAACGTTCTCGCCGTGGCGCGCGTTTCATCGTAGCCGCCGCCCACTCCGCCGGGCGACCGGTAGATCAATCCACCTTTGGGAAAGAGGTGGTGCTCTTTCACGAATGGCGTGGTGAGCACGATGCTCCCGGCGTTTCCGGTGTCGAGGAGATAGTAGCCGGATACGTTGTCGACCGCCGCGATCACGTAAGCGTGCTCGCCGTCGGACTTGAACGGCAGCGTGATGCCGCCGGAAGCCGCCGGCTCGTCGAATGGGGCGAGGTCTATTTGACGATCCGCGTAGCGAACGCCGACCCGGAAGTTGGCAAGATATTCGAAGCCGATCAGACCTTCGATCGCGACCTCTTTGCGCGGATGCAGCAGCGGATAGCCCAACGGCGTGACGACGAAGTTCTGATCCGACAGGCGCGCACCGGCGAAATCGACCGATGCTACGTGAGCGTAGGCGGTCATCTGTTGCTGCGTGCCTGCGCCGCCCGTGGCGATGCCGCCCGAGGCCTGCAGGCCAAGGTTTCTCGCGGCGTCGGGAACCAAGAAGTTCGCGCCGCCAGAATCGAAGACGAGCGTTACCGGTTTATCGTTGAGTGAAACCGGAACGACGATATGGCCGAGCCCGCCCACGAGATCGCTGACGAATGGAATCGATACGGGCGCCGCGAGAGTGCCATGCGAAACGTAGGACGGACGTGCAATCGCACTGGGTTCCAAGGTCGTCGAAAACTGGATCGTCTTGAGCGTTGCCACCGACGTGGTGCCGGACGCGTTGACGTCCACCGAGCGCATTGGCACGGACACGCCCTGCACCACCTGAAAATCGGAGTTCGTAGTTGTGTCGATGCCTTGCGCCGTCTGCGCGACGACCTTTACGAGACGATACGACGATGCGTCGAAGTACAGATCGGCGGGTGAGCCACCCGAAGGCTCGGCGTGCAAAACATAGGCTGGCTGGCCGTCGACGTTCTCCTCGCGTCCCGATTTGACTGTTGCTTGCTGATCGCGGCGAAAGAAAGCGTAGCTGCTCAGGTAGGCCTGCGTCACAGCATCGGCAACTAACGAGGGCAGGCTGACAATCGCGAGCAGGCCGTTTTGCTGGTCCCACTGTGTACCGTCGTAACCCTGGAGGAACGTTGCCGGACCGACGTCGAGCTGAATCCGCGAATAGCCGTTGCGCAGATCGATGACACCTTCGAACGAATTGGACGGGCCGCCATTTTGAACGAAGCTGCCGGACTGCGTCATCGCGGCGTAATCGTCGAGCCGCGACCCGCCGGCCGCGACGTGCGCCTGTACGAGGACCTCATCGATTTGCGCGGCACCGATCGAGCTGGGGCTCGACGCGGCGCTCGCAGCTGCCGACGTGAGGGCTGTCGAAAGAAACAGAGGAAACAGAAAGGCGATTGGGCGCATCATGTGGCGGGATTTCTTGCTCGCGGAGCGCTTACCTGGATGCAGCTCTTCTTGGGGAGTCAGCCGATCAGTGCGCGACTCGAGTGCGTGCTGATCGCCACGCCATTGGGGACCGAATACGAGTTTGAGAGCACTCGTATCGGTGACGTCGCGGTGGGTATCCTCGCAGATTACCCGGAACGAGAATGCGCCTCCCGCGCTTTTTTTGGTTCGCCGGGAGGCGCACACGTTTTTTCGCCGTTAGTCGCGCGTTATATCGGTGGCTGTCCAACTGGAACCGGCCGCACGGGCGGAGCCGCAGCTGGCTGCGGTGGGACGTCTACTGGTTGCGGCCGGGCTGCAGGAAGCGGCCGTGACGGCTGTCCCTGAGGAACTGGCCGCACTGGGGCGACGGCTGGCCGCAATGGGGCTACGACGGGCCGCGGCTGCACTGCAGCTGGCTGTGGGGCCGTTGCCGGCATTACAACGGGCGGCCGCGCCGCCGGTACTGCAGCCGGCATGTGCCCGGACGCTCCGATGGGCGCCACTATGGCGAAAAGAATTGTCTGTAACATAGACGAATTGTTGCCGCTGCTCTTGTGAGTTAACGCTCCGATCATTAGCATCATATTAAACGGAAAAAAAGAGACCAACCCAACGCAGGCTTTCGAGCATGCTTCCGATCTCCGCTCGACACGCCGGGAACGCTTGGTCGCCGTCGAACTCTGGAACGCGATACATGGCAGCGTTCTTGACACGGGCAAGTCTTCTCGGGGTCATGCTTCTCGCCGGCGCGTCGCCGCTGCCGAGCCCGTCGCCCACTTCTAAAAGTGCGCAGCCCTGCGTATTTGCAAACCCGTACTCATTTCCCAATCCTCAGCCGTGCGCTTCCTTTACAACGGTGGGGGCTCGCATTCTTTCGATAATTCCCAGTAGCGCGTTTGGTAAAGGACTGCAGCCGGAAGAAATCGTGGCGCTCGATGACGGCTCGGTGATGGTTCGAACGAATCGTTCAGGACTTTTCCGCGTCGTCAAAGGACGCATCATACGGCTATGGCGACCCAACCCTCGTTGCGGGCCAAGGGTGCATCTCGCGTTCAGCCTCGCCGCATCGTTTGACGATCAGGCCATCCTGCAATCGTCGGGGTACCAGATTGCGCCCGTGCAACCTCCTCGCGAGCCTCTAATGAGCTTGCCTTCGCAGATTCGGCCGGCGCTGTCAGGCGAAGTCGCTTCAGGTACGCATCCCGGCGTTGTATATTCGCCGGATCAGATCGAGGGCGTGCGTACCGACGGCTCGATGTCATTCAAGTGGCCGTCGGAGTTTCGAGAGGTTGCGCAAGACGCCGGCGGCGTCGTTTGGTTTCTCGAGAAAGATTATGCAACGATCTACGCGTATTTCCCGCGCACGCGAAGCCGAGTGAGGCTGGCACCATCAACAGCTATCTTCAGCATTTTTCGGTCGCCGAACGGAAAAGTCTACGCTGGGACCTTCGACGGCCTCTTCGAACTCGACGCGCGGCCGAACGTAGGCGCTCGCCTGGTCCCCGAGCGGCGCCAGCCAGGCGTCTCACCGGTTCAAGCTGTCGGCCGCGATGGCTCGCTGTGGGCGTCGACGGCCACGGATGTCCTGCACATCCATCCGGATGGCTCGATGCGCGTGCTGCAGCTCATCCGGCCGCCGACGGAGATGTCAGTGCCGTGGCCGCTGTTGCAAGTGAAGATGGCCCCTGACGGCTCGGTCTGGTTGACGGACGGCAAGTTGGTTCGGATCACTCGCGACGATCGCGTCGCCGTCGTAACCGTTCCACGAGATAACGACTGGAGCGGACCAACCACCTTCGGCCCCGATTCGAGCCTCTGGACTGTAGTGCATGATCCCCAGACACATGCGACGCTGGGGATCGTCAACTTTATGCCTTCGGATTCGAGTCGCGGCGTCGCAACCGCATCGCCGTTTGGAAAGAACGCAGTTGCGTCGCCGGTCGACGACTATGGTTCGTGCCCGCCGCCAACGCCACCGCCGACACCGTCGCCGCCGCTGCCCCCACGATCTGGTGCGGTCTATTTCGTTTACGCGGCAAACGGTGACCCGAGCAGCGTGGCGGCCTATTGGGCCGGTCGCGACGGACGCCTGGTCTCCATTCGGGGATCGCCGTTTCGCGCCGCATCCGGTCTGGAAAGCGTTACGATCGATCCGGCGGGTCGATTCTTGTACGCTGGAGGCTGGTACGGCGGCATAGCAGTCTACGCCATCGATGCGCAGACCGGAACACTACACGAAATCGCGGGTTCCCCGTTCGGCAATCTCCGCGGTCCTTCATGGGTCGTCATCGACCCCAGTGACAGGGATGCGTACGTGGCCGATATCAACTCGAAGAACATCGCCGTTTTTTCTATCGACGCGCGTGGCGGCGCGTTGACCCCGGTCGCGGGCTCGCCGTTCGCGGTGGAAAGCACTCCATATCGCCTCGCGCTCAATCCGGTACGCGATTTCGCTTACGTCGTTTTCAGTGCGCCAATCGAGACGTTTGCTACAGCCGGCAGAACCTTCAAAAGAATAGGGGAGGCCCATCCAAAGACGCCAAGTCACGGCTTCGATACGCTCGTCGACCCTTCCGGCGCGCGCGCGTACATCACGAACGATTCTGCCAACACGATCTCGACATACACGATCGATGCGCGAACGGGCATTTTGAATCCGATTCCGAGATCAACGCTGAGCGCGGGAATTATGCCGCGCGATATTCGCATGGGTCCGAGCGGGCATTTCCTCTACGTTGCCGATCTCAACTCGCGAATTTCCGTCTATCGGGTTAATGAAGTAACGGGGGCACTGAGGTCGATTTCCGGTTCGCCCTTCAGGGGCGGCCTAAACGGCCCGCAAGCCATGACTATTACCCCCGATGGCGCCCTACTCTATGCAACGAACTTCGACTCTAGTAGCGTAGCCGGTTTCGCGATCGACACCCGCACCGGAGCGTTAACGCCGTTAACGGGATCGCCGTTCAAAGCCGGCGATCATCCTTGGGGCATCGCATCGTGCCGCCGCATCGGCAACCGCTGTAGACCCTAGCGCTCCCGACGTTAGGAGCGCCGGAAGAGTCTCACCGGCGGGGACATCGCAAACTAATGGCCGGTCGGAGGCGATTGTGATGTATAATGGAGGCATGGCTAATACTAGCGCGCGCATTGAGCGTCGCCGATTGTTCGTATTTCTGCTCGCGTGCGCAGTTCTCGCCGGCTGCTCGACTCGCGGCGGCACGGCGTTTCAAGGTTCCGTCCTTCCGAACTCGGCGGTCCGGGATACAGATCGTAACGGTAAACCTGACGTCAGGCCGACGCGCTGTCGAGCGGCCAACGCCTCGTGCATTCAGCACGTGGTTATCATCATCCAGGAAAACCGCAGTTTCAACGATTTGTTTATGGGTTTTCCCGGAGCGAACACCAGAAAGTCCGGCAGGGCGGGCGGTACTTCGGTGCCGCTCAAAGGGCTGAACCTCGAGGACTCCAAGACGGACATCTCACACTGCTGGCAGGATGCTATGGCTGCATACGACTACGGGCGTATGGACGGCTTCTACCAGGAGCCGCCGGAGAAGTTGAAGGTCTCGCAGTGCCCGAGCCTTCGCCCGCCCATCGGAACTGGTCCCGATTCTCCGTACACCTACGTTCCGAACGGTGCCCCAAAGTATGTTCAAGAGGCCGGTCCGTACTGGAACATGGCCCGGCAGTACGTCTTGGCTGACGATCTTTTCCCGACAGATTTTGGCCCGAGTTTCACTGCCCATCAAGACCTGGTCGCGAGCACCGTCGAGATCTCTAACAAGTCGTCGATAGTAAACTACCCGGGAACACTAACTCGCGCGGGCGGTATTTCGTATAGCCCCGGCCCGTGGAGCTGCGATTCTCCGCCGGGCACGAAAACGTCTACAGTCAATTGGAAGCGTGTCGTCTCTGCGGGCACCGGCCCGTTCCCGTGCTTCACGCAGTACCGAACCGTTGCGGATACGCTCGACGCGGGCCACGTTTCGTGGCAGTACTACACGCCAACCCAAAACGGTTACCCCGGCGGCACGTATCTCTGGGATCCATTCGACGCGATTCCTTCAGTGCGGTACGGCCCGGACTGGGCCAACATCATTACACCTCAGACGAAGGTGCTCGAGGCCGCAGAGAAGGGGACCTTGCCCGGAGTAACGTGGGTCGTTCCCGACGGCGTAGATTCCGATCATTCTGGTCCCTACGCATCGGACCGGGGGCCATCGTGGGTAGCGTCCGTCGTGAACGCCGTCGGCCACGGTCCTCAGTGGCGCTCGACCGCGGTCATCGTACTCTGGGACGACTGGGGTGGATATTACGACGGAGTGGAGCCGCCGCATCGTGACTACCGAGGACTGGGCATTCGGGTGGCGGGCATCATCGTCTCGCCGTACGCCCGCAAAGGTTACGTGTCGCACACGCAGTACGAGTTCGGCAGCATCCTGAAGCTCGTGGAAGAGGTATTCACCTTGCCAACGCTCGGGGCCTCAGGCTACGGCTACGGTTACACCGACGCTCGCTCCAACAGTCTGCTCGACGGCTTCGACTTCACACAGATACCGCGCAAGTTTGTAACGATTCCGGCGAAATATCCGACCTCCACCTTCGCCAATGAGAAGCCCTCGGGCATACCCCCGGACAACGAATAGAAAAACGCCTACGTTCCACTTCCGTTGCGAGTAGCGATTTGCCATTCGTTACCGCACGGATCCCTGACCATTCCGCGCCGATCTCCGTATGGCATATCGGCCGGCTCCTCGAGACGCAGCGCGCCCGCTTCTAATGCGCGGTAGTAAGTGGCATCGACGTCGTCAACGTAGAGGTAAAGAAAAGCGGGCATCGGATCACGAGGGCCGACGCCGCTTACCATGACGATCGAGTCGCCGATTCTGATGACGGACGGCGAGTTTGCCGTGAAGTCTCCACTTGCGCCGAACGCGTTCTTGAGGAAATCGACGAGTTTGGCTGGGTCGTGAACGACCAGCCGAGGCGTGACGCTACGCCAGCCTTCGGGAATCGATTTGGCCATCACTTAGTGTAAAACGAAGCCGATCAGCAACCCTCTAGTGTGTTGGCCGCGTGTCTTACAGTCTCGCCTCGTAGACGAGATTGAATGGCGTTTCCGTCGCGCGGCGGAGTTTCGTAGAGGGCAACGGCGAGCGCACAGCGCGCTCGACGATGCATGGAACTATTCGTCGGGCTCGACCGGCAGAACGCCCGGCTGGTCGTCCGGCGGACCGATGGGATCTCTCGGAGGCAGCGGCTGAGGTTCGTTCTCCAAGTACTCGGCAAGCTCGTCTTCGGCGTGATTCATGCTGTCGTATCTCGCGCGGCCGGCTCGCTAACCTCCCGCTCGCTCCGGCTCGCGCAGCGAAATCCGCCGCGTTTCAGGGTAAAAGACGGTGGATCAACTCAGAGATTGGAGGGTCAAATGAAAATCGCCGTTCTGCACGATGAAAGCGCGTACGCGGCATCAGAGTTCGAGCACTTGACCGCCCGTTTGTCCGATCACGAGCTCGCGACGTGGCACCCGGGTCAACCGCCGCCGGCGAACGATTTTCAGATTCTCTTGGGTGTTGGGAAGATCGATCGCAAGCTGCTGGAAAGCCAACCACAGTTGGAACTCGTGCAGATGACGAGTGCCGGATACGAAGGCGTCGATGTCGAGGCTGCAAGCGCCCTCGGAATTTGGGTTTCGTTCGCACCCTCCGGCGAAACCGGCAACGCCATCTCGGTTGCCGAGTGGGCCGTCCTACTTTTGATGGCGTCGTCGCGCGATCTCGGCCTCCGATCGGAACTTGATCCCGGCGTCAAACTAGAACGCCCTGCGCAGGCGCTCTTTGGCAAAGATGTCTGCATCGTCGGATTCGGCGGTATTGGTCGCGAGCTCGTCGGCCGCCTGCGTTCCTTCGGCGTGCACTTCATCGTTGTCGACGACCACCCCGAGCGCGCACCAAACGATGCCGATGCCTACGCGGCCGCGGATCTGAAGCGCGCAATGTCCCGTGCAGACTACGTCGTACTCTGCATACCGGCGACGCCCGCAAACGAGAATCTCATCGATGCGGCCGCACTCGGTTCGATGAAGCGTGGTGCGATTCTTATCAACGTCTCGCGCGGCACGCTGGTCGATGAGCCGGCGTTGATTGCCGCCCTCAAGAGCGGCCGCATCCGCGCCGTCGGCCTGGATGTACTTCGCAATGAGCCGCCATCGGTCTCGGATCCGCTCGTGAACGCACCGCACAGCTTCGTTACGCCGCACATGGCGGGCGGAACCGACGTATCGATCGAGGGCACCGCGCGGTACGTCGGGAGCGTCATCGACGAGTTTGCGAACGGCTGGAGCTGGAACTCACTGCTTAACGATCCGCCCAAGCCACGTCGTCCGCTGCACCATCGCGCCGCAACGGCTCAACCCGTGTGACATCGAGGTACGCTGCACCCCAAAAGTAAGAGTCAGGATGTCAGGACTCGCTTCGGCCGAGCGCGAAGCGAGTCCTTACATAGTCACTTTTCGGAGGTTTCATCATGAAGAGAAGGTCTTTGTTTCTCGCCGTTGCCATCGCGGTCGCCGCAGGCGCCTTTGGCTTGCGCGCCGGTGCGCAGTCCAACGACAGTTCCGCAATCGATGCGCTCTACCAACAGTTTGGCAACGCGTTCCGGCACAAGGACCTCAATGCCATAATGCTGCCCTACGTCCACAACAATACGCTCTTCGTCTTCGATGTCAGCACCCCGCGTGAACACGTCGGCTGGGATGACTACCGTGCCGATTGGAAGGCGTTCTTCGACTCGATCAAGGGAAATCCGACGTTCTCGATCAGCGAGTTGTCCGTTACGATTAGCGGCGAGGTGGCCTACGCGCACAGCATTCAATCGTTTTCGGGAAACATGGGCAACCTGCACGCGATGGCGGTTCGCGTTACGGACGTCTTGCGAAAAACCAACGGAAAGTGGCTGATCGTGGAGGAGCATGTTTCGGTGCCGGTCGACTTCACGACGCTCAAGCCGGATTTTATGTCGAGACCCTGAGGCCGTGCCTGACGCAGCATTCTTTGCGGGAAGATGGAAGATGCGTCCAGTATTCTGGCGGTATGAGCAGTAGGGAGTTTCAACAGGGCCAGACATTCCGGCTACCGATCTCTTTCGAGGCATCGCTGTTTCCGCTGGACCAGTTGTACGCCGAGTTCACCGGTCCGGACGATCGCGAGGGCCCGATCGTGCTGAAAAGCACGAGCTCGATCGCCAACTCGACGGAGCCAAACGGCTACATAATCGATGGTCCCACCGACCCTGATACGCCATGCGGATTCTACGAAATGACAAAGCTAGAACGTTCGGATCGCGCTCGAAGCGTAACGCAGGCAATAGAGCTTCTCGCCGGCTCGCATGGCATCCTGATAGTGCCCGCGAGACCGCACGACTTACCGCCGGCGCCGAGGGTCAAGAGCGTCGGCTAGCGGAGGCGCCTTCGTTTGACGTAACCTTTGCTGCTAGGAGGGATGAAATTGTTGGACGTCCGTTCATGGGTATTGATAGCAGGGTCGGCTCTTGTGCTCACGGTGCCTGTCGCGTGTGGCGGCCAGCAAGCGGCACAGCCCGGCGCCATGTTGCCCGGACAATCGTCGTTTTTGAGGGCGTTACCGGAGGCCAAAGGCTGCGGTGGGACGGGAGGCGTGAAGGTCAGACCGTGCCCGGTCACGATAACGAAGAAACACTCGATGCCTGAGGTTGCCGTTAGCGGCCCGCACGTCACCGATTCAGCCTTCGTCGAAACCGCGTGTGAGAAGAAGGGCATCTGCAGCGTCGGCCAGTTTATATCCAATTCCCTGGACTGGTACGTCTATCCCCTGACGAAGTGTGGGACGGCAACGATTTATGCCGACGGTTACAGTTCTACCGGCGGCACCGTTGGCATTGGATACCTAAAGGTAATCAATAAAGACTGCTGACCTCGGCTTTCGAATTCATTGGCGTGCGAACGGCGTTCCTTCGAAGATCGTTCCCCAAACCGGGATGTCGGCGAGCGAACCTGCATCGACGGCGTAAGGGTCTTCATCGAGGATGGTAAAGTCCGCGCGTTTTCCCGAGCTTACGCTACCGATTTCATTCTCGAGTCCGAGCACGAAGGCGGCGTCGAGGGTAATCGCGCGGAGTGCTTGATCGAGCGTCAATCGTTCGCTGTCGGCTAGCTGGGCGCCGTCGGCGGTGCGGCGGGTGATGGCGATTTGTGCGAGGCGCAACGGCTGGGCGGGCGCCATGGCAAAGTCCGAGTGCAGCGCGAGCGGAACGCCTGCACGGGCGACGCTGGCAAGCCGCACCATTTGCGAGGTTCGGTCGCGCCCAAGGGCTCGTTGAAGATATTCGTCGCCCATCTCGTAGATGTAATACGGATTAGCGGAAACGATCGCACCCAAGCGCGCCAACTTGCGCACTTGCTCGTCGGTGCCGTATCCGAAATGTTCGATGGTAAAGCGATGATCGACGCGAGGCTTTGCATCTTGCAGCATTTGCAGCGTGCCTAGTACCATCTCGAGTCCCGCGTCGCCGTTGGTATGGACGTGAATCTGGTATCCACTGTTCCAAAACGTCGTTGCGAGCTGCTCGAATAACGGAACGGGTGTCATCCACTCGCCATGGTGACCGTCGATGTAGCCGGCACCTCCGATTTGCATGCCCAGCGAATAGAAAGCGCCGTCCGCGAACAGCTTGATATGACGCCCGAAGCGTAAACGGTGAGTGTTACGCTGCGGCAGCGCGTCGGCCCATGCGAGAGCCTGCTCCGCGCCCAGTTTCATCGTTGGCGTCTTTGCGTCGGCGACGAAAAAGGTTCGAAATGGGACGTCGTCGCGATCGAGTACGGCTTGGGGCCCTAGCCATTCTAGGTCCGGATCGGTGATGCCGAACGACATCTCGGCTATCGTGGTGATTCCGCCGAAGCGAACGACGTCGCGTGCGCGCGCCACGCCGGCGAGGAAGCGCGTGCGCTCGAACATGTAGGGCGCGAGCTTCGGAGCCGCAAGCTCAATCATGCCGGATTCCCAGTAGTGCCCGGCGGGGTAATCCACGGACGAATGCGAGCGGGCCTCATCTTCGGTGAGGTTCCAGCGCTGCAGTGCCGCGGTATTAAAGAACATCTCGTGTGCCGAGCGGTGCCACACGACGATCGGTCGAGAGGCGGAGACTGCATCGAGATCGACGCGGGCGACGGCACCGTGCCAAAACGGATGATACCCCCAGCTCATCAGCGGTTCGGACGGGTCGCTTTTCCCTTGTTCGATGCGCGCGAGCTCCGCGATGTAGGCGTCTTTTCCCCGAACGGGTTTGATCGTGGCCCACGGGAGCTGCCATTCGAACGCCGTCACCATATCGGTCATGATCATTGCCGCGGCCATGAACGGATGAAGATGCGGATCGATCAATCCGGGCAGCAAGACCTTCCCCTCGAAATCGCACACGAGCTCGTAACGCTGGTCTTGCAGCCATGGCTGCAAATCGTTCAAAGAGCCGACGGCCAGAATCGAGCCGTCGCGCACGGCGACGGCCGTCGCCTCGGGGCAGGCCGGATCCATAGTTACGATTTTCTTTGCGGTGTAAACCGTAATGGGTGAGCTCATGCGTTGCGTGTCGAGAGCGCCATCTGCCTAGCGGGGAATCACGTTGATTCGGGCTATCCGGACGAGTTCAGCATCGCGGTTCGCGCCGGCCTGCCGGCCGTAGGCAACGAACGAGAGAAACAGCGACGGGCCAGATGCTGGTGCTGCGAAGCGCAGCGTGCTCCCGCCAGCCAATGACGCATTCATCCCGCTCATGGGTGGGATCGAAAGGTCGAAGCTGCCAAACTCACCGATCTCAAACCACGACGCCCGCGCGATCGGCGTACGAGCCGCCGGAAGGTTCGAAAAGACGCTGAAGTCGTAACCGCCACGGGCGCCTAATGCCGTGAGTTGCACGCCGCTCAGTACTACCTCCAGCGACTTTGCACCCGTAACGCGAGCGTCGAGAGGAATCTCAAGGGTGATCGGCCGCAAACCCAGTGAGATCGGACCTGCCGCGTTTCCCGAGCCCCTGGCCACGACCGCCGGGAGCGCCGGCAGCGAAGCGCCGAGCGGCGGCGCGGGGAAGGAGAGGTCGTCGTATGTATATCCGAGGTTGCGCGTATCGTTCATCTGAAGAACGTCGAGCACCCATGATCCATCGCGATCGTAGGCGAACCGCTGCTTCCAGAAGAGTTCGTCATGCTGCGAAGGCATGCGGCGGTCTCCGCCGGCCGCGATCCAAGCCGACCAGTAACGGTCGACATTGCAGTGGTGCACCCAGAAGATCGGGTCGGACGGCGCCAACCGGACCTTTCCCATCGAGCCCCCGATTTGGCTGTGCACGCGATCGTGCGGGTTGATACAGATCAGACCCTCGAAGGTTCCGTCTCCATATGGGAAGACGGTGACGGTATCTGCGAATGCCTTGAAACCTAATCCCTCGACGGTGCTGCGCTCTCGGTTTGCCCAATAAAGCGGATTGGGTCCGCCTCCCCCGAGGGTCGGATCGGTAAAGATTTTCGGTAGGTTTGGGTCTTTATAATAGTCCCAATATGGCAGGGCAAAGTTCGGATTGCCGGACGCGTCGCGCAGCACCTTCTCAAAGAAATACAAAAACCCGCGGTGCCAAGATTCGAAAAACGCTTCCTTGTGCCTGCACTGATCCCATACCAGTGACATCTCCGGCGGGGGATTGCTGTCGGGCATCCAGTGGCTGTAGTGCCAGTAGGTGTAGCTTCGCGTGTTGCGCGGATCGGAGATTTCGCGCATCGCCTTTATGCCCGCCCGAAAATCTGCCACGAGCTTGGCGTCCTTACTGAACTCCCGAATTTCCAGCCGGGTGAAGCGAGGCTGCGATAAGCGCGAACCCCGGCCCGACGCCGTTGCGAACGATGTCGGTTCGAACACCGTGCTCGAAGGAGAACAGGCGGCCATTCCGGCTGCCGTTGCCGAGGTGAGCAAAAAGCGACTCCGATTCATAGCAACGTCCCCTTCATCCGCATAAAAACTGCTTCGTAAAGTACGGAAGCAAACGTTCTCTTTCCCGCGTAAAGGTTCCGCTAGCGTGCGTGGCCCTGCGACGTTTCATCGAGATCGAAGGCAGCAGGGAGACATCGGCTGGAATAACATGGTGACATGCTGATCGCCGATTGGATCGATTTTATCGCCCGGCGTAGTCGGATCACTACTGATTACCTACATTCTCATCCAGGCGTTTTGGCCCTTAACGATCGTCGCCCTGATCGCGCTCGGAGTTTGGTTCCCCCACCGGTCCGCAATCGCTACGCGCATCGTCGCCGGCGTCGCCGTCAGTCTTTGGACGATCTCGGCGGTTCCATATTTTTATTATTTCGGCGGTGAAGCCGTATTTCGCGCGCGGCTGCGACACGTACGCGTCAAACGCGCGCGGCCTGATCGAATCGCTCGAGCTTCGACGGGAAGCTTTGGTCTACGGAGACGACGGAGTGAGATGCATCTTAGCTTCGGACAGTCAGCGTTTCGGTTACTTGGCGAGCGGCACGGGCGTGACCGTCGCGAGGAACGAAGGGACGTTTGACGTCATGTCGCGCGCGCCAAACCTTTACGTTCTAGGTGCGCCTCTTCCCAGTCGTGCCATCGTCACGTTCGACGAGGGCGGTCTCTCCGAGGTAAACTTCTCGATTAACCCGTGGCATTTCCACGACTGTTCGCTCATGTTTATTGAGGTACGCTACGGTGCGATACGCGAACCGCGAGATTCATGCGGTTTTCCGAGAGATCGCTTCGGCAACGTCGTCCTACGCGCTACGGCATTTACGGTGCACTGAGCGCGCGGCGAGGGCGATCGGCGAGAGGCATCGCCTGACGACGTCGCCCTAAACACGACGATCGCCTGAAATTCATGAATCCGACCGATCGCCTCAGAGAACCACGGCCGGACGCACTTTTGCCTTTTGACAAGGCCCTATTAGAGTACCCCATTCCAACGGAACCCAACTAGCAAGCGCAGCCTTCGCGCGGCAGAAATGAAACGACCTTACTAACGCCAAGCCGTGGGCCGCGGAGTCAGCTAAAGTTGGGAGATGATCTGGTGCGTTTTACGGCGATAACCGGAACACGTTCCCGTTGCCGTATGCCCCTCCATAGAAGGTCGTCCCGTAGAGCTTGCCCTCGGCGTAGAGGAGCGCGCCATAGTACGGGTACTGGCCATCTCCCGAGCCGCCGAAGCTGTGGAGCACGGTTTCCGTGCGGGATGGTGTGATCGAGAAGATCGTTCCGACGCCGTTTGCTCCACCTTCAATCGTCATGCCGTAGAGCATGCCCTTGACGTTGATGAGGCCCGCATATGGGAATTCGCCGTCGCCCGAGCCGCCTTTGAAGCTGTAGAGTACGGTTTCCGTGCCGGACGGCGTGACCGAAAAGACCGCTCCGTTGCCGTTTGCGCCCCCAAGATGAGTCGTGCCGTAGAGCGTACCTTTCACGTTGATGACGCCCGCATATGGGCGTTCGCCGTCTCCCGACCCTTTGAAGCCGTAGAGCACGGTTTCCCGGCCGGACGGCGTGATCGAGAAGACCGTTCCGTCGTCATTTGCGTTTCCATACACGGTCGTGCCGTAGAGCTTGCCCTCGACATTGATGAGTCCGGCAAGCGGAAATTCGCCGTCGCCCGAGCCGCCTTTGAAGCTGTAGCGCACGACTTCCTTTCCGGACGGCGTGATGGAGAAGACGGTTCCGTCGCCGTTTGCGCCCCCCTCCATGGTCGTGCCGTAGAGCTTGCCTTTCACGTTGATGAGGCCCGCAAGTGGGCCGTTGCCATCTCCCGGTCCGCCGAAACTGTGGAGCACGGTTTCCGTTCCGGATAAGTGATCGAGAAGACCGTTCCACAACCGCCACTGGGGCTGCAGTTCGCGCCCCCTTGAGAGGTCGTGCCGTAGAGCGTGCCCTTGATGCTAATCGGGCTGGCGAAGGGGTATTCACCGTCTCCCAGGCCGCCTTTGAAGCTGTAGAGGACGGTTTCCGTTCCGGACGGCGTGATCGAAAAGACGGTTCCGTCGCCGTTCGCGCCCCCATAAGCGGTCGTGCCGTACAGGGTGCCGTTGATGTTGACGAGGCCTGCGTACGGGTTTGCACCGTCTTCCGAGGCGCCAAAACTATACAGCACCTTGTACCTAACCCTCGAGCGCGTTCGCTCCGCGGATGGTACTTTAAGCGCAGTCCAAGGGGAATATATGGGTTTCCTGCTCATTTTCCGAGGTGGAGATCAGGGCGAGTGGGCTCGCGCAGAAATGGAGCGAGTCCGACGCTTACTCTACGTCGACCTTAAACCACTTTTCGAGGCGCGTGAGAAGATGATCAATGATGAGCTCATGGAGGAAGCGCTTCTTCCGCAGGTGATGCGTTATGAACATGGACGGTTTTACTACCGAGGGCGTTTCGGTAGAGGTACAGAATCGGAAAGTGCACCGCCGTCGCCCGGGGCGTCGTCTTCGCTGGAAGGAGTAACAGACCGCTTTGGCCACGGTTAATCGCGGTGCTAGCGGTCGTCGGCGCTAGTATGGGTACACAGGGGATTGTACGCCGATGGAACTATCCGAATATGCTGCGAAGCATCGTTCACGAATTTGGTCACGCACTCGTGGGCGAAACTCTAGGGTTTCGTATAAACTCGATGCGCTTCAAGTACGTGCTCCCAGATATCTCGCTGCGACCTCGGCCAACGCTTTGCGACATCGGCGGTACGACCGAACTCGCCGATATACGCGACCTGGACGGAAAACCACGAGCTGACAAGGCCAGTGAGCTCATGGGCGGCGGCTGGGATACTCGCCGAGGACATCGCTCTCTCCGCATACGGGGATAATATATTGGCAATATTCCGTGGCAAGGATCGTTACGCGGGAGACTGACAGTGGATTCATGAAATCGTCAACGGTCCATTGGCTGACGAGCATTTCAACGAAGGTGTCGATCGAGCCAAGTCCATACTTCTGGAGTCAATCAGCTCTCTTCTGGATTTTGCTAAATCATTGAACATCATATTGAGTATTATAGATTCCGGATGCCACACCAGTTACCGGAGGAGCAGCTCGAAAGACTACGCGCGCTCGTCGTCGCTCACTAAGGTTGCATCGCACATGGAGCATGCATGTCGGGACCGCGTGAAAAAGTCTTGTGCTATATCGCTTTTCGACGTGTATGGGTTTTTGCAAACGCGCGTTGCAGAATGCACGACACGCGACGGTGGATCGCGAGATTCGAAAAACCCTTTGTTTATAGGCTTTTTCGCGAGGCCGGCGGCGACTCCGCCCCTCGGCTCCTGGCACGCCGATCGCTGGCACTCGTAAAAAGCTTATAAAATAACACTACTGTCCGGTTAGATCCGGCGACCTCGTCGAAAAAGCCTGTGTTTTAGCGCTTTTAGGCGCAAAGTTTTTGGTGTCGATTTGAAACGCCGGGCGGCTCTTTTGCCTAATGCCCCTGCAGTGGCGCTGCGGGGGATATGGCATGAACATCGGCAAGACGATCTTTGCTCAGGTAATGGATTTCGTCCCGTGGACGAGCTTTGGCCGGGCCGTGGACCGGCATCGCGGGAACAGCGGCGTTCGGCGCTTGAACTGCGCCGAACAGTTTCGTGTCATGGCATTTGCTCAGTTGACCTGGCGCGAAAGTTTGCGCGACATCGAGGTCACGCTGTCCGCAAACCGCAGCAAGCTCTACGCGATGGGGCTGCGCCATGAGATTCACCGCTCCACCCTGGCC
This sequence comes from Vulcanimicrobiota bacterium, assembly GCA_963725605.1. Taxonomy (GTDB): domain Bacteria; phylum Vulcanimicrobiota; class Vulcanimicrobiia; order Vulcanimicrobiales; family Vulcanimicrobiaceae; genus Cybelea. The sequence continues at coordinate 72,071 of CAVRYW010000013.1, read as the reverse complement.
GACGCAAACGAATCTCGGGACTGGCGCATTTGGTCTGATTTTGCCGCGGTACTCATTCGTCGTGCTCGCAAGCTGTATAGCGACAGCGACCTTGGTGTGGAACTGAGCAACACGGTATACGCGTTGGACTCGACCACCATCGACCTATGCCTGAGCCTGTTCGACTGGGCAGCGTTTCGTTCAACGAAGGCCGCCATCAAGCTTCACACGCTTCTTGATCTGCGAGGAAGTATTCCGGCCTTTATCCATATTAGCGACGGGAAAATGGGCGATGTTAGCGTCTTGGATCTCCTGCCCGTAGACGCAGGCTCCTTCTACGTCATGGATCGCGGCTATCTGGACTTCGCCAGGTTATACAAGATGCATCAGGCAGGCGCGTTCTTCATCACGCGCGCCAAACGCGGCATGGATGCGCGCCGCGTCTATTCAGCCGCGCGCGATAGGAGCAACGGTGTCCTGTGCGATCAAACCATCGCCTTGAACGGCCTCTACGCGTCGAAGCATTACCCCACGTATATGCGGCGCATCCGGTTCAAAGATCCGGGGTTGGACAAGACGCTGGTATTTCTCACGAACAACACAGCCCTGTCACCATTGACGATTGCCGCGTTGTACAAAGGCCGCTGGGAGGTCGAGTTGTTCTTCAAATGGATCAAACAGCATCTCCGAATCAAGAAGTTTTTGGGCACGAGCGAAAATGCCGTAAAGACCCAGATCTGGTGCGCCGTGTCAACCTACGTGCTCATCGCCATCATCAAGAAGCAGCTGGGGCTCGAGGCGTCGCTCTACACGATATTACAGATCCTGTCCGTTTCCGTCTTCGAAAAAGTGCCTATTCTACAGGCTTTACAGCCTGATGGCGTGGATCGCGGGTCATCCGATGTCGAAAACCAGTTGCCGTTGTTGACTTTTTAACCGGACAGTAGTGATAAAATAAGGGTTTTTCGCATGTGGCAAAAATGCGTCGCGCGCGGTGCATCGTGCCAACAGCGTTTGGCACAAACCGCAAACGTCGAAAACGCTATATGGCACAAGGCTGTTTTGCATCACCGCGTGATGCAGGCCCGAGCGCGATGTATCGGGGTGGAGGCAGGATATGGTGCCCAGAGCGCGTTGTTTCGTCCAAAAGCGCGCGTGCGGAACGACTCGCAATCTGCATACAAACTAGGACTACCAGACACCCCTTGATAGTTTGATGTAAGATGGGAACCTGCCGGGCAACCGGCACAGCTCTCCCGCCCAGGGAAGTCCAAAAAGGAGCAAACCATGTTTCAACCTACCTTTCGACTGAATCGAACCGCAGTCGTGGGCGCCATCGCCGTTGGCATGGCCATTGCTGTCTCCAGTTTCAGCATCGTCCGCGCCGAGCGCGCGCATCCGAATAACAGCAAAACCTACACTTGCAGCAGCGGCACGGCATGCGTGGAAGGCGATTCCAGTGGCAGCAACACCTGGGGCGTCTACGGCACGGCCACAACGGATGACGGCGTGCACGGGGTTTCGTCCGCGAATGGAGACTCCGGCGTTGCCGGCATCGCTACGGGCGGAAACGGTCACGGGGTTTACGGCCTCTCCTCAAACGGTGTCGGCGTGTATGGCAGGACCTCAAGCGACGATTCGTACGGCGTTGAGGGCACAACTACCACAGGCGACGCAGGCCCAGACTCAGCCGGTGTCTACGGCTACGCCACTAGTACCGGCGGCACTGGCGTCGTCGGCGAGTCCGACGCCAGCTCGAACTCAGGCCACTACTACGGGGTCTTGGCGTTAGCTGACACTGCGGCCACCGACATGTTTGACGCATATAACTCGAGCACCGGCGACTCGTGCGGGATCACTGCGGTCGCCGATCTAGGATGCTCGGGAAGCATTGTTGGCGGGGACCTACGGGTGCGGCACCACAATAGCAACGGCCAGAAGGTACTTACCTATGCGTCGGAGTCGGCAACGGCAACGATCGAAGACGTCGGAACCGCACGGATGAGCGGAGGCATCGCGAACGTGCAGATCGATCCAGCCTTTGCTTCGGTGATGGATCACAAGTGGTACTATGTCTTCCTCACGCCGCTGGGCGACACGCGCGGTCTCTACGTCGGCATGAAGACGCCGTCGGCGTTCCAGGTGCGCGAAACCGAGCGCGGGCGTGACACGCTTTCATTCGACTATCGCATCGTGGCCCATCCGCTGGATGCGAAGAACGATCGCTTGCCGCTCGCTCCTGCCATGAAGCAACCGAGAGTCATGCATCGGGCGCACTAACACTGGGTTAAGGCAAACGAACCCCACGGCGGTTTCGATCTGAGGCGTTCGTCGGGATGCGGACAGGCTTTTTCTACTCCGACTAGCACGAGGATTGCATCCCAATGTCGCGGATGCGGAACGCGTAAGCCGGCGCGGATCCGTGAGCACGCCGCGAGCGATAACCCGGTCGCCTCGGCGATGGCGTTTCAGCGGATAGGCGTCGAGCCTCGGCATTACCTCACGCCGAAACCACGCCTCGTCGCGCACGGAGTCGCCGTTGTCCCGCTTCCATTCGCGACTGCGCCGGTGCCCTTCGCAGATCGCCACGGCGCGCTTGCGGTTCACTTCCGGATCGCCGCGTGGATCGTTGCCGGCCGCCGCTTGAGCCGCGAGCGCCTTGCGCGCCGCGACGAAGGCCTTATTCGCCTGCGCGACTTTCATTCCAGGAATGCACGCGTCGCAATGCCGGCGCCGCCGTTTGACGACCGGCTTTCCGCAGGCGGCGCACGGAATCGGCACGAGTCGAAGCGGCTCCGCCTGCGGCGTGCCCAGGTCTCGCTTGCATACGGCCGCGGCTGCGAGGACTTGCGAAGTGTCAGTTGCAGCGGCGACTGAGCTGACGTTGAGGCTACCGTTGCGCGGTGCGAGGGCGGCGTGCGAGGTGCGACAGCTGCTCGGTGCTCGCGACCAATGGAACCGCGGAACGCTTGTGCGAGCACCGCCTTGGCGTTGGGCGAAACGTGGGACTTCCTAGTGTCGCGGTGATACGCGTGTCGGACGATCCCCTTCGCTGTAAGAACGAAAGTGTCCACCGAACCGGGTCAACTCCAAGCATTCTGCGAAGAGACCGTCACTGCGCTCGTGAGCGTGTCGCGCGGCGTACAATCCGAACCTAAACTAGAAGGGACCTCCCGGTTTCCGCCGGTATTCTCCATGGCAGCACTTTTCGGAGGAGGAACTATGTCTCGATACATTCTGTCCGGTTGGCTCGTTGCCATTGCGTTGATAGCTACTCCCGGCAGCGTCCAAGCCCAACAAATGTCGGATTCGGATTACATCGCTGGTGTTATGGTGGCCGCTCCGGCGGCCGTTGTGAAAGGCGCGACCATCGTTCGGATGCAAAAAGGCGGGGGCATGCGGACCGTCCAGACAGGCACGAATGGTTTTACGTGCATGATGTTGGACCCCAAAACGTCGATGTGCGCGGACAAGAACGCAATGGCGTGGGCGCAGGCGTTAATGACTCACACGACCCCGCCCGATAGCGTGGGCTTCGCTTACATGTTGGGTGGAGATGACGGCGGCAGTAACACCAACCCTTACGATACGGCTCCCAGCGCGACCAACCATTGGGTGACGAGCGGCCCGCACGTTATGATAGTCGGCCCCGCCGTGAAAACGATGGGATACCCGATGACGGCAGACGCCGACACCACGAAGCCATATGTAATGTGGGCGAACACACCCTACGCCCATCTTATGATTCCGGTGGCGACACAACCGTAGCTCCGATCTCGCGTAATAACCAGGGCATAACGAGGGTACTCCGTTGTAAGGGGCACCGTGCTGCGCGCGGCGTCCTTGACCCTGTACGTACACGGGCGCGTCGGCGGCCGTGTACGGCAGGGGTGCTTTATGGCGTAAAGGCATAAGCGGTTCCGGAGTGGTACTTGCCGCCCCCTACCGTCGTGCCGTAGAGGGTTCCCCTTAGGGGCGTTAGCACGGAACAGCCGCAACTATAAAAGCTATGCAACGTCTTCTCCGTCCCAGCCGTCGTTATGCTGAAGAGGGTGCCGCTAGTCGTGCCATATAGCTTTCCATTTAACGAGGCTAAGTCGGTTGCAGGGTTGCCGTCGCGCCCCTCTTTAAAACTATAGAGGACCTGTTCTTTTCCGACAGTCGTTACGCTAAAAGCTGTGCCGCATCCGACAGGCGGGTCGCCGAAGCAACCATAGTATTTGCCTCCAAAAAATGTCGTACCGTAAAGCTTTCCGTGAAGAGCCGTCACGCCGTTCGGAAGTGCGCCGTCGCCGGACAAGGCGCTTCCGAAACTATAAATTACGTGTTCCTTTCCCTTAGTTGTAACGCTGAAGACCGTTCCGTTGCCGTTCGTGCCGCCGTATTCAGTTGCGCCGTAGAGCCTGCCGTTGAGCGCGACAATGCTGACGGGCCACGCACCATCTTTGCTGGGCGTAATGGCCCCCTTAAACCGATAAAGTACGTGGAAATCCCCACTCGGAGTCAAGCTGAAGACAGTGCCGTCGTTGCTATCCTTTCCATTTGCCGTAGTCCCATATAACACACCGTTTAATGTGGTCAGGCTCGTTGGCGACTGCTGAGCCTCACGAAATACGTGTACTATCCGCTCACGGCCGGACGCATTCAGTGAGAACATTGCGCCGCACGTGGAACTGGGATTATTGCAAAGGGTGGACGTCCATCCATACAGCAAGCCACTTAGCCGAGTGAGGACTGACAGGTGGCTCACCTCGCCGTTCTCACCGCTGAAATCGCGAAGAGTGTGCCTTTCACCCGAAGTCGTCAAGCTAAAGAAAGTTCCAGCGTTGTAGCGTCCGCCGCCGGAGGTCGTGCCGTATAGGATCCCGTCAAATGCGGTGAGCTCTAGAGGTCCTGCGCCGTCTTTGACGTTAAAGATGGAAAGCCGCCTATACACGTGACCTGCGGTGAACGACGCACCAAAGGGGTGTGCGTTTTCACGTGCGCTAAATGGTGACCCGGGCCCGCGGCTTTGTAATACGACGCCCGGCGCGGCGATCGGCGGCTGCGTTCCACCGCACCCGGCAAACAGCGCGCCCATTGCGACAATGCCCGACGCACGACGACGCAAATCAGTCATCTCCCTCCTCTTTCCGATGCTTCAAAGATTCGGCGGTACGTTAGGATACCCCGGCAAGCTCCGGGACCGGCCGAATCAGCGAGGGGAGCTGCGATATTTGTCCGTCGAGAATCGTCAGCGCGAGAATCGCCTGTCCACGCGCTTCGTTGTGCGCGCATACTTTATCGCGGTCTGCCTTGGTGAAAAGCAGAACGCGTGGTCAAATCAAGGCTCCGACGAACGATAAGAGCCGTACCATCTCGATGCTCGAACCGCTCGTTGCGATTCTCAAAGCGCACCAAGCTTAGAAAATGTTAGAAAACCCGCTTGTTGGGCTGACTCATTCGCGAGCTGGCCGCCTGTGTCGTACTCTAGCGTCTTTTAAAGCGTCGCCAGAGCCAATAGACGGGAAAGCCGCTGACAAGTGCCGCGACGCAAGGCAGCGTGTCCTTGGGAAAGGCGACTATCGAGTAGGCGACGACGCCGGCACATACGATGCCGAAGATCGCCGTCGTATACGGATGTCCCGGAACTTCGATGGTAACGTCTTCGTCGGAACGATCGCGTTTGCGAAACACGAAGACCGCGAGCGCGGCCAGCGCGAAGAACGAAAAATCGATGGCGACAACGCCATCGAGAATCGATTGATACCCTTGGCGCAGCGCTGCAAAGGCGGCACCGGCAAGCGTGATCGCGATGGCTACGACGCCCTGCAGCGCGATCGCGACGATCGGCGCCTCCGTCTTTGGATGCAGCCATGCGAGGCTTGCGAAGAAATCGCCGTCCTCTGCCATCGCGTAGTAGATGCGCGGCGACGTGAGGATCTGATTGCTCAAAAAACCCAGCGTAGAGAGGCCCACGCCCGCGGCGATGATCCACTCCCACGCCGGGCCCGCCAAATGCATGATGTCAGTAGCGGGGGCGGAGGAGAGTGCGAGCTTGTCGGGGCCCGAGCACGCGAATGCAGACGATGGTCACGGCAACGTAGAGCACGATAACGGCGAGAACGCCGATCACCAACCCGTACGAGAGCGTTCGGCGCGGATCTTTGAGTTCGCCGCTCATGAAACTTGCAGTCTGCCAGCCGTCGTAAGCGTAAAGTACCGGGATCATCGCTGAGCCCAGCAGAGCGAACATCCCGAGCCCGATCGCCGGCGCCGGGGCCGACGCCACCGGCACGCCGGCCGGCGCGACGATGAAGCCCGCGACGATCAGCGCCAGAATTACCGCGATCTTGAGCACCATGAACAGGTTCTGCGTGATGCCGCCTTCCTTCACGCCAAAACAGTTGATGACGCTGAAGAGCACGAGAATGCCGACGGCCGAAACGATCGCGGGAACGTGCCATTGCGCGAGCGGATTGAAGTACAACGCGAAAGTGATGGCTGCCAGCGCCATACCGCCGCTTTGAGACACGAGCAGCGCCGTCCAGCCGTACGAGAACGCCACGACCGGATGAAAGGCGTCGCGCATGTACGCGTAGAGGCCGCCGACTTGCGGCCGGCGCGCCGCGAGCTCGGCAAAGACGAAGCCGCCGAAGAGCGCCACGATGCCGCCGGCGATCCATGCTGCCAAGATCAGCGGGGTCGTATGCGCGCGCGCCGCAACGACCGACGGATTGACGAAGATGCCCGTTCCGATGATGCCGCCCATGACGATGAGCGTCGCGTCGAAAGCGTTGAGCTCCCGCGCGAGGTGCGGGCGTTGTTCGGCCACCGGGGAGCTTTTCGTCCCCGCTGCGACCAGACCTATCGAACGCAAGCGTCAAAAAGCGCATGCGGAGCGCTCTTAATTTAAGATACGCACGCAAGTGCCGTGATGCACCACTCCTCGCGGTTGCATCGCCCTTTCTCGCGACTCAACTTCTGACGTGGCCGCGGCGACGTGCGTGGCCCTTTCACCCTTGCGTCGCGCGCTCGCGGGCGACTCGTTCCGACAGAAGACCGCCGTAACGGAAATGACGTGTCTTCCCGGTGACCCTTTCGGGATCGACTCTCGCTCAGGCGAGCTTCGGCACGTAAACCAAGCCTCCGCGCTTGCGTTCCGGTTTTAAAAGGCATCAACAGTCATGCGGGTATCGCTCCGGTTACCGCATCAAGAATAGGCTGTTGATATTTCGAAAAGTGCGTCAAGCGTTCGCGATGACGAAAATTCGTATCCCGTAGCTCATATTAACGGTACCTTTTGAGTGCGCAGGGATTTGGAATCTGAGGCTTCGGGCTCGAAGAGAATCCAGATGCGCAAGTCCCATTGCACCGGAGGTCAGATCGCTGGCGTTCTCAAGGAGCTGAAGCCCAGCGCGAAGTCGACGTCGGTATGCCGCAAATACAGCATGAGTGAATCGACGCTGTACAACTGGCAATCGAAGTACGGCGGGCCTCGAGGGCGAGCGATCTCACCAAGCTGCCGACGCCTGAAGACTAAATCGCCGGCTCAAGAGGATCGTCGCCGACCCAGTCCTCAACGTCGAAGCGCTCAAGATTGTGGTCGAGAGAAACTGCTAAGACCCAGCTGCGGGCCTGTTTGAGACGCTCTGGGTAGCCACAACTTTTCAGGCGGTTGGACAAATGTTAGAAAGAGGAGCCTGAAGACGCGAAAAGTCTTGTACAACGAAGAGAAGTTTTAGCCCCAGCGGGATTCGAACCACTACTCGGGGGTTCCGGGCAGTCTCGTCCGCTACCGATTCGTGTTATTCTGCAAGGCTTTTCCGCCGCGCGGTTCCTGACCGATCCCGTCCATTTCCGGCCGTTCCCGACCGCTCCGTTAGAAAATGTTAGAAAATCCACTCTCGGAATCGCGGAAACCGGCCATCGCCGGCGCGAGCGTGTTGCCGTCGCCTTATATCTCGACAACCGTTCGCCGCGCGTAAGTGCCCAACGGCTTTCGGGCCCTAGCGCTCCGCATTGCTGAGCCGAGCTTCTTAGTCTGAGGAGGCTTCCCGCGCAGCCTCGAAGCTGCTCAATGGGATGCCGGACGAGGCGCACGAACCGGACTCGTCGGCCTTTGGAGCGCTGTTGCGGCGCTATCGGCTCGCCGCGGGACTCTCGCAGGAACCCTCGAGCGCGCTGGGGTCACTAGGGGAGCGTCGAACTGCTGGGCGTCAGGAGGGGCAAAAGATAAAGTCTTCACGCATGGACCGTTCGGTCGCCTTGACGGCTACAGTCATTTTCGCGTTCACCGGGTGCGGCGGATAGTCGCAATCTACGGCCGCACTCCCCCGAGGGTCGTCGGCAGTGCGACATCAGCATAGCAAATCCAGCCCTCTTCTTTATAAAAGGCCGGGCAGATGTATAGATCACGAGCCCGCGTTGATTCTGGTTTCGAGCTCGATGATTTGCGCGCAAACGCCTTCGAATGAAGGAACGTTTCCGAAGAGCATCGGTAGCATCTCCCCGTAGTCACGGGCTATCGCTTCACGCCTAAAATCGGGAAACATCAGCCGCAGCGTGCCCGGCACTGCAAGATCGTATCTAGCTCGATTCGATGCGAAGAAGGTGCTCTTGAAGCGTGCAACGGCCGCAAGCAAAGGCGTGTTAGCGATTGCATTGTTGGCGATGGGAGATCGACTCAGCCGCGCAAGATCGTAGTAGTGGCGGGACTGCCGCGGGGGAAAGGGTAGTTCTGGGCCGCGATGCGCAATCTCGTGAAGTAACGTTGCTTTCTCCCAAAAGGTCCGTCGCGGGTCTAGCACGTGAACTACGACACTACCCGTTACCACGTCTAGGGCGTCGACCATGTATGGACGTATCTCAATGTCTTCCGAAGGCCAGGCATCAGCATGACCGAATTCAATCAGCACGTCCGGCTGAACATATCCGATCGCGCCGCGCTGCGCCGTGGGATAATGAAAGCGCAAGCTTCCGGGATCACCTTCCTCCAGGTCCCAACCGTCCTTGGAGTTTAACGCGGACGCTATCGCGTCACGGAGTCTTGGTAGAAGCGTCTCCAGCGTGTACGTGCGTACTCGCTCGCGTATCTCAAGAACTCTTCGTTTGGTTTCCGCTCCTGAGCCGGCATCGTAGAAATATGCGTCATCCGGAAACCCCAGCGCCGCGCGACCAATTGTTATGTCGACGTCCTCTGAGAAGCGTTCTATGGCGCTAAAGCCCTTCGATAGCGAGGTGCCGCCCTTGAAGGTGAAGGGCCCGACCTCCGGTGACAAGATAAACAGGCGCTCAAGGATCCATACGGCCCAGAAATCCTTTTCCACGATAAGCTCGCTGAGGCCGAGCTTATCTGCGGCAGCCAGGACGTATTCCGATCGCGCGCGCAAGCTTGACCGGACAATATCTTGAAAAATCACTCGGCGACGATCTGCCGAAGGTGGGGTTGCATCCAAACGGGAGCGTCGCCAATGTGTTTCCGCAATGCCGTGCGGTCGCGGTCGCCGAGAACGGAGCGGATCGTCTTTACAGTATCCGCCGTCACCCGTTGACGTCCTAGCGCGCTCAAGGCTTCGACAACGAGTGGTACGATGCGCGCTCGCGCGCGGAATCGGCTCGCTGGAGCGTGCTTCAACAGAATCTGACGCTTTCCGACCTGAATCGTGCGGGTGGGGCCCGCCGTCTTGAATTCAAGTTTCGCCGGTACTTGTTGTGAAAGGCGAAGGACATTTAGGGCCAGTGCGCCGCTTGGGATCACCGGCATTCCAATGATGCGCTCCAGCGAGGCCGCGATATCTTCGCTGGCGGGCGGCAGAGGGCCCAACTTGCGGTGCACGGTCGGGCGGCTGAATAGGCCGCGGCTGATCCGTTGTAGTTGACCGGCGCGCACCATTCGCGAGATGACCTGATCGACGAGTTGTCTGGAAGCCTCGGGGGTCTCGTTCATGATGTCGCGAGTCGAAAAGACGGGCAGTTTTAGTGCTCGAATCGACGCTCTGACGCGCTCGGAATAAGGTGTCTTGGGCTCCATGTCTGTCAGAAAATATACCTTTTGTTCTGACAGCAATCAATAGGCCAGTGTCAGAAAACTAGATGGTTCTTCTGACAGAGTCGAGCTCGTGCAAAGCAGCTCGGCGCCCCCCAAGGGGGTAAGAAAAGCACCATAGGAAGGGGGCAGGAAGCTCAGGAGCTACCATATAAAGAGCAAGGTCCGTCCGCGTGGCGAGCATGCTACGCGAGCGGACTTAGTCTTAACGTGGCTAAAGCCTACGGCCTCCGCCAGGGTCGGTCACCCTGCTCCCTAGACCGCACGTCGCCGCCCTCGTTGAGCCTAGCGCTTCGGGGGCCTTTTTGTCTCCTGGAAACGACGGGAGCGGCCGCGCAAACGACCGCCCCCGATCTCACCACTTGGCCGCCGAAACGCCAGCGGAAATGGGCCTGACGACAACTCATTACGCTTCGACGGTCGAACTCTCCCGGCGATCGGGAATTGGAGCCAGTCGAAACGGCTAGAACCGATCAAAAACAAGCACCTCAGGGATTTATCGCTCTACGTGCTGCGGCGTCGAACGTGACGTGCCCGAGGGCCATACATTCCCACCGCGGGTAAATGCTCTGCGAAGGGCGCTTCCCGGACCCTTGTGCGCAAGACGCACACGTAAACCGGTTAATATCCTTGGGGAATCCCCAAACAGGAGACCGAGGAGCCCGCGTGACTCCTCGGTCTCAGGGCCTCTTTCGGAGTTGTAACGATCAGTGCAAGAAGATCGGGAAGGCTGGTAATGCGCAGGCTGATTCTTAAGTCCCTGACCGCAAGCAGCGGATTCTTAGAGAAGGCGACCGTTTCGCTTTCGCCCGGTTTGAATTGCATTATTGGAGCGCGCGGAACGTGTAAATCGACCGTGGTGGAGTCCATCAGATTTGCGTTCGACGCGGATCAGGAGCGGGTCCAAGAGATTCTCGCTGACAAAGGTGTCATAAGAGAAACCCTAGGCGCCGGAAATGTTCGCTGCCTTTTAGATGTCACCGAAGACGGTATTGTGACTGACCTGGCCGTTGAACGCGAAATCGGCGATGCACCACGCATCCTACGCAACGGCAAGCGCGATATGATCTATGCCGATATCCTCGACGATATCGAGATATTCTCTCAGGGCGCCATACAGCGCATTGCCTCTGACGACGCCCCCGAGCTTCGCCTGCAGCTCATTGATCGACCCAATTGGAGGCATATTGGCGAACTGAAGTCCTCGATCCAGCATGACGCTCTTAGGCTTAGAGAAACCGGTACAAAGCTAAGAGCCATGCGCAGTGAGGTCGAGGGTTACAGGTTGCAACTCAAGGGCATCGAGCAAGTACGCGCCGAGCTGGCGCGCACCGTTGAAACGCGACCCCCTGTTCCGCCTTCCTTGGAGGAGCTTCACGCTCAACATCTCAGGCGACAGCGGACTCTGGAGTTGCTCAAAGAGATAGACGCGAGCAGGATCTCAATCGTAGAAGGTCTACGCGAAACAGTCTCGGAGCGCCGCCGAGTTGAGCAGTTAGCTGAAATCGCCGGCGACGAGAGCCAGGTTGCTTCAGAGCTTCCATTGCGAATGGTTAGAGAGCTGCAATCTCTCCTGGACGAGATTGTAAAGGTCGACCGATCGGCGAGCGCGCTGCCGGTTGCCGATGAGGCAGCGCAACTTTCCAACGAATTTGGGGCGCTAAACGAGGCTTACCTTCAGCAACGTCAACTGGAACAAACAGCTACCGAATCGCTCCGACGTGAAGACCACCTCCGTAGGCAGCTGGCGGAACTTGAGAAGGCTCAGCGGCAGCTGGAGCAAGTCGACAGCCAGCGCCAAGAATTGATGCGGCAGCGATCTTCTCTAAGAGAGCATGTAGCCAGTTTGCGTGAAAAGATCTTCGAATTGCGCGTCGCTGAAGTTGATCGAATCAATCGGGACTTTGGAACGGTCGTATTGTTGACAGTTAAGCGGGCAACAAGATCGCAAAAGTACGTCTCGAAGCTCTCAGAGCTAATGTCTGGCTCCCGCATTCGTATGCAAGAGAGCATAGCTGGAGAGTTGGCGTCTAATCTTCTGCCGACCGAACTGTTGGAGATTGTTGAATCGGCTGATGCTCAAAAGCTTGCTCATCTGCTCGATCGCGACATTGGTCAAGCGACGCGAATCATCGCCTATCTGCGAGATCATCCGGACCTGTACGATCTCGAAGGCGAGTGGACCGATGATTCCCTTGAGATCACGATGTTCGACAAAGGGATTCCAAAATCAGTGGAAGAGCTGTCGAATGGACAAAAGGCGACGGCGTTGCTGCCCTTGATACTCCGTGAGTCAAACGGGCCCCTAATTGTCGATCAACCAGAGGACGATCTTGATAACAGTTTTATCTATACGTCCCTGGTAAAATCTATTCTTAATCTCAAAACCAAGCGGCAATTGATTTTCGTGACGCACAATGCCAACATACCCGTCCTTGGAGACGCAGAAAATATCGTAGTGATGCACATGGAAGGACCAACAAAAGCAGGAAAACCAAGGGTCGGAACCCTTGAGGAGTGTAAACCGAATATTCTCGACTTGCTCGAAGGCGGGCGTGAAGCGTTCGCTAGACGAGAAGAGAGTTACGGCTCGCTCTTGAAATGAATGTTGCGGAAGTTGCAGCGCAGCTTGCCGGGGATCAGCGCGATTATGAGAATGCGCTCGCGATCGCGCCCAAGGTCGACGCCCTTAACCTGGCCGTCGAGCTGATTTCTAGGCTCGACGAATCCGATCTACCCAATGCAGAGCGCGAGCGAAGGCTGACCTCCGTATATGCTCGCCTTTCTCTCTCCTTTGACGACCTATCTCGCATCGCCGCAGCCGGCGCTGGCATCAAGAATCTTGTCCTCAAGAACGCACTCACTCAGCTGCTGCCCGCGCAGCTCAAGTTGCTCGCAATCACGCCATCGACAAACCCAACGGCGTGGGGACAGGTGGCCTCGGACCGGGCGGTTCAGGTCGCCAAACCTTCACCAGTGGCGGTCCAAACGGAACCTACCGCGGCGGTACACGTCGTTATTCTTTCGCGCGAGGCGGACGCCGCCACGATAAGGCGGCTAGAGGAAGCCGGCTTCGGCCCGCTACGCTGTGAGACGGTGGAGGAGCTGCAACGCATATTGGGGTCGCCGCCATCGGGGGACATCTGCGGATTTCTGCTGGAGACAACGTTTCTAGAGCCGCTACAACCCGATGAACAGGCCGCTGTCCTGGAGAGTCTTGCCGCTTACTCCACGTTTGCGTTTATCCGCATTCAGGAAGACGGACTCAAGCACGGCAAGCTGGCTGTCATGGAGATCATTCGGACGGCGAGGTGTAGCACTTTGTACCCAAGCGCGCTTCAAGTGTCGTTTCAGGGTCAGGCGGGCCTGCGCGAGCTGGAAGTCAAGGACCTTGTAGGAGTTAGGGAGCAGCTCGCGGTTGTCGGTGCTGCCGGCCTGTTTTCCCCCGGGGAACTATCCGACAGCGAATTAGCGCTTCTAGCGGCGGCCATGGCGCAATATGCGGGGCATAAGCGTTTTGGGAAGCGCGCCAGGTTAAGCTCGGTTCGCACCACGTTCCTGGGTGGAGGCTCGACAGGCGCCAAGGTCGCCGCCGTTACCTTGGATGGCCTAAGGTTTCCCGTAGTCGTAAAAATAGATAGCAAGAACATGATACTTGATGAAGCGCGGCGCTTCCTTAAGTTCATTTCCGATGACGACAGGGAACTACGCCCGGAGATTCACTTCCACGGAGACGCCTCTTTAATTATCTTCGATGTCATATCCGACCTGGGCAGCGATACTGAACCTGCGCCAACGCTGGAGCAACGACTACGCGAGCATTGGTACGATGAGATGGGAGGGCAATCCCAGGTAGACGCTGCCAAGCAGCTAATTGACGCTTTTGCGAGCGCCGTCAGGAAGCTAGCGGTTCTTAATACACGGGCTTGTCACGATCACGACATTGAATGCAAAGCAAACCCCTACGTTCTGGGCATTCAGCGCATGGAGCGGGCCGGTTTCAACTGGCGTTTGGGGCAAGAAAGGGTATCGGTCCGCGAGGAAGCCCTCCGTGTGCTTAAGAGTGCAGAGCGGGTCGCGGTAAGCCATGGCGACTCACATGGCAGGAACATCCTGATCCGAAAAGACCAGGGCTTTCTGATCGATTACCAATTTAGCGGCCCGGGCCATCCCTGCGCTGACCTGGCTAGACTGGAGTCGTCAATTTTCTTTAGTCATTTCCACGCGTTCGGGAACGAAGGCGAAGTCATCTCTCTCCAGCAAGACCTAACCGACGGGACTCAGGGTATTGACGCGTTGCTTGAGAAACACAAAACGACCATTGTATCGAACACCAACGAGATCGTTATTCGCATGTGCGCTATAGCCAGAGATGCCGCCAGGCAGGTTCTTACTACTCACGGCCTCGGGCCGGAACACTACAAGAGCGCAAAGCTTCTTTCGGCATGGCAGTCCTTGCAGGTCCCTTCGATGCAGCAGGGCTTGGTCCGAGCCACAATCATCGCGCTCTCGTAAAACCATCCGGAGAAGATGGCAGCCGATAGAACTTCGAAAAACGAAAAAGCCAAAGCACTTTAATTGCAAGCGAGTTCGGCTTCAGCAGATGGTAGCCCCAGCGGGATTCGAAGTGGGCGAAGATCGAGTTCGTGGTGAGCGGGCTTGCCGTCAGCGGGTCATCGGGAGCGACGCTGGCTCAGGGCTGACGGACGTTTCGTGACGTCGGATCAGCTCGAGCACCGCTGTCTTTGACGCCTCGATGCGCTTTAGGTTCGCGTAAAGACTTCGCAGCACGTCGTCGCGATCGCCGCCGGGATAATCGATCACGCAGGCTGCGAGCTTTGCTTGGGTCGCATCTTTCTACGGCATTCGGCGCAGCGTTTAGGTCCCTCGGTCCAACCCTGCTCGTCAAAATAGAACTTCTGCTCGCCAGCGCTGAACGTGAAAGCTTGTTCGCAATCGATGCAGCTACGGGTTTCGTCGGTATACGTCGACATCAGAATCCTTCGTTTTGTGGGTAACATGTGGGCCAAATGTGGGCCGATCGTCTGGCCGACGACGCGCAAACGCCGCTAGAATCGAGCATTTTGACGTAAGCCCAGCGGGATATCATCCCGTTTACGTGCTTCAGCGAAGGTCGATGAGCTAAAAGCCGTCCGCGACTCGTGGGCATTGCGGGCCCTAGGAGCGCGTTTCCGAACATCGCGATGACTTCGGATACGTCCGAGCCGCCGATCATGCAGCACGCGACGATTCTGACGCCAAGACGGGGCGTTCACTGCGTCCGCTCTCGCCTCGGTTGTGCATTAGCTCTCTGAATCGCCTCGATCGCATTCTGTAGGCGCAGCTGCTGCGGCCGCGATATGCGGGCGTTCTTGTAGACTTTCGGCATGACGCGCTCGAGGGTTGGGAGCAAGGGTAAGCCTTGCAACCATTCCTTGAAGACGTCTTCGTCGTCGATGAGGTTGGTGGCGATCGCCAACTCGTGAAGTACGTAGTGCAATACATTTTCTAGCGAGCGCCACCCGGCCGATGGATCCTTCCTGGTCCCGGGCTTGCAAAGATCGATCAGCTTCTCCAATCGCTCGCCTTCGAACCGGGGAATATTGAATGTGAAGCCGCCGACCGTTACTTTTCGCCGCATCACGGCACCCGGTTGATGTTGTAGCCGGTCGAGCTGATGCGGCGATCCATATCCATCCCGAGCGCGGTGCTTAGGCTGCCACCGCCGGCGACTGCGCGCGCGCTGTCCAATGCGTTTGCGAAGAGCGTCAAGCGCTGCGTGGCGTCGGCCAAGGCGCGGGAATGTGCAACAAACAGACGCGTGTTTTGGCTAAGCGCCTGAGACATTTGCTGCGCTGCCGCGACGAGCGTCTGAGTAGCTGATCGCATCGCGCCGGCGACGCCCCCGGCCACGCCGGCCACGCCGGCAACTCCGGCCGCACCACCCGCGCCGCCGCCGCCCAAGATCGCGCCGAGGATCCCGCCGAAGCCGCCGCCGCCTGCCGATTGCGTCTGCTCTACGGCTAGCATTTGCTGAAGTGTCTGCCAGATCTGGGAAAGTAGCGTATTGGAGTTCATTGTAAGGCCGGACTGCTTCAGCGCGTCCTGCGCCGCCGTCATATTTATTTTTGCCGTGTTGGCGGCGTCCGATGGGATCTGCTGTTTGGTGCTCGCGTTGATCCCGATCAGTTGTGCCGTCGCGTGCACGGCTTGCTGGAAGTTCATGCCGGAGAACATTTTTTCGACCACGACGGCGCCGAAGATAGCCGTGAGCACCTCGACGACTTTCATCAGCATGTTTTGACCGGCACCTTGAGACCCAGGCAACGCGCCGTAGTTCTGCGGTGTCGTCGAAAGCGGGCTGTTGAGCTTGCCGGCTGCGAGCTCGTTGAGCGTCGGGATCTCGTGCCAGATCTGAATGAGCGGGATCAGGCCGCTGATCGCTGACGTCAAGTACTGCAACTGCTGGACCTGGATCCCCATGAGGCTAAGAATCCGCGCGACCATATTGTACAGGAAGATGAAAACGTTCGCGACGGCCTTCACGACGTTAAGCAACGCGTCGATGATGGGCTCGAGCGCATCGAGCATCTCGCCGAAGACGGTGACGATCTGCGTCACGGTCGCCATGACCTGACCGAACGCCTGCGATTGCTCGAACGCCGCAAAGAGGAACGTCATTGGATCGAAGGACACGACTCCGGTTTGCGACATGCTGAGACCGGGAGCGCCGGACTTTTGGATAAGGCCGTCGATGAGCTGGTCCCACTTTTGCTGCTGATCGATTATGAGCTTTTGGGTCGCGAGCACGTAGGCGTTCTGCGCCTTCCCGGCGTCGACTACCGACTGCGCATACGCGTTCTGAGCGTCCGTCAGATCCTTTAGAGCGGCAGACGTCTTCAACGTATCGTAAGCCGTCTGCGCCGCGGCGACGTGCTTCAGCTTCTCGTCTTCGGCATCTTGCGCGATCGCGACGTGCAGCGCGGCGAGTACCACGAGCAGCCGATCGGCCTCGACGTTCGCATTCTTGCTGCCAGGATGCTGCGTCTCCGTTTCAGCCGCGGCGCGAGCTGAGCGTTCGTGAGGGCCTTCTGCTGCCGGTCCATTGAACGAGACCGCGCCGGCGCCACCGTATGGCAGCATATCGATCTGCTGCTGAATGGCAGCCTGATCGGCTTCATTTTGGATCTTCTGTCGATCGTAGAGGGCGTCGGCCGCGGCATCAGACGCCTCTCGCGTCTTGTCGACCAGTCCCTCGAACGAAGCGCGGATATCGTTCTTGAGCTGCGCGACCGTCACGCCGATCCGGAGGTACTCTTCGCCGAGCTGCTGCGCCGCGCGCACGTGCTCGAGCGCCGCGTCCTTAGCCTGACGGACGAGCTCGTCGTGGTTTTTGAGATGCGTGGAGATCTTCGCAGCGTATTTTTCGAAGCCGGAAGCGGCCGCGATCTCGGCCTGCTGTTGCTCTTGCAGCCGATCGTGGAGGGCCTGCTGCGCCTTTAGTTCGTTCGTGATCAGCTTCTGCAGCTCGGCCTGCTGCGCCGCGTTCTGCGGCTGTCCACCGGGAAGCCCGGCTTTGTATTGATCGACGGCCGTCGTCGACTTCTCGACGTTATGGCGCGCGTCTGCAACGCGATTAGCTAGCCTTGCGATCGTCTCTTTAATGGCCTCTTCGACATTCTTGAGAGCGTTCGCAGCTGCGGCCGGACCAGTATCTTTCGCGCCGCCTTTGCCCGGAACGATGCCAGAGAACCTGTCGCCGGGCACTCCAGGCGGTTTCCCTAGCGACGACTTAAACAGATCCCCGAAGTAACCAAGAACGGTCGCGCCTATCTTCTTCCAGTCGCTAACGATGTCGTGGCCAACTGTACCAGCGTCGCCTTTGAAGGTGGCTTCATCTCTTTTCGTCTTGGGCGATTCGTAGACGCCGACCTGATCGCTCGACTTCGCCGCCGCCTTATTTGCTGCTATAAAATCCCTAGTGTCGCCGCCGAGCTTTCCCCATTTGCCCGACATCGCGTCGGCCTGAAGGTTAGCGAGCGCGTGGATTTCGTCGCCCACGTCGCGGATGTTATTTTTGAAGCTCTTAGCGAAGTCCGCGAACGAATCGTTGAGGTACTGACACCAATCCTTCCATGCCGTCTTGCTGTGATCGAGATGGTTCGTCATCTCGACGATCGCAACGGTGATGCCCGCGACCGCAACGACGAGGACCGCGATCGGCGCCGCCATGGCCAGCTCCGCAGCAGTGAACGTGTCAGCTCCTGCAGCTGCTAAACCGAACGATGACGCCAACTTTAAGACGAACGATACGAGAGGGAAAGTCAAAACCTGAAGCAGCCGCAAACCCTCGCCCATGATCGCGAAGCCTTTGGCGATCGCCGGCAACACGAGGACCGTCGCTGCCAGCGCGGTCGCAAGCCCAACGAACTCCGCCGCGGCCTTAAGCACGGGAGCCGGGATCTTGCTGATGTCATCGGCGATATTTCCTAAGACGTTCGCGACCTCTTCGAACATCGGGATCAGGCCGGTGCCGAGCGCATCGCGCAGTAAGGACGCGGACGTCGATAGCCGTCCAAAGGCACCGGGCAACGTGTTAGCACGCTCTGCGGCTGCGCCGGCGGTCGCCTTTTCCACGGCCTCCACGGCCTGCTCAACGGTGTGGATATTCTTCGCAGCTTCGCGCGAGATGTAGCCGTAGCGCGTGAGCATCTCGACGTGACCCGTGAGCGCCATCTGCAGGACGTGTGCGGCGGTCGCCCAGTCGATATTCCTCGCGGCTGCAAGGTTCGCGGTGTCGGCGATCGCGCGCTGCGTCTGCGCGGCGTCCAGGCCGAGCGCCGAAAACTGCTGTACCGACGCGCGCATCTCGTCGATCGCATAGCCGCCGCCTTTTGCCGATCGTGCAAACGCCTCGAGCCACCCCTCCATCATCGCCGGATTGAGGGAATGACCGAAGTTCTTTGCTACGCGCTGCGCGACGTCGAGTTGACTCGCGGCTTCAGCTGCGCCAGTCGCCAACTTCTGGAGCATATTGACGGCTTCGAAGCCGAGGAATGCTTCGAAGGCCGCGCGCCAGAGCCGTGAGATCCGTTCGGTGCTGGCCTCGACCTGCCCGATCGTCGCTTGCGTCGACGAGCCCCACGCTTTCGTGGCGGCCGACGCCTTATTAAGGCCGCTGGTGAGTTCGCCAGTGACGGCGCGGATATTGATCGAGATCTGTCTGTCAACGGCCATTTATCGACGTCCTCTAGGTTACCGGCGAGGTCGTGGCGCTGTCGGCGTCGCGAGTCTTGCCGGCGGCGCCGATTGGAGTGACGGTAAAGCCGCGCTTTTTCAGTTCTTCGACCAGCTCGGTTGGGACAAAGTAGGTCCCGTCGGCGTCAGGCGTAAGCATCTTTCCGTGTTTCGGATGCTGAGGTGAGCCGACCCAAATCGACACGGCTCGACGTCCTTTGTCTTTGCCTGTGATCGTATATCGCATGTTAGTAAGTCCTCCCGTTGTGAGCAGGGTTAGTGGGCCAAATGTGGTCAAATGCAAACCTGCTGCCGAGAAAAACCGCTATGCCGTCTAGCATTTCAGCCGATCTCCAGCGGGATTGTAGCCCGTTGAGGTCGCGAAATCCGACTCTGAGCTGCCGACTGAGGCGCGATCGATAATGCGATAAACTCGAATCGCTGCGGGGTCTCTGTTGCAATGGTCGCCGGGCTTGTCTTCCCATCGCCCATTGCGGACGCCGTTCGCAGACGTCCATATCAGATTCCGCCCTCAGTCGGCAGTTCGGAGCCGGATTCCGCGCCCTCAGTTGGCAGCTTGCGACCGGATTGGACGTCACGGCCAGCAAGCGCGCGAAGCTCTTCGACCGTCAGCTGGTCCAATACGTGCTCGATGCGCACGGGTGGGCCGGTCGGATCGCCGGCGAGTTCCATGCGCAACGTCCCCGCTAGCTTCGCAATCCCGATCAGATCCCTGGTCTCGATCGCAGCAACGGGGCCCTCTGCAAGACGACGCGCGATCTCATCGAGTGCTAACGATGCGACGTTAGCTGAGCTCTCGCGCACCGCAGCGAGTGTCCGCGATCGGGCTCTGATGCTTTGCGATTCCGCAGCGTCGGCAGTCTCTCGAAGGTATTGACTACGGGCTTCGTCCCAGCCCACGCCGCCGTTGTCGCGACGCCTTGAGCCGGCGTGCTTTTCGACGGCACTCTTCGTGACGCCGAGCCTCTTGGCGAGCTGCGAGAGCGATTCGTTGCCGGTGATGTACTCCGATCGCGCTGCCGCCCAAACGGCGCGACCGAGCTGCCCGGGAAACGCTTTCCGCGCCCCATGGTTAGCACACGAACGCCGCATGGTTTTGAGCACTAGACTGCTGGGACGATTCGAGGCGTCTCGCGAGGGAGAAGACGTCGATTCCGCCCCCCTTTCGGCACCAGTGCGGTCGCCGGACGTTTGCCCGTCGACGACGTGCTCGGGTGCCGTGGAACCGTTCATCCGGCGCCAACTGTCGCTCATGTGGCACCGCCGGCGGCTCGTAGCCCTCTTAGAGTTCTCTCGGACTCTTCACGGCTCTGACGTCCAAGGTCGCCGATGACGAAGTCGAGATGTGCGACGCCTCGACAGGTCGCGATCAAAGCATCGGCGTCAACGCGCGCTCGTTCTGGAAGGTCTTCGCCGCGCTGCGCTTGTGAGATCGCGTAGTCGACAGGCTTTTCAATCCTGGCAGCGATCGCGTACGCGAGCCAATGAATCGCGCGGTCCCGTCCACCAGGAAAGGAGCATTGGCGCTCTATGAAGGCCGCGTCGGATTCAAGGTTTCCGTTGGAGCCGGATCTGCGGAGCAGCTGGATGAGATCGGTCGAGATCCCCTCGTCGCTCCCCGTCTCTTTTTTTTCATTTTGCGCGCGTGAGCGCGCTGACGTTCTTTGATTAAGTTCTTTGTTACGTTCTACTCGGTCGTCACTACCGAGGGTCCCTCGGTAGCCACTACCCGAGACTCCTCGGTCGCAGTGACCCTGGGTCACTACTACCGAGGGTAGCTATTGCCGAGGGTTTCGTCATGGAGTAGACCGACGAGCGACCACTGCGATCCTCGATCTCCATGAGGCCCAAGGCCCGGATTCGAGCAATCGCTCTAGTTACGGCTCGCTCTCCGGTTGCGCCGGCGGGAATGCCGGCACGTTCCGCGATCTTCAAGCGGCTCGGCCACGCCCGACCGTCCTGCATGAACGACGTGATGCTCGCCGCGACCATCAGAACGGTGCGCTCCTTGCGAAGCAGCTTAAGCCACGCGACCGGAAACCACGCGTGGAAGTCGTGCCTTTCGTCATCGATCGGCACGAGCTGCAGTCGAAGGGGGATCGCCACGATCGGGAGAAATCGAGCGAAGCAAGTTCAGTTCATTTCGGCCCTCGACTGCAATCGGGGGCTTTCGTTTTTGCGCTGGCGGTCGCGATTCACGACGTGCCCTGCGCGCGGTCAGAAACGGCCGCTGTGGCGCGTTAGAGTGGGGGCGCGGCCCTTTCATCACAGCGACTCCAGACGCGCGCGTAGCGCCGGCGCGACGTCCTTGTCGAATCGCTTGAGCTCGTTGCCCATAGTCTGCGCCGACCGTGCAAATCTGCTTCGGGTAATGTCCCACATTCTGATTTGCTGCATCACTTCGTCCTGACGGATTTCGATCTGCTTACGCTCCGCGAGCAGATCTGCCATCGGGTCCGGGCCTTGCGACGCCATGAGATCATCTAGGCGCTGCTGACGCAGCGATCGGTCGGCTTCGATCCGTTCGTTGATCAGTGACCGGCGCCTTATCTCACTGAAATCGATCTGGGACTGCAGTTTTTGGAGATCTTCGGCAGAGCGGGCGGTCTCGGTCTTTGCTTGCAGCCCGTGAATCACCGCGGCCGTTTCGGCGATCTGCTTTTCGAGCGCGTCGCAGCGGTCAGCTAGGGTCTGCGCCTCGACCGTACGCGGGCTCATAACGCACCCATGGCGCGATCGGCGAGCGTAGCGAGTTCACGCCCCCGAGCGCCGTAATTCCGTGATATTAAAGCGGCCCGGATCGCTGATGGCTCGCGTCTGAGGATCGCGGCTCGCTGCTCTTCTTTTTCCCGCTCGCGCTCCCGTTCACGTTCCGCGGCCTCAGCTTCCGACCGCGCCGCACACGCCTTGTCCCAACCGTCTCGTGAACCGTGATGAGTGCCCGCAGCCGCCACTCCGGTGCGAAAGGCCGCCTCGAACGCAGCTTTGTAAGCCGGATGCGACGTCACGCTGCCATCGGCGACAGATCGCTGCGCTGCGGCTCGACCGTCTCGCGTCGCGATTTCACGCACTTTGCGTGCCGAGCTGAGCGCTTGAGTGGGAGCCCTTTGCGCAACTCTCGGCGCTGCGATCGGCGCAGCTGATGGTGCGCGTGACGGTGCCGTCGATCTCGCGGGGGTCTTCGGCGCTGGTGCCGGGGCAGTCGCACGTGCGCGGGCCTCGGCGATAGAAACCGCGTTGCGCGCCCGCTCCATTGCTTCGCCTTCCGGCGAGTCGGCTCGCATCGTGCGCCCGCTTACCAGGGCCGCGCGCCATGCTTTCGAAGCCTCGGCGAGCTGCTTTTTCGCGTTGTCAAGCTCGCTCATTGCAAGCTCTCCGCCACGTCATCCGTGGGCCGAATGTGGTCAACCGGACGGCCGGGGATCGTAAAAGCCCTGACATCACCGCGCATTTCTACGTTGCCCCAGCGGGAACGGGACCCGTTGTGACGCGCGTTCACGATGCGGCTCTCACACGCTCGCCGGCGAGCATCCTGTTTATGGTTTCTCGCGCGATGACGATTTTTTTCCCGAGCCTGAAGTGCGGGATAGTTCCTTTTCGAACGTGGCGCCGCACCGTTTCGGGGTGGGAACCGAGCAACATCGCGGCTTCGACTACGCCTATGGCAAGACCAGACAAGGCGGACACTCCTTTCCTCTCGTGAACCCTGAGAGATTGAGGTCAGTGTAAACTAAATGCTATTGACAAGAAAGGCAAAACGGGTAGAATAGCCGGGTATTCTGCCCACCCGAAAGGACCGCAAAGCTTGCCACGCGAGGCCCTACCTAGGCTTCATCCGGCGCATGCGAAAAAACTGCGCGCGGCCGTTCGCGCCGCGTTGGATAGCAAAGGTCTGACGCTTGCAAAACTCGGGGAGAAGATCGATTCATTGCGCCCTGAACATCAAAGGGCGATCGACGAAAGAACCTTGCGGCGTTATGTGCGTTCGGACGAGCCGCTCGCTAGAAAGACCGCCGCGTTGCTCTTTGCAGCGTGCGGCAAGCTTGGGATCTTTACCCAGGATTTGGTCGCGATCCGCAATGAGATCGTTGCCGGGGATCCGCGACCGACGGTTATAATAGTCCCCAAAGAGCGCAGCGACGAGATCGGGGCGATCTTGGCAATCCCGGGAACGCAAAAGCTGGAAATGGTTCAGAACGGCGACGGTACGCAGAAGCGCTGGATTCCCGGGTTAGGACTTACCACGCTTGCAAAGGGCGCGGAAGTCTTTGTGGTCCCAAAGCGAGTTTCGGTATCGGCTGGGAAGCCTCGGCGACGGCGCAAATGAGAGACTATCGACGGGAGCGCCGCACGAAGGAAGGCTCCCAACGCGACGTCGACGACGATCAGCTGAGAGTCGTAAATACCCTGACGCTGGTCCGTATCAACGAGATCTCGCTCGAGCTCGAACTCGCGGCGACGCTAGATTGGTACGTCGAGATCGCCTACCCGGATGGCCACAAAGCTCGCCTCGGCGACAAGCTCGCCCTTACCGATCGACACGTAGTAAGAAAGCGCCGCGAGCTGGGCGGTTCCGAGGATATTTATCGATGCGATCTGCTGCTGAGGCTCAGTGACGGCTACGTTCACCTAGCAAAGTTCGATCTTACCGAGACCGACTTTCGCGTGTTGGACGCAGCGGATTTCAGCATCCTAACCGACACGTCATTTCCGACGCAAGACGGCTCGATCAAAGACGTCGTCAACCTCATGGGATATTACCACACAACCTGTATCCTAGACCTTTGCCAGGTTTTGGATCAGCTGTACCAAGCCAAAGCCGCCGCGTTTATGAAAGAGTTGAGCGAACTGTGAGAGGTTACCTACGCGAGCGCGATCGGCGCAAAGCCGATAAGCGTAAAGGCGCCAGCAAGAGCTGGCAGCTCGTCGTCGACGACGTACCCGAGATCATTGATGGCGTCAAAAGACGAAAGCAAAAAACGCGCTCGTTCTTCGGGCGCGAAACCGAAGCTCAAGACGCGCTGCGCGCATTCATCCAAGAGATCAAGACCGGAACCCTCGTTCGCGATGCAAAAAAAAACCTTGGGCAATATCTCGACGCGTGGCTCGACCACAAGCGTTCCTCGGTCGCGTCGAAGACCTTCAGCGCGTACGAGCAGCACGTTCGGCTTTACCTGAAGCCAACGCTCGGCTCGATCCGGATCGCTCAGCTACGCAAAGAGCACGTGCGTGCTGCGCTGTCCGAATGGGCGGCCCGCAGCTCCTCACGCTGGCCGGAAGACGATGCCAAGCCGAAGCCAGCACCGAAGATCTCGCCTCGAACAGTCCATCACGTTTACAGCACGCTGCGCACAGCGTTGCACGATGCGCTCGACGACGGCGCGATCGCTGTGCTGCCCTTTGCGAAGCGTATGAGCCCGAAGAAGGGCCGCGCCGAGATCAGCGCGCTCGACGAGACGCAGATCCTAGCACTGCTCGAATATCTAGATCAAACGGCCCTGGGACCGGTCACGCGTCTCGCGATCTATACCGGAATGCGACGCGGCGAGCTGCTCGGCCTTACGTGGGACGCAGTCGACTTCGACCACCGCGTCGTGCACGTGCGCCGATCGCTCGAGGTAACCGGAACTGGCAAGGATCGGGGCGTAGCGTTCAAGGTTCCGAAGACGGAGAAGAGCCGTCGCGACGTCGCGCTGACCGCTCGCGCGATCGAGCTGCTGCGTTCGCATCATGCGGGGCAGAGCGAGGTCCGCGTCTTTCTTGGCGGCCCGCTCGGCGACGAGCGACTCGTCTTTCCAAACCCGCGCACGGGCGAGCCGTGGAAACCCGACACCTTCTCTTCGGAGTTCCTTGCGCGCATCAAAGCGTCAGGTCTGCCGAAGGTGACGTTCCATGGCTTGCGTCACTCGTACGCGTCGATCTCGCTGCGCGCCGGCACGCCGCTGAAGGTCGTTTCAGAGATGCTCGGGCACACGACGACGGCGATCACCGCGGATCTCTATACGCACGTGCTCGGCAATCTTAAAGCCGAAGCTGCCGATCGGCTCGATGCGATCTTCGACGATGCTGAACTGAAGCGCGCCGCCGCCGGCGCTGAGCAGGGCGCGTGGTCCAAATGTGGTCCAATCGCGCGCCCGTCGCCGAAAAAGCTCGGTAGAATAAGGCGATTTGAAATAGCCCCAGCGGGATTCGAACCCGCGTTACCGCCGTGAGAGGGCGGCATCCTAGGCCTCTAGATGATGGGGCCGCGAAACTCCCGGGGATGGACTTGAACCACCGACATGCGACTTCAGAGGCCGCCGTTCTACCAGCTGAACTACCCGGGACCCATAGCGACCGTAATACTACATGAGCTTTGCCCTTCTTGCAACCGGCGTAGCTTGGCATTTCGGCCACCGTAGGTCGGCGTTTGGCTGTGGCAGTTTGGGCAGAGCATCCGCAGGTTCTCAAGTCGGTTGTCGTTTGGTACGCCATTTATATGGTCCAGGTGCATGCTAAGCGGTCGGCCCTGCCAGTCCTTTAGGCCGCACGAGTGGCAGCTGTTCTCGAGGTAAGCCCGCTCGTACGAGCCTCGTCTTAAGGTGCTTGCGGTTTCGCTTGGGGCTGGAGAGTAGCTCGGGGATCGGCACGAGGGCGGATTTCGCCTCGGCGGGCGGCGTTCGTCCAAGAGACAGCGCAAAAGCTAAACCGCTTCCCACACTGCCGATAGGTGTGGCCCTGATCGTAGTAAGCTTGAATTTCAGCCCAATCGAACTTGCGTCTTCGATCTGGAAACAGCGACGGTGCCACCCGCAATCTGCCGCGCTGTATCGCCTTGACCCAGGCGGTATGAGAAAAACCAAAGCGGCGCGTGCATTTGACAAAGCCGTGCCCTTGATCGTGATACGCTTGCACGGCCTTCCAATCGTGTAGCTTTCTTGGCATACAGCCATCCTAGAAACGCGGAGTGCCAACCGTGTGGCATTAAAGAAATGTTGCCGGCAAGTAGCCGCTCGAGGGAACGAGAATAGGCCTAGTAATGCAAGCGATCGTCCTGGTTGGCGGCGAGGGGACCCGGCTTCGGCCGTTGACGTACGGCACGCCCAAACCGATGGTGCCGATCGTCAATGTGCCGTTCCTGGCGCGGACGATGGAGCGCCTGTACGCCGCCGACATTCGGGATGTGATTCTTGCGGCGGGCTATATGCCGCAAGCGATCGTCGACTACTTCGGCGACGGCTCGCGACTGGGGCTGAAGGTAACCTATGCGATCGAGGAGACGCCGCTGGGAACCGCCGGCGCGCTCAAAAACGTCGAAAAGCACATCACGGGCGCGTTTTTCGTGCTCAACGGCGACATCCTCACGAGCCTCGATCTCCCCGCGATGCGGCAGTTTCATCAGCGCAAAGGCGGCATTGGAACGCTGCATTTGATCCATGTCGACGACCCGTCGCCATTCGGCTGTGTCGTGCACGATGAGAATGGGAAAGTCAGCGCCTTCATTGAGAAGCCGCCCAAAGGGGAAGAGCCGACCAACGAGATCAACGCGGGAACCTACCTTCTCGAGCGAGAGATCCTCGATTATATTCCCGCCGGTCGCAAGGTCTCGATCGAGCACGAGACGTTTCCGCAAGTGATCGCGGCGGGTAAGGCGCTCTACGCTTATACGACCGACGACTATTGGCTCGACCTCGGAAGGCCGGAGCAGTACTTGGCAGCACATCGAGACGTCTTAAGCGGGATGATGCCGCTGCTCGTCGAGTTCGGAATCAGCGGCGAAGGCAAAGAGGTACTTCAGGGGCATCCGGGCGTCGTCCCGCCGGTTCACGCCGCCGGCGACGTCGTGGTGGACGCAAGCGCCAGGGTTGGTCCCAACGTCGTGCTGGGCCAAAGCTGCAGCATCGGCGCCGACGCCGTGATTCGCGAATCCGTCTTGTGGGATCGCGTCAGCGTGGGTTCGGGCGCCGTCATCGAACAAGCGATACTCGCCAGCCGGGTGACCGTCGGGCCGAAGGCCCGGGTCGGAGCGGGCAGCGTCATCGGCCACGACGTGAGCGTCGAGCCGGGAGCGACGATCGAGCCGGGGGCTCGGCTGGGGACGCCCCCCTAGTCCCGGTGTCACCCTGCAGGAGGACGAGCGGCAGTTCGGTTATGCTGCATCCGTCCCGGGGTAAATTGGGGTCCATCGCTGGAGGAGACCGCACACATGCTTCCCCCTCAGGCCTTATTTCTGGGTTCGTACCCGCCTCGTGAATGCGGCATCGCGACCTTCACCAAAGACGTGGTCGACGCGTACGACCGAGCCTTTGGATTCGCGAGCCCAGTTATTGCTATTGACGAACCCGGCGCCGATATGCGGCGGTACGACCCTGAGGTAGTCGCTCGAATTAGGGAGCAAAGCCGCGAGAGTTACGCATCGGCGGCCGAGTTGGTCAGCATCTATCCCGCCGACCTCATCAACATCCAGCACGAATATGGGCTCTTCGGCGGTGAGCGCGGCGAGTGGCTCGCCGACTTTATGAGCGTGCTCGATAAGCCCGCGGTCTTGACGATGCACACGGTGTTGCCCGAGCCCGACGAAACTTACCTGCGTGTGACCCAAGCGCTCTGCGAAGAGGCTTCGAAAGTTGTCGCGCTCTCGGAGACCGGACGCGGGCTCCTCGAGGGGATCTACGGCGTCGACCCCGACAAGCTTCAGGTGATTCATCACGGCGTGCCCGACGTGCCGTTTCAAGATACTGCCGCGGCCAAAGCCTCGTTCGGCATCGGGCAACGAACGGTGATCTCGACCTTTGGATTGATCAGCCGCGGGAAGGGGCTCGAGTACGCCATCGAAGCGATGCGCGAGGTCGTCAAACGCCACCCCGAAACGCTCTATCTCATCCTCGGCGAAACCCATCCGGTCGTGCGCCGCCAGGAAGGCGAATCCTATCGCGAATCCCTAATCGCGATGGTGCATCAGTACGGCCTTCACTACAACGTGCAGCTGATCGACAAGTATCTCGACTTCGACGAAGTCGTGAGCTACCTCGCCGCCACGGATATCTATCTCACGCCCTACCTCAATCCCGCGCAGATTGTTAGCGGAACGCTGGCTTACGCCGTAGGATGCGGGAAGGCCATCGTCTCGACACCCTATCTCTACGCGCAAGAGCTTTTGGCGCATAATCGCGGCTTTCTCTGCGATTTCCGCGACGCGCCCTCGATCGCAAGCCGGCTAAATATGTTGCTTGACGATCCGGCCCTACGCCGCGCGACGGAACGGCGCGCCTATCGCTTCGGCCGGCAGATGACTTGGCCGAATGTGGCGATGCAATACGGCCGTCTCTTCAGCGAGCTCTGCCCGCGGGGACCGATGGAGCTTGTAAACTCTGCATAAGCGACCCGCGCGAGCGATACCGCCGCTGGACCATCTCGCGGTACTCACCGATGACGTCGGGATCATCCAGCATGCGCTCGAGACGGTGCCGAATCGCAAGACGGGATATTGCACCGACGACGTGTCGCGGGCGTTCATCGTCGTTCTTACCTATCTGCGTCTCAATCCGGGCGATCGGCTCGGTCAGCGACTGGCCTCGACTTACCTTTCCTTCCTCGTGCACGCGCAGATGGAGGACGGCCGGTTTCATAATTTTATGGATTACGATCGTCGCTGGAGCGACGACGTCGGCACGCCCGATAGCTGCGGGCGCGCGATTTGGGCTCTCGGCTACGGCCTCGCAAACGCCCCGTCGCCGCCATGGCGCCGCGTCTGCGCCGCGGGCCTCGATCGGGCGCTTTCCACGGTGGGGTCGCTCGGGCACATCCGGTCTCGAGCGTACGCGGCCATCGGACTCGCACACGTCTATACGGCCGTGAAGGATTCCAAATACGCCGATGCGCTGCGATCGCTGGCCGATGAACTGGGTATCGCCTATGAAGCGACGGCCTCCGACGACTGGCAATGGTTCGAAAATGCGATGTTTTACGACAATGCTCGCCTTTGCGAAGCGATGATCCGCGCCGGCGGGGCTCTCTCGGAGCCGCGTTTTCACGAGATCGGTCTGCGGACTCTTGCGTTCTACGAAAAAGTCACCACGGAAAACGGCGTCCACGTTCCAATCGGGAACGAAGGCTGGTACTACCGTGGGGGGCACCGTGCCCGGTACGCGCAGCAGCCTCTGGAAGCGTGTGCGATGGTCAAAGCCGAGCTTGCGGCCTTCGATCTGACCGGCGATGTGGGACACGTTGCCTCCGCCGAACTCGCGATGGAATGGTACTACGGGAAGAACTCGCGGGGCATCGTGATGGCGCAGGGCGGTGGATGCTGCGATGGTCTGGAAGAAGACGCCGTCAATACCAACATGGGCGCGGAATCCACCCTGGCATTGCTTGCGGCGGCTTACGCGCTCGCCCTCCGACGGGAGCGAGTGCTTCGCGCGGTGCGTTGACCCTGCTGTAAACGTAGCAGTTTTGCCGTTAACAAGGCATTAACCACGCTTGGGGCGAACCGCGATAAATGCTCCTGGAAACGGAAATCCTCAACGACGTGCAGTCTGCCGCCGTCCGGCAGACCGATGGTCCCGTTTTGATATTCGCTGGGGCGGGCAGCGGAAAAACTCGCGTCCTGACGCACCGCATCGCCTACCTTCTCGGCGAGATGCGCGTCGCTCCGGATCGCATTCTCGCCGTGACCTTTACGAACAAGGCGGCGGGCGAGATGAAGTCGCGCTTGCACAACATGGTCGGCGCCGTCGCGCGCGATCTATGGGTTGGAACGTTTCACGCCATGTGCGTGCGTATCTTGCGCCGCGATGGATCTCGAATCGGCATCGCGCCGACGTTTGCGGTCATCGACGACGCCGATCAGCGTCAGCTCGTTCGAGAGATTCTCGACGATCTCGACTACGACGAGCGTCAGCTCACGCCGGGGGCCTGTCTTGCGGAAATCGACAAGGCGAAGAACGCGCTCGTGTGGCCGAGCGAGTATGCGCAGAAGCAAACCTCGTTTCTCGGCGAGCGTCTCGCCAACGTCTACACGGAGTACCAGCGGCGGCTCAACGAATCGAACTCGTTGGATTTCGACGATCTGATCGTACGGACGATCGACCTTCTCGAGCGCGACAAGACCGTGCGCGAAAAGTACCAGCGCAAGTTCGAATACGTCTTGGTGGACGAGTATCAGGACGTCAACGCCGCGCAATATCGTTTGGTCGCGCTCTTGGCGGCCCACCACGGCAACATCACGGTGGTCGGAGACGACGACCAATCGATCTATTCGTGGCGTGGCAGTGACTACCGGATGATCCTGCGCTTCGAGGAGGACTTCCCCGGCGCGGCCGTCTTCAAGCTCGAGGAGAACTATCGCAGTTCGGGGCGCATTCTCGATGCTGCCAACACTCTGGTCGCCAACAACCGTTCCCGCGCTGCGAAGAAGCTTTTTACCTCGCGCGGTGAGGGCGACCCGATTACGGTTTATCCGGCGGCCACCGAGCGCGACGAAGCTCGCTACGTCGTCGAAAAGGTCAAGAGCCTCGTGCGCGAGGGCGCGGCCTACCGCGACTTCGTCGTTCTCTATCGCACCAACGCGCAGTCGCGCGTTTTCGAAGAGGCGCTGCTCGCCGAGGGAATTCCCTATCGCGTCATCGGCGGCGTCGGTTTCTACGCGCGCACCGAGATCAAGGACGTCGTCGCGTACCTGCGTTACATCATGAACTCGTCGGACGCGCTGGCGTTCAAGCGAATCGTCAACGTACCGCGGCGCGGCATCGGGCAGCAGACGCTCTCGGCGCTCGTGCAAGCGGCGAATACGTCACGCGTCTCCGTCGGCGCGGCGATCTTCAATGGCGAGCTCCTTCGCTCGGCCGTTCCCAAGAAACTCAAGGAGCTCGAACGTTTCGCCGAGCTGATCGGCGATTTGCGCGCACGCTCCGAGGGCCTGGCGATTGCCGACCTTCTCGTCGCAGTGATGGAAGATTCCGGGTACGTTCGCGAGCTTCAAAGCGAAGACACGCACGACGCCCGGGCGCGCTTGGAGAACCTTCAGGAGCTGGTTGGCGTGGCGCGCGACTACGAAGCCACCGACGAAGAGCCGTCATTGGCCGGTTTCCTCGCGAACATCGCGCTCGTGAGCGATCTGGACGCCCTCGAAGAAGATGCCTCCTACGTGACGCTGATGACGCTGCACAGCGCGAAAGGCCTGGAGTTTTCGAGCGTTTTCCTCACGGGTCTGGAGGAGGGCGTCTTCCCGCATAGCCGTGCGCTTACGGAAACGACGGAGCTCGAAGAAGAACGGCGTCTGGCCTATGTTGGCATCACGCGCGCCATCGATCGTCTGTTCCTCACCTATGCTGCTCGGCGCGCGCTCTTCGGCAACACGTACGCCTATCCGAAATCGCGCTTCATCGAGGAGTTGCCGTCACTTGAGATTTTGGAGAGCGACAGCGTTCCGCTCGCGCGTCCGGCCGGCGGACGGTGGCGCGAAGTGGCGATTCACGAGTCGGCCGGCGCGGGCGTGCATCTCGGCCTCGAAGCGGGCGATCGCGTGCGTCATCCAAAGTGGGGCGAGGGCTGCATCGACAGTATCGTTGGAGCCGGCGGCGACGGCCTCGTAACGATCGACTTTCCCAACGTGGGGCAGAAGATGCTGATGCTCAAGTACGCGCCGCTCGAAAAACTCTAGCCACGTAACCGGTTGCCGATCTCATGAGCCCAACGGTTCGGGTTGCGGTCGCGGGCACCATGGGGCGTATGGGCACGATTGCGCGGGAAGCGCTCCAAGAAACCGGGGAGTATTGCTGCGGGCTTTCGCGCCGTGCGGATCCCCAGCACGCAATCTTCGATTCTTTCGAGCAGGTTCTCGCGTGCAAACCCGACGTGCTGCTCGACCTGACGACGCAGCCGGGCAGCTATCAGATCGCGATCGAGGCCGTCGTGCACGGGCTGCACACGGTCGTGGGTGCAAGCGGATGGAGCTCGGAGCAGCGCACTGCTTTGGGAGCGGTTGCGGAGCAGCACGCTGTCGGTGCGCTCATCGTTCCGAACTTCTCGCTGGGGGCGATGTTGATGATGCGCTTTGCGCAACAAGCAGCGCGCTACTTTCCCGACGCGGAGATCATCGAGCTGCACCACGCCGGCAAAAAGGACAAGCCGTCCGGTACCGCGGCGGAGACCGCGGCGCGGATGCAGCTTGCCGGTGGGCGAGCCCCCGTCATCCATAGCGTTCGATTACCGGGGTTGCTCGCGCACCAGGAGGTACTGCTTGGCGGCACCGGAGAGTTGCTGACGATTCGGCACGATTCGCTAACCCGTGAGTCATTTGTAACCGGTATGCTGGCCGCCGTTCGAGCCGTCGTGCATCGCCGCGGGCTTGCAATCGGCCTCGACTCCGTTTTCGGCGAGAGCGCATGAACGTCGCCGTCGTCGGCGCGACCGGTGCGGTCGGTGAAACGATCGTGCAGGTGCTCGAAGAGCGCAACGTTCCCATCGCGCAGCTCGGTCCGTTTGCCTCTCGCGACCGCTGCGCGGCCGTGCGCTTTCGCGGCGACCGGCTGGACGTGCGCACGGCGTCAGCCGATGCGCTGCGCGACTTCGACGTCGTCTTCTTCGCCGGAGGCGAGGATGCCAGCGAAAAATATGCGCCGGGGCTGCTCGAACGAGGCGTTGTCGTCATCGACAACAGCGCTTCATTTCGCATGCAGCGCGGCGTGCCGCTGATCGTTCCCGAAGTCAATGGGGACGCGGTGCGGCCGGAGCACCGCCTCTTCCCAGTCGCAAACTGCACGGCGATCATTCTCTGCTCGGCGCTGCGCCCGATTCGCGACGTCGCCGGCTTAACGAGCGTGCGCGTCGCGACGTACCAAGCGGCCAGCGGTGCCGGCCGCGCGGGGCTCGACGAGCTGGCCGCCGACGAGCGGGCTCTCGCGGCCGGCGAGCCCGAGCCGGTAGCCTCGGTTTTTCCGCGTCCGCTGGCGCGCAACGTCGTGCCGCAGGTCGGCTCGTTCGACGCCGATGGCTGGAGCGGCGAGGAGTGTAAGGTGCGTGACGAGAGCAAGAAGATGCTCGGACTGCCCGAACTCCAGGTCAGCGTAACGGCGGTGCGCGTCCCGGTGCGCACGGCGCACAGCGAGGCGGTTTTCGTCGAGACGCAGCGCGAGAGCGGTTGCAACGAGCTTGCCGCGGCGTTCGAAGCGACGCGAAGCATTGTCTTTCATCGCGAGGGCATCGTGACGCCGCGCGATGTTGAGGGAACCGACGACGTGCACGTGGCTCGGCTGCGCATGGAGTCACCGAGAACGTTTGCGTTGTGGTGTGTGGGCGATCAACTACGCAAAGGCGCCGCAACCAACGCCGTGCAGATTCTCGAGCTGCTGCTCGAGAAAGGCTACGTCGCGGCATGAACGTCACGTTCCAAAAAGTCGCCGTATTGAAGTTCGGCGGAACCTCCGTAGGCACGCGCGAGCAGCGGCAGATCGCCTACCAGCGGGTGCGCGACGCCCAAGAGGCCGGCTTTGCGACGGTCGCGGTCGTCTCCGCGATGGGCCGTTTTCCCGAACCCTACGCTACCGATTCCCTGCTTTCGCTGGTTGGCGGCCGCAGCGGAACTGCCAACACCGATCTGCTGCTCTCCGCCGGAGAGCTCGTTGCGGCGGCCGTCTTTGCCGACGAACTCAGCGCGGAAGGCGTGCACGCCGTGGCGCTCTCGGGCGGTCAGGCGGGTATCGTCACCAACGAGCGCCCAGGCGACGCAACGATTCTCCGCGTCGACCCGCACGCGATCCGTCAGCTGTTGGAACGCGGCACGGTTCCCGTAATTGCGGGCTTTCAAGGGGTCGCGCAAGACGGCACGGTGACGACGCTCGGCCGCGGCGGTACGGATCTTTCGGCGATCGCCATCGGGCACGCGCTCGAAGCGCAGCGCGTGGACATCTACACCGACGTCAGCGGCGCAATGACCGCCGATCCGCGGCGCATCGCGGCGGCGCGAACGATCGAGCGAGCCTCGCTGGCGGAAATGACCGAGCTGGCCAACCACGGTGCGAAAGTCATGCATTCGAAGGCCGCGCAATACGCCAGCCGAACCGGGACCCGCTATGCCGTCAAGGGTCTGCATAGCGACCAGGGCACGCTGGTGGACGAAAACGTCGACCATCACCGGCCCGTAACCGGCGTAACTTCTTCGGGACGCGTCACGTGGGTTCGCATCATTCGGGGCGACATCGAGTCGCCGAGCCACCGCATGGAGACCGAACTGGAGATGTTTCGACGGGTCGCCGAAGCCGAAATCTCGATCGACCAGGTGACGATCAATCAAGCGGGTGTGGCGTTCGTGGTCGAAGGCGATCGAGGCAACGAGATTCGGCGTCTGCTTAGCGATTTGAATCTCGCAGTGCGCGTGCGCGAAGGTTGTTCGAAGCTTTCGGTCGTCGGTACCGGAATGCGCGATGCACCCGGCGTCGTGCATCAAGTGGCCGTAGCGCTCTCCCGAGCCGACGTCGAGATCATCCACTGCACGGACAGCAACGTAACGATTTCCATTCTCGTTCCCGCCGCAGAGGCCGAGCGCGCCGAGACTGCGGTTCACGCGCAGTTTTGCCTCGACCGAGGAGACCCCGTCCCATGAACGCACAACTGGGAGTCATTCTCACTGCAATGGTGACGCCGTTCGACGCACGCGGCGAGCTGGACTTGCACGAAGCCGGCCGTTTGGCGCGCTGGCTGGTTGATCGCGGAAACGACGGTTTGATCGTTGCCGGCTCGACCGGCGAAGGGCAGACGCTCGAACCGGCCGAGCGCGTGGCGCTCTACAAAGCGGTAAAAACGGCCGTTGGCAGCGACGCGTTCGTGATCGCGAACTCGGGAACGAACGCGACTCGCGAGTCGGTCCGCGCGACGCAGGAGGCGGCGGACGCCGGCGTCGACGCCATGCTCGCCGTGGTACCCTATTACAACAAACCAACGCAGAGCGGAATGCTCGGCCATTTCGGCGCGGTCGCACAGGCAACGCATCTTCCCGTCGTCATCTACAATATTCCGGGGCGCACGGCCGCCAACATGCAGCCCGAAACACTGCTCGAGCTCGCGCGCCGGCACGCGAACATCGTGGGCGTCAAAGAGTCGAGCGGCGATCTCAAACAGATTGGAATGATTTTGCGCGACCGCGCTGAGGGTTTCATCGTGTGGTCGGGCGACGATCATCTGTTCCTTCCGTGCTTAGCGTTGGGTGCCGACGGTGTCGTCGGCGTTGCGTCGCATCTCTGCTCCCGCGAATACCGGGCGATGCTCGACGCCTACCGGAACGGCCGCGTGGAGGAGGCGGCGAACATTCACGCATCGCTCTTGCCGCTGATCGACGCGCTCTTTGCCACGACGAGCCCGATCCCGGTGAAATGGGCGATGCGGGAACTCGGCTTCAACGTCGGGTCGTGCCGCCTTCCGCTCGATGAGATTCCTCAAAGCGTCGCGGATCGGTTGCGGCCCTTTCTGGCGGCCTACGCATCGCACGCCGTCGAGCCCCGGTGACATCGCTGCAAATTCTCGATTGCCGCCTCGATGTCGTCGATGCCGCCGAAGCAACGCGTCGCATTCTTGACGAGGCGCGCGAGGGAAGCGGCGCGCAGATCGTCACGCTGGGCACCGAGATGGTCGTCTACGCTCAGGATGACGCGCGTTTTCGCGCGGTCGTCAATGCTTGCGCCCTTTCGCTCTGCGACACCGTTGGTTTGCTGACGGTGGCTCGCCGCCGAGGCGCGCCGCTTCGCGAGCGCGTCACGGGCGTCGAACTCCTGGAGCATCTCTGCGCAGGTGCGGCCGCGGCCGGGCTGCCGGTCTATTTCTTGGGCGGATCGCCGGGCGTCGCAGCCGATGCGGCCGCGATCCTGGAAGTGCGCTATCCCGGATTGCAGATCGCCGGTACGCACGATGGATTTTTCACCGAAGAGCAGACGCCCGCGATCGTGCAAAGCATCGCCGCCGGCGGGGCACGTCTGCTCTTCGTCGGCATGGGATCTCCGCGGCAAGAGTTCTGGCTCGCCGAACATCTCCGCGAAACCGGCTGCGGCGCGGGCGTCGGCGTCGGAGGTTCGTTCGATGTGATCTCGGGGCGCGTCACGCGAGCGCCGCGCATCGCACGGCGGCTCGGCCTCGAATGGCTCTACCGGCTTATCACCGAGCCGCGGCGCTGGCGGCGACAGCTCGCGCTGCCACGCTTCGCCTGGCTGATTCTGCTCGAGGAGCTCCGGTGAAAGCGATGATTCTCGCGGGCGGCCTCTCGACCAGGCTCTATCCGCTGACGAGATCGGTTCCGAAGCCGCTGGTGCCGGTCGCCGGCGTTCCGAATGCAGCGCATTTGATGCACTATCTCAAGGCGTACGGCTTTGATGAAATTGCGATCAACGTCCACTATCTCGCCGAGGCAATCGTCGAGGCGCTCGGCGATGGTTCGCGCTACGGCGTGAAGCTGCACTACTCGTATGAAAACGAGCTGCTCGGAAGCGCCGGCGGCCTCAAGAAGGTGCAAGAGTTCTTCGACGACGGGCCGTTTGCCGTGATCGGCTGCGACGAAGTTACCGATATTCAGCTCGACAAGCTCCTCGAGTTTCATCGCGATCGAGCCGCGATTGCGACGATCGGTCTCGTCGAATGCGATGTCGTCGATCAGTACGGTGTCGTGGTCCTCGACGAGCGCGCGAAGATCGTCGGTTTCCAGGAGAAGCCGCCCCGCGGGACGGAGCGGAGCAAGTTGGCCAACACCGGCGTCTACGTTTTTTCGCCCGAGATTTTCGAGCATATCCCGCGAGCCGAGTTCTACGATTTCGGCAAACAGGTCTTTCCGGCACTTCAGAGCGCGGGAGATCCCTTCTATGGATTTCACGCGCGCGGCGCATACTGGGCCGATATCGGCACGCCCGGCGAATACCGGCGCGCGAGTTACGACGTCCTCGAGGGCGTCGTGCAGATTCCCAAGACCACTTCTAATGGTATCGACTCCTCCGCGCGGCTCGGCAGCAACGTTCGCATCGAAGGTCCCGTCCGCATCGGCGCCGCAGCGACGATCGCCGACGGCGTGTCGATCGTAGGCCCCAGCGTCATCGGGGATCGCGTACGCGTCGATGCCGCGGCGACGCTCGAGCGCAGCATCCTTTGGAACGGCGCGACGATCGGCGCGCGAGCGAATTTGCGCGACACGATCGTCGGAACCGGCTACGTCGTCGAGGCCGAAAGCGTGCTCGACGACGCGCTCGTTGCCGTGGAGAGTTCCAGCTAGACGTTCCGTTGCCGGCGCGTGATTGAATGGCATGGATTGGCGTCCGTTGCTCGACTTTGTCTTCCCGGCGCAATGCGCGAGCTGCAATACGATCGGTTCCGGCCTCTGTAACGCGTGCCGCCCAAACGAGAAAACCGTTGCCGTTTATCTTCCATCGCTGCGGGTCGCGGCCGTTGCCGCGTACGAAGGCAGCCTTCGCACGGCGGTGCTGGCGCTCAAGGATGGGCGCCGCGATGTCGCCGAGGCCTTAGGGCGCATAACGGCGCCCTTGGTTCCGGCCGGTGCGACCCTCGTTCCGGTCCCGACGACCGCAAAGCGCCGGCGCGTCCGCGGTCTCGACGGCGTCGCGCTCGTGGCTCGTTGCGCTGCTGCAATCGCCGGTGCCCGCGTGGTTCTGGCCTTAGATCAGCGATCGGACGACGCGCAGCGAGGACGCTCGCGAACGCAACGCCTTGCCGCCCAGGGGCGATTTGCGTGTAATGCGGCGGGCGTTGCGGGCCGGCGCGTGACGCTCTTCGACGACGTCTGCACGACCGGATCGACGCTTCGAGATTGCGCCGATGCGATTCGCGAAGCCGGCGGAGTGGTGGACGATGCGATAGTGGTCGCGGCGGCGAAGAGCCCCCACCCGTGGAGCAACTCCATCGCCCGCTGACGCCGCTCGACGAGCTCTACCTGCAACGTGCCTACGAGCTCGCCGCCCGCGGTATCGGCAGCACCTCTCCGAATCCGCCCGTCGGCGCGGTCGTCGTGCGCGATAATCGAATCGTCGGCGAAGGTTATCATCGTCGAGCGGGCGACGCGCATGCGGAAGCCAACGCTTTGCGTCAGGCGGCGCGCGAGGCCCGCGGCGCAACGCTCTATGTGTCGCTCGAACCCTGCCGCCACGTCGGCCGAACGCCGCCCTGCACGCGCGCGCTGATCGAAGCGGGGATCGTTCGAGTCGTCGCGGGCACCCTCGACCCAACGCTGCACGGCGGCGCCGCCGAGTTACGAGAACGCGGCGTGGACGTCGCGGTCGCGTACGATCGGGTCGCTCGCGACTTGATCGAACCCTTCGCTCGCGCCGGCACGCTGCAACGCCCATACGTTGCACTGAAAATGGCGATGTCGCTCGACGGCGCGATCGCGAGCCGGCCCGGCGTCGAGCAGCAGCTGACCTCGCAGGAGGCGCGACGCTGCGTGCGCGATTTGCGGATCGCACACGACGCGGTCATCGTCGGCGCGGGCACGGTGCGCGTCGACGATCCGCGGCTCACGGTCCGCCCGGCGCATCATCGCCTGCGCCCGTACGTGCGTGTCGTCGTTTGCCAAACCGAAGGCGTCAGCACGCGCAGCCGAATCTTCGGTAGCGAAGAAGGCTACGCAAGGAGCGTGGTGCTTGCGCCCAGCGGCCTGGCAAGTCGTTTGGACGAACTCCGCGGTGTCGCCGAGGTAATCGGAGTTGGGCCGCCGGAGAGTCTCAGGCTCGATTTGCCGCAAGCCCTCGAAGCGTTGCGCGGACACGGTATCTACAGCGTCTTGTGCGAGGGCGGGCCCACGCTGGCGGCGCGATTGATCGCCGCCGGGCAAGTCGATCGTTTCTACTGGGCCGTTGCGCCGCTCTTTCTAGCAACTCGAGATGCGGTGCCGGTGCTCGCGCGCGGGGATCTGCTTCGCGACAGCGTACGCCTGCAGTTCGACCGCGTCGAGCGGACGGGCGAGGACATTATGATCAGCGGAACGTTTGCGAATGTTTAGCGGATTGATTCGCTACCGCGGCACTGTCCTTCGACAGGCTCAGGATGACACTCGACAGGCTCAGGATGACATGGGGGGTGCGACCTTGGTCGTGCGCTGCGAGGGCGTTGAGTTGGAACGGCCGTCGCCCGGCGACTCAATCGCTATCGACGGTGTCTGCCTCACCGCAACCGCACTCGACGGAGATGCTGTTGCGTTTGACGTGGTTCCAGAAACACTCGCATGCAGCACGCTAGGAGAGCGCGAAGCGGGCGACGCCATCAACGTGGAGTACGCGTTGCGGGTCGGCGACCGCCTCGGCGGCCACTTCGTCTACGGTCACGTGGATGCCGCCGCACTCGTGCTCTCGCGCACTCCGGAGGGGCAGGGCGAACGCATGCGCGTCGAGTCGCCGCCGGCGATCGCGACAATGATTGCACCCAAGGCCTTCATTGCGGTGGACGGCATCAGCTTGACCGTTGCCGCGACCGGTGACGGCTGGTTCGAGGTGGCGCTTATCCCCGAAACGATCGAGCGAACGACGCTGCGCGCGCGCCCGCCCGGCAGCCGCGTGAACGTCGAAGTAGACCCGATCGCCCGCTACGTCGCCCATGTCTGCCAGTGTCATCCTGAGCCTGTCGAAGGATGATAAGTGACTAAGTTTAAAGACACCCTTCCCGTCGGTGCGCGCACCTTCGAAGCGCGTCTGCAGGTGCAATGGGCCGACGTTGACGTCGTGGGCATCATGTATTTTGCGGCCTATCCGCGCTTTGCCGAGTATGCGGAAATGCAGCTTTTTGCCGAGTTGGGTTTTCCGTACGAGACCGTGTTCACGCAGTACGGCTTTTGGCTTCCACGTGTTCGCGTGGAGGCGGAGTATCACGCGCCGGCAGCAATGAGTGACTGGCTGCGGATGCGGACCCACATCGAGCGGGTCGGATCGTCGAGCGTTCGCTGGAAGACCGTCCTGTTCAACGAGCGTACCGGCGAGGCCGGCGCTGCGTTGACGTTCATCGTGGCCGCGATCGACGGTGCGACGAAGAAGAGCCGCCCATTGCCGGAACCGATTCGTTCGGCTTTGCTGGCCTGCGTCGCCGCGCCAACCGCGTGACCGCGTCGGATCGTTCGCGCGTCGCGATGCTGGTTGCGGCTAAAACGATCGAGCTGCGAGAAGAAGCGGTGCCGGTGGCGCCCGCGGGCGGAATCGTCGTGCGCGTGCGTGCCGCTTTGACCGATGGAACCGATCTGAAGACCTTTCGTCGCGGCCACCCGAAGATGCCGATGCCGACGCGCTTCGGCCACGAATTTTCCGGCGACGTCGCAGCGGTTGCGCCGGGCGTCACCGCCTTCGCCGCCGGCGACCCGGTGATGTGCGTGCACACCGCGCCGTGCGGGCAATGCTATTGGTGCCACAACGGGCAAGAGGAACTCTGCGAGTACCTGCTGTCGACGATGATTTTGGGAGCGTACTCGGATCTGATCGCGGTGCCGCAGCGCGTCGTCGAGCGCAATTGCTTTCACAAACCGCTCGACGTCGGTTACGCGCAGGCGGCATTTCTCGAGCCGCTTTCCTGCGTCGTTCACTCGATCGAGCTTCTCGCGCCGCCCCCCGGGTCGACCGTTGCCGTCATCGGTAACGGCGGCTTTGGAATTCTCCACGCGCTGTTGCTGCAGCGGCGAGGTGTCGAGGCGCTCCTGTTCGGGCGCCGGCCGCGGCGCGTGACCCTGGCCCGCGAGCTTGGACTACAAAGCATCGATGTAACGGCGTCGCCGCTCGGCGACATCATCGCCGAGCGAACCGGCGATCGTGGCGTCGATGCCGCGATCGAGTGTACCGGAAGCATCGAGATGTGGGAACGCGCGCCCTCGCTGGTGCGCCGCGGGGGACGCGTTTCATTTTTTGCCGGACTACCCGCGGAGGTCCGCGTTTCCTTCGATGCCGCGCGGCTGCACTACGATGAGGTTCAGCTTATCGCGCCGTTTCACTTCACGCCGCGCGACGTGCGCACCGCCTACGAGCTGATCGCGAGCCACGCGCTTCCGCTGAGCGGTCTGATTTCGGATAGCTATTCACTCGATCGAATCGCCGAAGCGTTCCAACGGCTCGACACCGGCGACGCTTTGAAGTTATTGATCGAGCCATGACGCCCCGAACGATGCGAGCCGCGATGCTCTACGACGTCAACGACGTGCGCATCGAAGAACGCGCCGTTCCGGAGCTGCGCGATGGGGAGCTGCTCGTGCAAACGATGGCCAGCGGAATCTGCAGCGGCGACGTCATGGGTTGGTATATCGCGCGAAAGGCGCCGCTGGTGCTCGGCCACGAACCGGCCGGCATCGTGGCGGCAGTCGCCGGCGACTGCGCGCTTTCCGTGGGAGATCGCGTATTCGTTCATCATCATGCGCCGTGCTTTGAGTGCCGCGCCTGCAAGCGGGGCGACTACGTGCAATGTGCGACCTGGCGGGCCACGAGGATCGAGCCTGGCGGCATCGCCGAATACTTTCGCGTTTCGCGGGAAAACCAGCGCGACACGTTGCCGCTGCCCGCAAACGTCCCGTTCTGCGATGCCTCGCTGGTCGAGCCGCTCGCCTGCGTCGTGAAATCGCTGCGGCGCAGCGGCGTGAGCGAGAACGACCGCCTTTACGTGATCGGCTTGGGCGTCATGGGATTGCTGCACGTGCTGGCTGCCGGGGCGCTTGGCGCCGAGGTCTTCGCAAGCGATTTTATCGAGCAGCGCCGCGCGGTCGCGCAGCATAACGGTGCGACGGTCTTTACTCCCGACGACGTCGACCGAGTTCTCCCCGGCGGCGCCGACGTCGTGATCTGCGGTCCGGGCACCGCCGCCGCGATGAACGCTGCGTGCGCCGCGGCGACGGGCGGAGGCACGGTCGTGATGTTCACGCCGTTTCCACCTGACGTGCCGGTCGCGATCGAACCCACGCGTTTCTATTTCGGCGACCTTCGCCTCGTCGCAAGTTATTCGTGCGGCCCCGACGACACCCGCGAGGCCTTGGCGCTGGTCGAGCGCGGCGTCGTTACCGCCGAGAAGGTCGGAGCCGCCCTGATCTCCCTCGACGACGTCCCGCGCGCCTATCGAGAACTGGCCGAATCGCGCATCATAAAACCGATCGTCTGCTTTTAACGTAGCCCGGCTTACCCCGAAACAAGCCGGGGAGGCGCGCGTAGATATTCCATGACTGACGTTTGTGATCGCGGAGAGCTTCCGCTCTACCGTCTCTATGTGATGCGGGCGGCGTATTTACTGATTGGTTTGTGGCAGGGCTCGCGAACGTGGCCGGCGATCCTGCATCTCACGCGTCCGTGGGATTCGTTCTCGGGCGTCTTCCTGGGCGTCGTTATTGTGCCGCTCGTGCTGCCGTGGGGATATGTTTGGAAACACTACGTGCTCTCGCCGGGCGACCGGTGGCGGTAGCCAAATTTTAATTGCTGCTCTTCCATGCTCATGCGAAAATTGTAACGCAACCATTCGCCGAACGCTCGCGCCCCGCGGGATCATTTCGGGCGAGTGCTCTCCGAAAAAGCGGCGGACGGGCCTTCTAAATCACCTTCTCCTTCCTTGATGTCCATGCGCTCAATGAGGCCGTTGGCAATGGTATAGATGTGCCATAGCTCCGTGTCTGACAGCACGTCGCCTTTCAAATTCTTTACGAGCTGACGAACCTTGACACTGGTCTTGCCCGCTTCACGTTCGACCACTTCAAGTATGTCGACGCGAGGATCGAACTCCATCCACTGACGCATCCAATAATCTCGTATTTCTTGTTTTCCGACGACTCGACCGCCCTCGGAGGCCTTGGGCCAACTGACATTCTCACTCATCAGCATAAGTGAGGCGTCAACGTCTCGCTCGTTAAAAGCAGGGTAAATCCGAGCGATCACTTCTTGTGCGGTCATGCTTTATATTACCGTGCACACCCTTTGTTTTCCGCCTGCGGCAGGCGCCGCTCTCGACGATATCCAGCGCTCGCGACCCCGGGACGCGACTTAGCTTTCGGCGTATTGCGGGGGCATCGGTTTGTCCGGCAATACGACGTCGTCAGCGCGCGACGTGACGCGCCACGCGACGCAGAACGCAATGACGTACATCGCCGCTGCCAACCACCACGGCGCGCCGATGAGCCCCAAGCCGCGCCGGGGGCCCGCGAACTGCGCGAAGGTGAGCGTAAAAATGGCCGGTCCGATCAGCATCGAGAGGCCGCGGACGGATCCAAGCGCGCCTTGCAACTCGCCTTGCTCGGACGCCGTAACACGACGCGTCATCAGCGCTTGTGAGGAAGCCTGATACATCGGCAGTGAGATGATGACCGCGGCGAGCAGAAATACGAAGCCATTGGTTGTTCCCATCAGCGCGAGCCCAAGGGCGGCGACGACGAGGCTGGCAAGTAACGTGCGGCGTTCTCCCAGTCGCGCGACGATTGGTCGAACCATCGTAGCCTGATTGATCGCCGCAATCGTGCCGACGAGCGCGAGCGTCAGACCGATGCTGCCGGTGCTCCAGCCGAAGGCCGCGATGCAATAGATCACCCACACATTTGGTAAGACTTCATGGCCGATGTAGGTGATGAGATTCACCCAAGTGAGGCCGCAGAGCTCGTGATGCGAGCGAAGCAGCCGCAGCGAGCCGATGGGGTTCGCACGCTTCCACTCCAGCCGCTTGGTGCGGCGTTCGCGCGGGAGCGATTCGGGTAAGACGAAGATTCCGTAGAGCGTGTTGATCAGCGCGAAGGCCGCTGCTGCCCAGAACGTCAAACGTGGATTGATCGTCCCCACCAGACCGCCGATTGCCGGCCCGAGCACGAAACCCAGGCCGAACGCGCTGCCGATCAGCCCAAAGGCGGAGGCCCGTTTCTCCGAAGGCGTGACATCTGCGATGTAAGCGCTCGCGGTCGCCATGTTGGCCGTCGCGATGCCGGAGAGTACGCGGCCGGCGAAGAGCCACCAGAGATTTGGCGCGAATGCCATGATGGCGTAATCGACCGCACCGACCGCGTTCGAAATCAGGATGACGGGGCGCCGGCCGACGCGATCGGAGAGCATACCCAAGAGCGGCGAGCAGAAGAACTGCATCAGGGCCCAAACCGTTGCGAAGGCTCCGATAATCTCCGCTGCAAACGCGTAGTTGTTGCCGACGAAGCTTGCGATCAGTTTGGGCAGCACCGGGCCGATCATGCCGAACGTCATCATGTCAATCAGGACGGTGATGAAGATGAAGATCGTCGCGCCGCTGCGCGGTCTCTTAGTTTGCTGCATAGACCAGTGAAATCCAGAGGTCGACCGCGCGGTCGATGCGAGCGCGGTCGCGCGTCGCGACGAGGTCGAGTAAGAAGCCGCGAAATCCCGCAACCAATAGCGTTGCAAGCGAACGGGCCTCGCTGCGGCTGCGGCCGGGTGCCTGCGCGCACTTTTCGAGCGCGCGGAGCCATTCGTTCACCGAACGGTCGAGATAACCGGGAAAACGAGTGCGGTCTTGCAGCGCCAGCGCATAGATTTCAAAGGAGAGACGCGTCAGCGCTTCCCACTCCGGTTTGCTCCACTCCCGCCAGAGCTTCCGCACTACCTCTCGCGGCGTGAGATCGGTCAGCTTGAGGCGCGCCATCATCGCTTGTTGACGGGCTCGGCCACGGAGGACGATCTCAACG
The DNA here is from genome assembly GCA_963725605.1 of Vulcanimicrobiota bacterium. GTDB lineage: Bacteria > Vulcanimicrobiota > Vulcanimicrobiia > Vulcanimicrobiales > Vulcanimicrobiaceae > Cybelea. Next base: position 27,204 of record CAVRYW010000013.1, on the reverse strand, counting down.
ACGAGGTTCTCCTTTGACTCAAAGTAATGGAGCAGGACGCGCGGACTGGAACCCACTGCCTTTGCCAGCGGGCGCAGTGAGAGATCGGCCAAACCGTTGCGGCAGACGTAATCGACGCAAGCCTCGAGCAGTTCCCGGCGCCGCCCCTCGTCCGGAGTTCTCGACACGCGTCATCCTAGCATACTTGAAACAGTCGTTTCAAGTATGCGGGTCGACTCAATGTTCGGAGTCTTTCAGGCTCAGTCGTCAGCGTTGCGCGTTGAAGCGCGGCGCTTATTGTTTCGGGCTGACGGTTACCCCGAACGGCCGGTCGACGCCATGGGCGAACGTCGTGGTGGGCTGTCCGCCTCCCGGGTAACTCCAAATGGCGACCGCGCTGCTCCCGTAGTCACCGTCGAAGAGTCCGTCGACGAGCTGCATCTGCGAACCCGACTTGTAAATCCACAACGGCCCCGACGGGGAGCCCTCTTCGGGGTAATCGAGCAAGATCTCGTCGACGTAGTAGGCCTGCCCGTGGATTAAGCTCACGCGAAACACGTAATATGCGTCGAGCACGAAGTATTGGCCGTCCCACGCGATGCCGCTGAGATCCCAATTCTTGTCCCCCTTGGGGCCAGGCACGATGAGGTTTACGAGGCGCGTGCCGCCGTGCGGCAACCACGCGAAGCCGGTTTGGCGCCCGTACGAGTAACCGTTGGAAACGAGCAGGTTGCCGCTGCCGTCATACGCGGCGGCAGAAAAGTTGAGGATCTGCGAGTCGGTGTAGCGCGTGGGCTGGCTGCTGCCTGGTGGCCAGATAGCAATATCGCCTGCCTGCGACGAGTTCCCGTTATCGGCAACGGCTAAGTCGTCGGTCGTCGGGTCGATCGCACAGGTATACGGCGAGTAGGGCGAATCGCCAAACGTCTTGATCGGTTTGCCACCGCCGTGCGCATACTCGAGAATCCGCTCGGCGGCGAAATCGGTGATGTAAACGTTGCCCGCGCCGTCGACGCACTCGCCCATCGGCTGCGTGAAATCGGTAAGCACGCCGACCAGCTTTTCGTTCGACGCGGTGTAGACGGTCACTTCGTTATCGATGTTCGAGACGTAGATCAGATCTTGGTTGGTCAGGCCGTTCACCATCCACGGACGGTGCGTTGCGTTCATCGTGCTGGGCAGCGAATTGTGCAACTGCGACGCGTCGCAACCCGAGAGCGCGACCAGCAATGCGGGGAGCAAAGGAGTGGCGTTTATGCCTAGTTTCATTGGCTGATCGCCGCTCCGACCGGCGTAACGTCAGTCGAGTTGTTGTAGGCCGTCGGCTTCCCGCCGGCAGGGTACGGCCAGGCATAGGTGGCGCTGGCCGTCGAGTCGCAGAAATCGTTGTCCGACCCGGCGATCTTATTGTTGAAGATTACACCCTGCACGAGGTCGCAGATCCCACCTCCGCTGTAATTGAGAAACGTCGTGCTGCCGGTGATCGTGGCAGTGCTCCCACTAAGTTTTAGGGTGTAGACGCAGCTGGCATATGTGCTGGCGCAGGATTGGTCCCCGACGACCAGGTTAGCGGCAGACGGATTCCACTGCACCATGCCTGGGAAGTAGATCGTGCCGCCGGAGACCGAAAGGGTATAGGCTGTCTTTTGGCCTTTAGGGAGTTCAGAGAGCATGAACGTACCGTTTGCGGCGCGCCCGTCGACGAACAGATTCCCTAGGGGGTCGTAGCCGCCGAAGTTATAGTAGTACTGCTCGGGATTCGTGACGCTCACCGGCAAACCGGAGCCGCCTTTGTAAAGCAGTATTGCGCCTTGTCCGCCGCTGCCGTTGAAGAGTTCCATTACGGCGAGCGTGCCCGTCTTTTTGTCCCACGCGCACCCGACGGGATAGCCGTCCGGAATGGCTAACTCGTTTTCGAGCTGGCCGTGACGCGTGACTTCATAAACCTCTGCTGCGTTGGTGTCGGTGATCCAGACATCGCCGTGCGTGTTGGAGCACTCGCCTTGCGGCTGATCGAGTCCGGTAATCGTGGACAGGAGTTGGAGTGTCGAGAGACTATAGATGTAGACCGACGCCGTACCGGAGTCAGAGACGAAGAGCAGCGGCCCTTTGGCCTTTGCCAGCGCCGCAGAAGACCACGACGGCCTTCGATCGGGATGCGCAGGTGCGGCCCAACGCGCGACCGAGGTCGCGAGGCGCAGCGAGCCGGCGCCGTTCGGCGGGACGGGCGTGCTGCCGCCGGCGCACGCAGAGACACCTGCGAGCGCAGTCATAGCCCATAGCACGGGTCGAACGAATTGTGAGCGCATCATTGTTTCAAGCTGATCGCGACGCCGAACGGACCGTCGAGATCGGTAGTGATCTCGTGATAAGGGTCGCCACCGGCCGGATATTTCCAATAGCCGGCAAAGGCGTCGCCGTCTCGGTTGGCGCCGGCGCCGACGACTTGCGTGGCTGGCCCCTTTGGCGTTTGACGATAGAGCCAAATCTCTCCCACATAGGCGGTTCCGCCCGAAAGTTGCAGTTCGTCGTACTCCTGCGCCTTGATGTTGATCGTGTAACGATATAAACTGTCGCCGTAGACCTCCACTACCCAGTATTTTCCATCGTAGTTGATGCTATTAACGAGAGGCCAACCCGAGTAAAACTGCGTGTTTGGAAGATCGATGCTCAGGAGCTGCGAGCTCTTTTTGGGCAAATAGTAGAACTCCGTCTGGCCGAAGTAACCGTAGTACTCGTACTCTCCGTCCGCGATCAGCAGGTTACCGCGATCGTCGTAGCCGAGGCTGCTGACGCGCCCGTCGTTGCTCGCGTAATAGACTGGCTTGCCTTTGGCTCCTAGGTAGATCGCGACGTTGCCGGTGTCGTCGCCATAGCCGGAGTACGTCGTATCTTCGAAGTTCGCGACGGCGAGGTTGCCGGTCGCCGGATCGACGGCGCAGCCGTAGGGATGGAAGCCGGTATCGAGGATCCTTCGCAGCGGCTTGGCGCTGCCGTGCGCGTACTCGACGATTGCTTTCGCCGAATAGTCGGCGATGTAAACATCGCCGGCAGCGTCGACGCATTCGCCCAGGGGCATCGTGAAGGGCGTGAGCACGCCGGCGAGCGTATGCTGCCAATACCGATAGACGCTGACTAATCCGTTGGAATTGGTGACGTAAAGGAGGGTTTCGTTCCTGGCACCCGCCTCCATCCACGAGTGCCGACGCTCCACGTTGGGGCGGCCCGCCTGAGCCGGGACGAGCGACGACGGATTGCCGCCGCACGCGGCTAATATAGCCGCGGCTGTTATCGCGAACAGGCTAACCCTCACGACGATCGCTCCTTTTGCCGGCACGGCGAGCGAAACGTTCGACAGGTGCCCTCCGGCTCCGCTCTTGGACTACGAGCTGCTCATGAGGAAAACCTCATGGCGCCTCAGGTATATCATCTTGACATTTGTAAAGTTATGCCTAGGCTTGAGGGGTGGGGCACTTTGCGGACCTTTTGAACTCAGCGATCGATGAGGCGCGGCTTACGGCTGCCGAGGTGGCCGAGAGCGCGGGCTTAACGGAGTCGGCGATCTCGCTGCTGCGGGCCGGCCGGCGCGAGCCTTCGTACCGCACGCTCCAGAGGCTCGCCAATGTTTTCCCGTCCTTGGGCGAGCAGTTGGGCCGCTTCGGCAGCCCGTTCGACTCGATTGAGGGCGCCATCGCCGACATTCGGGCCGGGAAGATGGTCGTCGTCCTCGACGACGAGGACCGCGAGAACGAAGGCGATGTCGTGATGGCGGCGACGATGGTCACGCCCGATGCGATCAATTTCATGCGCAAGCACGCCGGCGGACTGATCTGCGTGCCGCTGCCCGGCGCGCGGCTCGACGAGCTTCACATTCCGCAAATGGTGCGCGACAATACGGCCCTTCACGAAACGGCGTTCACCGTTTCCGTCGAGGCCCGGGGAATGACGACGACGGGCATCTCGGCGCACGACCGTGCCGCCACCATCAAACGTTTGCTCGACCCCGAGGCGAAGCCGGCAGACTTCCTGCGGCCCGGGCACACGTTTCCTTTGCGTGCCCGTGAAGGCGGCGTCTTGGTCCGCGCCGGACAAACGGAAGCGGCGGTCGACTTGGCGCGGCTCGCGGGACTCTATCCCGCCGGCGTCATCTGCGAAATTATGGCCGACGACGGTACGATGGAACGCTTGGAGGGCCTGCGCAGTTACGCCGACCGGCACGAGCTCAAACTCATTACGGTAAAGGACCTTATCGCGTATCGCATGCGCACGGAGAAACTCGTCAGGAAAATCGCGGAGTTCGATCTGCCCACGCTGTTCGGAAACTTCAAAGGCATCGCGTACGGCACCACCATTGACGAGAACACGCACGTCGCATTGGTTATGGGCGAGATCGAGGACGGCAAGGACATTCTCGTCCGGGTACACTCGGAATGCATGACCGGCGACGCCTTGCACTCCATCCGCTGCGACTGCGCGGCCCAGCGCGATGCCGCGATGCAGCTGATCGCTCAACAAGGGCGCGGCGTCTTTCTCTATCTGCGACAGGAGGGCCGCGGTATCGGACTCGCCGATAAGCTGCGAGCGTACGAACTTCAAGATCGCGGCGCCGATACCGTCGAAGCGAATCTCGCTCTGGGCTTGCCGATCGACAAGCGCGACTACGGGATCGGCTCCCAGGTCCTCGCCGACCTCGGCGTCAAAGAGATGCGCCTAATCACGAACAACCCGAAGAAAATCTTCGGCCTCGAGGGGTACGGGCTCAAGATCGTTGGGCGCATGCCGTTGCAGACGACGCCTACGGCGCATAACAAACATTACATCGACACCAAGCGCTCGAAGTTGGGTCATATGCTCGATGAAGTCGTCGCATCGTGAAGTCCAGCGGCGCACGGGAAACCGCAAAACCCGATTGTGAGGGACGACGCTTCGCGATCGTATCGGCACGCTTCCATCCCGACATCGCCGATTTTCTCGTGGATGGCGCGCGCCGAGCGTTGCGCGACTGCGGCGTCACCGACGATCGGGTAAGCCTTTTTGAGGTTCCCGGTTGTTTCGAGCTGCCGCTTGCGTGCCTAAACCTGATCGAAACCAATCGCTTCGACGGGCTGGTCGCGCTGGGGGCCGTCGTCCGCGGAGAGACCCCGCACTTCGACTTTGTGGCCGGCGAATGCGCGCGCGGCCTCATGGACGTTCAACTGAAGAGCAGCGTCCCCATCGGCTTCGGCGTACTCACGACCGATACGCTCCTGCAGGCGGAAGAGCGCGCCAACCCCAACGGCGGAGATAAGGGCTATGCGGCTGCGTTGGCAGCGGCCTCGCTGCTCACGCTCACGGTTGGGATGCCGCGCGCCGGTTTTCGCGGAGGCCCGTAGGAGGATGGACGAGTTCGTCCCCGTCGCGTGGGACGGTGATGGCGTGCGTTATCTCGATCAACGCTTGCTGCCGCACGAAGTGCGCTACGAACGCGCTCGCACGGCTGCCGAGATCGAAGGCGCAATCAAAAGTCTCGCCATCCGCGGAGCACCTTGCATCGGCGTCTTCGCTGCATACGGCGTCGCGCTGCTTCGGAGAACGATCGCCGATGATGAGCGCTTTCTCGCCGCGGCCCGCTGCGTGCGCGAGGCGCGACCGACTGCCGTGAATCTCGCCTGGGCGGTCGACCGAGTTCTTAGCGCGGACGACGCCCTCGGAGAAGCGCAGAGGATCCACAAGGAGCAGATCGCCATCGATGCGGCAATTGCGGAAAACGGCTTCGAGCTGATTCCAAAGAATGCGCGAATCGTGACGATCTGCAACACGGGGCCGCTTGCGACGGCCGGCGGCGGCACGGCACTCGCCGTCATCATCGCCGCGCAGCGGGGCGCCAAGAAACCCCACGTCTTCGCTTGTGAGACTCGCCCGCTCTTGCAGGGTGCTCGTCTGAACTATCTCGAGCTGAGCCAAGCCGGTGTGGATGCCGTGTTGATGGCCGACTCCGCGGCCGCCATCGCGATGAAGCGAAAGGGCATCGACCTGGTAATCGCCGGCGCCGACCGCATTGCGAGCAACGGCGACACCGCGAACAAGATCGGCACCTACGCGCTCGCGATTCTCGCGGCGCATCACGGACTTCCCTTCTACATCGCGGCGCCTCGCTCGACGTTCGACTTCACGATCGCAAGCGGCGAGCAAATCCCCATCGAAGAGCGCGGCGCCGAAGAGGTCAGCTCGTTTGCCGGCACTCGCGTCGCGCCCGAAGGCGCAGCCGTCTATAATCCCGCGTTTGACGTTACGCCGGGACATCTCATTACCGCGTTCGTAACCGAATGCGGCATCATCCGATCGCCGTACGTCGAGTCGATACCCGACCTGGAACTCCGTCCTCGCGTACTGGCGTACCCAGCTTGAAGTTCTACGAGTTTCTCGATAAGCAGCCCGCGATCGGCAAGCTCGTCATCGTCGAGGGCACGGAGCGCGCTCTCGCCGAGCGCGCCCTGGACGTCCTGCTCGAACGTTTGCTGCCGGCCGAGGTGCGCGACCTCAACCTCGAGCGATTCGGACCCGACGACCTTGGCGATATGGCGCACCTTCGCGAGGCGCTGCGCGCGATGCCGTTCCTCGCAGACCGGCGCGTCGTCGTCGTGAGCGAGGCGCAAGCAATGCGTGCGGATCCGCGTCGCGCGCTGTTTGCGGTGATGCAGGACGTTCCGGAGGGAAACACGCTCGTCGTGAGCGACCTGCTCGCGCCCCGCAGCGCGCGCCCGCAATCCTTGGGCGGCCTTGCGGGACGCGGGGCCCTGCGCATCGATACGACGGCCGACGAACAAACGCGCGCGCGGTTTGTCGCCGAAACCCTCGAACGCTTACATGCTACCGCCGAGCCGCGCGCCGTCGCGGAGCTCGCGCGAAGCGAGGCCGACTTAACGACCGTCCGCAACGATCTCGAAAAGCTCGCGCTTGCCGGCAAAAAGATCACGCTTCCAGAGTTAGCCCGCGAAACGCTGACGATAGGGGATCCGAAAGCGTACAAGTACGCAAGTGCGCTCGCCGCCGGCGACACCGCCGAAGCGCTGGCCATCGCGCACGAACTCTTCGACGGTGACCGGGGCGCCGCCGTCGCGCTCCTCTCGGCGCTAGCGGCGGAGAGCCGTTACTTGTGGGAGGCGGCGCGGCCGGGCGGCCAGATTCCCGAGCGGATGCGCTGGCGGGAACGATCGCTGCGTCCGCTGGCCACGCGACTCGGTGCTCGGCGCGCTCGCATCGCCTTTGAAGGCGCCGTTCACGCAATCGAATCCATCGTCACGGGGAGGGCCGGCAACGACCCTGACGACCACCGCACCCTCGTCGACCGGATCAGCGTCGGACTCTCCGAGTTCTTGCGCCGCTAAGTACTTCGCCCTTACGTATCTTTACGACAGGGCGAATCGAAGCTCAGAACCTCAGAGCGGACAAATAATCCGGACAATGACCTACAAACATACTCCTTGGTCACTGCCCCGCTAAGAGAGCCCTCGCATGGAGGGCCATTCCCAGCGCCTTTTCAGGACTCGGGCGCTCAACCAGGGTTACGATTGAGAACGTACCTGTTTGGTATCTTTCGTAGAGGGCGAAGTGCACCAGTTGCGTTCCGATTCTCCTCGCCGCATCGAGTTAGAAGGCGAATATGATTTGAGCCAGAGGGAGCAAATCGCCGCCCTCTTCGGGTCCTTGCGCGCAGATGGCCCGGTCGTTATAGATCTCACCAAGGTCACGTTCATCGACTCGACGTTCTTGCATCTATTAGCGGCTCTGCGACTGCGCTTCAAGGGACAGTCGATTACCTTGACCGGCGCGACGGCCAACATTCGGCGCATTCTAAAGTTAGTCAAGTTTGAGCAACTCTTCGTGTTAGCCGATCAGGATAAATCGGTCGCCCAGCCGCGACCGGCGCCCGGGTTGTCCGAAATCTCCAGGAAGGCCTGAGATTGAAACGTTCGTTGTCCGTGTTCATCGCGCTCCTTGGCGCAAGTTGCGTCGCAATAAGCGCAGCCAACGAGACCCCCGCGATCACGGCCTTCGACCGAACGTTCGCCGGCATCGGCGACTTCACGTGTATCATGCGCGTTCATGAAGTAGTGGGAACGCAGACGCAGGACCGCGTCTATCAGTATTGGTTTATGAAACCCCACGACGTCAAAACGATGATCCTCGACGGCGACGGCAAAGGGTCGGGCGGTGTATGGGTCGGCGGCGATCAGGTGAGCGGTCATCTGGGAGGCATTCTTTCCGGCATCCACGTCAAGATCGGGTTGAGCGACCGTAGAGCCGTCTCGCTGCGTGGTGTCACGATTCCCGAGAGTCTGCTGCCGGGCGTCGTCGATGACTACGGCACTATCCCTGGCAAGCTCTCGCAGATGGACAGCGGCAAAATCGATGGCGTCGAAACCGAACGGTTGGACCTGAAGGTCGCCGATCCGGCGCAGAACCACGACGTCAGCGAGCAGATTCTCTATCTTTCAAAAGATACGCATTGGCCAATCCGCCAAATCATGTATTCGGGGTCACAGGTCGTGCTCGACGAATCGGTCAGCGATCTAAAAACGAATGTGGGCCTGACAGGAAGCGACTTTCCGTTTTAGCCGGGTCATCCCAAGCCTCAAAGTGGGGCGTGGAGGTCAGCTGATGTAGGTGACGGAGAGGCGCCGCCCTTCTCGCGATAGTACGTAAAGCGTCAGTGGTTAGCGAGGTCTCCGCGCCGAGTATTTTTGCTTCGCGCGGGTTTCGGCGGTACTTTGCCGGTCAGTCCCTGAGTTTCGTCGGGGATGGATTGCGCATGCTTTCCGTTCCGCTCCTGGCCTACCACCTGACGCACTCGGCGCTTTCGACCGGCGTGGCTCTCATCTGCGAGATCGCGCCGTTTTCACTCTTCGCGCTCGTCGGAGGCTCGTTGGCCGACCGTCTCGACCGCCGTAAGCTGATGATCGGCTGCGACGCCGTGCGCTTTGCGGTAATGAGCTTCTTCGCGATCGCGTACGCAGTGCACGTATTGACGCTGCCGATGATCTACGGGGGCTTGGTGATCATCTCGATTTGCGCGGCCGGCTTTTTGGGCGGACAGTCCTCGAGCATCCCGTACCTTCTCGGCAGAAAGCAGTCTACCAAGGCGATCGCCATGCTCTTAGCGGCGGAGAACACGTCGAATCTCGTGACGCCGGCTATCGGCGGCGCGCTCTTCGCTTACTTAGGCCCGCTGCCGGCGCTTACGATCAACGCGCTCACCTATTTGGGTTCGCAGCTCTCGCTGGTGTCGATTCCGTCGCTGGGTCCCGAGAAGACGAGCGGCCTGCCGACGTTGCGCCATTTTCTCGGTGACGTCGCGCTCGGCTATCGCGCGCTCTGGGCCGACCTCGGCATGCGCGCGCAAGCCTTCATAGCGTTCTCGCTCAACATCTTCGGCTTCGGCTGCTACGCGATTCTGATTCCGTTTCTCAAGAAAGGCTTCGACGCGACGGATCAGCAGGTCGGGTTCTTTTTTGCGATTTCGGCGCTCGGCGCGATTGGCGGCGCCTCGATCGCGGCGCGCTACGGCGATCGCTGGCCCCTCGGGCGCTCGCTAACGCGGGCCTATCTGATCGACGCGCTCCTCTTTATCCCCGTAGTGCTCGTCTCGAACATTTGGCTAGCCGCCTTCTTCTGGGCGAGTTCGAACGCGCTCGCGAACTTCGAGATCGCGCAGATTATTGGGTTTCGCATGCGGGTTACGCCCGAACATATGGTCGGACGTTTGATGGGGGCGGTGCGGCTGCTCGTACTCGCCGGAATGGCGCCGAGCGTGACGTTCTTCGGCTGGGTCGCGGACCATCGCTCGCCGCACGCCGCAATGTCGATCGCATGCGTCGGCACCGCCGTCGTCGCGATTGCCGCATTCCTAACTCCGGCAATTCGCAACGAGTCGCGCTAGATACTCCACCGCCAAGCGTCCCAGGATTCGAGGACCGGGTTGGGATCGAAACCGTGGAAGTCGACGCTGATTGCTTCTTGCTGGCGCTGCCACCAGAAGTAGAGTATCGGATTATCTTGCGCCAGCAAGCGCTCGATTTTAGAGTATTCTGCTTTACGGGTGGAGCGGTCGTAGTTCGACAGCGCCTTCTGCTGCGCGGCGTCCATCGCGGCGCTGCAATAGCGCGGGTCGTTGTAGCCGTGCGGCGGGAAGTTATTGCAGGTGAGCTCGGATGAGTTGTCCGGATCGATGCCGGCGTACCAGCCATAGAGCAGCATGTCGAATTTTCCGCCGTGCTGGATGCCGCCCATCGCTTGCGGCGCGTAAAGAAGATCCAACGGATAATACTTCACCTCGACCGCGATGCCGATTCGTCGCAGCGCGGCTTGGATCAAGAGACTCTCCGATCGGTGCGTCGCGCTTGCACTATCGGTGACGAGCAGCAGCTCCAGCGGCCGCCCCTGCTTTGTAACGATTCCGTCGGGGCCGGCGACCCATCCGGCCTGGGCAAGCAGCTGCCTCGCGTTCGCGATATCGAACGGCACCGATCGAACGCCTGGGTCGAAGGCCCAGATCCAGTTCGGCAGATCCTCCGTCGCGGCGACGGTCTGTCCGTGCGTGAGCGCGACCGCGAGCGACGGTTTGTCGAGTGCCGCAGCAATTGCCGTCCGCACGCGAGCATCGGAGAGTTCCGGGTGCGATAGGTTGAACTCCACTCCCTCGAAGCCATTGACGTTGACCCACACGATTCGCGCGTCGGGCAGCGAGTTGAGCGTCGGATAGGTCTGAATCGACGGCTGATAGATGTAGTCGAGCTCATGCACCCGCAGCAGATTGATCGCGGAGTCCTCGTTGGGGACGAAGAGTATTTCGACCCGCTTCAATCCCGGCGCCCCCTCGAAGAAACGACGATTTGCGTCGAGCAGGATGCGATCGGCGCGCCGCCATTCCACGAAGCGGAAAGGCCCATCGCTCACGCTGGGCCGCGCGTTGAATGGCACGTTATTGACGTTCGGATAGCTTCTCAGCACGTGGGCGGGGAGAATGTCGTACGGCTGATCGCTCTCGGCGAAAAAGGTGTTAACGAAAGGCGAAAAGCGTGTCTTCAAGTGCACGACGACGGTATGCGCATCCGGCGTGTCGATGGCCCGCACCTCGTCGTACCCATGTCGCGAGACGGCGTCGTTGTTCGGGTTCTCGATCGCCTGCCAAGACCACGCAACGTCGTGCGCCGTTACCGGCACGCCGTCGCTCCAGTAGGCGTCGCGGCGCAAACGATAGGTAATCGTGAGGCCGTCCGCGCTGATACCGCCGTTCGCTTGCGTCGGCACCGAGGCGGCCAGCATGGGCACGGTGTTGCCGCGTGCGTCGGCCGACAGCAGCGGCTCGAACATTAGCCGGTCGATGAAAATCTCGATCGTGGTTCCGGCGAGTAAGGGATTGAGGCTCTTCGGCTCCTCGGCGACGGCGACGCGCAGCACCCCCGCGTGCGTCCAGGAATGACGCATGCCCGGCACAGAGCCGTTCTTCGTGCACCCCGCCAAGCACGCTGCAACGGCTGCCAATAGTGCCGTGGCCGCTTTCATTGCGTTGCTTCTACGGTGACGAGGCCGCGGCTTCCCGTGAGGCGAAGGCCATTTCAAATCCATGGATCATCGTACGTACGCCTCGCCGTTCTCCTGGCGCTATGGCCGCGCGGAGCTTCGCTCGCTGTTCTCAGAGCAAAGGCGGCGACGCCTCTGGCGTGCCGCGTGGGTCGCGCTGGCGGAAGCGCAGGCCGCGCACGGCCTGATCGCGCAGGCCGAGGTCGAAGACTTGCGCGCACACGCCGATGAGATCGACATCGAAGCGGCGCTGGCCATCGAGCGCGAGATCCACCACGATTTGATGGCGGAGATCCGCGTCTTTGCTTCACAAGCAAAACGAGGCGGCGGAAAGCTCCACCTCGGCGCGACGTCGATGGATATCGAAGACACGGTTGAAACCTATCGACTGCGGCTGGCGCTCTCATACGTGGGGTCGAATCTGCGCGAGCTGCTGGCCGCCTTCGGTGCGAAGATCCGCGCCTATTCGGATCTCGTCTGCATGGGCTATACGCACCTGCAGCCGGCCGAGCCGACGACGTTGGGCTACCGGTTCGCGAGCTACGCGCAAGACTTGCTCGTGGACGACGCAAACTTGCGCTTCGTCTTCGACAACCTCACGACGAAGGGATTGCGGGGGGCCGTGGGCACTGCGGCGTCCTACGAGCGTCTCGTCGACGAGAGCGGCCGCTCGGCGGAACTGGAAGCCTACGTGCTCGAACGCTTTGGATTGAGCGCTCGCGAGATCAGCACGCAGACCTATCCAAGAAAGCTCGACTACCTGTTGCTCTCCGCGCTGGCCGGCCTGGGAACGTCGCTCTCAAAGTTTGCGGCCGACGTTCGCGTTCTGGCAAGTCCGGGCTTCGGCGAGCTGGGTGAGCCCTTTGCACAATCGCAAGTCGGCAGCTCCGTGATGCCGTTCAAACAGAATCCAATCCTCTCCGAGCGGATTGGTTCGCTGGCTCGATTATTACCCAGCTACGCCGATGTCACGTGGCAGAACGCGGCGACCAACTTCCTCGAGCGAACGCTCGACGATAGCGCGAACCGCCGCATCGTGTTGCCGGAGGCGCTGCTCTGCGCGGACGAGTTGATGACGCTCGCTCGCACGGTGATCGAGGGCCTGCGCATCGAAGAGCGGCGCATCGCAGAAAACGTCCGCACGTACGCTCCCTTTTCCGGCACGCAGGCGGTGATGCTGGAGGCGGTTCGTTCCGGCGGAGACCGCCAGCTCTTGCACGAAGCGTTGCGTAATGCATCGATGGAGGCGTGGGAAGCGGTTCGTCGCGGTGACGAGAATCCGCTTGCGCGATTGTTGACCGAGCGGTCGGAGTTGACCACACTCGTCGAGCCGGCCGAAATTCGGCGGTTGCTCGACCCGAGTAGCCACGTCGGCACCGCGCCCCAACGCGCGCGGCTCTTGGCCGACCGCATCGATGCTTTGCAGCAGTTCCCCCGTCAGACTGAGGTGCGCGTGACGTGAACAAAGGCATCGAAATCGCGCGCGGCAAGACGAAGGTGCTCTACGAGAATCCAGGGCAACCCCATCAGCTCGTCGTCGCCCAGACCGATCAAATCTCCTCGGGCGACGGTGTGCGGCGCAACGTTATTGCGGGCAAGGGGCGCTTGGCCGCGCAGACGACCGCGCGCGTTTTTCGCTTGCTCAATCTCTGCGGTCTGCCGACCCACTATCTCACCGGCGGCGAGGACGACGACAACAACGAGATGGTCGTCCGGCGCGCGAACATGATACCGCTCGAAGTAGTGACCCGCGGCGTCGCGGCCGGATCGTTCGCCAAGCGCAATCCCGGGCTCGCGCGAGGGACGTTACTGGTGCCGCACGTGATCGAGTTCTTCTTGAAAGACGATGCGGCGCACGACCCCATGATCGCCCCCGATCAAATCGTCGCGCGCAGCATCGCCGCGCCGCAAGAGGTCGGCGCGATGACGGAGCTCGCGCGATTGACGTTCGACATTCTTTCGCACGCATGGCGGAAGCGCGACGTCATGCTGGTGGATCTCAAGATCGAGTTCGGGCGGCTGGCGGGCGGCGAAAATCAGGGCCAGCTCGTGATCGCCGACGTAATCGACAACGACTCGTGGCGGATTTGGCCGCAGGCTCGTGAGGAGCTGATGCTCGATAAACAGCTCTACCGGAATCTTGAAACGGTCGACGAGCCGGCGTTGCAGATGGTCAAGCAGGCCTACGAGCGGGTCGCGGATTTCGTCGGAACGTTTCCGGTCATGCGCTCGGGGATGGTCGCCGTGATTTCGGATTCCGCTTCACAAGTCGAGCGCGCGAACGAGATCGTCACGGCCCTCGGCCAGCTCGGCGTCCCGACGGTACGTCATGTGGCCAACGCCGCCTCGACGCCGGGCTTCGTGCTGCAGTTGATGCAGCAGCTCGAGGCGAGCTTCGCCCGCCTGATCGTGATTCCGGTCGGCGAAAACGAGCTGCTCCGGTCGATGCTCGAAGCGGCCTCCCCGGCGCCGGTCGTCGACGGCCGCGACGAGATCGGACGCGTGGTAATGCAGTGCGCGAAGCTCTTTGGATTCGAGGATACCGTGCTTTTCGGACGGACGCTGCTGATGCAGGCCAATGCGCGCTCGGCGGTACTTCACGCCGACGCTTCGCTGCAACAGCCGCCGCCGATGTCGCCGAAGGCTGCGCTTGGTTAACCTTCGTGACGAGGAGCTGCAGCGCATCGCCCAGCAGCTCGGCCGAGATCCTTCGGTCGTGGAGCTCCACGCGTTCGACGCGGCCTGGAGCGAGCATTGCAGCTATAAATCGAGCCGCCGCTTCTTAAGAAAACTCCCCACCGATGGGTCTCGCGTGCTGCTCGGGCCCGGGGAGGACGCCGGCATTCTGCATCTCGGCACGCACGACGGCGAGCGCTATGCCGTCGTCGTCGCGCACGAATCGCACAACCATCCATCCCAAGTCGTTCCCTTCGAGGGCGCAGCAAGCGGAATCGGTGGGATCGTTCGGGACGTTCTCTGCATGGGTGCCGAGGTGGTCGCGGTCGCCGATCCGCTGCGCTTTGGTCGCTGTGACGACCTTGCATCGCATCAGAGTCATGTCGCGCGCGCGGCGGTGGATGGAATTGGTGCCTACGGAAATGCGATCGGCGTTCCCAACCTCGCCGGCGACGTCTACTTCGAGCATGGGTTCGACGAGAACTGTTTGGTCAACGTCGTCGCACTCGGAATCGTCAACGAGAAGGACGTCATTCACTCCTTCGTGCCCAAAGGAGCCGAGGGCTGGCAGATCGTGCTCGTCGGAAAGGCGACGGACCCGAGCGGGTTTGGCGGAGCGTCGTTCTCCTCGCTGACGTTAGACGCGCGTGATGCCGAGCTCAACAAAGGCGCCGTGCAAGTTCCTGACCCGTTCTTCAAAAACGTTTTGATGCGCGCCAGCTACCGCGTCTTTGCGCTCTTGCGCGAGCGCGGAATCGCGGCCGCGTTCAAGGATCTGGGCGCGGGCGGAATCGTGGGATGTTCGGCGGAGATGGCGTCCCACGACGGCTACGGCGCGCGGATCGAGTTGAGCAGGGTCAACGTTGCGGTCGAGGGCATGCCGCCCGAAGTCATCGCCGTTGGCGAGACGCAGGAACGGATGATGTGGGCAGCGCCGGCGGAGTTCGTGCCGGAGCTGCTGCGCATATATAATGAAGAGTTCGGTCTGCCGGAGGTGGCATACAACGCACGCGCGGCCGTGATTGGCGAGGTGACCGCGGATCGGCGTTACGTTCTGCAATATCGCGAGCAGATCGTCATGGACGTCGAGAGCGAGTTTCTCACCGGAACGATTCACGACGAGTTGCCCTATACGGAGAAGATCTATCACGGCGCGGCCGCGCAGGAGCTTCCGGCCGTCGACATCGAGGGAATCTTCCCGCGCGTGCTGGCGCACCGCGACGTCTGCTCGCGCGAACCCCTCTATCGGCGTTACGATTCCGTCGTTCGGGGCCGTACCGTTCTGCCGCGGGGCGCGGCGGACGCCGGCGTCTTGGCACCGGTCCCGGGTTCGCGCCTCGGCGTCGCGCTCGCCGTCGCGGGCAATCCGCGCTACGGGCGCATCGACCCCGCATTTGCCGCCGAGCAGGCCGTACTGGAGGCGATGCGGCGCGTCGTGGCCGTGGGCGCGCATCCGATTGGGTTGACCGATTGTCTCAACTTCGGCAATCCCCGCAAAGCAGAGCAGTATGGCGAGTTCGTGGCGGCAGTCGAGGCGTTGGGACGTGCTGCAGCGGAGCTCGATCTGCCGTTCGTTTCCGGAAACGTCAGCCTTTACAACGAAGCGGCAACCGGCCACGCGATCCCGCCTTCGGCAATCGTCGCCTGCATCGGATCGATCGACGATATCGCAACGGTCATCACGCCGGGTTTTAAAGCGGCCGGTTCGGCGCTGCTGTGGATCGGAAGCCGGGAGCTCGTTGGCGGCGGATCGGTTCTGGCGGAGTTGCTCGGCGTCAAAGGAACGCTTCCGCACATCGAGTACGATGCCGAACGCGCCGCGCTTGCCATTGTGAGAGACGCGATCGCGCGAGGAGTTGTGCGCTCGTGCCGCGTTGTCGCCGATGGCGGCGTGCTAACGGCGATTGCGCGCCTGGGCTTCGACGCTTTGCTGGCGGGGCGCAAGATCGGGGCCGAGATCGACTTCGGCAATCCGCTCTGCGAAACCGGCGGATTCGTCTGCGAAGTGGCCGGCGATAGCGGAATGGACGTAACCGGAACGCTCCAAATCGGCACGACGATCGATGCGCCCGAACTGGTCGTCAACGGCACGCGCTTCGATGTGGAGCGGTTGTACGAGACCTGGTCGCAGCCGTTAGCGCAGCTCTATCCATGAGCGCCAGGATTGCGGTTCCAGTCTTTCCCGGAACGAACTCCGAAGACGAAACGCTGCGGTTACTGCGCGACTGCGGCGGCAACGCGGAGCTGGTCCATTGGTCGCGGGCGAGCGACCTCACGCAGTACGACGCCTACGTGCTCTCGGGCGGTTTTGCCTATGAAGACCGCATTCGCGCCGGAGCAATTGCGGCCCACGACCGCATGATGGACTCCGTCATTGAAGCGGCCGGGAGCGGAAAACTCGTTTTTGGCATCTGCAACGGTGCGCAGATTCTGCTCGAAGCGGGTCTGGTGCCCGGGACGGGCGCGATCCGCCGGCCGACTGCCGCCTTTACTCGCAATGCACCGGCGCCGCACTTTGTCTGCCGGCACGTCCATCTGAAGCTCGCAATCGAGCCCGCACGTTGCGCGATTACGGCGGGGTTACCGCAGGATGCGCTCGTGCCGGCTTGGGCCGCGCATGCCGAGGGACGGCTCGCCGCCACGCCAGAGCACTTGCGCGAGATCGTAACGGGCGGCCATCTCGCTTTTGTCTACGCACATTCGACCGGCGCGGTGGACCAAGCCGCGGTCCCCAACGGCTCGGCGCTCGGTTGCGCGGGTTTGGTGAATCGCGAGGGTAACGTTCTGGCAATCATGCCGCATCCCGAGCGTGACGCTTGGAATTTCAACCATCTCGACCGCCGCGAAGGCGAGGACGTGCTCGCAACCTCCGGCGGCTCGGTTCTCTTTCGAAGTTTCGTCCAGGCGCTGGCGTCATGACGCGAGCCGTGGCCATCGGCCTCAAAATTCCCGACAACACCGCGTTTACGGCAGCCGTCGCGCTGCGGGGGCTCGGCATCGCGGTGGAACGAGTCGAGCGCAGCGAGATTTGGTTCTTCGAAGATGACGGGAGCGGGCTAGTCGACCGCGTGAAGGCCGACGAAACGATCTTCAATCCGAACAAGCACTATGTGACCGTCCTCGACGAACCGGCTCCGCGCTCCGGCGAAGTTTGGATCGAGCCTCTGTCGAAGGGTGGTGGAGAGAAAGCCGCCACTGCGTGGCGCCTCTTCGGCGCGAGCGAAGCAACCCTCGACCGCGAGGCGCTCGGCGCCGCAGTCGAACGCCTCTTGTGCAATCCGGCCATCGAACGAGCCGTTTATTGATGCACGGTACGCTCGAACGGGACATTCCACGTGCCAGCGAGTAGTTTAAAAGCGCGCATATGAATAGGCCGTACACAATCGCGACGCTGGGCTCCCATTCCGCCCTGCAAATTCTCAAAGGCGCCCACGATGAAGGCTTCAGAACGCTCGCGATCTCGAATCGCGATACCGAGCGCCTCTACCGCTCGTTCGCGTTCGTCGACGAAGTGATCGTGCTCGAGCGCTACTCCGAGTTCATGACGCTGATGGACGAGCTCGAGCGTCGCAAGGCGATCATCGTGCCGCACGGGTCCTTCGTGGCCTATCTTTCGCTCGATCAGCATAAGAAAATGACGGTCCCATATTTCGGGAACAAGGCCGTGCTCGACTGGGAGGCCAGCCGCGAGCTGCAGCGGCAGTGGCTTTCGCGGGCAGGCCTCAAGCTGCCGCGGCAGTTTCGCTCCGGCGCGGAAATCGACCGGCCGGTTATCGTCAAGCTTTACGGGGCGGCGGGCGGCAAAGGCTACATGTTCATTAGAGATGCCCAAGATTTCGAAGCACGCGCCACGCATCTCAAGGAAGCCTACATCATTCAGGAATACATCATCGGCGTACCGCTCTATATTCATTACTTCTATTCGCCGCTGCAAGACAAGCTCGAAATTATGTCGATGGATCGCCGCTACGAGACCAATGTCGATTCGCTCGGCCGCATTCCCGCCGCGGCGCAGGAAGGCATGGACGTCAGCCCCTCATACGTCGTGGTCGGCAATCAGCCGGTCTCGCTTCGCGAGTCGATGCTTGCCGAAGCCCTGCGCATGGGCGACGACGTGGTGCGCGTCAGCAAGGAAATCTGCGGCCCCAAGGGCCTCTTCGGGGCGTTCTGTATCGAGACCATCATCACGCCGGACATTCATTTCTACGTCATGGAGATCTCGGCACGGATCGTCGCCGGAACGAATCTCTTTATCGACGGCTCTCCTTATTCGTATTTGAACTACTCCGAACCCATGTCCACGGGGCGCCGGATCGCCCGCGAGATCAAGAACGCATTGCTGACCAACAATCTTGGTTTGGTGCTGGATGATTCAAGCGTGGTCTAGGGCGCTGGGTGCCGCGGTCCTGTGCGGACTGGTCGTGCTGCCCGCGACGGCCCGTGCAGCGCTTGAAGCCGATCCGGCGGTGCTCTACGCGCAGATGAAGGATGCCTACGCGAAGGATGCCGCCGCCGGCTGGAACTTTCGTGCCCAGGAGATCTATCTTGCGACGATTTTTAACGCCGGCCGCGCGTACTCGCTGCAGTATCCGAGCGATCCCAACTACGGCGTGCTCGCAACCCTGACCGTACAGATCGGAAGCGGCCTGCACTACAATCCGCTAACCAACCACGACGGTGCGGTTTGGTGGGTGCGCGAAGCGGCCGATTGGGCTATGAAGCACTCGGAAGATTTTACGACGGTTTCACAGGCGCAGGCGCTGCTGGCCCGCGTGAACTCCGAAGACGATCCCCAACAGCTCGCGCGATTCGCCGACGAAGATGCGACGGCGAGCATCAAGGCGTATCCCGGCGATATCGACGCGCTGCTGATCCGCGTGGAAGCGAATTGGCGCGGCTGGCTGCTGACGCACGATCCGGCGTGGCGAAGCCTGGCCTTCGAGCGCGCCGCCGCTCCCAACTTTCCGGTCGCGCATCTCCCCACGAACTGGGGAAACGAGCTCGTGGCCTCGGCGCAACGAGTATCGCCGGGTAACGACGGCTACACCGCCGGCGACCTCGCGAACGCGCAGATTTTTCTCGCGCGCCTGAAGGCGGTCGATCCGATTCGCGTGATCGCAACCGTCACCGCGGTTCCCCACGACGTCTACCTTACGACGCTCGCGCCGGCCGATGAGTACTTCGGACCGCGGGGCATGTCGATTCTCGAGATCGAGAATCGCCTCAAGCGGATCAACTACATGTTGAACTACGATTACGGGAATCGTGAGAGCGACGAGGCGTTTGGCGTCGCGAAGGCGATCGTGGCCATGCAGGAGGTCTATCCGCACGATCGCGACCTGCCGATGCTGCTTTTCTCGTGTTACACGACGCTGCAGCGAATGACCGACGATCAGTCTCGTCGGGCGGCCGGACAGCTGAAGGCGATCTTGACGGTAGAATACCAGGATAGCCCTCAGGCGCGAGAGCTGCTACGCAGTTCGTGATCGCGCGGTAGTCGCGAGGCAACGGCAGAGATTCCGTGCTCGTCGATCGGCTACAGTTCGCCTTCACGATCATGTTCCATTACCTCTTTCCCATTGGAACGATGGGACTGGCGCCCTTCGTGGCTGCGTACACCTGGAAGGCGGCGCGCGAACGCGATGAAGAATCCGCGCGGATTGCCGATTTCTGGACGAAAATCTTTGCGATCAACTTTGCCGCCGGCGTCGTCACCGGCATTCCAATGGAGTTTCAGTTCGGAACGAACTGGGCGGCCTTTTCGCGGATTACCGGTTCGGTGGTCGGTCAACCACTGGCGATGGAGGGCATGTTTGCCTTCTTTCTCGAGTCGGTATTTCTCGGCGCCCTGCTGTATCGGCGGCGAGGTTTTCCTTCGATGTTCGTCGCCTGGTCCGGCGTGATGGTCTGCGCGGGCGCTTGGCTTTCGGGATTCTTCATCGTTGCTACCAACGCGTGGATGCAGCACCCGGTCGGCTATCGCATCGCGGCCGACGGCACGATCCTTCTGGAGAACATCTGGCGGGTGCTGTTTTCGCCGTTTTCGTACTGGCAGTTCGCACACGTGCTCTCGGGCGCGATTCTTGCCGGAGGTTTCGTCGTGGCCGGCGTCGGGGCTTACTATTTGCTTTCACGCCGGGATGAGGCGATCGGGCGGCGCCTCGTTCGCGCGGGGACGATCGTGGCCTTCGCTTTTGCGTTGATCGTGGTCTTTCCGACCGGCGATCGCAACGGGCGAGACGTGACGCAGTACCAGCCGGTCAAACTCGCCGCCGAAGAGGGCCTCTTCACGACCGAGCGCGAGGCGCCGCTGGCGATCATCGGGATGCCCGACGTCACGCGCAAGCGCTTGATAGACCCGATATTCCTCCCCGATTTCTTGAGTTTTCTCAGCTATGGAAACTTCAAAGCCAACGTCAAAGGCCTCGACGCCTATGCGCGCGAGCTGTGGCCTCCCGTCGAACTCACCTACTACGCGTATCACGTCATGGTCGGTCTCGGTACGATCTTCGCCGCGGCCGCAACGGTCGCGGTCATTTTGCTGGCGTTTGGAAGGCTTTGGAGCGCTCGCTGGATGCTTTGGATTCTGATGCTGCTCATGCCGTTTCCGTTCATCGCCAGCGAAGCCGGTTGGGTGGCCACCGAGGTTGGACGCCAGCCCTGGATCGTTTACGGTTTGATGAAGACGGCGGCCGGCGGCTCGCCGACCGTTTCGAACGGCGAGACGATCTTCACCCTGATCGGCTTTGCAGGCATGTATTTCTTGCTCGGCTTTCTCTTCTTGTATCTCACGCTGCGGGAGATTGGGCTGGGTCCATCACGCGAGAAGCCCGCATGAGCGTCGTGGCCTTTGTCACGATCGCGTTCATGTTCGCGATGTACGTAATGCTCGACGGCTACGATCTCGGCGTGGCAACCGTCGGCGCGCTGATCGCGCGCGGCGAGCGCGACCGCGGCGCGGTCATGGCCACCATCGGTCCGTTTTGGAGCGGCAATGAGGTCTGGCTCATCGCCGCCGCGGCGGCGCTCTTCGCACTCTTCCCTGCGGCCTACGCCGCGGCGTTCTCGGGATTCTATCTGCCGTTCATCATCGTGCTCTGGCTGTTGATGTTGCGCGGCATCGCGCTAGAGTTGCGGGAGCATTTCCCGTCGGAGATTTGGCATCAGTTTTGGGATGCCGCGTTCGCCGCCTCGAGCGCGCTCTTGATCTTCGTTTTCGGCATCGCGTTGGGGAATCTGTTACGCGGCGTGCCGCTCGACGCGGCGGGCTACTTTGCGGGGACGTTCGCGTTCCTGCTCAATCCCTATGCCCTGCTCGTCGGCGTCTTCGCGTTGGCGACACTCGCGCAGCACGGCGCCGCGTTCGCCGCGCTGCGCCTCGACGGCGACCTGGGCCTGCGAGCCGCGCGAGTGCTGCGGGCGCTTTGGTGGGCGGTCTTGCCGCTGTACCTCGCGGTTACGGCCGCAACCTTTGGAGTACATGGCGGCGTCGCACCGTGGCTCCTCGCGATGCCGCTGCTTTCGCTCGGCGCGCTTGCGGGCGTGTGGCGGGGGGCGCGATCGCAGCGTCCCCAACTCGCTTTCGCGATGTCGCTAGCCTTCGTCGCGACCCTCTTGACCGCGGCGGCCGGCACGCTCTTTCCGTATTTGCTTCCAGCCTTTCCGGCGGGTCGCGGCGGCATCTCGATCTTTTCGGCGGCGCCATCGGCGATTGCCCTGACATGCGCGCTGGCGGTAACGCTCGGCGGCATCGTCATCGTTGGCGTCTATGCGTCGATCGTCTGGCGGCGCATGGGTGGGAAGCTTCACGCCGAATGAGCCGCCGATGAGCGAGGAGTACGTCGCCCGGGCACTGGACGCGTACGATCATTCGCGGCTGACGCTCTGCTCGATCGGGAGCCATTCGGCTCTGGATGTTGCCTCCGGTGCGCGTGCGCAAGGACTGCGCAACCTGATCGTCACGGCGAAGGGGCGCGAAAAAACCTATGCCCGCTACTTTGTTCGCGACGAAAACCCGGTGGGCCGCGGCTGCGTGGACGCCGTGCTGGAACTGCAAGACTTTCCCCAGATACTTGACGAGGACGTGCAGCGGCGGCTCCTCGGCCAGAACGTGATCTTCGTCGCGAACCGCTCGTTCGAAGTCTACCTTCATCAACGGTTCGGGTACGACGAGATCGAACGGCGCATGCTCGTCCCGTTTTTCGGGAACCGGCATCTCCTGCGGGCCGAAGAACGCGAGCCCGGCGGCACGGATCAGTATGCTTTGATGCGAGCCGCCGGCATTCGCCATCCGCGCCGGTTCGCGTCACCTGACGACATCGACCGTCTCGTGATGGTCAAAGCCCCGCACGCGCGCGTCTCGTTCGAGCGCGCCTTCTTCCTCGCGTCGTCGCCGGAAGAGTACCGCGCCACCGCCGATCACCTAATGGATGAAGGGATTTTGAGCGCTAACGGGCTCGCGTCGGCGAGAATCGAGGAATACGTGCTCGGCCCGTCGGTGAACCTCAATTTTTTCTACTCGCCGATTCTCGGCGAGCTCGAGCTCTCCGGAACCGATACGCGGCGCCAGACGAACTTGGAGGGCTTTCGCAGCGTACCGCCGTCAGCACTCGATGCCGTGCGTGGAATAACGATGCGCTTAGAAGAAGTGGGGCACATCGCAACGACACTCGTCGAGTCGATGCTGGAGCCGGCCTTCGACATGGGCGAGCGTTTCGTCGGAGCCGCGCGAGAGGCGCAGCCGCCCGGAGTCATCGGGCCATTCGCGCTGCAGTGCATCGTTGCTGCCGGCCCTCCCAAGGAGCTCGTCTGCTACGACGTTTCGCTGCGCGTACCGGGCTCCCCGGGGACGCGATTCACCCCGTACTCGGCGTATCGGTGGGGCCGCGACGTATCGGTCGGCGAACGCATCGCGATGGAAGTCGTAATGGCCCGCGACACCAAACGACTCCAAGATGTGTTGACCTAAGATATTCGATTCGCTTTTATGGAGACCGTACATGACCACTGACAACGTCCAAGAGCGTGCCGGGGTAGTAGCGTTCAAAGGACAACCGATGACGCTGCTGGGTCCCGCGCTACGCCGCGGCGATCCCGCGCCAAGCTTTGCGCTGACCTCCGGCGATCTCTCGACCGTCACTCCGGAGATTCTGCTCGATGAAGGCAGGCGGGCCGCGTTGCTGATCGTCGTGCCCTCGCTCGACACGAGCGTCTGCTCGCTCGAATCCAAGAAGTTCAATCAGCGCTTGGGCGAGCTTCCCGAAGGAGTGAAGGCCGCCGTGGTCAGCATGGATCTGCCGTTCGCGCAGGCCCGTTGGTGCGCTGCCGAAGGCGACGTCCGGCTCGACATGCTCTCCGATTATCGCAGCCGCAACTTCGGCACGAACTACGGACTGCTGATCGCCGAGCTTGGGCTCTTGGCGCGCGCTATCGTCGTGATCGGCAAAGACCGGACGATCTCGTATGTGGAAATTGTGCCGGAAGTTGCCAACGAACCGGATTATGACGCCGCGCTTCACGCCGCCGCTGCCGCCGCTGCCTAAGGGAGGGCGATGCCGCAAACCGTTCTGATCCTGGATTTCGGCGCGCAGTATAGCCAGTTGATCGCGCGCCGGACACGGGAGCTGGGCGTCTACTGCGAGATCGTGCCGTACGACGTCACCTGGAACGTGCTATCGCTGCGCCGGCCTGCGGCGCTGATTCTCTCCGGCGGCCCCGAAAGCACCCTGGTGGAGGGTGCGCCGAAGATGGATCCCGCGATCGTCGAGGCGGGCGTGCCGATTCTCGGCATCTGCTACGGCATGCAGCTTCTGGCCCGCGATATCGGCGCCGAGCTGGTGCCGCTCGATCGGGCGGAGTACGGTCCGGCCACGCTCGTCATCGGCGATCGCACGACGCCGCTCTTCGATGGCGTTCCGGAAGAATCGCGGGTCTGGATGTCGCACGGCGATTCCGTCGTCGCGCTCCCCAACGGGTATCGCGCGTTGGCCTCGACGGCGCGCTGCCACGTCGCCGCAATCGGCAACCCGGAGAAGAAGATCTACGCCGTGCAGTTTCATCCCGAAGTCGTGCACAGCGAACATGGACGGACCGTCCTCGACAACTTTTTGCACGAGATCGCCGGGTTAGGGCGCGATTGGAAGATGGAATCCTTTCTCGACGGCTCGGTGCGGGATATTCGCGAACGTGTCGGTAGCGACAAGGCAATCTGCGCCCTCTCCGGCGGGGTGGATTCCGCCGTCGCCGCGACCTTGGTCGCACGCGCGATCGGGGAACAGCTTACCTGCATTTTCGTCGATCACGGCTTGCTGAGAAAAAATGAGGCCGAAGAGGTCGTCGCCGCGTTTCGAGAGGTGCTGCATCTCAACGTGGTCGCGGTCGACGCGCGCGAGCGGTTCCTTCACAAACTCGCCGGCATCGAAGATCCCGAACGCAAGCGGCTGGCCATCGGGCACGAGTTCATCGCCGTCTTCGAATCGGAGGCTGCGAAGATTCCAGGCGTCAAGTATCTCGTACAGGGCACGCTCTATCCCGACGTCATCGAGTCGAAGACGCCGCAAAGCAAGGCCGGCCAAAAGATCAAGTCGCACCATAACGTCGGCGGGCTACCGGATGAAATGAATCTCACGCTGATCGAACCGCTGCGCGCGCTTTTTAAGGACGAAGTGCGCGAGCTCGGCGCAGCACTCGCACTCCCTCCCGCAATCGTGGGGCGCCAACCGTTCCCCGGTCCGGGCTTAGCGGTGCGGATCATCGGCGACGTGACCGAAGAGCGTCTCGCAATCGTTCGCGAGGCCGATGCGATCGTGCGTGCCGAGATCGATTCCGCCAAGCTCGACCCGCACCCGTGGCAGTATTTTGCGGTGCTGACGCCGGTCAAGAGCGTCGGGGTCATGGGCGACGGGCGCACGTATGCGAACCTCCTCGCGATCCGAGCGATTACCAGCGAGGACGGCATGACGGCCGATTGGGCGCGGCTGCCGCATGCGCTCTTGGAGCGTATGTCGGCTCGAATCGTCAACGAAGTGCGCGGCGTCAATCGCGTGGCCTACGATATCACGACGAAGCCGCCGGCTACCGTCGAGTGGGAGTAGCGCGTGCGAGTCCTCGTCGTCGGTAACGGGGCGCGCGAAGACGCGCTCTCGTGGCGGCTTGCGCAGTCGCCCTCCTGTGAAGCGATTTTCGCAGCGCCCGGAAATGCGGGGACGGCGTCGCGCGGAGTAAACTGGGAGGTTTCCGCGACCGACGGCAAAGGGTTGGCGGATCGCGCGCTTCGAGAAGGCATCGACCTAGTCGTTCTGGGACCGGAGACGGCCATCGCCGCCGGCGTTGGAGATCGCCTTCGTGAGGCCGGAATCGCAGTATTCGGTCCGAACCGGTCCGCCGGACGTTTGGAATCGAGCAAGATCTTTGCCAAGCGTTTCATGGAACGTCACGACATTCCGACGGCGAAAGCGGTGGTCGTTCATTCGCTCGACGGAGCCCGCAGCGCGCTGGCGCAGTGGAGGGGCGGCGTGGTCGTTAAAGCCGACGGACTTGCCGCGGGTAAGGGCGTGATCGTAACGCCCGGCGCCGATGCGGCGCGCGCCGTCGTAACCGATTGGTATGCGAGCAGCAAGATTCCCGGCGGCGGCCTCGACGTGCTGCTCGAAGAGCCAATCGCCGGTCGCGAAGTGAGCGTCTTTGCAATTTGCGACGGTCGTGCGATCGTTCCGTTCGCCGCTGCCTGCGATTACAAGCGCGCCGGCGATGGCGACACCGGACCGAATACCGGCGGCATGGGCGCCTACTCCCCGCCGGCCGGCCTCCCCGAAGATCTCGACGCGCCCGTGCGCGAGCGCGTTCTCGCGCCGTTGTTGCGAGGGCTTCTTGCGGAGGGTGAAGAGTACGTGGGGGTTTTATATTGCGGGCTGATGTGGAACGCCGAGGGACCGCACGTCATCGAGTTTAACGCGCGTTTTGGAGATCCGGAAACGCAAGTGCTCATGCCGCGCATCGGCGGCGATTTGGCGCTGCTCTTGCACTCGGCCGCGCGGGGCGCTATGGATCTTTCGCTGGCAACGGTCTCGGCCGAATGCTGCGTCGGCGTCGTTCTCGCGACCAGCGATTACCCGCGAAGCAGCACGCCGCTGCGGGGTTTGAATGCCGACGTCACGCTCGAGGACGGCTGCCAAGCATTCTGGGGAGCTTCGACGCTCATCGACGGAACCATCAATAGCGGTGGTGGGCGCGTGCTTACCGTGACCGGGCGCGGTGAAAGCCTCGGCGAAGCGAGGACGCGCGCGTACGCAAGCGTACGAAGCCTGGCGCGACGGCTCGGGGGTGCCGCGTTGACCTATCGCACCGATATCGCCGCAATCAAAGACTAGCCTCCCCAACGCGCGCGAAAGCGGTCGTTGGGCACGAGATACACCTTCGAGTGCGGATAATCTAAGTAGACGTCGAAGTTGCGAAGGAAATCCTGCCCGATGAGGCCGTCGTAGTCTTCTAGCTCGAACGACGCGTCGTTTTGCGTTACCTCGAAGAGCCACTGCGGAAAACTCCATCCGCTCACCACGAGCGGCCCGGCCTGTAAAGGCCGGTAGTCGACCGTCCCGCCGACTCCCGAGAAATCGTTGATGAACGGAAAGGCGTCGTTCATTGCTTCGCCGAGCCCGCGATCGCGTAGCTCCCGCGGATGAGCGTTGGCGTAGCCTGAAAAGATTGTGCTGCGATCGGCTCCGGTGTCAAGCACGAACGCCGGCGCCGCTAGACCGTCAATCGTGAGGTCGATCGCCGGTACGTTGTCATCGAAGGTTACGACGAGCACGTGGGCTTGCGCCGGCGGCGTGAACGTCGCCGATGGCAAAGCCTGGAGCGTGCCGTGGGCATAATCGAGATGCCAAACCGCTCCGCGGATCAGGTCGTATCCCAAAAGCCCCGCGATCGGCTTACCCGTGTCGGTCCACTGCGTGAATGGAAGGCTGCGCGCGTGCACGTCGTTGAGCG
>CAVRYW010000012.1:0-393309 GCA_963725605.1 Vulcanimicrobiota bacterium | reverse complement strand
GAAATGATAGCGTTTCTTCGATCGGGAAGCCACGAAGTTCTCCCGGCTCGCACGCTAATCCCCATATCGCCACGGATGTTGCGACGAGTGTCTGTGACCGACGTTGGGCGGATTCTCACGAGATGTGCCTAACAGCAAGGCTTTCGGGAACGTCTCCGTTACGCACAAGTCATCGCGGTAAGAGCCAGCGGCAGGGGAAAAGATTGTGACGAACCAGTCAGAGGACCAACAGGGCAACGGAACAACCGCTTCGATGGATCGCACCGTGCTTCCCATCCAACCGCCTCAGTATCCGCCGATCACCGAGCTTGATGCGCACAACGCAAAAGCGCCGCCGCGGTTCGAGGTTAAAGCGCCGAAAGGTGCGCCCAACGTGGTCGTTATCCTTCTCGACAACATGGGCTTCGGCGACATATCGACCTTCGGAGGACCGATCCAGATGCCGACGCTGGACCGTCTGGCCAAGACCGGGCTGCGCTACAACAATCTCAAAGTTCCCCCGTTGTGTTCGCCCGCCCGCGTAGCACTGCTTACTGGCCGCAATAGCCATAGCGCAAACTTCGGCGTGATCTCGGAGATTGCCACCGGCTTCCCGGGGTATACTTCGGTGCGCCCCAGCAGCGTCACGAATCTGCCCGAGATCTTGCGGCTCAATGGCTACAGCACCGCCATGTTCGGCAA
Organism: Vulcanimicrobiota bacterium; assembly: GCA_963725605.1. GTDB lineage: Bacteria > Vulcanimicrobiota > Vulcanimicrobiia > Vulcanimicrobiales > Vulcanimicrobiaceae > Cybelea. Next base: position 392,628 of record CAVRYW010000012.1, on the reverse strand, counting down.
GTGTCACGAGCTGCCACCGTGGGAAGGCAGCGATGTCGGACCCTTCGACCGCTGGCCGGTGCATAGCGGCTTTGAGCGATTCTACGGCTTCATGTCCGGCGAGGCCGACCTCTTTCATCCGGTCATGTACGACAACATGACCAGGGTGGATATGCATCCCGATGCCGATTATTACGCGAGTACCGACATCACCGACAAGGCGATCCTCTGGCTGCGTTCGCAGCGTTCGCTGGCACCCGACAAGCCATTCTTCGTCTACTACGCGGCAATCGGTACACACGGTCCGTTCCACGTGCCCGAGGCGTGGCGCGACCGCTACAAGGGCAAGTTCGATCAGGGCTGGGACCAGGTCCGCAAGGAAACGTTGGCCAGGCAGATCGAGCTAGGCGTCGTGCCTCCGGGCACCGATGCGGCGCCCAAGCCGCCGGGAATCCAGGAATGGGACGACTTGACGGCCGACGAGAAAAAAGTCTTTGCCAGGTACATGGAAATCTATGCCGCCTTTGCCGAGGTAACCGACTACGAAATCGGGCGATTTCTGGACGAGATCGAGAACCTCGGCGAAATGGACAACACGCTGATCTTCTACATCACCGGCGACAACGGTTCGGTTTTCCAAGGCGGCCTCAACGGCGCCTTCAACGAGTTGTCCGTGTTCAACGGGCTGCCCGAGCCGCTGGACGTTGCGCTGCAGAACTTCGACGAGATCGGCGGCCCCAAATCCCACCCGTTGTACAACAATGGCTGGGCGTTTGCCGGCGCCACGCCCTTTGGGTGGGGACATCAGGTGGCCTCGTACGGCGGCGTCTGCCAATCCATGGTGGTCCACTGGCCGAAGGGCATCGAAGAGAAGGGCGGCCTGCGTACGCAGTGGATGCACATGATCGACATTGCGCCGACGGTCTTGGAGGCAGCCGGTGTGCCCGAGCCCGGCGTCGTCTCTGGCGTCCAGCAGAAACCGCTCGAAGGCGTGAGCGTGCTAGACACCTTGAATAACGCCGATGCGAAGTCGCGCCACACCTTGCAATACTTCGAGATGGCAGGCAACCGCGGCATTTACCAGGACGGCTGGTTCGCCACGACGGTGCACCGCCCGCCGTGGGAGCCCAAGCCGCGGGCTACGTTTGAGAACGACAAGTGGGAGCTGTACAACGTCGAGGAAGATTTCAGTTGCGCGCACGACCTTGCCGCGAAGTATCCCGACAAACTTGAGAAGCTGAAGGGAGTCTTCCTGGAAGAGGCCGCCAAGTACCACGTGCTTCCGCTTGACGACCGCGCGTGGGAGCGCTTCAACGCCGCGCTGGCGGGCCGTCCGGATCTGATGGAAGGTCGCACCGAGATAACGGTCTATGAGGGAATGAAGGGCATTCCCGAAAACGCCTTCATCAACATCAAGAACCGCTCTTTCGTGGTTACGGCCGACATCGACGTCCCGGAAGCCGGCGCAGAGGGAGTGGTCATCGCCCAAGGTGGGGAGATGGGCGGCTGGGCCCTCTACGTCACGGACGGCGCACCTCGGTTTGCCTGGAACTATCTCGGCCGCGAGATTTACAAGATCGCCGGCCCCGATCGTTTGCCGGTGGGGCGAGTTTCACTGCGCTTCGAGTTCGCTTTCGACGGCGGTCTGGGCGCGGGCGGTAACGGTGTGATCTTCGTCAACGATAAAGAAGTCGCCGCAGGGCGCGTCGAGCACACTCAGCCGTTCGCATTTGGTGCGGAAACAACAGACGTAGGCGAGAACCTCTATACGTGTGTCAGCGATGACTACAAAGCGGACGATAACAAGTTCACCGGCAAGATTCACAAGGTGACGGTCGCGGTCGGAAAGTCCAACCTCAGCGAGGAAGCCCAGAAGGCTCTCGCAGAGTTGCGTATGCAGAAAGCGCTCTTCGTCTAATCGAGTTAGCTTCGGCTCGCTCAACACATATGTGGCGCCTACTGACCTCCGCGCTAGTCGAAACGAGTTGCTCCTAAAGGCAGAGCGGCTCACCACACCGTTCACTACACAGAATCGGCCAAAAGTAGCTTACGATTTATTTGGGCTTCGTAGCCCTACGCGCAAAATTGCCAGTACCAGCAAGGATATTTGGAGCTCAGAGGGTAGTGGCGGGGACGCTAGGAGAACCTCCTACACGCTCCCGCCACTTCTAAGCAATGAATCGCGGCTCAGGGGCAGCGCGGGGGCTGCCCGAGCGCAACAAGGGTGGCGCATTTCACCGCATCGCATGCGAGCGTGTCCTGCAAGTGGGTTGCGGCGCGGCGAACGACGATGGACGCTGAACGACGATGGACGCTAGTGAGGTGGCCGGCCACCTCCAGCTCGCCCACCACTGCCACCGGTTGGGTGCGATGGGGCCGAGTAACCCCGCGAGGACGAAGGAGCGGACCCATAAGAACCGTGCGGATACGATGGGTACGAACCGCGTGAGTACGATGGGTACGAACCGCGCGAGTACGATGGATACGAACCGCGCGAGTACGATGGATACGAACCGCGCGAGTACGATGGATACGAACCGCGCGAGTACGATGGATACGAACCGCGTGAGTACGATGGGTACGAACCGCGCGAGTACGATGCGTACGAACCGCGCGAGTACGATGGGTACGAACCGCGCTCGCCGTACGGATTGCGCTCCGTTTGGTATGCGTTACGTGTGCTTCCGTACGATTCGCCGCGCGAAGCGGAGAATCGGCCCCACGGATCGGAGGGCGTCTGATCTTCTCGCCCAGCTTCGCGATCGGTGTACGGGTTGCGCGTGCTTTCGTACGATTCGGCTCGCGATGTGGAGAAACGACCCCATGAATCGGATGGCGCCCCCTCTTCTCGACCGCCTTCACTCGGCGCGGAGCCCACGCCCTCACGACTACCCGCCGCTGAGGTTGCGCCGTCGGAATGCGCCGGAAACCCGGCCGGGCGCGCCTCGCCGCGTCCTTCACCGAAGTGCTGCGAAGGTGTAGATGAGGCGACCTCGCCATTCTCACGCGCCGTCACGCTATTTTCGCGCGGCGCTGCGTGCGGTATTGCGCTATTCTCGCGGCGGGGGGCCACGGGCGTGTTTTCATGCCGAACTGCTGCGATCTGATGCGACATAGCCGCGTGCGCACTCACATGCGTCTCCGAAACGTTCGCATGAGTCGCGGCTGCGCGCGTGCGAGTTGCACGAGCCACTGTCGCGTGCGCACTGACATGCCGCGTAGGTCCGCCGTGGATCGCTTCGGCTACAGCCTTCTGCTGCTGCGCGAACGAAGTTCGCGCGGCAAGCGCTCTATCCGACGCGAAGCGTGGCGACTTGAAGGCTTTCGCGAACGTAACCGGCGCGTGCGCGCTGCCATGCGACAAGGCCAAGTTATCGCGCGTCGGCGAGATCGGAAGGGTACCATGAATCGTTCTGAGAGCACGTCCGATGTCGCGGGGGTCTACCGCAACCGTGTGTCCGTGAACCGTTCCGTGGCGGAAGTGTCGAAATGTCGTTGCGGTCGCTCCGCCGTGGCGGAAGTTACGGTAGATCCTGTTGATATAGGTGACATTGGTGATGTTGGTTGCAGGGAATCCCCATCCAAACCCGAGCCACGCCGTAGGATACCACGGATAAAACGGTTCGTAGGGCGCGATTGGGACCCACGCGATATAAGGATAGGGATAGCCGTATCCGACCGTAGAGCCGGGCCCGTATGGAGGTGGATATCCGGAGCCTTCGCCGTACGGGTTCTCTGGGTAGCCATTGCCCTCAGGGCCTGGGCCGCCAACGCCATACGGCGCCGGGGCGCCCGAGCCATACGGAGCGGCGTTGCTAGCCGGTTCGGCGGGAGCAGGACCATTGTAGCTGCCGGGGGCGTAGCCGTAGTTTCCGCCGCAGTTGTTGTTGTACGCAACTTCAGCCCCGGTGTTGAATTCGAAGAACCCCACGAGCGCGGGTGACCAAGCCGGCGTGGACGCATTTGCCGGCGGTAGCCATGCCCACCCCGAAGCACCGCAGTTGCAGTAGTACCAGTTACCGTAGTGATAAGGAGCCCAGCCCCATGGCTCGGAGCCTATCCATGTCCAACCGTATCCGCCTTCCCACGTCCAGGAACCGTTGCGATAAGGCGCCCAGCCGGCCGGCTCGTTCGGCACCCAAGATTGTCCGTAGCCTGCGACGCTTTGCCACTGACCGTAGGTGTCCAGGTTGTCGTAACCGGCAAGCATAGGACTCAAATTCGGGCTTGCATTCAACGCGGCGAGCATCGACCTATCGCGCTCCGCATTGAAGTCGTCGAAAGAATCGAATGCGACTTCGGGACTCTGTGTAATCGATGGGTCGGATGCCGAACCCTCTGCGACCAGCGTCGTGCGCAGACCGATCGGGTAGGTGCGCTGCGGCGTAACCACGTCGACGCTACCGCGCCGTGCGGTGACCAAGCTCGATCCGTCCCCACCGATCGAAATCCGCACGTCGCCGGCCTCCTCCATGCGAACGGTAACCGATGGGGTATCGATCTCCATCGTCCGGCCGTCGCGCACCATTCCAACCTCTATGGTGCCGGCCGCAAGCTGCACCCTTCGAATATTCGCATCATTGTTAACGACGCGCGCCTGCACGCTTCCGGCCAGCCGAACTGCCGTGTAGCCATCGAACTGCAACTCGGCGCGCGACGTTTTCCCGGTCCAAATGTAGTCGCCCGAAAGCATCGGCGCATTGGGCACGGCATTTGTCTGCACGTGGCTGTCACCGCGCTGGATGACTGCCGAACCTTCTACGACGCTTACGCGGACTACGCTCGGTCCATTTTTATCAGGCACCCGTTCGTGCGAAGTCCGAAGTACACTCGTGAGCAGCGCTCCAACGATTGCAACCACGGCAATCACGCTGACGGAAATCACGCTTAACGACTTGGTGGTCATCGCAGCATCTCCTCAAAGGCTTAGTCTCGTCGAGATTCAATTGAAGCCGAATCCGAGTGAGCGAACATCGAATCGCGATTAGCCCACGATTAAGCCAGCGTGAGAAGACGATTAAGCCCGAAAGGCTCGGTTCGCGTGAGCTTGCCTAGTCACCGAGTCGGCGTTGAACGGAACCGACGAGCTACACCAAGGACGCTGCCGATGTTACTCCGTGTCGGGTGGCCATGAGAGACTGCACTAGCGTTCGAGGTACCAGCGCGTTAGGTCGGCTTTAAGCTTGGCCAACGCCGCAATATCGATGTACGCCATATGGCCGGCTTCGTAGTGCTCGATGGTGAGGTTGCGCCGCAGGTCCGGCGGCAGATGCAGGTGCGCGAAGTCGTACTGCTGCTGAAAGTAGGGCGTGGAGAAATCGTAGTACCCCATCGCAGCGAAGACGCGCATGCTCGGATTCTCCGCCATCGCCTCCGAGAGGTCGACGATCGTGTTTGGAGGCTGCAGTAGTGCGGCGCTGCCGCCGAGATCTGTTTGGTGCTTCCAGCTCCACTCGCTCAGCACGTCGATCAGTGTGAGGTATTCGAGATCTGTTTTATAGTCGAGCTGCTCGCGAATGTAGTCGTTGAAGACCGCCTGCACTTGCGGTGTGGTGGCAAGATCGGAAGTGTCCCATCCCGGCTCTTCCCGGTTGCCGACCGGATCGTAACCAGAGTAACGAGCGTCCATATAGCCGACCATCTTGCCCTGGTCTCGTAGCAGTTCGCTGCGAAATCTTCCCGGCGCGATGCGCAGGTTCGCGGCGCGGATCGTCGCGGGGGACAAGCCGGTGTAGGCGCTGAGCTGCGCGACGATCGCCTCGCGCCGGTCGGGCGGCAGCGCGTCGCCCTCGGCAAGGGCCATTAAGTAATCGGTAAGCGCGAAGCGTTCGACGCGCGAGAGAAACGTCGGTAGATCTGTAGACCGGTCGGCGACGCGATGGTAATACCACGCGGTGGCCGCCTCGGTCGGCAAAAAGAGCACGAACGGCCAGTCGTTGCCGCCGACCATCGCGTCGTCCCACAGCAGGTCGACGTTGAGCGCCGACGACATCAGCACGACACCGTTGAGATCGATCGCTTGACCGAAGCCGTTCTCCATCAGGCGCGCGACGGCGGCCGAGCGAATCGTGCCGTAGCTTTCGCCGAAGAGGTACTTCGGTGCGTTCCAGCGGCTGTATTGCGAGCAATACAGACGAATGAATTGCGCGAAGGCGGCCGCATCAGCGTCGACGCCGTAGGCGTCGGTGGGCTTTCCCGAGGGCAGCAGGCGGCTAAAACCGGTGCCGGGCGCGTCGACGTAGACCTCGTCGGTGACATCGAGCAGCGAGTACTCGTTGTCGACGACGCGATAGGGCGCCCAGGCGCTCTGCCCGGGGGGAGGAACGAGCACGCGCACCGGGCCGAACGCCGCCATACGCTGCCAAACGCTCGAGCCGCCCGGACCGCCGTTGTAGAAGAACGTCACGGGGCGTGTCGCCGGATCGGCGCCGTCTTTCGTATAAGCCGTGTAGAACATCGAGATGTCGGGCTGGCCCTTTGCATTCTTGAGCGCGATCGTGCCGGCGCGCGCAGTATAGGGGATTGTCGTGCCGTCCACGTGCAGAACGTGATGCGTGATCGCGACGGCGTTTGCCGCCGCGGCAACCAGCAGCGTTGCGAGAATCATACGATTGCCGTTCCTTTCGTTTCGGGTGCCCAGAGCAATGAGATCCAGAGTCCGATCGCCGAGAGCGCACACGCGCCGAGGATGACCGCCGTCACGCCGAAACGCGCCATGCCGATCGGCAACAGGAACGTTCCGACGAATGCGCCCACCCGGCTCACCCCTGCTGCGAATCCGGCTCCCGACGCGCGGATCGAGGTGGGGAAAAGCTCGGCCGGATAGATGAGTTCGAGCACCGTCGCCGCACCCATGCCGATCGCGTAGGCGAGAAATGCGACGACGACGATCACGGTTTGCACAAACGGCAGGATGCCGAACGCCAGCACCGCGAGCGCGAATCCGCCGATGCAGACGGGTCGCCGGCCCCAGCGCTCGACCAACGGCATCGCGGCGAACGCGCCTAGCGCAAAGGCCATGGTGATCGCAATGCTTCCCGCCGGCGAACCGCTGCTGCCCAAGCCCAACGCGGCCAAGACGGTCGGCGCGTAAGTGTAGATTGCAAAGAGCGGCACGACCTGCAGCAGCCACATCGCGGAGATAAATGCCAGCTTGCCGCGATAGGCGGAGTGGAAGAGCGTTCCGAACGAGACGAGCCGCAGCTCGCCGGCATCGCGCGCCGCCAGCCACATCGGCGATTCGGGGGCGCTCGCGCGCAGCAGCAAACCGATCACCGCGAAGATCGCGGGACTGGCGAGGATCCACTTCCAGCTTTGCGCCCCCGTCTGGAGGAGCATGTATCCGGCGATATAGGCGACAGCGGCGCCCAGCGACCACACTCCTTCCATCGCGCTGAGCGCAGCGCCGCGGCGCGCCGCCGGCATGAACTCCGCGATAATCGCCGTTGCGATCGGATAGTCGGCGCCGATCGCCACGCCCAACAGAAAGCGCAATGCGATCAGTTGCCAGGCGGCGGTGACGAAGATCTGCGCAATGGCGATGACCACGAATGCGCCGAGATCGGCGATCATGAGAATTCGGCGCCCGTGACGGTCGGTGAGGTGGCCGAAGAGCGGCGCCCCGACGAGGATGCCGAAGAGCGTGCCCGCGCCGATGATGCCCGTCGTTACCGCGTTGAGGCCGAATCGCGGCGTGAGTGTCACCAGCGCGAGGCCGATGCTGCTGAGGATGTAGCCATCGCAGAAGACGCCGGCGTTGGCGTACGCGAAGATCGTGTAATCCTGCCGGCGCATCCGCTGCTAGTGTAGTGTCTCAGCAACGAGTTTACAACACCGAAAATCCCCACCAAGAGGGCACGCAGAACGCGCAAGACTTTCTAGAAGGCGAGAAGGCAACGGCGGAAGGCCGAAAGCCGGTCTACCAAGGAAAATAAGCGCGAATCGAGCGACATGCGGCGTCTAAACGATTGCAAGCACGGCACGTGCGTGCGCGCCTCCGTCGTGGCGCGGCGTCACGTTGAAGTCTTCCGCAAGCGACCAGATGATGTAGAGGCCACGCCCGCGTTCGCTCAGGAGATCCAACGGCAGTTTTGGCGCGAACGTAAAACCGGGACCGCGATCGAGCACGTGAAGGACCGGCGCGGCAGCATCGGTCCAACTGAGGATGATCTCGACCGCCCCGGGGGCAAAGCGCACGACGTTGCCGAGCAGCTCGCCGAAGACGAGTTCGGCCGCATCGAGTTGCCTCTGACGCAGACCGGCGTCGCGCAAGGACTCGACGAACGAGCGGCGTGCCGCGTGCGCCCGTGGGGCGTCGCTGCTTTCGAAGGTCCACCGTTGCGTGCCTTCACCATTGCCGTCGTGAGCGTTGGCTTCTGGCGTCTCGAGCCGTAACGTCAACACGACCACGTCGTCGTTCCCACCGCGCTTGAGCATCGCGCGATAGAGCGCGCCGGCGGGGCTCGAACTGCTCGCAATCTCGGAACGAGCGAGCGCCGCCGTGAGCCGTTCGTAACCACGCACGACGTCGCGATCGGCCTCGATCAAACCGTCGCTGTAGAAAATCAAAAGGCCGGAGTCAGGCAGCGGCGTCGTCGTGGCGATCTCCCCGCGGATGCGCAGACCCAGCGGCAGCCCGCTCGTGCCGAGCGGCGTCACCGCGCCCGCGGCATCGCGCAGCAGCGGTGCGGGATGCCCGGCCGATGCGTGCGTGAACGTCCGCGCGACCGGGTCGAGCACGCCGACGAATGCCGTGACGAACATGTCGGGATACTCGGTCTTCAGCGTGCGATCGGCGGCGTCGAGCATTGCGATCGGGTCGGCGTAGACCTGCGCGACGCCGCGAATGACCTGTCTCATCGAGGCCATGATTACCGCCGCAGACAGACCGCTGCCCGCCACGTCGCCGACCGAAATCACAATGCGCCCGTCGTTGAGACGCAGCGCATCGTACCAGTCGCCGCCGAGCAACTCGCGATCGCTGGCCGGCACGTAGATGCCGTCGAAGCGCATGCCACGCACTTGAGGAAGCGAAATCGGTAGCGCCGCACGTTGAAACTCCGCGGCGATCTCACGCTCGCGTTCGTAGAGGCGTGCGTGGCCGATCGAAACGGCCGCGCGCTTCGTCAGCTCTTCGAAGAGCGGTAAATCGGCCACGGCATAGCGCCGCGGCGTCTGCGACCAGTACGCGACGAGCGATCCGATCGTTCGGCCGCGCGTACGTAACGGAACGGTGACGGCCGAGCGCGGCTCCAGTTCACGAATCACTTCGAGCAGGTGTCGGGTCGCGATTTTTTCGAGGAGCTCGACTTTCACTTCGCGGATGACGACCGGCTGGCCGTTTCTCAGGGCGGCGGCAATTGCGGGCTCGTAGCGCCGATCGTGCGTGTAACGTCCGATGAGACGCTTCACCAGACGCGTCTTCTTGGGATCCGCGTGAATGGCCGCGACCGTCTTTAAGCGGTCGTTTTCGTCGAAGAGATCGATTGCCGCCCAATCGCCAAACTCCGGAACGATGATGGCGAGCAAACGGTTGAGTGTGCCTTGCAGATCGAGCGACTCCGCGAGCACTTCACCGGCTTGCGCGAGAAAGGCAAAGACTTGACTTTGGCGCTTGTAGTCGTCGATATCGGTGCAAATGCCGAGCCAGCCCGCTCCGTTATCCTGCGCTTCTTCGAACGGCGAGACGAAGAGACGATGCCACCGATACGTACGGTCCGCGCGCAACAACCGCAGCTCGAGCTCGAAACCTGCGCGGCTCGTAATGCCGCTTTGCAACGCCTGCCGGCAGGGCACGCGGTCGTCGCGATAAACCGCGGCCCACCACTGTTTCTCTAGAGACGCCGGCGTCGCGTTTGGGCGGAACTTCCGCCCGACGCGCTCGTACCACGCGCGGTTGAACGCTAGAATCCGGCCGCCCGCCGTGGCAGTCCACGCGATCTGCGGAATATCGTCGATGGCGAGAGGCGCCAATGCCATTGGAGGCTGGTTTTTCGCACGGACCGCCCTCAACCTCGCGCCAAGCGGGTTTCCCGAGGGGGGCCAGGGTCATCGGGAGCTTTCGAGCGCGGTATTATCGAGGATTCACGGATAGGTCCGCGAGTTTTCCATCTCTCGTCTTGGCGAAGCTCAGGCCAATTGCCAGATTGAATTTGAACAGCATCGTTACGCTGGTAAGAGTAAGATCGGCGCGTTGGGACTGTGTCGCTCCGCGAAATGCCTTCGCCGCTCCGAGCGCATGCAACGCTGCGGCGACTCGAGAAAGCCGTTGCGGCGTCGCGACGGCTGCCTCGTCGACCGTGAGAAAAGTGGGATTTAACGCGCCCGCGCGAAGCTGGGACAGCATCTCTCGTGCATCGCGTAGTGCAGCCGGATCGTTGAAAGTCGAGCCGACGACCTCGATCGGTCGCGCACCGGCCGGCGCCCTTGGCGATAGGGGGAACAGATTGTAGGCGCCGGCGATGCCTTCCGCAAGAAACAGCGGGGCAATCGTGTCGCCTTGGTTGCACAACACGACGACGGCAAAATTATTTTGGGGAATAAGGGCGCTCTCACTGGTGAAGCCTTTGACGGAACCTTCGTGAGAAATGAACGTCTCGTTGCCAAGATGCGTCACATAAAAGCCCAGGCCGTATCCTGTGGGGCGGCCCGAAGCACGTTGTATCGCGAACATAGCTTTTTTCGAAGCTGCACTCAACAAGTCGCCTCGTAACAACGATATGTTCCAGATTGCCAAATCGTGCGCCGTCATTGCCAAACCGGCAGCTCCATTTAGCCAATTTCGTCCTTCGGGTTCCGCTCGTTGAAGCGGCCCGAGGAGCACGCGCTCGTATCCGACGACGGTCTGCCTGCCGAAGTCCGGCCGGCCTTCGTAGATTGCGCTGCTCATGCGGAGCGGTCGAAAGATGCGAGATGAAAGAAACCCCGAGTACGACTCACCGCTGGCCTTTTCGATGATCCTGGTGAGGATCGTGTAGCCTGTGTTGCTGTACGCCCACCGTGTCCCAGGCCGAAAATCAAGGGGGACCTTCGCGTACTGCGACAAGATTCTATCCAGCGTCGTGTCCCTGAAAATCGCGCGGCTCGACAACGTAGCATAGTAGTCGGGGTAACCCGCAGTGTGGCTCAGCAACTCCCGGAGCGTCACGCGGCCGGCTTCGGTCAGATCCGGAAAGAAGCGGCTCACGGGTTCGTCGAGCGTAAGTTTGCCGTCTTGTTGCAGCAGCAAGATCGCCGCGGCTGTAAATTGCTTCGTAACCGAGCCGATTTCGTAGCGCTTGCCGCCGCCTGACTCTTGAACTCCTACGGGTGTCCGGTCGATCTCGCGCTCGTCTTCGATGTGGCCCTCGGATACGACCGCGATCGAGACGCTCGGCAGCCCCAATCGGGACATCGTGCGGCGGATGAATCCATCGATCACTTGCTCACGGCGCCCGGCGACCGTCGAAGGGTGCCGCTCGCCATTACCGCAACCCATGATGCCAACGAGCAACGAAGCCGAGATGGCGAAGGCGACGCAGCGCCGTAGCGTTTGGTTATAACGTCCCCACGCACCCATTAACATTCCTTTTTGCAATCCGCCGTGGTTCTGCCCTGCAAACCGTTGACTTCGACCGGCGCCCGTGATATAAAATGTTTGTCTTAATGAACTAGGACAACTAGGACAAACGATTTGAAGGCAAGCAGCTTATCTGTCGACTTTGGGAATGCCCTGCCTGTCTATGCGCAGCTACGCGATCAAATTCTGCATGCGATCGCTCGCGGACTCTTAAAGCCGAACGATCAGCTGCCGACCGTCAGAGAAGTTGCGGTGCATCTGCAGATCAATCCGAACACGGTAAACCGCGCGTATATGGAGCTGGAGCGCGAAGGCGTCTTGGTGACGGCGCGTAGCCGCGGTACGTTCGTATCCAACGGGGCTCGAAGATTGGATCCGCAGTTACGCCGGGCGCGTCTGGCAGACATCGCGCGTCGGGCCGTTGTTGACGCGCGGGCCGCGGGTTTCACCGGACCGGATTTAGTCAAGGCCATCGCTTCAGTCACTCGACGAGAAAAGTAGGAGAAACATGTCTGTATCCACACCATTGTCCGCCGGCGCAGGGACTATGCGCGCTTTCACTTCGCGGCCTCGACTTCGAGCAAACCCCATTTCTTTGCTCCTCGGTGCGATCGTGCTACTCGCCGGCTTCGGAGCCGGCCAAAGGTTGAATACATCGCTTCCGATTGTCGCGGGTGCGATAGCGTTCGTTCTAATTATCCTCGGTCTGCAGATGGCCTACGCGTGGGAAGCGGCGGTCGTGCTCCGAGCTGGGCGGTTCTGGAAACTCGCCGGCCCCGGGCTGTTCGTCATCGTGCCCGTCGTCGACAACATAGCCATGTGGATCGATCAACGCATGCACACTTCAACGTTCACCGCCGAGCAAACGCTTACGGAAGATACCGTGCCGGTCGGGGTCGACGCCGTTTTGTTCTGGGTGGTCTGGGATGCAAAGAAAGCGGCGCTGGAAGTAACCTCGTACGAGCAGGCGATCGAGTGGGCCGCGCAAACGGCATTGCGCGATATCATTGGCAAGACGACGCTGGCAGATTTGCTTTCTAATCGGCAAATGGTCGACGAGGCACTGCAGAAGAGCATCGACGCGCGAAGCACTCCGTGGGGCATCACGGTGAACTCAGTCGAAATTCGCGACATCAAGATTCCGGACACGCTGCAAGACGCAATGTCGCGCCAGGCGCAAGCCCAGCGGGAAAGTCAAGCACGCGTGATTCTCGGCGAGGCCGAGCAGCAAATCGCAGAATCGTTCGTCGAGGCTGCCAAACATTACGAAGGCAATCCGGTCGCTTTACACCTGCGTGCGATGAACATGCTTTACGAGGGTCTCAAGGAGAAGGGTGCCATGATCGTGGTCCCGAGCACCGCGGTTGAAACGATGGGCCTCGGCACGATCGGCGGCCTGGCGGCGCTCGCCTCGAGCCCGCGGGAGAGCGGTCCGCAAGCGTGACGGGTATGGCGCTGGCGGCGTCGCGCACGTTCGAGGGGTTAGGGCGTCCTTCGAGGAAGAGCCAGCACCTGCTTACTTCCCTTGCATCAGGAGCGAAAAATCAAATGAAACCTTTCGGTCGTTTACTCGTTGCGTCACTGGTTGGCCTCGCCGCGTCAGCCGCAACGATCGGACCGGCGCAAGCCGCATATACGCCGGTTCTTATAAAGAGCTGCACCATCGCCAAGCCGAAGCCGATGAGCCACAATGCGAACGGCACACGCATCGTTTACGTCATCCTCGGCCATAGGACGGCTTCGAGCGTTACCTTCGCGGTAGGCTACCGCAACGCGTCGATGCACTATCTTCGCCGCGTTACCGATGCCGGATCCTTCTCACCTGGGGTGACGATCGACCACACGCTACCCCTGTACAACGATGTCACCTACGCCGGTGCGCCGACGTCGACTTGCCTGCCCGTGGAAGTCAAGTGGTCCGGCGGTACGGTCTGGATGGCGCCCTCGAAACCGTAGGACGAGCGCTCCCTCCGTCGAAGCGCCCGGGTGTGCGCCTCGGCTTTAGGACGCTCTTTTCGCTTGCCTTATGTGCTGCCGCAGCCGGGGCGGTACTTGCGCATATCGCGATCGACGTGGTGGGCGATTATGCCCTCGCCACGGATAGTTACGATAACCTTCATCACAGCTCGCGCGAGCTGATCAGCGGCGTTGCCCTCGCGATCGCGGCCATCTTGGTCGCGCGAGGGCTGCGCGGCTGTTGCGAAATTGCGCAACGAAATCGTACGCGACTGGCATATGCTGCCTACGGCATGCGCGAGGCCGTCGGATATTCGCTGGGCGCGGTCGCGGCAAGTTGCGCGCTCGTTCCCGCGATGGAATGGCTGGATGGAAGGCTCGACGGCATAGCGGTACGCCAGCTCGGCGACGCTTTCGGCGGTTCGTTGCTCATCGGTTTGGTGACGACCGCCGTCTGCGCGAGTTTGGTGGCCGCGCTTATCTTCGTGCTCGCGCGTTGGCTCATCTCGTACCGCGACGCAATCGTCGCCATTCTCGAGACGCTAATGCGTTGGAGCGGCGACGCGGTTCGTCGTCTTTCGTGCGAGCTCGATCGCTATCGTTTAACCTTCCGGCGCCGCGCGTTCCACGCGTCGCGTCTCTCGAAACGCGGACCTCCTGTAACGCTCCCCGTTTAGCTCCGTTCTAAACCACTCGCTTTACAGGAGTCCCCAATGCGAAAACCTCGCGGTTTTACGCGCGTTGCATGCGCGTCTATTACTCTGGTCGCCGCGGTTTGTGCGGCGTCCTCGCGCGCCGCTGCGGCGCACGACGATACTTTCAAGGTACACGGAACGGTTCGGTCCAGCGACGGCGCGCCGATTGCCGGCGCTTCGGTCACGATTTCGATGCCCGGCGTCTCCAGTACGGACCGAACCGACGCGCGCGGCAAGTTCGACTTGCATCACGTTCGTGAAGGCACCTACGCACTGCGCGCCTCGGCCCCCGGCTATCAGCCGATCTCCCAACGAACGGTGACGCTCAGTGAGTCGAGCTCGACGCTCTCGATCGTACTGTCGAAGGCGACGACGAACTCGCTGACGGTCATTGGTGAGGTGCGTGCCTCCGCCGGCGAGACGGTCTCTACCGCATCGGCGCCGACGATTTCAATGAGCGCGCAACAGGCGGCTGCGGCGGGCACGACGTCCGTTGCGCCCATGCTCTGGAGCCAGCTCTCGACGACGCCCGTCATCCCGCTGGGGGGCGGCAGCAACGCAACCGTCAGTTTTGCCGTGCGTGGGCCCGATCCAACCGAGACCGTCGTCGATATCGACGGGCACCAGATGAACAACGGCAACACCGGAGATTTCGACGTATCGCTGCTCGACCCGGCCGCGTTGCAAGAGGTACAGCTGGTCTACGGGATCGCCCCGTCGTCGCTCATTGGGCCGAATACGATCGGCGGCGGCGTCAACATCCTTACGCTGGAGCCCACGAGCACCGATCACACCTTGATGCGGATCTTCGGCGGCTCGTACGGAACCTTCGGCGAAACGCTGCAGAGCACGGGCTCCGATAATCGCTTTGGCTACGCCGTCTCGTTGCATGGAACGACCTCGTCGGGATCCGTCAATCAAACGGTTCTCGCTCCGCTCAACGCAGTCGCTCCACCGGCCAACGACGAAACCCTGCAGAGCGTCGGCAGCGATTCGGTCGGTAGATCGTTGCTGTCCAAGCTGCGCTATCAACTGGGCGGCGACAACGGATACGGTTACATTCAGCTCAACTTTCGGGATCAAACCGTTTATAAAGACGAGTCGGCGCTGTTGACGACGTACACGCCGCCCGGGTTCGGCGGAAGCGTTGGCGACGATGTGTTCCACACTGGAAACGCTGCCGTGCCGCTTGACGACGCTCCGTCCGGTGGCTATCAGAGCTTCGCGGGGACGAACCTGGACGCTCACCAGGCCAACTACGGGCTCGATGCGCAGGTGCCGTTGGGGAGTCAGCAGATCGACGGCGCGCCGGCGACGATTTTACAGCTCAGCCATTTGACGACGTTGAACGCGCAGTCGGTGTCGGGTCCCGGAGCCGACACCTTGCAATATTTGTACAACCAACGGGATTCGCTGGGCGACGACTGGCTCGAACTCGATCACCGTTTCAGCGACGGCACGCTCTCGTTCAAATACGATATAAACGAGGAAAATCTCGCGACGAACTACGTCCAAGGTCAGGTAATCGCCGAGGTGGTGCCTGGCGGTCCGCCCGCAACGTCCGATGACGAAGAGGTCTCGACGGACGCTACGACGCCGGCAGATCGGCCGCCGCCGCCCGTGCAAACCTTCCCGCTCTCCCAGACGCAACGATATGCCGTCTTGCGCTACAACGGCGACCCGACAAGTCACATTCACTATTCGGTTGCAGCCTACGATAGCGACTTCAGCACGTTTGGCAGCAGCTTCGACCCGCGCGCCGGGTTCGTTTGGACGCCGACCGGCGCGACCGCCGTGCGTGCCTCGGTCGGAACGACCTTCCAAGCGCCGCAGCTTTCGGAGCTGCTCGTTCCGCCTCCCGCCGATCGAGTGCCGGTCGGCGGGGTCGTCTATCTCGGTAACCCGAATCTTCAGCCGGATCGGGCCACCGATTTCGACATTGGAATGGAGCACATTTTCGGAAAACGCAGGCCGCTGCATTTTGTAACCGACTTCTATCAGACGAATCTCCGAGCTCCGTCGAGTCAAACCAATCCGATTCCGATTCCGGGTTGTCAAACCGGACGAAACCCGACGCCATGTCCGATCAGCATGCCGGTGAATGCCGGAAACGGCGTTTATCGCGGCGTCGACGTACACGCCGACGAAGAGCTTGTGACAAACTTCCACATTCGGGCCGGCTGGGACGTCGACAGCTCCTTCCTGACCGTCATCCCGGTTTCGATTCAAGATGGAACGCTTGCCGCCGGCGAACAATCGCTCGGACAGCCCTTGCACAAGGCGTATCTGGCAGTCGAGCAAGAGCCGCCCGTCGGTTTGGGATACGGCGCCGAACTCAACTACGAAGGCTGGTACAATGAGTTGAACCGATCCCCGTACGCCGTCCTCAACGCTCACGTCGCTTATCGTCGCGCCGGTTGGGAGTACGGCCTCTACGGGACGAACCTCACGAATGTTTACAGCAATCCGTTCACGGTCGTCGGCGGCGGCTTCGTGTACGGTGGAACGCCGGGGCAGCCGGTGATTCCGACCGACGCGTACGTCCTGCAGGGAGCGCAGGTGAACTTCGTTCTCACGCGCTCTATCTAGCGATTAAAAAAGTATCGTCTGGAAGTCGCCGACGTGCTCGAAGCCGATGCGGCGATAGAGGGCGATCGCGGCGTCGTTGAAGTCGTTGACGTAGAGCGAGAGCGTCGGCGTTATTTCGAGCAGACGATCGCAAATTGCGGCCAGCGATGCCGTGGCGAGGCCTTGACCGCGCAGCTCCGGCGGAGTCCAGATTCCTTGAAGCTGCGCGGTCTGGTCGGACCACGGGCCGATGTTGCAGAAGAAGCAGAGCCGGCCGCCGGCAATTCCGGCCCACCAGAGTCGCCGCTCGATCATCTCGCGGATGCTCGCGTTGAAGGTGGCCGAGTTACGCCGGGGATCGTACTCCAGTTCCTGGCGTATCATCGAGGCCGAGCTCTCTGCGACCGCACGCCACTCGTCCATCTTCGCATGGCGGACCGTGACGGGAGGGCCGGAAGGGCGAAGCCGCGGGCGGTCGACCATCATGACGAGTTGACGATCGCGCAATAGGCGCGGCCGTCCCAGCCGATTTCCGGCGATCCTCAAAAAATCCCGGACGGCGTCGCGAGGTCCGACGATCATTCGATTGCCGGAGTGTCGCAGCAGATATGCGGCGAGCGGCGCGACGGCGGTCGGTTCGGCCGCGATGACGATTTGGCGCCCGTAATACGCGACGCCCACGATGCCGCGTTCGCTGGAGACCACGACGACATTCTTGCGCACCGCCTGCGCGGAGTCGTGCAGGAGCACGTGGCTGATGAAGACATTGAGATAGGGCGAGCGGGCAAGATAATCCAGCGCGGGACGCGCAGTCGCCTGCGAGATCGGCTCGACCCGCAGGGAGCTACTGGGAGTCGAATGCAACGCTGATCAGTGGCTTGGTCGTCGGCTCTTTGCTGCCGCCCTCGGGCTCGATCGTGACCACGACTTCCGAGGTCGCGCGGGCGTCGGCGGGCACGATCACGAGCGCAACGCCGCGAGCATCCGGTAAGAATGTCGGCGCCGGCGACATCTTCGTCGAGCCGACTGGCCGAGTCCACACCTGATAGACCTGACCGCGCGGCGGCTCGGCGAGCTCGTGAAGCGCGAGGTCGATGCGGCTTCCCCTGGTAACGACTTCACCGTTGCCGATTGCATAGTGGTGCGCGTGACTGTCGAGCATATCGAAGAGCGCGGTGCGCTCTCCGCTCAGGCTGCGCGCTAGGGAGGTCGAGCGCTCGGTGAGATTCGCGACCGCGCGTTGCTGCTGTCTTATCTGCCCAATGAGGGAAATATTCGCGATCGACGAGATCAATGCGATCGCGACGCAGACCGCCGCTACGAGATAGGCCGGCCAGACCGCCGCGTGCTTCACGCGAGCTATCTTCCCACGAGCGCATCGAGGCCCCTCGGGCAAAGGCGTCGTAGCTCTGGCGCTATGCACCTGGGGCTCTTGGCTGCAGCGGGGCTCGCGGCGTCGTTGCATCTCGTGCCCCAGCCGCAAAGTGTGGATGTTCTCTCGTGTCCCGGGCAGGCTTCGACGGTTCCGCTGACGGTGCCGCCGGGGTTCGATGCGGGGGCACGCGCCGAACTCGACGAGCGCTGGGGCGCGCTGCGAATCGGCCGCTTGCGTACGGCCCCAGGCGGCGACGCGAAGATAACCGTGCGCCGCGACGGCTCGCTGCCGCCGCAGGCATACCGGTTGCTGGTTCGTGACGGCCGGGCGTCGATCGAGAGCGGCGACGCGGACGGCGCCTTCTACGCGGCCATGACGCTCGCGCAGTTGCCGGTTCGCTCGCGGGGGAATTGGAGTGTTCCCTGCGTGAGCATCGAGGACCGTCCCGCGCTGCAATGGCGGATTCTCTCCGACGACATTTCGCGCGGACCGCTTCCGACTACGCGCTACTTCGAAGAGCGAATTCGCACGATCGCCGCATTTAAGATGAACGGCTACTCGCCGTACATGGAGCACGTCTTCATCAGCCCCACGGATCCGCTGCCGGCGCCGCTCGACGGAGTTACGCCGGCGCAGCTGCACGAGCTGGCCGAATACGCAGCGCGTTTCCACGTGGCGCTCGTTCCCGAGCAGCAGAGTTTCGCGCATATGCACAACACGCTGCGGCTGGAACGGTACGCCGGCGCCGCGGAACTGCCGCACGGCTTTCTGCTGGCGCCCAACGCTCCGCTCTCCATGGAGTATCTCGCACGTATTATCGCGCAGGAGCTCGCGGCCGTCGGGCGGCCGCCGTTCTTTCACATCGGCTCCGACGAAACGGCGACGCTCGGTCTCGGGACGACGCAAAGTTACGTCGCCCAGCGCGGCCGCTCGAACGCGTACGCCGAGCATATCGTCGCGATGAATCGCTTGATCGCACCTTCGGGCGCGCGACTGATGCTTTGGGACGACGGCATCGAGAACGATCCCGGGATCATGAAGCTGATTCCGAGCAACGCGGTCGTCGTGAACTGGCACTATGGCGCCGAACCGAGCTTCGAACGCTACATCCAGACGATCGCGCGCGGCGGTCTGCAGCAGATGGTCGCTCCGGGCGCGAGCAACTGGAACGAAATCTTTCCCGCGATTGATACCGCTCTCGTGAACGAGCGGCGCTTTATCGACGAAGGGAAGGCAGCGCACGTCCTCGGCCTCTTCCAAACCGTTTGGCACGACGATGGGGAGACGCTCTCCGAGGCGACGTGGTATCCGGTCATCTACGCCGCAGCCGCGGCGTGGGAGCGCGTAGACGTCGAGCCGGAACGCTTCGCCGCCGACTTTCCCAGCACGTTTTTTGGGGTCGACGACGATCTCTATAGCGCCGACGTGGCATTGCTTGGCCAAACGCTGCGCCAGTTGGAGCCGTCCGATTATTCGTACGGTCAGACGGACGCGCTCTTTTGGGCCGATCCGTTTGATTCCGCAGCGGAAAACCAAGCGGCGAAGGCCGACTTTCGCCAAGTACGGCTCTGGTCTGAAGCGGTCGAAGCGAACCTTTATTTCGTTCGGCCGCCGTTGCATCCGAATGCCGCTTCCGTAATGTTTCTCGCCGCGCGTCGCTACGACGTTCTAGGCCGGAAGTTCCAGATTGCCGGCGAGGTGCGCGCGATGTATGCCGACGCGCTCGCGCACGCGAAGACGGATTCAGAGACGACGCTGCGCGACCTCTATTGGTGCCGTTACTGGATGTGGGAGCTGCGCGACGCCTACGAAGAGCTGGCCCCGCTCTACGCACGAGCGTGGCGTTACGAAAACCGCGACGGCCACCTCGCGAGCACCCTCGAGCGTTACCATCTCGCCGCACAAACGGCGATCGAACGGGCCGACGCATTCTATCGCGTGACGCGGGAGTACGTTACGTCGAAAACGCTGCCTCCGCTCGAGAGCGTCCTGTCATCGTAAGCGCGTTCCTGATCCTCGGCGTCTTCGCGATCTTCGCATTACTGATGTACCGGCGCGTGATGCCGGCGTTGATAGCGGTTCCGAGCATGGCTCTGCTGATGTCGCTCGCAGCGGGCGTGCCGTTCGCGGCGCTCGGCAACATAATTACCGGCGGCGCGGTGAAGCTCGCCCCGTTCTATGTCGCGGTCATCTTCGGCGCGCTGCTTGGGCGGGTGACGATCGAGACCGGAATCGCGCGAACGATCGTCAATCTCGCGGCCGAGTTTGGCGGCGAGCGGCCATTCGTGCTGAGTCTGGTGTTCTGCGCGATCGTCGCGGTGCTCTTCGCTTCGCTTCAGGGCTTGGGCGGCATCATCATGGTGGGTTCGATCGTCCTGCCGATCATGATGACGGCCGGCGTTCCACGTACCATTGCGGCGACGCTTTTCTTAATGAGTTTCGCGTTGGGCTACATCTTCAACATTGCGAACTGGACGTTCTATACGACGTTTTTCGGGGTCGCGCGCGAGCAGCTCGTGCGATACGCGATTTTGCTGGCTCTGATCGATGCCGCCTTTTTGGTGGCGTATGCCGTCGTGTCGTTTTGGCGCGCGCGCGGATATGCGACCTGGGCCGTCCGCGCGCCGGAGGATTTTTCCAGCTCGCAGCGCGTGCCGGCCGTCGCGCTCGTCACGCCCCTCATACCGCTCTTGCTCTACTATGCGTGGCACTTAGATGCTTCGGTGGCATTCCTGGTTGCGGCGCTCTTCGGCGTGCTGGTCACGCGCCCGGCGCTGGCCGTGCAACGTCTCGTCGCCGCGGCGATTCGCGGCGTCGAAGACGTCGCGCCGGCCGTGCTGCTCTTCATGGGAATCGGCATGCTGCTGGTCGCAACGACCCAACCGCAGTTCGTCGCCGCACTGCGGCCGCTGGTCGCGGGGGACTGGCTGCGCAGTCCGGTCGCCTACGTGGTGTTTTTTGGGGTCGCAAGCCCGCTCGTGCTCTATCGCGGTCCGCTCAACCCGTTCGGCGTCGGCATCGCCATCTTTACCGTGTTGTTGACTGCGCACGTCTTACCGCCCGTTATCCTCGTGGCTGCGGTGATGGCCGTCGTGCAAGTGCAGAACGTCTGCGATCCTACCAACACCGCAAACGTTTGGGTTGCAAATTTCACCGGCGTGCCGATCCAAACGATTACCCGGCGAACGTTGCCCTATCAGACCGCGGTCGCGATCGTCGCAACGCTGGCGGTCGTCGTCGGCGCTCCCGTGCTTTTCCGCAGGCCGGCATTTACGTCGTTCTACCAGACGGCGGCCGCGGCGGAGACATTGCCGGGCTTTTACGCGCCACCCTCATCCCACGATCGAATCGCCGTCGACGACGATGGAACTCCCTTTGGGCGGGTGGGTGCCGACGTGGTGGCCGCCGAGCTGACCGGCGGACCTTGGACGGCGACGCGAATTCACGACGACCCGAATCTGAGCGACTGTTCCACGAAACGATACGCCGCATACCTGCGCGTCGGCAGTTCGATCTTTGCGCTAACGAGCGGCGACGATCTCGATATCGGTCTGCGACTGGAAGATTGCGGCGGTTGGATCGTCGACGAGTGGCACGATCACGCCGTAATCGCGCCGCACGCCGACGCGGGCGCAGCGCGCGCGCTGGCAAGCCAAGGCACGGCCCGACTGCGCGCCTGGGCGCTTTCCGATCCGATCCGCAGCCGCAATCTTTTCGCCCTCGGCGCCGCCGTGCGACCGGGAGATCGGCCGGCGTACTTCTACTCGTTGTTCCGCACGATCGATGGCAACATGCGCGTCTACGTCCGAGCCGGGGGACCCGCCTACGCCGCGGGTTTGCGTTCCGGCGAAGTGGTCCAGAACATCGACGGCAAAGCGTGGTGGCTCTACGGCACCTATCCGGCGCAACAGCTGGCCTATGACGGTAAGCCGCACACCTTCGAAGTTCTGCAAGGCGGCCGCCCGGTCGACATCGCACTGCGCGCGCCCTTTACGGCGACGGCCGGCGATGGAGAGTAAACCCGACTCGACCACCCGCTTTGGAAGCCGGGCGCGGTCGTACGCCGCCTTTCGTCCCGGTTATCCGCCCGAGGCCATCGACGCGGTTCTCGCGGGGCTCGGCGATCCCTCGACGCTGACGATCGCCGACGTCGGCGCCGGCACGGGAATCTCGTCGCGGCTCCTTGCCCGGCGCGGTGCGAAGGTTATTGCGATCGAGCCGAACTTGCGCATGCAATCGCAAGCGGAGCCCGATCCCAACGTCGAGTGGCGCGAAGGCACGGCACAAGATACCGGTCTCTGCGATGCGAGCGTCGATATGGTCGTCGTGGCTCAAGCCTTTCACTGGTTTGCGACGATCGAGGTGATGCGCGAGTTTGCCCGCGTCGCGCGCCGGCGCGTCGCGCTCTTGCAGTACGAGCGCGACGAACGCGAGGCATTCACGAAGGCCTACTCGGAGGTCGTACGAGCCTATGCGAACGACGACACCGAGGACTTGCGACGGCGCGGCCTCGCGGCGTTCGCTACGTTTCCGGACTCGCGGATCTCGCGCACCGAGGCATTCTCGCTTCAAGAGATGGATCGGGAGGCGCTCCTCGGACGTGCGGCCTCGTCCTCGTACCTGCCGGCTTCGGGCGCGCCGGCCGAGGCACTGCGCCGAGATCTGAACGAACTCTTCGATCGCCATGCAAATGGCGGGCGCGTCGGACTGCGCATGGTGACCTATGCGTTGATCGCCGATCTCCAAAGATGAACGGAGAGCGCAAGCTTCGGGTCGGCATCGACGTCGGCGGAACGTTCACCGACGTCGTCGCAATCGATGCCGCCACGCGCGAGCTCGTCGCTCGCGTCAAAGTTCCGACGACTCACGTCGCCGCGCGCGGGGTCGCCGAGGGCATCGTTGCGGGCATCGAGCAGCTGCTAGCCGATTCTCACGTCGATTCGGCATCCGTCGCCTTTATCGCGCACTCGACGACGCAGGCGACCAACGCATTGCTCGAAGGGGACCTCGCGCGGGTTGGCGTGCTCGGCCTGCTCGATGGTTTGGCATGGCTATCGCGGCGGCAGATGCGCTTTCGTGCCTTTTCCGTGAGTTCGGGCGCGGTCTTTGCTCCGCGGTTTGCTTTCGTGCGCGCCGGTGACGGCGAAGCGTTGCGCGTCGCGGTCGACGAACTGATCGCCGCCGGCGCGGAAGTGATCGCTGCCAGCGAAAGCTTCGGCGTGGATCGTCCGCAGCAGGAGTCCGCCGCGGTCGCGTATGCGCGAAACCGGGGGATCGAGGCGACCAGCGGCCACGACGTCAGCACGGCGTACGGATTGCGGTCGCGCACGCGCACGGCGGCGATCAACGCCGCAATCCTGCCGAAGATGGTGCGTACGGCGCGGATGACCGCCCAGGCCGTCGAACGCGCCGCGATCCCCGCGCCGCTGATGGTGATGCGCAGCGACGGCGGTGTGATGGACGTGCGCGAGGTCGGACGCCGGCCGATTCTCACGCTGCTCTCGGGACCGGCAGCGGGCATCGCGGGTGCCCTGCTTTATGAGCGCCTGAGCGACGGCATCTTTATCGAAGTCGGGGGAACGAGCTCGGATTGTTCGGTCATCAGAGATGGCCGCCCGCAGATGCGGTCCGCGAGAATCGGCGGATACCGCACGATGCTGCGAACGCTCGACGTTCGAACGCTGGGAATCGGCGGCGGCAGCATGCTGCGCCTCGATGGCGGCGCCATCGTCGACGTCGGGCCGCGCAGCGCGCATATCGCCGGATGTGCGTACGCGTGTTTCGTTGCGCCCGAGCTGATCGAGGGAGCGCGAGTCGAGCTCATCGCGCCCACGCCGCAAGATCGTGCCGATCACGTCGTGCTCGCCGCGCGTTCAGGCCTCAGGATCGCGCTGACCGTCACCTGCGCGGCGAATGCCGTGGGAGGAATTCCCGAGGGGGCCTTCGCGCGCGGTAACCGCGAAACGGCGTGCCGTGCATTTGAGTTGCTGGCGAAGCATACCGGCGGCGACGCGCTCTCCTTAGCGCAGCGAGCGATCTCCCTCGCGGTTGCGAAGCTGCGCGCGGCGACCGAGGCTTTAGCCGGTGATTACGCGCTCGACGAGCAACGCGTGACGCTGGTCGGCGGAGGCGGCGGTTGCGGCGCGATCGTGCCGCACTTGGCGTCTGCAATGAAGCTGCCGTTTCGGCTCGCGCGCGACGCCGAGGTGATCGCGCCGATCGGCGTCGCTTTGGCGCTGGTGCGCGACGTGGTGGAACGCACGATTGCGTCGCCCTCTCCGCTAGAGATCGCGCAGATTCGGCGTGAGGCGGCAGACCGCGTCATCGCCGCCGGTGCCGCTCCCGAGCGGGTCGTCGTCGAAATCGAAATCGATACGCAGCGCAATAAGGTCTGTGCTACCGCCTCGGGGGCGACGGCCCTCGTCGAAGCCGCGGCCGGCGACGCATGTGGCGAGTCCGATCGTGGGGCGATCGCAGCGCAGTCGTTTGCGTGCAACGCCGCCGAGCTCGATCGAGTCGAGCTGACCGGCGCTTTGAGCGGCTACGGACGCCGTCGCGATCTTCGCGTGATCGACGAACGAGGCGTCGTCCGCCTCGCGCTGCGCGATTACCGGCTTATTCGAACGACGGCGGCCAGGCTTGAATCGAACGTACGCGACGCAGTCGAGAGCGCGACGCAGTTCGGCGACGTGGGGCGGGCACTCCCCGCGCTTTATCTGCTGCGAGCCGCGCGCATCGCAGCCTACGAAGGCCTAACGAGCACGGAGCAAGCCGCTGCGTTAGCTACCGAAGAAGTTGAAGGCTGTGCGCCCGACGAGTTGATCGTCATCCTCATCGAACCGCGCAGCGCTTAATTTACTCGTGGTTGGCGAATCGCGAGACCTTCCGTCTCTTCGAGGGCAATCGTGCTCTGGTGGCGTCCGTAGCAGAAGTAAAAGATCAGGCCGGCGACGAGCCAAATCACGAAGCCGAGCCACACCAGCGGGAAGAACCCCCACACCAGCGGGTTCCCCTGCCGCAGGAAATAAATCAAAAAGAGTGCGGTAACGGCGGAGAGTACGGGAATAATATAGGGACCGAACGGGACTTTGAACTTACCCTGCGTCTCCGGGTGGCGGTTGCGCAATATCGGGACGGCGATCGAGACGAGCACGAAGGCGCTGAGCGTTCCCATATTGGTAAGCGATCCCAGGATACTGATCGGAAAGAGCGCGCCTGCGGCGGCAATCAAGACGCCGAACAGAATCTGCGAGATCCACGGAGTGCGCCACGTCGGATGCAACCGAACGAACAGCGCGGGGATCAGTCCGTCCCGCGACATCGCGTAAAATATTCGGGTTTGTCCGTACATCATGACGAGCAGCACCGTCGTCAAGCCGGCGATGGCGCCGAACGAAATGATCACGCCCGCCCAAGCGAGCCCGACGCTGTCGGCCGCAAACGCAACGGGAAAGTTGACGTTGAGCGTATAGAACGGCACCATGCCGTTGAGAATCGCGACGACGACGATGTAGAGAAGCGTGCAGATCACCAGGCTGGCGATGATGCCGATTGGCAGGTCGCGCGACGGATTCCGCGCCTCTTCGGCGGTTGTGGAGACGGCGTCGAATCCGATGTACGCAAAGAAGATGAAGGCGGCGCCCCCAAACATTCCCGCCCAGCCGAAGGGGAAGAAGCCGCCCTCTCCGGCGAGTGGACCCGGTGCCAGATGATAGTTCACGGGATTGATGTGACCGAGACCGATCGCGATAAAGAACAGCACGACCGCAAGCTTAATTGCCACGATGACCGCGTTGACGGTACCCGATTCCTTCGTTCCGCGCACGAGCAGCGCGGTGATCAGAAAGATGATCGCAGCCGCGGGCAAGTTCGCGATTCCCGGCGTCGCATCCCAATGGCTGTGCTGCCAAGCCTGCGGAATATTCCAGTTGAAGAGCGTGTGGAGAATGAACGTGAAATAGCCCGACCATCCGACGCTGACGGTCGCCGCGCCGAGCGCATATTCGAGGACCAGTGCCCAGCCGACGATCCAAGCCAGAAACTCTCCGAGGGTCGCATACGTGTACGTGTACGCACTCCCCGAGATCGGAATCTTGCTCGAAACCTCGGCGTAACACAGTGCAGCCAACGCGCTGACGAAGCCGGCCACAACAAACGACAGTGTCAATGACGGGCCCGCACGCGTTGCCGAAGCGACGCCGGTGAGAACGAAGATGCCGGTGCCGATGATCGCGCCGATCCCCATGGCGGTGAGCGCCCACGGACCGAGCGAGCGTTTGAGGCCGTGCTCTGCGTCGCTGCCCTGTGCCAGAATACGCGAGAGAGGCTTGACTCGTTGCATCAACATGGGCTAGCTCCTAACGCAGAAATCGAATGGCGAACGGATAGGTGTACGGCCGGCCTTGGCTCGCCGCGATCGTCCCCGCGATGATGAAGATGAGCGAGAACAGCAAGAGCAACAGAACGGCCATCGCGATCGCGATCCAGAAAACGCCGAAAGTAATGCCGCCTCCAGGTTCGGATACATACCCTGCCGCGTGGCTGGCGACGAAGCCGAGCATCACGCCGACCGCGGCGATGACCCCAAGAATCCCCACGATGGAAACCGTGATCTGATAGTTGAGCGATGCGCGCGCGTGCTCCGCCACGAACTCCGAATCGTGTCCCTTGATCAGGTAGACGACCAACGGCCCAACGACGTGACCGAACGGCAATCCCGCGACGGCGATGAGCGCACTCAAGTGCGCCGCCATTGCCCAATTCCGGTCCTGGGAAGCAATTTGAACTTGCATCCCGCTCTATTGCCGGGCGCTAGGAAATGGCCTGCCGTGCGGGGCGACGAATTGCGCATAGATGCGAGCTTCTACGCGCTCCGACTCGCCGGAGTTCGACGTACTGGTAGTCGGCGGCGGCAATGCGGGTTGCGCGGCGGCGATTGCGGCGGCGCGTCACGGTGCCCGTACGCTTCTGCTCGAGCGTTACGGTTTCTTGGGCGGCACCGCGACCGCTGCAATGGTAGGCCCGTGGATGACCTTTCATTCGGCGAAAGAACGCATCGTCGGCGGCATCGCGCAAGAGATGGTCGAGCGGTTGATGCGCAAGGGCGCTTCGCCGGGCCACATCGCGGATTCGTCGGATTACGTTGCGACGATTACGCCGTTCGATCCCGAAGTGCACAAAGCGCTGCTTTTCGAGATGATGCGAGAGGCCGGCGTATCGTTGCTGCTGCATGCCTACTTTTTATCGGCGCAGCTCGATGGAGAAGCCGTTTGCGGAGCAACTTTTGCGACGGTCGGCGGCATGCGCAGCTATCGCGCAACGGTCGTCATCGACGCAACCGCCGATGCCCTCGTTGCGGCTTCCGCCGGCGTCCCCACGCAACAGGGCGACGAGCGCGGACGCGTTCAGCCGGCTACGTTGATGTTTCGGCTGAGTCACGTCGACCTCGCGGTCCTGGCGGCGTATCTGCGCGAACATCCCGGCGAGATGCGCAGCTCGCTGCATCCGCAAGAGCGCATACCGGCCGCGCTCACGGCAGTCGCAGGTCTGAAGGACCTCTGGGAAAGCGCGCGTGCGGACGGCCTCGTCGACGTTCCGCGCGAGCTCGTCTCGTTCTTTATCTCTCCCTACCCCGACGAAGTGACCGTCAACATGACGCGCGTCGTCAACATCGATCCGCTCGATCCCGACGACCTGACGCGGGCCGAAGTCGAATCGCGT
Organism: Vulcanimicrobiota bacterium; assembly: GCA_963725605.1. Lineage (GTDB taxonomy): Bacteria > Vulcanimicrobiota > Vulcanimicrobiia > Vulcanimicrobiales > Vulcanimicrobiaceae > Cybelea. Next base: position 364,778 of record CAVRYW010000012.1, on the reverse strand, counting down.
CTGCAGGCGATGCAGCTGTTGGAGTTCTTTCGGCAGCGCGTGCCGGGTTTCGCGGACGCGCGAATCGCGGCAACGGGCACGCAAGTGGGAATCCGCGAATCGCGGCGCATCGTCGGCCGGTACACGCTGACGCGCGACGACGTTTTGAAGGCCCGGCGCTTCGATGATGCCGTGGCGCGCAGCGCGTATCCCATTGACGTGCACAATCCGAGCGGCAGCGGAACGGCCACGCACCGGCTCGCGCCGGGAGAGAGCTATGAAATCCCGTACCGCGCGCTCTTGCCGGTCAATCGCGAGCAGTTACTCGTTGCGGGGCGATGCATCTCCACGACGCACGAGGCGCTCGCCTCGACGCGCTTGACGCCGACGGTGATGACGCTCGGCCAGGCGGCTGGAACGGCGGCGGCGCTGGCGTGCGCGCGCGGCGTACCGGTGGCCGATATCGATACGAACGAACTGCGAGCGCGGCTCGTCGCCGACGGCGTGGACTTGCGCCGAAACGCATGAACGCTGCGTTTGAATTGTGCAGGACCTATGGCGTGTGCGTTCGCTTCGCCGAACTGGGCGATTGGGGTAAGGATGAACTTCGTGCGGAGTACGATCCGGCGGGGCCGGAGATACGGATTCACGTCAGGTTGGAAAGGGATCTCGTGGCGCGGGCTATCGGTCACGAGCTCTACCACCATCGCGAAGCGATCGGCGAAATAGGCGTGCTCGCGAACAAGCGCGCGCGGGAAGCGGCCGCGGATGCCTACGCGGCGCGACTTGCGGAAGACTCGACGTGAGCACGCTGGTTGCCGGAATCGACGGAGGCCAGAGCTCGACCGTCGCGCTGATCGCCGATGAGCTCGGGCAAGTTCTGTCACGCGGCACGTCGGGGCCGGCCGACGAAGTCGGCGCCGATTCGAGTTCTACGCGTCTTCGAGACGCGTTACGAGAAGCGCTCGCCGATGCGTGTCGGCGCGGGGGACTTCCTAGCGAAAGCAATTTCGCGGCGATCGTCGCGGGCGTTAGCGGTTATGAAGGACGCGTCTACGGTGCGCTGCCGGAGATGCCGACGCGACATTTTACGCTGATGCACGATGCGCCGGTGGCGCATGCCGGCGCGCTCGCCGGCATGCCGGGTGTCGTCGTGATCGCGGGCACGGGTTCGGTCGTCTACGCGCGCGACGAAAATGGTCGATCGCAGACGCTCGGTGGATGGGGCTTTCTCTTCGGCGACGAGGGCAGCGCGTTCGCCATTGCCCGCGCTGCGCTCGCGCTCGTGATGGCCGCCGAGGACGACGGCGATCGCTCGCTCCGCGAAGAAGCGCGCGCGGCCTGCGATTTCTTTGCAATGGACTCACTTCGTCACCTTGCACGCGCATTTTACGCCGGCGAACTCACCCGCGCGCGGCTCGCCGCCTTTACGCCGGTCGCAATTCGATTCGGCCGCTTCCGCAGGATCGCGGAGGAAGAGGCCGACCGGCTTGCGACGCTCGCGCATCGTGTGCTGGCTGCAACGAAAGAGCCTAGAGCGGCATTAACCGGCGGACTCTTCGCCGACGCGGGCTTTTACGAGCGCGTCAGGGACGGCATGTTGGCGGCCGTGCCGAGCGCCCAAGTCGGACGCGCGAAGTACGAGCCCGCAGCGGGTGCGCTACTGCTCGCCTACCGCGAGCTGGGGCTGTCCGTGCCGGAGCTTGCGCGATGAAACTGCTCGAAGCGCTCCGCGGCGGCCTGATCGTTTCCGTGCAGGCTTGGCGTGGTTCGGCACTCGACGACCCGCACGTTATCGCGGCGATGGCGGCAGCCGCGCAAGATGGCGGGGCCGTTGCCGTCCGCATCGAGGGCGTCGAGAATTTGCTCGCCGTACGTCAGCGCGTCGCCCTGCCGCTCGTAGGGTTGGTCAAACGCGAGTATCGAGGATTCGAGCCCTACATTTCGCCGACGCTTGCGGAGGTGGAATCGATCATCGGCGCCGGCGCCGAGATCGTGGCCTTCGATGCAACCTCTCGGCCGCGGCCGGACGGCAGCCTGCTCATCGACACGATCCGGGCCGTCCACGCAGCCGGCCGGCTGGCAATGGCGGACTGCTCCACCGCAGAAGACGGGTCGGCGGCGAGCGCCGCCGGCGCCGACATCGTAGCGACAACGCTCTGCGGTTATACGGCGCTGACGAAGAACCACGCGCTGCCCGCGCTCGATCTCGTTGCGGAGCTTTCGCGGCTGGGTAAGTTCGGCGTATGCGAGGGCGGAGTTCGCATGCCGGCCGACGTCAGAGCCGCGCTCGATGCCGGAGCCGACGCCGTCGTCGTCGGAACCGCCATCACCAACGTGGACTGGCTGGTTCGGGAGTTTGCAGGGGCGGCCGACAGGGGCTCTTAACAGCCCGTTTAGTCGGTGCGATTCGCGCGCGGAGCGCCTATATTAGGCTGAGGGAGAGCATTCTTTGGTAGAGAGAACAGCGCAACCGGCCCGGCTCGGTCGCGGATTCTGGGTGGTCACTGCGGTTCTGACGGTACTGGCGGTCGCGGCGATCGTCTTCTGTTACGTTTTCCCGCTGGAACGTTACCTGCCCGCAGCGATCGTGACGGCGCGGCAGGTCGACGATCTCATTCGCTTCATGTCGGCGACGGGCAGCGCGCTCTACATTTTCGTCGCAGGCTATTTGATCTATTTCGCGATCGCCTTCCGCGCCAAGGCGTCGGATGCGCCCGATGCAATCGGCGTGCAAATCCACGATAACCGCAAGCTCGAGTTTTGGTGGACCGTTATCCCGCTGATCTTCGTGCTCGTGCTCTCGATCGTGAGCGTCCGGATCTGGTACGAGATCCTGTTGGAGCCGGAGAACGGCCTCGTCGTCGAGGCGATCGGCCATCAGTTCTACTTCTCGTTCCGCTACCCGCAGATCAATGGCGAGGTTACCGACGAGATGCACCTTCCGCTGAACGTGCCGGTGACGCTCAACCTCACGTCGGCCGACGTCATCCATGGATTCTGGGTGCCGGCAATGCGGCTCAAGAACGACACGGTTCCGGGATTAGTAACCACGATCCGGTTCACGCCGCGGCTGGCGGGACGATATCCGATCATCTGCACGCAGTTCTGCGGCGTCGAGCATAGCGAGATGGACAAGCAGGTTTTGGTGATCGAGGATAAGGCCTCGTTCGACCGCTGGTACAAGGGCTGGCAGCAGAAGAACGCTCGCGCGAGCAACGCGCTGCCGGGGGCGAGCGGACAAGCGATCTCGCTTCAGGGAGGCGACGCGGCCGCCGGCAAGGCGCTCTTCAGCCAAAAATGCACGGCTTGCCACAAGCTCGCACCGTTCAACCAAACTCTCGTCGGCCCGGGCCTCGAGGCCGTCCTGCACGATCCGGCGCACCCGGACTTGGTCAACGGGAAGCCGGCGAATCCCGCGGACGTCGCGTCGATCTTGGAGAACGGTTACACCGGGAGCATGGGTGCGATGCCAAGCGCGAGCTCGAACGGCCTCTCTCCACAAGACATCGCGAATCTCGTGGCATTTCTCAACACACTGAAATGAGATACTTGAAAGCAGTATGGCAGTAGCAGCGGTTCACTCGGGCGGTATCGCCGAACATATTCACCCCGAACCTCAAGGGTTCGTGCGGCGGTACGTCTTTTCGCTCGATCACAAAATCATCGGCATCCAGTACATCATCACCGCCTTCGTCTTCTTCATGCTCTCGGGCTTGCTGGCCGAAGCGATCCGGACGCAGCTGCTCAACCCCAACGGCGGCTTCGTCGCGCCCGGCACGTACAATGAGGTCTATAGCGTCCACGGGAGCGCGATGGTCTGGCTGGTCATCATTCCGCTGCTTACCGGCGGCTTCGGCAATTTGGTCTTTCCGCTGCAGATCGGGGCCCGCGACGTTGCGTTTCCCTGGCTCAACATGCTGAGTTTCTGGATCTTTCCGGTCGCCGGCTTGATGCTGTTTTCGTCGTTCCTCATGGGGGCGCCGACCGCTGGTTGGATGGAGTATCCGCCGATCTCGCTGCAGGGTGCGGCCGGAACCTCGATGTGGTGTGCCGCGATTTTCCTAGTCGGCGTGAGCTCGACGATTACGGGAATCAACTTCGTCGTAACGATCTTGAAGATGCGCGCCCCGGGAATGACCTTCACTCGCATGCCGCTCTTCGTCTGGGGACAGTTCGCGACCGCGCCGCTGCTGATGATCGCGACGACGGCGCTGGCGGCAGCGCTGGCGGCGCTCTTTATCGAGCGCCAGTTCGGCGTGCCGTTCTTCGACCCGACCAAAGGCGGCAGCCCGGTCATGTGGCAGCACATGTTTTGGTTCTATTCGCATCCGGCCGTCTACATTATGATCCTGCCTGCCTTCGGCATCATCTCCGAAGTGCTGCCGACCTTCGCACGCAAGCCGGTCTTCGGCTACAAACTGATCGCCTTCTCTTCGATGGCGATCGCGCTGGCCGGGTTCATGGTCTGGGCACACCACATGTTTACCTCGGGCCTCGCGCCCTTCTTACAGTTGCCCTTCATGATCATTACATACCTGATCGGCGTGCCGACGGGCATCAAGATTTTCTCGTGGACGGCGACGCTGTGGGGCGGAAAGATCCACTACTCGACTGCGATGCTCTTCGCGATCGGATTCGTCGGCCTCTTTACGATCGGAGGAATCACCGGAATCTTCCTCGCCGCGATTCCCTTCGACTTGCACGTACACGGGACGTATTTTATCGTCGCGCACCTGCATTACGTGCTCGTTGGAGGAAGCCTCATGGGCGTCTTTGCCGGCATGTACTACTGGTTCCCCAAGATGTCGGGGCGGCTGCTCAACGAAACGCTCGGCAAGATCCACTTCTGGCTCTTCTTCATCGGCTTCAACTGCACGTTTCTTCCGATGCATTGGCTGGGTATGCTCGGGATGCCGCGCGAGGTAGCCACCTACGATCCGCAGTTCACGTTCTGGAACCGTTTTGAGTCGGTCGCGTCCTACCTCATGACGCTGGCGATCCTGATCTTCTTCGTCAACGTTCTCTGGAGCATCCGCAACGGCCGGCGGTCGGGGCCCAATCCGTGGGGAGCGCGCACGCTGGAGTGGCAAATTCCATCGCCGCCGCACTACTATAACTTCAAGCACATTCCGACGGTCTACGGTCTGCCGTACGATTTCAGCCAGCCGCTCCCATATAAGGGGCTGGACGAGGAGCTCACCGACTCGCCGCCGCCGGTCGCGGCGGGAGCCCACTGATGTCCGTCGCGGCGATCGGGGCCGACGCGCACGGCGACGTCGACCAACTCTACGTTGAAACGCGCGAGTTGCGCCTGCAAGGCTTCCTGCTCTTCCTGGTCAGCGACTGCGTACTCTTCTCGTCCTTCATCTTCGCGTATCTCTATCTTCGCAACAGCGGACAGGGCTGGCCGCCGCCGGGAATTCAGCGTCTCGACGTAGCGTTTGCGGCCTGGAACTCCGTCGTGCTTTTCGGTTCCGGCGCGACGATGCATTACGCGCTGGAGAATTTCAAGCACGGGAACTTCATGAGATATATGTGGTTCCTGCTGGCGACGATCGTCTTAGGGGCGGGATTTCTCGGAGGTCAAGCCTACGAGTACAACCATTTGATCTTCGGCGAGCACGTGACGTGGGGAGGGAGCGGGATTTTCGGCGCCTCATTCTTCACGTTGACCGGCATGCACGGGCTGCACGTCTTCTTCGGCGTCTGCTACCTCACGGTGCTCGTGCTGCAGTCGGCGGCCGGGGTCTACACCAAGGGCAAGTTCTTCGGAATCACGGCGGGTACGCTCTACTGGCACTTCGTCGACGTGATCTGGGTAGTACTCTTCTCAATCTTCTACCTGATATAAGGGCCCTGATTATGCTTATGTCGTTGTCGCCTCGGCCCTCATTTATCGTAATAAACTTCGGACCTCGGCTCCTAGACCTAAGCAAAATCAGAGCCCTTATGGAGGACACAAATTAATGAGCGCGCAGTTCGTCGAACGGTTGGGAGCGGTGATCGCGGGCGTCGCCGTCGCCGTGATAGCCTTCTACGCGCTCTATAAGGACTGGCAGTCGACCGGAGTCGAGAACCAGGTCTTTAAGCTGATGCTCGCGCTGCTCGGGCTCGGCGCAGTTCTCGCGCTGTTGGCCGGCCTCAACGTGATCGGCTTCACTCCTCCGAAAGGCGCGTACTAATGATCGTAAGCGACGACGAGTATCTCGACTTTAAGAGCGTCCCCGAGAGTAAGGGCATCCCACCCTCGCTCTATCGCATCGCGGCGGTAGCGTTGGTAATCATTTTTCTGATCGGCGCGTCAGTCTGTTTGATGTCGGGATTCGGGCACCACTGGCCGGCCGATACGACGTTGCGCGTCCCACTCAACGACAATTACTCTCAATAACCTTTGACCAACGTGCTGAGCTGGTCTTACGTTCTGGCGAGGGCCGTCTGACCGAGCGCCGGAGCAGGATAGCGGAGGCGCGAGGCAGCCGATAGGAGCGCCACATGGATGTGGCGCGACGAATGTGTCCGAGTCTGAATGTAAGACCAGCTCAGCACGTTGGTCAAAGGTCTGCTCCCTTTCCGCGGCGCGTCGCGATGCCGATTGCCAGCAGCGGGAGCTCTTCGTCGGGGAGTAACCCGGTCGACTTACCGTCGATCTTGTGGATTCCGGCGTAGCGCGAGAACTCGACGAGCGCCGGAATCGTCGCGTTGGGCAAGCGCCGCCGGCCGAGCCACTCCCATTCGCCGGCGACGGTTCGATCCGCGAAGAGCACGGCTGCATAGCCGCAGGCATCGGCGCGCGAGCGATCGTCGGGTTCGCGGTAACGCACGTACCCGTCGACGATGTAGATCGGTGCAAACGTTTGGAGGTACGCGGCCACCGGCGCGACTAGTACGGCCACGAAGTACCCCGCAAAGACGACGGTTCCGAGTGCGAAGATCCACGCAACTTTGATCAGCGTCGCATCGGACGCGACGTGATGCGCGCGGTAGACGATGCCCCACGTCAGCAGGGCCATAAAGACCATTCCGATCAGCGGCTCGATTGCCAGCGCGAAGCGTCCGGTCAGCCCGCGCCAAACAATTCTCCGTTCGGAAGACGTCCACCGCCGGCTCGCGAGATTACGGCTGCTCTCGAGCACGGCAGCTACGCGGCCTCTTCGATGGGTCGCGTGCGTTCTTCGTCGCGCGACTTCAGCGACGCGGCCAGTAGCAGCGCGATGAAGGCCACGGCACAGAACGCGAGGTAGGCATGGCGGTAACCAGCCAGTTCGGTTTGCGCCGCGCTCATCAGGCCGCCCGCGAGGGCGCTGCCGAGAATTTGGCCGACGATCAGCGCTTGGCTTAAGAAGCCGACCGCCGTCGCCCGCGCGTGCGCAGGTGTTTCGTTCGTGACGATGTAGCGCGTCGGCGCACCGAGCAAGGCGCCGAATCCGGCGCCCGCTATCACGATCGCGAGTATCGCGATCGGCGGCGAACCGAAGCCCAGCGCGAAGAGCGCGAGGCCGACTTCGGTAACGATCGTGCCAATCAGGAGGACGTCGCGGCTTCCTATGCGGTCCAGAGCCCGTCCCGAGCCCGGAATGACGAGGACGAACATGAACGCACCGAGCGCCGCAACGAAACCTGCGGCCGCGGACGACAGCCCTTCTGCGGCAACCAGGATGGCGGGGATGAAAAACAGCGAGCCTTCCAAGATGCCGATGACGATCTCCAACGCGTAGGTCTTGAGGAGCTGCGGCGTGCGCAGGATCTCCAGCGGCACGATCGGGTTACGCGCGGTTCGCTCCCAGAACGCAAAGCCCGCAAGAAGCGCAATGCCGGCGAGTCCCGTCGTAACTCTCGATGCAATCAGGCCGTCCATGAGCGCCAGCAGTCCGCCGCAGAGCAAGCTCAGCCCGAGAAGGTCGAGCGCATCGCGTCGCCGCGGCGCGTGCGCCGGGAGCTCCTTGAGCGCCATCCGGAAAACGATTGCCCCGAGAGGCAGGTTCACCACGAAGATGTAGCGCCACGAAACGTAGTGCGTGATCAAGCCGCCGATGCTCGGACCGATCACTGCCGCTATGCCCCAGGTTGCAGCGACCAGACCCAACGCCGCGCCGCGTCGCGCCTCCGGCACGACGTCGCCGATCGCCGCGGTGGCGACGGGAAAGATTCCACCGGCGCCGAGCGCTTGAATTGCGCGTGCGGCGAGGAAGATTGCGTAGTTCGGCGCGAGGATCGCGACAACGCTGCCGGCCGCGAAGAGCGAGATGCAGATAAGATAGATCGGACGCCTTCCGTACCGGTCGGCCATCGAACTGGCCACCGCAATAGAAACGACCGTAACGAGGAGATATATCGTGAAGACCCAGGCCAGATCACCCGTCTGTACGGTGAAAGTCCGTCCGAGTGCCGGAAGCGCGGGCGAGAGCACACTCAGGTCGAGTGCTCCGGCAAAGACGCCGAGCGCGAGCGTCCAGAGTAGGCGAGTCACGAGACGATTCGGTCGATCACCATCACCGCGCACATCAGCGCCAGGTACACAAGTGAGTAGCGAAAGAGCTTGCGCGCTTCGCGCGTGCCGGTCTGTTCGCGCCACGTGCGCCAGGCATCGAGCAGAAAGAGCCCGCCCAGCACCGCCGCGGCGCCGAAATAGAGCGCACCCATGACGTGAAATGGATAGAGCAGGAGCGATGCCGCAACGAGTACGAGGCTGTAGTACACGATTTCGCGCTTTGTGCGCTCTCGCCCGTAGACGTTGGGGAGCATTGGGATGTTGGCCTTGCCGTAGTCCATCTCCGTCATCAACGCGAGCGACCAAAAATGCGGCGGCGTCCACAGAAAGATCAATGCGAAGAGGCCGAGCGCGGGCGCACCGATGGCGTGCGTGACTGCGGCCCATCCGACCAGCGGCGGAACCGCACCGGCCGCTCCGCCGATCACGATGTTCAGCGGCGTAATGCGCTTGAGCCACATCGTATAGATGACGACGTAGTAGGCATTTCCGGCCAACGAGAGCCACGCCGCAAGCGGATTGACGAAAACGTAAAAGAGCGCAAAAGATATTCCGCCTGCGAGAACTGCATAGATCGTCGCGCTGCGTCGAGAGATGCGCCCTTGCGGGATCGGGCGCGATTGGGTCCGCTCCATGAGGCGGTCGATGTCCGCGTCCCAGACGCAGTTGAATGCGCCGGCCGATGCCGCCGCGAGCGCCCCCGCTAACAGCGTCCAAAAGAGCAGTCCTAGCGGCGGCACTCCGCGCGCCGCCATTACCATGGAAGCGGCCGTCGTAACCAGCAGCAGCGCGATGATACGCGGTTTCGAGAGCTCGTAATAATCGCCGATTCGTCCGCGTGCGATCATTGGCGCGCGCCGCTGGGAGCCAAGGGAAACGCCGGCTGGTTCGCCATTCCGTCCAGCGTCGCAAAGAGTGTCGCGATAAAGAAAGCCAAGAAGACGAAGGCGGCGTTGACCGCATGCGCTTCACGCAGCTCCATCGGCAATCGCAACGTCACGTTGAGAAGGCCGAGCAGCACTTGGACGCAGACCAGAGCCGCTCCGGCGCCCACCGTTCCCCTCACACGGCTCGAGGCCGGCCCGGCCCAGGCTAGCGCCAACGCGGCAGCGGCAAAAATCAGCGTCGCCGCAGCGGCGGCGCGATGCAGCATTTGCACGTACTCACCCGGGGTATGAACGATAACGTTACCGGCGCATTGCGGAATCGACAGGCAGGCAAGGCCCGCGCCGCTGGAGCTTACGTATGCCCCGATGCACATCGTGATAAATGCGATCGTCGCGGTTGTGAGCAGTACAAAGCGAAGGCGGCCCGACGACCCGGAAGCGTCGTGCGACGGCGCGATCCCGGTGGACGGCGACGCCGCGGCAAACACCGCCATTGCAGAGAGAGCGGCGATGAATGCCATAGCCGTTGCCCAGTGCACGACGACGGAGAACGGCGCATTCCCGAGCGCAACGGTCGCCGCCCCCAGCAGCACTTGAGCCAAAAAGAGGGCAAGGATGACGGCGAGCGTTGGTCCGACGAACGGAGAGCGCCGGCGCTCAGGCCACGCGGCTGCGACGAGGGCGATCGTTAGCGGCGCCACCATGAACGCAAGCAAGCGGTGCGTCCATTCCCACAAGGTACCATCGCTCATGAGAGGGATTACTCGCCCGTGGCACAGCGGCCAATCGGGGCATGTGAGTCCGGCGCCGTTGATGCGGGTCCAGCTGCCGAGTACGACGGTCATCAGGGCAACGAAGTCGGTGGCCAGGCAAAGGCGCAGGAGTCGTTTCATCCGAGCCTTAGCGTAGCTTCGCGCCGGCCGGATGGCAATGACAAATGAGACGCGCGGCGAAGCGGTCGGCCGTGATGCGCTGGTCGACCCTGGCAGGTCTAGCCTTGGGGCTCATTGTGCTGGTCGGATGTCGTGAGGTGCGCGTGAAGACGCTCGCAGCAGGCACTACCACCGTTCTGGGGGGCAATCAGATTCTCATAGTACGCGATGAGGTTACTCTGGGCAAGCTAGGAATTCACGCGCCCGTTCATTTCAAAGGCGAGTTCGGCGTCGTCTTGCTCATGGGACCGCACGACCGGACCGGCTACAAACAGATCGTCGAGTCGATCGGCGCGAATTCGCAACGGGTTCGCGTCGTAGCCTTCGAACAGGCGCCGGCCGACGCGGGTGAGCCGTCGCCGCAATACCGCACGTACACGCTCTGGATCGTCCCCAATCGGGTCTATCGTCGAGGCGTTCGAGTCGAAGTCGTGACGCCCAGTGACGAACCGATCGCGACGAACTACTTGCCGTAGGGACAGCCGTGCTCTCTCCCAAGCAGTCGAAAACGCCGGAAGGACTCGATCGACTCCAAGTGCGCGTCGAGCGGTTGGGCCTGGTGCTTGCGCCCGACGGCGAGCCGACCGAAGCCTTCGGAGTCTTGAACCCCGCGGCAACGCGCGCTCCCGGTGGCGAGCTGTTACTTTATCCGCGGTGCGTTGCTGAGGGAAACATTTCGCGGGTGCGAACGGTGCGCGTCGCGCACGAAGGCGATAAATTCGACTGCGAACGGCTCGAGTTTGCACTCGAACCGCAAGCACCGTACGAGTTGCGCCCCCAGCCAGGATTCGGCTGCGAAGATCCGCGCGTCACCTACATCCCGGCGCTCGAATCCTATGTCATGGCGTACACGGCGTTTGGTCCCGATGGACCGCGCATCGCCATTGCGATGTCCGCCGACGCTTTCCACTGGGAGCGGTTAGGCCCGGTTCGCTTCGCCGGTTCGGCAAACGTCGTCGGCGACGACAAAGATGCGGCGTTCTTTCCCGAACCCGTGCTTTCGCCGACGGGCCGCAAGTGTCTAGCCTTTTATCATCGTCCGATGCTGCATCTCTCCAGCGTCGACGGCCGTGCCGCCATCCCGATGATCGAGCGCATGCCCTTCGAGGACCGCGAATCGATTCGGATCGGATACGTACCGCTCGGCCCCGTGCTCAAGGATCGCAGCAATCTCTGCAACGTCTCGGAGAGCCGTCAGGTGCTCAGCCCCGATGCGAACTGGGGATCGATCAAAATTGGCGCCGGCACGCCGCCCGTTCGAATCACGCTGGGCGAAACGACCGGATGGCTGGAGCTTTTTCACGGCGTCGATGCGATCGAAGGCGAGGGGCACGGACCTTCGCTGCGGTACAGCGCCGGCATCGTCATCCAAGACTTGGAACGGCCCGATCGCATTCTCTACCGCTCGCCGCGGCCGGTTCTCACGCCCGAATCGACCGAAGAGCGCAAGGGAGTCGTCGATAACGTCGTTTTCCCGACGGGACTCGATCCGCGGCCCGATCTTGGCGACCACGTTTACGACGTCTACTACGGGATGGGCGACTACTCGATCGGAGCCGCGCGTCTGCGGATTGATGAGCCGCCGACCGACGCCGCGTGATAAAATATCTAGCAATGTCGGCCGTGATCGTTCTCGGCATCGGCGTCGTCGTGGCGGCGTGGGTGAATCGCGACCTGATTCGTATCAAGATGGCCTCAGTCTACGCGCGCGTGGCACCAAAACCCGGCGTGTCGAGCTCGATATCGAGCGGTGGGACGGCGTCGATGAGCGGCGATGCGCCATGGGCGCTGTCGGCGCTGCCCGAGTGTTTGACTCAAGTTTCGAAATCGACCGGCTCCCGGCGATACGTGCGCGCTCACCTGCCGCACAGCGCGCGCCGCATCGTGCCGCCGGCGCGCTTAGCGTATGGGGATTGCACGATATCGATCGATGGTGATGAGGCGTTCGTACGGCGAGGGTCCGACCGGTTTCGGATTCCTCCCAGGGTCCAGTTCTACCGCGTGCGAGGAGAGGTCGCGATGATTCGCGAGACGGCGGCGAGCGTGGAGTTGCGCGTCTATCAGCCGGTGCGTCCATGACGGAAAACTCGAAGATTCTCGACGAAGTACGCAAACGGCGCACCTTTGCGATTATCTCGCATCCCGACGCCGGCAAGACCACCCTGACCGAGAAGCTGTTGCTCTACGGCGGCGCCATCCACATTGCCGGGCAAGTTTCGGCGCGCAGGCGGCAACGTCAGGTAACCAGCGATTGGATGGCGCTCGAACGCGAGCGCGGCATCTCGATAACTTCAACCGTTCTCCAGTTCGAGTACGGCGGTCATACGCTCAATCTGCTCGATACGCCGGGTCACCAAGACTTCGGCGAAGATACCTATCGCACGCTGCTGGCCGCCGATAGCGCCGTGATGCTCATCGATGCGGCTAAAGGCGTAGAACCCCAGACCAAAAAGCTTTTCGCAATCTGCGCCGAGCGCGGCATTCCGCTCTTCACCTTCATGAATAAGCTCGACCGGCCGAGCCGCGATCCCCTCGAGCTACTCGACGAGCTCGAAAGCGTTTTGGGCATCGGAGCCTTTCCCGTCAACTGGCCGCTGGGGAGCGGAGAAGAGTTCAAGGGCGTCTACGATCGTCGTACGAAAGCCGTGCATCTTTTCGAGCGGGCCGCGCATGGTGCGACGCGCGCCACCGTCTCCGTGACCGACGCCGCAGACCCGGCGTTGCGGGCGCTCGTCAACGAACACGTCTACGAACAGTTTCGCGAAGCGATCGAACTACTCGATGGCGCCGGAGAGCGGTTTGACGAGGCCGCGATGTTGCGCGGTTCCACCACACCGGTTTTCTTCGGCAGCGCCGTTACGAACTTCGGCGTGCAGCTCTTTCTCGACGAGTTCGTTGCGATGGGGCCGGCGCCGTCGGCGCGCGCCGGAGTCGACCCCGCCGCCGACGCGTTCACGGGCTTCGTCTTCAAGATTCAGGCGAACATGGATCCTCGCCACCGGGATCGCGTTGCATTCGTACGCGTCTGCTCCGGCGAGTTCGCGCGCGACATGACCGTGCGCAACGCCCGTACCGGCGACCAGGTGCGCCTCTCCAGGGCGATGCGGCTCTTTGCCGACGACCGCGAGTCGTTGGAGGTCGCGTACGCCGGCGACGTCGTCGGACTCGTGAACCCCGGGGCTTTTGCGATCGGCGACACGCTCTACGAAGGCCCACGCGTCGCGTTTCCCCCGATCCCCGCCTTTGCCCCCGAACATTTCGCTTCGGTGCGCAGTATCGACGTGTCGGGTTATAAGTCGTTCGGCAAGGGCATTTCGCAGCTGCGAGAAGAGGGGGCGGTGCAAGTTTTCTATCCGTGGGGTACGCCGCGGATCGAACCGATTCTCGGAGCGGTCGGAGAACTTCAGTTCGAGGTTGCAAAATACCGGCTGGAATCCGAATACAACGTCAAGACGCTCGTTTCGACTCTTCCCTACTCCTTGGCGCTCTACGTCGACGGCGACCCTGAACATCTCGCGCACGCGCACCTGCCGTCCAACGCTCGACTCGTCGAGGACTGGAACGGACGAGCTGCAGCGCTATTCGAAAACGAATGGAGCGTACGGCTCGCGCGAGAATGGAATCCGCAACTTACCTTTACGAAGTTCTCCTCAGAGAGCGATACGGAGGCCTTGGCATCGTGATCCTGCGATTCTTGATCGTCGCGGCGATCGCCGGTTTGGCCGGCTGCTCGTTTCAAAATCCGGACGAGCGCGAGGCCGATCGGATCACACAGGCGGTCATCAAGAATGATCTGAAGCCCGTCGAAAGCGACATCGCCAAAGGCATTTCGATAACGCGGGTCAAGGTCGCGGAATGGTCCGACGAGCTCAACGCGCAGGGCAAGCTGCTCTCGATTAAGGAGACGACCGTCAACTGCGGCCCGGGATGGCACTGTTTCGACGTGAAGTTCGCGAAGCGCGCATACGTGGAGCGAATGCGATTCGACGAAAATCACAAGGTGGTCGATTGGAGCTTCCACATGGCGCAAAAATAATTTTGACGCAACGCGTTACGCTCGCGGACGTTCGCGCGGCGGCGGCGCGCCTCGCCGGGGTGGCGCACCGGACCCCGGTGCTGCATTCCGCGACGCTCGATGCTCGTTGCGGCGCGCACATTTTCGTAAAATGCGAGAACCTGCAACGCATGGGTGCCTTCAAGTTTCGCGGCGCCTATAATTTTTTGGCGACGCTGTCGCCGGAGCAGCGAAGGCGGGGCGTCGTCGCCTTCTCGAGCGGCAATCACGCGCAGGGCGTCGCGCTGGCGGCGCGGCTGCTGGGGATTCCGGCAACGATCGTCATGCCGACGGACGCGCCCGCGGTCAAACTGGCGGCGACGCTTGAGTATGGCGCCGAAGTCGTCAGCTACGAGCGCGCGCACTCGCACCGCGAAGAGATTGCGCAAGCCCTTGCCGCAGAGCGCGGCGCTATGCTCGTCCCTCCCTTTGACGACGAGCGAATTGTCGCGGGCGCCGGAACCGCGGCGCTCGAGCTCTTCGAGGACGCGCATCCGCTCGATGCGATCGTCGTTCCGGTCGGAGGGGGAGGGCTCATGTCCGGAACCGCTATCGTCGCGCACGCTCTCGATCCGCAGATCGCCGTCTACGGAGTCGAGCCGGCGGCCGGCGACGACTTCGCGCAATCGCTCCGGCTCGGGCGCGCAGTCTCGATTCCCGTGCCCAAAACCATTGCCGACGGCTTGCAGACGACGGCTCCGGGCGAACTGACGTTTGCGATCGCCCGCGAGCTCGTGCGCGCGGTCGTGACCGTGAGCGACGACGAGCTATGCAAGGCGATGCGCTTTACGTTCGAGCGCATGAAGGTCGTCATCGAGCCCAGCGCAGCCGCGCCGCTTGCCGCTCTCCTAGAGCAGCGAATTCCTGACGTCGCGGGCAAGCGCGTCGGCGTGATCGTTACCGGCGGAAATATCGATGCGGCTCGCTATGGCGAGCTGATTACATCGAGCTCGCCGGCTTAACGATATTTGCGCACGCGACGTAGTTCCCCATGTTGTCCGTGCTCTTGTGAACGTTGATCGCATACTTACCGGCCAGCAGCTGGTCGATCGTGATGCCCTTGATCACCGTCGTCGAGTTTCCGTTGGCGAGACTGGTCAAACCGTAGGCGACTCCGAGGATGCCGGCGCAGGTTCCGTCGTGAATATGCGCCGGTTGAGGCCCCGCGGGACCGTTCGGAATCGCGATGACGACGGTCACGGCTCCATCGGTTTGCGTGAGCGTGGCGGTTCCGTTCTCTCCCGAACCGTTTTGCGCGCTAAGCTTGAGGGTTAGCGTGCTGGTAGCGGCCGCCACCGGCGCGATGTAGGCCGCGCCCAGGGCGAGGCATGCGAGCAACGAGATAACTGTTTTCATGAGCGAGCGATTCTGCGTGCGCCTGCTCGGCCCTCGCGACTAATGCCGTTTGAGTGCGGCGAAGCGCTGCTCGAGGTCGCCGACGGCGGCCGCGGCTTGCTGCGTCGGAGGAGCGTCGGCTCCGTCAACGATGTCCAGCAAGCCTACGGCAGCGTCGTTGATTCTCGTAAAGGCCGCCGCCGCGACCGCGTTGCCGCGAGCTCTAGCGGCGGCATCGTAGCTCTTATCTGCCAGCGACGTCAACCGCGCCGCGAGAAGGTATTGAGCCGCAAGCGCCTCGTTTGAAATGACGACGCGCGGATCCATGAGGACCGAGAGCGAGCGCTGCATCGTGTGACCATCGACGTCGAGGCGTACGCTGTAAACGCCCGGAAGCACCAGCGGGCCCTCGGGAGCGCGCGGCGTGTCGTGCGGCACCGCCGAGATCGGCAGATCTTGGCTTGTCGCCAGCGGTGGCGGCTCGCGCAGATCCCAAACGAAACGATGCATTCCCGTTGTCGTTGACGGGGTCGCGAAGGGCCGCTCCCAGTAAGCGGGCTTGTCGAGGTGCGGGATCGCAGCCGGAGCAGTCTCGTTGCTCGCGTAGCTTCGCACCAGCCGGCCGCTGCGATCGTAGAAGGAGAGCACGACGCGGTGGGCCGGCCCGGCAAGCGTGTAGTCCACGATCGCGCCGTCGGGCGGATTCTCGCCCATCGGCTCCTCCGGTGGCAGCGGAGTGTCGGTGTTCGTACTGCGCCGTACGCGATAGGCGCGCTCCGGCGCAAAGAGATAACTCGCGGTGTCATCCGGTCGGGTGCCGTCCTTCGACAGGCTCAGGATGACACCCGACGCGAGCTCGCGCAGCGGCTCGATGTCGTCGAGAATCCAGAAGCCGCGGCCATGCGTCGCGACGATCAAATCGTTATCGTGCACGACGATGTCGCGCATCGACGTGTGCGGCAGGTCGTTCTGCAACGATTGCCAGGTCGCTGCACCGTCGAACGAGACATAGACGCCGTTCTCGGTCGCCGCGTAGAGCAGGTTTTGAACCACGGGATCTTGGCGAACCGCGTTGACCGGTTGCTCGGGCAGACCGCTCACGGAGAGTTTCCACGTCCGTCCGCCGTCGTGCGTCACGTAGACATACGGACGCAGATCGTCCAAACGAAACCGGTTGACGGCGACGAAGGCCGTGTCGTCGTCGAAGCGCGACGCGTCGATCTGCGCGATCTTGCTCCACGGCGTCAATCCCGGCGGTGTGACGTTCGTCCAGTGAGCCTGTCCTGAGTTCGTCGACGCATCATGCGTGATCCAGACGAGGCCGTCGTCGGTCCCCGCCCAGATCGTCCCGCGATGCACGTATGAGGGCGCGAGTGCGTAGACCACACCGCGATGCGCGCCTTTCTGCGGATCGTCATTCTCAAACGCGCCGAGCACCGGCGGAACGCCGGGATCCCGACGCGTCAGGTCGGGGCTGATGGCGTGCCAGCGTTGGCCTCCGTCAGCGGTTGCGAACACGACGTTCGTGCCGAAATACAGGCGATGCCGGTCGAAATGGTCGAACGCGATCGGCTCGGTACGCACGGTACGATACTGCTTGGAAGGCAGCGCGAGCGGTGAGACTTCTTGGGTCTGGTCGGTACGCTCGTCGTGCTTTTCGACTTTTCCGCCGAACGTGATGCCGGGGTGCAGCGGATCGGGGACGACGTAGCCGTACTCTTGCGCGCCGACGGGATGCCAGTCGCGCTCCGTTACTTCACCCCAGTTGCCGCGACTGACCACGCAGGCCGAGCCGCTCTCCTGTTGACCGCCGCAAATCCAATACGGAAAGCGGCTGTCGGCGTTAACGTGGTACATCTGCGCCGTCGGCTGATTGTACCAAGAGCTCCAGGTCGCGCCGCCGTCGACGCTGATCGTCGCGCCCTGGTCGCTGGCCAAGGCGACGATCTCCGGATTGCGTGGATTGATCCAGACCGTATGATAGTCGTCGCCGCCCGGTGCGCCCTTGATTGCGACGAGCGTCTTTCCGCCGTCGGCGGAGCGATAGGTCGACGTGTTCGTGAGATAGACGATTTGGGGATTCGTTGGATCGACTGCCAGCGAGACGAGGTCGTCGCCGCGCTGCGCGATCTCGTCGGCCTTGTTCACGAGCGCGAAGTGAACGCCGGCGTCATCGCTGCGATAGAGAGCTCCGGCGTCGTCGCCTTTAGCCTCTACGTCTGCGTAGACGTAAACCACCCTCGAGTCGCTGGGTGCGACCGCTATCTCGGTGCGCCCTACGCGCCCCGGCAGGCCGGTTTGCAACTGCGTCCAACTCGTGCCGCCGTCGCTCGACTTGAAGACGCCGCTTCCCGGCATCTCGAACGAAGCACCGATCTCCCACGGCGCTTGGCGAGCCGCCCAAAGGGTGGCATACACGACGTTTGCGTCGTTGGGATCGATGACGACGTCGAAAGCGCCGACGTTCTCGTTCTTATAGAGAACTTGCGCGAACGTTGCTCCGCCGTCGAGGGAACGATAGACGCCGCGTTGGGCGTTGGGGCCGTACGGATGGCCGAGCACGCCGACGAACAACCGGTTTGCGTTTTTCGGATCGACGGCGATCGAAGCGATCTGTTGGCCGTCGCGCAGACCGAGGTGGGTCCACGTATCGCCGCCGTCAGCGGACTTGTAAACGCCGTTACCGACCGCGAGGTCGGGCCGCTGCAGGCCCTCTCCGCTGCCCGCATAGATGATCCGTGGATCGCTCGGCGCAACCGCGAGCGCTCCGATCGAGCCCGTTGGTTCTCGATCGAAGATCGGGATCCAGGTACGTCCCGCGTCCTCACTCTTCCAAATGCCGCCGTTGACCGCGGCGATGTAAAAGAGATTCGGTCGCGTGCCGACGCCGTCGATCGCGACGGTTCGTCCGCCGCGCAACGGGCCGACAAATCGCCAGTGCATTCCCTGATAGAGAGCCGCCGTAACGGCAAGAGCGGCGAGCGTCAAAGGCGCTTTCCGTTGGGGCTCCGGCCGCGGCGCTTGGGCTGGAACGCCGGTCCGACTTTCCAGGCGGTCTTTCGCGGCAATGCCGTGTCCACGTCGCCGCACCCGATGGGCGTGAAATCGCGGCAGTCGTGCGGACGCGCTTCGTAGATGCCGCAGTAGTGCCGGCCGCTGCGGGCCCCCATGAGAAAGACGCATTGGTCGGCGAGGTCGTCGCCAACTTTGCGCAGCCATCCAACGTGAAAGCCGTCGGCCGAGGGACGCTCGACCACATACCGGCGCAGCGTTTCCTCATAGGTCATTCCGAAGTGATCGGCAATGCGTTCGACGTCGGCCCTGCTCACGAAGGGCTCGTAACCGCTGCAACACTCCGCGCAGCCCGGCGGGCAGGCGATGTTCTCGGGCAGATCCTTGAGGTGCGCACGGGCGAGCTCGATCACTTTCCCGACCGCCGCAACGAACTCCGGATCGTCGTTGTACTTATAAACCCATTCGCGATGGGTGATCTCGTTCGCATTGTAAAAGCGCGTGATTTTTTCGTCGTACTCCACCGTAATGTGCTCTTCGTCGATTTCGATCTTGTTGACGTGGTCGAGCGGGCGAGCGTCGAGCAGATCCGGGTGCGTCGCTTGCCCGGTACGGCGAGTATAGTTGCGTAACGCGGTAAGGTCGATGGTCTCCATAAGGCTTGTTCGATTCCCGCGCCTTGCGGGTACGGCCTTCGCCGATATCAAAAGAGCCGTCCCATGCGAACGGCTATCGGCGTCGACCTCGGCGCGTCTCACGTCGCGGCTGCGGTCGTTACCGACGATGGAACGATTCACGTCCAGCATGAAGAGGATCTCGAAGATCTTCGTTTCGAGGCCGTTGTCGCGGCGGTCGAAGCGATGGTCGGACTGGCGCTCAAAGATGCCGGGAACGTCGTAGGGATCGGCATCGGTTCGCCCGGCAATATCGATGCCGCCTCCGGCGCCGTGCTCTATAGTCCCAACTTCGGCTGGACGAACGTGCCGCTCGGTGACGAGCTGCGAAAGAAGTTTACTCCACCGGTCTTCGTCGCCAACGACGCCCGGTGCGCTACGCTGGGCGAGTTTACGTTCGGTACCGGCGCGGGCTGCAAAGACTTCGTGCTCCTCACCCTAGGAACGGGCATCGGTGGAGGGATCGTTGGCGGGGGCAGGCTGCTGCTCGGAAACCGTTGGGGCGCCGGCGAGATCGGACATCATCAAATTCGGCCGACCGACGGGTTCATCTGCGCCTGCGGAAAGGTCGGCTGTTTTGAGGCTCAGGCCTCCGGTACCGGACTGATTCGACATGCTTTCGCAGTCGCGCCCTCCTTTCCACGTAGTGCGCTGCTCGACGCGGCGCGCCTCAAACTCAGCTCGAAGAAGATTCGGAAAGCAGCGCAGGCCGGCGACGCTCACGCCCTTGCCGCCTGGAATAACTTCATCGGCGATCTTGCGATCGGCTTGGCGAACGTGATCGCGTTCGTCAATCCCGAGAAAATAGCAATCGGCGGCGGCGTCTCGACCGCCGGCGACTTTATGCTCGAGGCCGTCCGGCCGCGCACCGATGCGCTGACGACGATGGTTCCGAAGGGCACAACGGAGATCGTCATCGCTACCCTCGGCAACGACGCCGGACAAGTCGGTGCGGCGACGATGGCATTTCACGGAGGCTTGACAGCCGTTGCGGTATAGCCGTTTTTTCCTCGTCCTCGTGTTGGCGCTGGGAACTTCTCCGGTGCGCTCCCAGGGCGAAGACCCGATTCACAAGATTCGCCACATCGTAATCATCATGCAAGAGAACCGCTCGTTCGATTCGTATTTCGGAACGTTTCCCGGCGCTGACGGCATTGCGATGAGTGACGGCGTCCCAACGGTCTGCGTTCCCGCTCCAGCGGGCGCATGCGTCCGGCCATTCCACGATTCCGGCGACCTCAACCGCGGCGGCCCGCATAATGCCAAAGCGGCGATTACCGACGTCGACGGCGGACGGATGGACGGCTTCGTAAGGGCAGCGCAACGCCGGAGGCGCGGCGTTTGCCCCGATCCCGACGCGCCTAACTGTGGGGGCACCGTTGAGGTCATGGGATACCACGATGGGCGCGAGCTACGGAACTATTGGAAATACGCGCACGACTTCGTGCTCCAAGATCGCCTCTTCGAGCCGAATGCGTCGTGGAGTTTACCGCAACACCTCTTCATGGTCTCCGGATGGTCGGCGTGGTGCAAGAAGATCGGCAACCCCATGAGCTGCGTCAACGAACTGGAGTCTCCCGACTTTCCGCCGGATTTCCGTTCCGCCAACCCGCGCTTTCGGCCGCCTGGCCCGGGCCGGCCCGACTATGCATGGACGGATCTGACATACTTGTTACACGCGCACCACATCAGCTGGGCATACTACGTTATGGCCGGAGACGAACCGGACTGCGCCAACAACGAAGAAGACTGTGGTCCGGCGCAGCAAAACGCCCACACACCGGGCATCTGGAATCCGCTGCCCTTCTTCGATACGGTGAAGCGTGACGGCGAGCTCGGCAACATTCGCGAGCTGCGCGATTTTTATGCAGCTGCGGCCAACGGTACGCTACCCAGCGTGGTTTGGATCGCACCGGCGGGATCGTATAGCGAACATCCGCCGGCTCTCGTTAGCCGCGGTCAAGCCTACGTCACCGGGCTCATCAACGCACTGATGCGCAGCCCAGACTGGAAGAGCACCGCGATTTTTCTAAGCTGGGACGATTGGGGCGGCTTCTACGACCACGTCGTCCCGCCGCACGTCGACGAGAA
This sequence comes from Vulcanimicrobiota bacterium, assembly GCA_963725605.1. Lineage (GTDB taxonomy): Bacteria > Vulcanimicrobiota > Vulcanimicrobiia > Vulcanimicrobiales > Vulcanimicrobiaceae > Cybelea. Next base: position 343,323 of record CAVRYW010000012.1, on the reverse strand, counting down.
CGGCTACGGCCTTCGCGTCCCGGGAATCGTAATCGGCCCCTACGCGCGCCGCGGATTCATCGACCACCAGACGCTCAGTCACGACGCTTACATCAAGTTCATCGAGGACGACTTTCTCGCGGGAGCGCGCATCGATCCGCAAACCGACGGACGGCCTGACCAACGGCCCAGCGTGCGCGAGAACGTACCCATCCTCGGTGACCTGCGCAAGGATTTCGATTTTCAGCAGACGCCGCGCGCGCCCGAGATTCTTCCCGGCGGCATCACCTGGAACGGCCAGTAGCGCATTGTCGCCCTTCGAAAGGCTCGAGGTGCCAATACGGGCTAAACCGCGGCGGCGGTCTGCAGCAGCGCGGTTTCCGTAATTTCTGAGATCAGCGCGGCGATGCGGCGCGAGCTGCGGCGTGGCGCGACGATCTCTTGGTTGTGGCGGATCATCTCGAGCCGTTCGGGAGCATCGATGAGCGTTTTGACCGCGCGAACGACGGCCGCCGCGCCGTTGAGCGCGATCAACCCGAGGCCGTTCGCGCGCACGAAGTCGACGTTGCCGCGCTCTTGTCCGGGGACGTAGTCGTATACGATGATCGGAAGCTGGGCGGCATTCGCCTCGGCGAGCGCTCCCGGGCCGGCCTTGGTGACGAGGAGGTCGACGGCGCGAAAGTACTCGGGAATCTTGTCGGTAAAACCGAGGACGTGCATCGGCGTCGGCAACGAACGGGAGAGCTCTTTGAGGCGGGCTTCGAGCGGTTCGTTGCGGCCGCAGACGACGACGAGCTCGATGGGAAGCTTGGCCTTTGCAAGAGCGAGCGCCGTCGACAGGAGCTTCCCGCCCCCTTCGCCGCCTGCCATCAGCATGACGACCGGCGTCTTTTCGCTCGGCAGATTGAGGTGCTCGCGCAGGCTGGCCTTGCTTCCGGTGACGTCGTCGAACTTCGGATGGATCGGATGGCCGAGCAGATGCAAACGCCGCGTCGGCACGGCGCGCGAGAGCGCGCGTTGATAGACTTCGCGGGCCGGTACGACGACGGCATCGACATTCGGAACGAGCCACGACTCGTGAACCTTGCCGAGATCGGTGATGACGGTGACGACCGGCACGTGCTGCATGTGCGCGTCGTCGCGCGCGCGCATCGCGGCGTGGTTGAGCAGCGGATGAACCGAAACGATGACGTCGGGCTGGTAACTGATGAAGAGGTCGCGCAAACGCTCGCGGTAGAGCGGCTCGCAGAAGCGCACCAGCGCGCGGTAGCGCCGGCGTCCGTTGGTGGCGTAGTAGAGCGCGCCGTAGACCGGCGGAGCGTAGCGCAGGGCCATGCTATACCCGAGTCCGAGCTGCGTCAACGGGAAGGCGCAATGCGCCGCGACGTCCTCGATCCGCGTTTCGAACGGCTCGTGGGCGCCGGACTCTTCCAGGGCGGCCACAATCGCGTTCGCGGCGCTGCGGTGACCGCCGCCCGTGTCCGAGATCAACAGAAGCGCCCGTTTGGCCATAGGACCCCCGATTAAGCTCTGGCCGGAACCCTCCTCGTCGTGCGCCGGCCGGCATTTCGCGCCCGGCGGCCCGTTGGTGCGAGCCATGCCAAAAGCGCTCGAGCCGGCGCATCGTAGAAGCGGAAGATATCGCCAAACTCGACCTCGGGGTTTCGGTGGTGCCCGTCGTGGTCCTCGGGAAGGACGATTCCTAGGGGTCGCAAGAGGGAGCGGGCCCAGCCCGGGGTGCGCCAGCCGAGCTCCGTCGTATGCCGCCACCAAACATGGAGCTGTCCTAAGCCCAGACCGGCGACGGCGCCAGGCCACGACAGGCGCCAGAGGAGAGCGGCGACGATCATGTAGGGAACGGCGCCCAGAAAACCGTCGAGTAAGACCGCCGGATCGGTCGAGAGCACGGCGTGATCGAAGTAGGGGCGCCGGCGGTCGTGATGCGTGCGCAAATGCAGCGTGAACCATAAGTGCTGCGGAACGTGATAAAAGAACGTGGAACCAAAGTCTCCCACGACGAGCGTGACGATGAGAGCCGTAGTAAAGAACATGCGTTTCGTCCCCTTATGCGGCGGATTCCTGATTCATGGCGTCTCGTTCGCAGCGGCTATAATACTGTCCGGATGCACGTCAGTTACCATATACCATACCAAGGCCCGGCCAATCGCGCCGCCCCAGCTGCAGCGGGCATTTAATATCGCGTTAAGCTGGCCGTCGCCCGCCGGCGTCGACGCCTTACAAGGCGCCTTTTTGATTCGCGACGGCGCGGCCGTGAATGGCGCGGAACTCGCGATTGCTCGCGCGATTCTACGGACCAATCCTCGGTTGCAACCGGCTTACACATTGCTGTTTGCGGGAGCGACGACGCGCGCCGCCCGCCGCCATTTGCTTCCCGCGGAGTTCCTCGGCGCAACGCTCTTGCAAGAATCGGCATACGATCCGCAAGCCCTATCCACCGCCGGCGCGATCGGCATCGCTCAGTTCATGCCGGAGACGGCGGCCGACGTCGGCGTCAATCCATACGACCCTTTTGAGTCGATCGAAGCGGCGGCGGCGCTCATCGCCGGGTACGTCGATGCGTACCGGGGACGCTACGCCGATCCCTATTCGGCAGCGCTGGCCGCATATAACGCGGGTCCCTTCGCCGTTGCGCGGTATCGCGGGGTGCCGCCGTACGCGGAAACGCGCGAATACATCGCGCTGATTTTCGATCGCTGGGCCCGCATCGTCTCGTACGAGCGCACCGGCGGAGATTGAGATGGGGGGTGGAAGCCTATCCGCCAGCAGGAGGTAGTCGAAGTGGGTTCGCCCTTACGTGTCGCCCTCGTTGCGATGCTTGCCGTCACGGTGGGCGGATGCGCGTTGCAGGCGAGTCCGGCGGATGGCTTACGATTCGAAGCGCCCAGTGGCTGGCGGGCGTCGCCGGGGCTATTGGGTTACATGCAGTTCTGGGGTCCGCCGAATAATGACCGGGAAATCCTCATGCTCTTCAAATCGCCCCGGCCGATGCAGATGAACGAGATCTTCTCAAAATCCAACTTGCAAGACACGATGAAAGACGTGACGATCGTCGGACGGCAAACGATCAAGATTTGTGGTACGCAGCCGGCAACATACGTCCGAGCGCGAGGCTCTTCTTCGCAGGGAGGTCCGATCGATATCGAAACCGTGGCCACGATTATCGGAGGCTCGAGTTATTTCGCGATTTACATACGGCCGATGGTCGTTCGGCCCAACCCCATAGCCCTCGCGGCGTTGCGAGAAGTCTGCCCGAAGCCCTAGGAGCCTGTAGGGTCCAATCACTTGGCGCTCCGCAATGCGTTAAGACAGCTGATCGCGTGTCAGCCGCTCGGATGGACTGCACCGCCATCCGGCGGCCCTCCATTGCGGCGAGTCTTGGGTTGGCCTGCCTTGACCGGCATTGGGCTGGGGACGATGCTGGGCGGAATATTCCCGACGATCGGCGCCGGCGCGCACGCCGCGGGGCCGGCCGTGATTCTCGCGTACGTCCTCTCGGGCCTCGTCAGCCTGTGCGTCGCGCTGTGCTACGCAGAGTTTGCTTCGATGGTGCCGGTCGCCGGCAGCGCCTATACGTACGCGTACGCGACGTTGGGAGAACTGGTCGCATGGGTGATCGGCTGGGATCTGATCTTAGAGTACGGACTCTCTTTGGCGCCCACCGCGTCGTCGCTTTCCGACTATCTTCAGCACATGCTGGCCAACGTCGGCATCGCGTTTCCCGCGTGGGCACAGACGGCAAACGTTCACGGAGTCCATCCGCAAATCGATCTCTTTGCCTGCCTCGTCACGCTCGGCATCGCGCTGCTCGTCGCCAGCGGCATCCGCGAATCGACCGGCGTTAACGGCGCGCTGGTCCTCGTGCAGATCGCGTCGATGCTGGTCTTCATCGCCGTCGTCGCTCACGCGATACATCCCTCGAACTTGCGTCCGTTCGCGCCGATGGGCTACCACGGCGTCCTCGCAAGCACGGCTTTGGTCTTCTTTGCCTATATCGGTTTCGACACGGTGACCGTCGCCTCGGAAGAAGCAAAGCGCCCGGAAAGAAACGTACCGATCGGAATCATTCTGGCCCTCACGCTCGGCGGGATCCTTTACGTGGCGTTGACGCTTTGCACGGTCGGCGTTCTGCGCTTCGATCGGCTCTCCGACGGAGCGGCAATGCTCGACGCGCTCGGATCGGTGAGCAAGAGCCACACGTTGTATTGGATCGTCGCAATCGGCGGGTTGGCCGGCAATGCTACGGTCATGCTCACGTCGCTCCTGGGCCAAGTTCGCATCTTCTACGTCATGGCGCGCGATCGAATGTTGCCCCCGGGTGTCGCGCGCATTCACCAGGTATTTCGTACGCCGGCGCGCATGACGGTGATTACCGGTGCGATTGTCGCGGTGTTCGCCGCGGTATTGCCTTTGACCGATCTGCTGACGCTGGTGAATATCGGTACGCTGGCCGCATTTGCAATCGTCTGTGCGGGCGTCTTGGTCCTTCGAATCGTCAACCCCACGGCGCCGCGGCCTTTTCGAGCCCCGCTCCTGCCGCTGTTCTCGGTCGCAGGGGGCGCGGCGTGCCTGTATCTTGTCAGTGGCCTGCAGGTAGCGACCTGGATCCGGTACGGGGTTTGGTTCGCGGTGGGGATCTTGGTCTACGCCCTCTATGGTTTCCGCAACTCGCGGCTGCGACTCAAGTTGATCGAGCCCTAGGAGCCTGTAGGGTTATCTGAGCTGGCGTGTGCTACAATTTGATGGTGAGCGAACATTTTCGACCTCTCGATCGGGATACGTTGTTCTTGCTTCCAGCGAGCCTTCAGGATTGGCTGCCGGAGAACCATTTGGCGCGTTTTATCGCAGAGATCGTCGCGAAACTTGACCTCAGAGCGCTTCGCGCGAAGTACGCGGGACGCGGACACGAGGCGTACCAGCCCGAGATGATGGTGGCTCTGCTCTTCTACGGATATGCAACGGGCGTGTACTCGTCGCGCAAACTGGAGCGGGCCACCTACGATTCGGTTGCCTTTCGCTTTATCACGGCCAATCAGCATCCCGAGCACGACACGATTGCAACCTTTCGGCGTCGGTTTCTGCCCGAGGTGCAGTCGTGTTTCCGGCAGATTCTCATGATTGCGGCGGAGAGTGGCATGCTCAAGATCGGCCGCGTCAGCATCGATGGAACCAAAGTTAAAGCCAATGCGTCCAAGCACCACGCGATGAGCTATGATCACGCCACCAAGTTGGAGCGGCATATCGAGAACGAAATCGGCCGCTTGTTGTGCATGGCGGAAAAGGCTGATCAGGCCGATCTGCCAGACGGCATGGATGTTCCCGCGGAGTTGGCACGGCGAGAGACACGTCTGCAGGCCATCGCTGAGGCGAAGGCGCGCATCCGCGAGCGGGAACAACAGCGCATCGCTCAAGAGCAAGCGGGGTATGACGAGCGGGCGGCAGGGCGCGTCGCTCACGAGAAACGCTCCGGGAAAAAGATCAGAGGGCGTAAGCCTAAGCGCCCATCGCGAGCGATGAACCCGAAAGCTCAGGTCAACCTGACCGACGACGAATCGCGGATCATGCCGAGCGCCGGCGGATTCGAGCAGGCGTACAACGCGCAAAGTGCGATCGACTGCGCTTCTCGATTGCTTGTTGACGTAGATGTCAGTCAACGCCACAACGACGAGGCCTTGCTTGAACCTGCGTTGGATCGGATTGCGGCGCTGCCCCAAGAAGTTGGAAGGGCCAGCGAGATCCTGGCCGACGCCGGTTACTACAGTGCACGCAACGCTGCGATCTGTGAGCAGCGGGCGCTCACCCCATACATTAGCCCAGGGCGTGAACACCATGCCGGCGGCCTTGCGCGCTTTCAAACGCCCCGACCGCTGTCGAGCACTGCAGCTCCTCATGAACGGATGAAATATCGATTGCGCACGCCGCAAGGGCGCTCGATCTATGGTGAGCGCAAAAGCACCATCGAGCCCGCGATCGGGATCATCAAGAGCGCAATGGGCTTTCGACAGTTCTCCCTGCGTGGGTACGAAAAAGTGCAGGGCGAGTGGAACATCGTCGGAGCGGCTTATAATCTTAGACGGATGCACACGCTGACGGGCAAACTGGTCAAAGCCGGATGATATTGAGCCGAAAAGCTCCGCCATGTCCACGATTTGCGAGTTCGCGCGACAGTTTCCGTCGGCGACCGAATTCGCTTGGCTGAATTTCGCTAGTTCAAACCCTACAGGCTCCTAGTCCTCTGGGAAAAGTGCAACCCCCCAAGCGAAAGCCGTTTATAAGGGCACGTACTCGGGCATGAGGGGGGGCACGTGGCCATAGACAGCGCGGTCTCCGACCGCTTCGAACTCGTTACCGTGCCTCGCGCAAAGGGCGTTCCTTCGTTCGCGCAGGAGGTCGCGGCGGGTTTGAGCGCTTCGCCGAAGCGCTTGCCCTCGAAGTTTCACTACGACGAAGTCGGTTCGGCGCTCTTCGATGCGATTACGCGTCTGCCCGAATATTATCTGACGCGAGCCGAAACCGAGATACTCTCCGAATGGGGCTGGCAGATGGTTCGATTGCTGGATGCACCCCTGGATTTCTTGGAACTCGGAAGCGGGAGCGCAATCAAGACCCGTCTGTTGATCGGCGAAGCGTTGCGCGTGCAGGACGAGCTGCGCTACAGCCCGATCGATATCTCGACGGAGGCCATTTGCTCGTCGTCGCTAGCGCTCGTGGAAAGCTTTCCCGGATTGCACGTGCGCGCCTACGCCGGCGATTACTTCGACGTGCTCGAGTCGCAGCGAGTGCTTTCGGAGCGCACAATGCTCGCGATGCTCATGGGATCGAACATCGGGAACTACGAGCCGGATGAAGCGCGGCTGCTGTTTTCGTTGCTCGGCTCTGCGTTGCGCCCGGGCGATGGCCTCCTGATCGGAACCGATCTGCGGAAGGATCGCGCGACGCTCGAAATGGCGTACGACGATCGCATCGGTGTGACTTCGGCTTTCAACCGCAACGTGCTCGCGCGAATCAATCGCGAGCTCGATGCAGACTTCGATCTCGGGCAGTTTCGGCACGTCGTGCATTACGACGAGCGCCGCGGTTCGGTCGACTCGTTTCTGGAAGCGCAAGAGCGCACGGCCGTACGGATATCCGGCGCGGATCTTCGGATTACCGTCGAAGCCGGCGAACGAATCCATACGGAATCGTCATACAAGTTTGCCGATGAAGATGTGGCAGGGCTGGCCGAAGGCGGTGGTTTCCGAACACGATCGGTGTGGCACGATGCTGCGAAAAGGTTCAGCGTTCACCTCCTCGTTCGCCGCTAGCCAATTCGGGCTCTGGCTTCTGCCAAGCGCAGCGTTGCGTCGACGGCGATCGCGAGCGCGCAGGCGGCGAGGCTTCCGGCAACGATCATCTGCGGCTGGTGCAGCGTCAGCCCGTTGAAAATCAGGACGCCCAAGCCGACGCCGCCCACGTAACCGCCGAGGGTGGCGATCGAAATCATCGCGATCGCCGCGATTCGCACGCCGCCGATCAGGACGGGCAACGCTTGCGGAAACTCGACCCGGAGCACGATTTGCAGCGGCGACATTCCCAGGCCTCGCGCCGCGTCCACCTGCGCGCGATCCACGCCGTCGATGCCGGCAACGATGTTGCGTGTCAGCATGAACTGCGCATAAACGACCAGCGCCACGAAGATCGGCGTGTATCCGAGTCCTAACCACTCGACGAGCACCGCCAGCAACGCGAGGCTCGGAATCGTGTAGATTGCGCCCAGCGTGCCGAGCAGCCACGGCGCCACCTTTGGGCGGCGTGCCGCCCAAAGCCCCAGCGGTACGGCGACGAGCACCGCGACGGCAAGTGCGACGCCGACGAGCTCCAGATGCGCGGCGGCTAACGCTGCCACGCGTGCCGGATGGGCGGCGAGGTAGCTCATTCAGTCGCCCGTCGCAGCAGCTCGCGAGCATGCACGAAGTAGCGCCGATAGACGTCGTCGCCGGCGTGGACGAGGTCGCGAACGTACGCCGTGGCGGCCTGGTCGAAGAGTTCCAACGGCGCGGCTACCTGCTCGACGCGGCCGGCGCGCATGACCACGATCCGATCCGCCAATCGAAAGGCCTCGTCGACGTCGTGCGTCACGAAGAGCGTCGTGGTCTCGAGTTCGCGCACGATTCGCACGAGCTCGCGCTGAAGCGCCGTACGTGCCAGAACGTCGACCGCGCCGAACGGCTCGTCCATCAGCAGGGCGCGAGGCCGCGCGGCAATCGCGCGCGCAACCCCAACCCGCTGTGCCTCTCCGCCGGAAAGCTGACTGGGGCGGCGCTTGCGATAGGCCGCCGGCTCGAGACCGACCAGCGTAAGCAGTTCGTCCACACGTTGAGCGATTTGAGGGCCGGTCCAGCCCTGCAGCGATGGGACGACGGCGATATTTTGCGCGACGCTCATGTGGGCGAAGAGGCCGACGGCTTGGATGACGTAACCGATGCTGCGGCGTAGCTCGACCGGGTTGAGCTCGGTGACGTCGCGCCCGTCCACAACGACCCGTCCGCCGGCAAGCGGCACCAGACGGTTGACGGTACGCAGCAGCGTCGATTTGCCGCAGCCCGATGGACCCAGCAGCACGACGAGTTCGCCGCCGTGCAACTCGAACGAGACGCCGTCGACGGCATTGCGATCGGTGTTCGGGTACCGAACCACGACGCTTTCGAAAGTAATCTGTGCTGCCTTCACGATCGGTCCGTGCGCCCTCCGAGCGATTTTAGAAAGGCGGCCGCGACGTCGGCCGGATCCGCTGCGGAGTTTTCGATCGCCGCGTTCATCGATCGAGCCGCTCGATCGGTGATTGCGGGCGAGACCGCGTTGAGGACGCGTGCAATATCCGGGCGTGCCTGCAGCGTTACCTTTCGAAGCAGCGGGGCGACGTTGTAGGCAGACCAAAGATGCCGATCGTCGCGCAAGATCACGAGACGATCGGATTCGATCGCACCGTCGGTCGTAAACGCGCTGGCGACGTCGGCCTTGCTCTCGAGCAGCGCCCGGTACTTTAGCGCGATGTCGTACGTGCGGACCTCTCGGAATCGAAAACCGCCATAGCGCGCTTGCAGGCCGGGCAGCCCATCGGGCCGCGCGAGAAACTCTTGAATCGTTGCCAGACGTAAGTGCGGCGCGGCAGTTGCGACGTCGGAGAGCGTTGCAAGTCGCTGCGCCGCTGCGATTTCCCGCGTCGTCGCCAATGCTTGGGAGTCGTTCATCGGCGATGGCCGCAGCCACACGATGCCATAACGTTGCGCGAACAGCCGAGAGACGACGTCGTATGCGGTCTGCGAATCGGCAATGGGCGGCAGGTGCAGAACGTCGATGAGCGCGGTGCCGGTATACTCCGGATAGCAATCGATGTTGCCGCGCGCCATGGCGGCCATGGCGATCTGCGTCGAACCGAGGTTGAAGAGCCGCTCGACGCGCATGCCGGCGTTCTCCAGCGCCTGAGCGTAGATCTCGGCGACCAAGAACGATTCGGTGAAGTTCTTGGAGCCGACGCGAACCTGTGAGCGGTCGAACGCGCAGCGCGCCAACATGGGCACCGTGGCGAGGAGCGTGAGCGCGCGTGCGCGAGAAATGCTCATTGCTGCTCGGCCACCAGCCGACCCGCCGCGCCCAACGCAAGATCGGCGCCCAAGGCAAGAACGGCGACGAGCGCTGCCGCGACAAAGAGTAGTGTCGAATTGTCGGTTTGGAGACCGCGAACGATCTCGTCGCCCAAACCGCCCGCGCCGATGAACGTCGCCAGCGTGGCGCTGGCAATCGTCTCGGTGGTTGCGGTGCGCAGACCGACGAATGAGACGGGCAATGCCAGCGGCACGACCACACGCGTAAAACGTTGAAACGACGTCATGCCCATTCCGGTCGCGGCGTCGACTGCCGCACGCGAAACGCCGCGGATGCCGAGGTCGACGCTGATGACGATCGGGGGGAGCGCGAGAAGTGCGAGGGCGATAACCGCGGGCGTCGTGCCCACGCCGAGCCATGGCAGCAAGAGCATGAGAACCGCCAGGCTCGGTAGCGTGCGTCCGACCCCCGCCGTGGCGAGCACCGCGCCGCGCAGCCAGGCGGATTGTGTAGCGGCCACGCCTAACGGCAGGCCAGCGGTCAGCGCGATGGCGAGCGCGCTTAGAGCCAGAGCGAGGTGCTGCGCGACGTGCGCCGGCAGGTCGTAAAAGGCCACGGGCAAGTTTTTGGCCGTTTGGGAGGCGAACCCCGGCCCGAACCGCTAAGCACTACAATCATCGTGATAGCGCAGCCCCGCGCCCCGCAGCCGGCGATTCCGGTCGCAAGCCTCGACGATCCGGCTTTTTATATCAGCCGCGAGTTGTCGTGGCTCGAGTTCAACGACCGGGTTTTGGAGGAGGCGCTCGACGAGCGTAACCCCTTGATGGAGCGCCTCAAGTTCGTCGCGATCTACGGGACGAACCTCGACGAGTTTTTCATGATTCGCGTCGCGGCGATCAAACAGCAGATCGAGGCCCAAGTGATGCGCCGCTCCGAGGAGGGTCGCACACCGACCGAACACCTCGCCGCCATCTCGCAGCGGTTGCGCGCCTCGCTGCCGCTGCAAATGCGACTGCTCAACGAACAGCTTTTGCCGGCGCTCGAACGCGAGGGCATCCAGTTGATGCGCGTCGCCGAGCTCGGCGAGGAGACGCAAGTCGCGCTCGAGCGGACGTTCGACGACAGCGTCTTTCCGGTGCTGACCCCGCTGGCCGTCGATAGCGGACATCCGTTTCCATACATTTCCAATCTCTCGCTCTCGCTTGCCGTCGAGCTCGAGGAGGCGACCAGCGACGGCGTCGAGCTGCACTTTGCGCGCGTGAAGATTCCGCCGACGCTGCCCCGTTTCGTCCCCGTCGAGGGCACCAAGGAACGGCGTTTTGTGTTGCTCGAGGATTTGATCGCGCATCACCTCGACGGGCTCTTCCCTGGTATGCACGTCCGCGAATCCTATCTCTTCCGCGTCACGCGCGACGCCGACCTCGACTTGCAGGAAGACGAAGCGGACGATCTCTTGCGCGCGATCGAGTCCGAGCTGCGGCGGCGGCGTTTCGGCGAGCCGGTGCGCCTCGAGGTCGAACGAGGAATGCCCGAGTACATCCGCGATTTTCTCTGCAGTTCGCTCGAGCTCGAGCCCGTCGATTGCTACGAAACCGAAGGGTTGATGGCGTTGAGCGATCTCTGGCAGATCGTCAACCTTCCGGGATACGAGCAGCTGCGAGACAAACCGTTCATGCCGGCTATCCCCAAGCGCTTGATCGGCGTCACCGACATCTTTGCGCAGATTCGCGAAGGCGACATTCTGCTGCATCACCCGTACGAATCGTTCGATCCGGTGATTCAGTTCTTGCAGCAGGCCGCCGAAGATGAAAAAGTCCTGGCCATTAAGGCGACGCTCTATCGTACTTCGGGCAAGAACTCGCCGATCGTGCGGGCGCTCTTGACCGCTGCTGAGAACGAGAAGCAAGTCGCCGTAGTCATCGAGCTCAAGGCGCGCTTCGATGAAGAGAACAACATCGAATGGGCCAAACGGCTGGAACGCGCAGGGGCGCACGTCGTCTATGGCTTTGCCAACCAAAAGGTGCACGCGAAGACGCTTCTGGTCGTGCGCGAAGATGAGGACGGGCTCCGGCGGTACATGCACTTCGGAACCGGCAACTACAACGAGAAGACGGCGCGCCTCTATACGGATCTCAGTCTCTTTACTTGCCGCTCCGAGCTCGGCACCGACGACGCGCAACTGTTCAACGCGCTCACCGGCTTTTCGAAGGTCACCGATTACGAAGACCTGTGGGTTGCTCCGGTTACGTTGCATCGCGAACTGATCGCTCGCATCGACCGCGAGACGGAACATGCCCGCGCCGGCCGGCCCGCGGGCATCCGCGCCAAGATCAACGCAATCACCGAGGGCGACGTAGTGCGAGCGCTCTACCGCGGATCGCAGGCGGGCGTACCGATCGATTTGATGGTGCGTGGAATGTGCGTGCTGCGGCCCGGCGTTCCGGGAGTCAGCGAGAACATTCGCGTTCGCAGCATCGTCGGGCGCTTTCTCGAGCATTCGCGCATTTGGGTCTTCGAGAACGGTGGAGAGCTCGAGACGATAATTGCGAGTGCCGATTGGATGGGACGCAACTTGGACCGGCGAGTGGAGCTCGCCGTCCCCGTTCTCGACCCGGTGATGGCCGAAACGCTGGCGTCGCAAATCCTTGCCGTGCTGCTCGCCGATAACGTTAAGAGCAGGGAGCTGCAAGGCGACGCTTCCTACACGCGCCTGTCGCCCGGACCCGGCGAGATGCCGGTTGATGCGCAACGCGTTTTCTTAGCGCAGGCGCAGGGGCTCTAGCAGGGGCTCTAAGGAATGGCTTAGCGGCATAACCGCTCTTCACGCGCCGGATTTATGATGAAGTAATGCGGCATCCGTGACCGTCGGGAACCATCACCCTGGGAAAGGAGCCAAGCCACTTTGAAACGCCGCCCCCCCTCTCGGCTAAGCGATCGAAGCCGGAGCTATGCCGCTATGCGATCGAGGCCGCTATGTCGCGCAGCTGCAATGCCGATCCACGCAGCAATGCCAGCAATGCTGCAAAGCTAAGCAACACGGCCCGCTTTCGCGAACGTCGTGCAGAGGGGCAGAGGCGCGGGGGTAATTCAAGCCGCAATAAGTGCTCCTTCGTCAGCCCCTATCTCGTGACGACGATTGAAACTGAGTTGGAAGCGATCTGCAATGACTCGGGACCCTTCATCCGCTGGGTGGAGAACAATGTTATGGTTCTAACACTTACCATGTACCTACCGGGCTCACCAATGAGCGCGTCGCTGTCGAACTTAAATTGGAGCCGAGTCGCCGTTCCGGGTGACACAGCTTCTTCTGGCAGTGAATATATATCGCCGAAGCACTCGACCGGCGTTACGCCGCTTGTGGTCTTCGTTGACAAGTTTACAACAGAGAAGCCGTACGTGCACGGTGCGTAGGGGCCCCATACAAGTTTCGATTCAGAAGATGTATTCGCGACGGTGACGGTAAGGAACGCTGGTTGGTTGACCTTCACTATAGGGGTCGTAGTACCCAGAGAAACGACGAATCCATCAACTGCGCGACCCCCTTGAGTTACTTCCGATGCTGGAATTTCATCGTAGTTAACCACGCCGGGGATATTCATTGGGTTGGCACCGACCCTCGCCGACGCATTAAGAGGAAGCAACGTTGCCGATATTAGCACCGCAGCGGCCACACGTGTTCGGGTCGAAGTCTTCATCGTCATAATATTTCCTTCAGATTGGTGTGATGACGCCCGTGGCCTTAGAAATAAGGACACGTCCACGCTCCAGGCAGTCCGTCTTCGTCGATCGGTTGAGGCTCGGTTAGCTGTGGCTTTTGAATCCAATTCCAGCTTGCCTTTGTTCAAGGTTCTAAGCGGCTTCATCACGGCGGGACTGCTGACGGTCGTACGCCCAACGGCGACCCGCTTCTGGCAGCGCAGCGACTTTGTTGGGAGGCCCAACAATCGGCGGACGATCGAAAGCCACGCTTGCGCGATCCAGCTGCGATCTTCACTTTCTGGATCGGCTGGATTGAGCAGATGCCCCAGGCCGTGCTCGGAGTAGCGATCTTCCCTGTTATTGATCCCGTCGCCCGCAGCGCCGGTTCGCCGTGCCGATCGCGAAGGAAGAGCGTGTATCGCTTGGCGGAAATCGCTGGCACCACAACTGCCGCTGCCGCCCGGTCTTCGGGTCGAAGTTGTCGGCCTCGATCTTGAGCACCGAGCCGGGGATCGCATCGCGATCGCCGGTCCGTACCAGCTGGATGCCGGTGAACGTACGCTTCGAGCTTTGCATGATCGGCACGCGGCAGATCGTCGCCGAAGAACAACCCTTCTCCGAGGCAAATGCTATGCTCGTAGTACCGATAACAAGCGACGGTGAGCGCTTGCGCGGTATCCGTTTTGCATTCGGTATCGAAAACGAACATCTGGTGCGGGCGCCGCCAATGGCGCAGCTCCTCCCGCTTCCGATCGGACTCGTCGCTTGGTGGCTCCGGATAGACCCGGATCGCCAGCCTGAGCGGATCAGGCGTTGCGCCTGTTGACAGTAAATGACTCAGTATGACGGCGACGGGCGAGCTGCGGGGTGGACTGAGGAGAGGACGGTTCACCGCGATAGTACTCGGTCCGTGGCGGGAGCGGCGCGAACGCACAAAACGTCCCGCGATGCATCCGGATCGTGCCCCTACCCCCGAAGTGGATTTGGAGGTCGCTATTGGGCCTCATCACTAACGTCATGGCGACCACGGCATCTGAGCGGCGGCCGGCTGGGAACCAGGCAGTCAAGGTTTCACTACGCTGATCGTAGGTCGCGTTGCCCCTGGCAACTCTGATGCCATCTTTGACGATGCGAACGTACCCAAAAGCTTCAGTAGGACAGTAGGTCCAGACCGGTGTTTCGTAGCCAAGGTGAACGCTCGCGACCGTAACGCCGACCAATACAAAAGCGAGAATCACAGCCCTATGTTACCACTAGCTGGTGGACATCGAGGTTACGGGCGGATCATCAGAGGGAGGTGGCTTTGCCGGAGTCCGAAGCATCGTGTGGGACGGGACCCCTCTACACGGAGCTTGAGCATCGATCTACCCGTTTAGGGGTAGTTCCGCAAAACGACAGGGCTTTGGCACAATCCCTTAACCAATCGAAGGCGCACGACGCTCGTAAAACCGATGGTTACGCCGATCTCGTCGGAAAAGGCGCACGCCGAATCGGTTTTAGCCTCTAAACCGTAAGCGCCAGGGGAAAGGTCCGTAAAACGGAACGAACCGTCCGACCCGGATAGGGTCTTTTCTATGGTCTGATTCGCTAAAAGTGCAACGACCGAGATGGGCACGCCGGAGACAAGTTTGCCATTGTCATCGACGATGCTCCCCGTGATCTCCGGGGCCGGTGATAGAGCTGCCAAAGTCAGCATGCAGCAGGTAACGAGATTCATCTTAACCCTCTCTGCAATCCAAGCGGCCCCAACGGCGCCGCTGTGACAGAAGCGACGTAGGCATCAACGGGCTTTTTCGGCAGTCCGCACAGAACGCCCCTGAGCGAGCCCCGCGCCTCTGCCCCTGTGCACGACGTTCGCAAAGGCGGGCCGTGTTTTCTGTGCGAGCTTTGCAGCATCGCGGGCATTGCCGCGCGGATCGGCATTGCTGCAGCGCCAGCACAGCGGCTTCGATCGCATAGCGGCGCAGCTCCGGCTTCGAGCGCCAGGAGGCTAGGCAAGCCGAGCAGGTGTCTCGTCTTTGCGGCTCTGGCTCCTAGAACTCCCACCACCTGGTGGAAACAGGTTTGCTACAGCGAGATTCCCTGTAGTGGGATCCCAAGAGCAACCGTACGGAAGATCATCGTCGGCTAAGGTTGCAACGGGGGTAGTTGCCCCATACGAGTACTCATAGATGGAGCCGGGAGCGGGTTGTGGAGGGATGGTTGTAACAAAAACGTTGCCGCTACTGTCGGAGCACATCCCGTACGCGTTATCCACCCCTGGAAGAGTTATCTTCCCCACGTATTTTCCTGCGGGGAACGTATACATATCAACAGTGTCATACGACCCGGACGCGATATACAAGAGGGCACCGTATGAACCTGCCGCCTTACGCGCGCTGGTTTGCGGCATCGCGCCCGGAGCGCCGATCGGCGGCTGCGATCCACCACACGCTGCCAGCATCGCCGCAGCCACGCAGATGCTGAGCGCGTAGTGTCTAAGAACTGAAAGTTTCATTTATTGTTCTCGCACTACCAGGAGATGATGACCTGGCCGTTGCCGGGAGAGGCCGAACCCTGCAGGTTCTTTACGTGCGTAGCGCGCGTCTCGACGTAGGACGAACCACCGCCGCCACCGCCGCCGTAGCCTTGATGGCGCACCGGCGCCACTGCAGCTCGGAGGGCTATAACATCCGCCGGAACCGCCACCGCCACCGTAGTAGCCACCGCCGCCGCCGCCGCCACCGGGTTCATCGGAAAAGCAACTTCCGCCACCGTCGCCACCCTGCCCGAGCTCACCCGACGCACCGGCGCCGCCGGGGCACGAACCGACAGGCCCGGCGCCGCCCGGACCGCCGGATTTCTGAGTGCCCCCGCCACCGCCAACTGAAGCGTATGAACCGCTCCCGCTGCTCCCGCCTGATTCACCAATCTTACCGCCGCCTACGCCACCGCTTCCTCCGCCATACGTTGACCCAGCACCACCGCCTGCCACGATGACGCGGTCGTTTAGCGCATCGCCGCCTTGGCGAATGTCGGAAGCGCCGCCTCCGCCGTAACCGGGTATGTACGGCGAACTACCCGCGCTGGCACCGCCTGAGCCGCCGCCATTATAGCCAGCACTGTAGAACGAGCCCTCACCCCCAACGAAAACGTATAACGTCTCGCCAGGCGTGACGGGAATCGTGGCCCTCACCAAGCCGCCTGGGACGTAGGTGTAGCCGGTGCCAGTTCCGTAGCCCGCTGCCCCGCCTGCACCGAGTGCCACAACCCTGGTTTTAGTCACCTTCGCCGGAACGATAAACGTCTGCTCGCCGCCCGTGTATTGGAATACCTTGTGCTTTCGTGCCGTCTGGCTGATGTTGTCGGAAGGTGCAGCAATCGGCGGCTGCGATCCGCCGCACCCTGCTGGCAGCGTACTCAGGGTGAGAACGGTCAGCGCGTAACGAAATCGCCACGATTTCATGATTTGTTTCGACTTGTCGGCGCTACGCTAACCGTGACACCTTGAAACTTCCAAAACTTGGAGTTCGAAAACTTTAGCACTACCTTTCGTTTCCCGCCCTTGGGATACGACCATACCCCAATCTTATTGAAACGAAGTGACCTTATCGAATAAGGCACCAGAACGTTGCCATCATAAATCCAACTGAGTGTCGTTCTGTTAAGTTTGCCGTTCAAGCGGATTGTCTTAACAACGGTGGCTACCGACCCTGAGATAGCCAACTTGATGATACTGGCATACGTCCCATCGGCACCGAGGCCTTCGTAGGTAAGATTTGTGCCGTCCCACTGAAGCCGCCCCGGCCCTCCGCGAAACTTACCGTTTACTGTCAGAGGAGTAAATGTCGATTGACCACGTGCGAGTTCGGAAACCGCGACCTTATCGTTTACGGACCCGTCCGCGAACAGATTACCTGCGTTATCGTAACCACCGTAGAGTGAATCAATGTTTGTTGAATAGGCGGTTGGAGTACCACTTTCGTTGGTAAAAACAGCGGCGCATCCACACTTCCCCGACTGGTAGATGACGGCAAGATTGTTTGTCGTAGGGTCCACCGAACAGATATAAGCCGTATCATAAGAGTCAGGAAGCGTTAGCGTCGCTATCGGTGCTGTTCCACCGTGCTGAAACTCAAAAATCTTACTGCCGCTGGGGATAAATACATTTCCAGCGGCATCAGAACACGGACCGCTTCCATACGTCGAAATGCTGCCCACTATCTGTCCGTCTGGATACGAGAGCACACAGGTTCCCCCGCATCCTCCCGTAGCGTAAATCAGGTCTCCACTAGGAGCCTGTAGGGTTATCTGAGCTGGCGTGTGCTACAATTTGATGGTGAGCGAACATTTTCGACCTCTCGATCGGGATACGTTGTTCTTGCTTCCAGCGAGCCTTCAGGATTGGCTGCCGGAGAACCATTTGGCGCGTTTTATCGCAGAGATCGTCGCGAAACTTGACCTCAGAGCGCTTCGCGCGAAGTACGCGGGACGCGGACACGAGGCGTACCAGCCCGAGATGATGGTGGCTCTGCTCTTCTACGGATATGCAACGGGCGTGTACTCGTCGCGCAAACTGGAGCGGGCCACCTACGATTCGGTTGCCTTTCGCTTTATCACGGCCAATCAGCATCCCGAGCACGACACGATTGCAACCTTTCGGCGTCGGTTTCTGCCCGAGGTGCAGTCGTGTTTCCGGCAGATTCTCATGATTGCGGCGGAGAGTGGCATGCTCAAGATCGGCCGCGTCAGCATCGATGGAACCAAAGTTAAAGCCAATGCGTCCAAGCACCACGCGATGAGCTATGATCACGCCACCAAGTTGGAGCGGCATATCGAGAACGAAATCGGCCGCTTGTTGTGCATGGCGGAAAAGGCTGATCAGGCCGATCTGCCAGACGGCATGGATGTTCCCGCGGAGTTGGCACGGCGAGAGACACGTCTGCAGGCCATCGCTGAGGCGAAGGCGCGCATCCGCGAGCGGGAACAACAGCGCATCGCTCAAGAGCAAGCGGGGTATGACGAGCGGGCGGCAGGGCGCGTCGCTCACGAGAAACGCTCCGGGAAAAAGATCAGAGGGCGTAAGCCTAAGCGCCCATCGCGAGCGATGAACCCGAAAGCTCAGGTCAACCTGACCGACGACGAATCGCGGATCATGCCGAGCGCCGGCGGATTCGAGCAGGCGTACAACGCGCAAAGTGCGATCGACTGCGCTTCTCGATTGCTTGTTGACGTAGATGTCAGTCAACGCCACAACGACGAGGCCTTGCTTGAACCTGCGTTGGATCGGATTGCGGCGCTGCCCCAAGAAGTTGGAAGGGCCAGCGAGATCCTGGCCGACGCCGGTTACTACAGTGCACGCAACGCTGCGATCTGTGAGCAGCGGGCGCTCACCCCATACATTAGCCCAGGGCGTGAACACCATGCCGGCGGCCTTGCGCGCTTTCAAACGCCCCGACCGCTGTCGAGCACTGCAGCTCCTCATGAACGGATGAAATATCGATTGCGCACGCCGCAAGGGCGCTCGATCTATGGTGAGCGCAAAAGCACCATCGAGCCCGCGATCGGGATCATCAAGAGCGCAATGGGCTTTCGACAGTTCTCCCTGCGTGGGTACGAAAAAGTGCAGGGCGAGTGGAACATCGTCGGAGCGGCTTATAATCTTAGACGGATGCACACGCTGACGGGCAAACTGGTCAAAGCCGGATGATATTGAGCCGAAAAGCTCCGCCATGTCCACGATTTGCGAGTTCGCGCGACAGTTTCCGTCGGCGACCGAATTCGCTTGGCTGAATTTCGCTAGTTCAAACCCTACAGGCTCCTAGAGTCAGGCATTTTATGGTCTGTGGCTGAGTTTGTTCCGCGGTGTGCCCGTGTTTGAGCGATCGCGTAGGTTTGCGGCATCGCGCCCGGCGCACCGATCGGCGGCTGCGATCCGCCGCAACCTGCCAGCATCGCTGCTGCTGCGCAAATGCCTAATTCGCAGCTGCCAAGATCCAAGCTCTTCATCTTGCGTTGCTCCTCGGTCCATCAACGGATCAGCGGCGAAGGGATGTTCGGCGCCCGAGCGTAGTTCCCCGGCTTACGGGGAGAAAGCGAAGACGGTTCCACAACCAAACCTTCCGCATTTCGAGCCGCCGCCCCGGGTTGTGCCGTAGAGCGTGCTATTCACGTTGACGAGGCCAGAGTGTGGCATTGCGCCGTCGTGGGGGGCGCCGAAGCTGTGGAGAACCGTTTCGGAGCCGGACGTGTTTACGCTGAAAATAGTTCCGCAGTTTTCATTTTCATGGCCACATCCATAACTGCCACCTTCAAGCGTCGTGCCATATAGTATGCCGTTGGTATCGAGCATGCCCGCAACCGGCCCGTGACCATCGGTGCAGCAGATGAAGCTGTAGAGAACCTTTTCCTTACCCCTCATGCTGATGCTAAAGATGGTTCCGCACCCAGGGTAATAGCATTCCGAGGCGGCCTTGCCTCCGGAAAAGGTTGTGCCGTAGAGCGTGCCATTTACGTCGATCAAATCCCCCTGCGGAAACGCTCCGTCAGGATCGGAACTAAATCTATGCAGCACCTTTTCCATGCCGGCCGTAGTGATGCTAAAGACGGTTCCGCAGCCTGTTTGACTGCTGCATCCCGAACCACCGAACGCGGTTGTCCCGTAGAGCGTGCCATTCACGTCGATCAGACCGGCAAGCGGGATTGCCCCGTCAGGCTCACCGCTAAAGCTGTGCAGCACTTTCAGTTTGCCGGTCGTACTAATCCTAAAGACGTTTCCGCACAAGTCGCATCCCGAGCCGCGCGAGGTGGTGCCGTAGAGCGCGCCGTTCACCTCAATTAAGTCAGCCTGCGGGTACGCTCCGTCCGCCCAAGTGAAGCTATGCAAGACTTTCTCGGTACCGTTAGGGCCTATGCTAAAAACCGTTCCGCAGCCGCCGGCACAGGAGTTATTGCCACCGCCGTTGGTCGTGCCGTAAAGCGTTCCGGTTACATCAACCAAATCCGCCTGCGGATACGCTCCGTCGGAGCCCCCGGAAAAGCGGTACAGCACCTTCTCACGGCCCGACGTGGTCGCGCTGTAAACGGTTCCGCAGCCCTCGCTACCGCATCCGGAGCCACCGTAATGTGTCGTGCCGTAGAGAGTGCCGTCCACGTCGATCAGGCCGGCTACCGGACTCGCACCGTCGTTTTTGCTGGCACCATGAAAGCGATACGCAACATCGTACAACGACCCAGTCATGTGATGCACGAGCACAGGAGGACGTCCCGACACGCGGCTTTGCGGCGTCGCGCTCGGCGCGCCGATCGGCGGCTGCGATCCGCCGCACCCTGCCAGGACTGCCGCGGCCACGCAACTGCATAGCGTAACGCGGCCAAAACCCAAGCTCTTCATCTGCGTTGCTCCTTGAAGGTAGGACGTTCGGCGCCGCACCTTGGTTCCATTGCAGCAGCGACCGCAACGCAGAAAAGCGACCAGCGTCGGCGGCGCCGATCGGCGGTCCCTCGTCGCCGTCCTCAATGCACCGGCGCAGCGGCCTGCTCGCTCTCTGCCTCCCAGCCACACACCTCGCAGATTGTGATGTTTCGCTAACATTGCGTAGCGATTTCAATCTCACCTTAAAACGTTTGCGCGTTACCTAGAGCCATGCCTTGAATCTGGAAGCGGTGCCTACGCCGATGGCCGTTATGCCTCAAGCGGAAGACGATCTTGACGTGGAAGTGAGACGAAGCGCTTAGCGGGTAAGGAGAGTCATAAATGCGGCCCGAGCCTAACCACCCGAAGGCTGAAACAAAGAGTTTGTGTTCCGGTTCGGTGATTGCTAGCTGGACCGGCGTTGCCCCAACGCTGAGCTTGAGCGACGGCGTTTGGCTCCCCGGCGGGAACACATAGATGCCATCCGCCGGTCCCGTTTGTACTAGAACGATGGTGCCATCGCTGGTGACTGCTAGACCTTGCGGCTGCACGATCGGCATACCGAGTATTTCGCCCTGCGTGGATCCAGGTGCGAACTCCTCGATGCTCCCAGAATAAAGACTGCTGCGATAGGCGACGTACAGATTATCGGCGCTGTCCAAGGCTATCCCGTCGACCTCGTAGCCGGGAGTCTGCAACGTCTGATATGGCGACGATTTGCCATGCAGAAACTCCAGTACGGTTCCGTTGCAGCAAGTACTGACGAACAGGTCGCCTTTACGGTCAACAATCGGATACATCGGTCCAGCGGTGCCCGTCGAATAGGTGGCCGATGCCGTCAAAGAGCCTCGCGGGTAGACTGTGACCGTGTTGTTTCCGTTGGTTACGTATAACTTTCCGTGGCGGTCCACATATATACCGTGGCTGCTGTCAACGGGCGTAGTGATGCAGCCGACAGCTGACGGATTCTGAGGTCGTTCGGGAAAGATCAGGATTTCGTCACCATTGGCAACGTAGATGAGGCGCCGTCCATGCTTCGCTATAGGAGAAAGCCAGCCGCATGGCTTTTGACCCGCCGGGCCGGCAGCTAGGGGCGTTGCGAGCCCCGCGTATTGTGTATTCGCGAACGGTGCGGGAGGATTGCCGCCGCATCCGGCGAGCATAGCAACCGCTGCGTAGAAGCTAATCGCGCATCGATTGACCGCTGAAATCGCCACTTGCCCTGCTCCTTCGCGATTCGACTTGAACCTTTCGTATCAACGGCAATGCTGCGCGCATATGGTGTGCTCTCGCTGCAAGTCGGTGGGCCGTTCCGTCGGTTGTTCGTCGGGTAGCCCATTTTTGTTTCCGCTACCAGCTAAAGACGACGAGACCGTTGCCCGTTGCCGTTTTCCAACCTTGCCAGCTCTCATATTTGCGCGCGCTTGGCTCGATGTACGATGAGCCGCCGCCTCCACCGCCGCCACCGCCCTCACTATCGCCATAAGCCCAGCCGCCTCCGCCGCCTCCACCACCGCCATAGTAACCGCCGCCGCCGCCACCTCCGCCTGTGGAGCCCGTTTGCCCACCCCCTCCGGAACCGCCGTCTGCGCGCGAGCCGTCCAAGCCGACCTGCCCGTAGCCGTAGCCGCCAAAGCCCGCCAGTCCACCGCTTCCGCCACCGTCCTGGGCGCCGCCCGTCCCGCCTCCGCCTTCCACGCCATCGCTGCCATAGCCGGAATTTCCGTTGCCAGCACTGCTACCACCACCCTTGCCGCCGACTCCGTAGCCCTCAGAGTAGGATAATTGACCGCCTTGACCGCCGCCGCCACCGGCCACAAGGATGCGATCCCGCAACCTGGTACCACCTTCGCGGATATCGGTCGCACCGCCGCCGCCGTAGGCACCCCTGTCGTAGCCGGAATAAATCGCTCCGTTGCCTGCACCATTGTAACCGCCGCTCGCGCTGTTCGTCGTCCCTCCGACAAGCACGGCGAGATGTTCACCGTGCATAACGGGAAACTCAGCAAACACGCGGCCACCGCGACCGCCCAGCCCCCCGCCGGCGGCCCCGAGCGCAACGACGGTAATCCACTTGGCGCCCACCGGCGCTGTGAAAGATTGCTCCTTGCCGGTGTAATGAAAGGTAAGATGGTGCGACAGAACTTGCTCTGTCTCGTTTGTGCCAGGAGGGTCGATCGGTGGCTGCATTCCGCCGCACCCTGCCAGCATTGCCGCAGCCACGCAGCTGCTTAATGCGTAGCGGGCGAACCGTGGAGCTTTCATTTGCACCTCAGGTTTGGCTTAAGCGATGAGTTCGGCGCTATTCGGGACCGGCCGGAAATCTCAGCGGCGTTTCGTGAATTGTCTGCGCGAGCTCTAAAACGATCTTCCATTCGTGCGGCATCACGGGCTGTACGGAGAGCCGTTGTCCGCGTCGCAGCAGGGCCATGCCAACCAGTCGTGGTTCGGCGCGCATACGCGCGAGCGTGACCGCGTTCTCGAACGCTTCGACGTACGCCACGTCGACCATGAACCAAATCGGTTTGTCGGGTTTTGCGCGACCGTCGAAATACTCGCCGTCCCGCTCGAACTGCGTGAAGTCGGGATAGGCCGTCTTGACGACCTTACAGATGCCGACCGCCGCCGGCTCCGCAATGCTCGAATGGTAGAAGAGTGCGAGGTCGTCGAGCCGCATCTCCATCATATTGTTGCGCGCTTGAAAGTTGCGCACGCCGGTCCACGGGGTCATGCCTTCGCGGCGTAGCCGTTCGAATGAGTAAGCGCTCGGCTCGGTCTTGAGCAGCCAGTAGCGAGGCATTACCGAGCCAAGCTGACAGTTACCGCCTGGGTCGGATCGGAGGGATGCAATACTTTGAAGGCCCTCTCGCCGGCGGGATACTTCCAAAAGTTAATCGCGTTGTTCGGCGTCGCGACGAGCGTATCGCTTTGGATCCACGACTGGCCGGGATTCCTTTGGAGCCAGTTGTCGAAACGGCTGATGCCGGAGATCGTTCCGGTGGCGCCGGAGACTTGCACGCGATAGTAGCGCTCGAAGATTCTCTCGCCGTTGTGCCTCGTCGGCGCGTACGATTGCAGGGCGAAGTACCTGCCGTCCCATTGGGCGTGGGCGACGGTCCCGATCGTCTCGTTCAGCGTGATCTTTTTAAACCGTTGCTTCCCTTTCGGAAGCAGCGCGGCCACATTTCCGCCGCTGGTAACGAAAAGATCGCCGCTCGCATCGTAGGCGGGCTGCGGGTTCGCGCCCAGCTCTGCCCTGCGATATAGTTTTGGCGTGCCGCTGCCGCCGGCGTAAATTTCGACTAACGGAGCGTAGTTGCGAAAGTCGTAGCTCGTCACCGCCAGGTTTCCCGTCGTCGGATCGCTCGAGCAGTTCACCGGAATCTGATGACTCGGAGCGTCGAGCGTCGCAATCGGCGATTGCCCTCTGTGCGCGTATTCGTAGACATACCCCGTGCGCGCGCCCGACTTACTCTGAATCTCTGCAGTGATGAAGACGTCGCCTTTGGCGTCCGAGCACATCGCCTGAATCGAAAACGAGGTCTTAAATGAGTCTGCGAACGTACCGTCGGGATACGTATAGACGACGACCCGCTGATGGGCGCCGGCGTAGAGCAAACCGGTTTGAGATCCTGCGCCGTGTGCGAGAAGGGCCTCGTGCAGCGGTGCAACCGGGCTCGTGCCGGGCGCAAGTCCCGCGCAACTGGCGAGCGCGCCGGAAAGCACGCAAACGCACGCTGCATAGCGCAACGCGTCGATTGGCCCAGGCATCGTTGCGCTGTTCGCCCAGAGCCCCCTATGCCCTGGCTGCAGGACTGCCGATGTGCTATCGTAGGGCAGCCATGCAGCAACGAATCATTCGTGCCTCTGCGCGCGGTTGGCAGGGCGTCGAGCCCGCCGGTTACGCCGCGAACGCGCCGGAGACGGGCGTGACGCGCCATACCATCGTGGGGAGCCGGAAAAACGACCCAAGCGAGCCGGGGCCAAAGATGGAGCTGCGCTATTTCGAAGTACAACCCGGCGCGGCGTCGCGACTAGAAAAGCACGAGCACGAACATTACGTCGTCGTTCGGTCCGGCGTTGGTTACGCCGTAATCGGCGACGACGTTAGCGAGCTAGAAGCGAACGACGTCGTGTACGTCGGTCCGCTGATGCTGCATCAGTTCGTCAATCGCGGCGAGACGCCGTTCGGCTTCTACTGCTTCGTCGACAGCTGCCGCGATTTTCCACAGACGCCGACATCCGAAGAGCTCGCGCGCCTACAAGCCTCGCCTGCCGGTGCGATCGCCAAACCCTTCGCCGTCCCGCCGCCGGTCAGACGCCCGTAGCGACCGGGCGTGCGGGATCGGAGACCCATTCGCTCCACGATCCGTTGTAGATGCGCGAGCCTTCGAGGCCTGCGTGGACCATGGCGAGATGATTGACGGCCGACGAAACGCCGGAGCCGCACTGGTGCACCGTTCGCCTGGAATCGAATCCGTTTTCGGCAAACTCTTCACGCAAACGTTCGGGTGATTTGAATCGACCGTCGGGTTCGAAGTTCTCTTTGAACCAGCGTTGTTTGGCGCCGGGAATGTGCCCGCCAACCGGATCGATCGGTTCGGTTTCGCCCGAAAAGCGTTCGAGGGCGCGCGCGTCGATCAGTTGCATCTCCTCGCTGTTGAGATGCGCCAGAACGAAATCCGCCCCGACCACGAGCTCCGGACGCAATGCAATGGTGAACTGGCCGTCACGTCGGGGCTCCGGCGGTGCGGCGGTCATCGGAAATCCGAGCGCATTCCATGCGGCAAGCCCACCGTCGAGCACGGCGGTTGCGTCGTGCCCGATCCATCGGCAAAGAAACCACAGTCGCGCCGCAAACATATCTGCTCCGGCATCGTAGGCGACGATTTGGGTTGCGTCGTTCACCCCACGCTCGCTCAAAAAGCGCGCAAAGGTCTGCGGGTCGGGTAACGGGTGGCGGCCGTTTCTCCCGGTCTTTGGGCCGGCCAGATCCTCCTCGACACTGGCAAAGAAGGCGCCCGGTATGTGCGATTCGTCGTAGAGCCGCCGTCCGAGCGCGAAATCGGCTAAGGAGTGACGGCAGTCCAAAATGACGAGGTCGGAACTACCAAGCTGCTCGTACAGTTCCTGCGGCGAGATAATGGTTGTAAACAACGCGAGCGCCCGGGACGCTATCGAAGGTTGATCGTTGCTTTGGGTGCGGGCGATGCTCCGCCGAAGGCTTCTTCGAGTATCGTTTTCAACTCGCCGCTCGCCGCCATCGGTTGGAGAATATCGGTATCTCCATAAAACTTGCCGTTGATGAAGACCTTCGGCAGCGTTGGCCAGTCGGTCATCTCCGAGAGTGCTTCGCGCTTGGGCAGATTCTCTAAGACGTCGATCACTTCGAACGGGCAGCCGAGGCCGTTGAAGAATTCGACGGTCTCGAGCGTGAAGCCGCACCGCGGCGCCGCCTTCGTCCCCTTACCGTAAACGACGACTCTGGTACTCGCGACTTCGCGGGCGATCTCTTCCTTCAAATCCTGCGGCATGATGCTTCCTTAGCTTTCGGCGACGATGGTGGTGAGTTCGACGGCATGAACGCGCCCGTCTGCAAGCGCGCCTTTCAGCGCGCGGTAGACGAGCTGATGTTGCTCGATAAGCGTCTTGCCCTTGAATGCTTGCGAGCGCACGGTCACGTTAAAATGATCCATCGTGCCGGTGCGATCGTGGATGCTTACCTCGGCGTCGGGCAGTCGATCGACGATGAGGCCCGTCAAAGCGTTGTCGTCGATCACGACTTCAAGCGTGGCGCGCGGGCATTGAGCGCATCGGCCAAGTTACGCGCTTCGCCGAGAGTCTCGGGCAGCCGGCTCGCTCCCTTAGCGAGCGCGGCCGTAACACCGCTGGCCAGAATGATTCCCGTGACGCCGAGCAGGATGGCGGGAACTCCGCTTGCGCGCAACGGGCCGACTTCGAGCGTGAACGTTCGCTGCACGCGCGCGACGCCGCGCAGGAATGCGCGCAGCATGCGCGCTCGGTTATTCATTAGCGCGTTTGTACGTCGCATCGGACCGGAAGGCCTGGTGCCTCGCCGGACGAAGCTCGCTTCACGAATGACGGCTGAGATGGAAGCGGTACGGCTTTACGAAACGGGCGGACCGCAAAGCCTCCGCCTCGAGCGGATTCCGACGCCCCCAGCGGGAGAGGGCGAGGTTTTGGTGCGGCTGCGAGCTGCGGCGCTCAATCATCGTGACGTCTTCATTACCCAGGGACTCTATCCGAATATCCAGATGCCGGTTACGCCAGGATCGGACGGCGCCGGCGAAATCGAAGCAATAGGTGCCGGCAGCTTCGAGGGCGCGGCGGGCGACGAAGTCGTCATCGATCCGCTGTTGGGGTGGGGTGGCGACTCGCGCGTTTGGGATGCGGCGTCGGCGAACATCCTGGGGATGCCGCGCGACGGAACGTTTGCGCGATACGTCGCGGTTCCAGCGGCGAACGTCTATCGCAAACCCGAGCACCTCTCAATGGAGGAGGCCGCCGCGATTCCGTTGGCTGGGCTCACGGCCTACCGCGCCATCTTTACGCGTGGAGCGTTAGCGCCCGGCGAGAGCGTTCTCATCACCGGCGTCGGCGGCGGCGTTGCCACGTTCGCATTGCTCTTTGCCAAGCATGCAGGCGCACGTGCGATCGTGACCTCGAGCAGCGATGAAAAACTCGAGCGCGCCAAAGCCCTCGGGGCCGATCTCGCAGTCAACTATAAAACGACGCCCGAGTGGACCAAGATCGTCCGCGCGGCCGGCCCGGTCGATCTGGTCGTGGACTCCTCGGGCGGCGACACGTTGCGCAAGGCGCTCGACGTCGTGCGCCCCGGTGGGCGCATCGCGATTTACGGCGGCACGAACGGCGATGCGACGATCAAACTCTTTCCGCTCTTTTGGAAACACGTAACGATCTTGGGAACGTCGATGGGAAGCCCGCGAGACTTCGCCGCGATGCTCGAGCTCTTCGGAAAAGGTTTGCGTCCGGTCATCGATCGGGTTTTTCCGCTGCAAGATGCCGCTGCAGCGATGCAGCATCTGGCGAGCGCGGAGCAGTTCGGCAAGGTCGTCCTAAGAATAGACTGACGGGAGAACGCTCAAGACGGACTACCTTCCGGTTTGCCGTCGCAGGTGCCGTCGGGCGGCGGTTGGTTGCCGTAAATCGGCCCCGGATCTGCCACAGGCATGCCATTCTTCGGATAAAGAATGACGTCAACTTTGCCGTTGGGCGTTAGCTCGCGTTCGCACTTGATCACCGCATGCGCCTTGGATTCGCCCGTTCCGCCGATCCAAAGATCGAACCACAGCCCCTTGCAGCCGTTGCTGCCGCTGCCCTTGTGGGGCCCCGACGCCGCACAGAGATCTTCGCGAATGAAGTACTGTTTGATAAACGGTACGTAGATCTTGATGCCGTACGGGATCGTTTTGTCGTTTTTCTTTTCAGTTGCGAAGGTCGTTGGATTGCAGTACGTTCCGTCGCCGCCCGCGCGCTTGTGGATGATCCCGTGCGCGATCTTGTTTCCGGGCGGCGAGTTGTCGGGCCATCCGTAGAACGTAATCGTCGCCTGCACGGTCGTGGGATCTTGTTTGATCGCGTAGCACGATGCCTGGTGGACTGCATTGACCAATGGCGGAAGCGCGGGGCCTCCGGATCGACCGCACGACGCCAACGCCAGCGCGGTCGCGAGCATAAGGAATCGGCGCGCGAGTCGGCTCAGCATAGCAGCGTGTATTCGTCGAGGCTTTCTAAACGCATCTCCGCGCCGATTTCCGCAGCCAGCGCGGCCGCTTCGTCGGGACCGGCGATCGCTTCGAGGTCCGGATTGAGCATCGCGTACTCTTCCGCGCTGAGGGCCTGCTTGCGGGGTCGCGCGACGACGCGTCCCTCCGCCTGCAGCGCCTGGAGATGCGCGAGGATCTGCCGCGCCATCGCGGCCCACAGCGCATGCGGCTCGGGACCATAAATCTTTCGTACGAGATCCGGAATCGTCCGGTCCTCATCGCGCAACGCGGCAACGATCTGCTCTTCGCGCATCGCGCGATGGGCGATGTAGTCGGCAATTTTCGCTTGTGCGTCATCCACGACCGATCCGTGGCCGCCGTAGATCGTTCGAGCATCGGCGAACTCGCGAGCAAGTCGTCGCAACGTCTGCTGATATGGGCGCATCGCGCCCCCAGGCGGCGCGATTACGGTCGTCCCCTCGCCGAGAATGGTATCGCCGGTAAAGAGCGCACGCTCCGCCGGTAAATAGAAGATCACGTGGTCGAAGGTGTGCCCGGGCGCATCCATGATGTGTAACGCAAGCGGACCGGCGGCGAAGCCGGCCTCGAGCGGAAGGTCGGCGTTGCGAACGATTCTGCTGCGGGGATGCGCGTAGATCGACGCGCCGGTCGCGGTCGCGAGCGCGGGAGCGGCCAAGGCATGATCGGGATGACCGTGCGTCAAGGCGATGCGCGTAATCGCGAGGCGCTGCGCGGCCGCAGTGTCGATCAATGCACGGACGTGACGATCGATGGCCGGACCGGGGTCGATCACGAGCGCCGTCCCGTCGCCACAGTCGAGCACGTACGAGTTGGTGCCCGTGAGCGTCATCGGCGAGGGATTGGGTGCGCGGACGAGCTTTACCATGCGTTTTCGAGCGCTGCGGGGATCGCAAAGTTATTGGTATCTGCAGACGGCATGATCGTCAGAATGGGTTTCGTGCGAGCGTACCGCAGCGCATCGTCGACGGAAGCGAAGGAACGGAGCCGCTCGAGATGCTTGATCGTCGGATAGACGAGATGCAACCTTCCCACGCGTTGCAGCTCGAGTGCTCGGGAGGGTGCGATCCAGATCCCGTCGTGCGTCTCGTACGCGTCGGCATCTGCCACTTGATTCGTCGGAGCGACTGCGAAAAAGAAGTGCGTGTTATAGCGGCGCGGCTCGCTGCGCGGAGTGATCCAATGCGAAAAGAGCGTCAGCGCGCGCGCATCGGCGAACCAATCGTGAGCGCGCAAGAAATCCGCGAAGGTCAGTTGGCCCTCGCGAACGGCGATGCGATCAGCAGCGACGCGCGCTCCGTCCGCGTCCGTGACGGCCGGCCGCTGCGATGGATCGCACGCGAACAGCACTCCGGCCTCTTCGAAGAGTTCGCGGAGCGCCGCCACCAGCAGGCTCCGAGCGGCATCTTCATCGACGCCCGGCTCGCTGCTGGCCAAAGCGGGGGAAATCGTCGCTCGAAACTCTTTACGGAGTCGGTCGCCGTCGAGCCCGATGGTTCGGGCCCGCGCTTGCGGCGTGGCGTCCTGCGGCTCGATCGTCCCGCCGGGAAAGACGAAGGCGTCGGGCGCAAAGGCGCTGCGCGCGCTCCGACGCGTCAGATAGACCTCCAGCGGCGAACGAACGAGGATGACCGTCGCCGCCAAACGCACATCGCTCACGAGTCGGTAGCGTCCTGTCACGCCGTGGCGAAAACCTCTCGATGCAGATAGCACTCGGCAGCGATATGAAGGCCGACCTTCCCGAGGCGATCGACCGATGGTTGCGCGCGCACGGTCACGAGGTGCGGCGGTTCGGCGCCCTTGCGCCGGAGGCCGACGAGGCTTGGCCGTCGGTCGGGCGAAGCGTGGGCGCAGCCGTTGCCGCTGGTGAGGCGGAGTTCGGGATACTCTGCTGCTGGACCGGGACGGGCGTGAGCATCGCCGCCAATAAGGTGCCCGGCATTCGCGCCGCACTCTGCGGGGATGCCGCGACCGCTCGCGGCGCGCGCGAGTGGAACGATGCCAACGTCCTGTGCTTGAGCCTTCGTTCAACCTCGCCGCCCGTGGCCGACGAGATCCTCGAAGCGTGGTTCGCCGGCACGGTCACCCAGGACCCGATTTACCTCGCTATGATCGCCGAAGTCAGCAAACTCTAGCGGCAGCTCTTTTCGCCTCGGATCGGTCGGGCGCTAGGAGCGACGGCCCGAAGTGAACTAGTGCGTTCATGAGGGCCGTCGCGACAACGCGAACGGCCGGTCCCAGGCGAAAAGAGAAAAGCAGAGGGGTTGCGCACTCGCGCAACCCCATTAATAGTCTGCCGTTCGCCGGGGCGCAGAACTGATGCTACGCAGCCGGTACTCGCTCTCGGGCGGTTTCGGCGACAGTTCGCGCCGTCCTGACCAGAGAGGGCGATTCTACCAAATCAAATGCCGCGACTCAATACGTCCGGCGCGAATACCCAGCCGCAGAGGACCAGAAGCGTCCAATTGATTGCGTGCGAGGTCCAACAGAACGGGCACTCCCGGCGCGTAATAAAGAGCAGTGAATAGGCCAGGACGACCGACGCGGCGGCAGCCGAAAAGACCGCCAAGAGTAGGACGACCGCAGCGAGCTGGGAGCGGACAAACCAGACGGTGAGCGCCACGGCGGGGTAATAGAGCGAGCCGAGCAAGGAGTTAGGCACCCCGAAGAGGTGAGCGCGCGCCGTTTTGACGACGCTGGGCCCGCGAAGCTCTCCTCGCGCGGCGCGGATGCTCTTGCGAAGCATGAAAAGCGAGGTGTAGAGCCCAACTCCGCATAGCACCGTGATCACTGCGCGTACGATCATCGCTTGAATCGCCTCCTTCGACGGGGTGCCGCTCTCGCTCTATTGGCCGGCTCCTTCGTGCTGGCGTTCTTGGTCATCCGCCATCAGCCGCGCGTCGAGCACGAGATCCGGATCATTGGGCCGTTTGCCTATCCGCTGGCCGTCGCGATCTTCGCGGTCGTCGCATCGGCACCGTTCTCCGTGACCGACGCGCTGGCGATCATGAACGGCGCCATCTTCGGACCGATCGTCGGCACGATCGTCGATACGGTTGGACTGGTTCTCGCTGCGTTACTAGGCTATTGGATCAATCTCCACGCGTCGAAGCTGTTCAACCTGCAGGAATCGCTGCACCGCCTTCCGGGGTGGGTAAAGCGCTTCCCGGTCGGCTCTCCGGCCTTCTTACTGGCCGTGCGCGTCATTCCGGGCTTCGGCGGAACGGTCGCGACCGCGACCGCTGCCACCTTTCGGGTACCGATTTGGGTACACGTCTGGACGATGTGCGCGATCGCCGTTCCTATTTGCGCGCTGCTGACGGTCTTCGGGGATCGCGTTACCGTTGCCGTGCACGGTTATGAGTGGCGGGCTCGCCGCTACGCGCATCACTACTGCTTGACGCACCACTGTCCGCACTTTCACTTCCGCCGGCGAGCCACGTCGTCGCCTTCGCCGTGACGCCGTCACTCGTCGCCGATCGAGCCGGTCTCGACGAGCTTTGCGCTCGAGTTCGCGATGCGGCGCGCGTCGCGCTGGACACCGAGTTCCACGCCGAACGCACGTACTCGGCGAGGCTCATGGTCGTGCAGCTCGCCTTCGACGACGGTACCGCGATCGTCGACGCGCTGGCGCTGACCGACTTACGGCCGCTCGTCTTAGCGCTGACCCAAACGACGGTCGTCGGCCACGCACTCTCGGCAGACTTGAAAATCTTCGCCGATCGCTACGGTCTCGTGCCGCCGCGCGTTTTCGACACGCAAATCGCGGCGTCGTTTTTGGGCTACGGCATGCAGATCTCGCTGGCCGACCTCGTGCGCAGCGTCTGCGGCGTCCGATTGGCAAAATCGCAAACGGTCAGCGACTGGTCGGCACGGCCGTTCTCCGAACGTCAGATCGAATATCTCGTCGACGACGTCGTGCATCTGCTTCCGGTTTACGACGCACTCCTGCCGCGCTTGGAACGGAAAGGACGCTACGAATGGGTCTTTGAGGAGTGTGCGGAGCTCGGCGACATCGAGCGGTATCGCATGGACGAACGCCGGGCCTATCTGCGGATTCCCGGCGCGATGCGAATGAGCCGCCGCGAGTTAGGCATTCTCAACGAGCTCGTAAAGCTGCGCGACGCCGTTGCGCGCGACCGCGACCTTCCGGTGAGGTACGTGCTCCCCGACGATGTCGTGGCGGGGCTAGCCGCGACAAAGCCGGCGAAGACCGAGGATTTTGCCCAGCTACGCAGGTTTGACGGTGGAATGAAGCGCCAGCTCGGTGCGGCGATTCTCGAAGCCGTAGCCCGCGGGCAAGCTCTCTCCGAAGACGAGCTCCCGCAACGGCCGGTCAGAAACGCGGCGCCGGCGCGCGATGCGCTCGTTTCGCTGCTTGGCGCGGCGATCGCCGAAATCGCGCGCGAGGCCGAGCTGCCGTCCAGCTTGCTGGTGCCGCGCGCCGCGCTCGAGCGTTTGGCGCGCGAGATTCCGCCAGATCGCGAGAGTTTCGAACGCGTCTTGGCGCTGCAGCCCTGGCGGCTCTCGCTCGTCGCCGAACCGCTTTGGCGGATGCTCCGTGGCGACGCAGCGTTGAAGATCGAAGGCTACGCCAGCGGCGATCCCAAAGTACGATTGGTCGATGAGCCCCCATCCTAACAGCTTTAGCGCGCTCGATTCGTTGCGCGCCGGCGATCGGACGTACGGTTATTTCCGTCTCGACGCGCTCGAAAGCCGCGGAATCGGAAAACTTTCGCGCCTGCCCTTCTCGCTCAAGGTCTTGCTCGAGAACCTGCTCCGCTGCGAGGACGGACGAACGGTGACGCGCGACGATATCGAAGCGCTCGCGCGCTACGACGGCCATCGCGGTCACGAGCGCGAGATCGCCTTTACCCCAGCTCGCGTCTTGCTTCAGGATTTCACCGGAGTGCCGTGCGTCGTCGATCTGGCAGCGATGCGCGACGCGATGGCAGCGATGGGCGGCGACGCTCGAGTCATCAACCCGTTGCAGCCGGTCGAGCTGGTGATCGATCATTCGGTGCAGGTGGATTACTTCGGAGCCGATGGCTCGTTGGCGAAGAACACCGACCTCGAGTTCGAGCGCAATCTGGAACGCTACGCATTCTTGAAATGGGGACAGTCGGCGTTGCAGGATTTTCGCGTCGTTCCGCCCGGAACCGGAATCGTTCATCAAGTCAACATCGAGTATCTCGCGCGCGTCGTGTTCGGCACGGCCAAGGCTTCGGCGGAACCCACGCTCGCCTTTCCCGATACTGCCGTCGGTACCGATTCGCATACGACGATGGTCAACGGCCTGGGCGTGCTCGCGTGGGGCGTCGGCGGCATCGAAGCCGAGGCTGCGATGCTCGGTCAACCCGTTACGATGCTGATTCCCGAAGTGGTCGGCTTTCGTCTAGAGGGCGCGATGCGCGAAGGCGTGACCGCGACGGACCTGGTACTTACCGTCGCTCAGATGCTGCGCCACAAAGGCGTCGTCGGAAAGTTCGTTGAGTTTTACGGGCCGGGACTCTCCGCGTTGCCGGTCGTGGATCGTACGACGATCAGCAACATGTCGCCGGAGTTCGGATCGACGGTGGCGATCTTCCCGATCGACGACCGCACGCTCGAGTATCTTGGTTTGACCGGACGCTCGCGCGAGCAGATCGAGTTGGTCGAGGCCTACGCGAAGGCGCAAACCCTCTTTCGTACCGACGAGACTCCGGATCCCGTATTTGCAGATTCGCTCGCGCTCGATCTTTCGACGGTCGAGCCGAGTCTTGCCGGGCCGAGCCGTCCGCAGGACCGAGTCTCGCTGCGCGAGGTCAAGCGCTCCTTCGAACATGCGATGGAGGAATGGGTCGCGGAGCGAGAGCGCGCCAACAACGCGGTCGAGCGCTTCGAAAACGAGGGCGGCGGCGGAACGGCGACGATTGCGACCGACGGCGAGCTCTATGACGGCGCGGTGGTGATTGCCGCGATTACCTCGTGCACCAACACGTCAAATCCGTCGGTGCTGATCGGTGCGGGTCTGCTCGCGCGTAATGCCCTGGCGCGCGGCCTTCGAACCAAACCGTGGGTGAAGACCTCGCTCGCGCCCGGATCGAAAGTCGTCACCGACTACCTCGAGAAATCCGGCCTGCAAGAGCCGCTCGACCGGCTCGGCTTCAATGTCGTCGGATACGGATGCACGACCTGCATCGGTAACTCCGGACCGCTTCCGAGCGAGGTCGCCGAAGCCGTCTCCGACCAAGACTTGATCGTTGCGGCGGTGCTCTCGGGGAATCGAAACTTCGAGGGACGTATCCACGCGCAGGTTCGGGCAAACTACCTCGCATCGCCGCCGCTGGTCGTCGCCTACGCGCTCGCCGGGCGAATGGACGTCGATCTGACGACCGAACCGTTGGGCACCGGCAGCGATGGGCTGCCGGTTTTTCTTGCGGAGATTTGGCCCAGCAACGACGAGATCGCGACGACGTTGGCGGCGTGCATCGGACGGGAGATGTTCGAACGGGAATACTCTCACGTCTTCGACGGCGATGAGAACTGGCGGAATCTGCGCGTTGCAACCAGCGAGCGATATGCCTGGGATCCGGCATCCGAGTACGTCAAGAAGCCGCCGTACTTCGACGATATGCCCGAGCGGCCGCGGGCGCTCCAGGACGTGCACGGTGCTCGCGCGATTGCGGTGCTCGGCGATTCCGTGACGACCGATCATATTTCGCCGGCGGGAAGCATCTCCAAGATTAGCCCAGCGGCGAGGTATCTGATGGAACGCGGTATCGAACCGGGGGAGTTCAACTCGTACGGTGCGCGGCGGGGTAATCACGAGGTAATGATGCGCGGGACGTTCGCGAATATTCGGCTGCGCAACGCGCTGGCCGAAGGCGTCGAGGGCGGGGTAACTCGCTACCTGCCGAGCGGCGAACGCCTATCGATCTTCGACGCATCTATGCGCTACAAGGCCGACGGCACGCCGCTGATCGTGCTCGCCGGCAAGGAGTACGGTTCCGGCTCGTCGCGCGACTGGGCCGCGAAGGGGCCGTACCTCCTGGGCATTAAGGCCGTCATCGCGGAGTCGTTCGAGCGAATTCACCGCAGTAACCTCATCGGAATGGGCGTCTTGCCGCTGGAGTTTCTCGACGGCGCCGATCGCTCGACATATGGATTGACCGGTGAAGAGATCTTCGATATCACCGGGATTGCGGCGAAGCTCGAGCCGAAGATGCGCGTGCACGTCAAAGCGACCGATCCGCAGAGCGGCAAGTCCCTGCGTTTCGACGCGCTCGTGCGGATCGATACTCCGAACGAAGCCGAATACTATCGGCACGGCGGCATCCTTCAATACGTCTTGCGTCAGCTACGGTCGGGTTCGCGAGAGGTCGACCCGGCCTAATCTAGAGGCCGAGACGGCGTCCCCGGATAGTTGACACCCGTTGTCATGTTTGCGTAGTGTCATGGAAGGGTGAAGGCCGATCGTCTCGTTGCACTCCTCCTGCTGCTCCAGTCGCGGCGACAATGCAGCGCGCGCATTCTCGCCGATCGCCTCGAGGTTTCGGAGCGGACGATCTATCGTGACGTCGACGCGCTCAGCGCGGCTGGCGTTCCCGTTTATGCGCAGCGCGGTTCAGGCGGCGGCATCGTGCTCGCCGACGGCTACCGTCGCGCGCTGACCTATTTTAGCGAGGACGAGGTACGCGCGCTCTTCGTCTCGGGGGCGAGCCCGCTGGCCGACCTGGGGCTCGAGCGCGGCCTAGCCCAGGCACTCGAGAAGCTGCGAGGCGGCCTCGCCGGCGTCCATCAACGCGCCGCAGACGAGTCGCGCTCGCGGATTCACCTCGATCAGCGCCGCTGGAATCAGCCCGAACCGCCCCGCGATCTCCTCACAATGCTACGCCGGGCCGTTTGGGACGACTGCCTCCTGCGGGTTTGCTACGAGGATCGGAATCGAAAGTCGACCACGCGTACCGTGGAGCCGCTCGGCTTGGTCGCAAAAGCCGGCGTTTGGTACTTGATCGCGCGCTCGGACGGCGAGCTGCGCAGCTTTCGCGTCGAGCGCGTTGCAAGCGCGCAAAAGCTTGCCGAACGCTTCGAACGTCCGGCCGACTTCGATTTGGAACGCTACTGGGCCGAGTCGTCGGCGCGCTTTGCGGAGGCCTCGCGCAGCGCGGATTGCGTCGTGACGCTCCACGCCGCAAACGACGCGCTCGAACGCATCACCTACTATTGGCCGGCCCAGATCGTTTCAGAGGGTGAGCACGAATCGATCGTACGCGTGACGTTTCCCGGACGAGAGGTCGCCGTCTTTCAAGCGATCGCGTGGTCGGACGTTGCAACGCTCGTCGAGCCCGATGAGTTGCGCGAGGCGATCGCGTGCCGGGCCCGACGAGCGCTCGAGCGTCACGCCTTGCGCTGATGGATGATGAAGCCGTTGCCCTCCGGGTCGGTCGCGAAGGCCATGTAGCAGACCGGCGACTCCACGACATCGCTGAGCTGTAAGCCGCGCGCTCGATAATGCTCGACGGCCTTCTTCGCGTCGTCGACTGCGAACATGATGGCGCCGCCGGTCTCTTCACCTTCGGGCTTCCAGACGCCGAACGTCGAACCGTCGCCGAGGGTGAACTCTGCGCCCCGTCCTTCATCGTCGACCATGGTTGGCGTCATCCCGAGCACGTCGCGGTAAAAGGCGATCTGAGCCTGCGGGTCGCGCACCAAATACGCGGCGATATCGATCCCTTTAATCATCGGTTGTCTCTCCTTCGATTTGAGCGTTGTATTTTGAGCGTTGCATTCTGAACGCGATCCTAGCAGTCGATATATGACACTCGCTGTCAGCTTTAGAGCATAACACGGCGGAAATCTGCCAGAAGCTCGGCGATGTAGACGAGGAAACGGGCGGCGCCCGCACCGTCGATCGCGCGGTGGTCGTAGCTGACGCTGATCGGCAGCATCAGCCGCGGAACGAATGCCTTGCCATCCCACACCGGTCTGGTCGCCGCGCGCGTGGCACCTAAAATAGCCACCTCGGGGGCGTTGACGATTTGCGTGAAGGCCGTGCCGCCGATTCCGCCGATCGATGAAATCGTAAAACTGCCGCCCTGCATCTGCGCGATCGTCAGCTTTCCGTCGCGCGCTTTGCCCGCGAGCTCGACGGCCTCGCGGGCGATCTCGATCAAACCCTTCGTATCCGCATTCTTGATAACCGGAACGACGAGACCGCCGGGCGTATCGGCCGCAAAGCCGATATTGTAGTAACGCTTGAGTATCAGCTCGTCGCCGTCGAGCGAGGCGTTGAACTCCGGAAAGCGCTGCAGCGCGGCGACGGAGGCGCGAATCAGGAAAGCGAGCATTGTGAGCTTGGGGCCGCCGGTCTTTGCCTGTTCGGCATTGACCTCACTGCGAAGCGCTTCGATCGAGGTGACGTCGGCCTCGTCGTAGTTCGTGATGTGCGGAATCTGCACCCAATTGCGATGCAAGTTCGGTCCGGAGAGCTTCTTGATGCGCGAGAGTGGCTGCCGCTCCGTGTTGCCGTACTGCGCGAAATCGAGTTTGGGCCACGCCGGCAATCCGGCAAACGGCGCGACTCCGCTGCCGCCGCCGCCGCTTTGCAACGCGCCCTTGACGAAGCCCTGAACGTCCTCGCGCGTGATGCGACCGTTGGGACCGGTTCCACGCAGCCTCTGAAGATCGACCCCGAGTTCGCGCGCGAATCGCCGTATCGAGGGGCCCGCGTGGACCATGCCGTTGCCGGCCGGTGCCGGGGCCCGTACCGGCGGCGAACCCTCCGCCGGCGGGGGCGGTGCCGGTGCCGGTGCTGGAGGCGCGGGCGAAGCGGCAGAATCCGTCGCGAGCACGACGATCGGCATGCCCTGCGAAACTCTGTCGCCGACCTTCACCCTGACGTCTTGCACGACGCCCGCGGCCTCGGCGGGTACCTCCATCGA
Organism: Vulcanimicrobiota bacterium; assembly: GCA_963725605.1. Taxonomy (GTDB): domain Bacteria; phylum Vulcanimicrobiota; class Vulcanimicrobiia; order Vulcanimicrobiales; family Vulcanimicrobiaceae; genus Cybelea. The sequence continues at coordinate 304,939 of CAVRYW010000012.1, read as the reverse complement.
TGCCTTCTCACTCTCCAGCGTGATAAGCGAATCGTTTTTCTTGACGCGGTCGCCCGGCTTGACCAGTACTTCGATGACCGGCACGTCTTTGAAATCGCCGATGTCGGGAACGCGTACCTCGATCGTCGGCGGGGGCGATGCGGGCGCGGCAGTCGGTGCGGGTGTGGCCGCGGCGGTAGACGTCGCGAGCACGACGATCGGCATCCCCTGCGAAACTTTGTCGCCGACCTTTACCTTGACGTCTTGCACGACGCCGTCGGCCTCGGCGGGGACCTCCATCGATGCCTTCTCGCTCTCTAGCGTGATGAGCGAGTCGTTCTTCTTAACGCGATCGCCGGGCTTGACGAGCACCTCAATGACGGGCACGTCTTTGAAATCGCCGATGTCGGGAACGCGCACCTCGATCGTACTGCTCATTGCGCACCTGCTTTTCGTAAGCGAGGGGAAATAACTTGCGGGCCGCCGCCGGCGAGTTTACACATCGATCGGGTTGGGTTTGTTGGGATCGATCTCGTACTTCTTGAGCGCCTTTTGCACGGTCGAGGCCGGCAGCGTTCCCTCCTCGGCTAGCGCGTGCAGCGCCGCCAGCGCGACGAAATGGCGATCGACCTCGAAGAAAGCACGCAGCTTGCGGCGGAAATCGCTGCGGCCGTAGCCATCGGTTCCGAGCGCGACGTAGCGGCGTCCGACATAGGGGCGAATCTGTTCGGCGAAGGTCCTGATGTAATCGGTCGACGCGATCCCGGGGCCCGGACGATCCCGCAGGCACTCCTCGACGTACGAGAGGCGCGATTTCTCTTCAGGGTGCAGGAGATTCCAGCGACGCGCCGCGACGCCGTCGCGCTGGAGCGCGTTGAAGCTCGTCACGCTCCAGACGTCGCTGCTCACGTTCCACTCGTTGGCGAGCAGATCGGCGCCGGCGAGAACTTCGCGCAGAATCGCGCCGGATCCGAATAATTGAACGCATGGCGTTTTCTTCTTAGCCTGTCCCAAGCTCGTCGAACGCAACAGGTACATGCCGCGCAAGATTCCGTCGCGCGCGTTGGGGGGCATCGCCGGGTGAATGTAGTTCTCGTTCATCAGCGTGATGTAGTAGTAGACGTCTTCCTGCTCTGCGAGCATTCGGCGCAGCCCGTCTTGGATGATCACCGCCAGTTCGTAGGAGTACGTGGGGTCGTAGCTGCGGCAGTTTGGAATGAACGAGGCCGCGACTTGGCTGCTGCCGTCTTCATGCTGCAGCCCTTCACCGTTGAGCGTCGTTCGACCCGACGTCGCGCCGAGCAAGAATCCGCGCGTGCGGCTGTCACCCGCGGCCCATGCGAGATCGCCGACGCGCTGAAAGCCGAACATCGAGTAGAAGATGTAGAACGGAATCATCGGAAGGTCGTGGTTGGAATAGGCGGTGCCCGCGGCGATCCACGACGAGATCGCGCCGGCTTCGTTGATGCCTTCTTGGAGAATCTGACCGAGTTTGTCTTCGCGATACCACATCAGTTGCTCGGCATCTTGCGGATGATAGAGCTGTCCGACCGACGAGTAGATGCCGAGCTGGCGGAACATCCCCTCCATGCCGAACGTGCGCGATTCGTCGGCGACGATCGGAACGACGCGCGCTCCGATTTCACGATCGCGCGCGACCGTGTTGAGAACTCGCACGAACGCCATCGTGGTGGAGATGCTGCGATCGCCCGTCCCCTGCAGCTGTGCGTCGAATGCGGTCAAGTCCGGAACCGCCAGAGCCTTCGACTTGCGGCGGCGCTGCGGCACGCTTCCGACCGCCTCCATGCGCTCCCGCAGGTAACGCATCTCCGCAGAATCCGCGGCGGGCTTGAAGAACGGAACCTTGTCGGCCGAGATCGCGTCGTCGGAGATCGGGAGCGCGAAACGATCGCGGAAGGTTCGCATCGCCGCCAGCTCCATTTTCTTGGCTTGATGCGCGATGTTCTGGGCCTCGCCGGCCTCACCCATGCCGTAACCCTTGATCGTCTTGGCAATAACGACCGTTGGCTGGCCGCGATGCTCGCAGGCAGCTTTATATGCGGCATACACCTTGAGCGAATCGTGGCCGCCGCGCTGCAGCGCCCAAATCTCGTCGTCGGTCCAGCCTTCGACCAGCGCTTTGGTCTCGGGATAGCGACCGAAAAACTCGTCGCGAACGTATTTGCCGTTGCGCGATTTGAACGTTTGATAATCGCCGTCGACGCACTCGTTCATCAGCTGCACGAGCTTGCCGCCCGAATCCGAGGCGAGCAGCTGATCCCAGCGGCTGCCCCAGATGACCTTGATGACGTTCCAGCCCGCGCCCCTGAAGACGCCCTCGAGCTCTTGGATAATCTTGCCGTTGCCGCGCACCGGGCCGTCGAGACGCTGCAGATTGGCGTTGACCACCCAGATCAGATCGTCGAGCCGCTCGCGGCCCGCCAGCGAGATTGCGCCAAGCGATTCGGGCTCGTCCATCTCGCCGTCACCGACGAAGGCCCAAACCTTGCGCCCCGTCGCGTCGATGAGTCCGCGATCGTGCAGGTAGCGCATGAAGCGCGCTTGGTAGATCGACATGATCGGTCCCAAGCCCATCGAGACCGTTGGGAACTGCCAGAAGTCCGGCATCAGCCAGGGATGGGGATACGACGACAGGCCCTGGCCGTCGACCTCCTGACGGAAGTGTTCGAGCTGCTCTTCGGTGATGCGACCCTCGAGAAACGCTCGCGCGTAGACGCCGGGTGAGGAGTGGCCTTGGAAGAAGACGAGATCGCCGCCGAACGTCTCGCTCGGCGCGCGAAAGAAGTGATTGAAGCCGACGTCGTAGAGCGTCGCGGCCGAGGCAAAACTGGCCACGTGCCCGCCGAGCTCGGAGCTGACCTTGTTCGCACGCACGACGGTCGCAAGCGCGTTCCAACGCACGATATGACGCAGCCGCGCTTCGAGTTCGCGATCGCCGGGCATCGCCGGTTGCCGCTCGACCGGAATGGTATTGACGTAGGGCGTCGTCGGGCCCAGCGATACGTGTGCGCCGGCCCGCTGCGCTTCATCGACGAGCGCCGAAAGGAGCTCGCGGGCGCGCCCGGGCCCTTCGACGGTGAGCACGCCGCGCATGGCGTCGAGCCACTCGCGAGTCTCTTGAGGATCGGGATCGGGGGCGAAGCTACTCATCGCTGCCGTCATTTCCGTCCGGCGAGCCCATCTCTTCCAAAGGCACTCGCCTGCCTGGGAAGAACCGCGCTTCCCTCGTATAGAGTCCTTGCGCGGGAGCTGAAATTGGCTGAGAGGGCGGCCGCGGGTCGCCGACCGCACGTAACCTGATCCGGATAATGCCGGCGTAGGGAGGATGAAATGAAGGTTTATGTTGGGGGCAGCGACCCTTCGATTCGCGTTCCGCGCCGTGCGGTGACGCTGACCGACGGAACGGTCCATACGCTGTACGATACCAGCGGTCCGTACACGGACTCGGATTCGTCGCTCGACATTCGGCGCGGCTTGCAGCCGCTGCGCGAGGGCTGGATCGCCGCCCGTAACGACACGATCGAGTTAGACCGCGCCACCTCGCTCTATCGGCGCGGCCGCGAGGCGATGTCCGAGCTCGACGTCGTGCGCTATCCGTCGCCGCGATTACCGCGGCGGGCGAAGCCCGGCGGCAACGTGACGCAGATGCACTACGCGGCGCGCGGCGAGATCACGCCCGAGATGGAGTTCGTCGCGTTGCGCGAGAGCGTCGAGCCGGAGTTCGTGCGCGGCGAAATCGCGCGCGGACGCGCGATTCTTCCGGCAAACGTCAACCACCCCGAGAGCGAGCCGATGATCATCGGTCGGAACTTCCTGGTGAAGATCAACGCCAACATCGGCAACTCGGCCGTGAGCTCGTCGATCGAGGAAGAGGTAGAGAAGATGACGTGGGCGACGCGTTGGGGCGCCGACACCGTGATGGATCTCTCGACGGGCAAGAACATCCACGAAACTCGCGAGTGGATTCTGCGCAACTCTCCCGTCCCGATCGGCACGGTCCCGATCTATCAGGCGCTCGAAAAGGTCGGCGGCAAGGCCGAGGAGCTCACGTGGGAGCTTTTTGCCGATACGCTGATCGAACAGGCCGAACAGGGCGTCGACTATTTCACGATTCACGCCGGCGTCTTGTTGCGATACGTGCCGCTGACCGCCGATCGTATCACCGGCATCGTCTCGCGCGGCGGTTCGATTCTAGCGAAGTGGTGCCTGGCGCACCATCGTGAGAACTTCCTGTACGAGCACTTCGAAGAAATTTGCGAGATCATGAAGGCCTACGACGTCGCCTTCTCGCTCGGCGACGGCTTGCGCCCCGGCTGCACGGCCGACGCCAACGACGCGGCGCAGTTTGCCGAGCTCGAAACCCTCGGCGAACTCACCGGCATCGCTTGGAAGCACGACGTGCAGGTGATGATCGAGGGGCCCGGTCACGTGCCGATGCAGATGATCGAAGAGAACATGCGCAGGCAGCTCGAGGTCTGCAAGGAGGCGCCGTTCTACACCCTGGGGCCGCTCGTCACCGATATCGCTCCCGGTTACGATCACATTACCAGCGCCATCGGCGCCGCGATGATCGGCTGGTACGGCACCGCCATGCTGTGCTACGTCACGCCCAAAGAACACCTTGGCTTACCCAATAAGAAGGACGTCAAGGACGGGGTCATCGCGTATAAGATCGCGGCCCACGCGGCCGATCTCGCGAAAGGACACAAAGGCGCCGCGCACTGGGACGACGTGCTCTCAAAGGCGCGTTTTGAGTTTCGCTGGCAGGATCAGTTCGATCTTTCGCTCGATCCGGAAACGGCACGTGATTTCCACGACGAAACGCTCCCGTCGCCCGGGGCGAAGATCGCGCACTTTTGCTCGATGTGCGGCCCGCACTTCTGTTCGATGAAGATTACGCAAGAAGTACGCGAGTACGCGCAGCAAGGGATGGCAGAAAAATCGCGCGAGTTTATCGAAAGCGGCTCCGAAGTCTACATCGCTGTGCCCTTCGACTTACCGAAGTCTCCACTGAACCCAGTCTTATGATCCGCTCAGGACTGCGCTCGCTTCGCTCGCTCGCCGCTAAGGAATTTTGAAGAACCCTGTAAAGACGAGTGGGCATGCCGCCCGAGCGATTAATCTGAGAATTAGCGAGGGCGGCATGCCCCGAGTCTGTGCAGTACTCTTCGATCGCGACGAAACGATCGTGGTCGACGTGCCCTTCAACGGCGATCCGCAGCGCGTCGAGGCGGCGCCGAACGCGCGCGCGTTGCTCGACCGTCTGCGCGCCGCCGGCTTGCCGCTGGCCATCGTGAGCAATCAGAGCGGCATCGGTCGCGGCTTCATCACGCGCGAAGCGGTCGACGCCGTCAATCGCCGCGTGGAGGAGCTGCTTGGCCCCTTCGCCGGATTCTTCGTCTGCCCGCATTCTCCGGAAGATGCGTGCGAGTGCCGCAAGCCCAAGCCAAAACTGATTCTCGATGCCGCGCGGGCGCTTGGGGTGGATCCGGCCTGCTGCGTCGTCGTCGGCGATCGCGAGAGCGACGTCGAGGCGGCGCGAAACGCCGGCGCGATCCCGTTACGGGTCGATGGACCCCACGATTTGGCCCCGGCGGTGGAAACGATTCTTTACTGGGTCGGGGGGCCTTCGAGCCAATAAGCGAGGTCGGCTCCGCGAACGGGTGACGCGACGGCGTAAGCGTTGGCCGGAAGACGAACGGTTTTAGAAAGCCGCTCCCACGTTTCCAGGACGCGCACGACGTAGTTCTGCGTTTCGTCGAACGGCGGAATGCCGCCGTACTCGCTCACCGCTTTCGGTCCTGCGTTGTAGGCGGCGAAGACGAGGTCGTAGTGTTTCGTTCCAAACCGCCCGACTAAGCCGCGAAGATAGCGCGCGGCACCGGAGATATTCTGCGCCGGGTCGTGGGGGTTAACGCCGAGCAGCGCCGCCGTACCCGGCATCAGCTGTCCGAGCCCGATGGCGCCGGCGCGCGAAAGGGCGTGCGTGTGCCAGCGGGATTCGACCGTAACGATGGCCACCAGCATGTTGGCATCGATGCGCCAGCGCACCGCGTTGAGAAGAACGCGGCGCGCCAGATCCCGGCTCTGCCAGCGCGGGAGCTGCGGATTGATGTGGCTCAGAACGCCCGCGTAGACCGCGACGGCAATGGGCGTGGCAGGTACCGCTCGATTGGCCGCCTGCGCCGGAAGCAGCAGTTGCCCTATCGAAAAGCCGACCGTAGCCAGGAGGCTCAGAATAGTCCTGCGCATATGGGGCCGGTGGGTTCGCGTCGCGCTCTCGCCGTCCTTCTGTTCCTGTTCATCGTAATGTGTGGAATGATCGCGTGGTCTCAGTGGTATGCGATTCACGTGAACGTTCCGATGTATCAAGCGAAGCACCACGCCGCACCCGCACATTGATTTGCAGTGCATTGATTTAGAGAAGAGGGTTTGGAGTTGATCGTTCCGTTGCTGCTTGCGACGTCGCTTTACGCGGCAAATCCCGTCGCGTCACCTTTGCCGGCGTCGCCGGTGCCTCCGAGGCCGGCGTCGGCTTCGCCGTCGCCGTCACCCTCGCCGACACCGACGCCTGGGCCTCCGTTTGCAAACATGACGTGGCGCGAAATCGGTCCCGCCGCGGGCGGAGGACGCGTTGCGGCGGTCGCCGGTTCCGCGACGGATCCAAAACTCTATTATGTCGGCGCTGCGGGCGGCGGAGTTTGGAAATCGGCCAATAGCGGACAAACGTGGACTCCAGTCTTCGACGATCAAGACGTTGCGGCAATCGGTGCGGTGACGATCGATCCAACCGACAACGACACCGTCTGGGTTGGAACGGGCGAAGGTAATCCGCGCAACGACGTCAGTTATGGCAACGGCGTTTACAAGACGACCGACGGCGGCGACCACTGGACCAATACCGGCCTCAAAGAGACGAAGTACATCACGCGGATCGTCGTCGACCCGCGCAATCACAACCACGTCGTCGTCGCCGCATTGGGCGACACGTTCAGCGATAGCCCGCAGCGCGGCATTTACGTTACCGACGACGGTGGAAGGACGTGGAAGCAGACGCTCTACGTCGGGCCGGAAAGCGGCGCATCGGACCTTGCCATGAACCCCCAGGATCCGAGCGTGCTCTACGCCGGCATCTGGAAGTTCCAGCGCCGGCCGTGGACGTTTGTCAGCGGCGGAGAAGAGGACGGCCTCTACAAGTCGACCGACGGCGGCGGGAGTTGGACCGAGCTCGTGGGACACGGCCTGCCTGCGCGCCCGATGGGACGCATTGGTTTAGCGGTCGCACCGAGCAACGGCAACCGCGTGTACGCGGTGATTGAATCGAAGGCCGGCGTGCTGTGGCGCTCCGACGATGGCGGCGCCAACTGGACGATGGTCAGCGACAACTCGTCGGTCGACGCGCGCCCGTTCTACTTCTCGCACCTCGCGGTCGATCCGAAGAACGCCGACCACGTCTACGCGGTCTCCTTTCAGTTGATGCTGAGCACCAACGCCGGAAAAACGTTCAAGGCGATCGCGCAGTCCGTGCACGTGGACTATCACGCTATTTGGATCGCAGCGAACGACCCCTCGCGCATCATGACCGGCGAGGACGGCGGCTACGCCCTTACGCTCGACGGCGGCGACAATTGGTTCTTCTCGGCCAACTTGCCGATCGGCCAAGTCTACCGTGTCGGACTCGGCAACGATAATCCGTATACGGTTTGCGCGGGCCTGCAAGACAACGGCGCCTGGTGCGGTCCGTCGAACTCGCTCGATCCTTCCGGCATTCAGAACAAGGCGTGGATCGCTTCGTCAGGCGGCGACGGCGAATGGAGCATTCCCGAACCCGACGATCCGAACTGGCTCTGGTCGGACTCCCAGAACGGTTCGCTTACCGTTTACAACCGCGTGACGCAAGATCAGTGGTCGGCACAGCCCTACCTTCAAACGGGTAAAGAGTCGTGGGAACTCGCGACGAGCAAGTATCGATTCAACTGGGAATCGCCGATCGCGTTCGATCCCTGGCGCAAGAACGTCGGCTGGTTAGGCGGCAGCGTCGTCTTCCAAACGACCGATCGCGGAAGATCCTGGCGCGCGATCAGTCCCGACCTCACGCGCAATCTCAAATCGCACCAGCAACCCGCCGGCGGCCCGATCACGAACGACGTCTCCAGCGCGGAATACAGCGACACGATTCTCGACATCGAAGGCTCGACGAGAACCAGGGGCGAGATTTGGGTCGGCACCGACGACGGGCTCGTTCAGCTGACACGCGATGGCGGAAAGCATTGGGCCATCGTCACGCCTCCCGGAGCCCCCGAGTTCGCGCGCTTTGCGACCGTCGCGCCCTCGACGCTCGTCGCGGGGACGACGTATGCGATCGCCGACGGACATTACACCGGCGACAATGCGCCGTACGCCTTCGTCACGCACGATTACGGCAGTCACTGGACGAAGGTCGTCGCGGGCCTCCCGGCCGGTCAGTGGGTTCGGGCGATTCGCCCCGATATCAGAAATCGCAACATCGTGTATCTCGGCACCGAAGAGGGAATGTGGATTTCGTTCGACGGTGCGGCGACCTGGCAATCGTTCAAAAACGGTCTGCCTCCGGTTTCCGTGCACGACATTCGGTTACAGCCGCAATACGACGACCTCGTCATCGCGACGCACGGGCGCGACGTCTTCATCATGGACGATATGACGCCGGTGCAAGAGCTTATGGAAGCGGTCGCGCAAAAAAGCCGACTCTTTGCTCCGAAAGTCGCCTACGAGTGGTCGTTGCATCCCAACGACGATGGCGTCTACACGAACTTCGCGGCGGATAACCCGCCGTACGGGGTGACGATCACCTTCTATCAAGCGCAGCCTCAAAAAGATGCGCCGAGAATCGACATCCTCGACAGCTTCGGCCGCGTGATCCGCACGATTTCCGGAACTCACAAAGTCGGCGGTAAGGACCGCCCCTACGTTCCCAACAAAGCCGGCCTGAACCGTTACACCTGGGATTTCAACGTCAACGGGCCGGTAAAATGGAACGGCGAGACGCAGGACTTTCTCAACCCCCAGACCGGGCCGGGAGTCGTACCGGGCCTCTACTCCGTGCGCTTGACGCTTTCGGGGCGAACCTACTTGCAGCGTGCGAAAGTCGAGCCGGATCCGCGTTCTGCATTCACGCAGGCCGAGTATCAGCGCAGCTTCGACGAGTCGATGCGTCAGATGTCCCACCTATCGCAGGTCGATACCGTGCTCAATACGCTCGACGAGCTCAAGAAGTCGATCGATACCGCGCTCGCGGCTGCAAAGAAGGCGAACAACGCCCCGTTGACGGCCAAGATCGAGGACGCGTCGCAGGCGCGACAGACGCTCTTTAGTTCCCTCGCCGTGAACGTTCGAGGCGAAGGGACGGAGGACGAGACGGCATTGCACGAAGACATTCTTGGCGCGTTTCAGGCCGCGCAGGGCCTCGTCACGCCGGCGGTTGTTAACTTCCTGTCGCGCGTCGACGTGGATTACCGCAACGGTATCGGCCGCTACAATACATTCGTGACCGGCGTCTTGCCGGGTGTTAATACGGCGTTGCAACAAGCCGGGATGAAAGCGCTGTCGTCTGCCAAGGAAGTGAAGGCCCTCTAATGCTCGTTTCGACGATACTCTTCGCGGCCGCCGCCTACGCGAATCTGTCGTGGCGTTCGATTGGACCGGCGATCGCGGGTGGCCGCGTCGCCGCAGTGGCGGGAACCCCGCAAGACGATCAGCTCTATTATCTCGGAACCGCCGGCGGCGGCGTTTGGCGCTCGGTCAATGGCGGCGCGACGTGGCAACCCGTCTTTGAAAAGCAGGCGATTTCGGCGATCGGCGCCGTCGCCATCGATCCGACGAACGAGCGCGTGGTCTGGGCGGGAACCGGCGAAGCGAACCCGCGCAACGACGTCAGCTACGGCGACGGGCTCTACAAATCGAGCGACGGCGGAAAGACGTGGCGGCGTGTGGGCTTGGCCGGCGTATGGAGCATCTCGCGCATCGCAATCGATCCGCGCGATTCGCGCCACGTCGTCGTCGGCGCGTTCGGCGATCCGTTCAAAGATTCGACGAATCGCGGCGTCTACGTCACGTTTGATGGCGGATCGAGCTGGAGCAAGTCGCTCTATCTCAGTCCGGCGAGCGGCGCGAGCGACGTCGCGATCAATCCGGTAGATCCGAAGATCGTCTACGCAGGTATGTGGCACTTTCGCCGCGTCCCGTGGACCTTCACCAGCGGCGGCCCCGACGACGGGCTCTACAAATCGACGGATGGCGGCCGCACCTGGAGAAAGCTCAGCGGCCACGGATTGCCGCAGGGGTTCACCGGTCGTATCGGCTTGGCGATCGCGCCCAGCCGTCCGAGCCGGATCTTTGCGCTGATCGAAGCGGCGGGTGGGATTCTATGGCGTTCCGACGACGCCGGCGCGCGCTGGAAAATGACCAGTGACGATACGCTGGTCGATCAGCGTCCATTTTACTTCACGCACATTGCCGTGGATCCGAAGAATCCCGAACACGTCTACGCGGTTTCGGAGATGCTCTCCGAGAGCAAAGACGGCGGCCGCAAGTTCAAGGAGATCGCCAAGGACGTTCACGTCGATTATCACGCGATCTGGATCGCTCCCAACCAGCCCAAGCGGATCATCACCGGTGAGGATGGTGGATTCGCGCTCACGACCGACCTCGAACACTGGTCGTTTTCGCGGAACCTAACGATCGGCCAGATCTATCACGTCGGTCTCTCCAATGAAAACCCGTACACCGTCTGCGCGGCCTTCCAGGATAACAACGGTTTTTGTGGTCCATCCAATTCGCTCGACGACGAAGGCATCCTCAACCGCCATTGGATCAACGTCGTCGGCGGCGACGGAATGTGGACGGTTCCCGACCCGATCGACCCGAACTACATTTGGGCCGATTTGGAGGATGGAGCGGTCACCCTTTTCGATCGCAGGACCGGCATCAGCCGCTTCATTCGGCCATACGACTCATTCCCCGGGAGCTTTCTCGGTCCGTTTGACTTGAGCAAAGCGGCGTACCGCTTCAATTGGGATTCGCCGATTGCGTTTGCGCCTTGGGACGGCCACGTCGCGTGGTTTGGCGGGAACGTCGTTTTTCAGTCGACCGACCGCGGCGAAACCTGGCGGCCGATAAGCCCCGATCTTACGCGCAATATTACCGAGCACCAACTGCCCTCCGGAGGGCCGCTGGCGAAGGACGTTTCCGGGGCCGAGTACTCCGACACGATCCTCTACATCGAGGGTTCCTCGATTGATCAGGGCGAGATTTGGGTCGGCACCGACGACGGCTACGTTCAACTGACGCGCGACGGCGGGTCGCATTGGCAAAACGTTACACCGCCCGGGGCGCCGCAGTTCGCGCGCTTCGAAACCGTCGCGCCGTCGCCGCTGGTTGCCGGAACGGCGTATGCAGTTGCGGATAACCATCGCGTGGGAGACTACGCTCCCTACGTTTACGCCACGCACGATTACGGCGCGCACTGGACGAAAATCGTCGATGGACTGCCTGGGGATCAGTACGCGCGCACGATCCGTCCCGATACTCGCAACCCGTATTTGCTCTACGCGGGAACCGAGAACGGCCTTTGGATCTCGCTCGACAACGGCGCTCGCTGGCAAGATTTCCGAATCAATCTTCCCGCCGTCTCGGTGCGCGACATCCGGATCCAACCCGAATTCAACGACTTGGTCATCGCGACGCACGGCCGCGACGCATGGATTCTCGACGACCTCGACTCCGTGCAGCAGCTCGGCAGCGCAGAGCGCGCGGGAAGCATGCTCTTCGCACCGCGAGTGGCCTACGAGTATCATTACCATTCCAACGATCCCGGAATCTACACGCAGTTCGCCGGCGACAACCCGCCAAAGGGTGCGATCGTCGATTTTTATCAGACGGCACCACAGAAGAAGGCGCCTTCATTGCAAATTCTCGATGCCGGCGGCACCGTCATTCGCACCGTGAGCGGCACGCATAAAGTAAAGGGCAAAGAAGAGCCCTACGTTCCCAACAAGGCCGGCATCAACCGTTACGTTTGGGATTTCACGGAGGACGCGCCGGCGAAGTGGCACGGCGCCGCGCGTGAGGAGTACCAAGGGCCCAAGACGGGTCCGAGCGTCGTGCCGGGAACGTACACCATTCGCTTGGCGATGGGTGCACAAACGCTGACGCAAAGGGTTACGGTGAGGTCCGATCCACGCGACCAATGGACGCAACAGCAGTACGAATCCGGTTATGCCTTCGCGCGCAAGTATTCGACGATCTACGGGAAGATCGACGAGGTTCTCAACAACCTGGACGCGATCAAGAAGTCGCTGACGCGCGTTGCCGCATCGGCAAAGAACGATGCGGCGATTGCGAGTCAGGTTACCGCCGCGCAGCAGGGCTGGAGCCCGGTATTCTCCGCATTCACCGCCGACTATAAGAACGACGAGGATTCGATCCAGCGCGGAGGTTCGCTGCGCGAGTCGATTCCGCGCACCGGCTTTGGCGGCCCGCAGCTTCCTCCGACGGCGGAGCAGCTCGACTATGCGCGGCGCTTCGACGCCGCATACGCCGCGGCGGTCGCGCAGTACAACGACTACGTCGGGCTGCTTTCGCCGCTCCAGACTGCCTTGAAGAATGCCGGCATCAAGCCGGTCGACGGCGCGACGCCCGTGTCACCTTGAGCCGCCGCAAGAACGTTTCGTGGCGGAACGAGGCGCTCGCGCCGAAACGTACGACCGTTAAATCGAGTGACGGCACGACGTAGAGCGCTTGGCCCGCGGAGCCGCTCGCGTAGACCAGATCCTTCGGCCCCTCGACGGTGCTCGGGGTAAACTCGCGAGCGCCCAGCCACCAGCCCAGACCATAGCGCGCGTTAGCCGCAGAGCCCTCGAAGCACGGCGCGAGACGGTCGGCCGCGCGCGCGACGTAGCGTCCGTAGGCGAGCCAGTCCATGGCGCAGAGCGATGCGCCGGTCGGCAGCGGATGTGTTCCGTCCTTTAGGCTGCGCCAGCTCGCCACCCGGACGCCGGCCGGATCGAGAACGCGCTCGCGCAGATAGTCGTGCGGGGTCAGCCTGCGATCGGCGAGCTTGCGCGCGAGCACGGCGCCAAAGACTTGAAAGGGAACGCCGCCGTACGTAAACCGAGAGCCCGGCTCGTTTTTCAGCGGCGTCACCAGGGCGCGCTCGTACTCCGGGACGGCCGCACCTAAGCCGCCGAAACCAAAGCCGGCCGTAAGCGAGAGCAGCATCCGCAACGTGACGCGGCGCTTCCATGGATCGTCGCGCCAAGAGGCAAATGTCGCGGCGACGGTCTCGTCGAGTTCGAGCAGTCCATCCTCGTGCGCGCAGAGCGCCGCGGGACCCCAAAAGCTCTTCGTTCCGCTATAGAGCGAATGCGGTTTGTTTACGTCGAAGCCCGCGCCGTACTCCTGCGCGACGATCTCGTCGCCGAGCGCGATAACGATCGCATGCAACGCGTGCGTGCGGGCGTATGCGAGCGCAGCCGGAATCTCGATCTCGAGCGCCATTGGAGGAGCGTTCGCACGCCGCTTGCAAAAGCGCCTGCATGAGAGCGTACGTTTTGCTCGTAGCGTCGATCGCAGCGCTGGGGGGCTTGCTCTTCGGCTACGACACCGGCGTGATCTCCGGCGCGATTCTTTTCATCAGCAAGCAGTTCGCTCTCGACAACCGCCTTCAGGCTTTTACGATCAGCGTCGTCTTGATCGGCTGCATCGTCGGCTCGGCCGTCTCAGGCTCCGTAGCCGACCGCATCGGCCGGCGTCCGACGCTTTTCGGGGCCGGCGTCATCTTCTTGCTCGGTGCGCTGCTTTCGGCGTTAGCGGGAAACGAGGCAATGCTCCTCTGCGGGCGCTTCGTCGTCGGCCTGGGGATCGGCTTGAGCTCCGTCGTGGCGCCCCTCTACATCTCCGAGGTCGCACCCGCACCGGTGCGCGGCGCGTTGGTCTCGCTCTACCAATTCGCGATCACGATCGGCATTCTCGCGGCGTATATCGTCGATTACCTGCTTGCGGGCGGCGCGCGGTGGCGCTGGATGTTGGGCCTGGCCGTCATTCCGTCGTTGATCTTGATGGGTGGAATGATTCGTATGCCGGAGAGCCCGCGCTATCTGTTCAAGGTTGGACGCGACCCGCTCGCTCGCGAAGAACTGCAGCGCATTTACGACGACGAAGGCGCCAGCGAACGTGAAGAAGCTTCCATTTTGGAGAGCCTGAAAGTGAAACGCGGCGGTCTTCGTGCATTGCTGAGCCCTGCGATCCGGCCGGCGCTCATCCTCGGTGTCGCGCTGGCGGTCTTGCAGCAAATCACCGGCATCAACTCGGTCATCTATTATGGACCACGCATCTTCGAGATGGCAGGCGTCGGATCTGCCGCCGCCTCGATTTTGGCGCAGTCGCTGGTCGGTGCCGTAAACTGCGGGATGACGCTCGTCGCGATCTTCTTCGTCGACCGCATCGGACGTAAGCCGTTGCTCTATGCCGGGCTCAGCGGCATGTTCGTGGCACTGACCGTCATGGCGTACGCATTCTCGCAGCCGCACCTCTCCGGTTCGCTGGGCACGATCGCACTCATCAGCATGATGGCCTACGTGGGCTGCTTTGCGTTCAGCTTCGGCCCTATTCTCTGGCTGCTGATCTCCGAAATCTTTCCGCTACCGGTGCGCGGTACCGGAATGTCGGTTTCGACGCTTGCCAACTGGGTGGGAAACTTTGCGGTTTCGCAGTCCTTTTTGTCGATGGTCGAGCGTCTTGGAAGCCCGGCGACGTTTGGGGCTTATGCGGCGCTCTGCATCGTGACGATCGTCTTCGTGCGCACGATGGTCCCCGAAACGAAGCAGGAACTGCTGGAACAAGTTCGCGTTGGCGCAGCTTAGCGTCGTTATTCCGGTCTACGACAACTGGTGGCTCACCGCGCGCTGTTTGAGTGAGTTGGACCGGCTGCATCGATCCGGTTCCGTGCCTTTCGAGACCATTGTGGTCGACAACGCTTCGACCGACGAAACGCCGGAGGCGATCGCTGCATTCCCGCGGGTGCGCTATCTCCGCCACGAGACGAACCGTAACTTTGCCGGAGCGTGTAATGCAGGCGCGCGCATCGCGGAGGCGCCGCTCGTGCTCTTTCTCAACAACGATGCCTATCCGCTCGGCGATGCCCTGACGCCGCTGGTGATGGCCTTCGACCGGCCCGAGGTTTCCGTCGCGGGCGGAGCGCTTTTCTTCGAGGACGGCGTGACGCAAGCTGCGGGCTTCGTTCTGCTGGGCAACGCACATTGGCACTATTCGTGTCGCAATTTGCCTTCAGCGCTCGCCGGCGTCACGACTTCGCGTGACGCGTTGGGCGTCTCCGGCGCAGCCATGGTCGTGCGCAGGGATTGGTTCCTCGAGGATGGCGGATTCGACGAGTCGTTCGTCAACGGCTTTGAGGATGTCGACCTTTGCCTGCGAGCGCGCGAACGCGGCACGGCAATCGCGTACGTTGCCGAGGCTCGTTTCGCGCACTACGAAGGCGCTTCGGCGGGTCGATTCGATCGAGAACGCGAGAACGAGGAGCGCTTCTATCGACGGTGGGACTCGTGCCTTGCATCGCTGCCGCGAACGCGGCGCGGCGAGGTCGGGGCGATAACGATGCCGGAGAACGCGCGCGCCGAACCGTTACTTGCGGCGGCGCGCGCAGACCTCGTGGCGGCGCTGCGCGCCTTCGGTCATCCCGTCGGGCGTGCTCCGCTAGGACGCAGGCGCTGGTTCGACCGGCGTTTTCGGCAAGCCGCATCGATCGAGTGGTTTTCGCGAGAAGTCCCGCAGCCGGGAGTCACGATCGAGCGAGGTACGAAGGCCTTTCCTTCGATTCGCACGTTTGGCTCGATCGACATCGAGGTTCCATGGCTGCCTTGCGCTTCGGCCGATAGCGTCGCCGCTTGCGGGGTAAGCCGCTCGGACGATCCGTCGTGCGCGACGATCGGACTCGTGGGCGCCCCGGACGATCTACGCGTCGATCTGGGGTATCCCGTCGTGCAGGTTACGCCGGAGATGTTGCTCGGCGGAGAGCGCATCCCCGTTGCCTGCGTCGTTCATTGCGGGTTAGCCGATGATGCCGCGTTCGGCAACGTGCTGTTAGGGCAAGCCGGGATTCCGGCCGTGGTGCTTCCTCACGACGGGTTGCGGTCGATCTTCGCCGCCGACGTTGCGATTTTCGCGCAGCGATCGGAGTTACCGAACGCAACTACGCGTTTCGTCAACGATGCGGGTGCGCGAGCCTGGTACGGCGACCTAGTCGCTGCAGACTCGCGACGCCGCTTCTCACCCCGTCGCAGCGCGATCCGCGTCGTGGATCTGCTCTGTGCGGCTCGCTTCGGTTTGGAGCGGCCAGTCAACCCAACTCAGTAGTCGTCCACCGGCAAGCCCGACGGTGGCTGCTTCAGGAAGTACGCCTTTGAGTATTTGCTGGCAATCGGCGTGAAGGAGCGCGGCGGCTGCGTAAAATCGAAACAGTCGAGGAGGCTATTGGCGCGCTTATCCGTCCTGCCGAGAGTTCCGAGATTCCAGTTGCCTTCGATGAGCTTGAGAATGCTGCCGAACTCGTATTGCGTGTGCGAGACGTACCCGGGTTGGCTCGGCGAGGTCTCCCTCGCGTACGCGGAGACGAGCAGCATTGGAACCCGAATGCCAAGCCCCTGGCCGTCGAGCTGCGGAGGCGGCACGTTGTCGTACTCTCCGCCCCAGTCGTCCCAAACGACGATCACCACGGTGTTCGGCCAGTAGGAACTCTCGCCGACCGCGTTCACGACGCTGGCCACCCAGGACGGACCGGTATCTCTGTGATTTCCCGGATGATCGGAGTTGATCGCATCGGGTATTACCCAGGAGACGGCGGGCAGCGTGCCGCCCGAAACGTAGTTGAAGAATTGAGTTTCGGGCTTTATGATGTTCGTCGACCATTCTGGGCCATTGCGCACGGCATTGATTGCCTCGTACGCATCCCACGTGCCGCCGTTCGCCGTGCTCGTAAAATAGAGCCACGACACGTCTTTGGCGTCGAGGAGATCGCGTATGGTCGAGTACGTAAAGCACGGAAAGGGCCCCTTGCCCCTGAGCTCTCTGCCGGCTGGAGTGATCAGCGACGTTACCGTTCCCGGCGGCGACGCCTCGCATCCCCACGAGCCCGGCGTCGGAAAATCGATAACGTTATCGCCTTTGTCGCCGACCGGCGTCCCCGCGGCGATGAGGTCCTGATGAGCCGTGAAGCTATCGCTGCTTTGGGTCGTGAACATATGATCGCCCAGAACGTATTGGCCGGCGATGGACCAATACTCCGGGATGTCGCTTGGATCGACGTACCGGTAGCCGTAGGTGCCAGCGGGCACTTTCGCGCCTTTCTTGAGCGCCAGCTGTACCTCATCGAAGCCGTCCATCTTTCCTTTGTCGTACTCATGCACGAACGCATTATGCTGGTGTCCTAAGCTCAAAGAGTCGAGAGGAGCAGACTTCAGCGGTATGTACGTGTCGCCGCTGGGACACCCGTTAGAGGTCGTCGCCAATCGCCGGACCAGGTTCGTTCGGGGCTCCGCGCATCCCCCGGTTGCTCCATCGGCGCCGGGAAAGGTCGCGAAGAAGTCGTCGAAGCTGCGGTTCTCTTGAACCACGATGACGACGTGCTGGATGTATGCAGAGGTCCCCGAGGCCGGCGAGACGCTGCCAAGTGGTGGGACGCCGGTGCTGGAGCCCATCGGTCCTTGGGTGCAGCCGGCCGTCACCAAGGCGGCCGTTAGTCCAACGGCCGAGAGCCCGCTTGCGATACGCATTCGGTTTACCATGTGCAGCATTCTCTCACGCCGAGGTAGTCTTGCCAAGTCAAAAGCGCACGGGGCGCGCGCTTCCCGTTACGAGCCGGTCGCCTCCCGCAACTGCGTACGCCAGTCCCAGTCGTAAGTACATGAACAAACGAGGACACTAGCGAACCCGCGTGGTGCGCGCGAGGGTTCCTTTTGCCCACAGAAAGCCATGCCGAGCCGGGGCCGTCTACCCCGTGTGGTTTTTCGCCTCAGCTAGCCGAAATCAGTAGTCGTCGACCGGCAAGCCCGACGGCGGCTGCTTCAGGAAGTACGCCTTTGAGTATTTGCTGGCAATCGGCGTGAAGGAGCGCGGCGGCTGCGTAAAATCGAAACAGTCGAGGAGGCTATTGGCG
The DNA here is from genome assembly GCA_963725605.1 of Vulcanimicrobiota bacterium. Taxonomy (GTDB): domain Bacteria; phylum Vulcanimicrobiota; class Vulcanimicrobiia; order Vulcanimicrobiales; family Vulcanimicrobiaceae; genus Cybelea. The sequence continues at coordinate 286,731 of CAVRYW010000012.1, read as the reverse complement.
CGCTTATCCGTCCTGCCGAGAGTTCCGAGATTCCAGTTGCCTTCGATGAGCTTGAGAATGCTGCCGAACTCGTATTGCGTGTGCGAGACGTACCCGGGTTGGCTCGGCGAGGTCTCCCTCGCGTACGCGGAGACGAGCAGCATTGGAACCCGAATGCCAAGCCCCTGGCCGTCGAGCTGCGGAGGCGGCACGTTGTCGTACTCTCCGCCCCAGTCGTCCCAAACGACGATCACCACGGTGTTCGGCCAGTAGGAACTCTCGCCGACCGCATTCACGACGCTGGCCACCCAGGACGGACCGGTATCTCTGTGATTTCCCGGATGATCGGAGTTGATCGCATCGGGTATTACCCAGGAGACGGCGGGCAGCGTGCCGCCCGAAACGTAGTTGAAGAATTGAGTTTCGGGCTTTATGATGTTCGTCGACCATTCTGGGCCATTGCGCACGGCATTGATTGCCTCGTACGCATCCCACGTGTCGCCGTTCGCCGTGCTCGTAAAATAGAGCCACGACACGTCTTTGGCGTCGAGGAGATCGCGTATGGTCGAGTACCTAAAGCACGGAAAGGGCCCCTTGCCCCTGAGCTCTCTGCCGGCTGGAGTGATCAGCGACGTTACCGTTCCCGGCGGCGACGCCTCGCATCCCCACGAGGCTGGCGTCGGAAAATCGATAACGTTATCGCCTGCGGTGCCGACCGGCGTCCCCGCAGCGATGAGGTCCTGATGAGCCGTGAAGCTATCGCTGCTTTGGGTCGTGAACATATGATCGCCCAGAACGTATTGGCCGGCGATGGACCAATACTCCGGGATGTCGCTTGGATCGACGTACCGGTAGCCGTAGGTGCCAGCGGGCACTTTCGTGCCTTTCTTGAGCGCCAGCTGTACCTCATCGAAGCCGTCCATCTTTCCTTTGTCGTACTCATGCACGAACGCATTATGCTGGTGTCCTAAGCTCAAAGAGTCGAGAGGAGCAGACTTCAGCGGTATGTACGTGTCGCCGCTGGGACACCCGTTAGAGGTCGTCGCCAATCGCCGGACCAGGTTCGTTCGGGGCTCCGCGCATCCCCCGGTTGCTCCATCGGCGCCGGGAAAGGTCGCGAAGAAGTCGTCGAAGCTGCGATTCTCTTGAACCACGATGACGACGTGCTGGATGTATGCAGAGGTCCCCGAGGCCGGCGAGACGCTGCCAAGCGGTGGTCCGCCGGCACCGGATCCTATCGAGCCCCCGGCGCACCCAGCCATCACCAAAACCATCAGTTGAACGAACGAGAGCCCGTCCGCGATATGCATCCGGCGGTTCTTCATGTGCGTATTCTCTCATGGGGGGCACGTCTTGCCAAGTGAAACTGCACGGCGCCGGGGCAGTATTTTTCCCGAAGCCTAGGTCGCCTTGCGGCTACAGGCGCTTACTCACCTCGCTCGGGTTAGGCTCGATCGGACCGTAGCCGCCGCCGCCCGGTGTTTGAATCGTCAGCGTGTCTCCGGGCTGCAGCGGCAGGCTCGTCTTTGCAGCGAGACGCGTCGTGTTTCCATCACGTTGCAGGGTGTGCCGTCCGCAAGAGCCGGGCTCTCCCCCGCGCGCGCCCGGCGGCTGCACGTTATGGCGATCGGCCAGCAGCGTTGCTTGCGCGGTGCCTTCGGTGAGCTCGATCGCGCGGATCAGCCCGTTGCCGCCGCGATGCCGGCCGGCACCGCCGGTACCTTCCGCGATTTCGTAGCGCGTGATCCGCAACGGAAACTCCCGTTCGACCGCTTCGATCGGCGTGTTGAGCGTATTGGTCATGTGGCAGTGGATGGCGTCGATGCCATCGGCGTTCGGACGCCCGCCCGAGCCGCAGCCGTTGGTTTCGTAGAAGGCCCACGTTCGCCCGTCGGGGCGCGTTCCGCCGAGCATCACGTTGCTCATCGTGCCGCCGCTGCCGGCCGGCACGCGCTCGGGAACGGCGCACGCCAATGCTTGCAGGACGACCTCGGCGTTGCGCATGCTGGTCTCGACGTTGCCGCCCGAGACGGGTGCCGGACGGCGCGGATTGAGCAGCGTGCCTTCGGGCACGCGAACCTCGACCGGACGAAAGCACCCCTCGTTCATCGGAATCGTCGGGTCGGTGATGGCACGCAACGCGTAATGGACGCCGGAAAGCGTCACGCCGAACACGGCGTTGAGCGGAAAGCCGCACTGCGCGGAGGTGCCGGCGTAGTCGAGCAGCGCGCTGCCGTCGCGCAGCTCCAGCCGCAATGCGATCGCGATGCGGGGCTCGCCCCGGCGATCTTCCAGATAGTCCGTCGCGTGGAAAACACCGTCGCCGATCTTACGAAGCGCGGCGCGCATCGCACGCTCGCTGCCGTCCAGCGCGTGTGCGACTGCTTCGGCGAACGTTTGGGATCCGTAGCGATTCACAAGCTCGAGCAGCCGCCGTTCGCCGGTGTGGTTGCCGGCGATCTGCGCCCGAAGATCGCCGCTGCAAGCATCGGGCGTTCTCGAATTCGCGCGAAAGAGCGCGATCGTCTCGGCGACGACACGATCTTCACGCAGCAAACGCATCGGTGGAACGACGACGCCTTCGGCAAAGAGGTCCGCCGCATCGGCCGGCATCGAGCCCGGCGCCGCGCCGCCGACGTCCGCATGATGCGCCTTATTGGCGGCAAACGCGGTCAGGCGTCCTCCGTCGAAGATCGGCCGCAAAAGCGTGACGTCGTTGAGATGAGTGCCCGTCACGTAGGGATCGTTCGCAACCCACATCTCGCCCTCGCGAACGCCGCCGTGTTCGCGCGCGATGACCTCGAGCATGCGTTTGAGCCCCCACGGGAGCGAGCCAAGGTGGACCGGAATGTGCTCGGCTTGCGCGATCAAACGGCCGTCACGGTCGAAAAGCGCGCAGGAGTGGTCGAGCCGCTCTTTGATGTTCGGGGAGTAGGCGCTATTGCGCACGGCAAGCCCCATCTCTTCGCTGGCATAGACGAGCGCTGCACTCACGATCTCAGCGACGATCGGATCGATCATTTCGCCCTCTTCTCCAAGATCAGCAGGTCGGCATCCGCCGTCAACGACCACTGCGGCGCGAGGTACGTCGTGCAGTCGTACTCTTCGACGATTGCCGGCCCCTCGATTCGCTCGCCTTCCTTGAACCCCGCGCGTTGCAAAACGGGAACGGCGACGAAAGAACCGTCGACCCAGGCGCGACGCGTGGCTTCGCGTCGTTCTTCGACGGCGCGTATCTCCGTCGAAGGACGCAAAGTGGCGGCGGGCAGCGCGCCCATCCCCGTCAGCCGCGCGTTTATCAGTTCGACGATCTCGCTGCGAACGTCGTAACCGTAGCGAGCGCGGTGCGCCTCGTGGAAATGCAGCGCGACCGCTTCGGGCGAGTCGGCGTAATCGATCGTCAGCTCGAAACTTTGTCCGCGATAGCGGGCGTCGCATTGTCGTCGAAAGGCAATCGTTTGCCGCTGCACGCCCTGTTCGATCAGCGAGGCCCTCGCGCGTTCTTCGCTCTCCTCGAACCAACGCCGCAACGCAGCTCGATCCACGTCGCCTGTCGATCGAAGCACGGCACGGACGTCGCTAGTGTGAAGATCTGCCTCCAGCAAACCGCGCGCCGAGAAGAGTCCTGGATGCTGCGGGACGACGATGCGCGAAATTCCCAACTCGGCGGCCACCGCACAGGCGTGCAACGGCCCCGCGCCCCCGAAGGCGACCAGCGCGAACTCACGCGGATCCAAGCCGCGCTCGATCGTCACAATCCGCAAAACCTTCGCCATTGCGTGGTCGATTAGCCGGACGATGCCCTCGGCCGTCGTTTCGAGGCTCAATCCCAAGGGCGGGGCGAGGCGTTCGACCGCCGATCGTGCCCGTGCGGCGTCGATTGGAAATGCTCCGCCGAGCAGTGCTTCTTGATTCAAACGCCCGAGCACGACGTTCGCGTCGGCAACCGTAGCTTGCTCCGAGCGTCCATAACACGCCGGTCCCGGGTCCGCGCCGGCTGAGAGCGGACCGACGCGCAACGAACCGGCATCATCGAGCCACGCGATGGTGCCGCCTCCCGCACTCACTTCTGCCAGGTCGACGAACGGGAAGCGAACGGGATACCCGCTGCCTTTGATCGCGCGGCCGCTGTGCGTCGCGCCGGCGGCTTCGAACTCTCCGACGACCTGGGCGACGCCATCGACGATCGCGCCGGCTTTCGCGGTGGTCCCGCCCATATCGAACGAGAGCAGCCGCGTCACGCCGATTCGGCGCCCGAGTGCCGCCGCGGCCATTGCGCCGCTTGCGGGGCCGCTCTCGATCAGCGCCGCGGGTCGCGAGAGAGTTCCGTGGGCCGCAAGCCCGCCGTCACTGCGCATAATGTAGAGCGGTGCCTCGATGCCGGCACCGCGAATCGCCGCGTTTAGCCGTTCGAGGTACTCTTCGACGATCGGCGCGAGCACCGCGTTGACGACCGTGGTCGAGCAGCGCTCGTACTCGCGGTACTGCGGATCGACCTGCGACGAAATCGTCACACGAATTCCGGGAAGCGCCGCAGAGAGGGCCTCCGCGATGCGCCGCTCGTGCGTATCGTTTGCATACGAGTGCAGCAGGCAGATCGCGGCCGTCGCGACACCGCGTTCCCGTACCTCCTCGCACAGACGCTCGACGTCGCTCACCTCCAGCGCCTGCAGGACGTTCCCGCGAAAATCGACGCGCTCTCGCACGGTCAGCCGGTCGTTGCGCGCAACCAGCGGACGCGGCCGTTCGCCGAAGAGGTTATAGAGCTCGCTCCGATTTTGGCGGCCGATCTCGATAACGTCGCGAAAACCGAGCGTCGTGACGAGCGCGACGCGCGGAAGCTCGAGATTCATCTGGCCGAGTAACGCGTTTGTTGCAATCGTCGTCGAATGCGCGAGCAGTTCGATCTGCGGCGGCTCCCCATAATCCGCCAGGAGTGAGGCGATCGCGTCCACGACCGCGCGATGGGGTTCGCGCGGAGTGCTTGCAACTTTGCGCGTGACGGTTCGTCCGCTCCAGGATTCGGCGGCGGCGAGATCGGTGAACGTTCCCCCGACGTCGATCCCGATGCGGAGCGTGCCTGGCATTAACCCATGAGGTTACGTCGCCGGGCAGCGGATCACCGTTAGCTCTACGCAGCTAAAAAGTTAGGCGGAACGTGTCGTTTCCCGGGTTGCAGTCCTCATTGCCGGCCGGCGACGGCGAAGTCATGCGGATTCTAAAGTCGAACGTGGTCGTGTTGGTCCCCGCATCCGATGCACGCTGCCAGACGTACGAAAACGTGTAGGATTGACCGGGCGCTAGGGGCGGCACGCCGCGATCCTCCAGCCGGGTTCCGTTCTGATAGATGTCGACGAACTGTAAGACGTTCGATGCCTGCTTCTGATTTCCGAGATTGGTGACCCTGCCGACCAGCGTGTAGTGGTTAACCGAGCCGTCGTTGCTGACGTTCTGCACGCGTACCGATGTGATCGCGGGGTCGGCTCCGGCGCAGCCGGCCGCGGCGGCGTTGACGGAAAGCTGGCCGAGAAGAACGGCCACTAGAATAATTATGCGCATGCTATGCAGCCTACCCGAACGGCCGGCGAAACAATCCTCGCTCGACTCTCGTAGGAGCGATCATGAAGCACCGAGCTCTTGCCGCTCTCCTGGCGGCCGCATTTCTGGTTTGTCCGCCGCTTCCGGCACCCGCTCAAAACTCGCCGAGCGCGCAAATCTCCGCCCTCCAGCTCCAATCGATCGCCGATTTCTTGGCCGCTGACCCCGAGGCCGCGACCTTCCTCGGCGACTACAGCCACGACGGCGACTGGAGCGATCCGACCCCGGCGGGCATCGCCCACATGAAGCGGTCGCTCGCGACGTACGAACGGAAGGTCGACGCCATCGACATGACCGGCGCGACGCTGCAAGACCGCGACGACGTGCGCCTGATGCGCGCCTTCGCCACGGCGCAACTTCGGCAGCTGGGCGAACTGGAGGCCGGAAAGGACCCGTCTGGGCCGCCGCTGACCGTGCTCGGCGTGGTCTTCACGATGATCCTCCACATGGGCGAACAGGACCCGGCGGTTTGGTGGGATCACATGATCTCGCGGCTGGAAAAGGCCCCGGCGTGGATGGCCGCGCAGCGCCCGCTGATTACCCATCCGGGACGTCTGCAAGCCCAGGTCGCCGTACAAGAACTGGCGATGGCGCCCGCCCTCTTCAACTACATCTTGACGCCAATGGCCGCGCAGCTCCCGGCCGATCGAAAAGCGCGCTTTGAGAAGGCGCGCGACGCGGTGGTTGCGGCGATGACCCAATGGACCAAATGGATGAGTGGTAACGCGGCGAGCTGGCCGATCAACTACGAGCTGGGAGCGACAGCCTACAACGCGATGCTGCGCGACGAGCTGCTTTTGCCCTACGATGCCGATCAGATTGCGGCCATCGGGCGCCGGACACTGGACGCAGCCATCGCCCAAGAGCGCGAGATTCAAGCCGAGGCGAAGGCCAAAGGCGTCAACCTCTCGGATCCCACGCAGGCCGCGGCCAACGGCGGCGGCATGACCCCCACGACGAAAGATGCGCAGTTCGCGTTCTTTCAGGCGCAACTCGATACTCTACGCGCCTTCATTGCCGACAAGCACATCGTGACGGTGCCGCCATACGTCGGCCAGATGAAGATCGAGGAGACACCGGCGTTTCTTCTGCCGATCCTCCCTGGCGCATCGATGAACCCGCCGCCGATTCTTTCAAAGCAGGTCGACGGCGTCTATTTCGTTCCGCCGCCCAATCCCCGAATGGCAAAGGCCGCGACAACTGGCGCCATCTTCGAAGACTTCGATCGCGATCGCGTCCTGATGACCAGCGGACACGAAGGCTTCCCAGGGCATTTCTTGCAGCTATCGATCGCCAAACACAATCCCGATCCGGTGCGCCGCTTCTCTTTCGACGGCGTCTTCGCCGAAGGCTGGGCGTTTTATGAAGAGGCATTGCTCGAACGTGACGGCCTTTACGGTAACGACCTCGACGGGCGCTATGCCGTCGCGCAGTTCGAGCGGCTGCGCGGCGCTCGCGCTATCGTCGATACGAAACTCGCAACCGGAGAATGGAGCTTCGAGCGCGCGGTTGCATGGTTCGAGGCGAATGCCGGCGTCGATCGTGCGACGGCGCAGGGGGAAGTGAGCCGTTTTGCGCTTGGTCCGGGGCAGGCGTTCGATTATGCCGTCGGCAAGACGCAGATCGAAGCGCTGCTCGCACAATACAAGGCAAAGAAAGGCAGCGCGTTCGATCTGCAAGCCTTCCACGACGATCTGCTCTCACACGGTACGGTTCCGGTGAGCGTCGTCGCAAGCGAAATGCTGGCCGAATAGGAGAAGCGGCGACGAGCGATACGAACCTGTCACCGTACGAACGTTTTCGTTCGTTGCACGAACGCCAGACGGCGTTCGTCATGCCTAATGCATGGGATGGCGCGTCGGCGGTCTTGCTCGCGCGCGCCGGATTCGAAGCGTTGGGAAGCACGTCGCTCGGTCTTGCCTTTTCGCTCGGCCGTCGAGACGGGATTCACGCCGTAACGCGTGACGAGGCCGTCGCGCATGCCGCATTCTTGCAACGCGCGAGCGGTCTCCCGGTCAACGGTGATCTCGAAGATGGATTCGGTGCGGATCCGCAGGAGTGCGCGGCGACGGTTCGCGCCGGCATCGAGGCGGGCTTGGCCGGGCTCGGCATCGAGGACACGACCGCCGACCCCGCGCATCCGATTCACGACTTCGACCATGCGGTTGCGCGCGTTCGCGCCGCAGCTCGGGCTGCGAGCGGCCGCATTCTGTTGACCGGCCGCACCGACAACTATCTTCACGGTCGCGCCGATTTAGACGATACCGTTCGGCGTCTTGTCGCCTTTGCCGAAGCGGGTGCCGACGTGCTTTACGCCCCTGGCCTGCCGGACATGGCTGCGATCCGCGCCGTCGTTGCCGCGGTGGCGCCCAAGTACGTCAACGTGCTCATCGGCCCGAGCAAACCGGTACCGCTGGCCGAGCTGAGTGCGGCTGGCGTGCGACGCGTAAGCGTCGGCGGAGCACTCTATCGAAGTGCCATGACCTCGCTTGTCGAAACGGCTCGCGCCTTGCAAGACGGAGACCTATGCGTCTTTAGCGGAGCGATCTCCGGCAGTGAGATTTCGGAACTCCTGCCAAAAGCGTAAGTCTCGCTTCCGATTCAAACGCCCCGCAAACGGGGTACAAGCCGCTCCGATGGTCAGCAGAATCCGTAAATTCTTTTCAATTCTGGGGCCCGGCCTTATCACGGGCGCGGCGGATGACGATCCGTCGGGGATCTCGACGTATTCGGTCGCGGGCGCGACGACCGGATTCTCGATGCTCTGGCTCACGCTGATCTCGACGCCGATGATGTCCGTCATTCAAGGGATGTGCGCTCGCATTTCGATGGTCAAGGGCGAGGGAATCGCCGCGCTCATGCGCAAGCAGCTGCCGCTCGCGCTCGTGTATCCGCTGGCAGGCCTCGTTATCGTCGCCAATACGTTCAATCTGGGCGCGGATATCGGCGGCATGGCGGCCGCCACGCGGCTCGTCGTTCCAATTCCCGTCGACGCGCTCGTCTTTCTGTTCGGAATCGCAATGCTCGTCGGGCAGGCGTGGATGCCGTACGCAATGATCGCGCGAGTCTTTAAGTGGCTGACGCTGTCGCTCTTCGCCTACGTCGTCACGGCCTTCATCACGCATCCGCCGTGGCTCCAAGTGTTGGAGCAGTTCGCGGTTCCCCGAATCCATTTCAACACGCTCTGGCTCTCCACGATGGTGGGCGTGCTGGGAACGACGATTACGCCATACTTGTTTTACTGGCAGTCGTCGCTGATGGTCGAGGAGGACAAAGAGGCCGGCAAGGCGACCCTGGCCGCGCGACGCGGCACCGATCCCGGTTCGGTACGAGATATGCACGCCGACGTCAACGCCGGCATGATCTTTTCGAACGTCGTTGCGTTCTTCATCATCGTTACGACGGCGTCGACCCTCGGCGCGGCGGGACGTCACGACATCGCTACCGCTCAACAGGCTGCGCAAGCGCTGCGCCCCTTGGCGGGTCCGTTTGCGGAGCTGCTCTTTGCGCTGGGAATGGTAGGAACTGGAATTCTGGCGGTGCCGGTGCTCGCGACGTCCTCGGCCTATGTGGCCGCGCAGACCTTTCGTTTCCGCGAGGGCTTGAACGAACCGGTGGGACGCGCCCCGCGCTTCTACACGATCATTGCGGCGGGCATACTGATCGGCATCGCAATGAATCTGCTGCACGTCGACGCAATCAAGGCGCTGTTTTGGTCGGCCGTTCTCAACGGCGTCGCGGCCGTGCCGCTCATAGCCGTCATCGTTTGGCTCGCGTCGAACCGAAAGATCATGGGGGATTGGGCGAGCTCGGGACTTGCCCGGGCGTGGGGCTGGGCGACGTTCGCGCTGATGGGCGGCGCGACGGTCGGAATGTTTTACTTCATGGCCCGCGGTTCGTGAAAGGAAAGCCGGTTCGCATCGTCAGACTCACGTAGAACGTGCAGCCGCTGTTTACGGGACCAAATTCATTGCGCGAGCCGTCCGAGCGGGTCGCCTTCTGGCTGACCGGGCTGGGTGCGTTCCCCGCGGCGCTGCTGATCGGTTACGTGCTTCACGAGTCGATCGGCGCCTCGCAAGTCGCACTCTTTATCGTTATTGCGATGCTCTACGTGACGCTCGCGCGCGGACGGCTTCTCGGCTCGAGCGTGCGCATCCATCAAACGCAGTATCCGCGCGTCTTCTCGATCGTGCAAAACGCCGCCGCGGCGCTCGAGATTCCGACGCCGCTGATCTTCGTCCGCGAGGACAACTTCGTTCCCGCCGTTGCGCTCGGCCTCGGGCAACCCTATGCGCTCGTACTCTCGAGCCATTGGATCGAGCTCTTCTCCGACGACGAGCTGGCCTTCGTGATTGGTCGAGAGCTCGGACATATCGCGGCCGGTCACACGCGCTTTCACTCGCTGTTGAGCGTCAACGGCAACGAAAACCCGCTGATCTCCTTGATTTTCGGCGGCTGGCTTCGGCGCTGCGCGCTCACGTGCGACAAAGTCGGGCTGCTCTGTTGCGGCTCACTCGATGCGGCGATTGGGGCGCTGGGCGTCGCAACGTTTCACGCGTTCGGGCGACAGGTCGATTACCAGGCCTTTGCCGAGCAGCGCGCGGAGATTGCGACCGACTCGGTCCTGCGCTGGGGCGAGTGGCTGAGCAGCGAGCCCTATGCAACGCAGCGAATCGCTTCGATGCGCCGGTTCATCACGTCACCGGCCTATCTGAACGCTCAGGCCTGGTTCGTGCGCGAGCGCGGTGAAGCGCCGCCGGCGCTCGTGCTTCCGGGCGAAGCGACCGTCGCTCCTCGAGATTGCGCCGGCTGGTGGCGGCGCTTCGCTGCGGCGGGCATCGATGCCGTCGTGGTTATCGCGATCGTTACGTCGTTTGGCGGCCGCGTCGCACCGGCCGCGCGCCAGCCCGAGACAAACATATCCGTTACCCCCGGCAACGTTACCGCCTCGGCCCCAGGGCTAGGTACCATTACGATCCGCGGTAAGACGCACGCCGTCGCGACGGGCGGATCTCCGTCGCCTTCGCCGAGCAGCAAGTGGCATTGGGAAAACCCGGCGGAGACGGTTCTGGGAGGAGACGGCCTCAACCGCTCCATCAACGCGATACTTACAATTGTCGGGCAGACGATCAGCCATCTCGGCTTCTTCTTCTGGTACCCGGTCTACCTAACGCTCCTCGTTGTTTTCGCGGGGCAGACCTTCGGAATGATGATTACCGGTTTGCGCGTGGTAACGATCGATTTTCGCAAACCCAGTGTCGGGCGCACGATTTGGCGCTACATTATCGTATTCTTGGTTTGGTGGCTCATCGTGGCGCTGAGTTTCTTCTGGCGCCGGGTCCTGCTGCACGATCGATTGACGAAGACGCGCGTCGTGAAGGTCGAGCGCGTCATCGCGCGGTCCACCGGACAGGTGTCAGGGGCTACGGTTCCGACGTAACCGTCAGTCGTACCGCGGCGGTCCCGGATACGACGTGCCCGACCGATGCGCTCGGACTTACCGTATCGATCTGCAGCCGGCCGACATTCTCGTCGACGTGCAGCGACGCGTGCGTCGTGGGATCGATGAGCGACTTCACCGTCACGATATCGAACGTCTGGCCCACCTGTACGCCTGCATTCGAGCCGATGTTGATGATGATGCTCCTTCCGTCGACGGCGGCGATCTGTCCGCGCAGCGCCGGAGCTACCGGGCCCGAGTTGAAGTGGCTGGGATCGATTGTGGAGGCGATCTTCGCAGCCTCGTCGTCGATCAGATGGCCCATGTCGCTGTTGACAAACTGCTCGTTGCTATACGAGCCTGCGACGGAGCCCGAGAATCCGCCGGCGTTCCAGGATGTGCCCGAGCGCGACTCCTCGTCGGAGAAACTCTGAACGATCTGGCCGGTCTTCGCGTCGAGCACGCGTACCGCGACTTTGATCGTAGTGCGATGGGTCGAGACTCCGCCCGCGGCCGCTCCAAATACGCCGGGTAGTAGACTCCCCGCACTCGCTCCGCTTCCGCCGGTCTGGTCGAGCTCGAGGATATTCCCCGTTATCAAGTACCGCGAGCCGACGAGGCGCCCCGCCCTGATCGCCGTCTCCGGATCGACTTCGCCGCTGGCACTGAGCTGCTGCTCGCCGAGGGTCGAGCTGAGGTGCGTGCGGTCGACCACGTTGAAGCGTCCGTCGTTGACCATCCGGTCGGTGAGTAGATCGCTTAGCGCCACGCCTGGCTCGAAGGAACCGTACTGATCCGAACTGAGGCCGTGCGTCGAGAAATCCAGGACCGCGATCGAGGGTCGCGGACCCGCTCCCGCCTGGGCCAGTCCCCAGACCGGTGCGCACGTCAAGGCGGCGGCAATAAGAAAGGGCGGCAAATGTTTAAGCACGACCCCATTATGCCACAACGGCGGCTCGTTCGGATATGGCGAAAGGGACGTACGCATGTGCGGTCGATTTACCCTCACCCAACCGCAGGCGCTTCCCGCCGCTTTTCCGCAGTTTCGCTACGCGGAGTTCAGCGAGACGCGGCTTCCTCGGTATAACATTGCACCGACGCAGGACGTGCTGGGCGTCCGCAACGACGGGCTCGACACCGTCGAGCTAATGCGTTGGGGGGTGCGCGGTCGCATCAACATTCGCGCCGAATCGATTGCGGCGCGGCGCAGCGGCGTCCCGCGGCGTTGCATCGAGTTTGCCGATGGGTTCTATGAATGGCGAGACCGCCGGCCGTTTTACTATACGCTGCGGTCTGGCGAGCCGTTCGCCTTCGCCGGTCTTTGGGAGCCGAGCAATGGTCTGGCGGCGTGCGACGTGGTGACTTGCCGTCCGAACTCGCTGGTCGCCGCGGTGCACGATCGCATGCCCGTCATCCTTTCGAGAGACGGCGTCGCGCTCTGGCTCGATCCCGAGCCGCTACCGCCCGACGCTGCCGGCGCGGTGCTGCGCCCGCTCGACGCGGCACTCATGACCGTGCGCGAAGTGTCGAGGCGGGTCAATAACGCGAACTACGACGCGGCCGACGTGCTCGGGGCCGCTGAGCCGCGTTTGTTTTGAATGAGTACGATGCCGGTTGCGATCAGCCAAGCCGCCGCGGGCAGGGCGCCCACGATACCGGGGCCGGCGCCCCCTGGCGCCATGGCGCCGTACGAGAAAAAGATCGAAAAGGTCGCGAGCGTCGCCCCGAACGACGCGACATACCCCAGCGTCGCAAGCCACTGCGGCGCGGAGTCGTGACGTCGTATGCTATGCGCTGCGGCAAACAAGAAGATCGCGACGGGAGCGTAGCCGAGACCACCTTGCACGAAGACGAAGGCGTCGAAGATACCGGCGAGTCCGTTGGCCGTAAATGCATCGGGCGGAAGATAGACTGCCGCAATTTGCAGGCACGCCGCCCATAAAGAGCTCGCCGCCATCACGACGCCGGCGATCAACGCGAAGGTGGGAAGCCCCTCTTGACGCCCCGGCGCGGCGATCAAATAGCTGCGCAATCCGACTAAAAACCACAGAAAGAAAGCAACCGCGGGAAAGGTGAGCCACGCTCCGCAGAGCAGCGCGAACCGGTGTTGATCGAATGCCAGCGCGGCATCGGAAGGCTTCAGATCCATTCCGGGCATGCCGCTGTTGAGGATCGTAGCGATGACCAGGACGGCGACGTAACAAATGACGGACCAACCGGCGGAGCGCTCTGCGTGCACGTTTTCCATAGGCGCCTACGTCACGCCATCAATGAAGGAATTCCTTCCTTCCCCTAGAGGCCGTAATACTTGAACTAGAGGCCGTAATACTTGAACGCCGGCCACATCGCGGCCAGTGGAACGCGAGGGCGCGTGCAGAGATAAATCGGCAGGGGACCTTCCAGCATCCAGCGGTAGTCGTTGCGATAGACCGCGATCTGGCGAACGTTACCGAACCACTGAAGCAGCAGCCAATAATCGGTCGCGCCGACGGCTAAGACCGAACGGCCGCTATAACCGCGCGTGCCCCAGAGGTAGTAAGAGTTGTTCGGGCTGATGACCGTCGGCAAGCCGTAGCGCGGCCCGTAGTAATCGAGGGCGCCGGCGTAGGCGTAGCGGTCGGCAAAGACCGCTGTGATCCTGCGTTGCGATGCAGGCAGCGACCGGTACGCGCCGGCGACGGTTTGCGTCATCGTCTTCCAACCGAGCTGGTCGGCGAACATCGGGTTGATCAGGTGACTCTTACCGTCCGGCGGCGCCGGGCGGCTCAAACCGATTGCGCGTTCGTAGGCCATGTACTCGGGAAGCGGCAGAATGGGGAGCGAGAGCGGAAACATCGGTAGACCGGCGACGAAGGTTGCCGCAAGCAGTGCGATCTTTAAACGCAAAGGCCTCGCGCTCAACGCGCCTTCGATTGCGACCGCGCCGGCGGCGAAGAGCGCCGGGTAGTAACCTTGGATATAGTAGCCGCGGCCGATGCTCGCAACGAGCAGTCCCAACAGTAAGAGGTAGGCAACCGTTAGATACCGGTAGGTTCTTTCACGCCACAGCCAGATCAGTCCCCAAACCCATACCGGTGCGAAGAGCGGATTTTGGTACATGAACTGGAGTGCGAACATGTAAAGCGCGTTGATCCACCGATTCGGCGACTCGTCGGCCATGCCGTTGCGAAGCGCGTGGCGGTTGAGTTGATCGTTGTGGAGCACCTCGAGCATGGGGAAGCCGTGACGAGTTTGCCAGAGCGCGTTGGGCATTAGGAGCAGTGCGGTCAACAGAACGGCGAACGCTAGCCAGCGCGACCGCAGCAAATTGCCGTGGCCGGTCAGCAGCAATCCGACCACCAGAGCGAGGGCACACGCAGCGATCGAATATTTCGCATACATCGCGAGCGTCACGACCAGCGCGATCGGGACGTAAAGCCGAGTCTCTCGAGTCTTGACCAGCCGAATCGTCAAATAGATCAAGACCGTCCACGCCGCCGGCGAAAGAAGCTCCGTTGACAGGCCGTAAGCAATGCCGATCAATCCGGGCGCCAGGACGATTGTCAATCCCGTCAACGCTTGCGCAAACGCCCCTCCGCGCAGCTCGCGCGCAATCGCACAGCCGTAAAGCACCGTGACGCCCGATAGTATCGCGGGAAGAAAGCGCAGGCCCCACACGGGATATCCTAGCGGCGCCGTCAGCCACGTGACGAACGGCGCGAGCGGCGGCTGGTCCACGTATCCCCAGGCCAAATGCTTCGCGCAATCGATGAAGTAGAGCTCGTCGCGATAATATCCGAAGCGGTGACAGACGGCGAGATGCAGCACGGTGGTGGCAAGCGCCAGCACGTATGCGCTCGTATGAAGCCGGAGCTTCATACCGTGTTCGTAACGGCTTGCGATCCTGCGAGAAAGAGCTGGCTGATGCAAAGGCCGACGATCCCTGCTTCAGCGATCGACCCAAAGACGAAGCTGGCGTCCCACCACGTTCCCCCGAACATTGGAACGGCGAACGCAAAGTACGCCGCCAGATACGCCGAGGGAACCGCGAAGCCCAGCGCTCGAAAGGCGTGAGGATTACGGACCGTCGGCCGCAGCTTGGCAACGAGAAAATCTCCGACGAGCCCCGCGGCGATCGAGGCCAGTACGACGAGCAGAAGCTCTTTGAGATCGCTGCTGAGCTCGCCGCCGATCCACAGTTTTTCGACCACGCAGAGAACGATGAGGGCGCCGAAGGCCAGCCGCCTGCCGGCGCAGACGTAAAGAACCGCCGCGCCGAGCAGCAGGCTCTGCCAAATCACGATCGCGATTTCGAGCGCCTGCCTGTAGAAGAGGAAGACCGAAAGAACGAACTGTTCGCGTTGGAACCCGACCTGCGGCAGCGGATGGTCGCGCATCAACGCTTCGGGATAGAAGCCGTACTGCGTGACGAACTGAATAATTTCAAACGCGAGGCCGAGCGAGATCAGCATCGGAAGCTGTTGGATCAGGCGCGTGCCTTGCGGACGCGCGAACGCGCTGCGCACGGGCCCGGTAATTAAGAAGAAGAGGCCGGCGAGCAGAAAGAGATGCGGTGGGCTGAGCAGCAGATCGAGCTGGTGCTCGAACCCAAAGAACGAGTGCCAGACGAAGTCGAGCGCGCCTCCCACCAACAGCGCGGCGACGCCGACGACGCTCTGGGAATAACCGGCGGGTATTGCCTTCCAAAAGGAACCGGCGCGCCGATAGTTAGCCCAAATGGTCGCGCTCAAGACCACGGCTGCAAAGACGGCGCCGCTGTACATCGTCATATGCCACGGATTGAGAAACGACTCGACCGCGAGAAAAAGATGCTGATGCGCATCGATGAAGAGGCCCGTCAGGATCCAGAGGCCCGCGAAGGTCGCCAACCAATCGAGCCGGCTGGGCGAACCCAGCGGTTCGACGACGACGTCGAGGCGGGGTAGGGAAGGCCCGGCTTCTGCTCGAGGGGAAAGCAAATCCATCAGCTTCATGTATCGGGAGTCATCCTTCCACTCGCCTCGAAACCCTTTTCATAGCGCTCTTCGCGGATTGGTAATCGGGGCGCTTTGTTGTGTGAATGCATGTTCGTCCAAACCAGTTACCGTTCCGCCAAACCTCATCGTTTCAGGCAGGGCGCCGCAGGCGCTGCCGACCGCTCCGGTCGCAACGCCGAATGCCCCGCCCCGGATTGTGCGCATTTGGTTTTCCACGCTGACGCTTCGGCCGGGTACGTGGTTCGACGGGACAATTGTCGGAAGCAGCAACGTTGCGTCGGTCGAAGTGCGCACGGCCGCTTTTTCGATCAACAGTACCCAGATGGCGCCCGGCATCTACCATTTTCATATGCGTGTGCTCGAACTGCCGCCGCTCTCGCGCCGGCATTCGTACGAGCTTTATATCATCGCGCGAAATACCCCGGGCGACGAAGCGGTCGAAGAGGCTCCGCTGCGCGTAGAGTGACTCGTCCGCTTGAAAGCGGCCGGCGATGAGACGCGAGGATTTTGTGCGGACGGTCGCCGGCGCGCTGGCGGTCGTTTCGGTACCCAAGGTGTCGCGACGCGCGCCGGCAAGCGACGTCGTAGACGTCACCTTGCGCGCGGCACCTCTTCGATTTTCACCGGGGGCGGGCTCGCACTTTTCAGGGTTAGCGTATAACGGTACGATTCCCGGACCGTTCCTGCGCGTCAAGCACGGACAACGCATTCGCGTTCGCTACACGAGCGACGTCGGAGTACCAACGAGCATTCATTGGCACGGGATGCTTCTGCCCAATGCGATGGATGGCGCCGCCGGGATCACGCAGCCCGCGGTGCCGTTTGGCGGCGAGTATCTGTACGATTTCGTGCCGGGACCGCCCGGGACGCGCTGGTATCACGACCACGCTTTTAGCTTGGCATCCGCGCGAGGGCTTTTCGGGATGTTCGTCGTCGAGGATCCCAACGACGAGCCGGCCGACCGCGAGTTTGCGCTCATCTTTCACGACGTGCCAAAGTGGAGCTCGCTGGCGGCGGCACAGCGCGGCGTCAGCAACGCCCCGATGACCGATCCGATCGTATCGGGCGATAGCATGCAAATGATGCATCGCAGCATGGGCGATGAGGTCGCCTACGTCGCCCATTGCATCAATGGCGCTAGCTATCCGCACGGCAGCGCGCTTGCGATCCGCAGCGGCGATCGCGTTCGCTTGCGCACGCTTAACGCAAGTCCGACGCAGACTCGCTACGTGCGACTGGCGGGACACGAACTCGTCGTGACGCACGCCGACGGCAACCCTCTCGCGCAGCCAACGACCGTTGACGTGCTGCGAATCGGCGCCGGGGAACGATACGACGCGTATTTCGAAGTTCGCAAGCCCGGGGCGTTTCTGCTGCAAGGCATTTCCGGCGATCCGCTCGAGTCGCAGCAGGCCGTTCTCCTCTACACCGCGGGTATGGAGAATGCCCCGCCGCGCAGCGAGCCGCAGACGCTCGGCGGTTTGCGCGTCTTTGGCTACGAGACAGCCGGCGGTGTTGGGGCGCAAACGAAGTCGCCCGGGGGCCGGGCGTACGATCTCGAGCTCGGCGGAGGGGGCTGGGAAAATTCGCGATGGACGATCGCCGGCGACGTCTGGCCGAACACGCCAAAGCTGCGCGTGCGTCGCGGCGAACTCGTTACGGTGCGTTTTCGCAACACCAGCAACATGGATCACCCGATGCACCTGCACGGCCACATTTTTGCACTGACGGAAGTCAACGGGGTGCCGTTGTTGCGCCCGCTCGCCAAAGACGGCTCGCTCGTTTCGGCAGACGGGGGTACCGCGACGTGGCAGTTTACGGCGAATTCACCGCCCGGGCGCTGGCTGCTGCACTGTCACAACGAAATCCACATGGTCGGCGGCATGATGACGGAGCTCGTCTACACAGCATGAAGCGTTGCACGCTGCAGCGCGTAAATGTGCGTGAACTCAGCGCCAAAAAGCACGATTTGCGCCGAATAGTTGGCCCATAGCAGAAAGACCACCAGCGAGCCAAAAGCGCCATAAGCGGAGCTGATGCCCGCGCGTCCGAGATAGATTCCCACTAAGAACTGTCCGGCGAGGAAGAGCAGCGCAGTTATGCCGGCTCCGATCCAGACATCGCGCCAGCCGATGAACGCGTCCGGTAGAAACTTGAAGAGCGCCGCGAAAAGCAGCCAGACGATCGCGAACGAGAGTGCGAAGTCGGCACTCTTCACTAGCGCCGATTGGCCGCCGAACGCGTGCGGTAGATCGGCCAGGACGGTGCCGAGCGCGGCGTCGGCAATGACGGAGAGCAGCAGCAACGCCGCAACGGCCAGCATCATCACGAAGCTCACGGCGCGCCGGCGAAGGGTCTGCCAGATTCCCATTTTTTGCGGCGTGACGTCCCAGATGGTATTCAATGCGTACTGCAGCGAGGCGAAAAGACCAATCGCCGCGAGCGCGAAGAATGCCCAGCCCGCGATTTGTGCGATGATGCCGTGTCGAGGCTGAGCGAGTGTCGCGGCGACGATTTGGCGCACCGCGACGGTCTCGGGTCCAGGCAAGCGAGTGTAAATTTCGTCGAGGGCACCCTGGTGGCCGTGCAGGAAGGCGCCGGCAATTGCCACGACGATGATAATGAGCGGTGCAACCGCGAACGCAGCAAAATAGGCAAGGGCCGCCGCAAGCCACTGCGAGTTATGCCGCTGATACGCCGCCCACGTTGCGTGCAATAGGGGGAGCCACGCCGAGACGTTCGGTACTCTCATGGCCTCAGTCTTCCCACACAACGCCAGCACGAGGAGGTATCCGATGCCGAAGTATTTGATTCACGCAGCCTACACCGCCGAAGGGGCGAGAGGCCTATTAAAGAGCGGCGGCAGCGCGCGCCGCAGAGCCGTCGAAGAGCTGCTGGCGCCGCTAGGCGGAAAGCTCGAAGCTTTTTACTTCACGTTCGGTGACGAGGATGCGATCCTTATTATCGACCTTCCCGATCAAGTCGCCGCCTCGGCGATCAGTTTGGCCGTGAACGCTTCGGGTTCGATGCGAACGAAGTCGACCGTCCTGATAACGCCCGAGGAAGTCGACGAGGCGATCAAGAGGCCCGTCAAGTTCCACCCGCCCGGGGAGTGAGATAACGGTCGAGGTGCCGCGGCGCTCGGTTTCCCCCAGACACGTGCAACCTTGCGGCAGCGCGGCACCTCGAACCGTATGCACCAATGCTATGCCGAAGGCATGAAGAAAGCGTGAATCGTCCTGCTCGGGCCGGCGCCGCATCGACGGGCGACGCCACCCAGCGCTAGCGTTCCGGTTTAGAGCTTGCCCGCTCTGGGAAAACCGAGGCGGGAGCTTTCCTTGTTTGTGCGCCGCGGTCTCTGTTGCCTCGCAATCGCGAACCGTGACTTTTTTCTCCGGTTCGCCGAGTTCGCTTGCGCCTTCTATCGATACGACGGCGAGTAGGCGACGCTGATGCCTCAGCAGTCCCGGGGATCCGCCATGGACCACGAGCGTATGCTCCGTATGCTTGCCGACTCCGTGCCGCAAATCATCTGCACGGCCGGTCCCGACGGCAAGATCGACTACTTCAATCGCCGTTGGTTCGAGTTCACCGGTTTGGGTGAAGCGCAGACGTTCGAGAACGACGGCTGGCTGCGGGCGTTTCATCCCGACGATCGGGTCGCCGTCGAAGCCGGATGGCAGGCCGCCGCTCGAGACGGCAGCGACTTTTCGGTTGAGGCTCGAGTCTGCTCGCAAACCGGAGAGTATTATTGGTTTCTCGAGCGCGCCGTAGCCGTACGCGCGAAAGACGGTTCCGTCGTGCGCTTCTTCGCGACGGCGACGGATATCAATGACCGAAAACGCCTGGAAGAGCACGAGAGATTTCTCTCGCACGTGAGCGAGGTTCTCGCCTCGACGCTCGATGGTGGAGAGGTGCTGCAGAAAATTACCAAGCTCTGCGTGCCGGAGTTTGCGGATTGGTGTCAGGTGCAATCGATCTCCTCTGAGGACGAACTGATCGTGGAGGCGGTGCGCCATAGCGATCCCGAGTTGAACAAGCGTCTGGAGAGCTTGGTTGGGCGCAGCGTCATCGTTCGGAACTCGTTCTTCGGCTCGCCGCAGGTGGTGCGCCAGGCGCAGAGTCGCGCGCTCGATCACGACGCGACGTTGCGCGCCGTGCTTGAGAACGTCCCCGATCCGGAGGATCGTGCGATTTACGAAGAGGCGGGCCTGGGCACCGCGCTGATCGTGCCGATGGTCGCGCGGGGGCGCACTCGGGGCACGTTGCATCTCGTTAATATCGATCCAGTCTCGTGCCGCTCCGGGCTTACGGTCGAGGTTGCCGAAGAACTGGCACATCGCGCCGCGCTCGCCATCGACAACTCGCGCCTGTACGAGCAAGAGCACCGCGTCGCCTCGACCCTGCAGCGTGCCTTGCTCCCGGCTCATCTGCCGGCGCACCCGCGAATCGAGCTGAGTTTCGCATATCGGCCGGCCGAACGCGAGTCGCGCGTCGGTGGCGACTGGTACGACGCCTTTGTGATATCCGATGGAAAAATGGCGATCTCCATCGGCGATGTCGGCGGACACGGGCTCGAAGCCTCGGTGGCAATGAACGCCGCGCGTCAAGCTTTGCGCCTCAGCGCGCTGGAAGGTCTATCGCCGGCGCGCACGCTGCGCCGCGCCAACACCGCGCTGATGCTCAATGAAGAGCATCCCTTGATCACGGCAATCCACGGAATCCTCGACATCGAACGCTCGACCTTCCGCTACTCGTGCGCGGGCCACCCGC
This sequence comes from Vulcanimicrobiota bacterium, assembly GCA_963725605.1. Taxonomy (GTDB): domain Bacteria; phylum Vulcanimicrobiota; class Vulcanimicrobiia; order Vulcanimicrobiales; family Vulcanimicrobiaceae; genus Cybelea. Next base: position 265,965 of record CAVRYW010000012.1, on the reverse strand, counting down.
CGCCCGCAGTTGCTCCGCTCTCCGGCGTCGCGCGTTATATCGAGGGTGGCGGCATTCCGATGGGCGTCGAGCTGGATACAACGTTTCCGACACGCGAAGTCAAACTCGAGCCATACGCGACGCTGCTGCTCTATACCGATGGCTTGCTCGAGTTCGACCGGAACATCGAGCGCGAGTCCGCCCGTCTTCTCGAGGCGTTGAGCGAGCGCATCCATGACACGAGCTCGGACGGCGCGGGTAGATTGCTGCGCCACGTGCTCACTAACCGTCAACTCGACGACATCGCCGTGCTTTCCGCGACGATTCTCCCCGCGCAGCCCGAAACCGTCGAGCTAAAACTGCCGGCAGCTCCGTCGTCGGCGACGATTGCTCGGCGCTTCGTTTCACGGTACGCGCGCGTAGCACAACTGGGGCCCGAGCGCACCTTCGATCTCGTCTTGGCGGTCGGCGAAGCAGTCGCCAACGCCATCGAACACGCCTATCGCGGTGCGGCCGGCGATTTCGTTCTTCGCCTCTCCACGAGCGGCGGCAAGATTCTGGGAGAAGTGCAAGATCTCGGCACGTGGCGCGAGGGACGGCCGTCGCCCGAGCGCGGCCGCGGCCTAGCGATCTTACGCGCGACCACGCGGCGTCTCGAGCTCAACCGGTCCAGCCACGGAACGATCGTTGCCTTCGCCGTATGAGAGCTCTAACCCGCACTTCGCACGCTCGACGAACGCACAGAGAAGGTTGGCCAGCGCCATCTCTTCGGGCGAGCGGCAGGATATGTCGAGCAATCGTGGACTGCAAACCAGCACGCTAACGGCGCGCGCCCGCGAGATCGCGACGTTGAAACGATTGCGCTCGAAGAGAAACTCCATGTCGCGCGGCATGTCGTCGCCGCTCGAGCTTGCCATGGAATAGAAGACGACGGCGGCCTCTTGGCCCTGAAACTTGTCGACCGTTCCGACGCGAACGGCCAACCCGGCGCTCGCGAGCTTGGCCGTAATCAACCGGCGCTGTGCGTTATACGGCGTAACGACGATGACGTCGCGTTCGTATCGATGGAGCGTTGCGATTTGCCGAACGATTTCATCGGCTTCTTCATCCGATCGTGAGCCGTTGCCGGCGTGTTCGACCGGAACGAAGTAGAGCCCGGCGAGTTCCTGAACTCCTACCGTCACCCGATGTTCGCGAGCCTCCTCAGACGGCTGGAGACGCCCTTCGTACATCGCGTCGGAGATGAACGCGCAGATCTCGGGCTGCATGCGATACGAGAAGTCGAGAAAGATGCCGCGATCCATAGGAACGGTCTGCTTATCGCCCAGCAGGTGCTGGAGCACCGAATCGCCCGCGTGCGGCGGTTGACGTCCTTGACTCACTTGCGCCAGTTGGGAGGGGTCGCCCAGCAACACGACGTTCTGCGCGCAGAGCGAGAGCGCTAACGCGTCGGCAAGCGCCACCTGCCCGGCTTCGTCGATAAACAGGTAGTCGAACTTTCCATCAAACTCGTCGCGCGCGAGAAGCCACGCCGTACCACCGCACAGTTGGTAGTCGCCACCATCCAAGTCCTCGTTCGCGCCTACCGATTCGATCATCGCCGCGGCAAGCTTTGACCGGAACTCCGATCCGGCGTTCTTGTCGCTGTGCTTGTAACGCCCGCGAAAGCGGCCGCGACGCTTCGCCATGCACTCTTCGACTTTATGCAGCAGGTTATGAATGGCCGCGTGGCTCGTGCTGGTGACGGCGACGCGCTTCCCGCGCTCGAGCAAGTCGCAAATTAGCTGCGATCCGTACGTGCTTTTGCCGCTCCCTGGTGGGCCTTGGATGAACAAATAGCTCTTCTCGAGGGTGACCATCGCCCCGAATACCGCTTCGGCATTGATGACCGGCGGTTGTAGTACGCGCTTCTCGCTTGACGACAAGTGTGGCGGCCGGCGCGCCAGCAGGTCGTACGTCGCGGGGTGCTCTCTTGAAAGGGTGCCGGCAAGAAAGGAGCGCGCGATGCGCGCGAGTGCCGCGCGCTGAGGTTTGGTTTCCGGGGGCCCGGATGGTATCAGCTCGGTTATTGCGCGCGCGGCTTCAAGAGAGGACGTCGTCTTGATTTCGAGCAGACCGCTCTCGTCGTCGATCGAAACGATCCTCGCAACTTTTTTCGTACGCGGATCGACGGCATCGCCGGGCGACATCTTGTGATGCTGTTCCGGAAAAGCATAGGTGTAGATCTTGCTGCGCTTGATCTCTTGCGGCGGGATATCCTCACGCAGTACGAGCCCGGCGATCGCTTCTCGATCGAACTCGAGCAGCCGATCGACGTTTTCGCAGCGATCGAAGTAGGCCCACCATTGGGGCTTTGCCTCCCTCCGGTGATATGCCAAGAGGCTGCCGAGGAGGTATCGAGCACGCCGCTCCTCGCCCATGAGCCCGTACTCTTCTTCGGTTTTCGGCACCAGAACGTTGGCGAGCAGCGCTCGCTCGAGTTCGCCGCGCTCCTCTTCCTCGGCTTCGGCCCGGGCGCGATCCTTCGGCGCTCCGAGCGGACGGAACGGAAAATCGATGCCAAACTTTGCGGCCGCTTCGATACGACGTGCCAATAGCCAGTCGCGCAATCGCTGCGTCGAACGGCAGTCGTCGCGATTGTACGCCTCGATGTCGTCGAGAATGCGTCGGTCTCCGGCCAGCAGCCAGCGCTCGAATTGGACGATCGAATCGTCGCCTTTCTTGACCTCCGTCTCCCGCCTGAGCTCGTAGAACCGCTCGAGTTTCTTGAGCCCGTAGCCGTCTTGAGAGATTGCGAGCGCCTGGCGCACCACCGCGAAGAGATCGACGAGCACTTCTGCGCGAAGCAGGTCGTCGATCTCGTTTTCGCGCGTGGAATGCTCTTGGGCTAGGCGGCGAAGCGCCGACTTCTCGTAGTTTGCGTAGTGATACACGTGCAGCGCGGGAAAGCGACTGCGCCGCTCGATAACGAAGTCGACGAATTGCTCGAAGGCGCGCTTCTCTTCGGCGCGGTCGAGCCCCCAAAAAGCGCGAAACGCGGGATCGTCGTCGGGCATCCAGCAGCCGAAGAGATACTCCAAACCGCGGCCCGGTTCGTAGAGCGGGTCGCCTTCCATATCGAAGAAGACGTCGCCGGCTGACGGGGGCGGCAAGAGCGAGAATCCTAGAGGAGGCGGGCACTCGAGTAACTCGTAGATCGGCTCGAGACTGTCTCGTCCGCGGACCTGCAACGACGCCTGACGCCGAAGCTTGATAAACGTCTCGGGGCTCATTCCGGTCGGCCGTCGGTCGTCCTCGGCCAGCGCGAGCTGCGCGACTCGCTCGATACCGCCCGCTTCGAGCTTCGCGATCTGGTCGCGTCGCATCCATGCGACCAAACTCAAATGATCGTCGCTTTCGCGTTTGTTCGTGCAGGCTTCGTTCCACGTGCAAACGACACAATGTTTACATTTGCGTGGATACTCGTTGGGCTCTTCCATTCGATCGAAAGCCGAATTGTTGGCGAAGTCCAAGAACGCTCTTTTTAGATGGCGGTAGTACGCCATGTAGTCGTTCATGCGGAAGCGCTGCTCTTCGCCGTTGCCGAAAACGACGTGCCCGAACTCCGGCAGCCGCCCTTGGAGGCGCTCCAAATGTTCGCTGTAGTTGCAGAGCTGCACCAAGTAATATGCCTTGGGTGCCAGCGCGAGCTTCGTATCGACGACCTCGTAACCGTAGTCTCCCAAGCGCGACGGCACCTCGACGCGCCGAAGGAAATCGGCGTGCCCGATGAACTCGCCGTCGAAGAACGTCGCCTGGTAAATGACGCGTACTCCGCTTCGCATCGCTTCGAGCGTCCGCGCCTCGGCTTGGCGATACTGCTCGACACCCGGCTGCGCGCGCTCGAACCGCACGACCTCACCGGGATAGCGCTCGATCAAGGCATCGAGGTGCCGCTGCTCGTGCTCTTCGCCCTTACGGCGAATCAGCTCGGTTCGTTCGTCCTGCGAGTCGGGGCGAAGGACTCTCTTTCGCGCCACCAACGCCTCGAGCTCCGTGAGCCGCTTGCACTCGAGGTAGTCGTTGAGATCGCTAGCGGAGTAAACGAAGCAGCCGTCGAGACGTTGCATATTGGCGGAGCCGTATTCGAATCGTGCAAGGATGAGGCCTTTGACGTGAACGAACGAATCGCACACGAATGGAACGCAGCCCGACGTCAAAAATAGCCCTGCGCTTCGTCATCATCATGGGAGTGGTCAATCTCTTCGCGGATATGACGTATGAAGGCGCGCGCGGCGTCGCGGGTGCCTTTCTCGGCCATCTCGGTGCAAGTGGTGCGGCGGTGGGCCTCACCGCCGGCGGTGGCGAGCTGGCCGGCTACCTTATTCGTTCGCTGAGCGGAGCGATCGCCGATCGTACCGGACGATACTGGATCAACGCGTGGGTCGGCTATGCGATCAACATGCTCTGCGTTCCCGCGCTCGCTCTCGCCGGAAGCTGGCCGGCCGCGGCGGGTCTTCTGATTGGCGAGCGCGTCGGGCGCGGCATTCGAAAACCAGTCATCGCGGCGGCGCTCTCGGAAGCTGGGCGCCATCTGGGAGGCGGTCGCGCTTTCGGCATCAACGAGGCTCTCGATCAAATCGGCGCCACCGCCGGCCCGCTCATCGTCGCCTTCGTCGTGGCACGCGGGGGCTACGCCGAGGGGTTCGGCGTTCTCGTCGTGCCGGCGTTGGCGACCTTGGCGATTCTCGGGGTTGCGGCATCGGCAGGACGAACCATCGTTCCGCGTGCCGATACGGGAGAAGCCTCCGTTGTCCGCGATTGGCCGGCGCTGCGGCGGTATGCGATCGGCGGAGCGCTCTTCGCGGCCGGTTACGTGGATTTCGCTTTGATTGCCTTTCATTTTCAACGCAATCACGTGATGAGCGTGCCCGCGATATCGGTCTCGTTTGCCGTTGCGATGGCGGTCGGAGCGCTCGCCGCCCCGATCCTCGGCCGCATCTTCGATCGTGTGGGCAAGCCGGTGATCGGGGTCGCGTTGGCAATCACGGCGCTGGCGACGCCGCTCGCGTTTCTTGGGCATGGGACGTTCGCAGCATCGGGGGCGGCGCTCTGGGGCGTGGGTATTGCGGTTCAAGATGCGCTCTTGCTCGCGCTGGTGTCGACGGCGATCGCGCGAAAAAAAGCGACGGCCTTCGGGCTCTACGATCTCGCCTTCGGCATCGCGTGGTTCGCAGGAAGCGTCGTCAGCGGCGTGCTGCTCGACCGATCGATCTTGACTCTAGTGCTTTTTTCGACGCTCCTACAGCTTTGCGCGATTCCATTCTTTGCCGGTGGGAATAAGGGCAACCATGCCAGGATGGCGACCGAGGGGCGGTGAAAGATTTTCGCCGATGAGCTTTCGGCGACTCGCCGTGGCAATGTCGGCGCTCGCATCGATCGTTTCGTGGCCGGGATGCGCAAGCAGCACGACCCCCGGCGCGCCACCCGCTCCGGTGCCGTTAGGCAAGTACCTTAAACACGTTGTCATCATCATCCAAGAGAATCGCAGCTTTGACAATATGTTCAGTGGTTTCCCCGGCGCCGAGGCGCCGCGGTTCGGCTACGAGGGCAAGACAAAGATTGCCCTTCACGCGACTCCGCTCGAAGATCCCGGAAATATCGAGAACAACTGGCGCGACTCGATCAGCGGCTGGAATAACGGCAAAATGAACGGGTTTGCCCACGAACATTTCTACGGGGGGCCGCGCGATTATGCCTATGCGTACGTGCCGCGCGCCGAATCGGCGCCGTACTGGGCAATGGCGCACCAGTTCGTACTCGCGGATCACATGTTTCCGACGGAGTTCGGTCCGAGCTTTACGGCACATTTGAGCTTGATCGCCGGAAATACGGACATCGAGCAAGGACCGATTGCCGAGGTCGACGCTCCCAATCACATAATCTGGGGATGCGATGCACCGCCGGGTACGCGATCGTTTACGCTCAACGTCCATCGCGTCGAACGGTTTAACGGACCATTCCCGTGTTTTACCCGCTTCCCGACGCTGGCCGACGTGCTCGACGCCCCCGGCGTCTCGTGGAAGTATTACGCGTCGCCGCTGAGCCGCATCGGCGGGAAGGTGTGGTCGGAGTTTAGTTCGATTCGAGCGGTTCGCTACGGGCCGGATTGGAAGAACGTCATCTCGCCGCAGACGCGAATTCTCGACGACGTTCCGGCCGGCACTCTCGCCGACGTGTCGTGGATAACGCCGGACTGGAAGGATTCGGATCACACGGGCAGCGGTTACGACGACGGTCCGTCGTGGGTCGCTTCGATCGTCAACGCCATTGGAAGGAGCGCGTATTGGGACTCCACCGCGATCGTAGTGCTCTGGGACGATTGGGGCGGCTGGTACGATAACGTGCCGCCTCCTCAACTCGACTTTCGCGGCTTGGGCATTCGCGTCGGGTGCATCATCATCTCCCCATACGCGCGAATTGCGCCCGGAGCAAAGGCGGGCTACGTTTCGCATACCCAGTACGAGTACGGCAGCATTCTCAAGTTCATCGAACAGGTTTTCAACCTGCCGCCGATCGGACCGTCGTCGGCGGGCTTTACCGACACGCGCGCCGCCAGCATTGTGGACAGCTTCGACTTCACGCAAGCGCCGCGCGCATTTACCGCTATTCCGTCGCGCTATCCGGAATCGCACTTCCGCTCCGAGCGGCCATCCTTCATCCCGCCGGACAGCGACTGATGCACGCCTGGATGTTTGCTTCAGAAGACGCGCGTACCGCGGTCGACGCGCGTACCGCGTTCGTCGAGTTTCTGCGCAGTATTGGAACCGGCGACGAACTCGTTTACAAGGCCGAGCTCGTCTTTGGCGAGCTGCTCGGCAACGTCGTTCGCCACGCCCCCGGTCCCGTGGAGATCTCGTTCGACTTGGGTCCCGGCGCCGCAATCCTTCACGTCATCGATTCCGGCCCGGAGTTTCCCGTTAACCAGCCGCACCTTCCCGATGACGTGCTCAGCGAGCTCGGACGGGGCCTATTCATCGTGCAACAACTCGCAACCGACGTGCGCGTCGAACGTATTCCCGACCGCGGAAACCACACCATCGTAACGCTTTAGCCACCGCGCACCGACGATGAGCGTATATCGCGATGAGCTGTTCGAAGCCGAGCGGAAAGGACTAGCGGCATACGAAGCGATGGAGCGTTGGGTGAGCCAGCCGCCGGACGCACACGACGACACGCCCGGCGCCGTGCTCGAAAGCCACGCGCGGGAGTTGCGCGAGAGCCGCGAACGGCTGCGCAACCTGCTGGCCGAGCATGGAAACCGCGACGACATCGTGGAAGCGCTGGCGAAGAGCGAACGATATCATCGCAGTCTCGGACTGTCGATTCGCGACAAACCGGAACCGAGCGATTAGGGCGGACTCGCAAGATTCCGGGCCGGCGTGCATGAACTACAAGAACCATGAAGCCTTTCATTTGCGCGGCCGTGGTTTCCGGACTCCTCGTCCTTGGGGGCTGCGCCTCGAACACACAGGGAATTCCGGCGGCGCCGCTAGGCGAGCGCTCGTTGGGAGCAAGCGACGTTCGAACGCAGTCGAGCAGTTCGTTGACGCAGCTGGTCAACCTCGACTACTCGAATGGCACGATATCGGTTTTCTCGATCGCCAAGGACCGAGCGCGACGGACGAAATCGTTCACTCCCGGGCAGGGAGTCGCCCAGGGCCTTGCCATGGACGCTCAAGGCCGCATCTACACGACGATCACGGCAGCGAGCTCGAGCCCCTGCGCCGCATGCGTCGAAGTTTTTACGACCGACGGCAAACTCGTGGAGAGTCTTCCCGCGCCGATTTTGTCGGGCGCCTCAGGACGGCCGTCGCTGACCGACGTCTCGGTTGATGCGCATCGTAACGTTTACGTCAGCGATTACGGCCAACAAGCCGTTTACTTCTTTCCGCGCGCCAGCAAGACGCGCAAACCGACGATCGTCGTGCAGAACTCCCAAAACGCGGCGTCGGTTCTGGCGACGCAAGATGGCGGTACCGTCGTGGTCTCCGGCGGCTGCGGATTTGCCAGCGTTCGTCCGTATACGCGGGTTAGCCGGGGGAAATATACCGCCGGCTCGTGCTTTGGCATCGGTACGATCGCGCTCATCGGCGGCGACCTCGACGACCAGATCGACGTGATGACGCCGGTTGACGGAGTGCCAGCCCTCGTATCGGTGTCGTCGCCGAGCGGCGGAAGCAGCTTCCACACGCCGGGCCACCTCGCATCGATCAGTGGCGTCGCTTTCAACAACGACGCCTCCATCGCGTATGTCGCAAACGCCCGAAAGGAATGCGTCTACGCCTTCGCGCGTCCGGCAAGCGGCTGGCTGTCGAGCACGCAGCCGAAGCTGCTCGCAACCTATAGGGGCTTCAAGAACCTCGATATCATCGCCGTAGCACCGTAAGACAGCCAACGGGAATCAAGGGCGCGTACGTCGAGCGCCTTAGAAGAACTTGCCAAGGAACTTCGCCGCTTCATCAGAGATGCCGACGATCTTGTTCGTTGCCTGGCGATAGAATTTGAAGTTGAGCTCGGTCTCGGGCCGACCGTCATTCCAATCCGCGAACCCTTTGAGTTCGCTGCGCCCCAGCCGCCGCTTCGCTAGCGCCGTGCATCTTTGGCCGCCCTCGTTCTCGCTAGCGAACACGAAAACCGTGTCGCCTTCGGCGATTTGCTTACCCCCATACATCGTCTTTTGCGCGGCGAAGGCCAACGTCTTCGGATGCGGATTGCGAACCTCGGCCTTGATCGCGAACGTCATGTCTAAGAGAGGGGCGTTTCCGAGGAACGAATCTTCGTCGTCTGCCTTCTGCGCGGCCCGCGCTCGCGTCCTGGGGTATGATAGAGACTGTCGATGAAAATTGGAAGGGTCCGTGGTTATATCGGGACGGCAGTGGTGCTTCTCGCGATCGTTGCGCTCGCACTCTGGCAATGGAAGGCGTTGGCACGCTTTGCCATCGTGGCGACCGCGGCCTCAATCGCCCACGTTCGGCTCTCGCTCGACCCCGTAGCGTTGACGCTCGATCGCGCCGTCTTCGACAATATTCGCGTGACGTCGGCACAAGGCGAACCAATCGCGCGAATCGATCGCCTCGCTCTTACGTATGACTTGCGCGATCTGTTGCCCGGCGGCAAGCGTCTCTTCGGGCTGAAAAGCGTCGACGCCGACTCACTGCACGTGACGATCGTGCGCCACGCCGACGGTAGCTACAACGTTCCGAGCCTTCGGCCGCCCGCGAACAACGGCGGCACGCAAGTACCGCTGGTCCTGCGGGCGAGCGTGCACGACGGGTCGATCGATATCCTAAATGAGAGTCCAAACGCGGCAGCGGACAAGAGGCATCTCTACGTCGAAAACGTCCAGGTCGACGCCTCCATTTCGTCGGCCGCGCGTTCCTTCTATAGCGTGGCGCTGAAATACGGCGAACGGCCCGGCGACCTCTACACGGTACGCGGTCGCGGCGACATCGACGCGTCCGCCGGATATATCGATCAGCGGTGGACGGCTCGCGCGCTTCCGGTCGCCGCGGCGGTCGATTTCATCGTCGACTCGCCATCCCTTCGCCTCGATTCGGGAATACTCAGCAACGTCGACGCGCGCTACTTCGCACTGACCGATCCAGGCGCGACGGTGTCGCCGCATCTCGCGGGCAGCGCCACGTTGACCGGCGGACGCCTCACGATTACGGGCCTCGCGCAACCAGTGGAAGATCTCCGCGGCCCGGTCGACGTCTACGATGACGGACTGCTGACGCCGGGGCTTCTTGCGAAAGTGGGCGGGACATCCGCACGGGTGAGCGGCGGAATCTACGACCTGCGTAATCCGCATCTGCGGATCGCGGTTCGCGGCGCCGGGAATCTCGCGAGCTTGCGTTTCGCCTTCAAAGGTGCGCAGCAGCTCCCAATACACGGGATCCTGCGGTTCGGGCTGCTCGTCGAAGGCGTTGCAGCGAAACCGCTGACGTGGATCGATTTGCGCTCCCCCGCCATTGCCTATGCCGGCGTCTCGCTCGAGGGCATGAACGGTCTCGTCGCGTTCGACGGGCAGCGAGCCGACGTCATCGATCTCTCAGCCCGCTACGGAGGCATCGATCTTGGGGTGAGCGGGCGCGTGGAACTGCAGAAGAAGCGCGACGCGATCGAGATGCTGCTCGGCGTACATACCTCGACCGTCGCGCTGCCTTACCTCAGCACGATGCTGCCGGGGATGCGGCTCGAAGGCAGCGCGCTGGCAACCGCCGACGATCCAAAAGCGATCGCGTTGCGCGGCATCCTTTCGGGCACTGGGCGCGGAGAGACGCTCGACGCGCTCTTCAACGTCGACAGCCGCGGCCATGGCTCCATCGGGCCGCTGCACGTCAGCCGAAATGCGGCATCGCTCTATGCGCGCGTCGCGCTCGACCGGCCGCACGGGCTCGCCATCGGTATGGCACGCGTGCGCAATCTTTGGATTCCCGTCGCCAAAGCCACGTTGACCGCGACGCTCTTTGGCGGTCAGGCAGACGCTGCAATCGGCATCAACGGCGTCGCGCGCGTCGAATCCGCGTGGGGGACTGCGTCCGCGCAAACGCGCCTGGTATCGAAAGACGGCGCGCTCGAAGGCGGAATCTTCGGGCATTTGGGTCAGGAGGCGGGTTTCGGCGCGAGCGTTGCCGGAACGCCGAATTCGCCGCGCATCGCTGGAACCGTCGTCGTCGCCGGCGGCCGCTATCGGAGCTTCGACGTCAACGGTAACGCCGGTTTTGCCTTCGCGGGCGGCACGCTGCGCGTCGGCGATGCCGCCGTCGCGCTGGGCCCGCTCTTCATCGGAGCGTCGGGAACCGTGCGCAATCTCTTGAACCAGGGCTCCCTTGCGCCCCGCTACGATCTTGCTACCGAGTTGCACTCCTCAGACGTGAGCGCACTGCTTGCCGCCGTCCAGCCCGCAGCGGCGCCGTTCGTTCAAGGCAGCGTCGACGCAAGCCTCGCCGTCCACGGTACCGGCCTGCGACCGGCTTTCGCCGGCACGTTGAGTGCTCCGGAGGGTGCCGTCAACGGTCTGTCGTTTCGAGATTTCTACGGCGGCGTCCGCGGCGACACTTCCGCGCTCTCGTTAGCGGCGGGACGCGTGACCGTTGGTTCCACGAACGTCGCATTGAGCGGGGGGACGAGCGAGCAGCTCGACGCGAACGTCGACGTCCGGGCACCGCACGCCGACCTCGCCGATTTCAACGATTTCTTCGACCGCGGCGATACCTTTGCGGGAACCGGGCATCTCGCGTTCTCCGCAACGACGCGCGGAATGCAAGTCATCTCGAGCAATGGCGATGCGTCTTTCGTGGGTGCGCGCTTTCGGCAGATCGCGCTTGGGAACGTCGCGGCGAACTGGCGGCGCGGCGGTGACTCGATCGCGACGACGTTGAGTTTCGCCGGGCCGGCCGGAAGCGCACGCGCCTCCGGGAACGTATCGCCGGCAGCGAAGGCGATCGCTATGCGCGCGACGGCGAGCGAGATCGATCTCGGCACTTGGTTACCGATGCTCGGGTACGGCGTGCCCGTAACGGGACGCCTCAACGCAGAAACGAGTATCTCGGGACGCTATCCCGACGTCACGATGAGCCTGCGCGCCGCCGTCTCCGGGGGAAGCATCGGGCGTCTGCCGGTCGAGCGTTTCGAATTGAGCGCGTCGGCCGCGCACGGTCGCGGAACGATTGCGTCCGCGACCCTCGAGCTGCCGTCGCTGCGAACGGTGGCGTCGGGCACCTTCGGCTTGCGCGAGACCGATTCGCTCGCGCTCGCCGCGCACTCCACCAGCCCGAATATCGGAGCGTTTCTCAACGAGGCCGCCGGTAAAGACTTCGCACTGAGCGGAACGCTTGATTCGATCTTGCGGGTGAGCGGTACGCTCGCGCACCCGCAACTGCAAGACATGCTGACATTGCAGGCGCTGCAGCGCGGCAACCTGGCGCTCCCGCGGGTCTACGGTGAGATCTACGCAAACCGGCGCTTCGTTGGCGTACGCAACGGCGAAGTCGACTTTGCGCGCGGCAAGGCGCTCGTCGCCGCCGAAATCCCGATTCTGCGTAGTGCTTCCCGGATCGCCGTCGGCCGGGGGCCGATCGAGGCATCGCTGACCGCCGATGGCGTCGAGCTCTCGAACTTCCTCCCGCTGCTGCCGAAGGGGACGCAGATGGCCGGCCGCATCGACGGCAGCGTCGTTGCCGGCGGTACGTTCGATGCGCCGCAGATCGACGGTTCGTTCGCGCTGCGCGACGGCACGTTTGTCGGCCCAATCGAGAAGTCGCCGATCACCGGTATCGGCGCCGAACTGGCTCTGCGCGAAAACCGCGCGACGCTGCAGGCGCGCGCAACGGTCGGCGGCGGCTCGCTGACGGCGCACGGCGTGGCGGCGCTTGCGAACTTCCGGGAACCGGCCGGCTCGACGTTTGACCTCCAGGCCCAAGCGGCAAACGCGCGCCTCGACATTCCCGATTATTTTGCGGGCGAACTCACGGCCGACGTCGCCGTCGCACGCGGTAGTGCAGGTACGCCGCTAGTGAGCGGCGAGGTGTCGGTCGCCAACGCTCGCATCCCGCTCAATACGTTCGTCAACCAAAAGCGCGGTGCCGGTGAACGTCCGGCTTTGCCAAATGTTGGCTTTGAAAGCCTGCGGATTACGGCAGGAAACAACGTTCGCATTCAGAGTGCGAACGTCGATATCGGCGCGACCGGAGAGGCGACGCTCACCGGGACGCTCGAGGCACCGGCCCTGGCGGGCACCTTCAACTCGACCGGCGGGTCGCTGAACTTCTATCGAAGCTTCAGCCTCGAGAGTGGAGCGGTGACTTTCGACCCCTCCAGCGGGGTCGTTCCGGACGTCGACGCGGTTGCGACAACCTTCGTTTCGAATCCGGCAACCGCGATTCGTCTGCACGTAACCGGTCCGGTCACGAGTATGAATCTTGAGCTCGCCTCGGACCCGTCGTATAGCCGCGAACAGATCCTCGGGCTGCTCGTCGGCGCGCAGCAGTTCGGCGCCGTGAGGGGAGTGAACTCCACCGGCGGTCAGGGGTTTTCGGCGGGCTCCGCAGCGACGCAATACGCGCTCGGTCAAGTTAATACGCTCTTCACGCGAAACCTATTGCAGCCGCTCTCGGCCTCACTTGCAAGTTCGCTGGGCTTTACGAACGTGCAAATCACCAGCGACCTTCAAACCGGACTGGGCATCAACGCCGTCAAAGCATTCGGAAAAAACGTGAACGCCATCTTTGCGCAGACCTTCGGATATCCGAGTACGCAGAGCGTCACCATCGAGGTCAATCCAAGCGTCGGCACCGGGCTGCGCGGGACTTGGTACACGACGAGCGGGCCCACGCTCTTCGTCTTACAACAGCCGCAACTCGTCGGAGCGAGCGTGCTGAATCTCAACCCGATGACGCAGCTCCCCCCGCCGACCGGCACGAACGGCGTTAGCTTTTCATTCCTGAGAAGGTTTCCGTGAGGCGCTGGGCGCCGCGTTCTCCCGGGTGGCTTCTTCTCGCACTGCTGCTGACCGGCGGCGCGCCCGGCAGTGCGTCGATCGGATTCGCCGACCTTCCACGACTGATTTCCGGCCATCCCTTGCACGGCGTACTCGCAGCGTACGATCGCGAGATCGCCGCTCTACGCAGCACGCAAGCCGCATCCGGTCTGGACGACCCGGCAGCGCGGGCGCGAAGCGTTGCTGCGTCACTGCGCAATCGTTCCAGCGCCGCTCGATTGCGCGCGCAGGCAATTGCCGGCCGAAATACTCAGCCGGACTTGCTGCAAGAGAATGCGGCGCTCTCGACGATCGTCGCTATGCGCGGCGCGAGCGCGCGCGCGACCTCACACTATAGCGACGAACTCAATCGGGAAGTCACTGCGAGCCTACGTGCATTCGAGCGCGCCACGCTCCAGCGGAACGGCCGAGCGTTGCAAGCTCGCCGTCAGCAACTGCGCGAGCGGGAACTGATGCTTGCGTACGATCTGGCGCGACGGGACGCGCCGCAACGCCTCCTCCCCCGACTCAAGCTCAGCGAGCTTCATCTTAGCGCTGCGACGCGCAGAGCGCTGGAATCACGACTCGCCGCCCTCAATGCGCGCGAAGCGGATGCGCTCGCCGCTGCGCGGCGTTGGGATGCAGCCGTTCTCGGGAGTTATCGGCGTCAGTTGGAGGAAGAGGGCGCGACCGCGAACGCTCGCATGGCGTTGCAACTTCGTGCCAAGGGCGCCGCGAACGATGCGCTACGTTTGCGTGCGCTCGAAGCCGAATCGAACGCGGCGGCAGCCCTTCCGGACGTTGCGTCGCAGCTCGCGCTCTTTCGCTCGAGCTATCGCTCCGGGGCCGACGCGCGGGCGATTGCCGAAGGCTTCGACGCCGCGGGCGTCGACCTATCGCGTCGTTTCGGCGGCCTTAGCGACGTCGACGAGCGGTCGCGCGCGGCGACGGCCGCGCAGATCCAAAGGCTGACCGTCGATCGCGACAAGCTCTATCGCGCGATCGTGGCGCAGATCGGACGGATCGCAGAACGGCTCGCGCGCGCGCGCCACTTGACGAAGGTCCTGGTCGCCACCTCGCGGCCGAAGGGAAGTATCGACCTCACAGACGCGATCGAAGTCGCGTTCACGGCACGAAACATCTTCGCCGCCGGGCCGTAGATCGTGCGACGACCAAAGGAGGTCCGACGGTACGCTTCGATAACTTGCCGGCGTGTTTCGCCCGCGTCGTCTCGATCGTGGCACTCGTCGCGATGACGACGGCGACCGCACCCGCCTCTGACGCGCACGAACGAACCTTACCGGTTTACGTACGATCCCTCGCAAAGGTCGTGTACTTTCCAATACAACAAGATCGTCAATGCGTCTGTGGAGAGCCTGGCTGCCTTCACGGCGCGGCTGGGAAGCTTCCTAGCCTCGCACGACGTCGACAAGCTTGCCATCGATATGCGATGAAACAACGGCGGCGACACGTTCTTGACTCAGCTCTTTGTCATTATCGGACCGCGCACGTTTTCTGCGGGGGTCAATGCGGCGGCCTATTTCGAACGCGAGACGCACGCGCTTTTCGTGGGAGAGCCGACCGGCGGGAAGCCGAATTCACCGGGCGACGAAACCTTCTTTACGCTGCCGTACAGCAAGATTGCCGTAAACTTCTCTCACGTCTATTGGGAGAGCGGATGGCCATACGACGCTCGATGGTCGATAGCCCAACATCTATACGCCGCGAACGTTCGCGCAGTACGTCGCCGGCGACGACTCGGCGATGGATGCCGTGCTTGGGCTGGCCGGTGCGTACCCGTCTGAGGGAAGTTAAGACGTCCGCGAGATTTTCTCGAGCGCCTCGGCGGCGTAGCGCCCGCGCCGCCGCCCTTCCTCCGATGCGTGAAGGAACTCGATTTCTACCTGTGAGTCAGGATGCACGGCGGTGACGATCGCTTCCTCGTCCTCGCCCCTCACGACGACGTGATCGCCGAGCCGAATCACCGTACAACTCCCAGCGCTTCGCGGAGGCGCACGAGATGATCGAGCACGGCGCATAGGTCGTCGCGCTCGAACGTGCTTAGCAGCATTTGGGTGATGCGTGAAATATCGAGAATGCCAGGCTCGGTTCCGGCACGCCCGAGTCCCTCAGGGTCGCGAAAGCCGCCTTCGTCTAAACTAAGTGTGGCGGCTTGAGCCCAAGACCAGGGCTCCCTCTGCAAGCCGCTTCGTATCTCGACGGTAGCGTTCAGATCGCTCGTACCCATAGTGGCCTCCTTGAAAGGGTGTGGAACGAGCATATAGTGTGCGCACTATGAATACCTGCGTGACCCGGTTGCAACCGGGTCGAAGGAGTAGGATTGCTGGGGCGCGCAGAGCGGAGCTTGAAAGCAAAAGCAAGGGAGAGATTTGATGCGGGCAGTGGTACTCACGCACCCCCGACAGATTAGCATCGAAGAGGTCGCCGAGCCGCAGCTCCAAGCTCCTACCGACGTGCTTCTCCGGCTATCGTCAACCGCAATCTGCGGCACCGATCTACATATCTACGAAGGGCGCCTCGGTGGCGGCGAACGGATGGTGATCGGCCACGAACCGCTTGGCATCGTCGAGCGCGTTGGGAGCGACGTCGTGAACGTACGGGTCGACGATCGGGTTACGGTTCCGACGCACATTTGCTGTGGCTTTTGCCCCAACTGCGTACACGGCTATTCGGCTCAGTGCCTCACGACCAATCCAGGTAAAGCAGGCGCCGCCTACGGCTACCCAGGCATGGGCGGCTACACCGGCGCCCAGACCGAACTCTTGCGCGTCCCCTTTGGAGATGCGAATTGCTTGCGGCTGCCCGGCGAGCCCGGCGACTCGTGGGAGCACGACTTCGTCTTGCTTGCCGACGCGTTGCCTACGGCTTTTCACGCTACGGAGCTTACCGGGGTGCGCGAAGGCGACATCGTCGTGATCTATGGCGCGGGTGCAATCGGACTCCTTACCACGATGTGCGCGTACATGCGGGGCGCGGCCCAGGTGTTCGTCGTCGATGCCATTGCAGAGCGCCTCGATAAGGCCGGAGAACTCGGCGCGGTACCGATCGATATGAGCGAGGGCAATGCGGCCGATCGTATCCT
Organism: Vulcanimicrobiota bacterium; assembly: GCA_963725605.1. GTDB lineage: Bacteria > Vulcanimicrobiota > Vulcanimicrobiia > Vulcanimicrobiales > Vulcanimicrobiaceae > Cybelea. The sequence goes on along the minus strand of CAVRYW010000012.1, from coordinate 249,361 downwards.
GGAGCAGCTCGCCCGCGAGCGAACCGGGATCGCGTGGCGAGGGGAAGAGGCGAACCTGGGCGCGACCGTCGGCATCGACGCGATCGGATTTCAGGCGCGCGACCCACACGATTACGCCGTTGAAAAGCCGACGACCGTCATCGACGATCTCGCTCGACTCGTCGCTCCGAAGGGCCGTTTGGGTATTATCGGGGTCTTTCTCGATAGCGATCCCCGTGCAGGAGACGAGAACGCGCAACATGGCGAGTATCTTATTCCCTGGGGTACGCTTTTCAAGAAAGGCGTAAAGATCGGCATGGGTCGAGACGACGACAAACGCTACAACGATCATTTACGCGACGCGATCGTCCGCGGGCGAATCAAGCCCAGCGCTATCGTCTCACACCGGTTGCCGCTTCGCGATGCTGCAGACGCCTTCGCAAAGTTTGACGCGCGCAGCGACGGCTACGTTAAAGTTGTGCTCGAGCCTTGAGACGCTATTGGTGCAGTAGATCTTTCCAATTCCGAGGTACGCGACCCGCCGGCCCCGGGACGGGTTGATCCGCCGGATGCGAATCCGGCGGAGATAACTCCGGGCCCTCAAAGAACTGCTGGGATCGATAGTCGTAGAACCAGCTCTCTGGGGGCTCGAAGCTTGCAATCACCGGATGACCGGTACGCTGATTGTGCTTCGTCGCATGCTGGTTCGGCGACGTGTCGCAACAGCCAATGTGACCGCATTTGGCGCAGCGGCGGAGGTGCAGCCACCAGCCGCCCGACGCCAGACATTCGACGCAGCCCGTCCCGCTGGGTTTTGCTCCTGAATCAATGCCGTCAATTCCGCTATCCATGTTGCCCACCGCTTCTGAATTGGTGGGTTCTTGACCTATCGCCGCTGGCGTTACTGCGTTACCGTAATACCCAGCGGGTCGGAAAGCATCGTGGCACCGCCGCCGATCGTTTGGATTGGCGCGACGTTGCCGCTTGCCGTCGTCGCGAAGCCGAGGATTGCGTTCGACCCCGGGTTGGAGACGAATATCTCGCCACTGGTCTTACTAACCGCTAGGCCGAAGCTGAAGCCGTTCCCTCCGTCGAGACCGGTGTTCGCGCCCGCGATGGTTCGAATCGGCGCGACGTTGCCGGTCGCTCCGGCGGCGAACTCGCTGACCGTCGCCGTCTTGGTATCGAAGACGTAGACGTTGAGCGAAGCGTCGACGGCTACCGTACCGGGAGCTACGAGCCGGGTATTGCTTCCGCCGATCTGCGCCTGCATGGTGGAGGACCCGGCTGGAAAGATATCGATCGTTGCCGTCTTCGAGTCCGCCACGTAGAGAAGGTTGTTGCTGTCGATGGTCAGGCCGCCCTCGTCGGAGATGGTGCGCTTCGGCGTAGCGCAGCCGTTTGCTCCGGGCGCGAATACCTCGACGGCGCGGCCGCCCTCAGGTAAGGCGGTGGAAACGAAGAGCTGGCCCTTGCTGTCGAACGCCACGGCGTTCGTCTGACTGGGTTTCGGGAAGCACGAGATTCCCGTCAAGAAATCGCCCGTTGCGAGGGCGAACGTTTCCACTCCAAATTTGCCGGGCGAGTCGATGTTGCCGTCCGCGATGCCGATGCCTTCCCTTGAGCTGAAGGCGATGGCGAGCGGTTGACCACCATGGGTCGTGATAACCGAGCTCGGAGCGACGTTCCCGCTCGCGGCTTCGGCAAACTCGCCGATCGTGCCGCCCAAACCCGCACCCTCGTTCGCGACGAAAATGAGGCCACCGGTCGCCGTGTGCGCACCGGTGAGTTGTTGGGCGGGAACCGAGTAGTGAGTGCCGCCGCCCGAGTTGCCGCCGTTGCCGGCGCCGCCGTTTGGAAGCGTCATAGGGGTCGCGCCATTCTGTGCGCCGGAACATGCTGCGAGCGCCAACGCGAGGCTAACGCCCGCAACGTGGTGAGGTAACTTCATTTTTGATTCTCCTAAAAAGTGATGTGTAGTTTTGGGTTCTTGTGTCTGCCGATGTTATGGGTGTAGTGGATGGTCGGCGATCGTCGCGGTGTTGCGCGCGATCTCGACGCTGCGATAACCGAGCACGCTCAGCAATCGGCTTTGCGGTACTTGAAGCGGGCCGGGTTTGTCGGCCGTGCCGGGGGCGGGTTGCGGGTACGCGGTGGAGGCGGCGGTCGCGAACCGGATGTTACCGTCGGTATGCTGGACGATCTGATGGATGTGCCCGTTGAGCACGGTTACCGCGTTGAAGCGGCGTAGCGCCGCCAAGACGCGCGACCCGTCCTCCGTCGTCCAACCCCACGGCGGAAAGAGCGCGTAGAGCGGAACGTGCGCGAAGACGACGATCGGCGTCGAGCTTTTCTGCGCCGCGAGATCCTTCTCGACGAAATCGAGCTGCTCTGCGCCGAGCTTCCCGTCGATCTCGAAGTTGAAGACGTTGACGAGCGAGAGAAAGTGCACGCCGCCTTGGTCCCAAGAAGACCAGCCCTTCGGAGCGTTGCCCTTGCCGAAGGCTGCAAAGAATGCCCCCGACGTCCCGATGACGTCGTGCTCGCCGGGAAGAACGACGAGCGGCGCCTTGAGCGTGCCGAGTATTTGTTTTGCGGTATCGAACTGTGCGGGCTTAGAGAGATGGGTCACGTCGCCGGTGTGGACGACGAAGGCCGGTTGCACGGGCATCGCGTTGATCGCGTCGATGGTCTGTTGAAAGGTCCCGGCGACGTCTGGATTCTCGGGGTGCGCGAATCCGATGTGACTATCGCTGATCTGCACAAATGAAATTCCGCTACCTGCGGCTAGCGCTCTTTGCGCATTGAATAATCCGCTGCTCGACAAGGACCACGCTATGCCGGTCCCAGTCCAAGCAACGTGCTTGAGGAAGTCGTCGCGTTTCATTTAAGCTCCTTTACTTAGCAGGCGCGGCCGGCAGGACGACGATAGTCGCCTTCATATATGGATGCAGCTCGCAAAAATAGCGGTAGGTGCCGGGTTTGGCGAACACGTGCTGCCACGTACCGGTGGTGTCGAGGCCTTCTGAGTCGAACGACTTATCGGTCGCGGTCACCGTGTGCGCTTCATCGTCGTCGTTGACGAACGTGACACGGTCGCCCACATGGACGGTCAGGGCCGGTGGATTGTACTTGAAATCTTTGATGTGAACCGTTGCGACGGAAGGAAGCAGCGGTGGAACGGCGGCGTTGGCGCCGGCGGTGACGGTGACGGCCAGCAGTGCGACTTGCAGGCCCGCAAATAATCTATTCATGTGGGTGCATATGCCGCCACGGGCATGCGCGGATGGGTCGGCCATCCGAAACCGGCCTCGGCGACATACCAAGGTCGTGAAACCCACGGGGCCGTATGTCAGCGGTAGATGGACGAGCTCGTCGACGACTTTGCAGCACGCAGGCCGTCGGGCCTCGAGCAAGCGTATGCGCTATGGTCGCGCCTGCTCTTCAGCGTTGCTCGCCATGTCATCGCCGATAGCGGTCAGGCTGAAGATTGCGTGCACGATGCGCTCGTGCGCGTATGGCGTTCCCCTTCCCGTTTCACCGGCAACCGAGAGATGTTGAAGGCATATTTGATTGCGTGCGTGCGTAACGAGTCGCTCGGGATGGTTCGGCGTGAGGGCCGCCGAGACGCGCGCGAATTGAAATCGGTCCGCCTTGCTCCCGTGTCAACGAGCGATCCGCCGTTGGTCGACCCCGTCGAGTCGCAGCGCTTGCAGGACGCCCTCGGACGGCTTCCCGACGAGCAGCGGACGGCGCTCACGCTCGCGTACTATGGAAACAAGACGCATGTTGAGATCGCCCAAGAGCTAAACGTTCCACTGGGCACCATCAAGAGCCGGATCTCGATGGCGATGCGCAAGCTGCAGGCGGAGCTCGCCAATACCGAAGGGGGCCGCTCGTGACCGAACATCTCGGCGAAAACGCGGAACTCTATCCGCTGGGCCTCCTCGACGACGACGCCGTGCGCGACGTCGAACGCCATATCGCGCTCTGCTTGGCGTGCGCAGAGCGCGTCGCGCAGGCCCAGAGCGTCGCGGCTGCGCTGGCGGCAGCGTTGCCCGCGGCGTCACCGTCGCCGGCGCTCGAGCGCCGGCTGCGTGATTCCGTACGGCCGCTGCTTGGCGCGGCTAAGGGCGCCCCGAGTACCTTCCGCTTCGCGCTCGCAGCGGCGATCGCGCTCATCTTCCTCGGCCTCGGATGGCAGACCCTCGTCCTCCAGCAGCGACTGAAGGCCGAGGACGTCGCGCTCGTCACGATCGTCCACAGCCATTTCAACCATGTCTCCATGGCGCCGGAATCGGCAAACCCCGTCGCAGCGAAGATTCTCTACGCGCGAGACGGGTCTTGGATCTACATCATTGCGGATAAGCCCGGTGGCGCGTTGCACGCGATCGCAGAAACGTCGACGGGCACCATCGACCTCGGCCTGCTGACGGCCACCGGCGAGACGGCGTCGCTTCTGGTGCGTCCGCGCGAGCGCATTCGCTCGGTGGTCTTACAGCGCGCCGACAAGGACGTCGCCTCGGCCACGCTCGCGTACTAACCGCGACGGAAGTCGCATTTAGGATTTTTTCATAAATGGCAGGCAGAATGCTCGAATGAATCGCTTACTGATATTACCAGGCTCCAGTCTCGTATTGCTTGCGCTCTGCGCGTGCGCCGGGACGACGGCCCCAACCGGAGGCGTTACTCCGGCCACGCATCTCACGGCGGTCCGTGATACCGGCTCGCTCGGTCCCGTGCTGACGGCGTCCGACGGGGGCGAGATCTTCGGGTTCGACATCAATCAGAACGGCAACGACGGCGTTCTCGCTGCGGCAGGCAGCCAAATCTCCGTGCAGACGTTCGACGAAACGACCGGCAAGATAACGAAAACCCTCGGCGCGATTACGGGGAAGAAGGTCGGAAAAGGCGACGATTACGTTGCCGACGGCATCTTTGCCGGCGACGTCGGGCTCGTGGATTTTCAAAAGGCTGGGATACCGGGTCAGACGCCGACAAAAGACATGTACCGCCTCTTGAATCCGGTGACGAAAAACCACCTCAACGGCAGGTGGGTTCCTCCGCTCAAACTCTTTAACGTACTCGAGTGGGCTCCAAATCAAAATACGGACACGAGCGTCGTGTTCGGGTACCAGCGCGAAGGCTCCGATCCGTCGAAGCTCATCGTCTCCGACGTCGGGAAGAATACGTTTGGCAAAGTCATCGGCTTAAGCGAGACCGATTTTACACTCGGCACGCAGCCGCAACTCGCGGAGGATACCGTCAACAATCGCGCGGTGATGGCGACCTCGCCGAGCTTCGGGGCGGCGGGCGGACCGCCGCCCGTCATCTGGTCGATCGATCTCAAGTCGGGCAAGATGACGCATTTTTCCGGCGTCAACTGTCCCGGCTCGGTCGGGTGCGGTTACGCTAACGGCATAGGCTACGACTCGAGCACCGGCATCGCGTGCACGACCACCGAGCTCGATGCCGGCGTTGAGTTCTACAACGTGGCCAAAGGGTCGGGCACTCGCGTGCAGCTGCCCAACAACGCCGGCCAACTCGAGGCAGGCGCCTTCGTCGCGAACGACGCCGTCAACGGAGTCTTCCTCATCGCCCAGCCCGTTTCGAGCACGTCTCCTTCGGGCAGCAGCATCCAGATCTATAACGAGAGTGGAACGCTCGAAGAGTCCATCAACGGCTTCAGTTTCTCTGACTCCAGTACCGTCATTCCGGTCCGCATCTCGATCAACCCCACATCTCGAACCGGTTGGGTGAACGGGCCGCAAGCCGACCAGCTGCAGGAGTTCTCCTACTAGGACTCCGAGGCTACTCTACTAGGGATTCCCGAGGCTACTCGGCCTCGGGAATCCGGCGGTCGAGTGGCTGCCGGAGAAAGTAAACCGCAACTTCGGCGGTTTACGACGGTTTGATGGCGGAACGGAGAAACTAGCGCCGCATGAAAACCGTGAAGACCCCAAACTCCGAGCACCCCATTACAGTCGAGTCAAACAGATCGCGCGTTAGGATTACCGTCGCCGGGCGCGTCATCGCCGACACTACCCGCGCCCTGACGTTGCGCGAGAGCGACTATCCGCCCGTCCAATACGTCCCCCGCGAGGACGTGGACATGTCGCTGCTGGAGCGGAGCGACAACCAAAGCTACTGTCCGTACAAGGGCGACGCTTCCTATTACAGCATCGCGGTTGGCGGTGATCGCGCCAAGAACGCGGTGTGGACGTACGAGACTCCGTACGACGCCGTAGCCGAAATTAAAGAGTACCTCGCCTTCTATCCCGATAGGGTGGGCTCGATCGAGCAAACGCCGACTGGGTGATCCAATCGGGATCGGCCTTCGAGGATGCTCCGACGATCGCGTCGGATGTATCGGAGTGGAGAAGTGGCACGATTTCTTCGTTTCCGAGGTCGGCGCGAGTGCGGCGCTCGCCGGCCTATTGTTTGTCGCGACCTCGATGAATCTTCCGCGCATCGTTGGGGCTCGGCTCTCACTACTCTTCGCCTGCTGCCGCCGCCCCTCCGTAGCCTGCACCGTTTTGCCTCAGCCATTTTCCTGTCGCAATGTGCGACGCTGCCGCTCCTCGTAGCTGCCTTCATTGGCGCTGTGGGCGGCACGTTGTCACCGGACGCGATCGCCTTTGGGGTAATCCTCGCGTTGGTCGCGAGTCTCTACAGTGCGTGGGTGCTTCTCGTAGAGATCCTGCGTTAAGTTAGCGCGCCTCGTTTCGAAGTCGACGTACCAGCTCGGGCGCCGGCATCATCCCCACGATCGCGCGCCGATGCGGCCACCCCATGGCTGGGACGCCGGTGGCGCCGGCCATGTGCGCCTCTTCGATGAAGTCGTCGACGGTATGAGAAAACCGCCGATCTCGCCATGCGGTTTCCACGTCTGAAGCGGAGATGCCGAAGCGTTGCGCGATCGGAACGATGATATCGCGCTTCGAAATATCGGCGCGTTCGGCGAAGAATGCTCGTGAGACGGCGTGATAAAAGGCGCCCGCCGGGTCGTCGCCCTTTTGAGCGCGTACGAGTTCGGCCGTCTCGAGTGCGAAACGCGAGTTGACATTACGTTGCGGCGGATCGATTGGAAGTCCCACTTCTCGCGCCAAATGTTCGAGTCTCGCCCGAACCCGTGGCCACTCCTCCGGCGGAAACGGCTTCGGTGCTCCCTCGGGCGGCGTGTCCGGATGGATCTCGAAGGGAAGCCAGCGCAGCTCACCTTGCAGTTCTCGCGCCGTCTCTTCGGCCCAGACCGAGCCGAGATAGCAGAAGGGTCAAATAACGTCGGCCCAGATGTTGATGATCCGACTCATGACCTGATTATCATAGCGCGCGCCCGTAGACAGCGAAGTGTCTGCGGTCCGGGGAGCGGCGCCGGTGACGCGGAAACAGGGAGCATGACGCTGTCGATTCTCCTGACGTTGCCATGGGATGCGCGCGCCGATGCGATGCCGCGCAGCCTCGATGTCCCGAAGGTAGCGGCGCATCGCTTTTCCTGGAAACGAGCCGGCGTGGTCGGCCATCCGCGTGGCCCTTGGCAGGTTTTTCCCCAGCGGCCGGACGCGAGCGACGACGGCGGCACCTCCGACGAGGCCGAAGTCATCGTGCCGGGCAGTGACGAGGAGCTGTTCGCGAGCCTTCACGGATTGCTCGCGCGGGACGCCGACTACGATGTGGTCGCCGCGCAGGTCGATGGAAGCGACGGCTACGCCGGCATCGTCGACGCGCTGCGCGCGATCGGCGCGCAGCATCCCGATGCGATGTGGCTGGTGCACGCCTGGTGGGTCGATAGCGTTGCATAGTAGTGAAATCACTCGCCCTCGCGGGCGAAGTGCATGAGGCGGTAGCCCTGACTTTCGATCGTCGCCGTGACGCTCGCTAGCTCCTCGCGTGCAATGACGGTTTCCGTCTCCCAAGCATCGCTTTCGGAGTTATAGATCTTCAGGCGATACTTCGCGTCCGCCGTCAGGATCGCCGAAAGGTCGACCGGCACGTTGATGGACGTCGTGGTAACGTTGCCGACGAGCAACATCATTGCGTGCTCGCGCTCGAACGCAACGACGCGAGCGTTTCGCGAAAAGATCGGGATGTCGTCCGATACATCGTTTGAATATACCGAATGCCGATGGCTGCTATCGATCTCGCACGTCGTATAGAGTTGGAACGTATTACGCACTCTAACGGCAAAGTAGCTTATCTCCTCACCGTGGTACGGTACGCGACGCAGCGCCAACCATCTCCAGTCCGCCGGTACGAGTGGCTGAATCTGCGGCAAATCTCCCGTCAGCGTTAAGCCGCAAACGCCTTCGATCGCCGCCCATAAAAAGCGTGGCGGCTCCCAAGGCGACAGCCGCATTCCTCGATTGACGAGCGATTCGCCATCAAACCATTCGCTGAACTGACCCGGGACCGTATTGTACCGGCGCGGATTCTCGGCGTAATGTTCGAACGACGAACGCAGCGCCTTGACCATGAACTCGGGATGGAACGGCGCAGCCGCGAATGCGTACCACCAGGTCAAGCCGGGCCACACGCCGCCGATGAGCCCCGAAAACGCAGCCGGATCGTAGCGCGGATCTAAATTGGAAGCGGTTCTTAGGCCCGCCGACGTCCAAAAATCCGGGGAGTTTAGCCGACTGATGATGCGGTAAGCCGTTTCCTCGTCGCACGCGCGGAACATAACCGGAAAAACTTCGTCTCCGGTCACGTCGGTATGGGCCTCGCCCTCGACGCCGATGTTGAGATAGAACATCCGGTTGTCCGGGTTAATGAGATGCTTGGCCATGGCGCCTCGAATGCGATTGCAATTATCCATGAAATATCGCGCGTCCGCGTCGCTTCCGGTAATACGTTCTGCAAGATACGCGAGGAAGCGGAGTGCTGCGACACATTCCGCGTTGATCTCCGTCACGGCCCCGTTGATGCTGTAGTTTGGAATCACGTTGCGCCAACTGGCAATCGCCCAGACGTTGCCCCGCGGATCGTTCGCAGTGCAATAGACCAAATCGCGAGAGTCCATTTGCGAAACGATATATCGGCCCGCCTTGGCAAGCGACGGATAGATCCGGCGTAACCAGTCCAGGTCTCCAGTGGCACGGTAATAATGGTCGGCCGCCATCACGTACAACGGCGTATCGTCATTGATGTTCAGCCCATCGTCTTCGGGGTGGTCCGTCAGCGCATTGACGAATTCGGGGAGTTTTCCATTCGGGTACTGCAGGGTTGCCCATTTGTCCAAGAGCGAGCGCGAGAACTGCGGCATGAAATAGTTGTTACCGACGACGAACCAAGCGCAGTCGCGGCAAACGACGTTCGACGTGACGCCGGGGTCGTTGGTAAAAAGCCAGCCCGTCGGATACTTCGCCATGACGCGCCGCATGTTGACCTTGCTCCACAGGGCGCCGTCATTGATCACCGGATCGGGCGTTATCACCTCGCCGCGGTGGATCACGTCTTCAAGATGCGCGATCGTTAAGTCGAGGGCATCCATGCCGGACGCGGCGGCTTGAAACGCCGCTCGCGCCTCGTCGGCGTCGTCATCAATTACTCCGATCTTGAATGCGAATAGCTTTCGCTCGCCGGCCTTGAGATCGAGTTCGACTTGGAGCGCACCGAGGATGTCACCACTTGCCTCGCAGGAGTTCGAAAGCGCGCGCATCTGCGTGGCGTCGTACACGTGTCCGAAGTCGAAATGTGTTTCGTATGCGACGGGCTTCTCCGTGCAAGCGAGGGTGCGTGTCGGGCGTAGCTCGTCCTTGTTCGTTGCGACGAGTCCTTGAAGTGAGGTGTCGTACTCAGCGATCACGTCATCCGCAGTCTCGCCGCGCAAGCGAGCGGACCCGACTACGCGGACGTTGTGATCGCGGGCGCTGCCGTTCTCGATGTCGATGAGATAATAGAGGATGGGCGGGTCGCTCTGCGCTTCTTCACGCGCGAGGAGCGGGAGAAAGACCGTTTCGCGCACGTTGAGCGCGGCGGCCAAGACGAACCGGCGCCGTTGATAGGCCGGATGAATATCGAAGGTGACTTCGCCCTCTGTCGCGTCGAGCGGCGTGTACGACTTCTGATCGGGGTCGTGCTTATGTCCGAGCCGGAAGTCCCACAGGGGACGCCCGACCAAACCGTAACGCACCGAGAACGAGCCGACCAGCGTTTTGCCGGCCGCGACGGAGAAGATCCGTTCGATGTCGCCGGTGTTCTTCGTATTGACCCAAAGCGACGAATTCCCGAGACTCGAGCCCATGCCTAGCCGGCTCGCCGGGATGTGATAGCTGGGAAGCCGTTTCATCTGGTTACTTATCTTCATCCATACGACTCCGCTTTCCATTCTTGCCGAAGATAGAAGAAGTCTGCCACGCCAAGGCTTTCCGCGGCTAAAGTCCAAGCTTTGGCTTACGAAGTCGCACGTGACTGGCGTACTCGGAGGGTTTTAATCCACATGCAAAATCAGACAATACTGCGCCGCTAGGCCGTAGCCGATAATGCGTAAGACGCTCGCACGAGCGCTCCTGATCGTCGTAACGCTCTTCGTAGTCGTGATCTATTACGTGCCGATCGGGCACGTCGATTTCGCAGAGAACTGGGGCGAAGGCACGTTCGGGATCGTGCTTCCGCCGCAGCGGCTAATCGTTTCGGTCATCGAGCCCGATTCCGCCGCAGATCGAGCGGGAGTGCGCGCAGGCGATCGTCTGGTGACCCACGGTAACTACGAGCTTCCGACGCGCGTGCGCTCGCCATATCCGGGGGAGCGTGAAACGCTGACATTCGAGCGCGGGGGCGTCGCGCGCACCGTAACGCTGACGGCAGTGCCCGATCGGAGCTTCAGCATTTTGGGGCGCATCGGAGGTGTGCTCGCGTATCTGCCGCCTACAGTCTTTCTCGTCGTAGCGTTCTTGCTCGTCTTTTTGCGTCCGTCGATAATGTCTTGGGCATTCTATCTTTTTGCCGTTGGCTACTTTGGTACCGGCCCTGCGTTCATGTATTGGTCGCACGTGTTGCCCCAATCGGTATTCTGGGTACTCGGCTTCGTGTTAAGCACGGTCTTCGGGCCGTGGAGCGTCCTGCCGCTGCTGCCATTCGTTCTGCGTTTTCCCAATGGCGACGTGCTTGGGTGGCGCCGCCGCATCGACCCTCTCGTGTGGATGGTTCTCGGCCTGTCGTACGCGGTCTACGTCGTCGAGTGGCGAATGTTTTTTGTCACGTATTCGCTTCCGCGCTGGGACGTCGTTCCGAGCGCGATTATTCCGCTTTGCGCCTTTCTCCTCGCCGGATTGATCGTTGCTAAAAACGTCGCGATGGCAACGCCGAGCGACCGGCAGCGCTGGGGCTTTCTGGCAATTGGGACGATCGCGTCCTTCATCGCGTACGCGATCTACTTCGTCCCAGGCATACCGTTTGTCGTCGGCCAGGTCGTCGGCTTTGCCGTCGTCCTCATGCCGATCTGTATCGCGTACGCCGTCTTTAGGCTACGCGTGCTCGACGTGAATTTCGTGCTTAACCGGGCCGCGGTGTACGGCGTCTTGTCTCTCGGGGTCGTAACGATGATCTCGATTTTGGATTGGATGTTTTCGCGCGTCGTCGCGATCGGACGCCTGGCGATCGGTTTCGAGCTGCTGACCGCGATCGCCATCGGCTTCCTGCTAGATCGCATCAACCGCAGCGTCGAGAGCTTTGTGGAAGCCGTCTTCTTTCGGCGACGGCGGCTCGCCGAGAGATACCTGCGGCGCGCAGCGTCGGCGCTCCCCTACGCGACCGACGAAGCTGCGATCGCGGACGGCCTGGTGCAGGTACCGGTTGACGCAATCGATCTCGCGGCTGCCGCGCTTTACCGGCGATGCGCTGGAGGAACCCGTTTCGAAGGCATTGCGACCGCGAGCCAAACGATGGTAGCGCCGCCAGGATTCGACGGAAACCACCTGCTCGTGCGGATGCTACTCGCCGACGAAAAGGTGGTCTGGCTCGACGATCTCCGCGCGCAACTCGATACCGAAAATGCGGCGATCTACACGCTAGCGATGCCCGTGACGGTGCGCCACGAGCTCGTCTCCTTTACCCTTTATGGCGCGCACGCGAACGGCGCGCAACTCGACCCTGATGAAGTGGCCTTACTGGAAGAACTTGCGCTCGAAGCCGCGCGAGCGTACGATCACGTCGAGGCCGTACGCGTGCGCGAGCGGTACGAGCAGTTTGCCGCGCAACCTCAAGTTAACTCCTAGTTGCCCTTCGCTGTGTCGCCGAAATCAGCTTCGAATTAAGGAGTACTATTATGGATCGACGTACGTTTTCGATGAGCGTTGCCGGCGGAGTCGCGGGCTCGTTGCTCGGCGTTTCCAACCAGGCTCGAGCCGCCGTGAGTGCGGGGAGTATCGTGTTTCTTCACGGCCTTTTCGCCGACGGATCGTGCTGGTCTGAGGTGATCGACCGCCTACAACCCCTAGACTTTCGTATGACGTCGGTACAAAATCCGCTGCGGTCGTTCGAGGACGATGTTGCCACGGCACGCCGGGCGCTGAAGGCACAAGACGGGCCTATCGTACTTGTGGCTCACTCTTACTCCGGGATGATCGCATGCCAAGTTGGAATCGATCCGAAGGTTTCGGCCCTCGTGTTCGTGGCCGCGCGCGCTCCGGACGCAGATGAAGACTATGCCGCGCTTGCCGCAAAGTATCCGAGCCCTCCAGCAGGTGCCGGCATCGTTACGGCGGATGGTTTTTCGCAGCTAACCGAACGCGCGTTTCTAGCCGATTTCGCCAACGGGGTCGAGCCCGCGAAAGCGCGCCAGCTGTACGCGGTTCAACAGCCATATGCCGCGACGCTTACAAAGACGGCGAAAACCACGGTGGCAGCCTGGCGTTCCAAACCTTCGTGGTACGCGGTCTCGAAGCAGGATCGGACGATCGATCCGGACTTGGAAAGGTTCATGGCGGCGCGCATGAAGGCGAGAACGATCGAGCTCGACGCCGGTCATCTGTCTCTGGTAAGCCATGCGCCGGAAGTGGCGGCGCTCATTTTGCAGGCAGCCGGACGTCCCAAGTAGCCGATGTGCCGACCGTCGCCATCAGTGCCGCCTTGTTCTCCGGCGTGCCCGTAAAGCGCGTCAATAAACCGGTGTCCGTGGGACCGGGCGCGACGGCATTCACGCGTATTCCCGATTTGGCCACCTCGAGTGCGACTGACTTCGTGAGTCCTTCGACGGCGTGCTTGCTGGCGGCATAGAGCGGGGCCGACGCGGTGCCCTTGTGCCCGTAGGTGGAGGAGATGTTGATGATGCTACCGCTGCCGCGATCTTGCATGACGCGCACTTCGTGCTTCATGCTCAGGATCACGCCGAGAACGTTTGTGTCGAACGTCGCGGCATAGCGTTCCGCGGTCTGCTCGGTAATCGGACCAGGTTGGCCTTCGCTTCCGGCGGCGTTCACTGCGACGTCCAGGCGGCCAAATCGCGCAACCGTCTTGTCGACGAGAGCGCGGACGTCGTCCTCCTTGCGGAGGTCGGCGAGAACGAACTCCGCTTCCGAACCGAAGGAGCGCAGCTCCGCAACGAGCTCCCGACCGGCGTCATCACGCCGGCCGCCAACAACGACCTGTGCGCCCTTCTAGCGAAGGCGACGGCCGCGGCCCGGCCGATGCCGGTGAGTCCACCGGTGACGAGGACGACTTGAGTAGCCATGCTACTCTCGTTCGGGGAAGCTTTGGCCGAACATCGGCAACCCGCTCGCCGACGTTTCGCGCGTAGCTTCGTCCTCGATGACGTCCCAGTGTTCGGCAAGACGCCCGTCCTCGATGCGCACGATGTCGAGCGTAATCCAGTTTGCGGGTTGGCCAATGCCGCTGAACCGGCCGTGCAGCATCAGCGTGTCACCCTCAGCGAGGATCAAGCCATTCTCGTATTTCAGCGTGGACGGCAGACTCTTGATCAGACTAAATAGGCCCTCGCGCCCCGGCGGGATGTGCGCGCTATGCTGAACGTAGTTCGGCGACCAGAACCTCTCGGCAGCGACGTAGTCCCTCTTATTGAACAGCGTGTCAAACGCTTCGAGGACGAGCGCCTTGTTCTTAGCTTCCGTAGTTTCGGTCATCGTTAGTCTCCAGGGGCTTCTCGGAGTGCAACCGCAGTAGGCTGCGGGCTTAGATGATAATACGACCGGTCGTCTTACGTCAAGATCTGGAGCCTCGAAACTGATTGAATCGGAAAGGTCGTCTTAGGCTCGAGTCTTGCGCCGCCTCGACGTCGGCGCGCTCGGCTGCAGCAGGGTGCCGAAAGCTACGGAAAAGAAATCATCGATCGGCGCACGGTTTGCGGCGAGTCTCATCGCGCCGGTGACGCCGCCCCAGGCCTCGATAAGGAAGCGAGCCGTTGTTTCGGGATCGACTGAATTCGAGATGGTCCGGTCGGCCTGCCCTTCGCGAATCGCTTCGGCAATCAGGGCCGTCCAGCGAGCGACCTGCCGACGGAGATCCGTCCGCAAAAGGGGTGTCGAATCCGAAACCTCATGCATGAACTTCGGGACAAGGCAGCCATTTTCAAAGCCGAACTTCTTATATCGCGAGGCGATATGCTGGAAGTGTCGACGCAGACGCTCCAGTGGAGCGATCGACTTGTCGGTAAGTATCTCCAGCCCCGCATCGGCCCAATAATTATTCAAAACCTCACGCGCCAGCAGTTCCTTGGCCTTGAAGTAGTTATAGAATGAACCCTTGGGGACGCCGGCTGCGTCGACGATCTCCTGAACGCCACACGCGTTGTACCCAAGCGCGTGAAAACGCTCCGCCGCCGCGGCGACGATCTTCTCGCGGACGTTCAGTTTCGCCATGCGGGAACCCATGCAACGCTCATCGCAGTGATACTATGACCGGTCGTATTATTTGTCAAGTTCCGCTACAGGCGTACAAGCCGTCGAAGGCGGACATGCTATAAATGGTGTATGCGGCACATGCAAGTATTGGTTCCGTTCGGGCTGCTGGCTTTCGCGGCGTTCATCCTGCCCCGGCCGGCTGCCGCGGTCGCTGCCTGGCAATGTGACGCTGCACCAGCGCTGAGCGGAATGCGTGCGGCCGTCGGCGGCGCTCGCTGGAACGATGTAACCCAGATCGCCGCGTACGGAACGGCTACGATGTCGGGCCTTCGTGGTTCGGCGCAGTTCGACGACGACTTGGTTCGCGGCCGGTATGCACGACGCTTCCGGATCGCGGTAATGGGATCCAGCGACGAGATCTACGACGGCTCGACGACCTGGGTGAAAGACATTTCGGGGGGCGTCCATCCTTACGATTCGCCGTACGCGCGCGAGCAGTCGGTCACGAACGCCTATCTTGCTCGCCGAGGGTATTTCGATCGGCGATCCCCTGCCTCGTTCACCTGTCTTGGAACGCGCGTTGCAGACGGCCGCTCTGAAGTCGTGATTCGCGTGCAGCCGAACGGCGGCAGCCCGGCCGAGCTCGCAATCGACGCGCGAACCCACTTGCTCGCGAGCATAACGCAGCGTGCGCCGCTCGAGCGGTCTGTCGTTACGTATGCCGACTACCGGATCGACGGCGGCCTGGTACTGCCGTTTTCCATCTCTTCGGGAACCGCAAAAGATCCCGCGGACGATTACGCCTTTACGGTGAGGCGCTATGAATTGCTGCACTCGGTGCGGAGCGCCGATTTTTCGAAGCCGGTTGCGCGAGAAGCGATTCGGCTGCTCGGGGGTGCGACGTCGACTACGGTGCCGATGATGCTTGAGGGTCGGCAGTTGATGGTTTGGGCGTCGCTCGACCGGCGACCGGAGATGCCGTTCATTCTCGACACCGGTGGCCAAGCGATCCTCACGATGCGGGCCGCAAAGCGTTTGGGCCTTGCGGCGGCGGGTGCCGGTGAGGGTGGCGGCTCGGGCGCCGGCACAATTTCGACTGCCTTTACGCGCGTGCGTAGCGTTCGCATCGGCAGCGCGGAGTTGCTCGACCAGCCTTTCCTCGTCATTTCGTCTCCGTATTCGTTCTACGAGCGTGGAAAGCGAACACCGCTGGCCGGGATTTTGGGACTGGAGTTTTTTGAACGTTTCGCCGTGCGCTTGGATTATGGCGACCGCACCGTGACGCTGACCCCGCTCTCCACGTTTCGCGTTGGGCGCGGCACGCAGGTTCCGTTCACGTTCGAGAGCGATCCGAACGTTCCGATGGTCGCTGCGGCAGCCGACGGATATCACGGACTCTTCGGCGTCGATACCGGAAACGCGAGAAGCATTCATCTTTACGGCACATTCCTCGAACGAACGGGACTCGATGCACGCTACTCCGGCGGGGCGCTCAGCACCGGCCACGGTCAGGGCGGCACCAACACGGGGCGCACCGTGAAGCTCCACAGCTTTACGCTCGCCGGCCACGTTTTTCACGGCGTCGAAGCCAACTTTACGAAGATGAAGACCGGCGCTTTTTCCGCATGGACGCAAGCCGGAAACTTGGGCTTCACGATCCTCTCGCGATTCATTCCGACCTTCGACTACGCGCGGCAGATTCTCTATCTCGCGCCGGAGCACCGCGTGACGCCTATTCCGCCTAATCGCTCGGGACTTGCATTTGAAAAGAACGAACCCGCTGCATTCGACGTCGCGGCAGTAAAGCCAGGATCCGCCGCCGCTACCGCGGGTATCGTCGCCGGCGATCGCATCTTGGCGATCGATGGGAAGAGCGCCGCCGACTTTTCGCGCGCCGACCTGCTTGGCATAGTAACCCAAGCTGCGGGGACCGTCGTAAGCCTTCGCGTTCTTCGTTCCGGCACGACAAGAGACGTAACGCTGACGCTTCACTAGGTCCGCACCGGAGCGTGGCCGAGGATGAGCCCGCTCTGCGCTGGCGCGGGCGAAACCACTGCGACGCCTTTTCGGCAGTGCCGCGCAAACGCTCCACGGTGGATCGACCACTGGTGGCGTTCTCGTCTTTCAAAAGACCTCGACCCGACCCGAAGCCGGCGCGCCGGCGCTCATGATGAATTTCGTCGCGAGCGGTCCGAACCAAGGTGGCGTGCCTTGTATCGACTGCGTTTACGGGGCATCCAGCAGCGATAATATAGGGTTGACGGGTCCTTCGAGCTACGTCTTGAGCAACACGTACTGGCAGTACGAGATCTCGTTCACCGACGTCAGCTACAAGGGAAAATGCAAGCTGTCCTGGACGATCACGTCGAGCAGGAAAACGATTGACAGTTTCTCGGCGTCGTTGAACCCGACGAGTTCGGGTGGTTTCGTCATTTACGCAGTGGCCCGAAGCCGGCCGAGCTATTCGGGGCCCGCGACCCTAACTGGGAAATATGACTGCGGCAAGAATAGCGCATCTACACAAGAGCCGCTCTATTTCGAGTAGGCTCCGATCCCCAGCGCCTCCACGACGGCCCGATCCTCGGAGAGGAGTGAGCCTTCGGCGGCGAGCGCGTCGACCTCGGCATCGCTGAGTTGTGCGCGGAGCGCCGTCATCAGAATTTCGTCGGTACGTTGCTCCGTCGGCTCCCGCGTCATTGCTTCTCTGCGAAACCACGCGTCCGTGTATCCACGAAGTCGCGCGCCGCTCCGGGCATTGCCCTCGAGGGCGCTGATGGCTGCGACATGTTGGATAGCAATCGCGGTACGCTGCTCGGCCGTACCGCGCGAAAGCCGAAGCGCCTCACGAGCGTCATTGCGCGCTCCTTCCAGGCCGCCGAGCGCGATTTGGTACGCCGCTCCGTTTAGAAGCGCCAGCATCACGTAGCGACTCGCCGGTCTCGCGCTAGTGTCGATCGCCTGCACGAGCTCGAAGGCGCGCGTTGGATTTCCCATCTGGAACTCGAGCTCGGCCATATTTAAGCGGACCCAAGTCTCCTGGTCTTCGTATTCTAACGTCACCGCGAGCGAGAGCGCCTCCGGGAATAACCGACGGGCCTCGTCGAATCGGCCGCAGTTCCTTGCGACGAACGCCTTGACGTCCACGGCGTCTACAAAGAACGAATAGTGAGTTAGACCGCGCTCAATCGCGTGCTGGACCGCTCGATCGATGATGTCTTGCGCCTCGTCGGCGCGGCCAGCTTGCACGAGGCCGAACGCCACGCTTGTGAGAGCCAGCGTTGTCGTGGCTGCGTCATTACACTGCTCGCTCAACTCAACCGCGCGAAGGGCTGCCTCCGTTTTGCGCGAGCCAACCGTTACGGACGATAGCGCCTCCCACGCCCCTGCTGCAAGCGCAGGCTCTGCGCTAGCGTCGAGGCGTTCGAGCACTGATTCAAGCAAGCTTCTGAATTGAGACCCGTGCTCAAGTCTGCGATAAAGGCCGGAGAAACCGACGATGCTGCGCGCTGCCAGAACTACTTCCTCGTGTTCGAGCGCCCACCCGATCGCCGAGCGCGCGTTCTCCAGCTCGGGCGCGAACTCGTACAACCACCGAGACGTCGGTGCAGACCACCATGCTTCGCGCGAGCGACCGGCGAATTCCGCGGCCCACTGCGCGTGTCGGCGCTCCAACGTTTCGCGCTCTCCGTTTAGCTCAAGCTTCTCCACCGCAAAGGCGCGCGTCGACTCGAGGAACCGGTAGCGCGTGTTACCTCGCTCGACGTCGGCGACAACGAGCGACTTTTCGACTAGCGACGAGAGCAGGTCGTCTGCGTCGAGGGCATCGAGGGTTTCGTCGATGCAGACTGCCTGGACCGCTTCGAGCGTCCAGCCGCCGACGAAGACCGCCAGTTGGCGAATGAGCCGCTGCTCTTGGTCCGACAACAAATCGTAGCTCCACTCGATGAGAGCGCGCATCGTCTGCTGACGCGGCATCGCCGTTCGGCTGCCGCCAGTGAGCACTTTAAAGCGCTCGTCGAGTCTCTGCGCTAGTTGCCGAGGAGCCATCACCTTCACGCGCGCCGCCGCGAGCTCGATCGCCAATGCAATGCCATCTAGACGGCGGCAGATCTCGCTCACGATCGGTGCACTCTCGTCGGTCAACGCAAACTTCGCATCTGCGGCTCGCGCTCGTTCTACAAAAAGGGCGATTGCACCGTAGTGCGGCGCTTCTTCAGAGGTCAGCGTATCGCCGGAGGGAACGGTCAGCGACGGTACGCGATAGACGTGCTCGGCGGGGATGTGCAGCGGCTCACGACTCGTCGCCACTATCCGCACGTGCGGGGCGGAGCGCAGGATCGCATCGGCGACGCGTGCCACCTCGTCGATGAGGTGTTCGCAGTTGTCCACGATCAATAGCAGCCGGCGCGAGTGCAGGTACTGCGTCAGCACGTCGAGCGGCGAGCGATCTTCCTCTTCGCGCAAACCAAACGTCGATGCGATAACGTTGACGACGGATGCTGCATCCGTCAGCGGCGCAAGCTCGACGAACCAAACGCCGTCGCTCGAACTGTCGAGCAGGTCCGCACCGGCTTGTAACGCCAGACGGGTCTTGCCCACGCCGCCGGTTCCGACCAGCGTTGTCAGCGGATGCTCGAGCACCATCGGTTCGATTTCGGTCAGCACGTCGT
The DNA here is from genome assembly GCA_963725605.1 of Vulcanimicrobiota bacterium. Classification (GTDB taxonomy): domain Bacteria; phylum Vulcanimicrobiota; class Vulcanimicrobiia; order Vulcanimicrobiales; family Vulcanimicrobiaceae; genus Cybelea. The sequence goes on along the minus strand of CAVRYW010000012.1, from coordinate 229,917 downwards.
CGCGGCCGATAAGCGGTGTGACCTGACGCGGCAGGTTGTTGGGTAGCGATGCCAGAGACGCGAGCGGCAGCAACGTGGCGCGCAGGTCCGGCGCGACGAGCTGCCAGATGTGCTCTGGTTTGGCAAGATCTTTTAGGCGATGCTCGCCGAGATCGCGTAAATCCGTCTGGCCGGGCATCACGCCGCGCAAGAGCAACGCAGTCGTTTCGGAGACGACGATCTGCCCGGCGTGCACGATGGCTAGGATTCGCGCGACTCGATTCACCGCCGGTCCAAAGTAATCGCCGTCACGCTCTTCGACTGCGCCACTATGCAGCGCCATTCGCACGCCGACGCCACCGGCGACGCCCCAGTCTTCGGCCACAAGCGCGCGCTGAGCGTCGATACCCGCGGCTACGGCATCCGAGGCCCGCGAAAATGCCGCGCAGAATCCATCGCCCATCGTCTTGAAGACGTAACCGCCGTGCGCTTCTATCGCGGCTCGAAGCAGTTTGTCGTGCCGGCGCAGCGCATCGGACATCGCCGCACTCTGCTCTTCCCAACGCTGCGTGCTGCCCTCGATATCAGTGAAGAGAAGAGTCACCGTCCCGCTAGGTAGCGGTGCTTTCAGCGTCATGCCGAGGCATTCATGGATACCATCTCCGCGGCGATGTCCCACAAACGCAGAGCGTTTGCCACGTTAATCGCGTAAGGAGCGACACCACCGCCAAAGTTCTGCGGGCGCCGAGTTACGGTCGGAGCCACATTGCAATCCTCGGAGTAACGCCAACCAATGCCGTCGAGTAGCGGTGAAGTGGCAAGGAGGGCGGACGTGGCCGCCCCTTGCTCCGGCGTCTTGCGTCGCTCGGGCGGAGTCTTAAGCCCCCCGGTGTGTCTCTGGAGACCCGTCGCGATTGCTCCAGGGTTGAGCGCATTTGCAAGAATGCCATCCTGTCCCCATCGCTGGGATATTCCTACGGCGAGCAGCGCACACGCGGTCTTCGACTGTCCGTAAGCAACGAGTGGCTCGCAGGGGGCAAAGTTGAAGTCGACGTCGTCCCATATTACGGGCGACAGCATATGAGCACTGGAGGACACGCAAACGACGCGAGCACCGTTCGCCTTTCGTAGCGCATCATACAAACCGCTCGTCAGGGCGAAATGCCCGAGAAAGTTCGTCGCAAATTGTGACTCGCGTCCCTCGGGCGTCATTTCCAGCATAGGCACCGCCATGATTCCGGCGTTGTTTACGAGGATATGCAGCGGACCTTCCCAATCCGCAACAAACCGCCTGACCGATGTCAAATCGGAGAGGTCGAGGGAAGCAACGCGGATCGCTTCGTTGCCCGTCGACTCGCGTAGTTTCGCGGCTGTCGCTTCGGCCTCGAAAGGTCTTCGGACTGCAAGCGTAATCGAAGCACCGGCTGCAGCAAGCGCGCGCGCCGTCTCGACGCCGATACCTGCGGCGCCGCCGGTAATCACCGCAAGTTTTCCATCGAGGCGGACGCCAGCGACGACTTCAGATGCGGTCGTCGAGAATCCAAACTGTGTCGCAAGTGGCTGTTCGCGAATTATCTTCGTCACGGTCTGCTAGATGCACATGCATGGCCAGCGGTTGCACTCGCCGTCTGAGCGCTAACCGCCGGCGAGTTTAGCCTTTCGCCCCTGCGCCGCGAACCACGTCACGATTCGATCGCGATGGTCGCCTTGAATTTCCACGATGCCGTTCTTTGCGGTGCCGCCGGTGCCCAACTGGCGTTTGAGGGCCTTCGCGACCTCATCGACCTCGCGCGGCTCCAACCCGGTTACGACGCTCATCGTTCCGGCGCGCCGTCTCTCGCGTAGGACCCGCACCAGGCCGTCGTCGGGAACGCGTCGAGTCACCGGTCGTCTCACGGGCTCCAATAGGTTACGCTGAAGCTGCTCCCGTCGAAGGATAGAAACGACGGCACGGCTTCATCTGCGTTCTTATGGCCTAGAATCGCCACTTGCACGCGCTTGCCAAAGGTCGCGATCGGTCCCGAAGTCGTCGCGTCGGTCGCAGCGTTAGTGTCGGTCGCTCGAGTGAAGTCTTTGCCAAAACCCACCGCGGCAAAATCGGGAAGTCCGGAATAGCCGTTCGACTCGGCGATCCACTCGGCAGAAGCTCGTCTCGCTCGCGGCACTGCCGCGCTGGTCCTGAAATACTTTCCAGTCGCCAAGTCCACGATGGTAACAACGAACCGCGAACCGTTGTAATGAACTTCTGCTTCCATATCTTCTCCGGGTGTTACCCGCATATTTTTGATCGTTACTCCCCTTTTTGGCGCAAACTCATACCACGCATAGGTTACAAGTTCGATCCCATTACATTGCGATTCCGTCCCGGTCTGCTCCACCGTGTTGTTGTCCCATCCGTCGATGCCCACCCAAAATGAGGCGGCTCCGTTAGGGTTCACCCTGCAATCTACGCTGGGAACCCTCCACGAACCCCGCGCTTCCGTGAACGCCGTGCCGACCGCGGCATAGCCAGCCCAGTTGTCGCTTTCGTAAATTCCGAGGTCGCTTCTTCCCCATTGGTTGGGAGCCGGCCCAATCAATCTCATCGGCGCGTGCTGAAGCGGCGACGGCGCGAGCTGCGATGGGAAAACCGGTGCGATCGCTATCGGCGGCCACGCGGACGTAGCGAGGAGGGCTAATAATATGGCGAAGCCTGCCGATCGTAAGGCGCTCATCAGTTGGACTCCTTAGCTTACGGCCGATACTCGTAGATCGTGCCGCAGCCGAACGCGCACGGTCCCGATCCGCCGTACATCGTTGCACCGTACAGACCTTTGTGATCGCCGACAACCGAACCGCTGGGGTCCCAACCGTCGTTCTTGCCGCCGGTAAACGCGTGCGCGATCGTCTCGGTCCAGACCGTATTGTTCGGCGACGGGACGAGCGCAAAGAGCGTGCCGCAGCCGGTGCCGCGTTCGCAGTAGCCACCGCCGCCCTCTACGGTGGTTCCGTAATAACCGTTACGTTCCGAGATGATGGCGTCGGGCCTGGCACCGTCGCTCGCGCCGCCCTTAAACCGGTAAAGGATCGACTCAGTCCATGCGTTTTGCTTCCCGGGCGCAGGCTTTAGGCGAAAAAACGTACCGCATCCTGACCAAGGATACCCTTGCGCATAACATCGCTGCCGCGGGCCACCGTATGCCGTCACTCCGTATAGCGCGCCGTTTGATGTCAACACGAGGCCGCCGAAAGGAAACTCACCATCGTCTTTCGGCGCGCCCGTCGCCCGGAACGAATGCACGATCGTTTCGGTCCAGCGGGAACCGTGGCTTGGCTTTAACGCATAGATGGTACCGCATCCCCGGGCGCCGCCGCACACCGAGGAACGGCCGCCGGCAGCCGTTTCGCCGTAGAACGTGCCATTCGGAGCAAGAATCAGGCCGCTGGGTGCCGTCCCGTCGGGGACTCCCGCGAACGAATGTAGGATCGTTTCATGCCATTGGCCTTTGCCTGACGGAGGCGTAAGCTTGAAAAAGGCGCCGCACCCGAGAAAGCATTTGGTCGAAGACCCGCCATTCCCAGCAGTACCGTAGATTATGCCCGACGCATCGATCGTCAACTGCATCGGAGAGGCTCCGTCGTGGGGCGAACCGCGAAAGCGGTGCAGGATCGTTTCATTCCAGTTGCCGCCTCTGGCGTCTGGCGGCGTGATCTTGAAAACCGTGCCGATACTCGCGGTTGTGCCTCCGTCTTGCGTCGTGCCGTAAAAGGATCCATCGTAGAAGAGCAGCGAATTCGGCAGTTGCCCGTCGCCTCGCGTTCCTCCGAACGAATAGAGAACCGTCTCTTGGCGCGAGGATGGATCAAACGTGAAGAACGTGCCGCAGCCGATGCTACCGTTGCATCCGCGCGGCGTCGAGCCACCGTAGTCCGTCACTCCATAAAGTCGTCCCGCATTGTCAGAAACTAGAGCGCTTGTCGGCACATAGCCGTCGGGGAGGCCCTGGAACGAGTACACGATCGAGTACGACGAAGTAGCGCGCGCGTCTCTCTGGGCGCTACTAAGTGGTGCCAAGGGAGAGCCGCCGGCGCCGCATGCCGCAAGACTCAAGATTAAGGCAGCGCCCACGAAGAGCTTCACAGCGGGCCTGAGGTGACGTGACTGACGATTATTGCACGGTCAGCACGAGCTTGCCGTCGATGCTGCCTGCCTGGCTCTCTGCAAGCGCGGTCACCGCGTCGGCCAGAGGACGTTCGTTCGAGATCAAGACCCGCAGGCGCCCTTGTTCGAGCAATTCCACGAGGTTCCGTAGCCCCGTATTTGAAGATTCGGGAGTTCGCGGCATTACCAGATTGACCGCAACGATTTTGCGCTGCGCAAACCAGTCCACGTCGGCCGAACCGATCGTCGAAGCAACTCTGCCGCCGTCGCGCACCAGCTCGGCAATCGGCCTCATTGCGGGTGCATCGTCGACGAGGTCGAGCACCGCGTCGACGCCGGCGGGATGCGCCGCTCTGATCTTCTGGTTTACGTTATCGCGATTGTATGCCACGAACTCCTGTACGCCGAGGTCACGGGCGAGACTTTCGTTTGAATCGCGAGCGGTTCCAATCACGAAAGCCCCTCGGTCGCGCGCCATCTGGACGGCGAAACCGCCCACACCGCCGGTCGCACCCAGCACCAGCAACGTCGTGCTCTTTCGGACCGCCAGCTCGTCCATCGCGGCGAGCGCCGTGAGTCCGGCGGTCGGTAGTGCAGCAGCGTCGGCATCGCCGACGTCGTCGGGAATCTTGGCGACGGGCTGGACGTAATCGTCTTCGGGAACTACCGTGTACTGCGCGTACGCGCCGTGGTTGCGGGCGATGCCAAAAACGCGGTCACCCTCACGATACTTGCTCACGCCATCACCCGTGGCGCTCACGACGCCGGCAAAATCCTGGCCGAGGACGAAAGGCAGCGCGCGGTCCCCTCGATCGCGTACCTTCCAATCCATCGGGTTGACCCCCGCCACCGTGACGCGGACGAGAATTTCGTTCGAGGCAAAGTTGGGCTCCGGAAACTCTTTGAGTGACCCAAGGTCACCCCGATGCTCGACGACCATGGCTTTCATCCGATCACCTCACTCGTGCGTCCTCGACTACGCCCATTCGGTTCGTCGCGAGCGATTCCGGCACTTTTCCGAGCCCTCGGCCAACCAAAATCGGGCCGGCCCGAGCTCAAGTATCGCAGGGCTTGACCCCCTAACTTTCCTAGGTTGTAGGGCGCGCGATGTGCCAGTGGCCGCCAGCGAATGGAATGTCGTTTCCGTTCGCTTGATCTGGCCCGTTATCGCCAGAGTAATTGTAGAGCGGGTGGTCTTTGTAATCCCACTGCATGCTCGTGCCGTCGGATCGATTGACGAGCGTAAAGCCGCCTTTTGCCTGCGATCCTTGGCTCGGTACGAGAGGGAACCAAACCGAAAGACAGCCGCTGGTGCACTTGCCGCCGTTCGGCGCGTCGACGTCTAAGAAGTACAGCGTGTGATCGTTAGAAGGATTAACGAAAGCCGGTTTGCCCGCGACGGCCTGACGAATGGGAGCGTTTGAGTGCTGTTGCGGTGGCGACGTGGGGGGAGGGCCGCCATAGAGTCCGCCGCCGCCCGCGGCGCCGACGGCGGAACCGCCTCCGCCGCACGCGGCCAGCGCTATTGCGCCGACCAATGCGGAGATTCCTAAAGATTTTCTGAACATGTTGATGTGTAAGCCTCCTGTTTAAACGATTGGTGTTCGATCTACGTGCAGCGTATGCGTTACGAATGAAGAAAGTGTAAAACGCGGCCTTGAAAAAGCGATGGCCCGGTACGTGACAATAGAGTTTAAGCCAATCCTTTCGGCTGCGTCGTCGCATTGAGCTAGAATTCCGCGAAGTGTCAGACGTCTTTGGTGGTGGAAACAGGGGTTAGGCCCGGCCCCTTACACGTCGCGCAAGTAGCAGGTTTGATCCATAACTTCGGCCGCCGGAACGTGGCTACAGCAAGACTAATGTCCGTGAGCGCGCCCTGATTTGTCTTGCCGCAGAAACAAAAACGCCGAAATCCCTTAAGGAATCGGGCGTTTTTCAATGGTGGAGAGGTGGGGACTCGAATCCCCGACCCCTTACATGCGAAGTGATTCTGGGGCAAAAGGCGCTTCCACGAAAAAGGCCCGCAAAAGGCGCAAAGCCGCATAGCCATCGAGGTTTTTCGGCATTCCAGATTTCCAGAAGTTTCCGCGACTTTCCACGCCTTTCTGCGAGAATGGTCGTCAACATCACAGACGTTAGGCGCCCCATGATGAGCATCGGCGATCGGGCTCGCCCTCGGATACATCGCGCTGGCGCCGGGTAAGGCTATCGCGCCAGAGTATCCCATAAACAGGGCGGCAAACCGTCACCCAGGCGCAGCGCCCCAAAGCCGAGTAGAAAAAGGAAAGGAGCAGACGCCTTCTTCAAGGGACCTGCTCTGCCTAGACTTCGGCGACGAAGAGCGAACAGCGACGAACTATCCGCTCGTGCGCATCACCAACGCCAGCTGTCACGTCGTCTACGCTCGCGCGCACGACCAAAGCACGATGGGCGTCGCTACCGGAGCGAAGCCGGTAAACGCCTTTCAGTTTCGCGTATTCGGCTTTGGCCTGCACCAAAGCCGGAACGTCTGGATCGGCCTCGTTCCACAACGCGAAAAATCTTTCGAACGCGCTTTCGGCCTTAGGGACATCACGCGCAAGGGCGTAGCCGCGCGCCATCCCCAACCACGCCAGTGCATAATACTGTCCCCAGTTTGGTTGAGCCCAAGTCGCTCCCCAGCTCGCGCCTTGGTGTTCCGCGATCTTTCGAAACTCCGCGACTGCTTCCGTGCCCCGACGCATTTTGAGGTAGAGCAGTCCGCGCACGTAGATCGCGTCGGGGTAGGCGCGTTCGTACGGCAATGCGGATTCCAACAGGTCGATGCCTTTTGCCGGTTCGTTGCGGTCGAGTGCGAACGCGGCTTCGATCTCGGGCAACTGCACCGCATTCCAGATCGTCCCGTTCGGATAGCGTCGGGAACTCTCCGCAGCGAGTTTTTCGGCATCGGGGGTATCGCCGCATAGCGCAAGTGCCAAGGCGGGACGTCCGAGCCGGCGCACGGTCACGCAGCGGCCCGAAAGTGCGTCTGCACGCGCATCGGCCTCCTCGAACTCATCGGCGACGTATCCAAGTCCCTGGCGCCGTGCCGTATCTGCAGCGAACTCATACTGCTCGTGCGATGCACGCCGCTGCCCGTGCATATTCAGATTTGCCGCCTGCAAACCGAAGCTCAGGTACTCTTCGGGCTTGCCTGCAAACCAGCGAATCTCTCGCGCGACCGCCATCTGATCGTCCTCGAGATATGCTAACTCGAGGAAGCGTTGATGGATTCGTGACCCGTCGATGCCTAGCGTCCGCACTTTCGCTGCGACCGCGTCCGCTTCTGGTAGGCGATCGAGGCACATATAGGCGTCCAGTTGCCGGCGATACGGCGCTTCGACGTCGGGTTGCAAGCGGGCGGCGAGAAGCGCTTCGTTCAACCCTTGTTCGAACTGCCCCAAGTCGATGTACGTGACGGCCAATTGATTATGCGGATCCCAAGTTGGCCGATAGTGCGCCGCTAACTGCCATACTGCGATTTCCTTCTCCCACTCACCGGTGAACCTGTAATAGTAGGCGGTTATGGCGATCCGTTCCGGTTCGGAGGTACGGTCGACGAAGCTGAAAGCGCGTTTTGCGTACTCGGCGCTGCGCGCCGTGTCTCCGACTTGTTCGTATGCAATACCCAGGAGATAGTACGCCGCGGCAAACTTCGGGTCGATGGCGATGGCGCGCTCAAACAGCGGCATGGATGCGCGGAACTCGCCGCGGCCCATGATCGCGATGCCGGCGCTGTAATTTCGCAGCGCGTCCAATGAAGGGGTCGTTGCAAGTTCGAGCGGCGTGTTGTATTCGTTGAGGGTGCTTGCAGATTCGCCGGCGCGAATTCGGAAGTTGGCCGCCATCGTGCTCAGGCCATGAAGCACGTCTTCTTTCCGAAGAACCTGGACCTGCTCTTGATCGAGCGTCTCGCCGCTAGCGCAGTTGACGACTTTCAACCCAAGGACGTATTGGCGGCCGAGACTCGCGATGGAACCTTCCAAAGCGAGGGCGCTGTTCGTGCGTTTGCAGACTTGCTCGGCAATCTCCGGCGTCAGTCGTGTATCGGCCGGCTTGAGCATCAGGCGAAGCGTTTGCCGGACTCGCTCGTCGCCAATTAGGCTCAGGTTCGGAGATTGTTCGAGCTGGACGGCGAGGCCCTGACGTAAGGTGCCGTCAAAAATCGGATCGCGCGTAGAGTTTTCGAAATCGGCGAGGACAACCGTGCGTGCCTCACCAATCGCTGCCGCGCGCTGAGATAGAACCACGTACGCGCCGCCGGCGGCGGCAATCAACGATAGCGTCGCGGCGGCTATCCATCCCCATCGCCACGCCAGTTCCGGCTGCGCGGCGACGCCGGTAACCGCACCCTCTGCCACCAGCCGCACGTCCTGCGCGAACCGGTAGCCGCGCCTCGCGACCGTAACGATGTATTGGCGATCCTGCGGGCCTTCTCCGAGCGCTTTGCGCAGAAGGAAGATGTTACGGCTGAGGTTGCCCTCTTCCACGAGCGTATCGGGCCAGATGGCCTGCATCAGCTCGTCCTTCGTCACGAGCTGCTTGGCGCGGCGGATCAGCACCAGCAGAATCTGTAGCGCCTTGGGCGCGATCGCCACCGGTTCGCCTTCGCGGAACAGCAACTCCCTCTCCGAATCGAGGCGGAACGGCCCGAACTCGTACATTTAGCGCCTACCGCGAGAAATCATCAGAAATAATCATTCGTTTTGCAAAGACTTCGCACCGGCCGTTTCGGTACGCTGCCGTCCATCGACCTGTTCGAACTAAGGAGGAGTTGTGAAATCTAAAATGCAGCGGTCATTTAATGGCACGGCCGGCATCGCGTACCTCGTCACGGCATTTGCGGGCTGCGCCGGCCAAGGGGCATCGCTAACGCCCATGTACGATAAGCCGGCCCAGCGAGTCGATGTGAGTGCGACTCAGTTCACCATTCGAGATCTCGGCGTCGTCGGGCAGAACGCCAACCAGCCCGGTCAGCCGATCGTGGTCAGCAACAGCGGCTGGATCAGCGGAGCCGCGGGCGTCGGGAAGGCCGAGCACGCCGTTCTTTGGCACCGCGGGAAAAGGGTGGACATCGGGAAGCCTGGCCTTGGAGGCAACAGCTTTGGATACGGGGTGAATGACTCCGGCCAATCCGCCGGAGATGCGGAACTCGTCTCCAGCACGCTTTCTACGACGGAAGATTTCTGCGGGTGGGAGGCGATGGGTTTCTCGTCCTCGGCGACGCCCTGCGTTCCGTTCGTTTGGCAAAGCGGCAAGATGTCGGCGCTCGAGACATTGGGCGGCGTCAACGGTGTTGCGACACAGATCAACACCGGCGGCACAATTGTCGGGTATGCCGAAAATAAAACAATCGACTCGAGCTGTCCGTCGCCGCAGCAATATCAGTTTAAACCGGTTGTGTGGTCCGACGGTGCAATCCAGGCCCTGCCGACACGACACGATCCGGAAGGCGTTGCGCTGGCCATCAACGACGCGGGCACGGTCGTCGGATCGTCGGGAACCTGCGCTGCCTTCAATCCGATATGGCTATGGAACTTTCAGCCGGTCCATGCGCTGCTCTGGCAAAACGGTGTCGCGACCGATCTCGGCAGTCTTGGCGGAAAGCTCAACAACTTCGCGCACGCTATCAACGATCGTAACGCGGTGGTAGGCAGTTCGGATCTGACCGGCGACCAGACATCGCATGCGTTCCTGTGGACCGCCGCAACGAAGATGCGCGACCTCGGCACCGTCAAGGACAAGGTAGATCACGATACCTACAGTGTCGGCCTCGGCATCAACCATGCCGGCCAAATCGTCGGCCTTTCGGCAAACGGGTCTTTCAGCATCATTCGGGCGTTCTTGCGTCAGAGCGGCAAGCTCGTCGATCTCAACACCCTGGTATCCGGTACAACTCCGTTGTATCTCATGACTGCGTGCTCGATCAACGACCATGGTGAGATCATCGGAATCGCGCTCGACTCGAGCGGGAAGCTCCACGGCTATCTGGCAATCCCGGCCCACTAGTCTACGGTTCTAAACGAGGGCCGGAATCTTTATGAGATTTCGGCCCGACCATTTGCAGCGAGGCGGCCGCACCGCTGAACGCGCCGCCGCTCTCCGGCCGCAACGTAATCTGCGCCGGCGTTTGCGGCACGATGCTGCTCGGACCACTGCACCCAACGAAAACGGCTGTGGCGGCGTGAGAATTGCCGCTAGTCTTTTGGTGGAGATGTGGGGACTCGAACCCCAGACCCCTTACATGCGAAGCAAGTGCTCTACCAGCTGAGCTACATCCCCACGCCCTTCGACTCCGCTCAGGGTGACACGGGCGACGTGGAGGATTGTACGCGCTGGAGTAGGCACCTGTCAAAGCAAATGAACAAACGCTGGCGCAGTTCCGGCGCCGTGCTGCTCGTGTGTGCGGCACTCGTCGGCGCGGCGCTACCCCTTCGAGCGGCGGCTCCCATGCAAGTAGCGGTGAACCGCTGCAACAGCCAGACCGTCGACGACGCGTATGCGCGCGTTCGCGATTTCGACCGGCATGCGCCCGGCCCCAGCCCCGACGATCTGCTGCAGCGGATCGGTGCCATTACCGGCCTGCTCGCGACGCTCCGGGAAGAGCGGGAGATACTCGAAAGCATCTGCGCCAGCGATGCGGCGCGAGCGCCGCTCTTCGCGGAAATCGCTGCGACGAGCGCGTGGGCCCTCACGCTCGAATCCGATGTCGCCATCCAACTAAACCACTCGTGTCCGGCTGCCGCCCGGGCGCTAGCGACGATGATGCTGTCCGATGCGTGGCTCGCGATGGCCAACGTCGTCAACGACTCGGGCGGTCCCGTGCCGGCGATCTTTGCCGACGTGATCACGAAGGTGCAGCGCCGCGCGCAGGCCGTCGGCCTGACCCTGCCGCCCTGGGCCGATACGTCCGCCTACTGGCGCGACCGAGTCCACGATCGGGCGAAGGCCGACGTGACGACCTGCCCCTCGCCGAGTCCCGCACCGACCCTTCGACGGGGAATTTTGCGAATGGTTCGCAAATGATACGAGTGTGGGACTCCGCGCCGACTACGTTACGCGACCGCGGGAGTGGATTGCGTCGATTCTAGCGCGCGAGCCACGCTTTCTCTCAGCCGCGCAAATCCATCAGGTGCTCGAGCGCGACGGGGCGCGTGTCTCACTTTCAACCGTCTATCGCACCCTCGATCGCTTGCAGGCAAAGGGCGACATCACGGTGCGCCCCGATGCCGACGGCGAGGTGACGTACATGCTCTGCGAACCGCGCCGCCACCATCACCATGCGATCTGCCGCACCTGCGGACGCGTCGAAGACGTCGATTGCGCTGCAATGGAGCAGTTCGCCGAGTCGTTGCGCGCGCGCAACGGATTTGAGCTCGATGGGCACGCGATCGAGTTTTTCGGAAAATGCGGCTCCTGCCGGTAATCGCGGGCGCGCTTGCGCTCCTCTTGTCGGCCTGCGCGCACTCAGGTCATCCTTCGACAACCGGAAAGATTCGCGTAGCGACTACGATTTCGACGCTCAACTCGTTCGTACAGGGCGTCGGCGGCGAGTACGTGAGCGTCAAGAACATCGTGCCGATCGGCGCGTCGCCGGAAACCTTCGCGCCCGCGCCGCAGGACGTTGCGACCGTCGCCGATGCCGATGTATTGGTTGAAAACGGAGCCGGCCTCGAAACCTGGCTCGATCGTCTGCTACGCGATGCCGGCAAGCCCGGCCTGCGAGTCGTCGTCGGCGCGCAAGGTTTGCCCGTCAAGAATCTCAACCCGCATCTGTGGATGGATCCGGTATTCGCCAAACACTACGTTGCGAAGATCCGCGACGCATTAATTGCCGCCGATCCGGCACACAGCGACGCCTATCGTCGCAACGCAGCTAGCTACGACCGGCGGCTCGACGAGCTGATCGGCCAGATCCGGCGGCAGATCGCCACGGTTCCGCCGTCGCATCGCTACATGATCGTCTTCCACAACGCCTGGCAGTACTACAACGACCGTTTCGGCATCACGACGCTTGGCTTCGTCGAGCGAAATCCGGGCCAGGAGCCCAATCCGCAGCAAGTCGCACAGTTAATCGATCTGGCCAAGCAGCATCACGTTCACGGCGTCTTTAGCGAACCCGAGTATAGCCCCAAGATTTTGTACGCCATCGCGCAAGGCGCCGGGATTACGGTCGTCGAGGACCTTTACGACGATTCCGTCGGCACCGATCCGCGCGTCGCAAACTATATTGCGATGCTGACCTACGACACAAACGTCATCGTGCACGCGCTAAAATGAAGAGACCAGTCATCCTTCGACAGGCTCAGGATGACAGCCGACGGCTCAGGATGACAGCCGACAGGCTCAGGATGACACCCGCGGAGACGCTGTGGTTGCGCTCGATTTGGACGTGCGTTATGACGATTTCACGGCGCTGGTCGGCGCGACGTTCGCAGTGCATTACGGCGAAGCGCTCGGCATCGTCGGCCCCAACGGCTCGGGAAAATCGACACTGCTCAAGACGATCGCCGGCCTCTTACTGCCGTCGAGCGGCGAGTTGTGCGTTCTCGGGCGAGCCGCCGCGTAAGCTTCCTCCCGGAACGATCGCCTACGTGCCGCAGGTCGAGGCTGTCGACTGGTCCTTTCCCGGCGACCGTGTGGGACGTCGTCGCAATGGGTCGCTTCGCGCGGCTGCACTTCTGGCAGCACTTTGGTGCCGACGATCGCGAGGTCGTTCATCACGCGCTTAGCGTCGTGAGCATGGCCGATCTTGCCGCACGGCGGATCTCGAATCTCTCCGGCGGTCAACAGCAGCGCGCTTTCGTCGCGCGCGCGCTCGCCCAAGAACCCAAGCTCCTACTGCTCGACGAGCCAACGACCGGCGTCGATGCGGCGACGGAAGAAGCGTTGCGCGAAATCGTTCGCAAGCTTGTCGGCGACGGGCTACCGGTACTTATGGCGACGCACGATCTCGACCGGGTCGACGACTGGTTCGATCGTCTGCTCGTCCTCGACCGGCGGGTACTCGCTCTCGGAACGCCCCGCGAGGTCGTCGAGTCGGGTACCTATAGCGCCATTCGCGAACACACCCACACGCACGGACACTTGCGCCATGATCACGAGCCGCATGCCGCCCACGCCGCTCACCCCGAAATCCGAACTTGAGATGACGCTGCTGTTGGAGCCGTTTCATTATGCGTTTATGCAGCGAGCCTTCGTTGCGGCGCTGGCCGTTGGGCTGATCTGCTCGACGATGGGCACGTACGTTATTTTGCGAAAGCTATCGTTCATCGGCGACGGCATCGCGCACGCGTCGTTTGCCGGAATCGTGATCGCATATCTGCGCGGCGCGAACTTTTACATCGGCGCCGGCATCGTTGCGGTGCTGACCGCGGTCGGGATCGGATTCGTCCATCGCCGCGGCCGGATTTCGCTCGATACGACGATCGGGGTGCTGTTTACCGGCATGTTCGCGCTTGGGCGTTTTCTTGATGAGCCAGCAGCGCAGCTATGCTGTCGACCTCCAGAGTTTTCTGTTCGGCGACATCCTGGCGGTCCAGCCGCAGGATTTGTGGTTGATTCTCGGTTTGAGCATCATCGTCGGTGTTACCGTAGCCGTGCTTTTCCGGGGCCTGCTCTACACGACGTTCGATCCGGTCGTCGCGCAGGCCAGCGGCATCAATTCGCCCGCCTATGAATATGCGCTGCTCGTGATGCTGGCGCTGACGATCGTCGTCGCACTGCAAGCGGTTGGCATCGTTCTCGTCGCGGCCCTGCTGGTCACTCCGGCGGCCGCCGCCTATCAGCTGACGTCGCGCTTTTCGCCGATGATGGCGCTGGCCGCGCTCTTCGGCGCCGCGAGTACCGAGGGCGGACTCTATCTCTCGTATTACGTGCGGGCTTCGAGCGGTGCGACGATCGTGTTGCTCGCGACGCTGCTGTTCTTTCTAGCGATTGGGCTCAAACATCTGCGCCGCGCGTAACCTTCCAGGTCTCGTCCGCAAGCGGTTCCAGATAACCCCCGGCTGCAAGTGCGGCGAGTGCCTCGCGCAACGCCGCGCGCTCATTCTTATTCGGCATTCCCGCCCATTGCATCGCCAGCGTATTAAGCTCGATGGTCGCGCCGGGCACGAGCGCGTCGCGCAAGAACTGCGCCGGCAGCTTGACGCGCTCCATGCGCCGCGCCACCGGCTCGAGCGCTTCATCGAAGGAGGTCGCTGCCACACCGTCATCCTTCGACAGGCTCAGGATGACAGGCGGCCTTAGGATGGCGGGTGATGCGTCAGCACTCTTTTGCGGCGAGAGGCGCGAGATAATGAATGGATCGGCGAGCGTTCCAAACCATTCGCCGAGTACCGCGCCGGCGGTCTGCCACGGAACGGCGTCGACTACCGCGGAACGCCGTGCGATGCCGCGCAGGATCGCGCGCGCGACACGCTCGGGCGAGGCGGCGGAAACTTTGCCCCTGCGTTCGATTCCAATAGCTTCGTGAAACTCCGTGGCGACGAGGCCGGGGTCGACGTAGGTGACGGCAACTCCGCGGTCGCGTAACTCGCGCCGCAGCTGGGTCGACGCAGCTCGAACGGCAGCCTTGGCGAGGGCGTAGGCGCCGTAGTCCGGGAGCGGCACGCGGGCGATTCCCGAGCCGAGAAAGACGAGTTGTCCGCGAGCGGCCTCGAGATGCGGCAGTGCAGCGCGAGAAAGTCTCAGCGGAGCGATGACGTGAAGCCGCCATTGCGCCTCGATTGCGGCATCGGTTTGATCGAGCAGTGCGCCGAGGGCACCGGCGCCTGCGTTGTTGACCACGGCGTCGATTCGCCCAAAGGAGCTCGTCGTCGTGGCCACGATTCGCGCGGGCATATCGCCGGCAGTAACGTCGCCGGCGACGGAAACCACTTTCCCGCCGGCGTCGCGAATCGCTCGCGCGACCTTTTCGAGCCGCTCGACACGCCGCGCGACAATCGCAACGCGATAGCCGGCGTCCGCCGCGGCGCGGGCGAGCGCGGCGCCGATGCCGGAGCTAGCGCCGGTAACGATGAGAACGCGCTCGTTGTCAGGCATGCGTTTCGCAGTACTCGCGATATTCGCGCTCGATGCTCTGCGGAAGGCCCGCATAGTGCTCGGCCTCGCCGGCGATTGCCGGGGGTTCGTCTACAACGTCGCGAGCTTCGACGACGAGCTCCGAGAGCATTTGCGCGACCGGTTTAGCAGAACCGTCGCTGCGCACGATGCCGAACCGCAGCTCGTGCGGCGCGCGATCGAATGGCGGCCTGTCTGCCAGGGCCGGATCGTAGTCGGCCCAGCACCACCAAAACGCGCCGAGCGCGCCGCGTGCGTGGAGACGGTCGATCACGCCTCGTCCGTAGAGGGCCATCTCGGTCTCATCCAAACAGGCGAAGCCGGCGACGCTGGAGCTGTCCGGCGGGCATTGGGGATTCCCCAACTCACTAAAGAGCACGGGTTTGCCGGCGAACGATGCTTGCAGTTGGCAGAGAAACGGCACGACATTCGTGTCGAGACGGTCGCGTGCGAACGAGCTGTAGACGGAGTAACCATGCATCGTGGGAAAGGCCCACGGACGCGAGATGCTCGACGGCCGGATATTGCGATCGCGCTCGAGGTCTTCGCCGTGCATTCCGCCGGTCACTCGGCCCCCCGACGCCTCGAGCAGCGTGTCGCTCAAGCGCAAGCTCCAGTCTGCGGCGTCTTGCGGTCGAGCCGGTTCGCGCAGATTTGAAAACTCGTTCCCGAGATCCCAAGCGAAAAGGGCCGGATGCTCGCGAACCCGTTCGCCGACGCGCCGCGCAAAGAACACCTGTGCTTTCAGCAGCTCGGGGTTGGCATAGAAGTCGCCGATCGAGCGATCGATCACGGCGCCGCGACTAATCGTACGGAAGCGCCCTTGAGTCGTTTGGGGTTCGAGCGTCCACGACGGCAACCAATTCACTCCGCTCATATGACCGCAGAAAAGCGTGGGCATCGCCTGCAGCCCGGTACCGGCGATGATGTCCATGACCGCATCGAAGTGGCGCAGTGCGCCGGCATCCATCGCGTTGGGTTCCGGCTGGAATGTCTCCCACATCAAGAAAAAGCGTACGACGTCGAGGCCGAGCGCCTTGATCCGCGCCATGTCTTCGCCGATCTCGTCCAGATCGAATTGCTGCCACATGTACATTGCGCTGCGGCGCGGCCAGTAGTTGATGCCGAGAAGAAACCGCGACATGGCGGGCTCATTCTTCGCCAGGTTCAGGGTGATAACCCGGAGCCTGCCCTGAGCTTGTCAAAGAGCTTGCCCTGAGCTTGTCGAAGGGGGCCACGCGATGGCGCAAGCAGGCAAAGAGCCGATTGTGGGAATCATTATGGGCAGCCGTTCGGACTGGGAGACGATGTCGGCGGCGCGCGATACGCTCGATGAGCTGGAGATTCCCTGCGAGGTTCGTGTGGTATCGGCACACCGCATGCCCGACGAAATGTTCGAATACGCTGCATCCGCCTCGCAGCGCGGCTTGATGGCGATTATCGCGGGGGCGGGCGGTGCCGCGCATTTGCCGGGTATGACGGCGGCGAAGACGCTCGTTCCGGTGATCGGCGTTCCGATTCAGTCGTCTCGTGCCGGAGGTCTCGACTCGATGCTCTCGATCGTGCAGATGCCGCCCGGCGTCCCGGTCGCAACGATGGCCATCGGCGGGGCCGTGAACGCCGCGTTATTTGCAGCGCGAATCGTGGCGCTCAACGATATCGACGCCGCGCGGCGGCTTGCCGCCTACGTGGGCCGCATGCACGATGCTGCAGCCTCCAGCACGCTCGATTGAAATCGATTCAAACGATCGGTATGATCGGCGGCGGCCAGCTCGGCCGCATGTTCGCGCTCGATGCGAAACGGATGGGCTACGACGTCATAACGCTCGACCCGCACGAGCACTCTCCCTGCGGGCAAGTTGCCGACGATCAGATCGTCGCAGCATACGACGACCTTGCGGCGATCGAGGAGCTGGGGCGTCGCAGCGACGTCATCACCTACGAGTTCGAGAACGTCGATATCGACTCGGTCCGTCATCTGGAGGCACTCTCGTACCCGGTACTTCCCGACAGCGGCGTGCTGCACGTCACGCAGAATCGGATGCTCGAGAAGGAGTTCGCACGCGAAGCCGGACTCGCCACCACGGCGTTTGCGCGCGTGCAAAGCCTCGACGATTTAGCGCGCGCCGCGGAGCAGGTTGGTTTTCCATCCGTGCTCAAGACGGTGCGTGGAGGCTACGACGGCAAGGGGCAGTGGGAGGCACTTTCGATCGAGCAGGCTCGCGAGGCGCTAGCGCAATCGGGCGGCGCGGAACTCATCTTCGAGGCAATGGTTCCGCTCGCGTGCGAGTTGAGCGTGATCGCGACTCGCAACGCGCGCGATGAGCTCGTTGTCTATCCGGTCGCTGAGAACACGCACGATCGGGGCATCCTTGCGATGACGATCGCGCCGGCCCGCGTAAGCGCGGCGACCGCCAGCCAGGCCACGGAGATGGCCGCGGTCGTCGGACGCAAGCTTCGCATCGTCGGCACGTATTGCGTTGAGTTCTTCCTTTCCACGACCGGTGAGCTGCTCGTCAACGAGATCGCACCGCGTCCGCACAACAGCGGCCACTACACGATCGACGTGACGCCGTGTTCCCAGTTCGAACAGCAGGTGCGTGCGATTTGCGATCTGCCGCTTTCGCCGCCGCGGCTGCTTGCCAACGCGATCATGATCAACGTGCTCGGCGACGGGACGGGCGATTGCCTGACGGGAATCCCCGAGCTGCTTGCCGATCCGTCGATCGTGTTGCACGTCTATGGTAAGCGCCACGCGGTCGCGCGCCGAAAAATGGGGCATTTCACGATGCTCGTCGACGGACCGGTGAACGCCGCAGCAGTCGCTCGCGCCAAGGCCGCCCACGCTAAACTGAGCTGGTCCCAATGCTGAGCGGACCGTTGGGCGAGGCCTTCTACGTGTTTGTCACGTTGCTTGCCATGCTTAACCCGATCGAAGCGGCCGCGGCGTTCGCGACGTTGACGGAAGGGCGCTCTTCAGGAGATCAAGAGCGCATTGCGTTCCGCGCGTCAATGGTCGCCGGGATCACGCTGATCGTGTTTGCTTTCATCGGAGAGGCATTGCTCAAGGCGCTCGGAGTCGAGATCGGCGCCTTCAAAATCGCCGGCGGATTGCTGCTGCTCAAGGTCGGATTCAACATGGTTTTCGCCGAGAAGACCGATCGTCAGACCGCGGGTGAAGCAAAGGCCGTGGCTCCCGCTAGCGATCCGTCGGTCTTTCCGCTGGCGATCCCGATCATTACGGGTCCGGGCGCGCTGACGGCGAGCGTCGCGTTAGTTTTTCCGACGCCGGCGCATCGCTTTCTTAATGGTGGCATCTTTATCGCCGTCGCCGTCATCGTAGTGCTGATCACCTATCTATTCATGCGCGCCTCCGAGCGCCTGACGGCGTGGTTTGGGGAAACGGGGATCGACGCGGTCAGCCGGATCGTCGGGATCATCGTCGCCTCCATCGCCGTGCAGCTGATCGTCAACGGCATTACGGGGCTGACGAACCTCACGATTCACTAAAGGACTCAGATCGAGGCGACTTGGAATAACCGACGGATGATCGTTCGTGCGGGGATTCTTTACGACGGGACGCTGGAGCCGCCAAAGCGCAACGTCGATCTGATCGTAAACGACGGACGCATCGAGGAGTTTCGCGCGGCAAGCGGCGAGTGCGATATCGAGGCGGCGTGCGTTACGCCGGGGCTGGTCAACGCGCACGCGCATCTCGAAGCAAGCGGCGAACCCGACATGATGGGCATGATCTCGACGACGACGCGAAATCAGCGGCTGCTGCGCGCCGTGGAGAACGCTCGCAAGTCGATCAAGGCCGGGGTCACAACCATTCGCGACGTCGGCTGCTCGAATGCGATTGCGCAAGACATTCGGGATGCGATCGAAGAGGGGCGCATTCCCGGGCCGCGTATGCGCGCGGCCGGCGCCGTGCTCTGCATGACGGGCGGACACGGTTGGCCGATCGGGCGCGCCGTAGATTCGCCTTGGGATGCGCGCAAGGCCGTGCGCGAACAGATGTGGGCCGGTGCGGATTGCATCAAGTTGATCGCGACCGGCGGCGTACTCACCCGGGGCGCCGTACCCGGTAACGCCCAGCTTACGTCCGACGAGCTGAGTTCCGCCATCGAAGAAGCGCATCGTCATGGCCTCCGCGTCGCGGCGCATGCCATCGGCACGCAGGGCATCAAGAATGCATTGCGCGCCGGCATCGATTCGATCGAGCACGGAACGCTGCTCGACGACGAAGCGATCGAACTTTTCAAGCAGCGAAACGTCTACCTCGTGCCGACGCTGAGCGCACCGACCTGCATCCTTGCGCATCTCGAAGACGGCCAGCAGCCGGAGTACGTTCAGAAGAAGGCGCGCGGCTTGGGCGACGTGATGGCGCAGAATCTTCGCAAGGCATATGAAAGCGGCGTGCGGTTTGCAGGTGGCTCGGACGCCGGCACGCCGTATAACTATCACGAGGACTACGCGCAAGAAGTTGAGTTGATGTGGTCGTTGCTCGGCATGACGCCGCAACAAGCGTTGCACGCGGCGACGAGCGTCGCCGCGCAGCTCGTCGGTTTGCATAGCGGCCTGCTCGCCGTCGGCGAGCCGGCGGATCTGTTGCTCTTGCGCGCCGATGCAGGCCAGGACGTGCGCGCGCTGCGCGAGCCACAGCTCGTCCTCAAAGGCGGATCGATCCAATGATCCAGAGATCGATCGCCGTGGCCGCGCTGCTCGGCCTGAGCGGCGTCACGAGTGCATCGACTTCGAATCCGACGCTGCTCGGTCAGGCCATACCGGGAAGCCCGATCCGCCACGTGATCGTGATGGTGCAAGAGAACCGAACGTTCGACAATCTCTTTGCGTCCTCGATTCTCGCTCACGGCGGTCCGTACCCCGGCGCCAATACGTCGCATACGGCGATGGTCGACGGCGAGCGAGTCTCCTTGAAACCCGTGCCGCTGGAGTACCCGTCCGATCCGAGCCATAGCCATCTCTCGCTCTTAGGCGAGTGGAATCGCGGCAGGATGGATGGTTTCGCGAACGATCGCATCTCGACGATACCCGGCTTTCCCAGACCCGGGCCCGGCTTTGCATACGCGTACGTGCCGGACTCCGAGATGACGATCTATCACTTGCTGGCGGGCCACTACGCACTCGCCGACGAGAACTTTGCGCCACGTTTGGTGCCGACACTTCCCAGCCACTATACGATGGCGACCGCGCAGAGCCGAATCGCCGGCAACCCGAACAGCGAGATTTGGGGTTGCGATGCCCCGCCGAGCACGACCGTACCGATCTTCGGCAAAGGGGAATCGATAATCACGCCCGGCGTCTTTCCGTGTTTCGACGATCCGACGATCGGCGATTTGCTCGACGCGGCGCACGTCACCTGGAAATACTATACCGGCCGGTACGACGACACCGTCAATCAAACCGTCAACGTCTACGAGGCCTTCCGCAAGATTCGCTACGGTCCGGACTGGCAGCGCAATGTAATTACGCCTTCGGGCAAGATCTTGAGCGACATTGCGGAGTGCCGGCTGCCGCAGGTTTCGTTCGTCATGCCCAACGCGCTAGATTCCGATCATGCCGCGACGTTAAGCGCTGCGGGCCCCGGATGGGTTGGCTCGATCTACCTCGCCGTCGTGCAGAGCATGCATGCCGCGGCGCAGTGCAGCTATTACAAGGATACGGCAATGATCGTCACTTGGGACGACTCGGGAGGCTGGTACGATCACGTCGCGCCGCCGCCGGGACCCGACGGCACGACTTGGGGCTTCCGCATTCCGATCATCGTAATGTCGGCCTGGGCTCGCTCGAATTACGATCCGGCCAATCCGAACGCAACGCCGTACGTGTCGCATAAGCTGCGCGAATCGACTGCGATAACGAAGTTCATCGAGGTGAATTGGGGCCTTGGCAACATGGGACAGCGTGACGTCGCCGACGACGATCTCAGCGATATGTTCGACTACACGCGTGCGTCGCAGGTACCTGCGTACTCCGAGCTCTCGCTGAAACGCCTGATCCGCAAGACGCACTTCAACCTTGCAGCCGCGGATCGCGATAATCGCATCGTCGACAACGACCAGTAGCTTGGCGGACTTGACGGGGCTGCGACTTGCGGTGCTCGCCGCAATTTCCTGGCCGGCGCCGCCGCCCGGCTATGGCCCGTGGGAGCAGGTTGCGTTCAACGTGGCCGACGGCATGCGGCGGCGCGGCCTCGACGTCACCCTCTTTGCGACGGGCAACTCGAGCTTCGACGGCAAGCTCTCCTCAGTCGTTCCGGTGGGGCTCAATGAGGATCCGGCGCTCGACGGAGAGGTCTTCACCGCGCTGCACATCGCGCAGCTTTTTGCGCGCGCTTCCGAGTTCGATCTGATTCACAATCACTTGGACTGGAAGCCCCTGACGTACGCGCTGGCTACGGATTCCCCACCGCTCGTCACGACGATTCACGGCTTCTCGTCGCCGCAGATTCTGGCGGCCTACTATGCGGGTGCGCAGCGCAGCTTCTACTGCTCGATCTCCAATGCCGATCGCGATCCGGGCCTCGAGTATCTCGCCACTACGTACAACGGCATCGACCCAACGCAGTTTACGTTCAGCAAGAAACCGGGAGATTATCTCTGCTTTCTCGGGCGCTTTCATCCCGAAAAAGGCACGCATCTCGCGATCGAGATCGCTCGGCGCGCCGGCGTGCGTTTGAAGATGGCGGCCATCCCGCAGGACGAAAGCTACTTTCGCGAACAGGTCGCGCCCCACATCGACGGCGATCGCGTGCAGTTTCTCGGCGCAGTCGAGCGCGAGGCGCGCAATCAGCTGCTCTCCGAGGCGCTGGGGCTCGTCCACATGACCACGCGGCCGGAGCGCTTCGGCATGACCCTGATCGAAGCGATGGCGTGCGGCACCCCGGTGCTGGGCGCGCGCATGGGTTCGCTTCCCGAGATCGTCGTGGACGGCGTGACCGGCTTCTTATGCGATACCGTCGACGATGCAGTCGAACGCGTGCCCCATCTCGCGGCGCTCGACCGCCGTGCATGCAGGACGCGCGTCGAGCGAGAGTTCAGCATCGAGCGAATGGTCGATCGTTATCTTGGCGCGTACGGGCAGGCGCTCGAGTTGCGTTTGCCGCCGCCGCCGAGCGAGCACCTCAGAGAGATCCGTCGCCACGACTGGTGGGACCGCCCGATGGCGTACACGGAGATTCCGGCGAAGCCAAAGAACCTCGGCTTCGTATGAAAACGCGCGAGGAACGCGACTACTCGGGGCGCTCGCTCTTGGAAAAGCTCGGCGTGTTCGCCGATGCGCACGTCGCGCTGGTTGGTCCGCACGACCAGGTCTTTGTTACGGGGCTAAATGCGGCGCTCGCAAAGTCGGCGTCGCAAGTATTGCGCACGACCTACGATCTCATTTTCGTTCGCGTCAACGCTCCGCGCGATCTAGCGCGCATCAAGCGTGCCACCGCACGCTTAAAGGCAGACGGTGCGTTGTGGGTCTTCCATCCCAAGGGCCGCGGCGCGTCGCCGACCGATGCGCAAGTGCGTTCTGCCGGGCTCGCAACCGGTCTCGTCGACAATAAAATCAGCGCTTATAGCGACTCACACACCGCGACGCGCTTCGTCAT
The DNA here is from genome assembly GCA_963725605.1 of Vulcanimicrobiota bacterium. GTDB lineage: Bacteria > Vulcanimicrobiota > Vulcanimicrobiia > Vulcanimicrobiales > Vulcanimicrobiaceae > Cybelea. The sequence goes on along the minus strand of CAVRYW010000012.1, from coordinate 207,097 downwards.
TCCAGTCGCCCGCCGCCCGTCATCCTGACTCTCGGTGTCATCCTGAACCCGTCGAAGGATGGCCGGAGATCACTTATTTCTTAGCTGCCACCACGCCAAGCGGCACATCGAAAGCGCCGGTCAACGTTGCAATCGGAGAACCGCCGGCCGGGTACTTGAAAACCTCGCCGTCACCGTTACCAGCGTCCCCGCAATACAGCAGACCCTTAACGATCCACGTCTGCGCGCAGTCGCCGGCCCCGGTGAACTGTACGGTGTTCTTCAACGTCGCCGTCGTTCCATTAACCGTGTACTGATACGTCTCACTCGTGCCCTGATCGAACACCGTGAGGTAGGTGCCGTCCCACTGTACGGAGCCAGGGAACTCGACCGTGTTGCTCGTTGTGATCTTTTCGGACTTACTGCTGCCCTTCGGGAGCTCGATGAGCTCGAAGCCGTTATTACCATAGCCGTCGGCGAAAAGATTCCCCCGGTTGTCGTAGCCATCGAAGAACTCTTCTTCCAACGGCGTGGTGTAAGCGGTGCCCGAGCCGCTCGCGTTCTTGAAGATGACGACGTCGCCGCCCATGGTACTCGCCGTCCCGTCATAGATTCCGACTGCAAGATCACCGTTGGCATCCATGGCGCAGCTGGTCGGGAAAGAGCCGGGGATAGATAGCGTCTTGATCGGAGTCTCGGGGACCTCGTACTCCGTGATCTGGTCGGGGCCTCCGACGTTCCAGAAGATCTTCTTCCCATAGCCGTAGGGCACGTTCGTGCACCCTTGGCCCCCGTCGCCAGCGATCATGCCGATCTCCTTCGTGCTCTTCGGATAGTCGAAAATGCTGGCGTAGCTGCCGTAATCGTTGAATACATATTCAAAGGTTTTCGAACCCGCATGCCGGTCGGGAACAATGGTGGCGTAAGTGGGCAGCGGGCTTAGGCGCGCTGCCGTTACCGGCCTCCCGTTCACGAACAGCGTCCTGCCCACGTAGGTCGCGTTGAGCGTAGCGGCTGACGGCGCGACCGCCATGTCACCCTGAGGCGGCCGAAGGGCGCCACCGCAAGCTGAAAATATCGCGAGTGCAAATAGCGCACCGGCGTATTTCACGAAACCGGTCGTATTCATTACGTTGCTCCTTTACGAGTAGACACGAATCGCAGGTTATTTCTCGACGTTCGGGACGCGACCGCCGTTCCATCGTGAGCAACCTGCCTCAAATCAACCGCGCCGAGGTAAGTGAGCAACCCCGGCTTCAATGCACGACCTTTCCAGTTACGGGCCTGATAGAGGCGGCTCAGACGTCGGCGTGGTCAGTTGACTAGGACATCAGGTCTACGAGGCCGGTGCGGCTGCGGCGGCTTCCATAGCCTGATAGGCTTTACTCGTGAGCGCGTGATCGACGATGCCGGCGATGAAGCGCGATGCCGCCCGCACCTTCGCGAGGTCGACGTCCGTTTCGATGCCCATCTGTTCGAGCATATAGAGCACGTCCTCCGTGCCGACATTGCCGGTTGCCCCCGGCGCATAGGGGCATCCGCCGAGGCCGCCCGCCGACGAATCAAACTTCGAAACGCCGTTGAGCAGCGCTGCGTAAGCATTTGCTAGTGCGGTGCCGCGCGTGTCGTGAAAGTGCATCGCGATGAGGTCGAGCGGAATTCGCACTGCGAGTAATGGCACGAGTTCGTCGACCTGGCTCGGTACGCCCACGCCGATCGTGTCGCCGATCGACAGCTCGTCGCAGCCCATCGCCATCAGCTTGCACGCAACGTTGACTACCATCTGCGGAGTGACTGCATCGCCGAAGGGCGAGCCGAAGGCGGTCGAGACGTAACCGCGCACCCAGCAGCCGTCGCGCTTGGCGGCGCTCACCACGTCGCCGAAGGTTGCGAGCGACTCGTCAATCGTCATGTTGATATTGCGCGTCGTGAAGCGTTCCGAGGCCGCCGTGAAGACGGCGATCGCGTCGGCGCCGGCAGCTCGGGCGCGCACGTAACCCTTCAAGTTCGGAACGAGCACCGGATAGCGCACGCCCGGCGCCTTTCGAATGCGCGCGAAAACCTCCGTAGCGTCGGCGAGCTGCGGAATCGCTTTCGGGCTGACGAACGAGGTCGCTTCGATCCACCGCAAGCCCGTCTCGGAGAGCAGATCGATGAATCGCACCTTGTCGTCGGTTGAAATCCGCGCGTCTTCGTTTTGCAGCCCATCGCGGGCCCCCATCTCAAAAACTGTAACGTGCTTCGGTAAGGTCATGCCATCGTTATCTCTCGTCATCCTTCGACAGGCTCAGGATGACATTCCTTAGTGCCTGCGCGAAGCGCAGTCCTGAGCGAGGCTCCTGAGTTTGTCGAAGGGGCCGAGTCGAAGGGTCAGGATGACACCGGGAGCGCTCATGCGAGTTCCACCAATGGGGCGCCGCTGCCGACGATCTGGCCTTCTTTGACGAACACGGACTTGACGCTCGCGGTGGCCGTGGCTTCGATGCGGTGCTCCATCTTCATCGCCTCGAGCACGATGAGAAGCGAATGCCCCTCGACTTCGTCACCTTCGCGCACTGCGACCTTGACGATCTTTCCCGGCATGGGCGCAACGACGCGTGCGCCGGCGCTGCCGGCGTGGCTTTGTCCGGCCGATTCCGAAGATGGCGGCAACGCAAACGAAAAGCGCCACGTGCGACCGTCGAGACGGACGTCAACCGCGTCGCCGGCGTACGTTACCGCGCCGGAGATCTCCGTGCCGTCGAACGCGGCCTGCACACGCTCGCCTCGGCGTCGGGCGTGGAGTTCGCCGGAATACGTGCCCGCTAAGCGCCATACCCCGGGAGGGCCAAGGGCATCGGCGAGGATTTCGACGATGCTGCCGCCGTGTTGCAAACGAAGCGGCACGCCGATCTCAGCGATTCGCCAGGGCGCGCGACCGTCGACGAGCAGTGCCGCGGCACAGAGCAAGACTGCGTCGCGCGGCACTGCCACATCCGACAAGAACGACTGGTCGAAACGTCGATCCAGAAAGCTGGTCGTCGTTTCGCCGGCACGGAACGCATCGTCGCGCGCGATCCATAGCAAGAGCGGCAGGTTCGTGCGCACGCCGTCAACGCCGAAGTCGAGCAATGCTTGCTCGAGCCGCGCAATCGCTGCGCCGCGATCGCTGCCGGAGACGATCAGCTTCGCGAGCATCGGATCGTAGTAGTGGCTCACCTCGCTACCCGTGGCAACGCCGGCATCGATGCGAATGCCGGGCCCTTCCGGGGGCGACCAGTACGTGAGCGTCCCCGTCGACGGGAGCAAGTCGTTCGCGGGATCTTCGGCGTAGAGGCGGGCTTCGATCGCCCAGCCGCGCGGCCGGATCTCGTCCTGCACGAGCGCGAGCGGTTCGCCGGAGGCAATGCGCAGCTGCCAGTGCACCAGGTCGATGCCATAAACGAACTCGGTCACCGGATGCTCGACCTGCAGACGCGCATTCATTTCGAGAAAGTAATATGCCCCATCGGAGTCGAGCATGAACTCGGCAGTGCCGGCGTTGACGTAGCCGACCGATTCGGCCGCGCGCACCGCCGCAGCGCCCATCTCCGCGCGCAGGCTCGGCGTTAGCGCTACCGAGGGCGCCTCTTCGATAATCTTCTGATGGCGCCGTTGAATCGAGCACTCGCGCTCGCCAAAGTGCAGCGTCGTGCCGTGCGCGTCGGCCAGGATTTGGAACTCGATGTGACGCGGGTCGCGAAGGTAGCGCTCGAGCAGGACGGCATCGTCGCCGAAGGCCGCGAGCGCTTCGCGCTTCGCCGCTTCGAGTGCTTCGCCAAAGCGTTCGACCGAATCGACGACGCGCATACCGCGGCCGCCGCCGCCTGCGCTCGCCTTGATCAGCAGCGGAAAGCCGACTCGCTGCGCCTCCCGCCGTAACGTCGCGGGCGACTGGTCGTCGCCGTCATAGCCGGGAACGGTAGGCACGCCGGAGGCTCGCACGCGGCGCTTCGCTTCGATCTTGCTGCCCATGGCCGCCATCGCTTCGGGTGCCGGTCCCACGAAGGTCAGTCCGGCATCGCGGACCGCGGCCGCAAACGACGCGCGCTCGGAGAGAAATCCATATCCCGGATGGACCGCGTCAGCCCGCATAGCGAGCGCCGCCGCGATGATCGCGTCGGCGTTGAGGTACGATTGCGCCGCGGAAGCAGGACCGATGCATCGCGCTTCGTCGACGAACTGCAGGTGATACGCGTTTGCGTCGGCTTCCGAGTAGATGCCGAGCGGCACGATCGCCATCTCGCGCGCCGCGCGCGCGACGCGCACCGCGATCTCGCCGCGATTGGCAATCAATAAGCGTTTGATACTAGTCACCCGTCGTGCTTCGACAAGGCCAGCATGACATAGCTCAGGGTGACACTGGTGCTGACGGGTCCTCGCGCTCCAGATCTCTTACGAACGAAGCCTGTCGGCGTTCGAGGAAGGCTCGTAGCCCTTCTTGGCCTTCGCTGCCGATGCGCTGCTGCGCGATTGCGCGCGCGGTAATCGCGCGAGAGTCGTCGTAGTCGTTGTCGATCACACGGCGGATCAGCAGTTTCGCGGCGCGCACCGCGGCGGGGCCCGCCGTGAAGAGTTCCTCCAGGCGGTGCTCGACCGCGGCGCCGAGCTCGACCGCTGCCACGACCTCGTGCACGAGGCCGATGTGTTTGGCTCGTCGCGCGTCGAAGCGTTCCCCCGTCAGAAACAGCGCTCGCGCATGCGATGCGCCGATCTTCGCGAGAACGAACGGAGAGATCACCGCCGGAATGATGCCGAGTTTGACCTCGGTGAATCCGAAGATCGCGTCGTCTGCCGCGATGGCGATGTCGCAAACGGCCGCGAGGCCGGCCCCGCCCCCGAGCGCGGCGCCGTGGATTTGCCCGATCACCGGCTTAGGACAGTTGTCGATTGTGCGAAACATGTCGCTCATACGCTCGGCATCGGCGACGTTGGCGTCGAAGCTCAGCTCGAGGGACTCGCGCATCCAGCTGATATCGGCCCCCCCACAGAAGGCTTTGCCCTCGCCGGCCAGCACGACCGCGCGCACGTCGTCGGCCGCCGTGATCCGCGAAAAAACGTCGTGCAGCTGCTCGATTGTCTCGGCATTGAAGGCGTTGCGGACCTCCGGCCGTGCCAGGGTCACGCGGGCTATGCCGTCAGAGACGACGAGGCGAATGCTCTCGGCCATGGGCGGCGGGGTTCGAGGCGTCATCCGAGCTGGCCTCGCGCGCGTTATACTCCAAGAATGAAGGTTGCCGGGCGCCAGGCCATCTATCGCTATCCGCTGTTGACGCGGGCCAGCCACTGGCTTTGGGTGCTCGCGTTTGTCGTGCTGATCGGAAGTGGTCTCCAAATCTTCAACGCGTCGCCGAACTTGGACGCCTCCGACAAGAGCGACGCGGCGCGGCGCGTGCTGGCGATCGGCTCGCCGGCCGATGGCGTTGGAACGACCACGCTCTTGGGTCACACGTTCGTTACTACGGGTTGGCTCGGCTGGACCGACGACGGCATGGGCGAGAGGAGCGCTCACGCATTTCCGGCATCGATCATCATTCCAGGCTACCAGGACCTCGCCGCCGGCCGGCGCTGGCACTTGTTTTTTGCATGGATCGCGGCTTTCTGCTGGCTGGCTTGGCTGATCTCCAGCGCAATCAAAGGGAACCTGCGCGAGATGCTGTTGCGGCCGAGTGACCTGCGCAAGCTTTGGCCGATGCAGGCCTACTACCTAAAGTTGCGCAAGCAGCCGCCGCCTCACGGCATCTACAATCCATTGCAAAAGGCCGCGTACACGACGGTACTCTTCGTTCTTGCGCCACTCGTGGTGCTGACTGGACTGGCGCTCTCGCCGGGAATCGATGCGATCGCCAATCCGCTGACCGTTGCGTTCGGCGGGCGCCAGTTCGCGCGCTTGTGGCACTTCGTGGGCATGGGGCTGCTCGTAGGGTTCTTCCTCATCCACACGTTCCAGGTTGCGACGCAGGGCGTCGTCAACCAGATGCGATCCATGATCAGCGGCTGGTATCAACCGCAATGAGGCGGCGGCTGTTTCTCGCCTCGGCTGCGTCGGCGCTCGCGGGGTGCGGGCCGATCGGTTCGGCACTCAACAACAACGACAACGTTCGGCGCATCCTCGCCTCGGCTGAGGGACTCAACCACCTGTTGATCGGAACGCGCGGCTTGGCTCGCGAATACCGCGATCGCGACGTCGATCGCAATTTCCGGGTGAATGGATTCGCCACGCCGTCGGACACACGCTACACGGATCTAGTTGCACGTAACTTCGCTCCTTATCGTTTGATCGTCGACGGCGCCGTCGAGCGCCCCCAAGCCTTTTCGCTCGCGCAACTGCAGCGCTTGCCGCAGCAGACGCAAATCACGCGCCACGATTGCGTCGAAGGCTGGAGCGTAATTGGAAAGTGGAGCGGGGTGCCTCTCGGAGCGCTGCTCGCTACGGTTGGCCTACGTACCGACGCCCGCTACGTCGTTTTCCGCTGCATGGATAACGACGGTTCTGGCAACCTGTACTATGAGAGCCTGGATCTCCATCAAGCACGCCATCCGCAGGCGCTGCTCGCGCTGCGGCTCAACGACGCGCCCCTCGATCCCGATCACGGTGCGCCGGTGCGGCTGCGCGTACCGACGCAGCTCGGTTACAAGAGCGCAAAGTGGATCGCTCGAATCGAAGTCGCCGGCAGCTTTGCGAGGATCGCGGGCGGACACGGCGGCTACTGGGAAGATCAGGGCTACGAGTGGTACGCGGGGATTTAGGCTACATCCGGAACACGCCGAACTGCGTGCGCGGCTGCGGCGCGTGCGCGGCCGCGTCGAGACCGATCGCGATCGCGCGGCGCGTATCGAGCGGATCGATGATGCCGTCGTCCCAAAGGCGCGCTGTCGAGTAGTAGGGACTGCCTTCGCGCTCGTATTTTTCGAGAATCGGCGCCTCAAAAGCCGCTCGTTCTTCCGGCGTCATGTCGCCCTTGACGGTGGAAAGGACGCTCGCGGCTTGCGGACCGCCCATCACGCTGATGCGTGCGTTGGGCCACATCCACAGCTGGCGGGGCGCGTAGGCGCGGCCGCACATACCGTAGTTGCCCGCGCCGAAGCTGCCGCCGATCACGACGGTGAACTTCGGCACCTCGGCACACGCCACCGCCATCACGAGTTTCGCGCCATCTTTGGCGATGCCGCGGTTCTCGTACTCGCGGCCGACCATAAAGCCGGTGATGTTCTGCAAGAAGAGCAGCGGCGTGCCGCGTTGTGTGCAGAGCTCGATAAAATGCGCACCCTTGAGCGCGCTCTCGCTAAAGAGAATGCCGTTGTTGGCAAGAATGCCGATCGGATGCCCCTCGATGCGCGCGAAACCGCAGACGAGCGTCGCGCCGTAGCGCGATTTGAACTCGTGAAACTCCGACGCGTCGACCAATCGCACGATGATCTCGCGTACGTCGTAACCCGTGCGGCTGTCGGCCGGAATGATCCCGTAGATTTCGCGGGGGTCGTGCTTGGGAGGCGCGGGTTCCACGCGATCCCATTGCCGGGGCCGTTCCAGATGAAGGTTGCGCACGATCTCGCGGATGAGCGCGAGCGCGTGCGCGTCGTCCTCGGCGAGGTGATCGGCGACGCCCGAGATGCGGGTATGAACGTCGGCGCCGCCCAAATCTTCGGCGGTCACAACCTCGCCGGTGGCCGCCTTTACCAGCGGCGGTCCGCCGAGAAAGATCGTGCCTTGGCCTTTGACGATGACGGTCTCGTCGCTCATCGCCGGCACGTAGGCACCACCGGCGGTACAGGAGCCCATGACCGCTGCGATTTGCGGGATGCGTAGGCTCGACATCCGCGCTTGATTGTAGAAGATCCGCCCGAAGTGATCGCGATCGGGAAAGACCTCGGCTTGCAATGGCAAGAAAGCACCGCCGGAATCGACGAGATAGATGCACGGAAGATGATTTTGCTGGGCGATTTCTTGTGCGCGTAGATGCTTCTTGACCGTGATCGGGTAGTACGTACCGCCTTTAACGGTCGCGTCGTTCGCGACGATCGCGCAGTGCTGTCCCTCCACGACGCCGATTCCGGTAAGTATGCCCGCGCTGGGCGATTCGTTGTCGTACATTCCAGAGGCCGCAAGCGCCGAGAGCTCGAGAAAGTCGGAACCCGGATCGAGCAGGCGTTCGACGCGCTCTCGAGCGGGGAGCTTATTGCGCCTGCGGTGCTTCTCGAGCGCTTCGGCGCCGCCGCCGGCTCGAACCGCGACGAGGCGTTCGCGCAACTCTGCGACTAACCGCTCCATCCGTTCGGCGTTTGCCTGAAAATCTGCCATCGCGCCGCCATTCGGCGTTCGTCCGCTTAGAGCCCGGTTAGACGTCCGCGCGCGCCGAGGGCGATCGGGGCTGCAATGCGGAAAACTGTGCGGCAATGGCGGCTCAGCAGACTCTGGTCGACGTCGGCGGCATCGCACGCCCGGCGGGCCGGCTCGATCTCGCAACGGCGCTGCAACCACATGCCGGACGGCTGGGCGAACGCTCTGCGGCGCATTTGCTCCGGCGCGCCGGTTTTGGCGGCACGCCCGATCAGGTGCGGCGCTACGCCGCAATGACGGCCGGCGATGCGGTGGCATCGCTGCTGACGCTTCCGCCGATTTCTTCGATTACGCCGCCGCAAGAGCTCGAGGACTTGGGTCGGCCCGTTTCGATGACAACGGACACGCGTCGGGAGCGGGCGCGCGCGGGCCGGGGCGCAATTTTTGCGTTGCAGCTTTGGTGGCTGAACCGGATGTTGTCGACGCCGGCCCCGCTGCAAGAGAAGATGACGCTGTACTTCCACGGCCACTTCACATCGCGCGCGACGCCGGTCTATCCCTGGATTACCTACAATCAGAACGCGCTCTTGCGCCGCTACGCTTTGGGGAATCTTCGCGACCTCGCACTCGAGGTCTCCAAAGACGCCGCGATGCTCATCTATCTCAACGGCGCGCAAAACGTTGCGGCGCACCCCAACGAGAACTACGCGCGCGAGTTGATGGAGCTCTTTACGCTGGGCGTGGACAACTACAGCGAAGAGGACGTGCGAGAATCGGCTCGCGCGTGGACGGGTTGGCGCGTGGACCGTCGTACGGATACCGTCACCTTCGATGCGGCACAGCACGACGCGGGGGTCAAGACGTTTCTCGGTCGTACGGGCAACTTTAGCGGCGACGATATCATCGGTATCATTTTCGAGCAGCCGCAGTGCGCAAAGTTTTTTGCCGCTAGCCTGCTCAATCTGCTGGTGTACAACGACCCGGAACCACCGCTGGTCGACCACTTCGCGGCGCTGTTGCGGCGGCACGACTTCGAGCTAACGCCGGTCATCGCGACGATCCTGACCAGCAGTCTCTTTTACAGTCCGCGCGCCTACCGCGCGTTGGTGAAGAGTCCGGTCGAATTCGTTGTCGGAACGTACGCGGCACTGGGGGTGCAGGCAATCGATCCGTCAGCGCTGGACGCGCTCACACAGATGGGGCAACGTCTCTTCTTTCCCCCCAATGTCGCGGGCTGGCCCGGCGCAAGAAACTGGCTGACCAGCGGCACGATGATCGCACGGCAAAACTTCCTTACGCGGCTCCTCAACTCGCAAACGCTGGCGGCTTCGTCCTGGCTGGAAGGGCTGCCGGTAGCGTCGAGCGCGGCGGCTCGCCGGCTGGCGCAAACCATCCTGCAGGGTGATGCCGCGCCCGAGGCGCTCTTCGAACTCGAGGGCTATTTGAGCGGCGCGGGAACCGCTGCCCTCGCACCGCTTTCAGCGGAAAACTACGACCAGCGGGTGCGCGGTGCCGCCTATCTCGCGATGGCGACGCCGGCGTACCAATTGAATTGACTTTATGAAACGACGCAGGTTTCTACTCGGAACCGCCTCCGGTTTGGCCGTCGTCGCCAACGGCGATCACGTCTTTGCCCGTGCCCTTGCGCAGACTCCCCTTCCCGGACTGCCGGGAGGCGCCGACCGGTGCCTCGTGTTGATCAATCTCTACGGCGGAAACGACGGGCTCAACTGTGTCGTTCCCCACGGAGACGATCGCTACTATCAGTTGCGCCCGGCGCTTGCAATCGATCGCCACGATGTGCTTGCGATCGACCGAAACGTCGGGCTCAATCCGGGGATGCAATCCGTCAAGGCACTCTACGATAAAGGCATGATCGCGATCGTTCAAGGCGTCGGATATCCCGACCCGGATCACTCGCACTTTCGTTCGACGGAGATTTGGCAGACCGCAGCGCCGGATCGTTACGAACACACGGGTTGGCTTGGGCGCTACTTCGACGAGGCCGGGCCAGCGCGCGAGAATTTGTTCAAAGGCGTGGCGGTGTCAAAAGTGCTGCCCGAAGTGCTGGTCTCGGAGCGCACCGATATTCCAGCCGTTCCGGGCCTCGGCGACTACGTGATGATGGCCGACCGCAACGTCGCCGCACGCGGTGCGTTTTCGCGCGAGGCGACCGACTACCACTTGCCGTTTGCGTCGCCGTACCTCGCCCACGTGATGGAGATCGAGGCAAATGCGCAGCGCAGCTCCGAGGAGCTGCCGAAGCTCGTGGCGGGTTATAAGACGCAGGCTTCGTATCCCGCGACCGGTCTGGGTCGCAGCCTGGCGCTGGCCGCACAAATCGTCGGCAGCAATCTTGGAACCAAGGTCATCTATGTCGAACATGGCTCGTTCGACACGCACGTCAGCCAAAAAATGACGCAGAACACGCTGTTGATGCAGTTCTCGAATGCTATCGGCGCGTTCTACGACGACCTGAGCGCACACGGAAACGAGCGCCGCGTGCTGACTCTCACGTTTAGCGAGTTCGGCCGGCGCATCGAAGAGAACGGCAGCCGAGGAACGGACCACGGCGAGGCCTCCCCGCTCTTCCTGATCGGCGGCGGCGTCAAGGGCGGTCTGTACGGGACGCTTCCCGACTTGAGCGCGACGAACATGGGCAACGTGCGTTACACGACCGACTTTCGCAGCGTTTACGCCACCGTGCTCGAGCGCTGGCTCGGCCGTTCGTCCGCCGCGCTCCTGCGCGGCTCGTTCACGCAGCTTCCAGTCTTCGGATAGACGTGGGTTCATCGATTCTCTTTCTCGGTAGCGGCGGAGCTCGCTTCGTCGTGGCCCGCCAGTTGCGCGCATCGGGAGGAATGTGGTTGCGTTTTGGCTCGACGCAGATTCACGTGGACCCGGGCCCGGGCGCGCTGGTTCGAGCGCTCTCGCACGTGCCGCCCTGCAATCCGCGCGAGCTCGACGCGATCGTGCTCTCGCACAAGCATCTCGACCATTCGGGCGACGTCAATGCAATGATCGAAGCGATGACCTCGGGGGGATTCCGGCGCCGGGGCGCGCTGCTGGCGCCGGCCGACGCGTTCGACGACGAGCACGTCGTCTTGCCCTACACTCTCGGCTTCGTCTCGCGCGTCGAGCCCCTGACCGCGAGCAGCGGTCCCTATCGCGTCGGTGACGTCGAGATCTTCACATCGCTGCAGCACGCGCACGCGGTGCAAACGTACGGACTGCACTTTGTTTCCGACGGACTGCGCGTAGCCTATCTTCCGTGCGGACGATACTTTGAGGGTCTGGCCGCCGACTACGCCGCGCATCGTCCCGACGTCCTCGTCGTCAACGTCTTGCGGTTTGCGGATCAGATGAACGCCGACCATTTGACGTGGCAGGACGCGCGCCGCGTCGTGGCCGAGGTGCGCCCGAAGGTCGTCGTGTTCGCGCATTTCGGAACGACGATGCTCGAGGCCGATCCGCCGCGGCTGGCCGAACAGTTGGAGGACGAGCTCGGCCTGCGAGTCATCGCCGCGTACGACGACTACGTCTTGGATATCGAAACGCAAGTCGCAGCAGCGCTTTAGGATCTCTGATCAATCCGCTGTGTGTGACGCCTCGGAGCCGCTCGTCGCTCCGCCATCCGGGCTACGCTCCTGCTGCCTGCCTCCTCGCTCCGCCATCCGGGCTCCGCTCGTCGTGCAGAGCCTCCTCAGCATCACACACAGCGGATTGATCAGAGGTTGCGGTGACGTCGTCTGCGCGGTGGGCGAGGAGCGCGAACCGGTAACTGCGTGCTGCCGCTGAGCTCTTGGCGAACGCTGGGATGGTCGTTCATCGAACCGCTGTACAAATAGACCGACCCGTTTTTTGAGGTGGCCGTAACGATCGGTCCGCCACCGCCCACCGTCGCTTGTTGCGTGTTCGGGTTTCCGCGTATCTGCGTGTCGTTAGGAAAGCTTGAAAGGACGTGTCCGGAGCCGCTGTAGGCGCCGATCTGCGCGCCCCCGCGAACGCCGAGCGCCACATTTCCGTGCTCGGAGTCGAAGCGCGCGAGACCCGGTTGAAACTGCCCGTTGTCGTAGACGATCGATCCGTAGATGCTGCTCGCCTGGATCTGATGTGAAGTACAGCCTTGGAAGAAGATGTTCCCGGTGGCCGTTCGTACGCGAAGCCGGTCGAACGTCGAGTTCGTGGAGTCGATGCGCCCGCGCATCGACTCTACGAATCCAATCCCGCTGACGTGGTCGAGCGAGATACCGCCCGATCGAACGTGAGTGATGAACACGCCGTGATAGTCATCGAGCGTCAGGTGGCCGGCGCGCACGTGCGCGATTACGATCGCGGTGTTGCGTGGAATCATGATGGTCATCGTGCCGCTCCCTCGTGCCACGACGGCCTCGTGCTCTCCGGGCAGTTCGGGGAGTACAAACGACTCGGCTGGGAGTGCGACTTGCCCGTACTCGGTCTGGATGCGCTGCCACGAGATTTGCAGCTGTTTTGGAATGCGAGGATCGACGTCCGACGGAGCCATGTGGCGCACGTTTACGGGCTCGTTGGATGAAATTTGCACTTGGGAGCGGTCCCACGTCGAAATCGTCAGCTTCCCGTGGGTGAGGTGGACGTTGAGAATGGGCGATGGGCCGACATCGATCTGTTGGTCGGCGCGCGCGGGCTGCGCGAACGCCAGACAACACAATGAGGCGAGAAGCGCCACGAGCGCTCCCCGCCGAGAACCTCCGTACACGGGTCCATTGTATCGGGGGGGCGGGCTCTCCATCATGAATTCCCGGTGAACGGAAGCTCCATGAGCGGAAGATCCACTCTGAAAATCGCGCCTCCCGCCGGGGATCTGGCGGCGGTTGCCTCGCCGCCGTGCACTCGGGCAATGGAGCGAACGATGGCGAGACCGAGCCCGGTTCCCGGGACTTCTCGGGAACGCGCCTTGTCGGCCCGATAGAAACGCTGGAACAGGTTTGAAAGCTCCTCCGGCGGGACGCCGGGCCCCGAATCGGCGACTTCGACCCACGCCAAGGCTCCCGCGCTGCCGACGCGTACCTCGACCCGGCCGCGCTCGGTGAACTTGATGGCGTTGTCGACCAGGTTGGCGATCATCTGCCGCAAGAGATTTGGATCTCCGCTGACGGTCGGAGTCGAGGTGTGGCTGAAATGGAGCGAGATCTCTTTTTCATCCGCTCGGGGCATGGCGCTCTGGGTGACTTCGTTCGCGATTTGCGCGAGAGAGAGCGGTTCCTTGGGAATCTCATCGCCACGATCGGCCTTTGCCAGCGTCAGCATGCCGTTGACCATCGCCGCCAGATCGGCACTCTCGCGCACGATCGTCTCCAGGCTCTCGCGGAGAATCGTCTGATCTCGCTCGCCCCAGCGCAACAGCATCTGCGCGTTGGAGTTGATGGAGGTTAACGGCGTTTTGAGCTCGTGGGAAGCATCGGAAATGAACTGTCGTTCGCGCGCGAAGGCTTCGCCAAGCCGCGACAGCAGATCGTTAAAGCTCTGAGCGAGCCGTCCGATCTCGTCGCGGCGACGCTGCCCTCGCAGCGGAGGAGCGTCGTCGAAGCCGCCGGCCGCCGCGGCGACTGCCAGATGATCGGAGCTGATCTCACGCATCTCCCGAGAAAGCTCGTTGATCGGTGTCGTCGCTTGGGCTGCGAGGACGATCGAAAGAACGATGACCGCCAAGGCAGTCGTTCCCAAAACGATTACGATTGCTTCGCGAGCTCGCGCGAACGTGCGCTGCAACGTATCCAGCGGCTCGGCCACGTGGATGATCGCGGCGTTCGCGCCCTCAAGCATATAGCGATCTTCGACCAAGAACGAGCGACCGCCCAGGGTCAGATGCCGAAAAAGTACGTCACGACCGGGCGAAAGACTGGGGTTCGGCGGGATCGCGAGCCCGCCGAGATTCTCCGTCTTCGCTAAGGGATACCCGTCGCTCGAATCCACCTGCACGAAGCTGTTCGCCGAGTTCCACGTCGCAAGGTTGCTGCTATTGAAGAGAAACTGCAGCGTCCCCAGCGACGAATCTTCAAGCGAGAACGGGGTCGCGGATTGCTGCGCGAACTGCACGATCGTGCGCATCGTCGCACTCACGGTCGTCTCTGCCTGGTCGTCGAGAATCTGTTGGAAGCGCCAAACGAGCAGGCCGCTCATCGCCGTCAGCGCGACGATCAGCAGCACCGAATACCCCAGCGCGATGCGCCATTTGAGCGACATGCCGCTCAATCTTTGATCGTGTAGCCGACGCCCCGTACGGTGGTGATGAGCTTGTCGTCGAAGCCGTCGTCGATCTTACCGCGCAAATAGCGGATGTAAACGTCGATGAGATTGGAGTCGCCGAGAAAGTCGCTTCCCCAGACGCCATTGAAAAGCTCGTCGCGCGTGTGCACCTTATTGCGGTGCAAGAGCAAGTACTCGAGCAGAGCGTACTCTTTAGCGGTAAGTGCGATCGCTTTTCCGGCGCGGTGCACTTCGTGGCGGTCGCGATCCATTACGACGTCGCGGTATTCGACGACGTTGCCCTGTGGAGAACGCTCGCGCAGGCGGGCGCGCACGCGCGCCAGCAGCTCGTCGGTCGAGAACGGCTTGGTGACGTAATCGTCGGCTCCGACATCGAGCCCCGCGACGCGGTCCGGCACGCGGTCGCGGGCGGTAAGCATAATGATCGGCACGCGGCTCTTGGCGCGAATCCGTTTGCAGACCTCGATGCCGTCCATTCGGGGAAGCATCAGGTCGAGCACGACGAGGTCGGGTTCTTTGAGGGCCTTTTCCAGACCAGATAGACCGTCCCGCGCGACGTCTACCTCATATCCCTCGTGTTCCAGCTCGAGCTGTAAGACGCGGTTAATGGCCGCATCGTCCTCGATGATGAGGATTCTATATTGGCGCTTCTGCGGCGCTGAGCGATTCTCCATGAAGGTAGACTATGGGACGTTCCTCGGCCCGAACCTGTGAGAAGCGTGCGCGACGGGTTGGGAAACGGTGAAAAGTGAGAGCCACAGCGCCGTCGCGCCTCCCGCCGCCAGCCATGCCAACGTCGCACCGTTGGAGAGCGCCACGCTGGCCACGGAGCCGATCGTCGTCACGGTATGCACAAAGAGCGAGCCGCCTCCGAGGACGAGCAGCGCGGCGAACCAGACGGCGACGGCGCCCAAAGCCCCCAGCAGCGCCAACTCGAAGAACGAGAACGGCGGTGCCGCACGATAGGCGGTTGCGAGCAGAATCGAGGAACGCAAGCCGGCGGGCGGCTCCTCCAGCGCAAGGCCGAGAATGGCGCGATCCAGGCTGTCGAGTGGGCGATCCGCGTCGTGCATAGTCATGATTCCGTTACCTCCATCCCGTCCAGAAGCCTGCGCAGCTGCTCCTTCGCGCGAAACAAGTGTGTTTTTACCGTACCCAGCGGCAGGTCCAGAACGCTGGCGATCTCCTCATACTGCCGGCCTTGGAGATGAAAAAGCGTGACGACTGCGCGGTACTTTTCCGGAAGCGCGTCGATCGCGCGGCGTAAGCGCGACGCTTCATCGAGGGCAATCGCCTGCTGCTCCGGTCCCCGGGCCGGATCGGCCCGATCGGGAAGCTCGTCGCCTGCGTCATGCTTGCGCCGTGCCAGGCGGTCGCAGCAAGCGTGATAGGAGATCGCGAAGATCCAGGTCGAGAATTTGGCGCCCGCCCGAAAGGTCCGCAGACTCCGAAACGCCTTGAAAAACGCCTCCTGCGTCGCATCGCGCGCGTCCTCGACGTTGTGGAGCATCCGGTATGAAAGGTGATAGACGGCTCGGTCGTATCGCTCGACGAGCGTTGCGAAGGCTTCGGAGTTGCCTTGCAAGGTCATCGCGACTAAATCGCCGTCTTCCGGCGCAGCTTTCATGCGGATTCGCGGGGCCTCCGCCAAGAGTGCCGACACGGCAGTCGTACGCGCGCTGGACCGGAATTGTTTCGCAGCGGCGGCCGCCGCGGCCGGGGCGGCCTGCGAAACATGCGGCGCGCCGCGGCGTAAGTAAGGCAGCAACAATCACGGAGGTTCCACCCAAAAATGACCACGATCCCGAACACGACCCTTCCCGGCGGCACTTGGACTGGCCGGAAGCATCCCGCGCTGCCAACCGACGAGCGGAACTCCGCTCAGTCGCTCCGTCCCACCTTTGACGGCTGGGGCCCGCGGATCTAAATGTCTCGTATCTCGGTCGTAGCGATGCTCGTCGCCGCCGAGCTCCTGATCGTCGGAATGGCCATCTATGCCCTTGGCGGCGGTCCCCCGGCGTTGGCAGGCAGCATGCACCACGTGGATTTCGCTGCCGCGCCGATCGAGCCGCTCGCTGCCGGCGGGACTCCGCTGGTAGCAGTCGACGACGCAGCCTCGCGCGTTCGCGTCGGCGTTTCGAACGACGGGCTCGTTCACGTGCGCGATCTGACGCAGATGCGCGGCGCCATCTTCTCGAGTTCGAGCTATCCGCAGCTGCGCGTCACGCGCACGGCTGACGGCGTGCGGATCGAACGCCCCGCGCGACAACATTTTTCCGTCGACCTTTTCGGTTTTAGCACCGCAGCCATCCAAGTGGACGTTCCCAGCGGATCGCACGTCCAGATCGTCCGCTGTTCGGGCGCAGACGTCGACGGCATCACCGGCGGCGTCAACGTGCAATCGCAGGACGGACACATAAGTTTGAGCGACCTGCGCGGCATCGTGGATGCCAGCAGCGACGATGGATATCTTACCGCAACCAACGTCCGAGGCGATCGTCTCGCGATGGAGTCGAGTGACGGGCATCTCACGCTCGCGGACGTCAGCGTCGGATCGCTGGTCGCTCGCACCCGCGACGGGCGCATCGAAGCCAACAATCTGACGATCGCCGGCGCGCGTCCCGATGCGACGCTGCACAGCGACGACGGCCCCTTACGCATCGCGGGTACTTTCGGGGCAAATGGCTCTTACGAGGTATCGACCGGCGACGGGTCGGTCAACCTGCGAGTTCCGCGGGATTCCGATTTCACCATCGACGCCTCGACCGGCGACGGACGAATCGACGTCGATGGCTCTTCGCTCGCGCGTGACGATTCCGCGCAGCAAACGATACGTCTTGGTGCCGGCTCGGGTACGATGAAGCTGGCGACCTCCGATGGATCGATTCATCTTTACACGAACGGAGATTTCCAAAGTCATGGATTCTGACAACCTTGTGGCTCTCATAGCGATCATTTGCATCTTCGGAGCGCCGATTGCAGCCTGGATCGTCTCGCGCGTCCTGGCGCACCGGGAACGCATGGAGATGCTGCGCCACGGCTTCGTACCGCCGCCCAACGCGCGCGACATGCGCCGAGCGATGAAATCCGGATGGAACCCCGGCGCGACGCCGGCGGATCCGCTAGGGAACCGGTACGTTTACGATGCCGACTTTCACGCCCAGCGCCAGTTGCGTCGCGGGATTCAAGTCGCATTCATCGGCTTGGCCCTGCTCGTCGGCCTTGGATTCATCGGCTACCATGGGGACGGCCACTACGAATATGGTCCGTGGTTACTGGGAGGCTTGATCCCGCTGTTCGTGGGTATCGCGCAGATCATCAACGCGGTTCTCAGTGGCGCGACATTCGGCGTTCCCGCCGCGCAACGGCGATTCGGTCCTACCTTTGACGCCGGCGCCCCGCCCGAGCATCCGGCTGGAAGCACGGTACCGCCCGGCCCAACCTACGGCGGCTGGCGCCCGGGTGCGATTCCCGAGATCGAGAAGCCGGCATCACCGCCGGACTATCGCGCCTAACTTTCCGAGGTTTGAAAAAAATAATGCCGCCAGGCGGTTGCCGGCGGCATTAACTTTAGAATAATAACGAAATGCTACTTGCAGGTGACCAAGGCCATGGCCCAACCAGCGGTTGTACGAGTCCTGACCAGATATCCATCTGCAGTCCGATCGTATACTTGATAGCCCGCTCTAAGTGCGTCGGCTAACGATTTGAAGACGATAAGACCTGCCATCTGCGGACCCCTCCTTTCTTTTTACTTACGCTCTCTATACAGTATAACGGCTAGAGTAGCAAGACCGTTCACCCGTTCTCGAAGAATTTTCTGAAAATTAGCAGAAAATATGATTGGTATGGCGATGCTTGACTTGCATCCACGCGTTGCGGCGACGACGATACTGGAGCGCCGCGAGCTTGCAGATGGAGTGGTCCTCTTGACGCTTCACGCGCCGGAGCTCGCCGATGCAACGCAACCGGGCCAATATCTGATGGCGATCCCGCCGAGCGGCGAAGCGGCCGCAACGGCGCTGGCCGTCTACGAAGCGGAAGGCAAGCGCGCAAGCATTCTCTTCTTCGTAACAGGCAAGCGCACGCGCGAGCTCGCGACCTTGGCGTGCGGGGATCGCCTCGACGTGCTCGGGCCGCTCGGAAACGGCTTCGATTGCTCGGGCGACGCGCGCGACGTTGCGATCGTCGCCGGCGGGGTCGGTATTGCGTCGGTCTGGTTGTGCGCGCGTGAGCTGTTGCGTCGAGGCGCCCACGTGCGCCTTTTCTATGGAGCGCGAACTGGGGAACTCTTGGTCGACGCCCAACGATTCGCCGATGCCGGTTGCGAACTCGTTTTGGCCACGGACGATGGAACGCGAGGCGAACGCGGATTTGTGACCGACGCATTGGTGCGTTCGCGTAAACCCGAACTCATCTACGCCTGCGGTCCTTCGCCGATGTTACGACGCATTGGGGAAATCGCGAACGGCTTTGGGGTGCGCGCGCAGCTCTCGCTGGAAGAGACTTTTGGATGCGGCGTCGGCGGTTGTTGGGGCTGCGTCGTACCGTTGACGAACGCTAGCGCGCAAGCGCCCAACTTTCCCCCGGCGGGGCGCGGCGGAAGCGACGTCGTGTACGCCCGCATCTGCAAAGAGGGCCCGGTTTTTTGGGCGCACGAACTGCGGTGGTGAATCCGCAACCGGCACTCGCCGTCAAGCTCGGAAAACTCGAACTTGCCTACCCGACCTTGATGGGCAGCGGATGCTACGGATCGGGCGAAGAGTTTGCGCCCTTTGCCGATCTTTCGAAGATCGGCGCGATCGTGCTCAAGAGCGTAACGCGATTTCCGCGTCTGGGCAATCCGACGCCGCGTCTCGTCCATACTCCGGCGGGCATGCTCAACGCGATCGGATTGCAGAATCCGGGCATCGAATGGTATCTCGAGCACGAGCTTCACAAGTATGCCGGGCGCCCGTGTAGGATCGTTGGAAGCGTCGCCGGATTCGAGATCGACGATTATGCCTATGTCTGCGAACGTTTGGCGGCGCGAGACGAGATCGAGGCCATCGAGCTGAACGTCTCGTGCCCCAACGTGGCTCGCGAGGGAGAGACCTTCGGCTGCGATCCGGACCTGACCGCCAGAGTCGTCGAAGCGGCGCGCGCCACGACGAACAAGACGCTGATCGTCAAGCTCTCCCCAAATGTGACCGATATCGTCGCGATCGCCCGTCAAGCGGAGAACAGCGGAGCGGACGCGCTGGCGGTTATCAATACGGTCCGCGGGATGGCGATTGACGTGGAAACCTGGCGTCCGCGTTTGGGTAACATCACCGGCGGCCTTTCCGGCCCCGCGATTCGTCCGATCGCCGTACTCGCCGTTTACGAAATCGCACAGGCCGTAAGCATTCCGATCGTCGGTCAAGGAGGCATCGAGACCCTCGCGGACGCTCTCGAATTTTTCCTGGCCGGAGCGACGGCAATCTCGATTGGGACGGCGAACTTCACCGATCCGCGAATTCCCGAGCGTCTCGTTGCGGAGCTGCAAGCCTACCTTACGCGACGCAATATCGGATCGATTGAAGAAATCGTCGGCCGGGCGCACGTGGAAATCGCGACCGCATATCAGTACGAAGGAGATGAAGGCTGACTGGAATGGCGACGCAACTGATCGTTGCCCTCGACGTCCCGAGGGCCGAGGATGCCGAACGCCTCGTCGACGCGCTCTACGAGCTCGACGTTATCGTAAAAATCGGCCTCGAGGCACTCTACGGCTATCCGGAGCGCATTTTTTCGTACTGCGAGGCGCGCGACGTGCGAACGTTCGTCGACGCGAAACTGCACGACATCCCGCGAACCGTGGCCGCGGCCGTCTCTGCACTGGTGCGTCCGAGCGTGCAGATGCTCAACGTGCACGCCCTCGGCGGTCTGGAGATGATGCGCGCCGCCGTCGACGCCGCCGCCGAGCGGGCCGCGGAGCTCGAACTTCCCGCGCCCCACGTCTTCGCGGTCACGCTGCTGACCAGCATTGCCCCCGAGGATCTCAACGAGCTGGGGTTGCAAGGCGGTCCCGGCGAGAACGCGATCCGTTTGGCGGCTTTGGCGCGCGACGCCGGCTGTGCCGGCGTCGTCTGCAGCGCACGCGAGGTGCGCGACCTCAAGCGCTTCTTCGGTGACGACTTTCTCACGCTGACGCCCGGAATTCGACCGGTGGGAAGTGCGCACGCCGATCAAAAACGCGTCACCACTCCCGCGGAAGCCGTCGCCGCCGGGTCCGATTACATCGTGGTCGGACGCCCGATCGTTGAAGCCTCCGATCCCGTCGCTGCCGCGAAAGCGATCTTGGAGGAGATGAGCGTACGCGCGTGAGCGAGCCGCAGCTCGACCTGCAGTCGGCGCTAGTGCAACGCGGAGCGCTTCTCGAGGGGCACTTCCGTTTGAGCTCCGGCCGTCACAGCGATCGTTTCGTGCAAAAGTTTCGGATCCTCGAAGACCCGGCGCTGCTCGAACCCGTTTCGCAGATGATCGCCGCACGCTTTCGCGACGCCAATCCGACCGTCGTCGTCGGCGCGGCAGTCGGCGGCATTCTCCTCGCGTACGAAGTTGCCAGGCAACTTGGAACCAAAGCGATCTTCGTCGAGAAAGAGAACGGCGTACCGGTGCTACGCCGGGGATTTACGCTCTCGGCCAGCGATCGGGCGCTGGTGGTTGAAGACGTCGTCACGACGGGTCTCTCCGTTCGCGAAGTGCTCGGCATCGTGCAACATCGCGGCGCGCAGGTCGTCGGCGTCGGCATCGTCGTGGCTCGCGCCGAGCAGTCCTTCGACACGGCTCAGGATGACGAGATACCCGTATACGCGCTGCTGCATCTGCCGATGATTTCGTACGATGCGGCGGAGTGTCCGCAGTGCCGAGCCGGAGAAACCGTGACCGATCCGGGCTCGCGTCGCGGGTGAGCGTGCAAGTTCGGCGCAAGGCCGCGAGCGGAGCCGACGCCGCCTCCGACGGTGATTTCGTGCGGGCGCTCGGGCGGCGCACGGTGATGTCGAGCGTCGGCAGCCTACGCCACCCAACCGAAGCGGCGGCCCGCGCCGCCTTCGAGCGTCTTTGCGACATCGTCGCAGGGCAATCGCATGTCACGTTCATCGCCCATGAAAACGCCGAGCGCGCCGGCTTTCTGCTGCTGCTCGACGAGCTTCCCGACGAAGTGACGCTGATCGATCAGGGTTTCATCGCCTACATGGCCGTCGAGCCGAAGTGGCAAGGAACCGGGGTGGGGGCGGCGCTCTTAAAGGCCGCGGAGGAAGAGGCGAGACGGCGCGGTCTTCCGTTTATGGCCCTCATGGTCACCGAAGAGAACGACGCCGCGCGCCGGCTTTACGAGCACGCGGGTTATCGCACCGAACGGCGGCTGTTGTGCAAACCCCTGTGACGAGTCGCGTTTGGCGCCGAACCGCCTGGATTGTCGCGGGCGTCGTTTTGGTCGCCGTGGCGCTTTGGTTTGCCGCTCATATTCCTCGGACGATCTCGATCTTCGTCATCGCGGCCTTCATCGCGTTCGGCGTTCAGCCGATCGTCGCCCGTTTGGAACGACGCATGCCCAAACCCGTGGCCGTCGCGATCGTCTTTTTCGGCCTGCTCGCGCTCATCGCGATCTTCCTGGTGATCGTCGTGCCGCTGGCGATCAGCCAAACGCAGCTCTTGGCCGCAAATATCCCGGCGTACGCCGGTACCGCCCAAGGGTGGCTGGCGGAGGCGCAGAGCTCGCTCCAGCAGCATTTTCCAACCCTGAAGCTGCCTGCCTACGACGTTAATACCAGCCGCATCGGCGCGACGCAGACCTCGAGCTTTATCACCGGCGCGGTCGCGTCGCTCGGCACGATCGCCGTAAATACCGCGACTGCTTTCTTCGTTGCGTTCTCGTCGATCATTCTCTCGGTTTTCTTTCTGCTCAACGACACGCAGATCGCCGAAGGCTTTACCTCGATGTTCCCGCCGCGCAAGCGCCAAACCGCGCGCAAGCTCGCAGCGGAGGTGACGGAGCTCTTTGGAAGCTACATCTCGGGGCAGGTAATCGTGAGCGCGCTTACGGGCGCCGTCATCGCGATCGCAACTGCCATCATCGGCTTCAAGTTCTCGCTGATCCTCGGCATCATCTCGGCCGTTGCCTACGCCGTTCCGATCATCGGCATGCTGATCGCGCAGCTCATTGCGATTCCGCTCTGCGCGCCGCAGGGGATTTGGATGATCGTGTGGGTGCAAGTCGTGATGTTCGGCATGGCGCGGATCAGCGATAACGTGCTGGTCCCCAAGATCATGGGCCAGTCGGTCGGCGTCTCGCCGATCGGGGCGATGTTCGCCGTCTTCGCCGGCGGCGAACTCTTCGGCGTTCCCGGGCTGATTCTCGGGATTCCGGCCGCAGCACTGATCAAGATACTCTGGCGCTATTTCATGGCGCCCTGGATATCGGCGCAACTAGAAAAAAGCTAACCCGGAGGTTATGGTCGCGCAATCACCCCGATCGCGTCTTCGTAGAGGATGCTTCCACATAGACGTGCCACTCGCAACCGTTGCGTGTTAGCGTTTGAAGGCAGATCGTTTTGCGCAACCGCCACTAGCAACGCTCCGTTTGCGCGTGCCTGCGCGCAGGCACCGTTATCCGCGAGGTCGAGCGTCTCGGTGCCCGGGGAGAGCACGTTGATGACGCCGGCGCGCAGTCCCCAGCCCCCGATTGCGGCCGGTCGCGTCCGCTCGATCCAACGATAGACGCCGGGCGACGAGCCGCCCACGCTCAGCGAGTCGTTGTAATAATCGAGCGGATGGCGCGCGGCGAGATGCGTCGCGAGCACGACGGCAGCCAAGAACGCCACGGCAGTGATGAAGTGCAGCCGCGTTAGATTCGCGATCGCCACGATTGCGACGCCGAGCGCGGCGACCGCGAGCGCGACGTGTGTCGAGCCGTCGTTCCAAAAAAGCGCGAGCACGAACCAGCAACCATAGGTCGTCGAAATCCACAGCAATGGAAGGCCGAGGACAGCGAAGCGGCGAGCCAGCGGCGCAAGCAGCAAGACGCCTGCGGCAATCGCGGGCGCGGCGAACCGCAGCGATTCACCGTTTGCGAGTTGCGCGACGCTGGTTTCATAACCGAACGGCAGGATAAAAAACAGCAGGACCGCAGCGAAGGCGGCCCAGCCCAGAGCTCGATCTCGTGCGGCGATCAACGGGCCGAGCAAGGCCGCGATGAGTGCGATCAGCGCGAATGGCGAGAGATGAATCGCGACGGCTACCAACAGCGCGAACGCTGCCGTGCCGTGCGCGAGGATCGTCGATCCGTAGAGAGCGCCGCCGGGGATGCTCGATGCCGGCGACGCGACGGCGCTCTTCCACAGGGCCGCGTCGTGAATCGCCCAGAGGCCGAGCGCGGCGAAAGTTCCCACCCACAGGATCGGACGCGCACGCGATGCCAGCAGCGCGGTCGCTGCAAATATCCAACCCTGTGGTTTGATCAAGGCCGTTACCGAGGCGCTTAGCGCGAACCGATTTGCCGGCAGCGCGCGCAACGACCACAGCGTCTCTATCCAAAAGGCCGCAAGCCACACGTCGTTCTGAAGCGTTCCGCCTTGAATGGCGAGTGGAAACGCGCTGACGGTCGCAGCGGCAAGCGCGTCGGCCAATCGCGGCGACGCGCTCAACACTTCGCGCGACCACGCGGCGATCCGAAAGCCCAACAGCGCCAGCGCGCCAAAGCCGCACCATGGCAACGCAAACGGGCTGCCGACGGCGTACAGCGCGCTTGCGAACAACTCCGATGCGGGCGGATACCACCAATAGCGCGTCGTTGCGATCCAGAGCGAATGTGCGTGGACCCACGCGGCGGCGTTGGGCAGATGGTATGAAAGCGAATCGCCGTCGAGCAGCGGGCGGGTCAGCTGCGGCCACGCGACGAGGAGGAGCGCCGCGATCAGCAGGTACGGCGCGGGCTGCGCCGCGTTTTCGCTAGCCGCGCTGCGGGAGCTCCGACTTCGCCAAATCGCGATCGCGATGCAAAGGAGCAGCGCGCCCCAGCACGTGCCCCAATAGAGCGCGTGGAGAAAGCCGAGAGCGAACGGGATGGCGACTCCCAGGATGAGCGTATCGCGCAGGCGATCGGCAAAATCGTACGTCGGGCGCGAGCGCAGTGCCGGCGCGGCCGCGTAAAGGCCGAGTAGCCAAATCGCGGCCGGCACTGCGGTCACGAGTTACATCGAGTCCGGTGCGCTGACGCCCGCGAGCGACAGGGCGCGGGCGAGGACGTTCTTCGACGCCAAGCAAAGCGCCAGGCGCGCCAGGCGCACGTCGCGTTCGTCGGTCAGTATCTTGCACTCGGTATAAAATTGATGGAAATCCGAGGCGACGTCGCGCGCGTAGCGAGCCAGTCGGTGAGGCGCGAGACGTTCGACGACGCCGCGGACGACGCTCGGAAACTCGGCCAGACGGCGCACCAGCGAGAGCTCGGAGGGATGAATCAACGGCTGCAAAGGGGCGCTGCGGGCGGCCGCGACGTCGTCGGCGAGCGCGTTGCGCAAGACGGACGCAATCCGCGCGTGACCGTACTGCACGTAGTAAACCGGATTTTCGCTTTCCTTCTCGACGGCGAGCGCCAAATCGAACGTGAGCGGCGACTCCACCGCGAGCATGATGAAGAAAAAACGGGCGGCGTCGACGCCGACTTCGTCGATAATGTCGTCGAGCGTCACGATTTCGCCGGCGCGTTTGCTCATCGCGATTTGCTCGCTTCCGCGCATGAGCGCCACCTGTTGGGCGATGATCACGTCGAGCCGGCCGGGATATCCGAGCGCCGACGAGATGCCTTTGATGCGTTCGATGTAGCCATGGTGATCGGGGCCGAGAATGTCGACGACGCGGTCGCTGGCTTTGAGCTTTTGGTAATGATAGGCCACGTCCATGCAGAAATAGGTCGGCCGCCCGTCGCCCCGTAAAAGCACGCGATCCTTATCGTCTCCGAACTGGGTTGCGCGGAAGAAGAGCGCGCCGTCCTCCTCGTACGTCAGACCGAGCCGCCGAAGATGCTCGATGCCCTCGGAGACTTGCCCGGAGTCGTGCAGTTCGCGTTCGCTTTGCCAATGGTCGTACTCTACGCCGAATCGGGCGGCCGTCCGCCGTTGCTCTTCGACGAGCTCGTCGCGGCCGGCAGTCGAGAAGTACGCAAGCCAATCCGCTTCGGCTGCCGAGATCCAGCGGTCGCCGTCGCGTTGGCGGATACGTTGTGCGATCGGTATCAGATACTCGCCCGGATAACCGTCCTCGGGCAGCGGAAACTCAGGTTCGAACAGCTGACGGTAGCGCGCGTAGATCGAACGCCCCAGCGCGTCGAGTTGGCCGCCGGCATCGTTGATGATCCATTCGACAAAAACTTCAAATCCGCAAAAACGCATCGCGTTGGCAAGCGTCGCGCCGATCGACATCGAGCGCCCTTGAACGACGACGAGCGGTCCCGTTGGATTTGCGCTGCCGAACTCGAGGGAGACGCGCGCGCGGTGCGGCGGTGTCTTCCCGAAGCCTTCGTCCTCGCGCAAAATACCCGATAGCTCGGCATGCCAGATTTGCGGAGCGACGCGCAGGTTGATAAATCCGGCAACAGGTACGATCTCCGTGAAGACTTCGGCAAGCTCCGGGGTTTTGCGCAGAACTTCCGTGGCAATCAGTGTCGCGACCTCATGTGGCGGCCGCCGCGCGACTTTGGCGAGCGAAAAGGCGACGTTGGAGGCGAAGTCACCAAACTCGGGACGGCGAGGCGCCTCGAAGGCAACCTGCGGCGTGATCCCTGGGTACTGTTCGTGCACGGCAGCGGTGGTTGCATCGCCGAAAGCGCGCAGCGCGTCGTCGAGTTTCATCGCGGATGCTCATTCGCCGCCCGATAGAACTCCGACCCGCGCGTAACCCGTGGCGCCCCGGGATTCGACTGCGCCTTCCAGTTCGAGCCATGAGAGCGCGGCAAGTGCCGCCGGCGCAGAAATGCCGCTCTCCGCGACGATTCGATCAAAATCGAGGGGCCCGCTCTCGAGAGCCGAGAGTACCGAAGCGCTCGTCGCATCGCGCGGGACGTAGGCGGGTCGGGCCGGAGCCGCGAGATTGAGTCGACCGAGCGCCTCGAGAACGTCCGACGGGGCGCGGGCGAGCGTTGCGCCGTCGCGGATCAGCGCGAGGCATCCCGCCACATGCTTGCGGTCGACGTCCCCGGGGACGGCTAGCACGGGGATACGCCCCGCAGCCCAGCTTGCCGTGTTGAGGGCGCCGCTGCGCGCCGGAGCCTCCACCACGAGGACAGCGTCCGAGAGGGCCGCTACCACCCCGTTACGCTCCAGGAACTGCCATGGCCAGGCCTTCTGATCGGGGGGATAGGGTGAAAGAACGGCACCCCCTGCGGCGAGTATGCGTTCGGCCAGGTCGCGATTTCGCTGCGGAAAGAACGAGTGGTGCCCGCTGCCGAGGATTCCCACCGTCGGCGCTCTCGCTTCCAAGGCTCCCTCGTGGGCCGCGGCATCGATCCCCAGGGCGAGTCCGGAGACGATGCAGCAGCCGGCCCGGCCCAGTTCGACGGCAAAACGGTGAGCAAGCCGGCGCCCGTACGGCGTTGCCGCTCGGGTGCCGACGATGGCGACGCACGAGCGCCCCAAGCCTTCCAAGCTGCCGGCGCACCAGAGGCCTTGGGCCGCAGCCTCGAAGGCTCGGCCGGCGCGCGCGGCTTCGATACGCTCCCGGCTTTCGAAGGTCGGCTCTTGCATCTTGGCCTCCATCACGTCGGGACGGGGGATCGTGCAAGAGGGGGAATATGGCGCGCCCAACGGAATAGGCGGGCCCACGGAGGTAGCTCAGTTGGCAGCAGAAGCGTATTGCGTCAAGTGCAAGGCCAAGCGCGAGATCAAAGACGCGGTTCAGATCACGATGAAAAACGGGCGACCCGCGACCGAAGGCAAGTGTCCGGTCTGCGGTACCAAGATGTTCAAAATCGGCTCCGCAGGTTGATTTAGCCCGGTCGACGGCGCCGGGCGGCCGATGTACCTCGGTACACTTCGCCGCCCGTCGTCTAGACTCAAATCAAATTGGCTCCTGCGGCAGGACGAACTAGGGACCGTCTAACAGCGGCCCTTTTTTTGCGTTACCCACCGCTAGTGACGTATAATACGTTCGCCCACAAGATATGCCGTGGGGGAGACTTACCGCTGACTTGCCCGACCTGTCGCAAGAGTGAGACGCGCGTCGTCGACTCGCGCGACGACGAGACCGTCGTACGTCGCCGCCGCGAGTGTTTGGACCCGCGGTGCAAGCACCGCTTTACGACGTACGAACGCATGGAAGTCCCGCGGCTTTTCGTCGTAAAGAAGGACGGCCGGCGGGAACAGTACAGCCGCGACAAGATTCTGACCGGCCTGCGCAAGGCGTGCGAGAAGCGTCCGATTTCGGAAGGGCAGATGGAATCGGTGGCGGCCGACCTCGAACGCGAGCTCTTTGCGCGTGGCGAAAGCGAGGTGCCTGCGGCGACAGTCGGCGAGCGGCTCATGGAGGCGTTGAGAAAGCTCGATCCCGTCGCGTACATTCGCTTTGCGAGCGTCTACCGGTCTTTTCGCGATATCGAGAGCTTTCGCGAAGAGCTCGCGCAGCTGTAATGGCCGTCGGCTGAATGGAGCGGGTGCGCGTCTGCGTCCAACGGCTTTCGCGGGGCGAGGGACTGCCGTTGCCGGCCTATATGAGCGAGCACGCGGCTGGGGCCGACCTGTGCGCCGCAATTCGCGAGCAACTTACACTGTTGCCGGGAGCACGGGCGTTGGTTCCAACCGGTTTCTCGATCGCGGTTCCGCCCGGCTACGAGGCGCAGGTGCGTCCACGTAGCGGCCTGGCGATTCGCGATGGCGTCACATGTCTCAACGCACCGGGCACGATCGATGCGGATTATCGTGGTGAAGTCCACGTCGTCTTAGCGAATCTTGGGACGGTCCCGGTGATGATTCATCGTGGCGACCGCATCGCGCAGATCGTTGTAGCGCCCGTCTCGCGCGCCTCCTTTGAAGTTGTGGACGAACTGCCGCCGACCGTTCGCGGTGAGGGAGGTTTTGGTTCCACGGGCGTCTTTTCGTGAAGGTCTATATCGTTGGCAAAGGCGCGGTCGGCACCTATCTCGGAGACCTGCTGCGCGCCGTCTCGGTCGACGTTTGCTACGCCCCCCGTACGCTGGATAAAGTCGAGCCGTACGATGCCGACGTTGCGATCGTCGCAACCAAAGCGTACGATACGGACGGCGCAATCGAAACGCTGCGCAAAGCGATCGCCTATCCGGAAAAGTGCGTCTTCGTGTCGCCGCAGAATGGCGTTGGCAACGAAGAGAAATTGGCCGTGGCCTTCGGCGCCGACAATGTGGTGGCGGCCGCCCTGACGACGCCCGTGGGCCGCGACCGCGACGGTAACGCGCGGGCGACCAAGGACGGAGGGTTGGCGCTCGCGCCGATCGGATCCAATGCGTACAACTGGCTCTCCGCAACGTTTGCGAGCACCGGATTAGTCGTCAAGGTCGTTGAGGACTGGCGCTCGCTGAAATGGAGCAAACTCGCGCTCAACGTCGTCGCAAACGCCAGTTGCGCAATCCTCAACGTCTTGCCAAACCGTTTCGTACACTTCGACAAAATCTTCACGCTGGAAATTCGCATGATTCGCGAGGTGCGCGCGGTAATGCAGGCGTTAGCGATCGAACCGATCGATTTGCCTCGCTATCCGGTCCGTGCACTCTTCGGCGTCGCCAATCTGCCCAGCCCGGTCGCGCGGACTCTTTTGGCCCACAGCATCGCGGGCGCGCGCGGAACCAAGCCGCCCTCCATGTTGATCGACTTGCGGCGCTCCGAGCCTCAGACCGAGGTGGACGTGCTCAATGGGGCCGTCGCGGTCGCGGGCCTCGAGCATCGCGTGCCGGTGCCCGTCAACGCCGTATACGCGCGGGTCCTCAACGACATCGCGCATACTCCGCCCCTTTGGGCGAAATATCGCGAGCATCCCGACCGCCTCGAGGCCGAAGTCGAAGCCGAGGTCAAGCGCGCGAAAGTATTAGCTCGCCGCTAAGACGAATCGGCAAATCAGATGCGCGACCCGAACGTTCCGGAATCGCTCGAAGGTTGGTGGATCCTCCATCGCATGTTTGCCTTCGATCGGCGCGCCTGGGACTCGCTGCCGGAGAAACGGCGCAACAAATACGCGGGGCACGCGGCCGATCTCGTCGATCACCTCAAGGGAAGCGAGGACGGCGACGTCGGTCTGGCACAGATCGTCGGTCATAAGGGCGACCTCATGCTCACCCATTACGCGCGCACGTTTGACGGGCTGGCCTACGCTCAAACGCTGGTCGACAAACTCGAGTTGCGCGAATTTCTCGCACCACGCGGATCGTACGTCTCGGTCCTGGAGATTGGGCTGTACGACGCGACCGGAAAGATTCACGCCGAGCTTAACCAACGCGGGCTGCCGCCGCAATCGCCGGAATGGATTGCGGCCTTCGACGAACTCGTCCGCAAGCAGGGGGAGAGCCCCTATATCGAGCCGCGCTTGTGGGCCAGAATTCCATCGCGCCGGTATCAGTGTTTCTATCCGATGAGCAAGCGGCGCGGCGAGGTGCAAAACTGGTACATGCTCGGCTTTGAGGCGCGCGCCAAGATGATGAGCGAACACGGCGTCGTCGGGCGCTCGTATCACGGGCGCGTCACGCAAGTGATTTCAGGTTCGGTGGGCTTCGACGATTTCGAATGGGGCGTCGATCTCTACGCCGACGACCCTCTGGTCTTCAAGAAGCTGGTCTACGAAATGCGTTTTGACGAAGCCAGCGCCCGGTATGGCGAGTTCGGACCGTTTTGGGCCGGCCTGCAGTTTTCACCGGGCGAGTTCTCCGCGTTCCTCGACGGCGACGCGATTCCGCAGTTCGACATTCCGGAGTCGTAAGCGCCCAGCCGTTCCAAACTGCGGTACTGAATAGCTTCGGCCACGTGCTCGGCGGCAATCGCTGCGTTGCCCGCCAGGTCTGCGATCGTGCGCGCGACGCGGGCAATTCGGTCGAGGGCTCGCGCGGAGAACTGCCGCTTGGCGCTAGCATGCGCGAGCAGCCGCATCGCCGGCTCGTCCAACTCGCAGTACCGGCGCATCGCATTGCCGGGAATCTCCGCATTGCAGGTGAGCGCGATTCCGCCAAGTCTGCTTCCTTGAATCTCACGCGCCGCGACGACGCGGCGTCGTATACACGTGGAACGTTCGCCGCCGTCGCAGCGGACCATGTCGTCGAAGGGGACGCGTGCAACTTCGATCTGAAGATCGATTCGGTCGAGCAGCGGGCCCGATAGTTTGCTGACGTATTTCGCGACCATCGCATCGTCGCAGCGGCATTCCGCGCTGCGCGCGCCGCGATAACCGCAGGGACAAGGATTCATCGACGCGACCAGTTGGAAGCGCGCCGGGTAGGTAAACGTCCCCGCCGCGCGCGCGATGGTTACCGTCCCCTCTTCCAACGGCTGCCTCATCACTTCGATGGCGCTGCGCGCGAACTCCGGTAGCTCGTCGAGAAAGAGCACGCCGTGATGCGCGAGTGAAATCTCGCCGGGTTTCACGAGCGCGCCGCCACCGACTAACGCCGTTTGACTGATCGTGTGATGCGGAAACCGAAACGGGCGCGCTCGAACGATGCCGGCTCGCCCTACGAGCAATCCGGCGACGCTGTAAATCTTCGTGACTTCGAGCGCTTCGTGTAGCGACATCGGCGGCAGAATAGACGGCAATCTCCGAGCCAGCATCGTTTTCCCGCACCCCGGCGGCCCGACCAATAAGAGGTTGTGGCCGCCGGCGGCCGCAATTTCGAGTGCGCGTTTCGCCGCGAGTTGGCCCCGCACGTCGACGAGGTCGCCGTGAACCGCCTCATCGTTGGCATCGAGAACCGGAGCGGCCGTGCGGCGTCGCCATTTCGCGCCGTGACCCATCAACACCGCAACTGCCGAGCGCAACGAGTCGATGGCATACAACTCGATGCCCGAGACGAGCGCGGCTTCGTCGGCATTGCAGGCGGGAACGATCAACTTTGAAAAGCCGGCGTTGCGCGCGCCGAGTACCATCGGGAGGATGCCGCTCACCGGCTGCAGCTTGCCGTCGAGCGCGAGTTCGCCCAGTGCGATAAACGCTTGCAATGCGGTGCGGCCGACTTGCTCGTCCATCCCGAGCAGAGCCAGCGCAATTGCGAGATCGAAGGACGGACCGGCCTTGCGAACGTCGGCCGGCGACAGGTTAACCAGCAGCCGGCCTGCCGGATAGGAAAACCCCGAGTTGAGAATTGCAGCCCGAACGCGTTCTCGCGCCTCGCCCAGTGCGCGATCGGGTAGCCCGATGATGGCGAAGCCGGGGGTACCCGGTGCGCTATCGGCTTCGACCCGCACGACGTAGCCCTCGATGCCGAGCATCGCGGCTGAAAAGGCGAGCGAGAGCATATGTGGCATCTGCGCGTCGCAACGCCGGCGTCTAGGGGTCGCGCGACGCGGCCAAGAATGCGCCAGCCGTGAATTGGGAGGCGATAAGCGGCTGGGCGCAGGTTGCGACCGCAGTTGCACAGGTCGGCACGTTCGTCGTGGTCGGCGGCAGCGTCATCGCCGCGCTCGTTCAACTGCGGCACATGCGCGGCGGCAATCAGCTGCAGGCGCTGCTCTCGCTCGAGCGCGATTTTCGCGGGCGCGAATTGCAGGCGTCGCTTACCTACGTTCAAGAGCATCTTCCGCATCGGTTGGAGGATCCGGCGTACCGCCGGGATCTGGATCAGCTCGGATTCATCGATCCGGAGGCGCATCCCGAGATGGTCGCCTGCAACTGGCTCAATGAAATGGGCACGTTGCTCAAGCGAGACCTGGTTTCAGAAGGTACCTTTATGGATCTTTTTGGCCGATTAATCGTACATTGCTGGAAACATTTATCGCCGGCCATCGCCATCATGCGGCGCAAACGCGGACAGGCGCAGTACCACGATTTCGAATACTTGGCGGTGCGAGCCGCGGCGTGGCTCCAACGGAATCCGCAGGGCACGTCGCCGCGAGCATTTGCCCGTGCGGAAGTTGCGGATCCCTGGCTGGCGATAGATACGCGGCAGGGCGCCAAGCTCCAGGAAAACTAAGGCACCTTTAAGCCGATGCGGGAACCGGTCATAACGCACGAGAGCAGTTAGCGCAAAAAAAGCCCTTCTCCACAGATTGCACAAGACCAATGTCACAGGCTGTGGACAATATCCGAGAGGCCGGATGTAGCGGGGCGTTCAAAGGGACCGCCCTAACCGTCCGTTACTGCAAGGAGAAATCGATTGAAAAGAGCGCTCGCTCGAATTGCGGCAACGCTCGCCGCGCTTGCCTCGCTGGGAGCCTGCTCACACGGTTCCTCCCAAACGGCGGCCTCGGCGCGGCCCGGCGCTGCCGCGATAGCGCACAAGACGATCGGCGTGTCGATCCAAAATCGCGAGGCGCAGTTTTACCAGGACATGGAATCCGGCATGCGTGCCGAGGCCGCGAAAGAGGGCTACGCCCTCGTTGTCGTGGACGCCAGCCGCGATAACGCGCGCCAACAGAGCCAAGTCGAAGATTTTATCTCCAAACGCGTCGATGCCATCGTCCTGACGCCGTACGACTCGGCGGCGATCGGGAGTGCCATCGCCGAGGCGAATGCCGCGAAGATTCCCGTCTTCACGGCGGACATTGCGAGCACGAGTAATCAAGGGCACGTGGTGGCGCACATCGCCAGCGACAACGTGCAGGGCGGATTTGAGGCGGGCAAACTGATCTGCGCGGCCGTCGGCAAGAGCGGCGCGATTGCAATCGTCGACGAGCCCGAGGTCACCAGCGTTCAGGATCGCGTCAAAGGTTTCAAAGAAGCGATCGCGCAGCTCTGCCCCGGGGTTACGATCGTCGCCGACGTCGATTCGGGTGGAACGCGCGCCAAGGCGAGCAGCGATACCGGCGACATTCTGCAAGCGCATCGCGACCTGAAAGGTATCTTTGGGATCAACGACGATTCGGCGCTCGGCGCGTTGGCCGCGGTTCGCGCCGCCGGTTTAACGGGAAAGGTTGCCATCGTCGGTTACGACGCATCGCCGGAGGCGCGCCGCGCAATTGCAGCCGGCGAAATGTACGGCGACGCCATTCAGTATCCGGCCCGAATCGGTGCGACGACGATCGACGTGATCGGCGATTACTTCGCCGGGAAGAAGCCGCCGGCGTTCGTCAAGATTCCCGTCGGCGCGTTTACGAAATCCTCATAGCGTGCCGGCGCCGCTGCTCGAGATGCGCGGCATCGGGAAGAGCTTTCCCGGAGTTCGAGCGCTCTCCGACGTCTCGCTGACGCTCGCGGCCGGCGAAGTGCTAGTCCTGGTTGGCGAAAACGGCGCCGGAAAATCCACGCTGATGAAGATTCTTGCCGGCGCGCTTCGTGCCGACAACGGGCAGATCTCGATCGACGGCGCAC
Source organism: Vulcanimicrobiota bacterium (assembly GCA_963725605.1). Lineage (GTDB taxonomy): Bacteria > Vulcanimicrobiota > Vulcanimicrobiia > Vulcanimicrobiales > Vulcanimicrobiaceae > Cybelea. The sequence continues at coordinate 173,076 of CAVRYW010000012.1, read as the reverse complement.
CGGTGGAGATCGATTCGCCGCAACGAGCGCAGCATCTGGGCATCGGCATGATCTACCAGGAGTTCACGCTCGTGCCGCAACTGACGGCGGTCGCGAACGTCACGCTCGGAGCCGAACCAACTCGCGGCGGGTTGATCGATTCGAAAGCGGCCGTGCAACGAGCGACGCGCGTCTTCGACGAGCTCGGCTTGCGCGTGCCGCTCGACGTGCCCGTGGCCAAGCTCTCCGTCGGACAACAGCAGCTCGTCGAGATCGCCAAGGTCTTGGCGAGATCCGCGCGGATCATCGTCATGGACGAGCCGACGGCCGCGCTCGCCGATCGGGAGATCGAAGGACTCTTCGCCGTCATTGCGACGTTGCGAGGCGCAGGGGTCGGCATCATCTATATCTCGCATCGAATGGAAGAGCTCTCGCGAATCGCCGACCGTATCGCGGTAATGCGCGACGGAAGCATCGTGGAAACGCGACCGGGCGAGGATTTCTCGGGCGAAGATATTATCCGCGCGATGGTCGGGCGCAAACTCGACTCGCACTTTCCAAAACTGCCGCCTTGCGCAAACGACGCAGCGGTACGACTGCAAGTGGAAGGGCTCACGCGAGCGCCGGCCTTCCAGGGTGTCGGCTTTCGCGTGCGCGCGGGCGAAATCGTCGGGTTGGCCGGGCTCATCGGCGCGGGAAGGACGGAGATTTTGCGGGCCATAGCGGGGGCCGACGTACCGGATCGCGGCCAAGTTCGCATCGACGACCGCCGCTTGCGGCCGGGCGATATCGCCGGCGCCATCGCCGCCGGCGTTGCGTTCATCACCGAGGACCGTAAGGCCCAGGGTTTGGTGCTCGGGATGAGCGTCCGCGAGAACGTCTCCCTCGCACATCTCGCCGACTTCGTCGATCGGGATCTCCTCATCGACGTCGCGCGCGAGCGAAACGCCACGACCCGCTTGATTGCCGAACTACAGATTCGGACGCCGAGTACCGAGCAGCTCGTACGAAATCTCTCGGGCGGAACGCAGCAGAAGGTCGTACTCGCCAAGTGGCTGCTCGGCAACGCCGGCGTCTTTCTCTTCGACGAGCCCACGCGTGGAATCGACATTGGAGCGAAGACCGAAATCTATAAACTCATGCTCGAACTGCTGGCCCGCGGTGCCGCCATCGTCATCGCATCGAGCGATCTCCCGGAAGTCTTGGGTATGGCGCATCGCGTCCTTGTCGTTCGCGAGGGTCGAATCGCGGCGGAGTTCGTGCGCGACGACGCGACTCCCGAGAAGGTCATCGCCGTGGCCACGGGTGCGGCGTGACGCGGCGCGATCGGCTCTGGTACTGGCTGCGCATCGCGGCGGCGCTGGCGTTCTTGATCGTGATGATCGCGATCGTCGACGTCGCATCGCACGGCTCGTTCCTCGAGCCGAGCAATATCGTTCGGGTGCTGCGTCAGATCACGTACAACTGTGTATTGGGCATCGGTCAAACGTTCGTAATTATTACCTCCGGCATCGATCTCTCGGTGGGATCTCTGGTCGCGTTGACGGGCGTCGTCGCGGCGCTCTTCGCCAACTCGGTGCATCTGAGCGGCTTTCCGCTGATCGCCGCCACGCTGCTCGTGGCCGTAGCGGTCGGCTGCGCCGCCGGCTGGGTCAACGCTTTGCCGGTCGTCAAGCTCAATCTGCCGCCGTTCATAACGACGCTTGCGATGCTCGAGATGGCGCTCGGAGCCTCATTCATTCTTTCTCACGGACGTCCGGTCGCACTCCAGAGCTCGGACTTCGAGAATACCGGAATCGGCTCGTTCATGGGCGGCGTCACGAATGCGTTGCATCTGCCGAGCATCCCGGTGCCGGTGATCTGGATGCTCGTCGTCATCGTCGCGGCATCGGTGCTCTTGAATCGGACGCGCTTCGGGCGCTACGTCTTCGCCATCGGCGGCAACGAAGAGGCGGCGCGTCTGGCCGGGATCAACGTCGCGCGTGTCAAGACGATCGTCTATATGATCAGCGGCGGTTGCGCCGCGATCGTGGGCTTCTTATACATGGCGCTCTTCTCGTCGGGATCGCCCCAGACCGGAACCGGCGACGAACTGCTCGAGTCAATCGCCGCCGTCGTGGTGGGCGGCACGAGCCTCATGGGAGGGCGCGGCAGCGTAATCGGCACGTTCTTCGGCGCCCTCCTCATTGGCGTGCTCTACAACGCGATGAACCTGCTCAACGTCGATTCGTACTTGCAGAAGGTGCTGCTCGGAGCGGTGATCCTGCTCGCCGTCGTCCTCGACGAGTTGCGAAAGCGCTACTTAGCGCGGTAGCGCCGACACCGGACTGGTTCGTTCTAGAGGTCGCCGCAGGAAACGTAGTGAGCCAGATTCGCGGCGCTCTCGTGGACGTTGATCGCGTACTTAGCTTTCTTGAGGTCCGCGATCGTTACACCCTGGACGGTCGTCACGGAGACGCCCTTGACAACGTTCGAGAGCCCCTTCCAAGGCGCTGGGTTCAACTTTGCGCAGGTACCTTGGTGGATGTGCGCGGGTTCGGAAGCGCCGGCCGGCTCGTTCTTCACTTGCAGCTTCACTTTCAAGCCGGCGGAAGTATCGTTCAGAAAGGCTTGACCGTCTTGTTTTGAACCATTTTGTGCGCCGAGATTGATGGTCATCGCATGCGCCGACATCGCATTGTTCATGCTGTTCATCGTATTCGTTGCGGCGAACGCCTGCGCCACAAACGCGAGAGCGATTGCCGGAATGAGGAGCGAGCGCCCAAGTTTCACAGAAAAATACCTCCAAAAAGCTGGATTGCGCTTGGAGTCCTATTACCCCGGCGCGAGGCTTTCCACACGTGGCGGCCGAGGCTCCTCGGCCCGTTTAGATCGGCTAGAATGGAAAGTCGGCTTGTGTCAGCCCGACGTCGGTCTTGAGGTCGGTGACGTTTTCGTCGAGGACGATCTGCGAGCCGGCGTACATGATCTGGCGAACCGGCCAGTGCGTCTCTTTCGACATGTAGAGAATCTGGTCGGAGACCCCGTAGTTGGCGGCCGGGTCGGCGACCTTCAACTCGAGGCGATCGGTGTCGACGCCTTGGACTTTCCCGCCCTCGAGCTGCGTGAGCTTGCCGGGAATCGTCGCGTATTCATCGACGATGCGCGGGAGTAAACCCTCGGGGATCGTCACGCCGCGCAGCGAAACGGCGCGCGGATCGTGCAGGCCGATCTTCAGGTGAATGCCGGAAAGAAAGCCGCCCTGATGCCCGCTGACTTGATCGCCGCCCACCCAAACCCCGCCGGAGCCTTTGCCATCGCCGTCGAGGATCAGCGTCTTGACGTAATGCGGCTTCATGAACTCGTATTGATAGACGCGGTCTTGGGTCATCGTGCCTTTGGCCTCGTGAACGTGCAAGACGCACGTGTAGTCGTTGATGCCGGCAAACGCCTTGTCGAATTGCGCAATTGCCGGTGCCGCGTTCGCGGCCCGCGCCGCGAAGCAACTCACTCCGACGAGCGCAACGCAAAGTGACAACGAACGTCGGATATTCACGGTTCTCTCCTCAAACTTTAAGCTTGCTGCGACGTAGACTGAGCGCTCTCGTCGATCAGCAGCGTGCCGTGCTTGCCTTCGACGCCAATCAGTACATCGCATTTTGCGTCGGCCGCGATCTCGTCGATCACGCGGCCGAGCGGTGCGCCGCTATATTTCCCCTCGCGATACGAGCCCAAGATGATCAAATCCGCCTTTTCGCGCTTGGCGACGTCGAGAACGGCCTGTTTCGTCGAACGTGCCTTGATGGTCTCGGTGCGAATCACGACGTTGTTCTTGTTCGCGATGGTTTCCGCCGCGCCGAGCGCATCGAGAGCCGCTCGTTCCTCCAACGTCATTTCTGCATCGGGCGGCAGCGTGTACGGCACTTCGATTACGTAGAGTGCCAGCAGCTCGGAGCGCTCTCCTCGCGCTAGCTTTGCGGCCAGCGCCATCATGTGCGCCGAGTCGATCTCCGGCGAAAAGGCCACGATCAAGCTGCCCACGATACGTTCGAGGTTTCGTTCGGCGGCGGCGGCAATGCGCTCGACGTACGACTCCGGCGGGTGGAGCATCCACCAGAGCGTCGCTCCGACGAGGGCCGCGATCAGCAGCGCGATGAGGGCCCCCGCGAGCGTGACGTGCACTTGGCTCGACATCGAGATCACATCATTCCACGCACGCGCGCGATGAGCGAGAGCCGGTGAACGCCAAGTGCTATCATCGCCGCGCCCAAAACGATGCCCGGAAGAACGGCAAAGCGACCCTCGGGCAGCGCCGCGGCCATGCGTACGAGAATCACGATTCCGCACAGGAGTATCGCGACGGCCAGCAGTCCACGAAAGAAGAGCATCACGCGGCCACTAAGTGCCTTGCCCCGCTCGCCGTGCATCGCTCGCTTTGACGTTGGCGACGTATTCATCCATCAGTTCGAGCTCCCCGGCACGGCGCAGAATCTCCGTTTGCGCCGTTCGCCAGTTGCGGGGCTGCGAGCCGAGAACCGGCAGACGCCGGTATCGACGATACACGAGGTAGAAGAGAAGTCCCAACAGCAGCCAGCTCGGCCCGAAGATGCGCCCGAGCGGATGCGTGAACAGCGTAAACATCAAGATCGAAAAAATGCCGATGAAACCGATGACGGCGACGACGGGAAACTCGACTCGTTCTCCGCGAAAGCGCATCGGCACGTTGAGCGGAATCTTGAACTTACGAGGGCTGAGCGGATCGGTCAGCCGCAGCCCGATCAAGCCGAGAAAGACGAACGAGTAGCTGGTCGCGGCCCCGAACGCGTAGAGATCCGCCAGGAAATCGAGTCCGCTCTCGCCGCGAAAGAAGCGCGTGTAGAGCGAAGAGACCGCCGGAAAGAGCACGGGGGCGGCGGCGAAAAGCAACTCTACGACGGCAATAACCGAGAAGAAAACGATCGAGATCATCGGAGTACGAAACTTCCGGTGAACGCGCTGGAAGATCGCGGGTAATAAGTTGCTGGTGCTCATTGCGTAGGCGATTCGAGAACTCCCAAAGACGCCGGAGTTCGAGGAGATGAGCAACAAGATGGCCCCGAGGACCGGAACGTAGAGCGCGGCAAAGGCGCCGTAGTACGGGACCTGCGCCGCAAGGAGCGCGACTGCCTTGCCTTGATTGTCGGGATTGTTCGGAAAGATCTGCCAAAACTGTAGATGATGACCGGCAGCATCGGTGATCGGGTGCCACGGTTGAAAGCCTAAGGCGAGGTTCGAGTACGCCAGCGCAAAGATCAAAATCGTGAGAATCAAAGAGACCGACGTGCGCGGGATAATCGAAGCCGGGCGCTGGGTTTCTTGGGCTGCTTGCGAAATCGATTCGAGTCCGACGAACGAGATGATCGCAAGCGACGTTCCCAGCATGAGCTCGTAGGGCGAAGGCCAGTGCGTTTGCATCGTGTGAATGAGCAGTTGGGGCCGGAACGCGAAAAGGAAACCAAAGCATAGAATGCAGGTTTCGCTGATCACGTCGAGCGCCGACACCACGCCGTTGAAGGTCGTACTTTCGCGCACGCCGATGACGTTCAAGAGGCAGAGTCCGATGACGAGCCCAAGTACGACGCCGAAGTGCAGCCACGGATGAACCGAGTTCACGAGCGCGGGCAGCAGCTGGCTGGAATAGTCGACGGAGGTCCAGGCAAAGAGCGTTACGTCGATGGTGAAGTCGAGCAAGACTGCCCATCCCGCGATGAAGCCGAAGATATCGCCGAGGCCGCGCATGACGAAATACTGCCCGCCGCCCGCCACCGGATACGTCGCTGCGAGCTCCGTGTAAGCCAACCCGATGCAGACGTACACGACGCCGGCGAACAGAAAGGCAACGTTCGAGGCTCCGGCGGCCCACGCGAGTACCAAGCCCAACCCCACGAAGATGTCGGCACCGACGTCGGAATAGCCCCAAGAAAAGGAGCCCCAAGGGGTTACGCTGCGGCGCAGCTCCGGTTCGGCGCCCTTCGAATTCGCGGGCACTAGAACGCGTTTCGATGCAGGCTCAAGCGTTTTCCGTCCAGCGTGACGACGTCGAATCGAATCTTTGCCGAGGGCGCGACGATCTGACCGTAGTCCGCGGCGATGCGCCGCAGCGTCGCGCGCTTTCGCGCATCAACCGCCTGCAACGCCGCACCGAACTTCCCGGAGTCACGGCGCTTTACTTCGACGATCACGAGCGTCGGCCCGTCGAGACAAACGGCATCGATTTCGCCGCCGGGGACCCGCACGTTGCGAGCCAGGATGCGATAACCGCAAGCGGCAAGAAAGTCGCTCGCCCGGTCCTCTCCCTGTCGCCCTTTTTCGCCGTTATTCTTCAATCCAACTTGGATCCAGCGCGAGCTGCGCGTCACGAACCCGGGCCCAGTTTGCACGATGGTGAACGCTGGGGCCGTGCACTTTCAAAGCCTCCAAGTGATGGGGCGTCGAGTACCCCTTATGTAGCGCATATCCGTAGCGGGCGTCCTCTTTGTCGAGTTCGACCATCAGGGCATCGCGATGCACTTTGGCGATAATCGAAGCAGCGGCCACGAGCGCGCAACGCGCGTCGCCGTGAATCAATGGCTCTTGCGGGCCCGTGAACGACCGGATTCGAACGGCGTCGGTAATCAGATACTCCGGCGCTGCCGTCAGCGATGCGATGGCACGTTCCATCGCCAGGACGCTGGCCCAATAGATGTTGAGCCGGTCGATCTCGGCGACGCAGGCGCTTCCGACCGCCCATGCCACGGCCCGTACTTTGACGATCTGTGCGATCTCGATTCGCAACTCAGGCCGAACCTGCTTGGAGTCGTTGAGACCTCTGATGAACAACGGTTGGGTGGCCACGACGCAGGCCGCGACCACCGGCCCGGCCAGCGGGCCGCGTCCCACTTCGTCGATGCCGCCGACCAGCCGAAAGCCTTTCGCGCGGGCCGCCTCCTCGAATCGGTGTAACCGATGGAGCCGCCGTCGCTCGCGTTCGTAGGCGGTCTTGCTCTTACGCTGCTTCGGTGTCATCGGGAGCCTCCAATGATATGCGCCCGAAGGCGCCTTCGTTGAATGCGCGGATATACGAATGCGCCGCATTGTGATAATCGAGTTCGCCGCCGCGGCGCACGAAACCGCGTGCCGTAGCAAACGCATGCAGATCCGGAACCTTGCTCCGAGGGGTGCGAGCGAGCAGCCAGTGGTGGAAGGCGGCCGCGACCTCTTGCGCGTCGTACCGCTCGTGCGGGACCGCTCCGCAGATCGCGAGTTTCCACTGCGCACCGGCGCTTGGAATTCGCGTCGGTAAGATGCCGGGCGTGTCCATGAGCTCGACGTTTCCCTCGAGACGAAACCACTGCAGGTGTTTGGTGACGCCCGCGCGCGCTTCGGTTTTCGCGGCGGCCCTGCGCAGGAGCGCGTTGACGATGGACGACTTGCCGGAGTTGGGGATGCCAACGATCATCGCGCGGGCGACGCCGGTCGTCTTCTCACCTCGCGAGCGGCCGATCGCAGCGGCGATCTGGACGACGCTGCGCTGATTTCGCCCGTCCACCGCAACCCCCGCGCAACCGCGCTGCGACAAGTCCGCCAGCCAACGTTTCGTCGTGGCCGGATCGGCGAGGTCGTTGCGGTCGAGGACGACGAGCCGCGTGCGAGGCCCGGCAAGCTCGTCGAGCAGCGGATTGCGCCCGCTGCTCGCGACGCGCGCGTCGACGACCTCGACGACGATATCGATCGAGCGCAAGTGCTCGCGAATTCGGCGCATGGCCTTGGCCATGTGGCCGGGATACCATTGAACCGGACGCTCCAACTTCGAATTCACAGTTCCCTGCACTTCTCGAATCGAGTCAAAGCGCGCCCAGCATGCTCGGAGGCCAAACGCCGGCGATGGCCCGGCCGATCAAACGATCGTCGCCGACGGCGCCGAAGGAACGGGAATCCTCGCTGTTCGCGCGATTGTCTCCCAAAACGTATACGAAGGACGGAGGGACCGTGATCTCGGGGACGCTACGACCGTCGGCATCCCGCACGTAGGGTTCGTCGAGTTTCGCGCCGTTGATGTAGACTCGCCCGCGATCGATTCGAATGCGGTCTCCTGCCACCCCGATGACGCGTTTGATGAAGACCTCGCGCGCATCGCCTTCATGGCGAAAGGCCACGATCTCGCCGCGCCGGGGCGGCGCGAGCCGATACGCGAACGTGTTGATCAGCACGTACTCTCCCGAGTGGATCAGCGGTTCCATCGAGAGGCCCGAAACCTGGGGCAATCGCATGAAGAAAGCCACGATGAGAAGGCAGAGCACGGCGAGCTGTAACATCAGGCTCGCGACCGAGCGCCATCGCAAGAAGCGGGCCACGCGCTCGACTTCGCGCCGCGTGCTAGGAGTCCGTCGTACTTAGGCGCATTTCCGTCTTCGGACCGCATCCAAGAAAGGCCCAAGGCCGACAGAGTCCTAGAGAGTCTTGGCTTGCGACGGCGGCCAGAAGATCAGAAACGCCCGGCCGGTAAAGCCGGCCTGCGCGCCGCTGCGCGGCCCCGTTGCGAAACGTCCGCCATCCTGTGCGAAGCCCCAAATGTGCGAGTCTTCGGAATCGTTGCGGTTATCGCCGAGCATGATGTAACAGTGCGGTGGGATTCGATCTGATCCGGTCCACGACGATTTCGGCGGCACGTTCCCCGAGTCCGGATCGACGCGCTCCCAACCTGTGCCATAGTTGATGTAGATTCCGTAATCGCGGATCTCGAGGCTGTAGGCTGGTTTTTCGGCCACGTACGGTTCGTGGAGCGGATTGCCGTTGATATAGACGGTGCCGTCTGAGATGCGCATACGATCGCCCGGACGGCCGATCACGCGCTTGATGAAGTCGTCCGGAGTCGGAACGGGCGGCGGAAAAACGACGACGTCGCCTTCGTTGGGACGTCGGAAACGGTATTCGAACTTGTCGACGAGGAGAACGTCGTGAATTTGTAGAGGTCGGAAGCATCGAGCCCGATGGAATGTAATACGTGCGCGCGACGAAGGTGATGAGAACCCATGCTGCGAGGCCGGCGATGATGAACGGGTCGAGGAACTCGCGAGCAATGGCGGTGCTGCGCCCCGACGAGCCGGCGACCACGGGCCGCAGAGAGAGGAGCGCGCGGGCCGCCCCGATGACTGCGACGATTGCAAGGAGTTCGTACGGCGTCATGTGGTCTACTTCTCCAAAACTTGCAGCCGGTTAAGCGGCCAGACGATCGCGAAGGCGCGCCCCGTGAAACTGGCGCGCGCTTTGCGACCCGCCAGCGGCCCGGCGGCAAAATCGCCGTGCGTTTGCGCGAATCCCCAGACGTGCGAGTCGTCGGAATAGTTCCGATTGTCGCCGAGCACGAAATAAAAGCCGTTGGGAATTCGATTGGGCGCCTGCCACGAGGCGCGAGGCGGAACGTTAGCCGTTCGTGGCTCGAGCGGACGGCCGTTGACGTAGATACCGTAGTCTCGAATCGCGAGATCGTAGTTGGGCGCCTGGTTTTCGTACGGCTCCCGCAAAGCCGTGCCGTTTCGATAAACGACGCCATCGCGGATCGCGATCGTATCTCCCGGCACGCCGATCACTCGCTTGACGAAATCGTTACCGCCCGATTCCGCCGGCGGCATGAAGACGGCGACGTCACCATCGCTGGGCCGGTGAAGGCGATAGGCGATTTCATCGACCAGCAATACGTCGCGGACTTGCAGCGTCGGCACCATCGAAACCGATGGGATGTAGAACGTGCGGATGACGAACGTGATCAAAAAGAGCGCGACGAGACCCGCGACGATGAGGACATCCACCGCCTCTCTCGCCGGCGCCTTTGCCGATAGTGCAAACCGAGCTATCGTTAAGAGGCCGAGAAGCCCTACGAGCTGCAGCGGTGTCAGAGCGGCGGGTCAGGTTCCTTTGGCTTTCTTTTCCTTGATTCGAGCCGCCTTGCCGACCTTTTCGCTCAAGTAGTAGAGCCGGCTGCGGGCGACGATGCCCCGCTTTCCGACTTCGATTCGCTCGACGCGCGGGCTGTGGAGCAGAAAGGTTTTCTCCACGCCGACGCCATGAGCGATGCGGCGGACGGTGATGGATTCGGCCGAGCTGCCCCCCTTGCGAACGATCACCACGCCCTCGAACATCTGCGTCCGTTCCTTGCCGCCCTCGGTAACTTTAGAAAAGACCTTTACGGTGTCGCCCGGCCGGAACTGCGGAACACCTTGCTTGACCTGATCCCGCTTGAGTACGTCAATTACGTTCATAACTTATCATCCTGATGCTTCGACTTCGCTCAGCACGAGGGCTGGTCGAAGGGCTAGGCGGCGCAACGAATAGCCGGGCGCGAGGCCCGGCAGAACCACCGTATCCTATCACGGGCTTTCCCGCGGAGGCAAGGCATCGTCGAGCAGGTCGCGCCGGCGGCCCGCGGTGCGCTGGCGGGATTGTTCGCGGCGCCACTCGGCGATCTTGGCATGATCGCCCGAGAGCAGAACGGCCGGGACATCGACGCCGCGAAAGGTTGCAGGCCTCGTGAAGCTGGGATAGTCGAGCACTCCCGCCGAGAACGACTCCTGCGCCAGCGAGCTCGAGGCAATCGTGCCCTCGAGCAAGCGGATGGTGGCATCCATGAAGGCCAGCGCCGGGATCTCGCCGCCCGTCAGCACGAAGTCGCCGAGCGAGTACTCAGCAACGGGATAGATGGCTGCGAGCCGTTCATCGATGCCTTCGTAGTGTCCACAGACCAGGATCAGGCGGTCGAGCCTTGCTAAACGCTCGGCCGCGCGCTGGTCGAACCGCTCCCCGCTTGGGCTGGGAACGACGATGAGCCGCCGCTCGTCCGGCGCCGCCTGCGCCACGATGCTATCGAGAACTCGAGCGATCGGCTCGATGCGCAGCACCATCCCCGGGCCGCCCCCGAAAGGCGCGTCGTCGGCGCGCTCGCCCTCCTTGAGGTGGTCGAGAAGATGGTGGTAGCGGACCCTTGCGATGCCCGCTTCGACGGCGCGTCCGACGATCGACAGGCCCACGAACGGTGCAAAGACTTCGGGAAAGAGCGTGACGACGTCGATCTCGAACATCAGGCAAGAGTGTTCCGGGACCGAGATGAATTTGCTTGCGCGCTCGATGCGCTCGATCGTGGAGATTTCGCCCGTGCGCAGGGCGAGCTCGACCTGCTGCTCGATCGGCGATCGTCGGGCGCGGAATGCGCCTTTCTTCTCAATAAACGAGGCGTGGCTCGCATGGGGCTGGATCTGCGGGAACTCGCGCGGGCCGACTTCGAAGCGGCGCTGGCGGCGCAGAGTCATTACGCGCCGGCGCTCACCAACCTGGGAAATCTATTGCTCGAAAGCGGCCGATTACAAGAGGCGATCGATCATTACGAGCGCGCGATATCCAGCGACGGCGAGTACGCGATTGCCTTTCTCAATCTGGGAGTAGCGTATAAGCGGGCCGGTCGCATCGCCGAAGGAGTGCAAGCCTTGCGTCAGGCACAGCGGTTGGAGCAGCGTTTGCGACCTACCGGTCGACGTTATTACCGGCCGTTTCGGCCGCGGTGATCGCTTCGAGATACTGGAAAAGCTGCGGGAGCGTAATCTTTTCGAGCGCGGTCCGTTCGTGAACCGTTGCGGCATCCTCACCTTCGTCGCGAAGATAGCACCGCGTTTCGACGCCGTCGCTGCTGCCGACGAAAGCGATGGCGAAGCCGCGCCCGGGAATCTCGTCGTAGATCCGCATCGTCTCGGGATCGAGAACCTCGATCGAGTGCGCCGAGTTGTGCGCATCGAAGATCAGTATTTTCAGGTACTCGAAGTTCGTTACTTCGATAAGGCCGACCACGAACACGTTCTTGGTTGAAAGGAACTCGTGGCCACGTTTGTTGCGGCTGGAGATTTCATAAAAGACCCGGTGCGCAACGAACCGGTTTAGGATCTTTCGCAAGGTCGCCAGTGAGGCCAGCGTTTCGGTGCGATTGCCGCGAGTGTAGACGATTTTCACCAGGGGCACTCATGCTTGCACGGCCCTGCAGGCCGGCCCTTCTCCAGCCGCGGCGGAAGTCTCGGGCCGCTGCTGAAGCTAGTGCTCGCCGATGCTTTCCGTGCCCGACGTTCTCGTGGTTTCCGTGCTGGCGCTCTTGCTTTTTGGGCCCGATCGGCTGCCAAAGGTCATGCGCCAAGCCGGGCGTTTCATGCGCGACGTGCAGAATACATCCCATTCCTTCATCGCCGAAATGGAACGTGCCGCCGACACGACCGACCTACGTCCCCCCGCGCCGGCGCCCGAGCCCTTAACGCTCGATTTGAAGACGGACCCCGACAAAGATGGGAGCCCGGAAAAGGAAACCGAGGAGCGCTAGATGTTGAAGTTTTGGCGCAGCTCCGTAATGCGCTGTTGGAGCATCGTGCGTACTTGATTGTGGAGCCGCTCCCTTTGTTCGTCGGGAAGGCGCCGGTAGATCAGATAGCCTGCCGCCGAGAGTAGGCCGCCAAGTATGCCGGCGAGCACGACCTTACCGGCTTCGCCGGCATCCTCGTCGCTCGAACGCTTATCGCCAAAAGCGCTTTGATAGCCGTTTCCAGGGCTCGACGAACTCGACCACGGCTGGTCGGACGGGGTGGTTCGAAAACTTTCAGACATCCTGCGGCCTCCTTCGACCTGTCGAGTTTGTTACCAGTAACGTACCGAGTTTGTTACCCGTCGCGAGACGCGGAATCTCGCGGGTCTCACACCTTTTCGAGCGCCACGCTCACGTGCTCCGGGAAACGACGGGCAACCTGCGTGACCGCAAGCTTGGCGGTCATGAGGATGGCTTGCATGCTTTCGCTATCTCGCCGGCCGTCGTCGAGCATGACGTCGAACTCTCCCTCCTGCTGAAATGCGGTGAGGGCGCCCCCGCCGTAGTGCTCGAGCCCGAGTCGGGCAGCCTGGAGAATCCCCGAAACCGCGGCGCAGACGATATCCTGGCCGTGTTCGGCAAAATCCACGTGACCGTAGGCAGAGATCCCGGCGAAACGATCGTGCTCGTCGCGGTAGAAAGTGACCTCGAGCACGGGAGCGTGTGGCTGCGCGCCGCTAGGGCAGTGTGATCTTGGTGATTTTGACTTCGGCGAAAGGCTGGCGGTGGCCGTTGAGCTTACGAACGCGCTTCTTCGGCTTGTAGCGGAAAACCAAGATCTTCTTATCTTTGGCTTGACGCAGAACCGTTCCGGTAACCGAGGCGCCGCTCACCGTCGGGTTGCCGACGGCGACGTTATCGTTGCTTGCCGCGAGCACGACGCGATCGAAGGTAACGTCGGAGCCCACCTCGCTGGAGACCAGATCGCAGCGGATGACGTCGCCCTCGGCGACTCGGTATTGCTTACCGTCGGCCTCAATGATCGCGTACATAACCTCGGTACGATACCAGCCGCGAGCGCCGCCGTCAACGAAGCGGTGCGCTTCGAAGGCTTGACGGCGGACTTCCCGCATGGTACGAGTAGAGTAATCTAAAAAACAGACTACTCTGGAGACCAATATGCACTCGATAATCAATATGCACTCGATAATTCGGAAGGATACGCACTGCGCCGGCAAGCTGTTCGTGCTCTGGGGGAGCTTCGGCTTGGGGATGGCGGCTCTCTGGGGCTTGGCCCACGGTAATCCGGCCGCCGATGCGGCTATTTGGGCGCTCGGTCTGGTCGCTGCGTTCGCTCTGATCCTTGCGATGCAGGAGCTATGAGCGTGGAACCGCTCGACGCCGCCGCGGCCCAAGATCATCTCGAAATGGTCGGTCGCATCCTGGCCGAGTCGCAGCAGCGTCTCTGCTCGGGCGGCGAGCATTTCGTGGTTTGGGGCATCGGTTCGGCCTATATTACCGTGCTCTTCCAGTTGGTTCACGACCGATTGCTTCCGTCCGCAGCGGCGTGGTCGGTTCCGATCGTCATCGCCGCATGTGCGGCGTTTTCGATCGTGCGCGGCAGGCAAACGCGCCGCGCGCTGCAGCGCGGCTCGTTGTTCCAGCGCGAGTTTTTCAACGTGCTCTGGCTGACGCTCGGTTTGGCCTTCGTCGTCGACGTCGCGGCCTTCAATATCTTCCCGGGTTTGGCGTCCGCGGCGATCTGGAGCGTCGCCGAGGCGATCGTGCTGCTCTATATCGGCATGCATGGCAACCGCCGGGCGCAGATCGCCGGCGTTCTCGTCATCGTTTCGCTGGTCGTCGCGAATTTCGCGTCATCCGCGATTGCGGGATACGTCTTGGGTGCCGGCATGCTCGTCGGGTATGCGGGTTTCGGCGCGAGCGAGCTGCTCGCGCGCGAGTAGCTGGATTCAGTGGACGAGTTGTTGCTCTCGAAAGTGCGTCTCGGCGTCGTTGCCGAGCTTCTCAACTTCGATTGGATCGCGTTCTCGGAGCTGGCGCGGTCGCTCGACGTCAGCAACGGCAACCTCGGCGCGCACCTGAGCAAGCTCGTCGATGCCGGCTACGTCGAGGAGGAGAAGAGTTTCGCCAATCGCCGTCCGCTCAGCCGGTACCGGCTGACAAAACGTGGGCGCGAGGCGTTCGCAAGCCACGTGGCGGAGCTGCAATCGCTCTTGAAGCCGGCACAATGATTCTCGCCTTTGAAGACGTCGTCAAATCGTACGGCACGATCCGCGCGCTCGAAGGTCTTTCCTTCGGCGTGCAACGTGGGGAGGTCGTCGCGCTGCTCGGTCCCAACGGCGCCGGGAAAACGACGGCGCTCGAGATCGCCCTGGGCATCCGCAGATGCGATGCGGGCAAGGTAACGGTGTTCGATGGTTCGCCGCAGGACGTCTGCGTACGCCGCCGTTTTGGCGTCACGCCGCAGCATACGGGATTTCCCGACGTGCTTCGGGTCGACGAGATCCTCGCATTCGTAGCGCAGCATTATTCGGCGCCGGCGTCGCTGGATGAGACGCGTGCGGCGTTCGGGCTCGAGCAGATTCGCCGGCGCCGGGCGAACACGCTCTCCGGCGGCCAGTCCCGCCGGTTGGCGCTGGCGTTGGCTTTTATCGGCAATCCCGAACTCGTCGTGCTCGACGAACCCACGGTGGGACTCGACGTCCAGTCTCGGCGCCGCCTATGGGAGGCCGTGCGCAACGCGTCGGGCGGTGGTTCGATTCTCTTCACCACGCACGACCTCGAAGAAGCGCAGGCGCACGCGTCGCGGATTATGGTGATCAACCACGGACGGCTGCTCTTCGACGGCAGCGCGCAAGAGTTGCGTGCGCGCACCGGTACGCGACGCTTGTCATACGTTGGAGTCGATGGCCCGGTGGTCGTGACGCTTGAAGATACCGACGAATACGTTCGCGATTTGGTCCGCTCGGGCGCGGCGTTCGCCGATCTCGAAATTTCGCGGCCATCGTTGGAAGAGGCGTTTCTTTCGCTTACGGGAGAGGCATCATGAACGCGTTGGCGCTAGTGCGCGCACATGTCACGATGACGTTCCTCGATCTGGTTCGCTGGCCGGGGTACGTCGTCCCGACGGTCGTCTTTCCGGCGATGTTCTTCGTGTTTTTCGATCTGTCGTTTGCGCGGGAGAGTGCGGCGAACGCCGCGTTCTTGACGTTGGCGTTCATGGTGTTTGCGGTCGTAGGCGTGACGTTCTATCAGTTCGGCGTCAACATCGCCCTCGACCGCGGACGTCCGTGGGAGCGGTATCTTCGCACCTTGCCTGTCACCGCAATCGAGCGCTTTACGGCGCGCATCGTGACCGCGATGATCTTCGCCTTGGCCACCGCCGCGGTGGTCGCGCTGGTTGCCGTTGCATTTACGCCGATCCACTTGAGTCTCGTTCAATGGTTGCTCGTGCTGCTGTATTGCGTCGCGGGTGGCGTGCCGTTCGTGTTTATCGGAATTACCATTGGCTACTGGGCTTCGGCGCGTGCCGCCATGCCGATCGCAACCGCGACGAATCTGTTGCTCGCCTACGCCGGGGGTTTGTGGATCCCGCCGAAACTCTTGCCGCCGTTCGTGCAGGCGATCTCGCCGTATCTGCCGACCCGCGAGTTTGCGAATCTCGTGTGGAGCATCGCCGGCCGGGGCAGCGCGGCGCCGGCGCTGCTGGGACTTGCGACGTACACGGTGGTATTTGCCGTCACCGCAGTCCTAGTCTATCGCCGTGACGAACGCACGCGGTATGCGTGAGGCGTCTCCCAGAGTCATGCTGAGCCTGTCGCCGCATTGTCATGCTGAGCCTGTCGCCGCATTGTCATGCTGAGCCTGTCGAAGCATGACGTAACGATAAAGCTGGGCTCTCGAATGCTATGCTAGAAGGGTGGTCGCAATGTCATCCTCTTATCTTCGACAGGCTCAGGATGACATTGACGCAGATAAAGAGTGTGCCGCTCGTAAACCCTCGTCAAACGCGCGAACCGCGTTGAGCTCGGCGGCATCTTTGGCGCCGCCTACGACGCGATAGGGAATGCCGAGCTTTGCAATCGGCGCCCACAACGCGTCGTTGGGGTCTTGGCCGGCGGCGATCACGACCGTATCCGCTTCGATCAGGCGCGCCGTGCCGTCGGCATCGCGAATGCGAATGCCGCCCGGCACGATGGCTTCATAGCTGACGTTCGGAAGCGTCGCAACGCCGGCCGCGCGCAATGCGGCAATCACGGTCCAGCGCGTCGTCTTGCCGATGCCCTTGCCGATCGTCGCACCGCGGCGCAGGAGCGCGACCCGCTTTCTTCCGGTCACGAGTAACGCGCCGTTGCCCGGTGCAGCCAGACCCTGCTCGTAAAGAAAGCGCGTCGTTTCGTCGGCGTTCGCTTCGCCGTGGCTTAAGTAGTGAGCGACGTCCACGCCGATTCCGCCGGCACCCACGATCGCGACCCGCTCGCCGACCTCCGGATCGCCGAGCAGCAGCTCGCCGTAGGTGAGCACGTGAGGAAGATCGCCTCCGGTCAAGGGCGGCCGCCGCGGCAGGACGCCCGTTGCGAGTACGATGCCGTTGAAATTACTCAACGTCGCTGCGTCGGAGCAGCGGCTGCGCAACCGCACGACGACGCCGAGTCGGGCCAGCTCGTTGGTAAAATAGCGGATCGTCTCGTGAAAGTCGCGTTTGCCTGGAATGCGTCGCGCCATGCGAAACTGGCCGCCGAGCTCGTCTTCTGCTTCGAAGAGCTCGACCGCGTGTCCGAGCGCGGCTAACGCACGCGCGCTCTCCATGCCTGCGGGTCCGCCGCCAACCACGGCAAAGCGGCGACGCGAGGCCTCGGGCTGCGGCTCCTCGGGGAACTCCAGTTCGCGCGACGCACGTGGGTTAACCATGCACGAGACCGGCGCGTCCACTAACGAGCGGTCGATGCAGGCCTGATTGCACGCAATGCAGGTGTTGACCAATGCCGCCTCGTTGCGCGCCGCTTTGGCGACGAGGTGCGCGTCGGAGAGAAAGGGACGCGCCATCGAAATGAAGTCGACGCTTCCGGCTGCGAGAACGGACTCGGCGTGGGCGAGCGAGTTGATGCGATTGCTTGCGATGACCGGCAGCTCGCCGACGGCCGCTTTCACTGCGGCGGCGAACGGAACCCAAACGCCGCTGGGAACGACTTGCTGCACCGTCGGAATCGACGATTCATGCCAGCCGATGCCGACGTTGAGCGCGTCGACGCCATCGCCGGCCAGCGCCCGTGCGAACGAGAGCACCTCTTGCGCGGTGGTCGAGCCCTCCATCAGATCGGCGCCGGAGATGCGGAAGATCACGGGAAACTCGCCGCCGGCAAGCGCGCGAATCTCGCGCAACACCGCGCGAGGGAGGCGCATGCGCCGTTCGGGATCGCCGCCCCAGGCGTCCTCACGCCGGTTCGTCAGCGGCGAAAGAAACTGATTGAGGAGATAGCCCTCCGATGCCATCACCTCAACCGCGTCGAATCCGAGATCGCGCGCGCGGACGGCGCCTCGCGCGAAATCATCGATCGTTTCGAGAATCTCGTCGTCGCGGAGCGCGCGCGGTGGATCCGGTGAGAAGCGCGACGCGATCGCCGACGGCGCAACCGGTTGAATTCCAAACGAAGCAAGATACGCGTACCGCCCTGCATGGAAAAGCTGCAGCGCGATCCGTCCGCCCCCGGCGTGTACGGCTTGCACAGCCGCCAGCAACGGTGCGCTCGACTCCGATTCGTTGATGAAGCTATAGTTGCGGCCGCCGGCGCCGGCCCGATTGACGCACGATCCCCCGGTGACGATCAACCCCGCGCCGCCGTGCGCGCGCTGCGCATAAAACGCGGCCAGCGCGGCGCCGTCGGATTCGATTCCCAGATGCATCGAGCCCATGACGATGCGATTGGCGACGCGCAGCGTACCGATGACTCCGGCTTGCAGCGTGCGTTCGAACAATGGAACTACAGCGAGAGCGGCGGCGTCGTATCTGAGTAGAACGGCGGCGCGATGACGCTCAAGCCGCCGTCGACGCAAATCGTTTGACCGGTGATGTACTCGGATTCCGGCGAGAGCAGGAAGGCGATCGTGTCGGCGACTTCCTGGACGGTTCCCATGCGCGCCTTTGGAAGCTTCGAGAGAACGCTCTCAATCGGCGCCATTCCAGGGACGTTTTGATAGAAATAGGCACACGACTCGGTGTCGATCAGGCCGCCGTTGACCGCATTGACGTTGATGCCCCGAGGTGCGAACTCTACGGCCATATAGCGCACCCATGCTTCAATCGCCGCTTTGTTCGAACCGAGATTCGCGTAGGTCGGGTAGGCTCGAATGCTGCCGTAGCTAGAGAGGACGGCGATGCGACCGCCCTGGGTCATCAGCTTCACCGCGCGTTGTGCCCCGAGAACGAAGGCGCGTACGTTGAGCGCGTAGGAGCGGTCGAGATTGTGCGCCTTCAAGTCCAAGACTTTCTTGAACGCGCTGGCCGCGGCGTTGGAGACGAAATAGTCGAGGCGGCCAAACGCGTCTTCGACGCGGTCGAAGAGCCGGTCGATCGCTTCGGGCTCTTCCATGTTGGCCTGAACGGAGATCGAGCGCGAGCCCAGCGACTCGATCTCGCGCACGGTTTCGCCGGCGAGATCGGCGTTGCGATTGAAGTTGACGACGATCGAGGCGCCCTCGCGCGCCAGCGTCAGCGCTAGCGCGCGTCCGATCCCGCGAGAGCTGCCCGTGACGAGCGCGATCTTATCTTCGAAGCGTCGCCTCACGCGCCGGATCCCTCGCCGAGCAAGGCGCGAGCGATGACGGCCTTTTGAATCTCGTTGGTACCTTCTTCAAAACGCTGAGCGCGCGCGTCACGATAGACTCGTTCGATGGCGTTGGGTTGCCAATATCCCGTGCCGCCGTGAATCTGAAGAGCTTTATCGGTAACTCGGGTAAGCATCTCGACGGCCTGCAGCTTCGACATCGACGAGAGCATCGCGGCGTTGGGACTGCCGGCTTCCCATTGGGTTGCGGCATGCAGTACCAACTGGCGCGCCGCCTCGATATCGGTTGCGTTCTCCGCAAACATGAAGCGAATCGCTTGGCGCTGCACGAGGCGCTTGCCGAACGTCTCGCGGTTACCGGCGTATTCGATCGCCAGCTCTTGCGCTCGTCGCGCGAGGCCGACGCACGTCATCGCAACCGAGATTCGGCTAGGCGTCAAGAACCCTCCGAGCGCGATTTCGAGTCCTTGACCTTCGTCGCCGAGCCGATTCTCTAACGGAACCGGCGTGCGGTCGAAGCGCAGGCGTCCGTGATCGGTTCCCCGCACGCCCATTGACTCGTCCATCTCCGTCACGGTGGCTCCCGGCGCGTGACGATCGACGAGCAGCGCGACGGTGCCGTCGGCACCGCGTGTTCCGGCGAGGCGCGCGAAGAGCAGCCAGTAATCGCAGATCGTTCCAAACGTGATGAGGTGTTTCTCGCCGCTCAAGAAATAGGTGTCGCCTTCGCGAACGACGCTGCAGCGAAGATCGGCTCCGCTGCCCGCCGTCGGCTCTGTCAGCGTAAACGCAATCTTCAGCTCGCCTTTGATCGATGGAATCACGAAGGCGCGGCGCTGCTGCGGCGTAGCGAAGCGGTCCATCGCTCGCCACGTGCCGTTGACGACGTGCACGATCATCCGAATCGACGCGTGCGACATCGAGAAGAGTTCGATCAGGCGGAGGTAGCGGGTGAACGGAATGCCGCGGCCGCCATACTCCGCGGGAGCCGCCAGCGAAAGGTAGCCGCGATCGCGAAGCTCGTCCCAGAGTTCGAGTGGAACGCGGCGTTCGCGTTCGATGCGTTGCGCCCACGCTTCGGCGGGTCCGGCAACGTATGCGGCGATCTCGCCTTCGAGTACCGCAAAGGCGGCATCGTCGAAGATCTCGGGCCGGTCGAGCTGCTTCAAGAGACGCTCGTCTTGCGGCGCTCGTCCGGCCGCAGCTCTCTCGCTCGCTCGCGCAGGAGAAATTTCTGAACCTTCCCCGACGGCGTACGCGGAAGTTCGTCGACGACCTCCAGCCGCTCCGGCCAGTAGTGCTTGGCGGCCTGACACGCGTAGAGGTAGTGCTGCATCCTGTCGAAATCGAGTTGCGCGCCGGCGCGCAGCACGACGAAGGCGCAAGCACGTTCGCCCAACCGTGGATCCGGCATCGCGACGATCGCGACCTCGGCGATTGCCGGGTGATCGCTCAACAATTGTTCCATCTCGGCGACCGGAATTTTTTCACCACCGCGATTGATGACGTCGCGCACTCGTCCGGTGATGCGAACGTACCCCGATTCGTCCATGACGCCGAGATCGCCGGTGCGAAACCAGCCGTCGGCCGTGAAGGCGGCTGCCGTCCAGTCGGGATGATCCGCGTAACCGACGAACATCGTCGGAGACTGCACCTCGAAGTGCCCTTCTTGACCAGGCGACATCGTGCGGCCCTCGGCGTCGGTGATTCGAAGGTGAATTCCACGCAACGCGCGCCCGTCCGTTCCCCAAACCTTCGCCGGTTCGTCGCTCGGTGCGGAGAGCGATCCCAAGCACGACTCGGTCGTGCCCCAAGCCCCGCAAACCGCCGTGCCGAGAATGCGCGTCGCACGTTCGGCCAAACCGCGCGGCACCGCCGCCCCCGTTGCAACGAAGATCCGCAGAGCAGCCGGAGCGCGTTCGCCGGCTTCGACCGCCGCAACGAGATCCGCCAAGAAGGGCGTCGCGGCTTGGACGAACGTGCCCTCCCAGTCGTTGAGCGCCCGCAGTGCGCGTGACGCGCTCCAGACCGGCTGCACGATCTGCGGAACGCCCATGAGCAACGCTAGCCACATGCCGTAGAGAAATCCGGTTTGATGAGCGAGCGGAGACGGAACGAAGATGCGGTCCTCCGCTTGCAGCCCGAGATGCTCGATCTCCATTGCCGCGGCGCGCATCAGCACGTCGTTACGATGCAGCACGCCTTTGGGCTCGCCCGACGTTCCGGAAGTGAAGAGTAGCTGCGCGATCGCTTGCGAATCGCTTGGCTGGGCGTCGAGCACCTTGCGATCGACTTCGATCGTGCGCAACGCGTCTTGGTAGCGCAGCCAGCGCACGGCGTCGTCGTAACCCGGAGTCGGAAGGGCGTAGGTGTTGCGCGCGCCAGCGCATACGACGACGTGCTCCAGCTTCAGCGGAAGATCGCCGCTAAAGACGGACGCCTCCTGCAGAATTGACGCGATCTCGGCGGCGTGATTGCGGCCGCGCGCTTCATCGGGAACGAAGAGAACGCGCGCTCGGGAACGCCGCAGACAGAAGGCGACTTCGCGTTCGCGGAAGATTGGCATCAAGGGACAGCAGATGGCGCCGACGGCCAACGTCGCAAGGGAAATGACGACGAACTCGAGGGTGTTGGGCAGCTGGTACGCGACTCGTTCGCCGGGTCGCACGCCCAAACTCAGCAGAAGCGTCGCGGTGCGTTCGACTCGCTCGAGCACCTCCTGCCACGTGAGAGCGACGTCGCTTCCCTGACGGGTTTCGACGACGGCTAGGCCGAGCGGAGTTTCGCGTGCGTGGTGCGCCAGCAGTTGATTCAGCGTCATTTGCGCGGCTCGATCGGGTTTTGGCATCGACGCCGCCCGCGCGCCCCCACGCTGACCGTTGTGCGACCCGTCGGTAATCGACAGCGGGACGCCGATGCTGCGCATCGCATCGAGAAACCGAGGATACGAGATCCGGTACGCGTTCGGATAGGTCAACGTGCTCTGTCCCTGCGCGCGCGATGCGGCGACCGCCAGCGACATCAAGATGCGGTGATCGTTGAAGGACGAAAGATGTGCGCCGTGAAGCTGCGAGACGCCGCGCGCGATGAGCCGATCTTCGTGCAGCTCCAAGTGGCCGCCCATGCGATTGAGCTGCAGCATGGCGGCGACGCGGTCGGACTCTTTGAGACGCACGTGTGCGATATTTTCCAATACGGTTTCACCTTTCGCGAACGTGCCCAGCGTCGACAAGATGGGCAGCATGTCTGGAATGTCGCGGCAATCGACTCGAACCGCGCGCAGCTCGATGCCGGCGTGCCGTACGCGGACGGCATGCGCTTGCGCGTCATACGCCATCGGGAGTCCCATCTCCCGAAGGATATCCATAAATGCGCCCTCAGGATGGTCGGGAAGTTCGCCGGGCAGCGCTTGCAGGCCGCGAAAGAGCACGTCCGAGGGATGGAGGGCCGTCGCGGCGAGCCCGAACGCGGCCGAGCCAATGTCGGGCGGAAGCTCGAGCGTCGCCGGACGCGGCCGTTGTCCGGGTTCGATCTCGAAGCGCCGCCAATCCGGCGCGATCTTTACCCGCAGATCGAAGGCGCGCATCATCTCGGCCGTTAGCGCGATGTACGGGCGCTCGTTCAGTTCGCCTTCGACCTCGATGACCGTCGGTTCTTTCGCAAAGGGTGCCAGCAGAAGAAGCCCGGAAATCCACTGCGACAAGGTGCCGGGGATGACGATTTTCCCGCCGCGCGGCGGGCCCGGAAAGATGGTAATCGGCGGACAACCGCCGTTCGATTCGAACGCGACGCCCATCTGAGAGAGCGCTTGGAGCAGCGGTCCGACGGGACGCCGCTGAAAATACTTTTGGGCGGTTAGCGTGACGGGCGAATCGGCGAGTGAAGCCAAGCCGATCATGAAATAGAGCGTCGATCCCGAGCTGCCTACCGAGACGACCTTGCGCTTGACGTGATAGGATCCACCCGCGACGAGCAACGTCTGACCTTCCACCTGGATTTTCGTGCCGAGCGCGCGCAACACGTCCATCGTGAACTGCACGTGGCGAGCATCCGAAAGGCCGAGAATTCGGCTGGTTCCCGGCGCCAGCGACGCAAGAATGAGCGCTCGGTGCGCGTGATATTTCGAGTTCGGAACCTCGACCTCGCCGGTCAATGGCCCGCTCGTTCCTTTAACGAGAAGATTCATCGGCGTCCTACCTCAAAGTGGACGATGCAAACTTTCCGGTTGGAAATCGGAGCGCCCTGCTCCCTACTCATCGCGAGATAATTAGCGACGCATTCTGTCCACCGAAGCCGAAGGCGTTTACTTGAAACGCGGGGTAGCGATGCGACCGCGGGCGTTCCATCACCAAGTCGAAATGCGTCGCCGGATCGAGGTGCTGCGTCCCGATGGTGGGCGGAATAGACTCTGCGTGCATCCCGGCGATACCGGCGATCGCGCACATCGCGCCGGCGGCGGCCATGCTGTGTCCGACGTGTCCTTTGATCGAAGTGACGATCGCTGGCCGATCGGCGTACACGGCGTCGATCGCCCTCGACTCCGCGGCGTCGCCGACGATCGTGCTGGTCGCGTGCGCGTACACGACCGCGCACTGCTCGCCGGCGTCGCCCGCGCATTCGAGAGCATCTTGCATTGCGCGCACTTCGTAGCGCGCCGATGGGTCGGGCGACGTAATATGATAGGCATCGGCGAGCGAAGCGTAACCGCGAATGCGCGCAAGTACGCGCGCTCCGCGTTCCCGCGCTCGTTCGATGCGTTCCAAGACAAGAATCGCCGCACCGTCGCCCATAACGAATCCGTCACGGTCGACGTCGAAGGGCCGCGATGCCTTCGTCGCATCGCTATTGCGCGAGAGCGCGCCGGCGCGAACGAGACTTTCGTACACCAGCGGACTCAAGAGCGTTTCGCAACCCCCTGCAATTGCGGCGTCGATCTCGCCTCGCTCGATCATGCCCGAGGCCAAGCCGATCGCGTCCAGCGATGAAGCACAGGCCGTGCTGATCGCCAGCTGCGGCCCGTGCAGGTTCCAATGCATGGCGATCAACGCGCTTGGCATATTCGGAATGACCAAGGCCATGAGTTTCGGCGTCACGGTCCGGCCGCCGGATTCGAGCAGGCGCGTCTGCGCTTGCGCGACGAGGGGAAAGCCGCCCATCGTATTTCCTACGATGACCGCGGTACGTTCGGCGGGAGGATCGAGCCGCGCCTGCCCGAGCGCTTCGGTGGTCGCGACCATCGCGAACTGCGTGAAGCGGTCGGTGTTGCGCAAGGCGACCGGGGGGATCGGGCTTCGATCCAAAAAGTCGTCGGGGACCGCCGCCCAAAGCTCGTTTCCGGAAACCGCCGGCCCCGAAATCTTCATCGGAGCAACTCCGCACTTGCCTTCGAGCAGGTGTTGCCAGAACAACTCGGTTGCCGCACCGATCGGCGATACGATCCCCATTCCTGTGACGGCGACGTGCTCCACGGCGTTTTGATTGCGGGAGCGACACGGGAGGCGCCTGCCGCCGCGGCATGAGGGAGAGGCCATGCGTCGAAGCGAGGATGGTGGAGCGAGGGGTAAACGTACCGCAATCGTACCGCCTAGTGCGGCGCGATGCGCGAGGCGAGCGAACGGTCGTGCGTCTCAGGAGCGGTGCCACTTTTGGCGGTGCCGAGATTGCCATTTGCGCCGGCCCGTGCGGAGTCGAATCGCGCGAACAGCTCGAAGCGGCTGCCTCGGCGGTGGCTGCCGCCGGAGCCAACGTCTTGCGGGGAGGCGCATACAAACCGCGTACCTCGCCGTATTCTTTTCAAGGCCTCGGCGAAGAGGGGCTCAAGATGCTGCGCGATTCCGGCGATCGGCACGGCTTGGGCGTCGTTACCGAAGTGCTCGATCCGCGGGATGTCGAGCGGGTCGCGCGCTACGCGGATATGCTGCAGATCGGCGCGCGAAACATGCAGAACTTTCCGTTGCTGCGGGAAGTCGGCGCGCTGCGCATGCCCGTGCTTCTAAAGCGCGGTCTCTCCGCGACGGTGCAAGAGTGGCTGCTCGCCGCCGAATATGTAATGCTCGGCGGTAACGAGAGCGTCGTTTTATGCGAGCGTGGCGTCCGCTCTTTCGATCCTGCGACTCGCAACCTGCTCGACATTGCCGTCGTACCCTTGCTCGAGGAAATGACGCATCTTCCGGTCATCGTCGATCCGTCGCATGCGATGGGGATCGCGCGGCTCGTCCCGCCGATCGCGGTCGCCAGTATCGCCGCCGGCGCGCACGGCCTCCTCATCGAAGTCCATCCCGATCCGGCCAACGCGCTCTCGGACGGCGCTCAATCGCTGGATTGCGAACAGTTCGCGCAGCTCATGCGGCGATTGGCTGCCGTTGCCGAATTTGCCGGCCGCCGGCTCCCCCAACGCGCGAAACCCTCCGATGCCGCCGCTAACGGTCAGCGTATAGCCGACGGCGCCGTGCGATCGAGCAAAAGCGGCGTAAGGCTGGCATAGCCGGCGTGCACCGCGCCGATGTCGGTGCCCAGCGTGTCGCGGTCGGTCTCGAAGGGTGATTCCCAGGCGCGATAATAGCGCGTCGCTCCGTCGCGATCTTCGCCCACCATTCGCCCGCAAATGCGCTTTCGTCCCAAGCGCGTCGTTGAAATGCCGCGAACTGACGGCAGCGGCAGGTTAGGAACGTTTAGGTTCCAATAGCACGTTGCGTCTTCGAACCGTTCGAAGTCGTGCTCGATGCAGCGACGCACGATCGCAGCGGCAGTCTCCCAGTACCGCCGCTCAAACGGCTCATCGTGGTCGGATGCGAGCGAAACCGCTAGCGCGGGAATTCCAAGGAGACAGGCTTCAACGGCTCCCGCAACGGTTCCGGAGTAGTTGACGTCGTCGGCCAGATTGGGACCGTGGTTGATGCCGCTGATCACGAGGTCCGGACGGTCCGCGAGCTCCGTCGATCCGAGGAAGACGCAATCGGCCGGAGTTCCCGAGCATGCGTACGTGGGCACCTTGGCGGCGTCGCGGCGTTCTACCGTAATCGCTTCGTCGGCCGTAATCGCGTGTGAGACGCCGCTTCGATCGCCGGAGGGCGCAACGACGACGATCTCGTGGTCGCGGGCCAGCACGTCCACGAGTGCTTCGATGCCGGGCGAATCGATGCCGTCGTCGTTGGTAATGAGAATGCGCAGGCGTCTTATGCCGGAACGAACCGAAGCGCGAGCCCGTCGATGCAGTAACGTAGATGCGTCGGTGGAGGTCCGTCGTCGAAGATATGACCGAGATGGCTTCCGCACTGCCGGCAATGCACTTCGGTGCGCATTTCCGTGAGCGCGTAATCGTTCTGCGTTCGCGTCGTGTTGGGCAGCACGTCCCAGAACGACGGCCAGCCATCGCCGCTATCGTATTTTTTCTTCGACGAGAAGATGACCAACTCGCACCCGGCGCACGCATACGTGCCCGGCCGTTTCTCCCCGATCAGCGGGCTCGAAAAGGCAGGCTCCGTTCCCCCGCGGCGCAGAATTTCGAAGCGGTCGTCTCCTAACATCGCGCGCCACTGCGCCTCGGTGTGCGTCACTTCATATTGTTCCGCGGCCTCGCCGCGGATCGCTAAGCCGAAAAGCGCAACGGTCGCCGCGGTCGTCAAGAAATCGCTGCGTCTCATCGTGCGGCTCCCGGAATGACGTGACACGCCGCGCCGCCGTTCTTTTCAAAGTACCGCTGATGGTACTCTTCGGCCGGCCAGAAGCGCGGCGCCGGAACGATCTGCGTTACGATCGGGCGCGAATATTTCTTTTGCTCGCGGTCGCGCGAGGCAATCGCGGCCTGCTCTTGCTCCGGCCCGTGCGTGAAGATTGCCGAACGGTATTGATCGCCGACGTCGGGCCCCTGGCGATTCAGTTGCGTGGGATCGTGAATTTGCCAAAAGAGGTCCAGCAGCTGGTCGTAGCTTACGCGCTGCGGGTCGTAACGCACTTCGACCGCCTCGGCATGTCCCGTCCCGTGCCCGCAAACTTGGGCGTACGTTGGGTTGTCGGCGTGGCCGCCGGTATAGCCCGAGACGGCCTCTTCGACTCCGGGGAGCTCACGAAATGCGGCCTCGACCCCCCAGAAGCAGCCGGCCGCAAAGGTAGCAATATTCGTTTCCATACACTCTTTAGAACGTCGCTGCCCCCTCGCCGGATGCGTCGGTGCTAGAAGCCTTTGGGTTATCGGCATGGTCATGTGCGTGATGCTGAGGAGGCTCTGACCGAGGAGCGCAGGCATGGATGCCGGAGCGACGAGGCAGCGCAGCAGGAGCGGAGCCGGAGGCGGAGCGACGAGCGGCTCCGAGGCGTCATGCATATGACCATGCCGATAACCCAAAGGCTTCTAAACGGCGTCGTTGCGGAGGACGTCCTCGATGGTTTCGCGGCGCGCCAGCAAGCGGTGGGTGCCGTTTGCGATGCCCACGACCGCCGGTTTCGGAAAACGGTTGTAGTTGCCGGCCATGCTGTAGGTGTACGCGCCGGTCGAGCGCATCGCGAGGAGATCGCCCGGGCCGACGTCACGCGGCAGCCGCATCGTTCCGAGTTCGTCGTTCTCGCACGAGCGGCCGCAGAGCGTTATCTCTTCGTCTTCCCCGTGCCGTGGGGTGACCGCGTCGACGTGGTAACGTGCGCCGTAGAGTGCCGGGCGCGGGTTTTCGGCGATGCCGCCATCCACAACCACGAAGGTGCGATGCGATTGGCGCTTCACGGCGAGCACGCGATAGAGCGTCGTTCCGGCGTCGGCGACGATCGCCCGTCCAGGTTCGATCCCTACCGCGACCGTGCCGAGGCCGCGTTCCTGCGCCGCGCTGCGAACGTAAGCCGCTGCGGCGGCGACGGTCGCCGCGACGTTGAGCTTTTTGTTGTCGCCGTTGGGATCGGAGGGCACGCCGAATCCGCCGCCGATTACGATACGTTTGCTCTGCAGCCCGAAGGTTGCAAACCGCTCGGCCGCCGCGACGAGGGCCGACGCGTTTTCCAAATACGCCGACTCGTCGTAGATCTGCGAGCCGATATGAGCGTGGACGCCGGCGAAGCGGAGCTGCGGATTGGCCGAGAGCAGCGACGCTGCGGCGCGCTCATCCCGCGGATGGATTCCAAACTTGCTATCCTTGCCGCCGGTGCGCACGAAGGCGTGTGTGCTCGCATCGACGCCGACGTTCAAGCGAAGCATCACGGTGGCCGTATCTCCGTTTCGTGAAATGTTCGCAAGCCGTTGGAGCTCCGCGATGCCGTCGACGGCGATGCAGCCGATCCGTCCCGTGCACGCGGCCAGCAGCTCCTCGTCGGACTTTCCCGCGCCGTGCAACGTAATGCGCTCCGAATCAAATCCGGCTCGCTGCGCGGTCACGAGTTCGCCCAGCGAACAGACGTCGACGCCGATCGGGTAGCCGGCCAAGTAGCGCAAGAACTCCACGGTTGCAAACGCCTTAGCGGCGTAGGAGACTTCGACTCGAAAATCCGTCGCACACCGTACGAGTTCGCGTACGGCGGCGTCGACGGCGTCAAGATCGATGACGAGCAGCGGCGTGCCGTAGATCGTTGCGAGCGTCTCGGGCGACGGCTTCAGAATTGCTCCATGAAGCGATCGACGCGATCTTGCGGGATGTCCGCCGCGACGAGCTGGACGGCCAGGGCTTCCCGGTCGTGCGGCGGCGTCACGAACATAAACGATGAGGTATCGCTTCCGGCGGCGGCGACCGTACACCACTCCGCGGATGCTGGAATCAACGCCGTTTGATAGCGCGAAAGCGTGACGGCGGACTTGTCGCTTGCCACTTCGAGCGGTTCGTTGAGGGACATGAGGATCAGCGGGCGTCCGTTGGTGCGCATCGACGCCGGTTCGGAGGTCGCAACGATCCGCTCGACGACGAAATGTGCGTCGGCGATGAGCGCCGTCCGGTCGAGGCCCTCGAAATGATAGGGAATTTGCAGAAGCGTCCCGGTCGTCAAGGCCTTATAGCTCAGCACGTCGGCGGCTTTCTCCACGTTGAGCTCGCGCGGCTTGCCGTCGAGACCGACGCGGTTGTAGTCGAACATCCGATACGTGAGATCGGAGGCCTGCTGAGTTTCGAAAACTGTCACGCCAGGCCCGATTGCGTGGACGATGCCGTGCGGGATGTAGACCGTGTCGCCGGCTTTGAGATCGATCTTGCGAAGGATCTCGCCGAGCGTCCCGTCGGCGACTCGCTGCAAGTATTCCTCTCGAGAGGTGTCGCGCGTCCATCCGTAGATGATTTGGGCTTGCGGCTGGGCATCCAGAACGTACCAGCACTCGGTCTTTCCAAACGGCTGATGTTCGACGCGCTGCGCGTACGCGTCGTCGGGATGAACCTGGACCGAGAGCCAATCGTGCGCCGTAATAATTTTCGTAAGCACCGGAAAGATGCGCTTGGGATTGATGTCTCCGAGAAGCTTCGGGCCTAGGCGCATGCGCAGATCGGCGACCATGCAGCCGGCCAGCGCGCCGTTGAGAACTCGATCGGTGTCCCAGCATTCCCACGATTCCCCCAGGCGAGCCTGCGGATCGCCATGTTTGCCGTAGACTCGCACGAGTTCGTCGCCGCCCCAGACCTGCGTCGTTAGCTTTGGATCGAGGACGTACGGATAAAGGGGGAGGCTTTGCATGGTCCGACTACGATACGATGGGTTCGGTGGAAATTCCGCCAGCAGCTAGAAGAGAGCTCACCGTGCATGACCTTTACGTCGGCATCGGCTCGAATCTCGGCGATCGACAGGCAAACATACTCGCTGCGCTGCAGCGCTTGCGGGCGCGCGCGCAAATCCTAACCGTCTCGGCATTCTACGAATCCGAGGCCACAGACGGGGCGCAAGGGCCGGCCTACTTGAACGTTGCGGCAGCGCTACGCACGAAGCTCGATGCGCAAGCCTTTGTGAGCTTTGCGCACGACGTAGAGCTTGCGGTCGGCCGAGCGCGAGGAACGCGCCGGCTCGAGGCGCGTCCGATCGACCTCGACCTTTTGGTTTTCGACGGAGAGATCGTGCAACGACAGCTCGAGGCTCGTCCGTATAACGCGGTGCCGCTTGCTGAGATAGCCCCACAATTCGTCGACGCGGCGGCAAACGGGGTCGTGCGGCGACGGCCGCGCGGACTGCGATTCGATACCGATCGTCAATCGGAGGAGCCCGAAGTTCGGCTTTCGCTTAGTCGCGCCGGCGTCTCGCGGGTGCGGCGGGTCGTTCATTTGGAAATCGACGGCCGTCCCGCGGTGTACAACGGCGAGTTTTCGATGGTCGCCGATCTCGCCGCGGATCGATCCGGCGTTCATATGTCGCGCTTCGCCGAAATTCTTGAGGAGGCGACGCTGGAGGTGCTGGCGGGTGCGGACGAACCGGCCCGCATCGAACGGCTCGCCGAAGCGATCGCGCGCGAGATCGTGCAGAGCCAGCGTGCCGTTCGGGCCGACGTGCGCCTGCGTGCGCGGTTCGGTTTGGAGCGATGGACGCCGGTCAGCGGGAAGCGCGGGGAAGAGACGTATACCCTCATCGGCATCGCGCACGCCGACGAAAGCGGAACGCGGCGTGTCGTCGGTGTCGAGGCCGAAGGCATGACCGCCTGCCCGTGCGCTCAGGACATGGTGCGGGAGCATTCCCTGCACCAGTTGATCGAGGCCGGCTTCAGTGAGACCGACGCGCGGCGCGCGCTCGACGTGCTGCCCGTCGCGACGCACAACCAACGCGGCCGCGGCAGCATTCTCATCGGCGTCCCCGAGACGCAGACCGACGTCGTGCGCGCCGAAGATCTCGTCGAAATCGTCGAAAACTCGATGTCGAGCGAAACCTACGACCTGCTCAAGCGCCCCGATGAGTTCTTCGTCGTTAACAAGGCGCACCACAATCCGAAGTTCGTCGAAGATGTCGCTCGCGGAATTCTCTTTCGCGCGCTCGAAATGTACGCCGATTTCGGCGACGACACGTTCGTATTCGCTAGCCAAATCAACGAAGAGTCCATCCATAAGCACGACGCCTTCGCCGAAGGTTTTGGACTCTTCGGCGAACTGCGCGAAGAGCTGCGCGGCGGCTCGCACGAGGTATCGAAGACCGATCTGGCAACCTGGCTTCGCACGCGCCCGTCCGAAATTACGAACGCAGAGGAAGCCTGAGGCTAACGTTGAGGAAGGCAATCAGTCGGTCCCTTCGCGTCTTCTGCTCTTTCGCGATTGCGGCGGCGATGGCAGATTGCGGGAGATCGCAATCACCGACTGCGCCGGGGCTCGTGCCGCCAACGATGGGCGCATTAGCGGCGGGCGGCACCGTGCAGGCGCCCCTTCCATTGGTGCGCGTAGGCCGGTACATCCGGCACGTCGTGATTGTCGTTCAAGAGAATCGCACCTTTGACAATCTGTTTGCGACGTTCCCCGGCGCGGACGGAGCGCGATACGGCTACATGAAGAACGGCTCCAACGAGGTCCGTATCGAGCTCAAGGCCGTGCCTCTCGACGGGCCGTGCGACTTCGGACATTCGTACGGCAGTTACCTTAGCGACTACGACCACGGGTTGATGGATGGTTTCAATTTAGAGGGCGGCAGCAAGAAATGTCCGGGAAAAGCCGGCACCCGTCCGTATCAATTCGTCAGGCCCTCGCAAATCCGGCCGTACTGGGATATCGGCCATCAATACGTGCTGGCCGATCACCTTTTTACAACACAAGGCAGCGGGAGCTTCACGGCGCACCAAGATCTCATTGCCGGCGGCACGACGATCGAATCCAAAACCGAGGCGCTCGTCGACTTCCCGACGCATTCTCCGTGGGGATGCGACGCGCCGGCGGGGACCGTGACGTCTTTATTAATCGCCGGTACCCCGCCAAAATATGAATCCGGGGCGGGCCCGTTCCCCTGCCTAAAGTATAAGACGCTCCGCGATCTCCTCGACGCAAAGTCGGTCGCTTGGAAGTACTACTCGCCGCCGGAGCCGCACGGGACCGGCGCGCTCTGGGACGCGTTCGATGCGATCAAAGCCGTGCGCGAGGGTGCGCAATGGAAGACGAACGTTACCCACCAGCCAACGGTCATCTTCAGCGACATCTCCAACCGTACGTTGCCCGCGGTTTCGTGGGTCGTTCCCGACGACGTTAACTCAGATCATCCCGGCGATGCGTCCGACACGGGACCTTCGTGGGTCGCGAGCATCGTTAATGCAGTCGGCGAAAGCCAGTATTGGAACTCTACCGCGGTCATCGTCGTGTGGGACGATTGGGGCGGATTCTACGATCACGTGAAGCCGCCGTTCTTCGATCGCTGGGGAGGCCTGGGTTTTCGAGTCCCCATGCTGATCGTTTCGGCTTATTCGCGCGAAGGAACCTCAAAGCAACGCGGCTACGTCTCGCACACCCAGTACGAGTTCGGCAGCATTTTGAAGTTCGTGGAAGACGTCTGGGGCTTGGGACGGCTGGGAACGACCGATTCGCGCGCCACCAGCATCGTCGATTGTTTCGACTTTGCGCAATCTCCGCGAACGTTCAAGCGTATCTCGTCGCCATATCCCCGAGAGTATTTCGAGCATCAACCGCCTTCCTACGAGCCGGTCGATTCCGAGTAGGCGCTGGCCTTACGATCCTTCGAGGGTCGCGATGCGCGCTCGAAGCGAAGGGTGCGAGGAGAAGAAAAGCTCGTACCACGCAGGCGGGTCTTCGTCGGCGAGATTCTGGTCGCGCAAACGGCGGAAAGCGGAGGCTCCGCCGGCGGCGTCGCCGGTAGCCGCAAGCGCAAATCGATCCGCGGCCCATTCGCGCGAGCGCGAAAAGGCGAAGAGCAGCGGTCGAAGCGCCTGCGACGCGACGAGCATCGCCGCGTATAGCCGAACGATGAGCAGCGGCCGGTCGTGCAGCTCCTCGCGCTCGCTTTTTGAAACGGCGGAGTTTGAGATCAGAAAAAGCACGATGGCCAGCGCCTCGCCTAACGCAATCAGCCGCCAGGTGTCCTTATTCACGTAGTGGCCGAGCTCGTGGGCCACGACGAACTCGGTTTCGTTCTCGGGGAAGGCCTCAATCAGGGTATCGCCGAGCACGATTCGGTGTGTCTTTCCGATGCCGGTGACAAAGGCGTTCGCCTTGCGCGTCTGGCGGCTCATGTCCATTCGAAGAATCGCCGCGCCACCGACTCCATACCGTGACGCCAGCGCACGCAGGCGTTCCTCCAGGGAGCCCGTCACCGGGTCGAACTTATTGAAGAGCGGCATTACATAGAGCGGAACGATCAAATTTCCGATTATGAAGAGCGGGAAGACGCCGAGGGACGCGAGGATCGGCCATCTCCGGGGCGCGCGCCTTAGCGCAAAGCCGAAGAGCGTCGCGAGCAACGCCGATAATGCGGCCGAAATCGTCGCCCCCTTCGCGTAGTCGCCCAGCCAACCGCGCCGAGATTGATCGCTAAGCCCAAAACGCCGTTCGAGCGAGTACTCCTCGACAAACGATACGGGCAGCTCCGTAATTGCCGACGCAAGCGAGAGTGCGGCGTAGTAGCAAGCGGGACGGGCCCAAACCGGCAGCCGGCGCGTTGCGCGGTCCGCGCGAGCGCCCAGTGGGCCGTAGGCAAACGCCACGAACCCGATGGTTCCTCTCACGGTTCCGAGCACTTCGAGTGCTCGTCTCACCCGCGCGTAGGCCACCGCATCCTTTGGCACCGGCGGCGACGGATAGCGCCATTCACGAAAGGCTTCGTAACTTCTCACCGCCAGATAGCCGGCGCCCAATCCCATTCCCACGCCCAACAGCACTTTGCGACCGTTCATCAGCGCCGCGCTTCGCCGAAAGCCGCTCCCCTCCGCTGCGATGCCCCGGGAGCCTGTAGGGCTGTGGCGCATAACCCCACAGGCTCCTAGACGATCGAAATCGTTTCCTTGGGTTTCGGATGTGCGGCGATCGCGGAGAGCAGGCTCTCGGCCAAGACGTCGCAGATCGGATCGTCCAGCTCTTCGATTCGCCCCTCATCGGCAAGGAGCAGCTTAACCGGATCGATCGGAATGCGCGCGAAGACTGGGGCCCGCGCCAACTCGGCGACCTGCTCGGCGTACGACGGCCCGAAGATCTCGTAGTGCTTTCCCGTATCGGGTGCGACGAAGTACGACATGTTTTCGACGACGCCGAGAACCGGCTTTTTCAATTCGTGGATCAAGTTAGCCGCTTTGCGCACGATCATCGTCGCGAGAGCTTGCGGCATCGTCACGAGCACGACTCCGTCGATGTTCAACGATTGCAACACGGTCAGCGGTGCGTCGGACGTGCCCGGCGGAAGATCGACGAGCAAAAAGTCCAGCTCGCTCCAGAGCACCTGCTCGTAAAATTGACGGATGACGCTCGCGACGATCGGCCCACGCCAGATCATCGCTTTGTCCGGCTGGTCGGTAAACAGGTTGGCGCTGACGACTTCGATCGCGCTGCGCGTAATCGCCGGATGCATCAGCGGCTGGGGTCGACCCTGCGGGGTAGTTTTGACTGGGTCGGCCTCGATCAGAAGCGGGCGGTGCAGACCGAAGAGTCTCGGGATCGAGGGCCCGGTGATATCGGCGTCGATGATACCGACGCGATAGTTCTTGCGGCGCAGCCCGACGGCGAGCAACGCGGTGACGAGCGACTTGCCAACGCCGCCCTTGCCCGACATGATCGGAATCGTGTGCGCGAACCTGCTGCGGCCGCTAAAGGCGCCCGGTGCTCGTGCGGCCGGCCGGCGCGACTCCTCGGCGATCTTGGGGACGCTTCCCGAGCGTCGAGCCTCATTCAATGCGTCGACGATCGGTTCGACGCGCAGTCCGTGCGCGCGTGCGCCCTGCTCGATATTCTCGTACTTGCTCACGCCGCAGCCGCTGCATCCTAGCCCAAATGCCGTCAAAACCTGCGCGGCAACCGGCAGCTGCGCGACCAGTTCCTTTATATTGGTTTGCGGGGCGATTTCGATTTCGGGCATGGCTTCTTCGTTGAACCTTCGAACGGCGCCAGAGTATGCAACGGTCGATCGAAAATGCGCTCGATGTGCTCGCCGGGGGTTGCGATTCACCGGTACGCTCGGGTTGGAGCGCCGGCTTGCCGATGTTCGTACAAGCTTCCGCCGTCGGCGCATATGCGTACGATCAATCGCGACGCCGCTATATAGATTATATTATGGCTTACGGGCCATTGCTTTTCGGCCACACGCACCCCGAACTGGTGACCGGACTCGACTCCCTGGCCGAGCACGGCCTCGTCTGGGGAACGACTCATAGCGAGGAGGTTCGCCTCGCCGAACGCATTCGAGCGTATCTGCCGTCAATGCAGCGCATGCGCTTCGTCTCGACCGGAACCGAAGCGATGATGAGCGCGGTGCGCGTGGCACGCGCCTTTACGGGCCGCTCGCGCATTCTCAAGTTCGCCGGTAACTATCACGGCCATTTCGATCTCGCGCTCATCGATGCCGGCGCCTCGGCCGGCGCCGGTGCCGGCGGAGTTCCCCAAGGCGTGCGAGCCGACGTGCTCGTCGCGCGATACAACGATCTCACCTCCGTTGACGAGTTGCTCGAAAGGGATGAACCCGGCCTCGCCGCGATCATCGTCGAGCCCATCGGGGCCAACATGGGTCTGGTGCAGCCGGCCGGTGGATTCTTGGAAGGCTTACTGCAACGCGCTCGGCGCGCCGGCGCGCTTTTGATCTTCGACGAAGTTATCACGTGGCTTCGCTTCGGATTGCGCGGCGCGCAAGGCCGAACGCCCCTCGTTCCGGATTTGACGGCGCTGGGCAAGATCATGGGCGGCGGTCTCCCGATTGCCGCTTTCGGCGGACGACGCGACGTGATGGCGGTATTGGCACCGGATGGCGAAACCTTTACCGGCGGTACCCACGGCGGCAATCCGTTCTGCGTCGGAATGGCGCATCGCGTTCTCGATGTGCTCGAAGCGCATCCGGAATACTATCCCTACATGGATGGCCTCGCGCGGCGTCTCGCCGGCGGCCTTCGAGAAATCCTTGCCAAACGCGGGCTACCTTTTACCGTCGTCCAGCAAGAGTCGATCGTCGATTTCAAGTTTCGCGCGGGTCCGGCGGCGCAAAACTATGACGACGCTCGCGGCGCAGATCGCACCGCTTTCGCGCGCTATTGTGCGACGATGCTCGAACGGGGCGTGCTGCTCGCGCCGTCGCAGAATGAGGTGATGTTCGTTTCCAGCGCGCACAGCGCGCAGGACGTGGACGAAACGCTTGCGGCGGCGGAGTTTGCGCTACGCGCGGCGCCGGCGCGCGACGACCTTCCCGCGCAATAGGTTCGTCGCCACTAATGCAACGGGGATTCCGAAGAAGACAACATGTCCCACGAGGATGTAGAGAAAGAGCCCAAACGACGGAAAGGGACGTACGACGGCGTGCCCGAGATGAAATTATGCCGCGCATGATCGTCATCGCAGCGAGACCAAGAAGTATTCCAGCGGTCAGCGCGTGCTCCATGACCCAGCGAACGCGTAAAGCGGCGAGGACAAAGAGCGCTCCCCACACGATGCTGACGCAAAAGTGAAGCAGCGTACCGGCCGCCGCAGTCGCCAAGCCGCCGCGGTAGGCAGCCATTCCAAGGAGATTTGAAGCATCCCACTGCATGACGAGCAGCGGCGTCACGCGCTTCACGACGAGCGGCTCGGTTATGACCAAGTAGAGATCGAGGAGAATCGCGCCGCAAAGGCCCGATATCACCGCCGTGCGCGCCATGTGTGAAGAACGAGCGCGGGCTCCCGGGAGTGACGCGGCGGCCTCCGTTTGACCGAAGGCCGCCGCCTTTTCGAAGGACGTTACGTCAGATCTTCACCTGTGCGTTGAAGTAGAGGTTGATCGGAGGCGCTATCGCCCCGATCGAGCCGTTGTTTGCGCCGCCGGATGGAAGGTAGCTCTGGGTCCATGGCGTGCTCGCCTTGTTGGCCGCCCGGTCGCCGATGCCGGTGCCGTTGTAGAAGTTGCCGGGATAGAGCGTGCTGTTGAGCACGCCGCCATCCGGTGCGTAGGCGCAGGCCACATTACTGGGTGGATTTGCCAGTGTCCACGGCTCTTGCGTTCCGCCGAAGCAGACGTGGAAGAGGCCGGCGCCGAGCAGGGTTAGGCGAATGCGCGGGGTCACGTCGTAGGCAATCTGAAGGTTTCCGACCACCGAGTTGGGCTGCTCGATGTTATCGAATGCGAACGAACCGGTCTGGAAGTTCGGCGTGTACAGGTAGCCGAAAGTACCCAAACCGGGCGAGCCCGCGTAGAGGTAGTTGCACTGTTGCGGATTGGTCTTCGGCGACAGTTTCGTGATGCCGGTCGTCGCCGAGTTCAGGATGCAGGAGCGCGGATCGACACCGTTATTGTCCAGCGGTGTGCCGTAAAAGCCGCCGCTCTGGAACGAGAAGCTGGGCGTGATCGCCAGCTTGTCGTGGCGCCAGTTCAAGATTAACGACGAAACGTACGGCGAGATGTAGCTGACGAACGAACCGTTGAGACTCGGCGCAATCGCGGTCGAGTAGGGATTGTACCAGCCGCCGAGGTTCAAGAGTCCCTGCGATGGCAGATTGTAGTACGGGTTGAGGATCGTATCGAAACCCTTCGCGATCTTGCCGTTGTGAGTGCTGCACGGAACGCCGATTCCGTCCTGGTAGCACGGATGTCCGCCGCCCCCTTTGGTCAGCAAGTTGTACTGCGAGATGACCGCGTTGAGGACGGTGAGCGGATTGGGGATGATGCCGCCGGTCGAGAGCGGCACGTTCTGGAACATGACCTTCGAATTGGTGTACGTGAAGGCCAACTGACCCGAGAGACCATTGCGGGTGAAATCGCCCTTGGTGAATTGAAACTCCACACCTTGGTTGCGATTGACGCCGACCGGAATCTGGGTGGCGAAGTTAGAGCCGATGAACGTCTGTTGCTGCCAGTTCGAGACCCATGTGTAGAACGGCGTGAGCTTAAAGCTCATATCCGTTCCGTGGAAGTGCTGCTCGTACGAGAGATCGTACTGGCCCGACGAGATTCCCGGAATCGGGTGGAACGGCGAGTAGAACCCGAGGTTCATCGTGTTGTTCCAGACCGAGCGTTCGTCGCCGGAGGAACTGAGGTACTGGACCGACGCGGAGATCGGCGGTTGCGTGTAGCGGCCGGCCGAGACCCGCCAGACGACGTCCGGCGATTGCGTATAGGTCCCCGAGAAACGCGGCTCCCAGTAGTTGAGCGAGTACGAGCTGGGCGAAGACGCCGTGAAGTTGGGCGCCGCGACGCCGTTCTGCGTCGTGCCGTTGGGATGGACCCAACCGGTGTGGGGACCGGCCGGGTGAAGGAGCGCGGCTGCGGTGTCGCAGTTTCCGTTTACGTACTGAGCATTTGCCGGCGGAGGTTGCCCCGGCGGAAGCAGTTGCGTCAGCACTTGGTTCGTCGGCACGTAGACGCAGGTATAGTTGGCCGTCATGTTCGCGTAGAACTCGTCGGCCGCAGTTGCCGAGTTGGGAAGCTGATACGTGAAGTTATCGTAGCGTAGCGCCGCATTGATCAGGATTTTATCGTTGGGACGGAACTGATCGGCAAGCGAAGCGTTTACGAACTCCGGTTTAACCGCGTTGTACGAGCCGCTCGCGTTGCCACTCCAGAGACTATCCCATTGCGCACCGGCCTTTGCGGCCGGGGTGCCCGGGGCGCCATAACCCGAAGGGCCGCCCGAAGCTACGCCGGTCCACGTGGGATTCACGATGCAGTCGGTGTTGTACGTCTTGGCGCAATCGATGGTGCCCGTCGACGTTTTGATGTTCAGCGTCGTGTCGTAGTAGCTGCTGCTAAGACAGGGCACGGAGTAGCCGAACGCGCCGCTCGGAAGGTTGTTCTGATTTCCGTAGCAGCTGAAGCCGGCGCCCGTCTTCGCCATGTAGCCGATCGGCGAATCGTTTCCGGCGGCCGAGCCGTTGTTCCAACGGATGACGCCGGCGGTCGTGTAGTTGCCGTCGGCCGTCAGGAGATTCTGGTCGTTGAGTTGGTCTTGGAAATCCAGCGCGCCGCCGGACGTGTGCGTAACGAGCTGGTATTGCGCGTTTGCCGGAAGTGCCGGGACGCCGTCTCCCGTTGCGCCCGCGATCGGGTTGTTCTCCAGCCAATCCGAGTAGAAGCTGTAGCCGTACGCTCGCAGATAGGCCGACTGGCTCAGTGCGTAGGTGTATTGCAGCTTGTTGATGCCGGCGTCGTTGCGAATGCTCCCCTGGGAGTTGTCGTTGAGCGGAATGGGGCCGTCAAACGCGTGCGCAGGCGTGTCGGGAACCATATAGACCCCCGGTGCCTTGACGCTCCCGGTACCGGTCTTGTAGTTGTAGGCACCGATCGCAGTGCCGAAGGGAACGTTGTAGGCAACGCCGTCGGCATATCCCAGATAGGTCGGTGCGCAGGCGAGCGTCCCAACGATGGTCGAGGGACACGTATATGGACCCGGCGGCAATCCTAGACGCTGGAGATAGAACTGGTTCGGCTGCAAGAAGGAGACGATCTGACCGATTCCCGAGCATCCGTTGACGGTGAGGCCGGGGCCAACGGTCTCCGGACCGCACGTCGGAGGCGCAGCGCGCGTTCCGTACGCGCCCCAGATGAACTGGTTGTTGCCGGGTCCCTCGTCGTCCGGGCTGTTATAACCGTAGTTGTTGAGAGCTGATCCACTCCACAGGACCTGCACGTCGTCGCGCAATCCGTTGGCTCTGGGGATGCCCATGTGCAGGTTGATCACGCTCTCGCGGTCGGTGACGACCGATGGGTCGCCGGCAATTCCGCTATAGTACTGCCAGCATCCCTGATCCGGGAAGCTGAACTTCGGACCGTACATTTGACAGATGGGCTTTACGCCTTGACCCGTGCCGAAGATCACTGTCGGCGATGTATCGTACACCTGAGCGCTCAAGAGCCCATATCCGAGCAACGTACCGTCGACATCGCCCGAGAAGAAACCGCCCGGCGTCATGTACCCCGCGCCGTTGGTGTTGTCGAAGAAACGCGACTCTTGATTGTAGCCTAAGAGACCGACGTAGTAGCTGAACGTGCGATCGGGCGTCGAGCCGCCAATCTCGACGCTCGCCTGATGATAGAACTGCGGGGTCGCGATCCCCAGGTTGGCCGTCGCGAAGCCGGGGAAGGTGCCGGTCTTGATGACCTGGTTGATGAAACCGGCCGTGCCGGCCGAGGCTACCGAGGAGGGACCGCCTCCGGTGTAGACCTGCAACTCGGAGAGGCCGAGGCTCGATTCGGTTCCGGAGTTATAGTTGTCGAAGGATCGGTTGATGGGGATGCCGTCATACTCGAAGCCCGTGTAGTACGAGTTTTGGCCGCGAATATAGGCCGCGTTGAAATCCCAACCCATGCCGCCCTGCGATGTCTGGATGCCGGGGACCGACGCCATTGCCGAGTAGGCGCTGTTGAGGTTTCCGCCGCCGCCAAGCGCAGCTGCAGCGGCGGCTTGGGCCGGGTTGACGCTGTAGAGATCGCCTCCGACGCCGGATTTTACGAGCGACGAGCCGGCTTGTGACGTTACCGACGCGATGATTTTGAGCGTCTTGGTCAGCGTATAGCTGACCTGTTGAGTTTGATCGGCAAAAACGACGGTTCCGCCGATGGATACGCTCTGATAACCGAATTTGCTAAGGCTGAGGGTGTAGGTATCCGGTGCGAGCGAGAGCAGGACGAAGTGGCCGCCGGAATCGGTCGTCGCCGTCGCGCTCTGCGACGGCGATTCGGCTTTCACGGTTACTCCGGCCAAGGGCGCTCCGGCGTTATCGCGGACGGTGCCGTTCACGTTTCCGGTCACTCCTGCCAGTGCCCATGTTTCCTGGAACAGAAAAGCGACGAGAAGCGCAACGGCCACGCTCGCAGAACGGAGCGTTCGTTGCTGTTTCATTATTTGCGTTCTTTCCTCTTTGTCGTAGCTTCGAAGTTGCGCATTTGTGTTCGATGCGCTTTATCGGCGTTACGAAAGCCCGGGAATGCGACCTTTTGATGATCGTTGACGAATGCCGGCGTCGCGACACTTTCGCATCAACGATTTTCAATAAGCTCAAGCAATCTCAAATTGGGAAGCCGTCGGAAGGCTTTCGGCGCTTTGGAGTTTCCTGAAGACGGCGCAATAAAAGCTGCGTATTCTATTAACCATGGCAGTATCGCCGATGGAGCGACAAGTAATGCGGCTCTTGCATAGGGCCAGGAAGCCCGACGCGCTGGCGGCTGCGCCGTTGATGGCGTCCGTATGCCGGCACACTGGAACGGCGAATCCGGTTTACGCGCTCGAGCGAATTGTCACGGCAGCGCTCGCCGGGGACGACGCGCGGACTGAGAAGCTCCGCAGCGCGATTTTCGACGCGGATTTCAGACGGGCCGCGACCAACGCGGAGCTGGCGCGACGAAGCGGCGTCTCGCGGCGGCATTTTCAACGCCGCAGGGCCGAGGCGATTGCTTCGATCGCTCGGTACGCCGGCGGGCTGTTGGGACCGCTCCGCGTTAACTACTTGTCGAACGGCGGCGCTTCGTGGGGTTTCAAACGTGAGGTAGCGGCATTTCTCGGGGCTCGCGACCGTGGCAATGCGTTCGAGATGCGCTGCATTTCTAACAATCTCGTGCGCTTGGCGGAGGATGCCGAGGCAGCAACGTTGGCCAGGTCGTTCCTCGGCGACGCGAACCGCCGCCTTGGAATAACGGATGAGGCGCTCCCGCTCTTTGATGGGGCGCCAATGCCTCCATCTCGTTCCTGGGACCGGATTGCAAAGGAAGTCGAGCACGCGCGCCGGCTGGTCTGCCAAGCTCGGCTCGCGGAGGCCGTAACGGCGGCGTCGTCGGCTTGGCAACGTTCGGAGTTGCAGGGTTTCCAAGGTCTGGCTGCGCGCTCCGCCGCCGTTCTCTTTGCTATCGCGGAGGCTCGCGGCGAGTTCGCCGAAGCGCGATCGTGGCGGGCGCGATCGATCGAGCGTCTTCTCCCGACTCGAGACCGCCTGTTGGCCGCGGGACTCTTTTGGTACTCGGCGTACGGCGAGCGTCGCAGCATCGATCGCGCGCTGGGCGACGTGCTCTACGAGCGGTTGTGCGTGATCGTGCCGCAAATGCTTGGCGACGGCGAACGCCAGCGCGCTGCCGTCACCGGGTTGTTAGCCGCACTTCTTGATGCGCGCGTCTCGCCGAGTTCGATTGAGCCGGTCGCCCAAAGCGATTCGGCCTTCGCGCATTACGCCGAAAAAAGTTTGGAGCAGACCGCCGAGATGCTCGCTCTCACGCTGACGGCGTTGACCGGAGGCTCCTGGCACGCCGCCTTCGACGGCCTGCGATTAGCGTTGGCGGATTGCGCGGCGAAACTGCGACCGGCGGCCCGGCGAACGATCTCAATTGTGGTACCTAAGTCACAATCTGCCTCTATCGATCATTTGAAGTTTGATGATCAACGGTCAGGCAGGATCGAATATCTCGCCGGTCTACACGTTCGGTTCCTTCCGTTTCGATCCGACACGGGGGCTGCTCACGCACGGCGCCGCCGTGACTCCGTTACCGGACCGCCTGGCGCAGTTGCTGGTCCTGCTCATTCACGCTAACGGTGACGTAATCGACAAGGAAACGATTGCGACGCAAATTTGGCCGGATACCGCCGTCAGCGACGGAAATCTCTCGCAACATATGTACATGCTGCGGCAACTGCTCGACGAGCGCGCGACCGACCGCACCTACCTCATGACCGTGCGCGGCAAAGGCTATCGTTTCGTCGCACCGGTAAGCATCGTGGCGCCGATACTGGCCGAGACCGCGCTGCACGCGGCGGAGGATTCCGCGGATCGACTCTTCAACGGCGCCCCCGAAGCGTTCCATCATTACTGCCGCGGCTCGTACCTCTTGGAAAAACGGACGGCGAGCGCGTTGACGGCAGCGGCCGAGCAGTTCGAGGCTGTCCTGCGCGTCCACCGAGATCATGTGCCGGCGCTCATTGGGCTCTCTCGTGCGCACGCGCTCATGGCCCAATATTGGTACGCCAGCGGCTCGTATATGTTCCCGAAAGCGAAAGCCGCGATCGTTCGGGCGCTCGAGCTCGATCCGTCCTCCGCGGAAGCCCGCGCTACACTCGCGCTAATCCTGCTCTTTTGCGATTGGAACTGGATCGAGGCCGAACGCGAAATCGAGACGGCGATTCGCCTGAATCCAACCTCCACGCTGGTCTACATGAACGCCGCGTGGTTCAACATGTGCAAGGGCTCGGGCGACAAACCCGTGCGCGAGATGCAGCGCGCCTTGCTCGTCGAGCCGTCGTCGCCCGCCTTGCAGCTTTTTCTCGCCCGAATATTCCTTCACACCGGCCAGTACCGGCGCGCAATCGGCGCGTTCTCCAATTTGCTCGAAAGCGGCGCGGATTTTGCGATCGCACGACGTCACCGGGCTCAAGCCTTCATTCTCAACGGACAACCGGCCGAAGCGATCGCCGATTTGGCTCTCTTGCCGCACGATCGCGCCGAAGACGTCACGCTGCGCCTGCCCCTGCTCGGCCGCGCATACGCGGAGTGCGGCGACACCGAGCGTGCCGAAAGCATCTACCAAACGCTGCAGGAGATGGCGCGTACCGAGTTTGTCGTGGGCTTCAATCTTGCGACAGTCGCCGTCGGCCTCGGACGGCTCGAAGAGGCCTTGGATCACCTCGAGCGTGCCCTGAAGGTGCGCGAGCCGGCGCTCCTCATGCTTCGCAGCCTGCCGTGGTTCGAGCCGATCGCTCAGCGCTCGCGATTCAAAGCGATGCTCCGCGCGATTTGGCCTACTCTCGAACCGGAGTCGGATAGACGGCGGGGCTGCGCAGCCCGTTAGCATCGACGCTGCGGACCCCTAGAATATAATCGTCCTTGGAGATCGGAACGGTTGCTTCGACGACGTCGCCGACGTTGCGAGCCCCTTGCCACTGCGCGGCGTCGGTGGTTCGCCAGACGATCTCGTAGGAAACCGCGTCGGGTGCGCGCTTCCAGCGCAACGTCGAGTC
This sequence comes from Vulcanimicrobiota bacterium, assembly GCA_963725605.1. Classification (GTDB taxonomy): domain Bacteria; phylum Vulcanimicrobiota; class Vulcanimicrobiia; order Vulcanimicrobiales; family Vulcanimicrobiaceae; genus Cybelea. The sequence continues at coordinate 128,999 of CAVRYW010000012.1, read as the reverse complement.
GTATCCAAGCCGTCGTGTCACCAGGTGGACGTCGCCGGGCGGTGCGGGGCCCATTGCGAGCGTGGCCAGCGCGGCAACGTTGGCTTGCGTCGCGCGTTTCAAGTATTCCGGGTCGATGTATTGCGGCAGGTCGCCGTACTGCACTCCGTCTTGCATGCGGACGTCTTGGTGCTGATGGGTGAAGTTCTCGTGCGGCTCGACGAACCGCACGGCGGCAGAGTATCCCACCGATTGGAACGACTGCTGATCGCCGCCGCGCAGGAAGCGGTCGGAGCGAAAGATTTGCCGCACCGTAAAGTTTGGAACGTAGACCGGAACGATCTCCGCGATGAAGCGAGAGAGCTCGCGCGACGGCGAGTCGTTTTCGCTGCCGACGAGGTTGACTCGCTCGATCTCGGTTCCGGCCGGCAGCGCTTCGCTGAAGACCCGAATCACGCCCGGCTCGGAGCTCCCATCACCGCCGACGGAGTTTCCGATGATGTCGTTATTGAGAACCGCCAGCACCGGCGCGTGCGCAGTCGCCAGCTCGTGCGCGTAGTGGTTGCTGCCCCATAGACCCAGCTCTTCACCGTCGAAGCACGCGAAGACGATCGTGCCGTGAAAGTGCGTACCGGCCATTACGCGCGCCGCTTCCAAGACCGCCGCGACGCTCGAGCCGTTGTCGTCGGCGCCCGGCGCGATGCCCATGCCGTCCGTGCAATGCCCGTCGCAGTCGTCGTAGTGGCTGGACATAATGTAGATGCGCCCCGGCGTCGTGCCTCTCAGCGTCGCAATGACGCTCGATTCGGTCACGGCGCGCGGCGTTCGCGGCGTTTTCGGTTGCAGGAACGTGTCGAGCTCGACGCTCATGCGTCCGGACGTTGTCGGAGCGATGGCGGCGAATTGGGCCGCGATCCAATCGCGTGCGCCGAAGACGCCGCGCTCTGAGGTCGAAGCCGTTTCGGAGAAATCGTTGCGCGTCTTGAACTCGACGAGGCGGTCGACCGTACTCTTCAATCGCTCTGCCCGTACCGCGCCGACCATCGCGGCGATCGGTGCGTAGGCCGGCGGCTGCGGCATCGGTTCGCTCCCTGCCGCTGCGAGAAGCAGCAGCGTGCCAAGGATCGAGCCTCGCCGGCGGAAATTGGTGGTGGATGACGGACTCATCGCGCAACCTTCCGGCCGTCTACGTCCTGGCCTGCAGCGATGGGTCGCTCTACACCGGAGCGACCGTCGATCTTGGACGCCGCCTCGGCGCACATCGCCGGGGCACTGCCGCGAAATATACGCGCGGACGTCTGCCCGTCGCGCTGGTCGGATGGTGGCACCCGCCTAGCTTCGAGGCTGCGAAATCGCACGAGGCGCGCTTCAAGCGTCTGCGGCGGGCGGCGAAGCTAGCCGCGCTGAGCAGCGGCCTCGTTTATGGCTGCGTCGTTCACACGGAGGCGTAGACGGCGCGCGTCACCGCGTGAATCGCAGCGTAGGACGCGCCGTAGTCGTATGCGTCTTTCGTCATCACCGCGAGAATGAACGGTGAGTCGCCGAAGGGTGCGACGATCGCAATGTCGTTGCGCGTCCCCTCGATCTCGCCGGTCTTATTGGCAACCGCGACGTGCGGCGGCAGCGCCGCCGGGATGGCGTCGCGGTCGGTCTGACGCAGCATGACGTCGAGCATCGCGACGCAGTGTTTGGACGAAACGATCGTGGCAACCCCTTCGCGCGCGCCGTGCTCGATGAGGAAGAGCAAGCGGCCCATGTCGGCCGGAGTCGAGAGATTATCGTTGTGGTGGGCGATCGCCGTGTAGTCGAGAAAACGGCGCGCGAGGTGCGTCCGCATCATGCCGGCGCGGGCGCCGATTTCGTTGATCGTGGCGACCCCGAAATGCCCGATTAAGAGGTTGGCCGCAGTGTTGTCGCTCACCGTAATCATCGGAACGAGAAGCTCGCGTACCGTGAAGCGCTGGCCGTCTCGTGCGTTCGCCATGAAATCCGAGCCGCCGATGAGGTCGTCGCTGTGGAAGACGATCCTCTCGTTGAGGACGCCGGGGCGAGCTTCGTCGAGTGCGTAGGCCGTCGTCATGATCAGCACCTTGATGATCGATGCCGTGGGGAATCGTTCGGAAGCGTTGTAGGCGGCCAGCGGCGGAGCCTCGGCCAAGGTGCGGGCGTACACCCCGAGCACACCCGGCAACGCGCGCGCGATCGAACCGATGCGTCCGTTCAAGGATGACGCAACGGCGGGCATGGCGATCAGCGTCGCGCCGGCGCAGCTCAGGAATGCAACCCGCTTCACGAGCCGGTTCCCTGATAATGGCGCAGGCCGAAGATCCAAAATGCGTACGCGGCACCGAGCCATGCGAGCCCGATGGCCGGTGTGAGCAAGCCGACGGCCGGATTGAGGTGCAGACCGGTTTCGGCCTTCTGCAAGAAATACGTCGCCGGAAAGTAGTTCATGAAGGCAAACGGCAACACGAAGGCCAGCACGATCTGCACGCCGCGACCATAGATGCTGATCGGATATCGCGTGAAGTCTTGCTCGAGCGACATCACGACCCACCGCAGCGTATCGACGCGGACGAACCAAAACGAGCAGGTGGCAATCGCCAAGGAGATGCCCAAGTCGATGAGCGCTCCGCCGAAGACGATCGCCGGCACGAAGACCGCGAAGACCCAGTCGACGCGCACGCCCGCGACGTGCGTCGCGACCGCGAGCGTGGCGATTCCCAGAATCAACCCGTCGGGAACGATCTGCTGGGGGACCGTCAGTACCTGGAAGAGCGTGTCGAGCGGCCGCACCAAGAAGCGGTCGAAACGTCCCTCGCGCACGTACTCGGGAACGCTCACGACCGTGAAGAACAGCGTATTGTGCAACTCGTGTCCGCACATCCACAGCGCATAGAGGAAGAAAACATCCCAAAAGTTCCACCCGTTCATTGATGGAAAGCGTTCCATCGTCACGAAGAGCGCGCCCAGCGCGACGCCATGATAAACGATCGTGAAAACGAACCACATGATGAAGTTCGCGCGATATTCGAGCATCGTGAGGAGATTGATCCGCCAGTACTGCGCGTAGGCGCCGAGCATGGCTGGGCGCTTCGGTGCAACCCTCCGTCGCCCCGCCCCGGTCAGAGACGACACTATGAGTACCGCGACCTCACGCTCGCCCGTTTTCGCCGTCGTGCCCGCCGCCGGGCGCGCGCACGCCAATCACGGCTGGCTCGATACCTACTATTCATTTAGCTTTGCCGATTACTACGACCCGGAAAACGAGAACTGGGGCGCCTTACGCGTCTTTAACGACGACACGATTGCCGGCGGCGCCGGCTTCACCGCATCCCCATCGCGACATGGAGATTGTAACCTACGTGCTCTCCGGCGAGCTGGCGCATCGCGACAGCATGGGCAACCACGGCGTCGTGGGGGCCGGCGGCGTGCAGTTTATGAGCGCCGGCACCGGCGTTACCCACAGCGAGTACAACAACGACGCCGACGAGCCGCTGCACCTCGTTCAGATGTGGGTGCTGCCGGGCCGCTTGGGTATGGCGCCGGCTTACGGAGAGATGGCGTTCGATGAGAACGAGAGGCTCAACCGCTGGCTCGATATCGTCAGCGGAGACCCCGCCGTCGCCGCGCCGATTCGCATCACGCAGAATGCTACGTTTCGCGTCGCGCGGCTCGAGAATGCGACGCTCGAGATGCAATTCGCACCGGAGCGCTACGGCTTCCTTTTCGTCGCCGCCGGCAGCGCCGAAGCTAACGGCGAACGCTTGAATGCCGGCGACGCCGTTCACCTCTACGACGTTCGCACGTTACGCGTTAGTGGTGATGCCGAGCTCGCGCTCTGGGATTTGCCGGGCGTCAGCCCTTGAACGCAGAGCTCTGCGAGTACAGATCCTAGCGCACTAGGCGAACCTCGCAGACCGACATCTTTCCCGGCACCGTGGTCCGCCATTGGCCGTTCCAGGTGCCGCCCTTCGCCTTTGCGACATCCGGGCATTTCTTCTCCGCGTCCCACTGGCTCCAGATCGGCCCGGCTTCGATTGCCTCGACGACACTTCTGCCGCTCGACGACGGCACGCGGAGCTCACAGACCGACATCTTTCCCGGCACCGTGGTCCGCCACTGACCGTTCCAAGCGCCGCCGTTCGCCTTGGCGACTTCGGGGCATTTCCGCTGGGCATCCGCCTGGTTCCAGATCGGGCCGGCTTCGGCGGAGATCGTCCTGGTCTGCGCAAAGGCAACCGAAGCCAGCACGAGAGAAAGCAGTGCGCCGGCAGCGAGGTAAAGTGCGATCAAACGATTCGTCTGCATTGAGTGTCTCCCGTTGACGTGTTAGCCTCCTTGAATCACTACGCGGTTCGACGCAGCGCGCCAGACGACCGAGGCGAGCGCTGCGAAAAGCACGAGCCATAGCATCTGCACTGCGATGCTGATCGCCCACCGAGCGGGCGGAATGACGCCGACGTAGATCAGCAGTGGCGTCGAATAGATAGCCGCGAAGGGCAGAGCGAAGACGAGGCGGCCAACGATCCCCGGGAAGAATAGCAACGGGATAATCTGACCGGAGAGCAGGTCGGAGGCCCAGCGCACGATTAATTGCGCGGCGAACGTTTCGAGCGTCCAGAACGCGATGCAGTTCATCAGAAAATTCAGAAAGAAGTTGACTCCGTAACCAATTACGACGGCCAGCAGAAATACGGCGAACGTCGTTGGCGGCGGCGCGTCGATGCGCACCAGCAACAGCGCGCAGAGCAGCGAGGGAACGACCAGCAGCGCGTGCAGTGCCGTTTGACCGAGCCCGTCACTGAAAAAGTAGAACGGCACACTAATTGGCTTCATCAGGTCGGTGGCGATCGTCCCCTCACGGAGTTTTTCGCGAATGAGCCGGGTCGCATCCACCTCGAGGATCAGCGACATCAGCATGGCCACCGTTGCATACGTGATCATGCTGTGCAGCGGCAGGCCGACCGGCGCAACGTTCTGCGCGTAGAGCGCGGTCCAGAGCGAGCGCAGAATATAAACTCGCAAGACCAGCGAGCCGATCTCGGTGAGAACTTCGATTCTGTAGGTAGCCTCTCGTGCGAACGCCTTCTTCGCAAACGCGACGTACGGGGCGAGCGCGGCCTCCACTACGCCGCTAGCCGCCTTTTTGCCGTTTGATCGCGGCTTGGCGGCGGTGCTCCATCTCTTCCAGCTCGAGCATCATGACGTCGACGACCTTGTCGACCTCCGCGACCTGAGTCGGGGGCGGCTCTTCGCCCGACCGCCGCGGAGGGGGCTTGACGTTTCGATGTTCGTCGAGAACGGCGTCTTGGGCGTGAGCTTTGCGCAGGAACTTGGAATAGGTCGCGGCGGCCCGGGCCCGCGCGTCTTGCGTCCCTTCGACGTTGAAGACGTCGGCGAAGAACTGCATTTTCCCGTGGACTTCGGGCGCCTTTTCGGGCGGATAGATCGTGGCCGGGTCGCCGAAGGCGATGTGCTGCATCGGTACGCTCTCGCCTTTGCGCAGACGGGTATTCACGTGCACGATCGCGCCCAGCGCGACGCCGCTTCCATCCTCCAGCTTCGCCCCGTTGAAAATCCTCGTGCCGCTCGCGACAAAACAGCCGTCACCGATCGTCGCTCCGACGACGTAGGCCTGTGGACCGACGATGCAGCGGCTGCCGATTTGCAGCGGAAACTGCAAGACGCGTCCCCCGCTGGCTTTGAGAACGGCGTTTTCCATCACCACCGTATCGGCGCCGATCGTCACCGCCGCACCCTCGGCAACGATGACGGCCCCGTGCAGCACCGCGCAGCCGGCGCCGATCGTCACCTCTCCAGCGATTGTCGCCGTGGGGGCAACGTACGCGCTCGAATGAACCTTTGGCTTTTTCGTTCCGCTAGACAGAATCATGACGCGCCCTCCTCCGGCCGGCGTTCGTATCCCTCGATGTAGATGCGCCGAATGATCGACTCCAAGTCGGGTTCCTCCAAGCTCACGTCTTCGACGCTATAGCGCTCACTCGCTTGCCGCACGAGACGATCCGCCCGTTGCAGGTTGCGATCGAAGCGAAAGCGCGCGCTCGAATCCTCGAGTCCGCTTAGCTGCGCGCCCTCGAGCTCGGGTTGCGCGACCGGTTCGCTAAAGCGCACGACGAGCGTGCGGAAGCGTCCGTATTCGCTCTTGATTCGGTCGATGTCGCCGTCGTAAATGAGCGTCCCCCGATCGATGAGGACGATCCGCCGGCAGAGACGCTCGACGTCGGCGAGGTCGTGCGTCGTCAAGACGATCGTCGCCCCACGCTCGGCGTTGATTCTGGCGATGAACTCTCGGATCGCCTCCTTCGCAACCACGTCGAGTCCAATCGTCGGTTCGTCGAGATAGACGACCTTGGGGCCGTGCAGGAGCGCGGCGGCGAAATCGCCGCGCATCCGTTGGCCAAGGGAGAGCTGGCGCACCGGCGTGTGCAGGAAGTCACTCATTTCGAGGATGTCGACGAACTCGTTGAGGTTCCGCCGGTAGCCGTCGGGCGGAATACCGTAGATTGCCCGAAGAAGCTCGAACGAGTCGATCAGCGGCAGATCCCAATAGAGCTGACTTCGTTGGCCGAAGACCACACCGATGTTGCGAGCGTTCTCCTTGCGGCTTTTCCACGGAACCAGTCCGGCGACGCGCACCTGACCCGACGTAGGAACGAGGATCCCGGTGAGCATCTTGATCGTCGTGGACTTGCCCGCGCCGTTCGGACCGATGTACCCGACCAGCTCGCCGGGCTCCAACGAAAAGCTGACGTCGCCGACGGCGACGCGCTCCTCATATTTGGGCGAGAAGAGGGAGCGCAACGCGCCGAGGGCTCCCGGCGTGCGCTTTATGGTGCGAAAGACCTTGCGCAGGTCGCGCGCTTCAACGATTGGCAGGACACCGCGATTCGTCGTTGCGTATTCCTTCCCCGGTGATCGTGACGATCTCGAACGAGTACGGATCCGGCGCGCTCGCCGTCGCGGAGCGGGCCGCCCGTGTATTGGGCTACGATTACGTCGACCGGCAGCTTCCGGTCGTGGTTGCCAAGCGGCTGCGCATCACGCCTGAGGCCGTCGACGCCAGCGAAGACTCCCAACGAACGCTGGGCGAGCTTCTTTTGGACGGTCTCGAGCGGGCGACGCCCGAGTTGGCGCAGGCGGCGGCCGCGGAGCCGTTGGACGAAGAGCTCGTCGCGGCTGTTGCGGCCGCCGTGCAAGAGTACGCGGCGAAGGGCAACTGCGTCATCGTCGGCCGCGGCGCGTTCGCGATCCTGGGGGCTCGGCCGGACGTCCTCCGCGTCTTCATGCACGCGCCGCGCGAGTGGCGGATCGCACACGTCGTGGACACCACGCACGTGCGGCGAGACGTCGCGGAGGCGGAGATCGAACGAGTGGATCGCGCTCGCATCGTCCACATCCGCCAATGGTACGGCCTGGCGTTTGGAGATCCACAAAACTACGACCTCTGTATCGATACGTCTCGGCTCAGCGCCGCGCAAAGCGCGGCATCGATCGCTGGCGCGGTTCAAGCTCGCGCGTGAATATTTTTGTCGCGCTGCGCTATCGCGACTTTCGACTCCTGTGGATCGGACTGCTCGTTTCAAACCTCGGAACCTGGATGCAGTTCACGGCGATGGGATTCTTCGTCGCGCGAATGGCCGGATCTGCGCATCAGGCAGCGCTCGATCTCGGCATCTTGGGAGCGGCGCGAGCCATTCCGGTGCTGTTGTTGTCGCCGCTGGCGGGAGTGATCGCGGATCGGCTCCCGCGCCGCCGCGTCCTGCTGGTGACGAATACGACGATGGCGCTCGCTGCCCTGATTCTCGCACTGCTCGCGACGGCGCACGCGTTAAACCTGGTCGGCTTGGTGCTGATCTCGGCGCTCAATTCCGGCGCGAACGGCTTCGATGCGCCGACCCGTCAAAGCTGGGTGCCATTCCTCGTGGACCGGCGTCACATCGGAAACGCCGTCGGACTCAATTCGATCGCGTTTAACGCGCCCGCGGTCGTCGGTCCCGCGTTTGCGGGCTTGCTCATCGTCTGGATCGGGGTTGCGGGCGCCTTCTACTTCAACGCGGGGGCGACGCTCGCGGTCGTCGTCGCGGTGATTCTCATGAAGCCGTCGCCGCCGTCGGCTCAACGGACGGAACCCACGTGGCACGCCATGCAACAAGGCGTCGCATTCATCGTCCGGCACCCCGCTCTGCGTTGGATCGTGTTGGCGCAGTTCGTAACGGCGCTCTCGGCGCGACCGTACTCGCAGCTCATCCCGGCATTTGCGGTCAACGTCTTGCATGCGGGCCCGCGCGGTTTGGGCTGGGCGGTATCGGCGATCGGCATCGGAGGGTTCGGCGGTGCGCTCGTCACGGCATATTTCGCGCAGCGCGAGCGCCGCTCTCGGCTTTGGCTGCAGTCGGGCTTGCTGATGTCGGCGGGCGTTCTCGCTTTAGCTTTCGTTCCGTCGCTGCGGCTTGCGGTTTGCGTGCTCTTTGCGATCGGCGTGGGAACGATGGCGATGATGGGCGCGACGAGCACGCTGATCCAGATGCTCTCACCCGACGACGTGCGCGGCCGCGCGCTCTCGATTTACACGATGATTGCGATCGGCGTGATGCCGCTGGGATCGCTGGTCGACGGCGCAATCGGCTCGATCATCGGGCTTCGCGAAACGTTCGCGCTGGCCGGCGCGCTCTGCGTCGCCCTCTTCCTGGGGATCTGGCTCTTCGCCCCAATCGTCCGAACCGTATGAATCTAGTTTTTGAGCTCGTTTTCGTCCGGGCGAGGCGCCGAGAAGCGAAGTGTACGAGGCGTACATGAGCTTCTCGGCAACGAAGCTCCGGGCGAAAACAGGGCAAAAAAAGCGAGCCGCAGGTTTGCGACTCGCTTTAGTCGATTCCGACCTTGCGGAATCAAGAAGGCCGAGCCTAGGCTGCGGCCTTCTTCCTGCGTGTCGCCTTACGCGCGCCTTTACGGCGACGCGTGGCGGCTTTGCGAGTGGTCTTGCGAGCGGCTTTCTTACGCGTGGCTTTCTTGCGAGTGGCTTTCTTGCGAGTAGCTTTCTTGCGAGTGGCTTTCTTGCGAGTAGCCTTCTTGCGCGTTGCCTTCTTACGCGTTGCCTTCTTGCGCGGTGCTGCCTTGCGCGTAGCTTTGCGAGCCTTGCGTTTCGGCGCTGCAGAAGCTGCGGACGCAGCCTTCTTTCTTTTACGTTTGACTGCCATTGATTGTGGAGTCATCCTTTCTCTGGTCACCAAGCGACCAGGGGTATTGCCTTCCTTATACAGTATTACGGGTTTCAATGCAAGTTTTCGCCGAGGACGGCACGCGCATCCACGCGCGCGTAAACGAACGACAACACGTCGATGCGGTCGTCTTGATCCATGGCTTTCCGTTCTCAGCGAGCATCTGGGACGCGCAAGCCGATGCGCTTGCACGTGACGCGTGCGTCGTTTGTCCCGACCTGCGCGGCGCGGGAAAATCGGGCGAATCGGCAGGTCCGTATCTGATGGAAACGCTCGCAGCCGACGTTGCGCTGTTCCTCGATGCACTCGGCATCGAGCGTGCGTCCATCGCCGGTCACTCGATGGGCGGCTACGTTGCGTTAGCCTTTGCGCGCATGTTTACGGAGCGGGTCACCCGTCTCGCGCTCGTTCCCACCCGCTTGCGCGCCGATACGCAAAAAGAGGCGCAGGCGCGGCGGGAGCTGGCCGATCGCATCGAGCGAGAGGAGAGTATCGAGCCGGTCGTCGAGTCGATGCTGCCTCGCCTCTTTGCCCCGAGCACGGCCGCAGAACGGCCGATCGTGATCGAGCGCGCTTACGAGATCGTCCGGCGCAACGCGCCGGGAGGGGCGGCCGCGGGGCTGCGCGGCATGGCGCTGCGATCTTCATCAGAAGACATTGCCGAAGATCTCGACGTGCCGATGGTGATGATTGCGGGCGCGCGAGATGCGGTTCTGCCGCAAGAAGAAGCGCGGGAGATCGCAGGGCGCTTTCCGCGGGGCCACCTGATCGTGTGCGAGCAGAGCGGACACCTGCCGATGATGGAAGAGCCCGAGCTTGTCACCCAAGCTCTACGCCAATGGCTTAGCGAATAACCGGATACTTCGAGCGGCGGAATAAATTGTAGACGAAGAGAGCGCCGAGAACGAGGGCTGCGATAATCGCCGCCACGACGAGCGCCTTGAGCGCGATCACCAGAAGGTGGGCGACAATCACGAGCACCACGATGCCGACGGCAATGATCGCGGTGAGTCGCAGAAAGAGCACGAGAGTGGGATTCACGCCCTTACCTACTGCCCGTCCGGGGGACAGGTTTCACTCTTCATAGCAGCTTGAGATAGTCGAGTGCCCGGTAGCCGGCGGCGATCGAGGCGCCTGCGTCGATCGTTCCGTCGGCGAGCATCTCTCGCAAGCGCGGCAACGAGGCAAGCTCGACTTGAAGGTGCTCGGTGGCGTCGAGCTGCGGCTCGCGGGTTTTTAATGCGTCGAAGCCGACGAAAACGTAAGCGCGCGCCGTCGAGCGTACCGGCTCGGGGAGATAGACTGCAGCCGGCTCACAACGCGCGACCTCGTAGCCGGTCTCCTCGGCCAACTCGCGCAGCGCGCACGCTTGCGGCGCCTCCCCATCGGCTAGCATGCCCGCCGGGAGCTCGAGATGAATAGAGTCGGCGCCGTAGCGATACTGCCGAACGAGTATCGCCTGCCGGTCCCCGGTCAAGGCGAGAATGGTGACGAAGCCGAACGACTCGCGCACGTAGTAGTCTGGGACGATGGTCCCGTCGGGAAGCTCCAACTCATCGGCACGCAAGCGCATGTAGGGCGAATCTACGACGTAACTCGATCTCCGCACGCGCCACAGCGGCTTCTCCATACCGCACCACTATCGACGAAGCGTTTGCGCATCCTTTCGCGAACTCGGTTTTATGGCGGAACGAGTATTGATTGCGGGCGGCGGAACGATGGGTGCCGGCATCGCGTTCGTCGCCGCCAAGGCGGGCTACGAGGTCGAGATCGTCGAGCCGCAGGAGGCGGCGCGCGAGCGAGCGTTGCTCGAAATTGCGCGCCAGGCGGAGCGCTCGGGCGATGATTCGATTGGGCGACGCGTCGTTTGCGCGAACGGCATCCCTGCTCGCAGTGACGCGATGCTTGCCATCGAAGCGGTCTCCGAACGTTTCGAAATCAAGCGCGACGTCTTAGCGGCATTGGCGGAGGCGCTGCCGTCGGACGCACTGCTCGCGACCAACACTTCGTCGCTCTCCGTCGGCGAGCTCGCCGATGCCGTCCCCCATCCGGAACGAGTCCTGGGCCTGCACTTCTTCAATCCTCCGGTCCGAATGGCGCTCGTCGAGGTCGTACGCGCGCCACAGACCGGCGACGATGCACTCGCTCGCGCGTTCGAGATCGTCGAGCGTCTGGGCAAGACTGCCGTGCTCGCGGCCGATACGCCCGGGTTCATACTTAATCGGGTAGCTCGACCGTACTATTTGCAGGCGCTACGTGCGCTCGAGCGCGGCGTGGCTTCGGTGGAAGAGCTCGATGCACTCGCGCGCGCAGTCGGTTTTCGCATGGGGCCGTTCGAGTTGATGGATCTCATCGGACTCGACGTAAATCTCGCGACGAGCGAATCGATCTACGAGCGCACGCAGGCTCCACGTTTCGAGCCCGTGGAACTTCAACGGGGCATGGTTGCCGAAGGTTTGCTGGGGCGAAAGAGCGGCGCCGGATTCTACTCGTATCGTGACGGCAAGGCCGAGAGGTTCGAACTCGACGTGCCCGCCCCGGCGCGGGAGCCGAACGACGAAGAGATCGTCGCCATCGCCGGCTTCGGCAATCGCGCCGACGAGCTGGCGGAGATGGTCGCGCAAGGTTACTGGAACGTGCGACGCATCGACAACGACGAGTCGCTCGACGAGCTTGCGGCCGGCGCGACGATGCTGATCGATGCCGGCGACGGAAGTTCCGATCGCGGCGACGTCATCGCCCGGCTCGAAGCGTCGCTCGAGCCGGAATGCGTTATTCTTACCGATGCGTACGCGACAAACGTTGCCGCCTGCGCGGCTCGATTGCGTCATCCGGAGCGGTTGGCCGGCTTCGGCGTGCTCGGTTCGTTGTCGGGTGTGGACGCCGTCGAAATCGTCAACTCGCAAAATGCGTCGGACGACACGCTCGAGCTGGCGCAGGAGCTCTTCGCAACGATCGGCAGAGCTTCCGTGCTCGTTGAAGACGTTCCCGGACTCTTTCTTGGACGGGCCGTCGGCTCGATCGTCAACGAGGCGATGATTGCGGTTGCGGAGGAGGTCGCCACGCCCGAGGACATTGATGAAGCAATGCAGCTGGGAGCCAACTATCCCGTCGGGCCGATCGCATGGGGGCGCGAAATCGGCGGGACGCGCCTGCGCCGCATCTTGAAACGGCTGGCCGATTCCGAGGGCGACGGGTTCGCCGCTCATCGTTCAATCTGGCTCCTCGATATGGAAGAGGAGCCGGCGCCCGAGGAGAGCGGCGAGCAGCGCGCTTTCCCGAGCCTGCAGCAATGAGCCGCGAGGTTTGGATCGTCGATGCCGTGCGGACGCCGATCGGCCGCCACGGCGGCACCCTGGCAACGGTTCGTCCCGACGACCTTGCCGCGATTGCAATGCGCGCCGTGGTCGAGCGTACCGGCATCACTCCCTCGATCGTTGAGGACGTCTACCTCGGCGCCGCCAATCAGAGCGGCGAAGATAACCGGAACGTCGCGCGCATGGCCGTGCTCTTAGCGAACCTGCCGCTTTGCGTACCCGGCGTTACCGTCAACCGGCTGTGCGGTTCGAGCCTTCAGGCGATTAACTCGGCCGCGCAAGCGATTGCCTTTGGAGAAGGCGACGTCATGATCGCCGGGGGCGTCGAGTCCATGACGCGCGCGCCCTACATTTTGCCGAAGAGCGATGCGACGTTCGGCCGAGGCCAGCGGCTCTTCGATACGGTTCTCGGCTGGCGCATGGTCAATCCGAAGATGCCGCCCCAGCATACCGTTTCGCTCGGCGAGACGGCCGAGAACGTTGCCCGAGACTACGGCATCACGCGCGAAGAGCAAGACCGGTTTGCGTTCGAATCTCAGATGAAGTGCAAGGCAGCAACGCAACGCAACGCGTTTGCCGGCGAGCTGGTTTCGGTGCCGATCGAGGGCTCGTCACCCGCAACCTCTGTCACGAGTGACGAACATCCGCGACCGGAGACCACGATGGAGCGCTTAGCGAAACTGCAACCGGCTTTCAAGAGTGACGGCACCGTGACCGCCGGCAACTCGTCGGGCATCAACGACGGCGCGGCGGCGCTCCTGCTGTGCGAGGCGCAGGTGGCGCGGCGCTTGGGCCTGCTGCCGATGGCGCGGATCGTCGCATGCGCGTCCGTGGGCGTCGCTCCCGACGTGATGGGTCTCGGACCGATACCGGCGACGCGCAAGGCGCTCGCGCGCGCTCAATTGGCCGTCGAGCAGCTCGACTTGATCGAAATTAATGAAGCGTTCGCTTCGCAAGCCGTCGCATGTATGCGTGAGCTGGGGCTTGACCCTGCGAAGACGAACGTCAACGGCGGCGCGATCGCGCTGGGACACCCGCTCGGAGCAAGCGGCGCGCGGATCGCCACGACGCTGCTGCACGAAATGGCTCGCCGAAAGGCGCGTTTCGGCCTGGCGACGATGTGTATCGGCGTCGGTCAAGGTATCGCAACGGTATTCGAGCGTGTGGAGTAGAAGGCGTTTGCTATGACGACTGCGCCAACCATGACCAAGACGCAACTGCTAATCGGCGGAGCTTGGCGAGATGCCTCCGACGGCGGCACGTACGAAGTTCGCAATCCCGCCACCGGAGCGAAGCTCGCCGACGTCGCAGAAGCGACGCGCGAAGATCTCAACGATGCGGTGAGCGCGGCGCGCCGCGCGTTCGATGCCGGCAAGTGGGCATCGATGGCGGCTTCGCGACGCGCAAAAATCATTTATAAGATTGCGCAACTCATCGGCGACCGCGCGGCCGACTTGGCGTTATGCGAGGTTCGCAACAACGGTAAGACCATCGGGACCGCTAAAGGCGAGTTGAGCGCAATCGTAGATACCTTTGAGTTTTATGCCGGCGCGGCAACGAAAAACTACGGCGACACGCTGCCGCCGCCGCTGCCGGCCTATCTCGCCAATACCGTGCGCGAACCGGTCGGCGTTGTTGGTGCCATCGTTCCGTGGAACTTTCCGCTGCTGCTGGCTTCGTGGAAGGTCGCGCCGGCGCTCGCCGCAGGCTGCACGATCGTGCTCAAGCCGGCGCACGCGACGCCGCTGACGGCGATCGAGTTGGGGAAGATCGCACTCGAAGCGGGCGTACCCGAAGGCGTTCTCAACGTCGTCACCGGTTCGAAAGGCGGCCTCGGAAGCTGGCTGGTCGATCATCCCGCCGTCGATAAGATCGCGTTTACCGGTTCGACGGAGACGGGACGCATCGTCGCTGCGACTGCGGCGCGTACGCTCAAGCGCGTAACTTTGGAACTCGGCGGCAAATCGCCGTCGCTCGTTTTTGACGACGCCGACGTCGACGCGGCCGTAGCCGGTGCGCTGTACGGCGTCTACTACAACGCGGGACAATGCTGCGAGGCGCGCTCGCGCATTCTGCTGCAATCCGGCGTCTACGATCGATTCATCGAACGCTTTGCGCAGAAGGCGCAGCTGCTGCGCGTCGGCGACCCGGAGGATCCTCAGACGCAGATCGGAGCGATCACGACCTCCGAGCAGTTCGAGAAGATTCGCTCGTATTGCGAGATCGGCGCGGCCGAAGGGGCCCAGACGCTCTTCGGGGGCGGCTCGCCCGAGCTCGGCCAAAGTTTTGCCACGGGAATGTTCTGGAATCCCACCGCTTACGAAGCCAAGAGCGACCACCGGATCGTTCGCGAGGAGATCTTCGGGCCGGTCGCCGTGTTGGTGCGGTTCGACGACGAAGCCGAGGCGATCGCGCTGGCAAACGACAGCGAGTACGGCCTGGCAGCCAGCGTCTGGAGCTCGAATATCGGGCGCGCGAACCGCGTCGCCCGCGCAATCCGCAGCGGCTCGGTTGCAATCAATACGCCATACTCCGTCTTTCCGGGGGTTCCGTTCGGCGGATATAAGGCGTCGGGATACGGACGCGAGCTAGGGATGGAAACGATGCGGCTCTACAGCGAAACCAAGAGCGTCCTCACCTATATCGGGGAGAAACCGATAGACCCGTTTCGGGTATAGCGTAGTCTATGGTGGAAGCGCTCAAGATCGGCCGGTGCTACAGCACGAGCTATGGCACGCTCTGGAAGGACGGAACCTATTTTCCGCGCGGTACCGAGGTGACGGTCGTTGGCGTACATCTCGACCAAGGATTCTGCGTTCGCTTTCCCACGACGGAAGACGGCGAACCGCTCGAAACCTGGGAAGACTGGAGCGAAGTGGATTTCCTGGCGGAACCGGGCTCCGTCGAGCCTCCCCCTCGGGCGCTTTCACGAGCGGTGCTCGCCGAGGCGCGCGACGTGCTCTCAGAAGCGGAGGATGGTTCTCACCTTCATTTAGATGAAGAAGAGTCCTAAGGCTCCTTGCCTTAGGTGCCCAGCGTGATGATGGTGGTTTGCCATATTTCCCAACCAGCACATTCAAACGACTTGCCTGTAGGCAGGATGGCTACCCAGCAGTAGGTCTTGGCCGGCTTGAGGTCGGGGAACTTCACTTTGCCGTTGTGGTTGGTCGCAAGCGTTTCAAAGGGGTTCCCGGGACGCGGGCTTGACGTCGACTTTGGCGTCGATTCCTGGACCGGAATCCTCGGTTTGGGCTGCCCGTTGACCGTGACGTAGACGTGCGCAGTCCTGATGGACGGATTGGGCGCAGGCGAGCTGGGCGTAAACGAGGGGGTCGGAGTCGTGGAGCTACTGCTGTGACAAGCGGCGACGGCCAGTGCGGCGACGCAGAGAACCATCATCAGGCGTTTGGGCATGGGCGGCTCGCTTCGACGCTCTTATGCTCGGCCCCGTTCGTAAATCGCGAGCAAAGATGAAAGTAACGTTGTGATTTCCTTTCAAGCACGGCGTAGTATTCGCGAAAGAGCGCGGCCGCTGCGGTACCGGGCCAATGAGCCGGCAGCAGTTCGCTGGGCAGACCCGGGTCGAGATACGCAAACTTCCGATAATCGTGCACGAGCCACAGGCGCTCGACGAACGCTCCCTGGTCACTGAGCCCGTCGCGGGCGACTTCGAGGTCGAAACGCGGCCGGTAGCGAGCGATGAACTCCCGGTAGGCTTCTGCGATTGAGTCGACGTTCCAGCAGCGCTCGAGTAGCGCGCGATCGCTCTGCGGCCCACGGTACTCAGCCTCGAAGAGATCGGTCGCACCGAGGGCCACGGTCGCTTCAGCGGCCTCGCGAGCGGCTTCGAGCGCATCCGATGGCGAGATCCAGGTCGAGGAGGAGAGCTGTGCCCAACCGAGCGCGGCGAGCTCCTTTCGAAGACGCTCGCGCCCTTGGCGCTGCGCCCCCCCGACGGCATAACTGAGCAACCGCCAGCGACCGTCCCACTCAATGACGGGTCCGTAGATGCGGGGACTCAGTTCCTCGATCCGGCGGCGCCCACGGTCGGTTACCATATAAAAGGCGCGATTACCCTCGCGCCGAGCGATCAGCCACCCTTGACGAGTCATCCGTGAGACGGCTTGGCGGACGGCTTGCGACGACACCCCGAACGCGGCCATCAGGCGAATCAGAGCGCCGATCCAAAGCGCCCCGTCGCCCGCGAAGCGATGCACCGTGTCGCCGTACAGCGTAAATATGAACGAGTTGGGCCGAGCAACCGGGCGGTGCTCCAACTTGACACCTCCGAGGCTTAGGACATAGTATGACGGTATTCTCGTCGTTTGAGAAAATTCCGTTATATGAGTTTGAGGGCTGCAGAATGAACCGAATCGCGACGTTTGACGACTGGATCACCATGCTCGACGAATGGAGACGCGATGTCGGGCTCGACCGCGAGCTGGTCGACCGCTTTATGCCGGGCTATATCTTCGAGGCGAAGTACGGCGAGCTCCCGACGCCGGAAATCTACTTTGGGGACTTCAAGGGCGACCGCCGTTGGGAGCGCGTTCGCGAGATCCCCGATCAGCGGATGAAAGACGCCGTCTTGAACATGGTCGTCTATCAAGGCGACACGGAGTTTGCCTCCAACGAACAGCAGCGATTCCTGGTCAATAACGCTCCGAGTGAATACGATCTGGCATCGCTGGTTCGGATCATGGTCGAAGAGACGCGCCACGGCTATCAGATGTGTCATCTGATGGTCGAGCACTTCGGCAGCGAAGGCAAGATCGAAGCGCAGAAGATGCTCGAGCGCCGCGCTTTCGGCAAGAAGAACCGTTTGCTCAATGCGTTCAATGAAGACGTGACGCATTGGCTCGACTTCTTTGCCTACACGAACTTTATGGATCGCGACGGCAAATTTCAGCTGAGCATGCTCTCTCACTCCAGCTTCGCTCCGCTCGCGGCCTCCATGGGGCCGATGCTTCGCGAAGAGGCATTTCACATGGGAACCGGCATCACGGGGCTGCGCCGCATCGCAAAGGCGGGCGTCATTCCCGTCGAGATTCAGCAAAAATACTACAACAAGTGGATCTCGGGGTCGCTCGATCTCTTCGGTACCGATCACTCCGGTTCGGCGCAATGGGCCTACACGTGGGGAATCAAAGGGCGCGTCGATGAGGATAAAGCCGGTGAGGGCGCCGACAAGGAGCATCTCAACGAGCGCGCGCGCGGGCAGTTCCACGACGAAGTCTCGGCCACGGTCGCCCGCGTGAACGAGGTCAACTCCAGCGAGACGAAATTCTACGTTCCCGAGATGTGCTTCAATCGCAAGATCGGCGATTACGGCGGAGAACGCTACACGGTCGACGGCCGCAAACTTACCGAGGAACAGTGGGTAACCTACGCTCCCACGGTCCTGCCGACTGCTGCCGACGAAGCGAAGCTTAAGGAATTCTTCAAAGACCCCAATTGGATTGCACCCAAAGGAAAGCTCGCGTGATGCCCCTCATCGCGCAATCCAATTGGGTCCCCGTGAATTCTCAAAGGCGCTACGTCCTTCGGACTGCGCGCCCCCCGCCCGCACAGCGCGCGGGGCCCCCTCTGGATTGCACCCAAAGGAAAGCTCGCGTGATGCCCCTCATCGCGCAATCCAATTGGGTCCCCGTAATTCTCAAAGGCGCTACGTCCTTCGGACTGCGCGCCCCCCGCCCGCACAGCGCGCGGGGCCCCCTCTGGATTGCACCCAAAGGAAAGCTCGCGTGATGCCCCTCATCGCGCAATCCAATTGGGTCCCCGTAATTCTCAAAGGCGCTACGTCCTTCGGACTGCGCGCCCCCCGCCCGCACAGCGCGCGGGGCCCCCTCTGGATTGCACCCAAAGGAAAGCTCGCGTGATGCCCCTCATCGCGCAATCCAATTGGGTCCCCGGTAATTCTCAAAGGCGCTACGTCCTTCGGACTGCGCGCCCCCCGCCCGCACAGCGCGCGGGGCCCCCTCTGGATTGCACCCAAAGGAAAGCTCGCGTGATGCCCCTCATCGCGCAATCCAATTGGGTCCCCGTAATTCTCAAAGGCGCTACGTCCTTCGGACTGCGCGCCCCCCGCCCGCACAGCGCGCGGGGCCCCCTCTGGATTGCACCTAAAGGAAAACTTTCATGAGCACCACACTTGACGGCGCCGCGAAACAGACTCCGTTCGGCCGCGAGCAGCGCGCATTGGACGGCAAGCGCGTCATTAACTACTGGAAAGACGGTCACGTCGGATTCGTCGAGATGGACGATCCGCCAGCCAACACCTACACGCACGAGATGATGCGGCAGCTCGACGAAGCGATTCTCGACGCGCGATTCGACCCGGACGTCGAGGTGATCGTGCTTACCGGCAAGGGCGAGAAGTTCTTTTCGGCTGGGGCCAACATCGGGATGCTCAACCAGGTTACACCCGAGTTCAAGTACATGTTCTGCCTGCACGCAAACGAGACGTTAGCGCGGCTCGAGCAAACGCCGAAGCTCGTGATCGCCGCTCTCAACGGACATTGCGTCGGCGGCGGGCTGGAGATCGCGATGGCGGCGGACCTGCGCATCGCTAGGAAAGACGCCGGAAAGATCGGTCTTCCCGAAGTCGCTCTCGGAGTTCTGCCGGGAACCGGAGGAACGCAGCGTTTAGCGCGGCTCGTCGGCAAGTCTCGCTCGATCGAGATGATGGTGACCGGCAAGACGGTCAGTTTCGAGCAAGCGATGGAGTGGGGCATGCTCACCGATCTCTTCGAAGGGAACGCGAGCGAGTTCCGCGAGCAGATCACGGATTACGCCAAACAGTTTTGCTCGCCGAACAAGGCGCCAATGGCGGTCGGACACATCAAACGCAGCGTCCAGACGGGAGCCGAACTTCCGCTGCAGGACGCGCTCGCGCTCGAACGCGAACTGCAGTCGCTGCTGTTCAAGAGCGAAGACGCCAAAGAAGGCCTCGCCGCCTATAACGAAAAGCGCGTCGCTCGCTTCAAGAACAAATAAAAAATGAAAAGCGCGTGTCAGAGGTGTGGCCGGAACCTTCGAACCGCCGCCGAGGCGCGCGCGTGTTCGTACAACTGCACTTTTTGCGCGGCCTGCGCGGCCGCAATGAACGACCGCTGCCCGAACTGCGCCGGCACGCTCGAGATCGTAAACGGGGTCGCCTGAGGTGGTAGCCGCATTTATTCTGATGGAGGTCGAGCGGCCGAGGCTGCGCTCCATCGCCGACGATCTGTTGGCAATCGACGGCATCGCCGAAGTCTATTCCGTCGCGGGCCCGTACGACCTGATCGCGATCGTGCGCGTGAAGCAGCATGAGGAGCTCAACGATCTCGTCACCGAACAGATCGCGGCGCTCGACGGTATCCTCAGCACCGAGACGCTCATCGCCTTTCGTTCGTTCTCGAAGAAAGACTTAGGCCTTCTTTGGGACATCGGCGAGTAGCCCTTCGACAAGCTCAGGACAGGCTGAGTCGAAGGGTCAGGACAACAAAGTCAGGGTAGTTCGACTCGATAGAGATGCGTGGCGTCGATGCTCAGACGCTGCGGTTGATTTCCGGCGTACGCGTCGAAGCGTACGATCGAATCTCCCAACGCGAAGGTCCCGTCTGAGAGCGGCCTCAGCGAATCGGTGCCGTCCAACGTCAATCGATTCTTGACGATTACCACGCGCGTGATGTCGGGCTGCCCCAAGTACGTATTTTCATAACGGCCGGCCAAGGCGTTCCAAGCTGGGGGATAAGCAAAGGTGCGTGGTCCGCGATAGCGTTCCCCGGCGTACCAGCGCGGTCCGTAGTTAATCTCCGTCACCGTATCGTCGCGATTGCGCCCAAACGCCAGCAGAAACGCTGCAAACGCGGGATCGTCGGCCCAGAAAAGATCGCCGCCGCGTGGATAGAGCTCGATGCGCTTTGCCGCGTTCACAAGATAGAGGCGATCCCCGCTCGCGACCACGCGCAACGACGAGCCGTTCGTTGCCGTATACGTTCCGGCATACTCGTTGGCGCGAGTGACCCTCGCCGGATCGCGTGCCGGCGGCGCGATGGAAGCGGCTCGCCTCGGCTTTGCGCTCGCAAGACCCGCATCGCGTAGAGCACGATCGCGCACGGGTGCAGCGGCGCTTCGACGAGATTCGCGAATGCGATGGCGCCGAATCCGCGAGTCAGGTTGACCTGCATGCAGGCGGTATAGCCGGAGATCCCACCGGTATGGCCGACTAAATGATCGGAACCGTCGCTAAAGATGGAAAGCCCGTAGCCATACTGCCGGTAGAACGAGGGCGCCTCGGAGAGCACCGCGCTCGGGGCTCCGGCGGGCTCTCCGTTCTTGAAGCGGTCGGGACGCGTCATCGCTGTAAAGGCGGTGGCCGAGATCAGCTGCCGCCCGTCGCCCGTCCTTCCCCCATTCAAGTAAAAACGCATGTACTTCGCCATGTCCTCAGGCGTCGAAAGCACGGAACCCGCGGGATCGACGAAGTCTAATGGCGGCGACGCGACGAGCGGCGGCTGTTGCGACGGCGGGCGGTCGTTGTCGCGAAACTGGTAACCGATGGCCGCGCTCGACATTTCCTGCGGCGTAAAGACGTCGGAGCTCGCGGTCATTCCGAGCGGTTGCAGAACGCGTGCCCGGACCGCGTCGGCCCACGAACGCCCGTCGAGCCGGGCGAGAATCGCACCGGCCGTGGCGTAGCCATCGTTGGAATACGACCACGACGTCCCGGGCGCAAACCGCGTCTCTGCGGCGCGTAATGCAAGAATATCGTACGTGTAGCCGATCTCCGCCGAGAAGTCGTCAGGCGTGCCGGCGGTGTGGGATAGCAGCTCGTGCACGAGTATCGGTCCGCCCAGCGTGTGGATCGCAAACCACGGAAGATATTCGCGTGCCGGCGCATCGAGGTTGAGGCGGCCGGCGTCGTAAAGCTCGAGTAGCGCCAGCGCGGTCATCGATTTGGTAATCGATCCGATTGGAAATCGAGTCTGCGGCGTGACGGGAGTCTGCGCGTCACGGTTCGCGTCGCCCAGCGTGATGATTCGGAGCGTCGCGTTTCTATCGGTGATTGCAACCGAGAGTCCCGGCGTGCCTTGCTCCTGCATCGCTCGCGGCGCGTACGCGGCGATCGCGTCGAGCGCGTCCGAGAGCGTGGGCGTGCCCTGCGAAGCGCCCCGCGCGCTCGGCGCGGCGAAGACCGCCACGGCGATCAGCGTGCAGAGCCTCCGAAAAGCGATCGAGCGGCGGGGCATCGTTCGTGAAGTGGACGCCCAGAGCGCCCGCTTCCTTCTGCGCGCGCCTTCGAGGAGCCCGTGCCTGAGGCGTGCAACGCTCGAACGAGAAGCGAGGGTTAAGCACGATACATGGCACGCATCTATGACAACTTAGCCGACACGTTCGGCAATACGCCGCTGGTCAAGATCCCGCGGATCAACGCCGGGATACCGGCGACGGTTCTGGTGAAGATGGAGTCGTTCAACCCGGGTGGCTCCGTGAAAGACCGAATCGGCCTCTCGATGATCGAGGCCGGAGAGCGCGACGGTCGCCTGCTGCCAGGGATGACGATCCTGGAACCGACCAGCGGAAACACCGGCATCGCGCTGGCTTTTGTCGCGGCCGCAAAAGGCTATCCGGTCATCTTGGTAATGCCCGACACGATGACGGTCGAGCGGCGCAACCTCCTCAAGGCGTACGGTGCGCAGGTCGTCCTGACGCCAGGATCGGAAGGCATGCCGGGCGCCGTTCGACGGGCAACGGAGATTCTCGCCGCGGCGCCCGGCAAGTATTTCATGCCGCAGCAGTTCGAGAATCCGGCAAACCCGGAGATCCATCGCCGTACGACCGCCGAAGAGATTTGGCGTGATACGGAGGGGGCCGTCGACGTCGTGGTGTCGGCGATCGGTACCGGCGGCACTATTACCGGCGTCGGTGAGGTGCTGAGAGCGCGAAAGCCCGGCGTGCGGATAATCGCCGTCGAACCCGATGCGTCACCGGTACTTTCGGGCGGAAAACCGGGGCCGCATAAGATTCAGGGAACCGGCGCGGGATTCATACCCAAGGTGCTCAACACCGACGTTTATCAAGAAGTCGTACGCGTTACGGATGCCGACGCTATCGCAACGGCACGCCGGCTTGCACGCGAAGAGGGAATGCTCGTCGGCATTTCGTCCGGCGCGAACGTTTGGGCGGCCCTAAGTATCGCGGCGCGTCCGGAGTTGCGTGGCAAAACGATCGTGACGTTCGGATGCGATACCGGCGAGCGATACTTGAGCCATCCCGTCTTCGCGGAGCAGGAAGCCACGATCGTCGAACCTGCGCTCGTTTGATCGAAAACGGCGAAGTCCACGTTGACGTAATCCGCGGGGGACACGTCGAGTCGGTTCATCGCGTCGCCGCTTGTGCGGTCGACGCCGACGGAACGGTGATCGAGCAGGCCGGCGATATCGAATCGCCGATTTTCCTGCGTTCGGCGGCAAAACCGTTCATTGCTGCTGCCGCGATTGCCGCCGGCGTGCGCGAACGATTCCACCTCGAGCCGCGCGAAATCGCGGTGATGACGGCCTCGCACTCCGGACAGCCGTTCCACGTCGCGGCCGTCGCATCGATCTTGGATAAAATCGGCATGGACGAATCGGCGTTGCAGTGCGGAACGCATCCGCCGTACGACGAGACGGCGGCTCGGGGTCTGGTCGAAGCGGGATTGGAACCGACGGCACTCTATAATAACTGCTCCGGAAAGCACGCCGGCATTTTGGCGCTTTGCTTGGCGATCGATTCCGATCCGACGACCTACTTGAGCGCCGAGAATCCCGCCCAGCAGCGGATTCTCGCGTTGTGTGCGCGCCTCTCGGACGACGACGCGTCGACGTGGCCGGTCGCGATCGACGGCTGTGGAATTCCGGTTTATGCGACGGGGCTGCGGAAGGCTGCGATCTCCTTTGCGCGGCTGGCGACGCTTTCCGGCGTCGATTCCGCAGACGCACGAGCGCTCCGAATCGTGCGCGATGCAATGCTCGCCCATCCGGAGTACGTGGCCGGAACCGGCCAGTTCGACACCGAGCTGATGATCGCCGGAGCGGGGAATATCGTCTCGAAGGCCGGCGCCGAAGGAGTGCATGCGGCCGCGGCCATTTCGCAAGGCTACGGCTACGCATCCAAGGTGATCGACGGCAGTTCCCGAGCGCGGGGGCCCTCTTCGATTGCCGCCTTGCGGCGGTTGGGCGTCCTCGACGAGCGTCACGTCCACGTACTTGCTCGATTCGCGCGTCCTCCGGTGTATAATCGGGCCGGAAACAACGTGGGAGAGATAGCGAGCCGGGATCGTGTCTGAGTACCTGCGCCTGCTCGAAGAGCGGGTCGCGATCTTCGACGGCGCCATGGGCACGCAGCTCATGGCGCTCGAACTTTCCCCGGCGGACTTTGGCGGTGCCGCGCTCGCCGGCTGCAACGAAGCCATCGTGCTCACGCGCCCCGATATCGTTCGTTCGATTCACGAGGCCTATCTGCTGGCGGGCGCAGACGTCGTGGAGACCGATTCCTTCACGGCGTCGAGATTGAAACTCGACGAGTACGGCCTCGGCGAGCGAACGCGAGAGGTCAACTTCCAAGCCGCGGCAATCGCGCGAAAAGCCTGCGACGCCATCTCGACACCACAGCATCCTCGCTTCGTCGCCGGCTCCATGGGGCCCACCGGAATGCTGATCTCCTCCTCCGATCCGGCGCTCTCTAATATCACGTACCAGCAGTTGCGCGACGTCTATGGCGAGCAGGCGCGAGCGCTCGTCGAAGGCGGCGCCGACCTGCTCGTGCTCGAGACGATGCAAGATCTGCTCGAGTTAAAGGCGGCAATCGCAGGAATAACCCGTGAGTTCGAGCGGGGGTTGCGCCGCGTGCCGATTCAGGCGCAGCCGACGCTCATCACCGACGGCCGCATGCTGCTGGGCACGGACATCCGTGCGATTCGCGCGACCCTCGACGCGCTGCCAATCGACGTCATCGGACTCAACTGTTCGACCGGCCCATCGCAAATGCGCGACTCGATTCGCTATCTCTGCGAGACGTCACGCTGTTTCGTCAGCGTGATACCCAACGCGGGACTTCCGCTCATGGGTCCGCATGGCGAAACGATCTATCCGGAGGGTCCGCAGGAGCTGGCCGCCGAGCTCGCAGCATTCGTTCGCGATTTCGGTGTCAACGCGATCGGCGGGTGCTGCGGTACCACGCCGGAGCATATCAGCGCGCTTCGCGAAGCCCTCGCGCCCGTGGAGCGCCGCACGCGACCGCGCGCGGAGCGACCGCAAGAGATCGCGTCGGCGATGACGGCAATCTCGCTGGAACAGCAGCCGCGACCTCTGATCGTAGGCGAGCGCATCAACGCCCAAGGTTCGAGGAAAGTGAAGCGTCTGCTCCTCGACGACCGGTACGACGACGTGGTGCTCATCGCGCGCGAACAAGTCGAGGGCGGCGCGCACGTGCTCGACGTATGCTGCGCGCTGACCGAACGGCCCGACGAAGACGAACAGATGCGCGACCTCGTGCGACGCCTCGCGCAGTCCATCGAGGCCCCCCTCTCGATCGATTCTACCGAGCCGAGAGTGCTCGAAACTGCCTTGCAAAACTATCCGGGCCGAGCGATTCTCAACTCAGTGCACCTCGAGTCGGGCCGAGCCAAACTCGACGCCGTCTTGCCGCTTGCGCGCGAGCATGGCGCGGCGGTCGTCGCCTTGACGATCGATGAAAAGGGCATGGCGAAAACGGCGGAACGCAAACTCGAAGTCGCTCGCCGTATCTACGAGATTGCGGTAGGCGAGTACGGTCTTCCGCCGGGAGCATTGATCTTTGACGATCTCACCTTCACGCTGGCAACCGGCGAGGCCGAGTTCTTAAACTCTGCCGTCGAAACGATCGAGGGCATTCGCCTCATCAAGCGGGAGTTGCAGGGCCCGCTCACTTCGCTCGGCGTTTCCAACGTTTCGTTCGGGCTGCGGCCCAACGCGCGCGCCGCGCTGAACTCGGTCTTCCTGTATCACTGCGTCGAAGCGGGCTTGGATTGCGCGCTCGTCCATCCCAAAGAAATCGTTCCGTATTTCGAAGTCGAATCGGCGGTACGCGAGCTATGCGACGATCTCGTTTTTAATCGCCGGCCGGATGCGCTGCCGCGGCTCATCGAACATTTCGAACGCGAAGCCTCTGACGGCCGATCGGAGTCCGATCGCGCCGCTGCAGAAGAGCCGGCGGAAGAGACTACGATCGCAGAACGGATTCATCAAGCAATTCTCCGGCGCCGTAAAGACGGCATCGAGACGAAAATCGATGAAGCGTTGCTGGAAAGAGCGCCGGTAGCGGTACTCAACGAAATTCTCCTGCCCGCCATGAAAGATGTTGGGGATCGCTTCGGTCGCGGGGAGCTGATTCTGCCGTTCGTCCTGCAATCGGCCGAAGTGATGAAGAAGGCGGTCGCACATCTCGAACAGTTCCTCGAGCGCTCCGAAGGCTCGACGAAAGGGACGGTCGTCATCGCAACGGTATTCGGAGACGTGCACGACATCGGTAAAAACCTGGTGCACACGATCCTGGCCAACAACGGCTACACCGTGCACGATCTCGGCAAGCAGGTTCCGATGAATACGATTCTCGAGAAAGCCGTCGAGGTAAAGGCCGATGCAATCGGGCTCTCCGCGCTCCTGGTTTCGACCAGTAAACAGATGCCGGTCTGCCTCGAGGAGCAGGACGCTCGCGGTTTACGATTCCCCGTGATCATCGGCGGCGCCGCGATCAACCGGGACTTTGGCCGGCGTATCGCGCTCTTGGAGGGCGGTACGCGCTTCTTCGAGCCGGGCGTGTTCTATGCGCGCGACGCGTTCGAAGGGCTCGATCTCGTCGACGCGCTCACGAGCGATCCGCAACGACGGCAGGATCTCATCGAGCGGGTGAAAGACGAAGCGCTCGCGCAACGCGAGCGTCGGCCCGCGGCCGCACCCTCGACGGCACCGTCGATCTCCGCGGTCAAAGCCGACCGCGCTCCCGTTCCGAAACCGCCATTCTGGGGCGTTCGAGCGCTGGAGCGAATCGATCTTCGCGAACTTTGGGCGTGTTTCGATCTGCGCAGCCTGTACCGGCTTTCGTGGGGCGCCGCCAACACGAAAGGCGACGCGTTTGCGCGGCTCGTCGCCGAGGAGTTCGAGCCTCGCCTGCGCCGCTACCAAGCGCAAGCAGTTGAGGACGCCCTGCTCGAGCCAAAGATCGTCTACGGGTACTTCCCCGCCGCAGGTTTGGGCAACGACATCATTCTGTACGATCCGGTGCAGGCGAGCAACGAAGTCGCTCGCCTGCGTTTTCCGCGCCAGACCGGCGGAGAGCATTTGAGCCTTGCGGATTATTTGCTCGAACCCAGTGACGGTGGCCCCAGCGATGTCGTGGCAATGCAGATCGTGACGGTCGGGCGCAACGCGACGCAGCGGACCGAAGCGTTGCAGGCGGCCGGGGACTACAGCGAATCCTACTTCGTGCATGGCTTTTCGGTACAGTCGGCGGAGGCGCTCGCCGAGTACGCACACCGACACATTCGCCGCGAACTCGGCTTAGAGAACGGCCGTGGGAAACGGTATTCCTGGGGCTACGGAGCCTGTCCCGATCTCGGTGCGCACGACGTGGTGTTCCGGCTGCTCGATGCGACCGCGAAGATCGGTGTGACGCTGACGCCGGCCTTTCAAATCGTTCCCGAGCAATCGACCGCGGCGATCGTGATACATCACCCCAAGGCCGCCTACTTCAACGCCGCTGCAACCAAGGAGATCGCCGCAGCAGCCGGCTAGGAGTCTGTGAACTCCCAGCAGGCGGCGGGGCGTTGTAGGCGTACCGTCTGCAATCATGACGCACACGCTGCTCGTCGTCGCGCTCGCCCTCGTCGCGCTCGTGCTTATCGTAGCCCTGGTCCGGGCGATGCCACGGCATAAGAATTCGGCGCCAACGCCGTTGCTGGGTGCGATCGGTTTCGTTACCGATTTCTTGGACACGCTCGGCATCGGGTCGTTCGCGGTGACGACCTCGCTCTTCAAGTTCTTCCGGGCGGTCCCCGACGAGCGCATTCCGGGAACGCTCAACGTGGGGCACGCGCTTCCGACGGTGGTAGAGGCGCTCATCTACATCGTCATCGTCGCGGTCGAGCCCAAGACGTTGCTGCTGCTGATCCTCGCCTCGATCGCCGGCGCGTGGCTGGGCGCTGGATTCGTGGCTCGCTTGCCGCGCCGCTACGTGCAGATCGGCATGGGGACGGCGCTGCTGGTCGCGGCCGTGCTCTTCATTCTCACGGCGTTCAAGGGAAGCCACTTCGGATTGACCGGAACTGCGCTCGGCCTCGACGGCCCGCGCCTCTGGATTGCCGTCGCGATCAACTTCTGCCTCGGTGCGCTGATGACGCTCGGAATCGGACTCTACGCACCGTGCATGATCATGGTAAGCCTGCTCGGGATGAGTCCGGTAGCGGCCTTTCCGATCATGATGGGGTCGTGCGCGTTTCTGATGCCGATCGCGAGCTTGCGCTTTATCCGCTTCGATGCGATTTCGATGCGTGCCGTCTTGGGTCTGACGCTCGGAGGAATTCCCGGCGTGCTGATTGCCGCCTACATCGTGAAGTCGCTGCCGCTCGGCGCGGTACGCTGGCTCGTGGTGGTCGTCGTGCTTTACGCGAGTTACGTGATGCTGCGTTCCGCCTTCGCGCCGCGTCCGGAAACCTCGGAATATGCCTACGAAGCCTGACCGGGAAGCTCCGACTTAGGCTAAATCAGCACCTTCCCCGTGCTAGGCGGCGACTTCGATCTGATTGAAGACGAAGCGGCCCCCGACCATCGTTGCGATGACGTGATACTCCTTATCCCAGAAGGAGAGGTCGGCGCGCGCGCCGCGCGCGATGCGGCCTAGCTCGGCGTCGTGCCGAATCAACCGGGCCGGGGCGTGGGTCGCTGCTACGATCGCCGCGGCGAACGGAATCTGCGCGTACGACATGTAGTTGCGCAGCGCTTCGTCCATGCGCAGCGCGCTTCCGGCAATCGTGCCGTCGGCCGAACGCACGACGCCGCCTTCGATGTGATAACCCGGATCGGCAACCGGCATCGCATCGGTTACCAGCACGAGGCGATCGCCAAGCGTTCGGTGCAAGATGTCGACCATGACCGGTGAGACGTGAAATCCATCGCAGATTACTTGCACGAGGGTGCGCCGGTCTTGGATGAACGCCGCTAAAATCGAAGGATCGCGGTGGTCGAGTGGGGGCATTCCGTTGAACGCGTGCGTCAAGGACCGGAAGCCCAGTCCGATCGCCAGCATTCCTTCGCGATAGCGCGCGCCGGTGTGACCGGCCGAACAGACGACCCCGTTCTCCAAAAAAACGCGCAGCGCTTCGCTCGCGCCGTCGATTTCCGGGGCCATCGTTACCAACAGGCAGGCACCTTTACACGAATCGAGCATTTCTTGCGCGCGAGCGGCGCCGGCAGTCAGCAGCCACTCGTTGCGATGAATGCGCCGAAATTTCGGATTGAGGAATGGGCCTTCGAAATGCACGCCGAGACAGCGGGCGCCGTTGGGCAAATCCTCCTCCAACTGGTTGGCCGCTTCGACGATCTCCGATGCGGCATGGAGCATGGACTCCCACGGAGCGGTCATGACGCTCGCCACGAAGCCCGTCGTGCCGGTCTGCGCGTAAGCGGTGCCGGCGACTGCGACGGCGTTCCCTTGATCTCGATTAAAGAGATATGCGCCGGCGCCGTTTGTGTGCACGTCGATGAGGCCCGGAGCCATCGTGCTGCCGGCGGGCAGCGGGTAATCAGAGGGGCCGTCGGCGGCAAGAACGCCGACGATTCGGCCATCTTCGACTGCCAGGCGTCCGAACGTCGACGTTCCATCGCCCACCGCAATAAAGGCGGGCCCGAGCAGGCGTTTGGACATTGACCTCAAGTTCGGCGGATTAGCGCCAGCGCCTCGTCCTCATCGAGCTCCAGACGGATAAATTCCACGAACGTCGTAG
This sequence comes from Vulcanimicrobiota bacterium, assembly GCA_963725605.1. Classification (GTDB taxonomy): domain Bacteria; phylum Vulcanimicrobiota; class Vulcanimicrobiia; order Vulcanimicrobiales; family Vulcanimicrobiaceae; genus Cybelea. The sequence goes on along the minus strand of CAVRYW010000012.1, from coordinate 99,459 downwards.
GACTTAAAATCGTGGTTCGCACCCGGCTGTACACAGCCCGCTGTTTTTCGACTTTTTCCGTGAGGCCTTTGTGAGGGGCGTCTCCTTCGCGAGCGTCACGGGGACGATGTTATTGACGGCCTTCTTGCTGCTGTCGCTCGGTTTTGCCGTTGAGGGTTCGTTCGAAACGCGCACCGAGATCGCGAATACGTTCGCGCGGCAGGCGCAGATCCAGCAAGCGCAGATCGACCTCGAGGAGTTGTTACGCTTACAGATCGATGAAGAGAATTCGCTTCGCGGCTACCTCCTGACGCGCGACCCGTTTTACGACGCCGAGTACCGCTCGGCTTCTGCGGGATACGACCAAAAAGAGGCTACGATTCGTAAGACGCTGGGCAACCAGCTACTCGGCGCCGATAAGCTGCTGGCCGACTACGCGCGCCTTCAGCTCGAGTGGAGGAATACCGTTGCGGCTCCGCTGCTGGCGCATCCGCGGCTACGTCTGGAAGAGCTCGACAAAAGAAACAAACTGTTCTCCGACTACGAGACGTTGACGGCCGCGGCGATCCGCCGCGAGCTCGCCGGGACCGACGAAGAGCTCGAGCGCAGTACGCAGGTGCAGCTCGATCGCTCGTCTTATCTGCGCGCCGCGTGGGTGCTGGCGTTCGGCCTTCTTGCGATCGTCTTGAACGCCTACCGCACCCGGCTGAACCGCGAGCTCGAAGAAGAGCGCGCCGTGACGCGGGTTCTTCAGAAAGCTTTTCGAAGCGAGTCGACCCCGCTTCCGCATTGCGACGTCGGTAGCGCGTACCTGTCGGCGAGCAGCGACCGCGCGGTTGGCGGAGATGTATTCGACGTCTATCGCGTTTCAGAAACCCAGGCGCTGATCTTGATTGCCGACATCAGCGGAAAGGGCGTCGACGCAGCGGTGCTGACGGCCTTTGTCAAGTTTATGGTGCGCGCGATTGCGCTGCGCAACAGCGATCCGATGGCAATTCTTACGGAGTTCAACGTCGTCCTCTCCAAGGCGGTCGGAGATCCCTACATTTTCGTTTCGATGTTCGTCGGTCTGCTCGACACCGACACGTTCTCTCTGACGTATGCGAGCGGCGGACACGACACCGCGTTCGTGCGCCGTCGCAACGACGTCGTCCAGCTCGAGATAACCGGACCGGTCCTGGGCGTCATGGAAGAGCCGTTTGGATCCGAAACGATCTACTTGCAGCCCGGCGATACGCTCGTGTTGGCGACCGACGGTTTGACCGAGGTTCGCGACATGGCCGGAGAGCAGCTCTCCGGACAGGGCGCGATGGAGCTGATCGAACGCGCCAGCCCCGGCGCCCAGCAGCTCGCAGACGAGCTTGCCGCGGCCGTTCGAGAGCGCGGCGGGAGTCGCGTAAGGGACGACTTGGCGATTCTTGCGATCCGCGTGCTCGACGGGGCGGCTCGTGCGTAAGGCGTGTGCGTTCCTCATCCTCTGCTTGACGTTGGTCCCCGCCAAGGCGTTGGCCGATTGCCGCGTCCATCGCGGCGAGCACATCGTGCTCTACAGCACGACGGACGACCCCTCGGTCCTAATGTGGGACTCGCGCACGCGTCTGCGCGAGTATCACGGCGCATCCTTCGACGAAGCTCAAGCGATGTTGCCGCACGCCGTGCTGGTTTCTCCGGGCACGCACGGCGACGTCGTCACCTGCCTCCCCGGCTACGTCGTTTCGCCGCTCTTCGCATCACCGGACGATGCGGTCGGCGTCACGATTTCGAGCGGTCCTTTGAAGGGAATCGTTCGCTGGGTTTTAGGTTCCGACGTGCGGCCGCGCAACAAGAACTGAGTCGGGCAAGAGCGCGCTGCGCCGCGCGAAGGCGATTCCGTACGCTCTTTGGAGCAAAGGGGCGGTGAGCACCGCATCCGGATGCGCCAACACCAGCAACGCTCCATCACCCAAGAGCGCTATCCGGTCCGCGTAGCACGCCGCTTCGTTGATGTCGTGCAGCGCGCAAACGACGGTCTTTCCCTCGCGGGCTAATCGCCGAAGCAACGCGAGGATCTCGTGCGCGACGCCGACGTCGAGATGACTGGTCGGCTCGTCGAGCAGCAGGATCGGAGTCTCTTGGGCGAGCCCGAGCGCAATCCAAACGCGTTGGCGCTCGCCGGCGCTCAGCGTTGAAAAGAGGCGTTGCGCGAAGGCCTCGAGCCGCACGGCGGCCAGCGCAGAATCGACGGCAGCATCGTCAGCGGGCGCGGCGGTCCACTGCCACCAGCGGTGATGCGGGAAGCGTCCGATCGAAACGACATCGCGAACTAGGAGCGATTCGAGAAAGACTTCGTCGCCGGTTACGAACGCGATCCGCTTTGCACGGTCGAGCGCTCCCAGTTGGGTGCTCGGCGCGCCGTCGATCGATATCGCACCCGAACGCAGGCGATGCAATCCGCCGATCGCGCGAAGGAGCGTCGTCTTGCCGGCGCCATTGCGGCCGAGGAGCGCCACGAACTCTCCGGTGGCCACGCGGGCGTCGATATCGTTGAGAAGGGTGCGCTCGCCGACGTCGAGCGTCACGCCGCGCAACTCGATCATGGGCTCCGAGAGACGGCGTCCCGGCGCGTGGCGCTTGCCGGACGAAGGTAGAGATAGAGAAATGCGGGGACGCCGATAAAGGCCAGCAATACTCCGATTGGAAGCTCCGCGGGCGCCACGATCCGCCGGCAAATGGCGTCGGCAAACATGCAGAGTGCGGCCCCGATCGACGCGCAGGCCGGCAGAAGCACTCGAGCATCCGAACCGACGATACGCCGCCCGATGTGCGGAACGATCAGCCCGATGAAGCCGACCAGCCCGGCAAGCACGACGCTGCTCGCCGCCAAAAGCGACGATGCGGCCAGCATTATCCATTGTGCTCGATTCACGTTGAGACCGACGGCACGCGCCCGAAGCTCACCGACTCGAAGCGCGTTGAGCGGTGCCGCAACCGCAAACGCGAGCAGAGCCCCGAGTGCCGCGTAGGGCGCTGCCATTGCCAGTTCGGGCCAACCGCGCCCGGCCATCGAACCGGCTAGCCACGCCACGACCGTACTGGCGTACTGGTTGGATTGCGCGCGGACTAACGCCAGCGTAACGATTGCTGCGAAGAGCGTCGAGAGCGAGACGCCCGCCAGGATCAGACGGTTGGAATCGATTCCGCCGCCGCGGCGCGCGAGTGCTGCGACGAGCAGTGCGGCACCGAGACCCGCGACAAATCCGATTCCGGGCGTTGCGGCGGCCGACACTCCCGCCACGATTGCGATCGCAATGGCGGCGGCAGCGGCTGCGCTGACGCCGGTGAGATACGGGTCCACGAGCGGGTTACGCAGCATGCCTTGCAGGACGACTCCGCAGAGTGCCAGCGATGCACCAACCGTCGCGGCAATGCAGACGCGCGGCAAGCGAAGCTGCCAAACAATGGTGTGGAGCACGCCGGTTGCGTGCGGATGAAGCAGTGCCGACGCAACCGCGGCCGGCGGGAGCGAGGTCGAGCCGACGAGGAGGCTCAGTATCGCGGCCAATAGAGGCAACGCCGCGAGCGCCGTCGCTCTCACCTGCCTTGCAGCTCGATCTGCAACGATCGTCCCGGCATCGGATATCCCGCGAAGAGCGCGTAGCGATCGTTGCCGAGATTGTAGCCGCGCACTTCGATCAGCAGCGATCGGGTCAGCCGATAGCCGGCGTAGGCGTCAACCTGCGTGAAGTCTGCCGGCTGATAGGTGGCGTAGACCGGAGCGAGGTATGGATCGGGCGCTTCTTGCGGCCCTTGCGCTCGAGCCTCGATCGTAACACCATCGAAACGGCTCGTTGCCGGCGTCCGGTAACGCAGCGCGGTCGTCACGGCGAAGACGGGGCCGCGCCCCGATATCCGTTGCTCCGTCTCGAGATCTTGCGCGCGATAGAGATTGACGACCCCGACGGTCGCGGTCAACCCGTGCTCCGAAGGCGTTTGCACCGAAAAGGCGAGGCCCGCAATCGAGGCGCGGCCGATATTCTCGGGTATGTAGAGCGGCGGCGGCGAGACGATCAGGTTCGAACCGCTCGTCGTGAACCACCCGAGGCTTACGCCTCCCCAGAGCGTTGGATCGAAAAACGTTGCGTCTCCGACACGCGTTCGCTCGGCAACGAGATCGGGATTGGAGAATCCTGGATAGTACAGCTCCTCCGCAATCGGCGCCCGAAACGCGGTGGCCGCGTTGAGGCGCAGCTGCAGCGGTCCGGCGAGCTGCGCGATGCCGCCGATGGAGGGAGAGAACGCGCCGCCCAGTCCGCCGTCGCGTTCGGCGCGCAGTCCTGCGTAGATTTGATTGCCGTTGGCGGCGAACCACTGCGACTGCGCGTAGGCTGCAGTTTGCGCGTACGCGTCGAAGATCGGCGAGTTATCGGCGGCAAATGGCGATCCGCCGCCGGTGCCTTCGTCGACGCGCGCGACTCCGCGCATGAGGTCGACGCCATAGACGAGCCGTGCGCGGGCGTCACCGACGACGTTACGCAGGCTTGCCATCCAGTGCTGGTCGTAGAGCATCTGCGCGTAGGGTGGATTTGACGTCTGGCCCGGTGCCGGCGTCGGATAGAACGAGTTCGGACAGTTGGAATCGACGGGCGTGTCGCACGTGTACGCAAGATCCTGCGACGAATCGCCGAGCTCGAGCGTGGCTGTCGAACGTGCGCCGTGTGCTTGTGCGACGAGCCGCACGTTGCGGCCGACGCTGCTTTGTTCGCTCGTCGGCGAGAAGTAACCCAGCTCGCCCGGCGCGCCGGCGAGTGCATCGGCTAGATTTCCGGATAGCGTGAGGTCGAGGGCACCGATCGAATGTCCGTAGCGGGCGGAGAGACCGGTAAGTCCCGCTTGCGCGTTTTCGCGATTCGGCGCATTTTCGACGGAATAGTCGTTCGTCGCATACGTGCGCTGAAACGACAGGTACGGCGTTTGGAAGAGATACGTTTGCTCTCCGAAGGATCCCGTCGAGATCGTCGCGGTGCTGCGGGCGCTCGCGGGTGCCGTGATGATATTGATAACGCCCCCGATCGAGCCGGAGCCGTACAGCGTCGACCCGCCGCCTTCGACGACCTCGATGCGGTCGATGCCGCTGACCGGGATCTGCTCGAGGTCGACGTCGTCGATCTGACTGCCCGCGACGGGCAACCCGTCGACGAGAACCAGAACTTGCTCCGACGAGCTGCCGCGAATGCCGACGCTCGCTGAAGCGCCGAAGGCTCCATAGCGTATTACGTCGACGCCCGGGACGGATTCGATGGCGTCGGCGACGGTACGATCGCCGTCTTGTGCGATCTGCGCGGCCGACACGACGTAGGTTGTGCGAGCGGTACGCTGCGCTGATTCGATGCCCCGGTCGCTGGTGACGACATGGGCGATCTGGGGAACGACCGTTGGGGTGGGGGAAGGCGACGGCACGGCCGCGACGAGCGCGGCGAGCAGTGGAAACATAGCAATCCTCTCCTTGGCGCGAGGTGGACCTGCTCGAGCGTCTTGCGCGTATCCTGACTCGCGTGCTTCGACAAGCTCAGCACCGCATACAGTGGCGCGACCGTGCCGGCCTCACACCGGCTTCCCGCGCAAAACGTAGAATCGTCACTTGTGCAAATCCGAGCGGCGACCCTTTTCGTTGCCCTGTTGGGCGGGGGGTGCGCCTTTCATTCCGGTTCGAGCGCAAGCGGCGGCATCGTCACCTTGGTGCCGTCATTTGCCGACGACGTTTACGCGCTGGGCGCAGGGCCGCAACTGGTCGCCGTCTCCGCCTTTACCGACGATCGACGAGCCTCGGCATTGCCGCGGGTTGCCGATTCGAGCAGCATCGACGTCGAGGAGATCGTCGCCTTGCGTCCCAACCTCGTGATCGGCATTCCGTCGCAGGCGCGGTTGGTAGAACCTTTGCGTCGCGCACATCTCCGAGTCGTGCTGCTCTCCGATGATGGCTACGATCGGATCTTCACGAACTTACAAACGATCGGAGCGCTCGCCGGCCGCCAGGGCGAGGCCGCCGCGCTGGTGGCGCGCTTGGCGCGAGAGACGGCGAAACTGCACGCCCGCACGTACCGATTCGCGTGGCATCCTCGCGTCTTCATCGTCCTGGATAGTGCGCCGGTATGGACCGCCGGCTCCGCTTCGTACATCTCCAAGCTCGTTACGATAGCCGGCGGCCGCAACGCCGCGTCGGACCTTGCTGCGCCATATGCATCGTACAGCAGCGAGGCGCTGGTTGAAGGTCGGCCCGACGTGCTAATCGCAGATCGGGCCGCACATCTCGACGCCGCACTCGATCGGGAGCCGTGGCGCAGTTTGCGAGCGGTTCGGCTGCATCGCGTCTATTCGGTTGACTCCGATCTCTTGGAGCGGCCGGGGCCCCGCTATAACGATGCGATTCGCTGGCTGCTGGATCGCTTGAGCCCCATCGCGACGCGGCCGGAGCGCCAGCCGCGGCGCAACGTGCCGAGGCGTCTTTAGTGCAACGAGCGATTGTCGTCGCCGTCGAGACGCGCGCCCTGCATGCGGCAATCGACGTAGAACTCGACGAGTTTGAGGCGCTCGCCCGAGCGGCCGGAGCCAAGATCCTCGAGCGCATCGTGCAGCGACGTGACGCCGTCGATGCCGCGACGCTCGTCGGAAGCGGAAAGGCGAGCGAGATCGCGCAGCGGGCAGAAGACGAAGGCGCGGAGCTGCTCTTGGTCCTCAACGATCTGCGCCCGCGGCAACGAAAGAATCTCGAGAAGATCATTCCGCTGCCGATCGTCGATCGCACGATGCTGATTCTGGACGTCTTCGCACGGTACGCCCGCAGCCGCGAAGGAAAGCTCCAAGTCGAGCTCGCGCAGCTGCGCTACCGCCAGTCGAATTTAATCGGCGCCGCCGCCGACCTCTCGCGCCTAGGCGGCGGCATCGGGACGCGCGGACCCGGTGAGACCAAACTCGAAGTCGACCGCCGCCGGATCGCACAGCGCATCGCCGCATTGAACGTCGCGCTGCGGAACATTCGCAGTCAGCGCGCGCTGCGGCGGAGCGGAGCGCAGCGCGAACCGCTCGTCGCGCTGGTCGGATATACCAACGTCGGAAAGTCGTCGCTGCTCAACGCCATGGCGCGCAGCGACGCATACGTCGCCGATCGGCCCTTTGCGACGCTCGATCCGACGACTCGGCGCGTTTACCTCGCCCCGCATTCCTACGTTCGAATGGCCGACACCGTCGGGTTCATCACGGACCTTCCCAAGGAGCTGGTGACGGCATTTCGCGCGACGCTCGAAGAGCTGCAGGAAGCGGATCTGCTGCTGCACGTGCTAGACGCGAGCAACGCCCAGTGGCCTCGGCAGAGGCGGGCGGTCGAAGCGATTCTCGCGCAGTTGGAGCTGGAGGGTGTGCCGGCGCTTGCGGTCTTCAATAAATGCGATCGCGCCGTGGCGGAGGCGCTGGGGCAAACCGGCGCACTTTACGTGAGCGCCAAAACTCGCGAGGGTCTCGATTCACTGCGCGCCGCCATCCATCAGCGGGTTGCAGCGATCAATGATGAGGCGAAATATTGATCGCCGAGCGATCGCCGATCCATGCGATCGGGGGAATCGCAAAGAGCCGCGCCAGCTCGTTCAAGTGCGAGGCGTACGCGGCGCGCAGGTCGCTAAAGCGCAACCAGGCTTCGTCGCGATCCTGGAGCTCGTAGCCGGCGGCAACGAGCCGATCGCAGGCGTGCTCGAACTCCGATCGCTCGATGCCGACCGTCTTGCCCTCCGCTCCGGCTCCGAAGTATACCGCTAGGTCGCGCGTCGCGTGGCGGCCGACGTTGTACATGATGCGCGCTTGACCGTCTTTCGCGCCGGCGACGGTGGTCATCAGGAGCGTGGCCGCGTCGAGCAGCGTCCCCAGCGTTCCGATCCAGGACTGATCGTCGTGACTCGACCGGAAAAAGGCCAAGACCGGGTAAGCCAAATGACTCTCCATCACGAGTGCGGACCAGCGCTGCGCGTCGATCATCAGCGCGGGCAGATCGTCGCGCGTCATCGAGTACCCCGCGATCGCGAGGAGATCGACACCGCTTGGCGGCGTGCCCGCGCGAGCGGCGACCGTTACCACGAACGTCTCGCGCCGCTGAAAAGATCCGAAGATTGCGAACAGATACGCGGTAGTGATCGAAAGCAGCGAGAGCCCGGCGAGGCCGGCGAGGACGGCTACGAGTCGAGGTCCGGCGGTTCGACCGACGACGTCGCCAAATCCGATCGTCAGCAACGAGGTTCCGGCGAAATAGAGCATCGTCCCGAACGACGCGTGGGCCGGTGCTATGCCCGAGCGCAGACCCCAGCTCAACAGCGCAAAGCCGAGGATCAGCAGGGCGACCCAAACTCCGAGCAGTGCGATCAGCATGAACGGCGCGAACATCGCCAGGAACTCTTCACGTCGATCGGGGTCGTCGGGGTAGAGGCGCCACCCCACCGCGGGCCATACCAGCCACATCGAGCGCCACACGTAAAAACTGACGCGATAGCGCCGTCCGGTAGAACGCGGCACGACGACGACCTGAAAGATGTCGCTGAGCGTTATCACGACGAGAGCGATGCCCGCGGCCATGCTGAGGATGTTGCTTACCATTTTTGTAGGTTCTCGCGTTTCGTCGCGGCGGGGCTGTAAGCCGCTCAAAGTCGAATGGCGTGTGGAATGGCGCTCATATTCATCACGGGGCCGGTGAGCTCTGGCAAGAGCGCGTTCGCCGTTCGCCTCGCGCTCGAAAGCGGCCGCGAGGTGACCTATATTGCGACGGCTGCGGGCGAACCCGAGGACGTCGAATGGCGTGCCCGTTTGATGCGGCACGTACGCGACCGTCCGAAGGCGTGGCGCACCGTCGAAACCGCCTCCATGGCGCATGAGGCGCAACTCGCGCTCTTTCGAGAGGCACCGGCGACGGCATGCCTCCTTGTCGACGCGCTCGGGACCTGGTTAGCCGCCCGAATTGCGAGCCGCATCGATCTGCTGGAGATTGACTATAACGTCTTCGCGTCGCAGTTGGATGACGAGGCGGCCCAGTTCGTCGACGCGATGCTCGCTTCGCGTTCGTCGGTCATCGCCGTCAGCGAACAGTTCGGGTGGGACGTCGTCCCGGTCGCAGCCTCGGCCCGCCTCTTCCGCGACGCAATGGGGCGAATGGTTCAGCGACTGGCCAAACAGGCCGATAACGTCTACCTCGTGGTCGCCGGCTACGCGCTCGATCTACGTCAGATCGGCCAGCCGATTGACTGCGAGCCGGCCGATTAAGAAGGCGCGGGGGACCCGGTTGCCGCTGGGCTTGTCGCGGCCGTCGGCGATGTTGCGGCGGCCGGGCTCGGCGAGGCCGACGGCGTCGGAATCGCCGGAGGCTGCAACGTCGGCTGGCCCTGCGGGAAGATGAGCGGCACCAGGCGGATGTATCCAATCGATACGGTCGAGTTTTTGGTGATCGTCGTATCGGCGGTCACCGTCGTGTAACCGGCGGCCCGGGCGGTAACGGTCTGGTCGCCTGCCACGGCGCGGAGGGTGAAGCCGCCGTTCACGTCGGCTCGTGTCGTGTAGAGCGAACCGACGGAGAGCAGAGCATTTGCAATCGGGCGATTGGTCATCGCATCCAAGACGCGCCCCGTGACGTGCCCGAAGTCTTGTACGCCTACGACATTTGGCGGTGGCGAGCACCCGTCGCCGAGAGCGAAAAGCAGGAGCATCCCCAAAACCGCATAGCGCATGACCGAATGTACGTTTCAGACGTCGCTGCGTTCCCCCTTGCCGATCGGCGTTTAGCAGGCGGCCGACGGACGCGGAGGACAGGTATGGCCCGCGATTTGCAAAAACGTTCGTCAATCATGAATCCGTACGGGCCAGTCGCGATCTTCCTCTGCGTAGCGGTTGCGGCGGCGTTGCTCTTTAGCGTGTTACCGGGCCTCCTTGGACGCGCGAAGCCGAACGCGCACAAACGCGAAGCCTACGAATGCGGAGTCGAGCCGACCTCGGCGGTCGTCGGACGCTTTCCGGTGCGGTTCTATTTGATCGCGATGCTGTTCGTGGTCTTCGACGTCGAAGCGGCGTCGTTCTATCCATGGGCCGTGCAAATGCACGCGCTGCGCGTCTTTGGACTCCTGGAGATGGTCGTATTCATCGTGGTGCTCGCTATCGGCTACGCCTACGTCTGGAAGAAGGGCGGCTTCGTGTGGCGTTAGCCGGACAGTTCATGCTGGCGAGGCTCGACGACGTCGCGCGCTGGGCGCAGAGCTCGTCGGTGTGGCCGCTGACGATGGGACTCGCGTGCTGCGCCATCGAGATGATGACGGTAACGTCCTCGGAGTACGACATCGCGCGTTTGGGTTCCGAGGTCTTTCGCAGCTCGCCGCGCCAGGCCGATCTCATGATCGTTTCGGGGCGAGTCGCGCAAAAGATGGGGCCCGTGATCAAACGCCTCTACGATCAGATGGCGGATCCCAAGTGGGTCATCTCCATGGGTGCGTGCGCCAGTTCGGGCGGCATCTTCGATAACTATGCGATCATTCAAGGCGTCGATACGATCGTTCCGGTCGACGTGTACGTTCCCGGCTGCCCGCCGACACCCGACGGACTTCTCTACGCGGTTAACCTGATCCAACAACAGATCCGTGAAGGTGGCCGTGGCGGCATCCTGGCGCGAGCCTAAAGTCTAAGACTTCTACATCTATCATGCCAAGCACGCAAGTTCCGCCGATCGCCGGTGCCGCGATCGACCCGCCGAGCCTACGCCCGCCGATCGACGATGCCGTCATCGAGCGGGTCGTTCCATCCGAGCTGCGCTCGCGCCTTGAAGCGCTCAAAGCCGGCGGCTATGCGATGCTGCTCGATCTCGGAGCGGTCGACTATTTAGGGCGCGCGCCACGTTTCGACGTCGTCTACCATCTGCTTCGACTCGCCGCAGCGGTGGCCACGGTCGCAGTAGTCGGCACGCCCGCGCGCATGCGGATTCTCTGCGGCGTCGACGAAGGCCAGTCCCTTCCGACGGTCTCGGACGTTTGGAAGTCGGCCGACTGGGCCGAGCGTGAGGTCTACGACCTCTTTGGAATTCGCTTCGACGGACACCCGGATCTCCGCCGGATACAGATGCCCCACGACTGGGTTGGGTATCCGTTGCGTAAGGACTATCCGATGCGCGGGCCTGCGCTCGAGCGTGCGCCGCGTCCCGCCTTTGCAAATAAGACCAACGTCGTAGCGGGCAGCCCGCCTTCCGGCCGTACTCTCGAAGCGTTGCAAGAACAAGTGAAGCGGGTCCGCGAGGGGCGGCCATGACCCTGTCCGCTACGCCGCCGCCCGAGATACTCGCTCAGAGCGAGAACACGATGGTGCTCTCGATGGGACCCCAGCACCCATCGACGCACGGCGTCTTGCAGATCGTGCTCGAGATCGACAGCGAGAACGTCGTCAAAGCCGACCCCGAGATCGGATATCTGCACACCGGCATCGAGAAGAGCGCTGAGGGCCTCTTCTGGACGCAGGCGCAGACCGTCATCGAGCGCATGGACTATCTCGCTCCCTCTTCAAACGCGCTCTGCTATGCGTTAGCGGTCGAAAAGCTGCTCGGCATCACCGACAGCATACCGGAACGCGCGCAGACGATTCGCGTGCTGATCGGAGAGCTGACGCGCATCGCGTCGCATTGCGTGTGGCTGGGCACGCACGGGATCGATCTCGGCGCGATCTCCGTCTTCTTTTATTGTTTCGACTTACGCGAGAACATTCTCGACCTGCAGGAAGCTGCGGGCGGCGCGCGCATGCATCCCAACTACGTGCGCGTCGGCGGACTCAACGGCGATCTCCCCGCGGGCTATCTCGCGAGACTCGACGCGCTCATCGAAAAGTTTCCGGGCCGCATGCGCGAGCTGCGTGGCCTCCTGCAGGCCAACCCGATCTTCCAGGATCGAACGATCGACATCGGCGTGCTCTCGCCCGAAGAAGCGGTACAGTGGGGCGTCACCGGCCCGAGCCTGCGCGCCAGCGGCATCGCCTACGACGTCCGCAAAGCCTTCCCGTACTGCGGCTACCAAACGTACGATTTCGAGACTCCCACGCGGACCGAAGGGGACGCATACGCTCGATTCTTGGTGCGGCTCGACGAAATGGATCAGTCGATCCGTCTCATCGAGCAGACTCGCCGGCGTCTCGACACGCCCGGTCCGGTCATGATCGACGATCCAAAGGTCGCACTCCCTCCCAAAGAGACGATCGCGCTCTCGATGGAGGCGCTGATCCATCATTTCAAACTGATCAGCGAGGGCTTCCGCGTCCCGCCGGGCGACGTTTACCAATCCGTCGAGTCGCCACGCGGCGAGCTCGGCTACTACGTCGTCAGCAACGGCGAGAATAAACCGTATCGCATCCGCACGCGCCCGCCCAGCATGTACAATCTGCAAGCTTTGAAAGGCATCGCTCCGGGGAACCTGATCGCCGACCTCGTCGTCATGATAGGCTCCCTCGATCCCGTTTTCGGCGAGGTCGACCGCTGATGCCGCGCTCCGGCTCGGCGTCGCGACGGGATGGTTCGGGGACGCTCGCGTTTTCGCGTCCTGCGAAAACGCTGCTCCCTGAGTCCTCGCTCTCGACATCCTGTCTCCGCTCGGACATTCAGAGGCCCCTCACCATCCCATCGCAACGCCGAGCCAGAGCGCGTCATCACTCGCGCGACGCTCGCGACGCACATTTTCTAGCGAGAGCAATGCCGGCAAGTTCGCCTGGGCTATTGACTACGCAAGGACTCGGGGCTTGGCGTGATGCTGAGGAGGCTCTGCACGACGAGCGGAGCCCGGACGGCGGAGCGAGGAGGCAGGCAGCAGGAGCGCAGCCAGGATGGCGGAGCGACGAGCGGCTCCGAGGCATCATGCCAAGCCCCGAGTACGACGCATGAACGAGCGGGAGGAGAACTTTCCGGCGTTGCTTGAGCGGCTCAAGCCTGAGTGTGAGCGCATCATCGCGCGGTACGAGCAGAAGCGCTCCGCACTTTTACCGATGATGCATCTGTTTCAAGAGCACGAAGGGTACGTCAGCGCGGACGCGATGAATGCGGTCGCAGAGATGCTGGACCTCACGAACGCCGAAGTCGAAGCGACCGTTTCGTTTTATACGTTGCTTTATCGGCGGCCGGTTGGGAAGTACATGCTGCAGGTCTGCCGCGGGTTGGCGTGTTCGATTAACGGGGCCGAAGATATTATGGCGTATTTTCGGGAAAGGCTCGGCATCGGGCACCTCGAGACGACGGACGACGGAGTTTTCTCATACGAAGAAGTCGAGTGTCTTGCCGCGTGCGATCGAGCGAGCTGCATGCAGGTAAATCTCGACTTCGTGTATAGCTTGACCCCGCGCGCGATCGACGAGATGCTGGCTGCGATGCGTTCCGGGACGTATTCGACGCCGCCGATGGCGCAGATCGAATTTCCGGGGCGGACCTGGGCGATCTCGCAAGAGAGCGATATTGCACGCGGCAAGAAGTCGTCCGGCGCGATCGGCGTCCCGCTGCCGAACAATGCCGGAGGCGTCGGCGATCGGACCGGCATCATCATGCTCGATCACATCATCGATCACGACGTCGAGTTCTTCACCAAGACCTCGGAGCGGGCGGTCGTCGATTCGCGCGCGGTGGTCGAAGTCGCTCAAGAAGAAGGCGCCCGTGCCGGTCACGGGGTCCCCGTCGGCTCTGGCAATGGGGGGCGCGCAGCCGTAGGCGGAGCGCCTCTTCAAGACATCGGGGTCCCCAATCGGCCGAAGTCGATTGGGGTGTTGACGGCCGGTATCGGTGAAGTCGACCTGCGCGGCATCGACGCGTATCGTCAGCGTGGCGGCTACAAGCAATGGGAGCGCGTCGTGCGCGAGATGCAGCCCATCGACGTCCTAAACTTGGCCGAACAATCCGGCCTGCGCGGACGCGGGGGCGCCGGTTTCCCGACCGGGCGCAAATGGTCGTTTCTTCCGAAGGACAAACACCTGCGTTACCTGGTCTGCAACTGCGACGAAGCGGAGCCCGGAACGTTCAAGGATCACATGCTCCTCGAGGAGACGCCGCATCAGGTGATCGAGGGCATGCTCATCGGCGCCTATGCGATTGCTTCACATCATGCGTTCATCTATATCCGCGGTGAGTTCCGGCGCGGCTACGAGATTTTTTGCGCGGCCTTAGAGGAAGCCACACGCGCCGGATACGTCGGCAAGAATATCTTCGGAAGCGGCTTCGATTTGGAACTCACCGTCCATCGGGGCGCGGGTGCGTATATCTGCGGTGAAGAGACCGCGCTCCTCAACTCGCTGGAAGGCAAGCGCGGGGAGCCGCGCCTCAAGCCGCCCTTCCCCGCGGTTGAAGGTTTGTATGGCATGCCGACGGTGGTCAACAACGTCGAAACGCTTGCCTATCTCGTTCCCATTCTCGAGCGGGGCGCGCAATGGTTTGCCGCGGTGGGCACGGAGCGCAGCAAGGGCTATAAGGTCGTCTCCGTCTCCGGCCACGTTCGCAATCCCGGCAACTACGAGATTGCGTTGGGGACGACGATCCGCGAGCTCATCGAGCTCGCGGGCGGCCTTCGGCCGGGGCGAACGTTCATGGCGGTTCAACCCGGCGGCGGTTCGTCCGCGTGCGTTTTTGAAGAGCAGTTGGACTTGCCGTACGACTACGAGAGTTTGGCCAAAGCCGGCTCGATGCTCGGTTCCGGTGCGATGGTCGTCTTCGACGGCACGACCGATTTTGTGAAGGCGGCCTACAACCTCGCACGTTTTTTCGCCCACGAGTCGTGCGGCCAGTGCACACCTTGCCGCGAGGGCGGCGACTGGATCGCACGCGTGCTGAATCGACTCGTCAATTACCGCGGCGTTCCCGGTGACATGCAAATGCTCTTACGCGTTTCGAGCGGCATCACCGGTTTGAATCTTTGTCCGCTGGGCGACTCCATCGAACCGTTCTTGAAATCGGTGATGCTCCGCTTTCCGGATCAGTTCGAGTCGCGGATTCCGGCGCCGCAGGCGCAGCCGGCATGAGTACGGCGACCGCACCGCAGAGCGAACTCGTCAGCCTGACCATCGACGGCGTGCCGGTCAGCGTTCCAAAAGGAACGCTCCTGGTGGAAGCCGCGAAAACGGTCAAGCAAGAGATTCCGGTCTACTGCTATCACACGAAGTTGGGGCCGGCGGGACTCTGCCGCATCTGCCTCGTCGACATCGAAGGCGCTCCGAAGCTGCAGATCGCCTGCAACACCGTTGTGGCCGAGGGCATGGTGGTTCGGACGCGCGGCGAGCGTGTCGAAGCGGCTCGCGCGATGGTGCTGGAGCTTTTCTTGGTCAACCATCCGTTGGACTGCCCGATCTGCGACAAAGGCGGCGAATGCGACTTACAAGACTACGCAATGGCCTATGCGCGCGGCAACTCCGACGTCGCCGATCCGAAGCTCGCTAAGCCGAAGGCGGTCGATCTCGGCCCGACGATCGTTCTCGACGAGGAGCGCTGTGTCGTCTGTCAGCGGTGCGTCCGCTTCGACGACATCATCGCAGGGCAACGGCAACTCGTCGTCAAGGACCGCGGAGCGCGAGACATTATCGCGACCGCGAGCGGCCGTCCGTACCGCCATAACTTCACGGGAAACGTGACGGAGCTCTGTCCGGTCGGCGCCTTGACGTCGAAAACCTATCGTTTCAAGTCCCGTCCGTGGGATTTGGAGCGCACGCAAACGAGCTGCACGCAATGCGCCGTCGGTTGCCGGCAGTACGCCGACGTGCGGTACGGGCGGCTTTTGCGAACGATGCTCGTCGAAGAAGACCGAATCTCGGATGGTTGGCTCTGCGACCGCGGCCGCTACAACATCGGCTTCTATGAGTCGCCGGACCGTCTGAAGCAGCCGCTCTATCGCAAGCACGGAAGTTGGACGCAGATCGGCTGGGAAGATGCGTTCTTCCTTTGGTCCAAGGCGATTACCGATGCGATCGCGCAACGAGGCGCCGAGAGCGTCGGCGCAATTGGCGGCGGACGGCTGACCAACGAAGAAGCGTTTGCACTCGCCCACGTTTTTCGCAGCGCAGGCGTGCGAAATCTCGATTGGCGCGCGGGGCGTCAGCGTCAGGCAACGCCCGGCGCACGCGGCGGTTCGCTCGAGGACATCGATCGCGCGCAAGCGATCGTAATTGCTGGAGAGTCGCCGGAGCAACGCGCTCCCGTCCTCTGGCTCCGCGTCCAAAAAGCCGGGCGCAACGGCGCGACGATCGTTTCGGAGGAATCCGCGGTGAAGGCGCGAGCGGCCGTCGCGGATGGGGCCCGCGTCGCGCTGATTTGGGACGGCATCGATCCGAAGGTGGGAAGTAATTACGCGCAAGCCTTTGCCGATTTCTCCGAGCTGGCAACCTACATAACCAGCGAGCAGTCCAACGCGCGCGGCGCGGAAGCGATGGGCATGCTGCCGGGCAGCGGCGCCGGGTACGCGCCGGTCGAACGAGGATACGATTCGTCTGAGATGTTGGAAGCGGCGCGCGACCGCCGACTCGCCGTACTCTCCATTTTCGGCGCGAACCCAGCGCGCAACGCCGCGGATCCGGCAGCCGTCTGCGCGGCGATCGACGCAACGCCCTTCGTCGTCGTCAGCGAACTCTTTATGACGGAGACCGCGCAGCGAGCGACGCTTATTCTGCCCGCCGCCGGCGCCTTCGAGAAGAGCGGTACGATCGTAAACCTCGCCGGCGAACTGCTCCCGGTGAGCGCCTCGCTCTCGGCGTCGGATTTCATTCGCTCCGATTTCGAGATTCTCGCCGACCTGGCCGGAGCGCTCGGCGTCTTACTCCCACCGACGGCTGAACTCGAGCGTTCGGTGATCCTCGCGGCCACGAGCGAGCCGCGCGATTTTACGCTTGGCGACGAACGCTTTGTGCTTCGACAGTCCTTCGACACGCGCGCTTCGCGCGCTGCTCAGGATGACAAAGGTAACACGCCTATACTTTCGGGGGGCGGAACGTGGCTGCACGATCCGTCGCTTGCAGGAATGAGAGTCTCGTAGATGGCGTGGTGGCTCGAGGTCCTCATTAAGTCGGTGATCCTGCTTTTCGTCGTCGTGACTTCGTTTGCGTATGCGATGCTGGCCGAACGCAAGATTCTGGGATGGATGCAACTGCGCCCCGGGCCGAATCGCGTCGGTCCTTGGGGACTCTTGCAGCCCGCCGCCGATGCTGCCAAACTCATTCTCAAGGAAGACTTGACGCCGGAAACGGCCGATCCGCTGCTCTATAAGCTGGCGCCCTTCATCTCGCTGCTGACGGCATTTGGCGTCTATGCAATCATTCCGTTCGGCGCGTCGGCATCGGGACAAACCTGGGCGATCGGCAATGTCAACGCCGGAATTCTCCTGATTCTGGCGATCGGTTCGTTGGGCGTGTACGGAATCTGCTTGGGCGGCTGGGCGTCGGGATCGAAGTATCCGCTGCTGGGAAGCGTGCGTTCCACGGCGCAGATGATCAGTTACGAGCTCGCCATGTCGCTGTCGTTCGTCGGCGTCCTGGTTCTGGCCGGCACCACCTCGCTCGACGGCATTGTCAACGCGCAGGCGCGCTGGTGGTTCGTCCTCCCACAGTTCGTCGGTTGTATCATTTACGTGATCACGGCCGTTGCCGAGACGAATCGGGCGCCGTTCGATCTGGTCGAAGCGGAGACGGAGCTCGTGGCAGGCTTCCACACCGAGTACTCGGGCTTGCGTTTTGGTTTGTTTTTCATCGCCGAGTACGTCAACATGCTCACGGTGTCGTGCATTGCAACGCTGCTCTTCTTCGGTGGGTGGAACGCGCCGTTACACCTGACGTTCGTTCCCGGCGTCGCCTGGTTCGTCATCAAGGTTGCCTGCTTTATGTTCTTTTACATGTGGTTGCGCGCGACGCTTCCGCGGCTTCGATACGATCGCCTGATGGCCTTTGGCTGGAAGGTTCTGCTGCCGCTGGCGACGCTCAACCTCGTAATCACGGCAGTCGTCGTGGCGTATACGGGTTAGACCGCTCATGCCTTCACGCAAGCACCTTTATAACCCCGGCGCAATCCTCAAAGGCTTATCGATTACCTTCGGGTTCATGTTTCGGAAGCGTCCGACGATCCAGTATCCGTCGCAAAAAAAGCAGCACTCACCGCGTTTTCACGGGTTGCACGAGTTGCGGCGCTACGCCGACGGCAAGGAGCGGTGCATCGGCTGCGAGCTCTGCTCGAGCGTTTGCCCGGCCAACGCCATCACCGTGATCGGGGCGGAAAATTCGCCTGACGATCGCCGGTCGCCGGGCGAGCGTTACGCCGCGCGCTACGAGATCGACGAGCTTCGCTGCATCTTTTGCGGAATGTGCGAGGAGGCGTGCCCGACCGATGCGATCGTGCTTACGCCGCGCTTCGAGATGGCCGATTATCGGCGAGGGTCGTTTATCTACGATAAGGACCGGCTGCTCGTGCCGCCCGATGCCGGCGTCGGCGCGGCTCCCGACGACCGTCCCGGTGGAATACCCGGCGATCTCGGCCGCGTCGCCGAGATCAAATCGACGACCGACGTCGATACCGGCTACAACGCAACCTGGCGAGGAGAGATCCTAAAGACCCAGCACCAGGGGCTGGCGATCCTCAAGAAACCCGAGGCAGAGAAATGATCGCATTTTGGGTGCTTGGGGCGATTCTAACGGCCAGCGCCGTATGGACGATCGCCGCGAAAAAGCCGGTCTACAGCGTCGTCGCGCTGTTGCTCAATTTTGCGACGCTCGCCGTGCTCTACGTCACGCTCTCGGCCGAGTTCTTGGCGGTCATCCAAATCATCGTGTACTCCGGTGCGATCCTCGTGCTCTTCGTCTTCGTGATCGCGCTCCTGGGCAGCGGGGTCGCTCCCTTCCCTACCGGCCCGAATCGCTTGCCGAAGATCTGGCTGCCCGCCGGAGTCTTCACGCTCGCGGCATTCGGATTCCTCATCTATGCCGTCACCAACGTCAAAACGGCCGCGGCGCCGGCAACCGGAGCGGTTGGAACTGCCGGCGTTTTCGGCAGCGTCGCCGACTTTGGTAAAGCGCTCTTTACGGTGCAGCTGCTTCCCTTCGAAGCAACGGCACTCGTCTTGATGGTCGCCGTAATCGGCGTCATAACGTTGGGCGGCGAACAGATGAGCGACGCCGAAGCGAAGGAGAGTCGCATTCGGGCGGATCGCGCGGTGCGCGAGGCGATCCTGCGCGAGGGCAAGGGCTGATGAGCGTTCCGATCAACGACTACGTGACCCTCGCTTCCGTCATTTTTTTCATCGGCGTCATCGGCGTGATCGTTCGGCGCAACCCGCTCATCATGCTGATGAGCGTCGAACTGATGTTCAACGCGGCGAACCTGCTGCTGATCGCCTACGCCCGCCTCTGGCTCCAAAACGTCGGACACGTGTTCGCGTTCATCGTGATTACCGTCGCCGCCGCGGAGGCAGCGATTGGCCTCGCAATCGTCGTGACGACCTTCCGACCCGAAAAGTACGTCGACGTCGACGATATTCGGACGCTGCATGGGTGATCTCGGCGTGACGCACCACGTGCTCGGCGTCGCAGGGTTCTATCCGATGCTGCTCGCGTTGTGGCTGCTGCCGCTGGCGGGTGCGGTGATTTGTTGGGGGTTGGGGCCGCAGCTGCGCGCGCTGGCCGGATGGCTTGTATCGGGGTTGGTTGGGGCGTCGTTCGTGCTGGCGCTGCTTTCGTGGCGCGACGGGACGCAGAACGTGGCGGGAGCCGCCGGCGCGAATCAGCCGCTCTTTTCCTGGATGCCGGGATTTGATTTTGGACTCTTGCTCGATCCGCTCTCGCTGCTGTGGACCTTCATCATCACCGGCGTCGGGTTCTTGATCGTCTTCTACTCGATCGGCTATATGCAAGGCGATCGCGCGTTCGCGCGATTCTTCGCCTACATGAGCTTCTTCGTTTTTGCGATGCTGACGCTCGTGCTCTCCGACAATTTCGTCGGCCTGCTCGTCGGCTGGGGCCTCGTCGGCTTGGCGTCATATTTTCTGATCGGCTTCTGGTTCGAGCGGCCCTCCGCCGTTGCCGCGGCGCGCAAAGCGTTCGTCATCAACGTCGTCGGAGACGTCGGCGTGATGTTTGCGATCTTCGTTCTCATCGCCCACGTGCACTCGATCGGCTTCGGCGACACTTTTGCGGCTGCCGGAACGCTGGGTACGGCGGTCGTTCTTACGATTTGCGTCGCGCTCTTTATCGGCGCGGCCGCCAAGTCGGCACAGGTCCCGTTGCATACCTGGCTGCCCGATGCGATGGAAGGCCCGACGCCGGTGTCGGCCTTGATTCATGCCGCGACGATGGTGACGGCCGGCGTCTATCTGATCGCTCGCTGCGCGCCGCTGTGGAATGTGAGCCGCGAGGCACAGCTGCTGGTCGGGACGGTCGGCGGTGTGACGGCGCTGCTCGGCGCGATTCTCGGCATGGCACAGTGGGACATCAAGCGCATCCTCGCCTATTCGACGATGTCGCAGATCGGCTACATGATCATGGGCGTCGGCGTGGGTGCCTACGAGGCCGGCGTCGCGCAGTTCTTTACGCACGCGTTCTTTAAGGCGCAGCTTTTCTTGGGTGCGGGACTAGTGATCCACGCGCTCTCCGACGAGCAAGATATTCGCCGCATGGGCGGCCTGTGGAAGAAGATGCCGTTTGCTTTTTGGGTGATGTTGACCGGCGTGCTCTCGATCAGCGGAGTTCCCGGCTTTTCGGGTTTCTTTTCGAAGGATGAGGTGATCTACGGCGCGCTGCAGCACGGGCATCCGTGGCTCGACGCAATCGGCATCGTAACGGCCGGCATCACCGCGTACTACATGTTCCGCCTGCTCTTCGTCGCATTCTTGGGTGAGTATCGAGGTGACGCACCCGTGCACACCGGCGGCGCCGGGGCCTGGATCATGAACGTGCCGGTGGCGATCTTGGTCGTTCCGAGCGTCGCGATCGGCGGCGCGTTGCTGTTTGGGGGCGACGCATCGCCGTGGGCGCACTTTTTCGCGCCGCTGTTCGCGGCGCAGGCGCATCTCGCCGCCTCCCAAACTCGGGCGCCGGCGATCTCGGAGAACCTCACCTCGGCGATCGTAGTGATCGTGGTGGCGATCGGCTTTGCCGTTGCCTGGCAGCGCTATGCCACTGCGATCGCGCAACGCGATGCGGTCGAGCGGCTTCGCGTTGAGACCGAAAAGATGCCTGCGGTTCTGACGAACGCTTTTTATTTTGACGCCGCGATCGAAGCGATCTTCGTACGTCCGTCGCAGGCCTTGGGACGATTTCTTGGCCAGGTGTTCGATCCGCGCGTGCTCGACGGCGCCGTTCGCGAGATCGTCGTGACCGCCGGTTGGCTCGGAACGCTCGTGCGCTCGCTGCAGACCGGTCTCTTACGCGCGTATGCCTTGATTCTGGTTTTTGGCGCGGCCTGTTTTATCGCGTACTATGCGATCGCCGGGGCCGCGCACTAATGCCGCTCGTTCTCGTCAGCATTCTGCTCCCGATCGTTGCCGGCGCATTGCTCCTGACGCTGCCGCGAGGCGATCGCGTGCTCTCGCGAGCGCTTGGGAGCGTGGTGGCGGCGATTACGTTTTTCACGGTCTGGGCGGCTGGTACCGGCGATTGGAGCGTGCGTTGGCTCTCGCGGCCCTTCGAGTCCGCGTTCCATTTCGGTGCGACGCCGGTCTCGTACTGGATCGCATTACTGTTGGCGCTCTGTACGGCCTGCGCGATCGCCGCGTGCCGCGTCGAGCGGACGCGCGACTTCGTTGCGCTATTGCTCGCCCTCGAGGGGACGATGCTGGGCCTCTTCTTGGCGCGCGACCTGCTCGTCTTCGCCCTCTTTTGGGATCTAATGCTCGTCCCCGTGTTCTTCGGGCTCATCGGTTGGGGCGATCATCCGGCGACGGCGTGGCGTTATTTCATCTACAATTTCGCGGGTGGCTTGACGTTGCTGCTGGCGACTGCGGCGTTCGGGGTTATCTACGGCTCGACCGACGTGATCGGGCGCGGAGGCGCTCCCCTCGCCGGCGGCTGGGCAGCTTGGATCTACGCTGGGTTTGCCTTCGCATTTCTCGTGAAGACGCCGGTGTGGCCGCTCCATACGTGGATGCCGCCGACCTACAGCGGGCTTCCATCGCCGATGGTTTCGGTGGTCTCCGGCGTGCAGTCGAAGGCTGGTCTCTACGGATTTCTCGTCATCGCGACGGCGTTGTTACCGGCGTACGTCCATCAATACGCCACGCCGCTTATGGTGCTGGGCGGGATCTCGCTCATCTACGGCGCCGTCGTCGCGTTGACGCAGAACGATGCGAAGCGGATCGTCGCCTATTCCTCGCTCTCCCACCTTGGACTCATCGTCATCGCCATCGCGTCGGCGAATCCGCTTGCGCTCGACGGCGCACTGGTCTATATCGTCGCCCACGGGCTCTTCTCTGCCGCACTCTTTCTGTTGCTGGGCTACGTCGAGGAGCGCGAAGGGACGCAAGCTCTGCCTCGACTCGGCGGCTTGGCCTGGATGAATCCGCGCCTCGGCGGCGCGCTCTGCATTGCGGCGCTCGCGGCTTTGGGTCTGCCTGGCTTGGCGGGTTTTGCCGGCGAGCTTCTGATCTTGATCGGCGTCTATCAAGCCGGATACGTCTGGCCGGTTGTCGTCGCGCTGGTTGCGATCGTGCTGGCGTCGGCGTACATGCTGCGCCTCTATCAGGACGTCATGAACGGTCCCCAACGGGAGGACTTGCCGATTCGTCGCGACCTCACGTGGCTTGAAGGTCTTGCCGTCGCCCCGCTGTTGGCCGCGCTGCTTTTGGTTGGAGTCTTTCCCAAGCCGCTCTTGGACAATGCCGCAATCACCGCTACGCAGAGTGGATATCTTCCGTGACGCTTTCGTTCACGAACGCCGACTGGAGCGCGATTCTTCCCGTCGAGATCGTCGCCGCGGCGGCCCTTGCGATACTCCTCGCCGATCTTTTTTCCGGTCGCAAGCAGTGGCGTTATCTTTCGATCGTCATCGGGCTGCTTGGAGTGGCGGCCGCGGGCATCGCCGCCGGGCGGCAGTTCGGTCACGAGTACGATGCGTTCTTCGGCGGTTTCATGACCGGTGGATTCGCTACCGTTTTCGAGGAGATCGTGCTGATTGGGACGGCCGGTTCGTTGCTGCTCTACGGCACCATCGGGCCGGCCGGGCGCGTAGCCGGCACGACGGCGATCATGCTTTGGAGTGCGTGCGGCGCGATGCTGATGGCCGGCGCGGCGAACTTGATTGCGATCTTTCTGGGTCTGGAGCTGCTCTCGCTGGGTCTCTATGCGCTCTGTGCTGCGGTGGATCGAAAGACCGCGCGAGAGTCGGCGCTCAAGTATCTGATCCTGAGCTCGACCGCTACGGCCTTCTTACTTTTCGGTGCGGCGCTGCTCTTCGGTGCAACGGGAAGCGTCATGCTGAGCGATTTCGTCAATCCGGCGCTCGCGTCGAGCCCGCTCTTTTGGATGGGCGCCGGCATGTTCCTTATCGGCCTGGTCTTTAAACTGAGCCTCGTGCCGTTCCACACGTGGACGCCGGACGTCTTCGAAGGGGCGCCGTTGCCGGTGACCGCTTTCATGAGCGTCGTGACGAAGACCGGGGCGCTCGCCGTCTTCGCGCGCTTCACGTACGACGCGTTGCCGCCGGGAGTCGCGGGGCGGCTCTTGCTGCCGGTATGGATCGTGGCGGCGATCTCGATGATCGTGGGGAACGTCGGCATGCTCGCGCAGGTCGATCTCAAGCGGCTACTGGCATACTCGGGCATCGCGCAGATCGGATATATCGTCGTCGCACTGGCAGGAGGAACGCCGCTTGGGCTGCGTTACGCGATCTACTATTTGACGGCGTATGCGTTCATGAACTTAGGCGCGTTTGCGGTCGCCGCTTCAATATCGGGCTCCGACGAAGACGGCTCCCGGCTAAGCAGCTATCGCGGCCTGGGGCGGCGCCGGCCGTGGCTTGCGGCGGCGATGACGATCTTTTTGCTGGCGCTGTCGGGCTTGCCGCCGACCGCCGGTTTCCTAGGAAAGATATTGATCCTAGCCGTCACCGTGGCAAACGGCTATATCTGGCTGGCCGCCGCACTGATCGTAGGCACGGCGATCTCGCTCTATGCCTATGCCAAAGTGATCCGCGCGATGTATGCCCCGGAGGAGGGCCCGGAGCCCGATCTGCGTCCCTTCGTCCCGCTGGCGTGGGCCAGCGCGGCACTCTGCGCCGCTGTCGTCATCGCGATGACGTTCTACCCGCTCACGCCCAGCAACGTGCTGCCCCTCGTGCGATAGCGCCGAGTCACGCCGCCCGGCGGCCGTGCGCTATACTTCTCGAAGGGGAGCCTACAATGATCCGACGCGCATTCGCTGTCTTGGTTTTCGCGGTTCTGCCGTTGACCGCGACGTTCGCGGGGCCTCTGCTGGCCCAGGACGCGGACATCATTACGAACGACGCCCACGCCACCGTGGACCAGCAGGCAGCGATCCTCTATTCACGGCAATTGATCGCCGCGGGGGAGTTCGATCGAGCCGTCGATGCGCTCGCGAGTTTTGTCGCGACTCATCCGAAAGGCGCTGATGCGGCGCGTTTTCTCGGCGACCTCTATTACCGGCAAGGACGTTTCGATCGCGCCGAAGCTATCTACCAGCAGCTTCTGGCTAGCAATCCGCACGATAAGGAGACGCACAATCGCCTCGGCGTCGTCTACGCCACCGAGAATCGCGTGGACGACGCGATCTTCCAGTTCCAAAGCGCGCTGCCGGGCACCGATTCCATTCGAGACTTGGTACTGCTTCATTTGCGTAAGGGTGATCTGCCGCAATATCAGGCGGAGATGGAACGCGCGGCTAAGTCCGAGCCATCCGATTCGGACCTCCAGGAAGAACTTGGCGAAGTGTATGAGGCGGTCCATCGCCCGGGCGACGCAATCGTCTATTTTCGGCGAGCGCTCGACACCGCCCCGACATCGATCGCCGCGCTCAATGGTGCCGGCATGGCGTACCTCGACATCCACGATCACGTCACCGCACTCGGCTATCTGAATAACTGCCTCAACGCCGATCCAACGAACTATGCTTGCCTCGACAATATCGGAGTTGCAAAAATACAGGCCGGCCAGTATGGCGACGCAATCGGCGTTTTCATGCGCGCGCGCCGGTTGGAGCCCGAACGCCCCGAAGCCCTCGTGAACTTTGGTTACCTCGCCGACCTTCGCGGCGACTGGAAGCGGGCCGTCGCGTATTACGTGGAAGCGATCGGCGTCGATCCGTACGTTCCCGAATCGTACGTGAACCTAGGGATCGATTACGAAAAGAACGGCCTCTATCCGCTGGCTCAAGCGTCGCTGCTCAAGGGCGTCGCCGCCGCGCCGTACGATGGCCGAGTGCACTACTTGCTCGCGCGGGCCTACGCAGCTCAGGGCCAAAGAGAACTCGCGTTGCAGCAGCTCAAGGCGGCAGCGAATTCGCTCGACCCCGACGTCGCGCAGATCGCCAAAGAAGAGACGGCTCGCCTTATGACGTCTTCGGACAGCGCCCCGCAATAACGGTTCTTAGGTTCTGGCGATGCAGTCGATTTCGACGCGGGCGCCGCGCGGCAGGGCCGCGACGGCGACGGTCGAGCGCGCGGGCTTGGTAGCGCCGAAGTACTTCTCGTAGACGGCGTTGACGGCGGCGAAGTCGTTCATGTCGATTAAGAAAACGGTCGTCTTGACTACGTCGGCATATAGATAGCCGGCGGCGCAGAGGACGGAGCCGATATTCTCGATGACGCGCTCGGCCTGCGCGGCGGCATCGTCGCCCACCAACTCGCCCGTCCGCGGATCCACCGGAATCTGGCCGCTGCAATACAGCTCGTTGCCGGCTTGGATCGCTTGGCTGTACGGTCCAATCGGCGCGGGGGCGTGTTGCGTGAAAATCTGCTCGGGTTTCATGGCTTAGGATGACGCGGGCGATAGCGAGGGCTCAGGAAGGGTCATCGTGCCTTTGAAGGCCATTGGCGGTTCCTCGATGCCGAAGTTTTTGTCGTAGAGCTCTTCGATTTGCTCGAGCTCTGCGGCGGTTAAGGCCGGCGTTTCCGGCGCGGCGGCAAACTCGCGCAGCTGTTCCGAATCGTAGATGTTCGGCAGAACGGTCATGACCCTCGGTTCGGCCAGAAGCCATTGGATTGCCGCTTGACCGAGCGTCCGGTTTGGGCGCTCGAGGAAACGGAGCTGCGCGACCTTTTCGACGCCGTGAAGTAACCACTCACGGGGCCGATGGCGGCGATGGTCGTTTTTGGGGAATGTCGTCTCGGTGGTGTAATGCCCCTCGAGCATTCCGCTGGAGTGTGGTACGCGAATCATATACCCGGTCGGGGCGCCGGCATCGCCGGCCGCGCGGATTTGCTCGTCGCCCGGATACTGTTCGAGGATATTCCAGATGATCTGCATGGTCGCGACGTGGCGGCGGCGGACGGCTTCGACACCCTCGCCAAGCCAACCGATCGCGGGACCGAGCGCGACGCCGTATATGCGAATCTTGCCCTCTTGTTTGAACGACTCGAGCAGCTCCCATAACGCGTCGTCGTCGATTTGGGCCATGCGCGCATTATGCATCTGATAGATGTCGATATATTCGGTTTGCAAACGGCGCAGCGACGACTCGAGCGCCTCGCGTACGAAGGCAGCAGAAAAATCTTGCGGCAACTCGGACTGCCCGCGCCGCGCTTGTCCGGCGTCGGAAAAATCGTAGCCGAATTTCGTCGCATAGACGACGCCTTCGCGCTGGCCTGCAAAGGCTTTGGCGAGCTGCTCTTCACTTCGGCCATTGCCGTACGTGTCCGCGGCATCGAAGAACGTGACACCGAAATCGTTGGCTTCACGCAGTAAAGAAACGGCTTCGTCGTCGCTCTTGTCGCCCCACCATCCGGTCGAGGTCGTCCAGAGCCCGAAGCCGACTTCGCTGACGGTCACGTCGCTGCGCGGATACGTCCGATACTTCATGCCAGGGCCTTCTCCGTCTGATGCGCCAACACTCCATCGGTATGGATGACGAGGCCCTGCGAGACGGACTCGACCGAGCCGGCGCCTGGATCCGCGAGTACTTCGCGCAGCCGGAAGCGCATCGCGTGATGCCGGCGGTCGCGCCCGGGCAAATCGCGGCTTTGCTGCCGGAGAGCGCGCCCGAGGAGGGCGTGCCGTTCGACGAGATCTTCGCCGATTTCGAGCGAATCGTCGTCCCGGGCACGACGCATTGGAATCATCCGCGTTTCTTCGCCTATTTCGCCACGAGCTCGGCGCCCGCCGCGATCGTCGCCGAGGCCTTGGCGGCGACGCTGGACGTGAAGGCGATGCTCTGGCGCACATCGCCCGCGGCCACCGAGCTGGAAGAGGTAATGATGCGGTGGCTGGCGCGCTTGCTCGACCTGCCGCCGCAATGGACCGGCGTGATTTACGACACCGCATCGATCGCCGGTTTCACGGTGCTGGCGGCGGCGCGTGATGCACTCGGGCTGCAGATCCGCGAGCGGGGTATGAGCGGTCGCGAACTGCCGCCCTTACGAATCTATATCACGGCCGAAACGCATTCGCACGTCGAGAAGGCAGCGATTGCGCTCGGCATCGGTCAAGAGAACGTGGTGCGCGTTGCGTGCGACGACGCATATCGGATGAACCCGGAAGCGCTGCGCGCCGCGATCGAAGCCGACGAACGGGCCAAAATGCGGCCGCTCGCCGTCGTTGCTACGGTGGGAACGACTTCCACGACGTCGGTCGATCCGATTGCCGCGATTGCCGAGGTGACCCGCGGACACAACGTTTGGCTGCACGTGGATGCGGCATACGCCGGGGCCGCCGCGATAATCCCGGAGTTTCGCTGGATGCTCGAAGGCGTCGAGCTCGCGGATTCACTCGTGCTCAATCCGCACAAGTGGATGTTCGTTCCGATGGATCTCTCAGTGCTTTTCTTGAAAGACGAGTCCATCGTTCGCCGCGCATTTAGCCTCGTGCCGGAGTATCTTACGACGCCTGAGGCCGGTGTCGTCAACTATATGGACTACGGTTTGCAGTTGGGGCGGCGTTTCAGGGCGCTTAAGCTGTGGTTCGTCTTACGGCATTTTGGCGCGCGAGGCATCCGCGAGCTGCTCCGCGGGCACATCGCGCTCGCTTCGGAGTTTGCCGCGTGGGTTCGCGCCGAGCCGGGGTGGGCGGTCATGGCGCCGCATCCGCTCTCCGTCGTGTGCTTTCGCTACGCGCCGCCCGGCGTCGACGAGGCGCAGCGCGACGCGCTCAATGCGGAGATCCTGCGCGCCGTCAACGCAACGGGCGAGGTCTTCCTCTCGCATACGAAAGTCGACGGGCACTATGCCCTTCGGCTTGCAATCGGCAACCTGCGAACGCAGCGAGCGGACGTCGAGCACGCCTGGAAGCTGCTCGGCGCTGCCGCTGCACTCGATTAAAGTAAAGCGAGCTTGACATTTAGTCAAGCTTGCCATACACTGCCTTTATGAACATCTGGTTGGTCGCCGCGTAAGCAATGGGAATATTTTGCCGGCCTCGTTATCTACTCGCGCTGAGCGCGTGGCTAACGGTTTATGCGGGGCTCCTGTTCGCAAGCTTGACGTTGGTCGACAGAAAAATGATCGTTGCGCTGCCGGTTCGCGTCATTGTGGGGCTCGCCCCAATGATCGCCGCTTTCGGCATTCTGAATCTTGTCATGCGAGAGTACCGCGCTGCGGACGAGCTCGCGCAACGGATCATCGCCGAGGGAATCATGTTTGCCTTTGGTGCGACGGCGATCCTGACGTTCTCCTACGGCTTCCTGCAGCGCACCGTCGGTGCCCCGGACATCTCGTATTTCTGGGTTTGGGCGGTTCTTGGATCGAGCTGGTTTCTAGGAAACCTGATCGCGCGGCAGCGCTATAGATGAAGAACGTGTTGCGAGTCTTACGGGCGGAACGTAATTGGTCCCAAGCGGAACTCGCAAGCGAAGTCGGCGTGAGCCGGCAGACCATCAATGCGTTAGAGATTCAAAAATACGACCCAAGCCTGCCGCTGGCCTACAAGATCGCGCGCCTTTTCGATCGTCCGGTCGAAGAGATCTTCCTCCGCGACGACGCGTAACCGAATGAGAGCCGGTCTCGAGAGAGCCCGGCTCCATCCCTTTTAGTGAGGCTGCGTGTTCGTATTCGTCGTGGTATCGCTTTTTTGGGTGCTGCCGTTGGCGGGTTGAGTGACGGTCGTGCTGTTTGTGGTCGACGTCATACTCCAGGGATGCCAATAGAACATCACCAGCAGGATCGCTGCAACGACTATCACGACCCCAACGACCCATGCGACCGGGCCCGCCGAGTTTCCGCGACTTTCAACTATTACGGGTCTATCATCAGCCATGCATAATACCTCAAGACTCATCATTCCCAAGGCCTAGCCGTCTAAACTAAAGAGCTCCCGATCTAGTACAATCTTAAATAACGCTCTCGTTCCCACGGGTGGACGGCGCGGCGATAGCGCTCGTACTCTTCGAGTTTTGCGTCGCGGAAGGCATGGTAGAGATGATCGCCCAGCGATCCGCGCACGACGGGATCCGCATCGAGCTCGGCGATAGCTTGGCGCAGCGACTTCGGCAGCGTGCCGATGCCGCTCTCGCGGCGTTCGCGTTCGGTCAAATCGTACGTCGACCCGGCGAAGGGATTTCCCGGCAAGGTGCCCGACGCGATCCCGTCCGCCGCCGCTCCGATCAAGACCGTGAGCGCGAGATACGGATTGCAAGCCGGATCGGGGCTGCGCATTTCGATGCGCGGGGGCTTCTGTCCCGGCGGTACGCGCACGAGCGCGTTCGCGCTTCGCTCCGACCAGACCGAATATATCGGTGCGTCCCATGCCGCGACCAAACGTTTGTAGGAATTGACCGTCGGATTGCAGATCGCGGTGAGGGCCGGCGCATGAGCGAGCAATCCACCGACGACGTAGAGTGCGGTCTCTTCGTCGCTCTCATCGGTTAGGCGAAAATCCGCATGTAAGCCGCTGCCGGCGCGCTCCTCGAGCGGCTTTGGCATGAAGGTCGCATCCAGGTCGAAATCGGCGGCGACGTGTTTGACGATCGTGCGCAGCGTAAGCGCATGGTCTGCGGCGGCGAGCGGATCGTCGTGCGCGACGTCGATCTCATGCTGGCCCGCACCATGTTCGTGATGCGCCGATGCGATCGGAACGCCCATCGAACCCAGCGCGGCAACCATCGCGTTGCGTGCCTCCTCACCGCGGTCGTTGGCCGAGAAATCGAAATAGGAGCCGACGTCCGTCGTCGTGGTTGAAGGGCCGCCGGCTGCAGAGCGTTCGAAGAGATAGAACTCGATCTCCAGGCCGATTCGCGTACCGCTCAGCGACGGAGCGCTCTCGATAGCGCGGCGGAGCGTCGTTCGCGGGCAGCCTTCAAACGGCGTACCGTCCGGCATCGCGATGTCGCAGATCAGCCGCCCCTCTCGCCCTTGCGGCGCGGCGCGCCACGGGTAAATCGTAAAGGTCGCCGGGTCGGGACGAAGCACCATGTCGAGCTCTTCCCCGCGAACGAAGCCGTCGATCGAGCCGCCGTCGAAAGTTATTCGGCCCTCGAGCGCGTCGTCGAGCTGCTCGACCGGGATCGAAACGTTCTTGCTAACGCCGAAAACGTCGGCGAAGACGAGGCGGACGAAGCGCACGTCCTCCTCGCGCGCGAGTTTGACGACTTCGCGTTTGTTGGAGGGGCGGCGCCATTGTGGCTTAGACGTGGAGTTCATCGATTGCAATGGCCATCCGCAACGTCAGTTGATCGTGCGGGCTTTCCAAAGTTCGCGAGGTGATTTCGCCGATCTGCCGCAGGCGATAGAAAACGGTATGCCGGTGAACGTTCAACGATAGCGACGCAGTCTTGACGTTCTGCCCAACATTGAAATACAGCTTGAGCGTACGCTCCAGCTCCGTCTGATGCTTCTCGTCGTAGGAGCGCAGCGGCGCGAGCACGCCGGCCGCAAAGGCTCGAAGGCGCTGCGCGTCGGCACCTTCGTATAACAACGAATACGCGCCGAGATCTTCGTACGCCGCTACGTGGGCCGATCCGAAGAGGCGCCGCCCGATGGTCAGCGCGGCTGCAGCCGTTGCCTCGCTGCGGGCGAGGGCCGTTGCCGACTCGACGCTGCCGACGCCGCCGGAAATTCGCAGCTGCAACTTTCGGCGCGCGGCCGTACGCGGCAGGAAACAGGCAGCCGTCTTCGCGTTGGCCGCATCGATGGCGCGGGCGGCGGGCACGAAAACGACAAGCGACTGCTCCCGCTCCAAGAATCCGAGCTCGGCATCGATTGGGCGAAAAGCGTCGATCGCAAGCGCTCGCAACTCCGTCATTACCGCCGGTGCCGCGCCGGTTGCATCGCATTCGAGGATGACGATGCAATACTGCTGGGCGAGGGCGACGCCGTGTGCGGCGGCCTCCTCACGAGCCGCTGCGATGTCGGAAAAACTCTCCGAAAGCAGCGAGCTCCAAAGCGTTCCCTTCCTCGCGCGCGGGCCGGATGCGTCGCGCGCGAGCTCGACGCCGATCGCCGCCGCGGTGAGCCGCAGCATCAGCTCGGCATCCGGCTTTGAGTCGGTCCCGAAGAGCGAGAGCCAGCCGACGTGAAGATCCCCGGAGTTAACGCGCAGCGCTTTTCCCGCAGCGCCCGATTCGACGACGCTTCGCGCGCTCGGCGGAACGTCGTGCGAGCCGGCTGCGGCGAGGTGACGCCACTGCGCGTCTTCGAGAAGTACGCCGCCCCCGGCCGCTCGCGCCAAATGCGCCGCCAGCGCCTTCGGGCCGCCTCCCGACGCGGTAATGCGCGCGAGAGCCTCGGCGAAAACAACGATCTCCTCCGCCCTCACGGCGCGGCGGCGTGCAAATGATGGCGAGCGCGCAGGTGCGGCAGCTTCTTCGCGATATCGTCGGGCATGATTGCGTCGATGGCATCGTCAACGGTGACGATGCCGAGCAGCTTGCCGGCGTCGTCGACGACGGGTACCGCCAGGAGATCGTACTTCGCGATCGTCGACGCGACGTCCACCGCCGGCGTGTCCGGAGCCACCGTCACCAGGTCCGTATCCATGATGCGTTCGATGAACGCGGTCGGCAATGCGAGCAGCAGCGTCCTCAAGGAAAGCACGCCCAAGACGTGGTCGCTCTTGTCGAGCACGTAGAGATAGTAGATGAACTCCGAAACCGGCGCGATTTCGCGAATTTTACGAATCGTGGCTTCCGTCGTGCGGTGCGGATAGATCCAAACGTAATCCGTCGTCATCATCCCGCCGGCCGTGTCTTCGGGATACTTCACCAGTTCGCGCAACTCGCCGGCCGTGTACGCGTTCATCTCGGCGAGCAGTTCGGACTGCTGCTCCTCCGGAAGCTCGGCTAAGAGGTCGGCTGCGTCGTCGGCGTCCATCTCTTCGATGATGTCGGCGGCGCGCTCGGTGCCGATGTCCTCGATCAGGTTCTTGCGCGTATCCGCGTCGAGATGTTCGAACGCGTCGGCGGCGGTCTCGTCGTCCAGCTGTCCGACGACGGCGGCGGCTTCGCGGGCAGAGAGCTCGCCGATGATCTCGGCCAGCTCGGAGGGATGCATTCGCGCCAGCCGATTCTCTTTGACCGAGAGGCGCACTTGTGACGGATTGACCTCGCGGATCGGTGCGACCGAATCCCAGGCAATCATCGAGCGCGGAACGTTGCCGATGCGCGAGAGCCAACGCTTGCCAAACGATCGCAATCCCAGCCGGCGAAGAAGCCCGGCGATTCCCACGTCGGCGGCAACCACGCGCAATCGCCCGTTGGCGTTGGCAACCTCGATATCGTTAATGCGCACGACCTTGCGGCCGTCAACGTCGACGATCTGCTTATCGAGCAGATCGGCGACGAGATAGAGCTCCTCTTGTTCCGGCGGCACGGGCTCTTTTGGGGCCATCGTCAGCGCGACGGTTCCGTTGCGGTCGACGTCGGCGACGGTCTCGATCGGAGCAAAGCGCAGGCCTTGCGTGGTCTTGATTACCAGCCCGTCGACCTGGGGAAAGACGGCGTCCGGCTTGCCGACCACAAAGTCGGTTACCTTTCCGATCGGGAGGTCGTTGATGGTCGCCCGGCGGCCCACCAGCTCCGAGATGAATCCCTCGGTGAACGCCATAGTGCGCGCTTTGGACCAAATCTTATGGAAAACCCGCCGTCAGGAGCCTACGCCGCCAGCGGGGCGCGGCGCATCCACGCACCATCGCGCAGCTTCCACTGCGTGAGCAGCACGCGAGTAGTCCAAGCCGCGATCCAGCCAATGGGGACGCTATAGAGCCCAAGGTGCAGCCGCTCGATGCCGATCCACGACAGGGGAATCACGAGCGCGCCGCAGACCAGGCCTACGGTCATCGAAAAGCGCGTGTCGCCGGAGGCGCGAATCGGCGCCAGGGAGATCATCGCCCACCCTTTGAGGGGAAGCGTGACCATGTGGAGCGCCAGCGGCAGCGCCGCGAGCGTGGCCGCTGCGGCATCGAGCGTAAAGACGTAGGCCAACGGCCATGCCACCAGCGCGATAAGCGCGCCGGTCAGCGCGGTGGCGAAGAGCAAAAGACGCTGCGCCCGCTCGAGAAACCAGCGCGCCCCGAGCGGATCGCCCGCACCCAAACGTTGGCCGATCACGATCTGTGCCGCGCTTTGTAGCGGGCTTGGCACGATGAAGGTCAGGTCGGAAACGACGTTGAGCGCCCGAAAGGCCGCAACAAAGATCGCACCCAGCGGCGCGAGCATTGCGACGATGAAGACGTCGGGTGAGAGCGCGCCGAGCAGGAAGACCGCTTCGGGAAGGCCCAATCGGGCGCAGCGCAGCGCCAGCGGCCACGAAACCCCGAGCTCTGCGAAGACGCGGTAGTGCGGGTATCGTGTGACGTATGCGATCGCGAATGCTGCGGCGATCGTCTCGGAGAGCAACGACGAGACGCCGGCGCCGACGATGCCGAACGGATGATGCGTCCACCAGCCGAGCCCGAGGACGAGCAACAGCGGAATGTGAATGAGGTTGACCACGACCAGCACCAGCACGCCGAGACGCTGATTCCCGGCCGCGCCGATTCCGACGATCAGCGTCGCCGAGAGCGCAATCGGCATGATTGCTGCGCAGCGCAAGATTAGATAGATTGCGCTTGCATGAGCGCTGGGCAAATTGCCGATCAATCCGTGGATCGCCGCGCCCGCTCCCAATAGACTAAGCAGCAGGCAGAATGCGCCGAAGGCAACCGGCGCGATGGCCCCGGCGCGCAGCGTGCGGCCGAATCCCTCGACGTCCTGTGCGCCGATGCGTTGTGCCGCGATGATTCCCGTGCCGCTGACCAAGCCAAAGGCGGCGAAGGTGAGCGCGAGCGATACCGTGTTCGCCGCGGTCGCGCCTGCCAGCGCAACGATTCCCAAGCTGCCGATTGCGATGGTGTCGACGACCCCGAGCAGTTGATCTCCGAGCATCTGCACGGCGACTGGAAGTGAAAGGCGCCGGATCGCGGCGCCAATCTTGGTGTGGTCGACGATCATCGACCCGATCAAGTCAGTCCGTCTAAGGCTACGAAAAACGCCTCGATTTCGTCGTCGCCGGTGTAGAAGTGCGGACTGAGGCGAATGCCGCAGGTGGGGCGATAGTCCACAAAGACGCGTTTCGCTACCAACCGACGGCAGGCGGCTTCGGCGCCGTCGAAATCGATGCCGATCCAGCCGGTGCGGCGCTCCGGCTCAAGTGGAGTCCGAACGACGAGTTCTCGCTCGAGCGACAACGCAATGAT
The DNA here is from genome assembly GCA_963725605.1 of Vulcanimicrobiota bacterium. Lineage (GTDB taxonomy): Bacteria > Vulcanimicrobiota > Vulcanimicrobiia > Vulcanimicrobiales > Vulcanimicrobiaceae > Cybelea. The sequence goes on along the minus strand of CAVRYW010000012.1, from coordinate 64,687 downwards.
TTTCTCGGTTAGGCGAATGTTGTGCTCGCGAATCTGCGGCACGCCGATCGTGCGAATAATTTCGTGGCCGGGCGCCGCAGCGACATATCCCGGAATCGTCGGCGTTCCCTGGCCGAAACGGTACATCGATGCGGCGTAAACGATGGGCGACGGTTCAAACGCGAACGGACGCTCGTGCGCCATCCATCCGGTAACGGCCGGACACAGCTCGCGCGCTAACGAGGGTTTGACGTAAATCCATCCGCAGCCCGGCCCTCCGCAGAGCCACTTGTGCGATCCTCCCGTTACGACGTCTAAATCCAAATCTGTTACGTCGTACGGAAGGATCCCCGTCGTCTGGTAGGCGTCCACGCAAAGCAGCGCGCCCACCTGCCGGCAGCGCTTCTGAATCGCTCGAACGTCGGCGATTGCGCCGGAGACGTAATAGGCATGCGAGAGTACCGCAAGCGCCGTCTTTTCGGTGATCGTTTCGACGATTCTGTGGGTTGGGATCGTGCGGCCGTCGTCGGAGTCGACGATGCGATTGACCGCTCCATAACGCTCCCATTCGCGCCAAACGTACGTGAGCGAAGGGAACTGCAGCGACTCGTAGACGACTTCGTTGCGATCGCCGCTAAAGTCGATGCAGCTTCCGAGTGCGGCTTGCAGCACCGAAACGTTCGGCCCGAGGAAGACGGAGCCGGGCGGAGCGCCGATGATTGCACCGATGCCGTCGGCGATTTCGCCGATGCGGGGCAGCCACCGCTCCCAAGCCTCCGGACCCTCGCTCGCCCACTCGTCCCAATATGCTTTTAGCGACTCTCTGGCCCCAAGCGGTGCCGCTCCCATCGAATGGCTGACGAGATAGGTGGAATCTGCGAGAATTGGAAACTGCTCGCGCCATCGCTTCATCCGTAGCTGCTCTCGCCCAGACAGGTGCGGGCTTCCCATAGTTCGGGGAAAAAGCGCTGCTGTAACGTGCGCTGGAGATATTGAGCGCCCAGCGAGCCGCCGGTTCCGGGCCGCTGGCCGATCATGCGCTCCACCATGAGCACGTGACGGCAGCGCCAGAGCAAGAACCGCTCGTCGAATTCGATCAGGTCCTCGAGCAAGCGATACAAGTCGTTATGCGCCGTTTCGTTCGAATAGATTTGTCGCACGCTTTCGACCAGCGCCGGCGACGTCTCGACGGCGAAACCGCGACGTGCGAGCAGTGCCTTGACAAGATCGTACAGCGACGGCGAATCGGCGCGGCGCTCGAGGCGGATGCGCTGCGCGTCGTCGAGTTCGATCCACTTGAGGACCTCCGTGCGGCGGACACCGCAAGCGAACTCGAGCTCGCGGAACTGCACCGATTGAAACCCGCTGGCCGGATGGAGATGGTCTCGAAACTGATTGAACTCCTGCGGCGCCATCGTCTCCAAGATGTCGACTTGTTGTTCGAGCAGCCGCTGGATCGTGTGAATGCGGCGAAAGCGTTTGGCAACCGAGGGTACGTCATCGCGATCGAGCTCGAGCATCACGGCGTCTAACTCGTGCAAGATCTGTTTGAACCACAGCTCGTAAACTTGATGGATGATGATGAAGAGCATCTCGTCGTGATGCGCAGGCTGCGAGAGCGGCTGCTGCAAGGCGAGGAGCTCGTCAACTTTAAGATAGGATCCGTATGATAGCGGCACGCTTGCAGGGCTTACGGGGGGCGGCGAGCTTCTCCTCGAATCGTCTGCCTCGATGAAGCGTTCGTGTTTCGCCGTGCTCGTGGCCGCGCTGACCGCATGCTCGGGCGGCACTCATGGCTCGGCAGGGGGCCCTTCCGGCGACCCGATTGCTTTTCCGCTCTTCGATGGCGCTAACGTGCTTTCGGCGCACCAATGGCATCGCACGATCACGGCAGCGCCGGGGATCGCCGATCATGCCGTTTTCGCGCAAGGAGCCGGTACGTACGATGGCCACGACGTCGTTGCCGGAACCCAAGCCTTCATGCCGGCACTCGAAGCGTGGCTCGGAGATCTAAGCGCGCATCCGCCGGCGGGCTACGCGGTCGCGGTTACGGGAAACGGTATCGACTCGGTGCGTACGCACACGCGTCAGCTCGGCCTGGACTTTCAAGCTTTCACGAACGTGGAAACCGGCAAACGCCACGGAGTGGTCGTCATGGTGGTCGATCCCCAAGTGCTCAACGATAAAGCCGGGTCGATGCTCCAGTTGATCGGCCGGCTCAAATACGCGCCGAAAATTTTCCGCGATCCGATCGATGCGCAAATCAGAAAGCAAACCGGTCTTTCGCTCGACGACGTCACCAATCCGGATACGCCGGTCGGTGCGGCCATCGCCGCCCTCAGTGAGCTGCAGGATTTTGGCGGTCGGGGAATCGTGCTGATCGACGCCGTCAAACAATAAACCACTTAAGGAACACGTGATTAACCGCATCACGAGGACCAATCTGCGCGAAATCGGCGGCTGGGTGATGCTCAACGCTCTCTGGATCCCGCTGACCGTTCAAGATACCGCGTTGATGGCGATTGCGGTACCGGCTACGACGATCCAGCTGGCACCCGAGAATCACGTCTTCGTGCTCGCGGTGCTCGCCAGCACGGTTGCGCTCGCGACGGCTGTCGTGCCGCTTTTCGCCGGATGGTTCTCCGATGCGTTAAGGCGCCGAGGCGGTTCGCGTCGCGCCTTCGTCGGTGCCGGTGTTGCGATCGACGTTGGCGCATTGGCCGCGCTCTCGTACATCCATTCGCTGACATGGTTCGCCGTTCTCCTGATTATCGCGACGCTGGGCGCGAACGTCGCGCTGAGTGCCTACCAGGTATTGCTTCCCGAATCGGTGCCGCAACGGAACTGGGGCGTCGTATCGGGCGTGCGCGGCGCCAGCACGCTAGTCGGCAGCGTGCTCGGCTTCGCCATTGCGGGCTCGATGCCCAATCCTTCGCTAAGTTTTATGGCGACGGCCATCGTGATGGCCGCGGGTGGTCTCACCCTGTTGGGAATCGGCGAAGGAACGTACGACCGAGAGGAACACGCTCGGGTTCGCGATTGGCACGATTTCATCATCGTCTTTGTCGCTCGCGTACTCGTGTTTTTCGGATTGACGATGCTGCAAACGTTCGTGCTCTTTTTCTTCCGCGATGTCCAAAAGATCGGCAACCCTTCGGCCGGAACGGCTTTGTATGCGTTTTGCACGATCGTGGGCGCCGTGATCTCCAGCCTCTATCTTGGTTTGCTCTCCGATCGCGTTCCTCGAAAGATCGTTACCGCACTTGCGATCGCGTTGATGTCCACGGCGACGATTGGGTTTGCGCTTGCGCCGGTTCTGGCGTGGATGCTCCCGTTCGCACTGATATTCGGCATCGGGTTTGGCGGCGTGATGTCGAGCGGCTGGGCTCTCGCGATGGACGCGATCCCGAAGATGCGCGACGTCGGGCGCGACCTTGGCCTTTGGGGAATCGCGACGAGCCTGCCGAACATCGTCGCTCCGTTGGTCGGGGGCTGGCTAATCGGTCTCTTCGGCGGAACTCGCGCCGGCTATCAAGCGGTCTTCGGACTCTCGGGCTTTAGCTTTGCGCTTGCGGCGCTGTCGGTGTTGCGCGTTGGGCGCCGGCCGCTTTCATCGCTATGGGGCTGGCCGCTGCGATTTGCGGCCGTTACGTCGAACTACGTGTGGGATCACCTCGCCTATCGCGTGCGCAGTTGGGGAAGGCTCCCCCGGCGGCGGGGTCCGACGCTGATCGTGGCCAACCATCAGCACGACTTCGAATCACCGGCGATCGTCTCGTCGACGACGGTGGAGAGCGGTTCCTGGCGGCATCCGATATTTACGGCGAGCTCGCGCCGTATGTACGAGCCGGGCTTTTTTGCCGACCGGTTGCCGTGGCTGCGGTTTGCGCTGCGTGCAGTCAACGCCGGACCGCTCTTTATGACTCTCGGACTTCTGCCACTCGAAAACGAGCTGGGCGCACGGGCGTTGGCTGCGTTTGCGTGGGCCGTCCATCGGCGGCATGGCCCACTCTTGATCGGCGAGATCTTCGACGATTCGGTGGCCTCTCGCTTTCCTCCCGAAACCAAGAGCGGCGATCTGTGGCGCAGCGAGTTTTTTGACCGTGCGCGCGCCGTCGTAAAAATCTCAACGGTGCGCGAACCCTATCGGCGCGAAATCCTCGACGAAACCCGCGACAACCTCGAAAAGGACCTGGCGCTGCTGGAAGATGTCGTTCGGCGCGGCGGCACGTTCTATCTCACCCCCGAGGGACACTACTCATACGACGGGCGCCTCCGGCCCATGCGCGGTGCCGTCCATCGCTTGGCTCCGCTCGCAACGATCTATTTAATCGGTGTCAGCTACGACCCGTTCGTTTCGCGGCGGCTCTCGATGCTCTACCGCGTGCTTCCGCTCAACGGTGCGCCGATGCTTCCTACGTTGGCGGCAATTCGGCCGGTCGTGACCAGTCAGCTCCTCGGTGCGTGGCTGCACCATCGCGACGAAGCATTCACGGTGGACGAAGCCTGCGCCGCAGTCGAAGAGGGCATCGCGAGTCTGCCGCCGGGGATCTTCGTCGATCCGGAGCTGCGGCGCCACGCGCGGCGCAGGGTTAGTGCCGCACTGCCGTTGATGGTGAACTGGAAGATCTTGCAGCGCGACGGCGACCGTTATCGGACGACGACGGAGCGTCGCCATCCGCAGTTCCCGTTCGTCCGAGATATCCTCGCCTATCAAGCAGCCTTTTTAGAAGAGACGCTCGAGAATGCGCGCTATGGGGATCCCCCGACTCGGTGAGCGCGTTCGAAAGCGGCGAGGCGCGCGCGTATCGATTTGGGGTCCGCTCCCTTGATTCGCCCGTCCGAACCGATCACGCGGTGAGCCGGAATAAAAAGCGCGAGCGGGGTTGCGCCCATGGCGGCGGCAACGCCGCGATGCGCTCCGGGACGCCCGATCGCGCGCGCAACGTCGGCATACGAAACGAACTCTCCGAAGCGAAGCGATGCGACAGCGCGCCAGGCTGCCATTTGGAGCGCCGTCCCATCGAGCACGAAGGGCAAATCGAAACGCCGCAGGCGCCGCGCGAAATATGCTCGGACTTGCGCGCTTGCTTCAACGAGCAGCGCGTCGCTCGGTTTGCTCTCGGCGATGCGCCGGCGCGCGACGAAGGCGCTCTCCAGGATCGCCGCGCCGTTGCTTGCAATCGCGAGATCCTTGCCAAGCGGCGTGCGAACGAGGCATCGCAGCGCGTCGTGCGAAAGCAACGCAACCGCATTCTCGTCACTCCGATGGTTGGAGGTTTTCGTGAAGCCGGCACTCGATCGAGTTACATCCCTAATTTTCACCGCCTACGCCGCCCTCTTTCTGCTAGGTGTCGTGCCGCTCGATAGCGCCGTCATCGTCGATTCCGGTTCGACCAACACGCAGGGATATCGAATTGAGATACGCTCCGATGGTTCTGCGTCCGTTTCAGCCGGGTCGTCGAGTCCGAAGCCATTTACCGTTGCGCAAGCCACGGTCGAGCGCTTCTTCGGCGATCTCGCGGCCGCGCGAAAGGGGAACGCAACCAGCGCTCCCTGCGTGAAGAGCGCGTCGTTCGGGTCGACGCTGCGCATCACGTGGCAACAATGGGTTTCGCCGGATCTTACATGCCCGCCGAAGGACGCGTTGGGAGCGGCGCTCGTCACCGATGTCAAAACCCTACGCGAGGCGGCCGGCATCGGGGCTGCGACGCTTCGCCAGGGGCCGGAAGCTCAACCGCCGGACTGAAGTCCTGCTCGTGAGCCGCACCCCACGGTTTACCCGCTGTTTTCCGTGCTCGGCGGCCGGCGCGAGGCAGGCGCGCGGGCTCGTCGCGGAGTTTGCGGCGAGCTGGCTCTCCGGTGACGATCTGATCGGCTTCGAGCTTGGAGCGGGTGAGGCGCTGGCTAACTGCGTCGAACACGGCGGCGGCCCGACGTTATCGGTGGAGTGCTGGTTGGACGGCGCGCGGCTCGTCGCGGAAATCCGGCACGAAGGGCGGGGTTTCACTCCGCCGCAAAGCGTCAACGCTCCGCCGCAAGGAGCGCCTCGCGGATACGGTCTCTTCATCATGCACGAGGTCGTTGACGGAATCGAGTTTATGGACGGAGGCACCGGGCTGCGTTTCTTCAAGAACCTGTCGCCGGGGTCGCCCCGTTAAGGGATACTCTTCTCGTGAGCTTCGTCGGACGAATGGGGCCGGCCGCAATCGTGGCAGACTTCAATTGCTTCGATCGTTTTCTCTTCAAGCTTTATTTGGGCGTGAAGCAACTCGTCGCGACGTTCGGCGACCGGCTCGTCTTCGAGCGCTCTTTCTGCCACGGCCTTGTTTTCGGCTGCCGCACGCAGCTCGTAAATGGCGTCGATTTTCTTTCTTGACGTTCCCATGGCAAATCTCCGTCGGTCACAAGGGTGCACGCTCGGACGCTGCGAGAAGGGAACGTTCGTCTCCCTCGTCTAACGCCCTCGCCCCAGGAGGTTTACCGTGACGAGAATCTCGCGCCGTCGTGTCGCGCTTTTAGCCGGGTGCCTCGTCGTCGCCTTTGGCTTGCTCTCCGCGCGGGCCCCTGCGGCGCTCGACATGAACGTCGGCGCTGCCAAGGTCGTCCAGAGTCAGCCGGTAAGCGCCTGTAATAACGCCGCAAAGAGCGCGCTGAACGCGGTGCTGCAAAACGCCGTCGAACTCGGCGGCGATACCGGCGAGTGGCTGGCATTCGCCGCGCCTGATTCGGCGAACGGCTCGACGGCGGCGGCTGCCATCAACTGCTATCCGCTCGCGGGCGCCTACCTTGCAACCTTTACGTGCGCGGCTCAGGTGCCTCCCAGTGTCGATAGTGCCACCGCCCTTTGCACGAAACTAGCGACGGCGTTTGACGCAGGAGCGCGATAGTTTTGAACGTGAAGCGTGGACTCTGGCTGTTCGCGGTGGCGCTCTTCCTGGGCTCGCTGTCGCACGCCCCGGCGATCGCCTCCGTCGATCTTTCGGCGGGAATTCGGCACGTCAGCGACACCGGCTCGTTGAGTGATTGCAGCGCGAAGGCGAAGGCCGCGCTGGAGACGTACTTGCCGGGCGCAACCGAATCGTCGCCAGGCAGCGGCGAGTGGTTCGCCATGGGACAAAACATTGCGACCGGCGCTGCCTCATCCGGTGCGACCGTGCGTTGCTACCCGCTCGCGAAGGGCTACGTGGTGACATTTGTTTGCGCCGTTCAACTGCCGGCGAACCCGTTCGGCGCAAATGCACTCTGCCTGGACATCGCGCACAAATTTTACGGAGGTCCGATAACGCCGCTCGCCGCGATGCCCACAGCGACGCCGATCCCGACGGGGTGCGCCACCACCAACCTCGTCGGCAACTGGGTTTCGGATAACGATCCGAAGCTGACGTTCAGCATGCAGCTTAACGGCGACCTCACCGACAACGAAGGCGTCTCGGGCAACTGGATCCTCGATGGTTCGACGGTGACGCTCACCTACTACGGCAATCACACGGTCAAACTCTCGCCAGACGGAAAACACCTGTCGGGGTCGGGCTATAACCTCACGCGCAAGTGCTAGGGGAGGGGTGACGCCCAAAGCGGCAAGCGGCGGAATGCAACCTTTTGGAGGCTGCGGCTGTCTAATATCTGACATGCCGAGCACTCTTTCACCCGTCGCCGTCCTCTCGATCAGCGCCAATGGCACCGGCCGCAACGTCTCCGAGCTTTCCGAGCCGGTCTTCGGAGGCTATGCCAATGCGCGCGGGGAGGTCGTGCTGTTCGGAGAGGAGCTGGCGTATCGCGTCAATTTCAAAAAACAGACGGTACAGCAGCGTCCACAACTAAATCCCGGTGCGCAAGCTCGCTACGACGCAACCAATGCGGGCGAGCCATTCGAGTACGCTACGAAGACGTTCCAACGGCTAAGCAACGAGCAGATCATCGAGATCTGCACGTCCGGCCGCTTTAAGCTTTCGTCGAGATACTAGGAGCCCTAGGGCAGTTGTCCGGACCTCTGCGGGATCCGGCGCTCTTCTCCGGCGCGATAACGGTAGACGATTCGGCCTTTGGTTAAGTCGTAGGGCGAAACTTCGATCTCCACGCGGTCTCCCGGGAGAATCTTGATACGGTGACGGCGCAGGCGTCCGGCTATGTGTGCCAGGATCACGTGGCCATTATCGAGTTCGACCGAAAACGTCGTGCTCGGAAAAACCTGTTTGATGCTGCCGAACACCTCGAGCGGAGCTTCCTTGGTATTTTGGGGAACGCTCGGCTTGGCTACGCGAGGGCCGGTCCTGCGGGTTCTATTGCGAATAGCGATTGGACATACTCTTTTCAGGAGCACCAGGTCTCTCGTATGACGGAGCATGGCGCTCGACGGAAGGGGTTAAAAACTGGGATTCGTGCCGACCTAAGGCAGGCAGGATTGTCTCATAAATCCTCCCCGCGTGCAACCGCCGGCCCCGTGTGATTCTCGGGGCCCATCGACGCGCTAACGGCGGGCCGGCCGTGCGATCGCCTCGAAGATAGCGCCGGCTGCCACGATGATAACCATCACTCCGAGCGTGATCCAGCCGTAGTTGAATATCGCGCGACCGCTCGAGAGCGAACTCGGCCAGACGATGTTAATCAGCATCAGAAGCAAGTAAAGAGCGCCCGCAACGCCCGGCCACGTTCCGTTCGTCTACGCCGTCCGCTAGGCTTTATTGGTGATCTTGAGCTTTGCCGTGCCGATTTTCTTGCCTTGGGAATTCTTATCGATAAAGATCGCGGTGCAGGAGCCCGACTTTGAGCCCCAATCCGCGTTGTAGCTGTTACCCGAGCCGCTAATCGTTGCGATGTCGTCCTTCACGCACGTCGCGTCGTTGAAGCTGAAGGTGCCCCCCTTCGGGCCCTTCGTCGTTACGTTCTCGTCGGGATTGGAGAGCGACAGACTGATCGAGCAGGGATTCACCGATACGCCGTGGTCGGATTTGCATTTGTCGGGTTGAATTGAAGCGTTCGTCGATGCCGCAGGCATCGACGCGCCGCCGGCGCATCCGGCGAGCATGCCGGCGACGGCGAGTGCTGCAAGGGATCGAAGTGACCATTTGGCAGACTTCATGTTAGCTCCTTAACGATGTTGAACGGATGGCCACCCTCTGAGGTGGCCGATAGACGTTGCGACTCTAGCGTCAAGGTGTTAAAAAAGTATGAAGCCGGGGCTTACGTCGGCGGCGGGCGAAGCGCCCGCGTTCGCCAGTTGTAGCGCACCGCTAACATGCGAATCACGAACGTCACGGCGATGGCGATCCAGGCGGAGTTCGTTGCACCGAGCCGCGTCAGACTCTCGAGCCCAACGAAAACGATGGTACCGAGCAGCGCCGCGATTGCGAGCAGCTGGCCTGGCAGCATCCAAATCGCGTTGGTCAAGACGTCGCGAAGGAGGCCGCCCCCGCAGCCGTTGACGACGCCGATGAAGACCGCGGAGGGAGCACCCAACCCCATCTCAAGCGACATCTGAGCCCCGACGCATGCATAGGCTCCCAGGCCCAATGCGTCGACGCTGTTCGAGAGGGTTCGCCAAAGAAGCGTCGGCTTTCGGCCGCCGGCCCAAACGCCGATCGCGCCTCCGGCCATCGCGCCCACCAATACCGTGATCAGATACATCGGGCCGCGCACCGCGACCGGCGGCCCGTGCTGGAGGAAGATGCCGTCGCGCAATAGGCCGCCCCCAAGTGCGGAGACGAACGCCATTACGAAAATTCCGGTGTAGTCGTATCCGCGGCGCACTCCCATGGCGGCTCCGGTGACCGCCCAGATGAAGGTCGCACCGATGTCGAAGAAGATCGGCAGTTGAAACTGAACCTGTGGCGTCATCCGATGCTCTTTCTAGGAACTCGGGATCTCGATCTTTCGTCCCTTCACCCAGGTTTGCGAAATTTTGACGTCGCCTAACTTTGTCGGGTCGACGTCGCGGGGATCGTCTTCAAGGATCGTGAGGTCGGCATACTTTCCCGTCTCGAGCGAGCCGAGTCTATCGCCCATCCCACAGTGCGACGCCGCGACGACCGTCATCCCTTTGAGTGCCGCCTCGATCGGCACGCGCTGCTTGGAACCGACGACGCTCCCATCGACCGAGCAAACTCTTGCAACCGCGGTGCCGATCTCGCGCAGCGGCGCGACCGGGGAGCACGGGCAATCGCTATGAATCGAAAAAGGTATCTCGCTCGCGAAGAAGTCGCCGGCCGGGTAAATGTCGGCGGCGCGCTGCGCTCCGAAGATTGCATCGCGGTAGGCCGCGCCGTAATAGTAGAGATTGTTCATCAGGTGGCTCGGCTGCACGCCCAGCTTCTTCATTCGCTCGATCTGTTCGTGGCGTGCTTGAGGGCAGTGCTCGATGCGATTGACGCCGGTCGGCGGGGCAGAACTCGAGCCGTACGCCGATTCGATCGCGTCGAGCGCCATTTCCAGCGATGCGTCGCCGTTACAGTGGATCGAAACCGGCCAACCCGCGTTCTTGACTTTCATTACCAACTCGTTTAGTTGGTCGACCGTGTAGTTAGCCTCACCCCGGTTGGTCGAATTGAGATATGGCTGAGTTTGAAAGGCGCTCTCTTGCTGGGGTGAACCATCCGCGACGATCTTCACGGCATAGAAGGAGAGCAAGCTCCCTGGGATTTCGAGCGCCGAGGCGCCGGGCCGGCCGTACGGCGCCAAAAACTGCATCGCCTGATCCATATAGTCAACCATCGGGCTGACGCTGTAGCGAACCGGCGAGTGCGCCGCGAATGCCTTGTAGCCTTCGAACACTTCGGGCGTCTGTGCGAACGCGCCGGCTTCGTGGACCATGGTGATGCCCAGAGCCGCCGAGCCGTACAAGAACGTGGTCACCGACTTCGCGATCAACTCCGGCGTCAGTTTGGGAAAGCCGGCGAGGAACTTCATGAGCGCCGGCATCTCCTGAATCATGCCGTTCTGCTGCCCGTTCGCATCGACACCGAAGTAACCGCCCCCGGGAAGCTCTCGCGTCGACGGGCCGATGCCGGAGGCCTCGAACGCCGCCCGGTTTCCCGTCGCCGAATGCATGCTCGCGTAGTACACGAAGATCGGATGTGCCGTCGTGACGCCGTCCAGTTCGGCCATGGTGAGATAGCCGCCGTGCAATACATTGTCGTAATAGGATGCGTAGATCCATTGGCCGCCGGGTGTCTGCGATGCTTTGTTGCGTAAGGCGTCGAGAACTTTGGCCTTGGTCTTGTAAAGGTCGTAGCTCACGGACATCGTGTTCGCAAGCATCAGGCCACCGGGAAGCGGATGTTGATGCGGGTCGATCAATCCCGGCATCAGCGTTCGGCCTGCGAGATTCACGCGCCGCGCATCGGCGCCGGCCTGCGCCAACACCTGATCCAAGGCGCCGACTGCGACGATCTTGCCGCCGGCGATTGCGATGGCCTCCGCGGCCGGATTACCGTCGTCCATTGTGATCAAGGTGCCCCCGGAGAACACCGTCGGCCGCTCGTGCGCCGCTGCCTCCTCGGCCGCAAGCCCACCGCTTGCAACGCCGGCGACGGCATTCGAGCCCGCGGGTACGCCAACTCCAAAAAGATCCCCGGCGCAATGTGAACAACTCATCTAGCAAAACCTCAACTTGATTAAGTGGCGTGTGCGAGGGGCGACAAGCGGGGTGTGCATTAGCACACCCCGCTTGCGATCGTGACCCTCCGGGAGCTCTAGAGAGCGTTGGCCAAGGCCCAGGCCTTTGGAGCTCCGATTCCGGCAGCTTGGTTATACTGCGTGGCGCTGCACGAGTACGCACCGTTGCTGCCGGACGTGCACGGCGTGTAGTAATCGCTATAACCGGTCGAACCGAACAAGCTATAGATCGTCGGATCGATCCAGCCTAGCTTCGTGGAGTGGAGTTCGTTGGCTTCGATGACCATTGCGACCGAAGCCGGCGAAGACCACGACGTTCCGAGGTATTCGCCCCAACTCCCGCCCGTATAGACTGCTACCGGATAGAACGGCAGCGAGATGTCGGGCTGGTTGCGACCCGACGTTATCATCCCGGTGATGCCGCTTTGATAGCTGGGAAGCGCGAAGACCGTCGAGACGCCGCCGCCGCCTGCATAGCCGTCGACGCTGCCCATCGTGACGGTCTCGAGAACGCCGCCGCTGCTATCGGTGAAGTCGATCCCGCCGATCGACGAGAAGTATGGACCGCCGGCCGGCGCGCTGACGCCCTTGCTACCGTTGCACTCGTTGCTTCCCGAGTCGCCGCTCGAAGCGGAAAACTCGACGCCTTCGGCAGCTCCTTGCTCCGCAATCGAGTTCGTGGAATCGGCAAACGGTACGTCGCTCGATTCGCAGCCACCGAACGACGAGTTAACGGCCGTCGCCTTTCCGTCGGTCAGCACCTTATTATACGTGTCCTCGATCTGCTGATCGCCGAGCGAACCCATATCGTAGACGATGATGTTCGCGCCCGGCGCTAATCCGGAGATCGTCTGTACGTCCAGATCCGTTTCAGCGTCGTCACCGCTGCCGCCGCCGTCGACGGCTTCATTCGTCACCGTACCGGTCTGTGTGACGCCCGCAGCCGACAGATACGTTGCCAGGTAGCTCGTGTTTACGGGGTCGTCGATCGCGATGGCGGCCGTGTAGCCCGCGCCGTTGCAACCGTGCTGCACCGGGAAATCGAACGGTTTAGCGACGCCGGTTGCGAGGGTTCCAGATGAGTTGGTGAGCGGCCCATTATCCGGCGACGAGTTGTTGCATCCGCTGCTCGGAGTTGGTGAAGCCGTTGGCGTTGCGGTTGGGCTTGCGGTCGGCGTAGCCGTTGGAGTTGCCGTCGGAGTGGCCGTCGGCTTCGCCGTCGGAGTGGCCGTTGGCGCGGCCGTCGGTGTCGGCGATGGCGAAGGCGTCGCGCCAAGCCAAGCCACGTCATCGACGTATTGGTAAACGTACGTTTGCGAATAGCCGTCGCCGTAAGAACCGAAGTAGATATAGTCCTTCTGACCGGCGTATGCGCCGAGGTTGACTTGATAGTTTACCCAACCATTGGTGTTGTTTACGGTCTTATAGAACGTCGTGAGAATCGATCCGCGCGAGTTGAGCAAATATCCGGCTTGCCACGCGTACTTGGTCCCATAGCCCATCTGGCCTTCGTTGGAGCCTTGGTAGACCCAGAAACTGAGGACGGCGCCGGAGGGAACGGTTACTTCTTGAGCGATCGCAGCCCAGCCATTGACCTCGGGTGGCGACAACGTGCCCATGAAGGCCGAATACGTACTTTCGTACGACTGCGCCGTCGTGACTTGCACGTAGTTGCCCCGCGTGGTGCTTTCGTTTATCCAGCCGGGGCTGAGCGAACCGCTGGCAAAGTTTCCGTTGACGAGGTTGCCGTTGGAGTCCTGGGGCGCAATAACTCCTCCAAGCGGAATCATCGGGCGTCCCTGGCCGTCGGTTTGAAACTGCGGGGCGCTCCGCTGTCCTTCGACGCCGCTCTGATCGGTTACGGTACGGACGACGACGAGATTATTGAGCGAAACGTCGCGTACGAGTTTGGCAATTGACGAAGGCACGGTCGCGGAGGTGACGTTCGCGTAGCGCTCGCCGTGCTTTCCTTGATGTACGGTGTGAATCTCAGTTGCGAAGAATCGCTCGACGGTCGAAGTGCGAGCCGTCGCATCCACGATCGTTCGATTTGGAAAACGTTCTTCGATCGTGAAGCCGGCGCGTTCCAATTCGCGAACGACCCGCTTCTCCTGAGCCTCTGTTGGCGCGAAGCGATCGTTGAACTGTTTCGCGGTTAGGAATTGACGATGCGCTCTTGAGTGCGGATCGCTGATACTCGCAACGAGTCGGTCGAGTTCGGCTTGATGATTGTAGCGAAGCGTCAGAGAGACTCTAACCGGCGCGGTGGCAGCTCGCCTTCCCGCATCGGTATATGTCAAATCTCCGTACAGCTTCGGAACGGAAATCAAAGGCTTTTCTGGCGTCGCCGCCCGCACGGAGGATTCCATCGGTCCGCCATTATTGCTCGAGAGCATCGACGGAAGCGAGGAGTTTTGTCCTCCGCATGCAGTGAGGGTTAGTGTGAGCCCCAACGTTGACGCAATCACGCGTGATGATGGTCGCATGTGCCTCCTAATAGGTGAAGTAGCAGAAGTCCGCCCAAACAGGGGCTAAAAGCGCTTCGGCGAGCTCGCGCGGCAACCCGCTCGAGACGGCCCCGTTCACGCATTAACGAAATTGAGAAAGGCGGGCGCGATTGCGCCCGCCTTCCATGGGTTGGGTTACGTACTGGTCGTTAGTAGGCTTTGATGCCGTTCGGGGTGCCCCAGCCGGCCGGGCCGGAGTAGGTCTTGTACCCGAGTGAGCCCTTGGCGCCGGCGGTGCAAAGATATTCGCCGCCGCAGGAGCCGTCGAAGCCAGTCGAGATGTCGTGAAGGTCTTTCTTCAGCTTCTTGGCCTTGAGTTTCCAGAAGCTCTCTCCGGCCTTCAGCTTGGCGGCATTGCCCGCCAACCCGATGATGCCCGCGGTGAACGGCGATGCAACGCTCGTGCCGCAGACGTCGGTCCAGCCGCCGTATTGACTCACGTACTCAGCAACGCCAGGCGAGCAGCCGGATTCGGACGACACGTCGCCGTCGGTGCGGTAGGTGCAATCCGGATCGTGCTGCCACGAGGGCTTCGGAACGCCGGGACTCCCGACGACGGTAGGACTCGAGCAACCCGCGCTCGCGTCATTCCAGACGGTTTCGGAGTACTTCGAGCCGCTCAGCGAGAGCTGCGTGCCGCCGACGCCGATGACGGTCGCGAGATCCGACGGTGCGCCGATGGTGTTGTAGGCGTCGTCGCCGGTGGAGGCGAGATACGCGATTCCGGGCGTATCGAAGTAGTTCGGGAAGTTGGGATCTTCGCAATCCCAGTCCTCAGGGCAGCTCCAGCTGTTGCTGAGGATCTTGGCACCGAGCTTGACGGCTTCGGCTTCAGCTGCTTCGAAGTCGTTGATACCGCCCTTGGCTTCCATGAGATAGATCGTGCACTTCGGGCACGAAGCGGAGACCATCTCGATGTCGAGATCGGTCTCGAGACACCAGCCGTAGTTCTGACAGCTGGGAGGATAGTTCGACTCTTGTCCGGTCTCGTTGTATTTAGCGAACGTGGCCGTTCCAAGCCCGTACTCGGTGCGGTACGTTGCGAGATCAGCGGCGGCGGTCGACTCATCGCCGGCCTCGATGACCGCGACGATCTGTCCCGATCCTTTTCCTAAAGAACCGGTAAGGTTGTAGGCCTTCTCGAGTTGCGCTGGCGTCCAGCCGCAGTTCGTCGACGGCGAGCAGAGCGGATTGGCACCCGTGTGCTCGAGCAGCACCTGACAGACCGGCTTGCCCACGGCTTGCGGACAGACGGCGCGCGCGAGGTGCTTGGCTTGCCACTCAGGGATGTGAGTGATTGCCGAGCCCAATTGGGATGAGCCGGCACTGCTGGGCATATTCGGCGAGCCGCCTGCGCTACACGCAGCGATCGCCAGTGCCGCTGCGAGCGGCACGAGCAGTTTAAAGGTTCGGTTCACTGGTACTCCTTATGTTGGTTTCGGGAAGTTGGTTTGGGGACGGTACTCTTTCACGATTCGACCTATGCATCGCCTGCTAGCCGGGCCGCCGGAAGGAAGCTTTTTCGGCCTCGGGGCACTCCACGTTCATGAGAAGGCGGCTTTTCAGTGCCGCGGTTTTTTGGGCCGCCGTCGCCACGTTTTCGGCGTGTTCGCCCTCTAAAACGTTGCCGGTCCCCTTCGTCCCCAGCTACCCGTTGCTGCAATCGCTCGAGGGAAGTGGTGCCGGAAAAATTCGTCACGTCGTCTATGTCGTTCAGGAGAACCGCAGCTTCAACGACATGTTTGAAGGATATCCCGGGGCCGATACAACGCCAACCGGGAGAGATTCTTCCGGCGGTAAGGTGACATTGAAGGCCATTTCTTTGAAAACGACTTTCGAGATGGATCACTCCGCGTTCGCGATGTTCGAAGCTTGTAACGGAACGAGGAAGCTTCCCGGCACGGGGTGCCGGATGAACGGTTTCAACAACGAAAGAATCTACGGAAACCCGAACGGTACTCCGTATGCCTACGTGCCTCGCGCGGAGAGCAAACCGTATTGGGATATGGCGCACGAATTCGTGTTGGCCGACCACATGTTTGCATCGCAGCTCGACGAGAGTTTCGTCGCGCATCAATACATCGTCGCCGCTCAGGCACAGTCGAGCGTCGACGTGCCGCTCTTTTCTTGGGGATGCAGCGGCGGCAAGAGCGACGAGGTCGCGACGATCACGCAGGAGCGCAGATTCGGACCTTCGCAGCGGCCCTGCTTTAACTACGAAACGCTCGGGGACGAACTCGATAAGGCCGGTTTGGTGTGGCGCTTCTATACGAGCTCATACCGTGTGCCGACGAGCGGGCTCTGGTCGGGATACCAGGCGGTCAGACACATTTTTCGCGGACCGGACTGGAAACAGGACGTGATTACGCCACAGCGACGATTTCTCAGCGACGTCGGCGCCGGAAAACTCGCCAGCTTTACGTGGATCACGCCACTTTGCAAGAACTCCGATCACCCGCTCTGCGGTGGTGGCGGCGGGCCGTCGTGGGTGGCATCGGTCGTGAACGCCGTGGGGCAGAGCAAGTTTTGGGATTCTACCGTCATCTTCGTCCAGTGGGATGATTGGGGCGGCTTTTACGACCCCGTTCCTCCGCCGCACAAAGGTTACGACGGCTTAGGTTTTCGCGTGCCGTTGATCGTCATCTCGCCGTACGCGAAAAAGAACCATGTCTCGCACGTTCAGTACGAGACGGCGAGCGTGCTGCGGTTTGCCGAAGATCTCTTTGGGCTCGAGCAGCTGTCGGAAGCCGACACGCGTGCTACCTCACCGGCGGCCGATTGTCTCGACTTTAACCAGAGGCCCCGCAAGTTCGTGCCGATCGAGTCCGCCCGAGACGCGACGTTTTTCTTGCATCAGCCGCTCGACCTCCGAATTCCCGACGAGCAATAAATTATAAAAGGCGGGCGCGTGTGCGCCCGCCTTTCATGGGATTCGGCTTCGTACGGGTCTTTAGTACGCTTTGATGCCGTTGGCCGTGCCCCAGCCGCCCGGGCCGGAGTAGGTCTTGAACTGCTTCGTTCCAGCCGTGCAGAGATATTCACCGCCGCAGGAGCCGTCGAAGCCCGATGTGATGTCGTGAAGGTCTTTCTTGAGCGCCTTTTTCTTGAGTTTCCAGAAGCTCTCGCCGGCGTTCAGCTTCGTGGCGTTGCCCTCAAGGCCGATGACGCCGGCGGTGAACGGTGAGGCTACGCTGGTGCCACCAATGTCGAACCAGCCGCCGTAGAGGGCGCTGTACACAGCAACGCCAGGTGAGACACCGGCCTCAGACGAGACGTCGGCGTCGGTGCGACTGGTGCAATCGGGATCTTTTTGCCATGATGGTTTCGGAATGGCGGTTCCGACCTCTGCGGCGTCGGCGCAACCGGCGCCCGCGCCATTCCAGATCGTTTCGGAGTACTTCGAACCGCTTACGGAAAGCTGGGTGCCGCCGACCGCGATGACGCTGGCGAGTACCGATGGGCCGCCAATGTGGTCGTACCCTTCGTCGCCGGATGCGGCGAGATACGCGACGCCCTTTGAGTCAAAGTAGCTTGAGAAGTTCGAGTCGCCGCAGTCGCCGCTGCCGTAGCAGATCCAGCTGTTGCTGAGAATCGTCGCGCCGAGCTTGACGGCTTCCTTTTCGGCTTGTTCGAAGTCGCTGATCGTGGAGCCGTCCTTGGCTTCCATGAGATACACGGTGCATTTCGGACATGCGGCAGAGATCATCTCGATGTCGAGGTCCGTCTCGATGCACCAGCCATAATCCTCGCAACTGGGAGGATAGTTAGACTCTTGTCCGTCCTCGTTGTACTTCACGAGCGTGCCCGTCCCGAGCCCATACTGGCTGCGGTAGCCCGCGAACGTTGTGGCGGCATCCGCGTCGTCGCCGGCCTCGATGACGGCGACTTTCTGCCCCGATCCTTTTCCTAACGAGCTGGTGAGATTGTAAGCCTGCTCGAGCTGGGTCGCTGTCCAGCCGCAACTTGACGTCGGACTGCAGGGGGGCGGTACCCCGTTCTTACCGGTAGCGATGAGCGCGAGGCAGGTCGGCTTGCCGACGACTTGCGGGCAGGCAGCACGCGCGAGATGCCGCGCCTGCCAGTCGGGGATGTGGGTGATTGCCGACTGACCCATTACAGAGGTGCCGGCACCGGTGGGTACGCTCGAAGAGCCGCCTGCATTACAAGCGGCTATCGCCAGCATCGCGACGAGCGGTGCGGCAAATTTTCAGGAATTTCACATATGCTCCTTAATAGAGTTGATCTGAGAGCGGCAGTACGAGGAAGCGAACGCAAGCGTTGCCTCCGAGGGGCCAGCCACGACGTTGGGATTTGCCGGCTCGGCGATCGACGCAGCCATTTCCAGGATCGATTCACAATCGCTCCCTTAGTGTGAATCGGATCGATGGCTTCTTCTCGGCGCGACCTCCATATTGCCTGCTGGTTTTATAGCAGCGGCCGGGCGATCAGCCCTTTCGCCGGAGCGGAAGGAAGCTTCGCAGGCGTATGGCATTGGCTAACCAATGGGAAAGCGGCTCTCCGAGCTGGCGGCGCCCCTCGTCGTCGCTCTCACCCTCTCGTCGTGCTCGACGTCTTTGAATCCAACGCCGCAGCCCGTCGTTGCGAACAACGGGTTCTTGCAATCCCTCAATCTAAGCGGCACGAGGAAAATTCGCCACATCGTGTACGTCATTCAGGAGAACCGAAGCTTCAACGATATGTTTGAGGGCTATCCTGGAGCGCTCACCACGCCGACGGGGAAAGACTCGTCCGGGAAAAAGATTCGCCTGCAGCCGATGTCGCTCAAGGTTCAATACGATATGGATCACTCGGCGCATGCGATGTTTGAGGACTGCAACGGAACCGGTGAGATTCCCGGCACGCACTGCCGGATGGACGGCTTCAACAACGAACAGGTCTACGGCTCGCCCGGCGGCCAGTACTCGTACGTGCCGCACTCGGAAAGTAAGCCTTATTGGGATATGGCGCACGAATTCGTGTTGGCCGATCACATGTTTGCATCGCAGATCGACGAGAGTTTTGTCGCGCACCAGTACATCATCGCGGCTCAGGCGAAATCGAGCGTCGACGTACCGTATTCCTATTGGGGATGCGGCGGCAACAAGACGGACGACGTAGAGATAATCAAGCACGAACGTGTGTATGGAGGCGTGCAGCGGCCGTGTTTCGATTCGCAAACGCTGGGCGACGAACTCGACAAGGCGGGTTTACCGTGGCGTTTCTACACGAACGGCTACCGTGTGCCGCTTGGCGGCCTGTGGTCGGGATATCAAGCCATACGGCATATCTTCTACGGACCGGATTGGAAAACGGACGTGCTTACGCCGCAGAAGCGATTTCTAGCGGATGTTAAGGCCGGAAAACTGGCCAGCTTTACGTGGATCACGCCGCTTTGCGAAAACTCCGATCATCCCGACTGCGGCGGCGGAGGCGGACCGTCGTGGGTCGCGTCGGTCGTGAACGCCGTGGGCGAGAGCAAGTTTTGGGATTCGACGGTCATCTTCGTCCAGTGGGACGATTGGGGCGGCTTTTACGATCCCGTTCCTCCACCGCACAGAGGCTACGACGGCTTGGGTTTCCGCGTTGGATTGATCGTAATTTCGCCGTACGCGAAGAAAAATTACGTGTCGCACGTTCAGTACGAGACTGCCAGCGTGCTGCGTTTTGCGGAAGACACCTTCGGACTCGCGCAGCTAGCGGATGCGGACACACGCGCGACCTCGCCGGCCGACGATTGTCTCGACTTCAACCAGACGCCGCGCAGGTTCGTGCCGATTAAAGCACCGCTCGACGAGGCGTTCTTCTTGCGGCAACCACTCGACCCCCGAATTCCCGACAAAGGGTGATCGCACATAGGCGAGCGAGCACAGGCCTCCTAGGGGTTACGGTCGCGAGACGAAACGTCTCGTGCACGGTTGCAGTCGTCGGATGGGAGGCGCGCGGTGAATCTCCAACGGTCGTTCGCAAAAATCTCCACTTTTTCGATGCTCGTCGGTCTCGCGCTGTCGAGTTGCAGCGGCGAAGGCTCGCTGCCGAGTGGAGCAAGCTCCCAGGCACAGATTGCACCGCGACCGGGCGTACGGCCTTTAACGGCGAATGCGCTTTACGTTAGCGACTGGTACGGAAAATCGGTCTTTCGCTTCGCACGCAATGCGAATGGCACGTTACAAGCACCGGCAGGTTCGTCGCTCGTGCTTCCGTACAATCCCGGGCCAATCGCCATCGACTCGAGCGGCGACCTCCTCGTTACCGATGAGGACGCCGAGTCGCTCTTCGTCTATGCCAAGGGCGTCACGGGCTACGACCAGCCGACGCGCGAGCTGGCGTTGCCGTTCGTGCCCAGCTGCGTCGCGGTGGACGGTCTAGGTCACGAGTTCGTCGGCGGCTTTTCGAACGGCTATGTTGCCGTTTACGCGCCCGGTGCAAAAGGCGACGCCAAAAGCCTCCAGCGAATCGCGCTTCCCGACGGCCACCCCGATGTGAACGGCGTTGCCGTCGATACCTCCGGCGATCTGTTCGTCTCGGACTCGAACGAAGTTAGCGAGTTTGCGACGCCCGTCACAAACCCGACGCTGGCGCGAGCGATCGTTGGGACGGGTCAGCAAGACTCCCCGACCGGCATGGCGTTGAACAATGGTTCGGGTGAGCTTTACGTCGCTAACGCCGGCGACAACAATATTCTCGGCTATTCCGCCACTGCGAATGGCAAGAGCGCTCCGAATCGCACGATCCTCGCGAGCAATCCGGCGCTCATCGCGCCGGTCGGCGTAGCGCTGCGGGGATCGGCGCTTTACTCGACGAGCGGCTCGACCTTGGACGGACCACCGTCCATTTTCGTACTCGATGCGCACAAAGGAACGCAGCCCCCGCGGCAAGTCGTTACCGGATCGTACTTGGCGCTACCGATTGGTGTTGCGCTCGGCCCGTAGCGCCGTGCAACCCTTATTCGTATGAGCAAGGCCGAGATCGAAACCAAAGACGGGACGTGTCCGAGTTACGTATATCATCCGAGCGGCAGCGGTCCGTGGCCGGCCGTTCTCGTCTTCATGGATGGGCTCGGCATCCGGCCCGCAATGCTCGAAATCGGCGAGCGGCTCGCAACCTACGGTTACTTCGTCCTGCTGCCCGATCTGTTTTACCGCTCGGGCCCGTACGAGCCGATGGACCCGCACGTCGTATTCGCCGACCCCGACCAACGCAAGATCCTGATGGAGAGATTCTTTGCGCTCGCGACTCCAGCCAACATCATGTCGGATACACGCGCATACTTGGAGTATCTTGCGGCTGCCCCCGACGTGAAACCGGGGCCTATCGGGACGACGGGATACTGCTTGGGTGGGTTGATGTCGCTAACCGCGGCGGGCACGTATCCGGACCGAATCGCAGCGACGGCCTCGTATCACGGCGGCCGGCTCGCGACCGATGCGCCGGATAGCCCGCACCTTCTCGCGCCGAAGATCACGTCGCGAGTCTACGTGGCCGGTGCGATCGACGATCAGTCGTTTCCGGACGAGATGAAGGAGCGGCTCGAGGCGGCGCTTACTCGGGCCGGCGTCGACCACAAGATCGAAACCTACCAGGCCAAACATGGTTGGGTCTTGCGCGATACGCCCGCCTACGACGCCGCCGCTGCCGAACGCCACTGGCAGACGCTGACCGAGCTGTTGAACGCGACGTTGGAACGTCAGCTCCCAGCTTAGTTCCAGGACTTCCGAGCGAACGAAGTGGTATGCTACGGCCCTCAACGAGAGGAAGCCATGCGCGAAAAAGTCCGACCGATCCGCCCGCAGGTCTACGCGTTGATTGCTGCGTTTGCAATCGCGACCACTTCGGCGGCAAGCGCGAAAGGTGTGACGCTCGTTCAACAAGCGGACGGCTCGGTGCACACGTATATTGATGTCAACATCCGACTCTCCGGGCAAACGCTCTGGCTTCGCAGTGCCGATCGAAAAGGCGTACTCAAAATCGGTAATGGCGCATGTTCGTTCGTAGGAGCGATTCAGCGCTGTCTTCCCTATACGGTTGCCCTGATACAGGATGGCAGGACCCGTCAGATCGCGATTTTACACGGGACGGTCTTCCTGAATCTGTCGAGAACGGCACAGCGCTTGCCGCTCTCGTCTGAGGAATTGGCCCCGCGAACCATACTCGCTTTGTGGCGCACCGTTCGCGGAACGTACGTCACGATCAAGGGCAGCCTTGACGCGGTGGCTCCATGAGCGGCTCGTTACGAAGCGTCGTCGCACTCGTGCTGATCGCAAGTGCGCCGGCCGCCGCGCTGGCGCAGAGTCACCCAAGCAGTCACGTCTCGAGCGGCGGTGGCCATCCGTCGAGCGGCAGCGGGCGGGTTTCGACTCAGCCGGCGCCGGCCGCGCCGCCCGCGCAGAGCCATCACGGTTTCAGCTTCCCGAACGAATCCAACGTGCGACCGATACCGCAGCCGCGTCCCGTCGCGCCATCGCGTCCCGTCGCGCAACCGGTTTCAAACGGAACCGGCGCAAATCGCGCGCCAGCTAACTACGTGCACTCACCCGTTAACCGGAACGTTACTGGTGGGCCATATCGCGGACAGTTTCACGGTCGTGTAATTTACAACCCGCGCCGTTGGGGAGGCTGGGGATGGAACCGTGGTATCCATTGGTATCCCGCTCCGATCTATTGGGGCGGCGGGTTCTGGGGGCCGTTCGCATTCAGCGGCTTAACCGCGGGGCTGCTTTTTGGATCGATCATCGATTATCAAGACCAGGCCATCTATCCGTCGTATCAGATCGAGCCCAGCAGTCCCGGAGCAGAGCTTCTGCAGAACTACGGGCTCCAGCAGACGGAGTGCGGACCACCCAATCTCGTCGTCATCTGGGGGCCCGACAACAGTGTGATTTGCGCCTACCCGAACGACCTTGTGGGAGCGGGTAACTACGAGCTCGATCCCGCGACCTTAACGATCGTATCGCAGTCCTAACGAGTGCCTCTCGAAAAGACTTCAGTAACCGCCAGAGGAGATCGATGCTTTCACTTTCACATTCATACTTGCCGTGCTTGCGCGCCGCGATAACGCGCGCGGCATTTGTGGCGGTCGTTGCCTCGACCGTCGCATGTGGTCACACGACCCAGGTCGCACCGTCCGCACTCGCCGCCAACCCGGGCGACTATGACGGACAGAGCGTCACCGTCTCGGGGACCGCAAAGAACCCCACGGCCATGCAGATGCGCCGCGGGACGGCGACCACCTATCAACTGTGCGACAGCGCGTGCATCACGGTCATTGCGTTTGGTGATACGAACATCAGCGATGGGAGCCAGGTGACGGTGAGCGGTCGTTTCCGCGCCTCCTTTGGCCGCAAGCAAATGATGACAAACGTCCTGATCGTTGGCGGCCACATGCGTGGCCCCGGCGGTGCGACGGCGCCTTCGACGTCGCCATAACGGGTGGCATGCCCGTAGCTATGCCGACGGCTGCGCTTTCGCCGGATGAGATCTTCCGACAAGCGCAGCGTGTCTGGCAGGCGCGAGTGGTTCCACCCTACGAATCGTTTCGAGTTTTGTGCGATCGTACTTTCCTTGTCGCGCGTTGCGATGCCGGCGACATCGTTGAGTTCACGGTGCGTATGACCGACGGCCGCACGTTTGCGCGAGCATTCCCGACGAACGGAAATGCCCCGCGGGTATTGATGCAAGGCGGGTATATCTCCGGACCCGTCGACACGCCGCTTGGATTCTATCGAGCGCTTCCGAACGACGAGTCGTCGCCGCTGCCCTCGCCGCCGAACCTCGCGCGAGACCCACTGCAAACCATCGCAACGGTAACGGCGACCGGCCACGTCTACGACGTGGAACTCACCGGCGAAGAGCATATTGACGAGCGCCTCTGCTACCACCTTACGCTGCGTCCGGAGATCGACCCCGATCGCTATCCGTTGCGTGAGCTCTGGATCGGCGAAGCCAGCTTTGAAGTCGTACAACTCGCCTACGAGCGCCCATACGGTGAGAAACACACGCGTGCCCTCGTGCTGTATCGCTTCGCTCCGGTCGGGACCGAGCATGTCTGGACCATCGTCCACATCGAAGCGCAGGCTTCGGTGCGCGGACTCTTTTCGACGAGGACCGAGCGCGTCTCCGACGACTTGAGTGACCTAAGCTTCCCAGCATCTGCGCCCGACTGGTATTTTCAGCCGCCGCCTCCGCCGGTTGAACCGTGAAGCTTGCCACAAAGACCGCGGCGGTGCTTCATACCACGGGTCCGATCGCAGCCGATCGGCTTCGCATCGAGCAGCGCGATATTCCGCCGTTGCGAGCAGGTCAGATTCTCGTCGCCGTTCGCGCGTGCGGCGTTTGTCGCACCGATCTCAACATCGTCGAAGGCAACCTTAGGTCCCACCACCCGGCGATCGTGCCCGGGCATCAAATCGTCGGCGTCGTCTCCGCCGTCGCGCCCGACGTTACCCTCGCCGTCGGAACGCGTATCGGGATTTCGTGGCTCGGCAGCACCGATGGCACGTGCCGGTTCTGCCTCGACGGTCACGAGAACCTCTGCGACAATCCGATCTATACCGGTTACGATGTCGATGGAGGGTACGCCACGGCCGTCGTCGCCCGCGCAGACTTTACCTACCCGCTGAGCGATCGACTCGACGACTTGCATGCCGCACCACTGCTGTGTGCGGGTATCATCGGCTTTCGGGCCTTGCGCGTTGCGGGCGTTGCACGTGGCGAACGCATCGGATTATACGGCTTCGGCTCGTCGGCCCATCTCGTACTTCCGATTCTCAAGGAGTGGGGATGTTCGGTGTTCGTCGTGACGCGCGGCGCCAATCACCGCGAGTTTGCTGAGAGGCTCGGCGCGGACTGGGTCGGGAAAGAAACTGATCGCCCACCAAAGCCTCTCGACCGTGCGATAACGTTTGCGCCTACAGGTGCCGTCGTCGTGGCGGCGTTGGGAGCGCTGCGCAAAGGCGGAGTCGTGGCGATCAACGCGATCCACCTCGATTGCATCCCGCAATTCGACTACGATTCGCTGCTCTGGGGCGAGCGAGAGATTCGCAGCGTAACGAACATGACGCGGAAGGACGCACGCGACTTCCTCGAGCTCGCGGCACAGATCGGAATCAAACCCACGACGACCGCTTTCCCGCTCGAGTGCGTGAACGACGCCCTACGGGCCGTCGAAAACGACTCGATCGACGGATCGGCGGTCGTCATCCCTCGGGGTATTTAACGATACCGGAGTCGTAGGATTTTTGGTACGCTAGTTCTCTCCGCCATTAGTTCTTGACCGTTAGGAAGGTAAGAAACATGCAAAGTCTGATTCGAGCTGCGCTTGCAGCATTCGTTTTTGTCGCGTTTATCGCCGCGCCCATGCCATCGCTTGCACAAGTCTCGATCGGCGTCGGCGTCACGCTTGCGCCTCCGCCGATACCCGTTTACGCACAACCTCCCTGTTCCACGCCGAACTACCTGTGGGAACCGGGCTATTGGGCGTGGGGACCCGGCGGCTACTACTGGGTACCGGGAACCTGGGTCGCCCCGCCTTCGGTAGGAATGCTTTGGACGCCCGGATACTGGGGCTGGAACTCAAATGCGTACCATTGGCATGGGGGTTACTGGGGTCGATCCGTAGGATTCTACGGCGGCGTTAGTTACGGATTCGGATATTTTGGCACCGGTTACGTCGGCGGTAGATGGTATGGAAATGCCTTCCGTTACAACACCGCCGTGACCAACATCAACCGGACGGTGATCCACAATACGTACGTGGACAAAACGGTCATCAACAATCACTATAACAATTCTCGAGTCAGCTACAACGGGGGCAAGGGCGGCATTCACGCGCAGCCGACTTCTGGTGAAATAACCGCTCAGCAACACCAGCATCCTCCGACGACGGAACAACAGAACCACGAACAGACGGCGGCGCAAGACCGCAATCATCTAGCGTCCGTCAATCACGGCCATCCCGCGACGACGGCCGTCCAACACCCGTACAGCGCCACGAACCGGCCGCCGCATTTCACGCCCGTCACCACCGCAGACCGGCAAGCCGCCCAGGCACACGTCGCAGCGCCGCAAAAGGCAGCGCCGCAAAAGGCAGCACCCCAGTCGCATAAGCCTCCGCGGTAACGCTTACGAGCGAGATTGTGCCTAGCGCGGTGGTCGCGCGGGCGACGTATTCCATTACGGCGAATTGCCTACCGGCAGTTCGACCTTTACCGACATCACGCTCAGCGCGACGCCATCTTCGCCCGGACCCGTTGTATGGGACGGCCGGTACACCGACGTCGGCGCACGGTGGCTCCGCAGAGAAGAGCATCACGACCGGACTCAATACGCCCTGGGACGTCGTCGTGAGCAGGTAGGATCGCGCAAAGGCGTGCTTTCGAGGAACGCGAACGGGAGTTGGCATGACGCCGCTCGATCTTCGGAGGCACGCGCCGCGCGGCCCGCGCGAAACGATACTCGGCTTCTATCTCTTGCCGCGCACGGTCGACAAACTCCGCGCCGAGCTGCCCGGCGGAAATCTCGGGCCGTACCTTAACCACGATGCGGGCTTCAGCGCATATCTGGTTCGGCGCCTGGGGTTGAACATGGACGAACTCCGGCAAGGCGTGGCGGACGCGCAAGACGAGACGGCGCTTGTCGAATGGCTGGCCGCGAGAATTGACGCGGCGTCCGCGCCGGAACACAACGCGAAGCTCGAGACGATCGTCGTCGAGCGAATGAAGCCTGAAGACCAGGCGTTACTGCGCCAACGTCATCCCGTGTTGGAAACCCAGCCCGGCCTGTCAAAAATTCTCGATATCCTCGACGCCGACGACCAATTCTCGTTCGGCGTCAGCTAAACGCTCGATGTTTTTCTTTCGGAAGGCCCACAACCTGAGGGCCGCTCATTACGCCTAACGCGTAATCTCGAAAAGGGCCCCATAGCCGTTCTGCCCCCCGTTGCTCGTCGCGCCGTAGAGGTTGCCGCTCGCGTCGAGCGTCAGCGAGCCGCTCGGGTATCGACCGTCGCTGCCGCCGGTGAACGAGTAGAGGATCTTTTCCTTCCACTGCCCGTTCTTGGAGGGGCTCAGCTCGTAGACGATTCCGGCATTGCTCGCGCCCCCGAAGACCGTCGTTCCGTAAAGATTACCGCCCTTGTCGGCAATCACTGCACCATACGGGGAGTTGCCGTCACCGGGTGCGCCGAACGCGTGCAGCACCTTCTCGGTCCACTGATGCTTGGTTCCTAGCGCGAGCTCAAACGCAACTCCGCCATCGTTCGGCCCGCTCTCGATCGCCGTGCCGTAAAGGGTCCCTTTCGCCGGCATGATCATCCCCGCGTAGGGGTCTTCGCCGCCGCCGTTATTAGTGAAGGTGTACGATACACTATCCTTCCACGCAGCGTGCTTGTGCAACTCGAACGCGACTCCGTCGTTGTCGCCGTCGTACTTGTACGTCGTACCGTAGAGATTGCCGCTGCGATCTGCAACGACGCCGCCTGCCGGCGCGCTGCCGTCGGTCGTTCCTCGGAAACTGTAGAGCACGCTCTCTTTCCGGCCCCCGCTGCCGCCCGGAGCGAGCGAGAAGACGGTGCCGTTTCCGCTGCTGCCGCCATACCACGTGGTGCTGTACAGCGTACCGTTCGCGCTTGGCAGCAGCGTCGCGTTGGGGAACTCGCCGTCGCTTCCCTCAAAGGTGTGCAAGACGCTCTCCGTCCAGCCGCTGCTCTTGCTCAGTTCGTAGACGACGCCGCAGCCGATCGAACACGTGAAGTTGCCGCCGGTGCTTGCGGTTCCGAGAACGTCGCCGCTCTTATCGAGGATGACGCCGGCATTGGGAAATCCGCCGTCGCCGGCATCTTGAAACGCATACAGCGGCGTCTCGCTCCAGCTCCCGCTCCCCTTAGACGACAACTCGAAAACGACGCCGCAACCGCCGCCGACTTGACCGCCGCAGGAATCGTTGCCGCCGAAGTGCGTCGTACCGTACGCGTTACCCGACGCATCGAAGACGAGGCCGCCATTAGGGCCGCCGCCATCTACGCCATCGGCGAATGAGTAGAGCACCTTCTCGGTCGCGTGCACTTTCGCGGGTCCGGCCGCTTGCAAACCCGCCGCCGGCAACGACGGCGAGATGTCGGCGCCGCAACCGGCCAGCACGGCAACTAAGGTCACGCTGAGGATAGCTCGAGGATTCAGCAGCATCCCCACCTCGGATTACTGGCTGATTACCGCGCCTATGGGTGCGCTGAGACCCGATGCCGTTTTTGTCGGTGCTCCGCCGGCGGGGTAGTTGAAGCGGTCGGCCGTGCTTCCGCTGGGATTGAAATCTCCCCCGACCAAGGCTTTCTTGAGAATATAGAATTGAACGATGTCGGCTGCGCCGGTGAGCGGCGTCGTGTACACGAGGTTTCCGGTCGATCCGCTAATTGCGAACCGGTAAGCGGCATTGGCACCGTTGGTCTGATCGCCAACCACGACGTCGTTCCCAATGGCTTGAACCGCTCCAGGACCCCCGATCGGGTGGTCGAGAGTAATATTCTCGAACGTCGTTCCGTGAAACGACGCGAACAAGAATGCGCTGCCGCTGTCGATGCCGTCGAGATAGAGACGGCCCTTCCGATCGTAGCCCAAATAGTAGACGACCGCGAAGTCCGGCGGCGTGTAGACCGTCGGCGATCCCGACGCATTTTTGAAGATCGAAATGCTGCCCGGCGGCCCGCTGGTGCTGTAAAAGTTCGAAACGGCTAGGTTTCCACTCGTCGGATCGAAAGAACAGCCCACCGGATACTGATTCGGGTCGTTCAAAGTTGCGAGCGGCGTCGTGCCGCCGTGCGCGTACTCGATTAATTGTGATGTTTGGGTGTTGGCGATCCAAACGTCGTTTGCTTTGTCGACGCAATCGCCTTGCGGGTTCGTGAAGCCGGTGAGCGTGCCCACGACCTTGAGCTTCGGATACGAATAGACGACGACGGTGTTCGTGCCGGCATCGGTGATGTAGAGCAGGCTATGGCTTTTCGCGGAGGGATCCATCCACGAGCGGCCGTGATTCGGATGAACGACGACCGTGCCGCCGCTGCGTAGTGTGGAGGGAAGACCCAGCGTTGGCGAGCCAGTAGGAGCCAGTTGCGAAACGCCGCCGTTGCAAGCGGCGAGGATTGCGGCAGCTGCCGATGCGCCGGCGGCGTACCGGGCCGATCTTAAAATATTCACTTAAAAGTGTTACCTCGTCTGTCGTTGCGTTGAGCACAGAGCCATTCCCGAAGCAGATGGCGTCGCCGCCGGGTCGATACCATTGCTTGACGGAGTACAGCGTGACCTGCACGAGGACATAAACCACCGCGACGATGGAACGCCGCGTCATTCATCGAACGGGAGCGAGCACGATATAGGCTTGACCGAAAGGACACGCAGCATGCCTGGGATCTCCCGAGCGCTTCCCGCACAGATCATCGCGCTAGCGATTCTCGTCGCCATCGGCTTGTGGGCAGTGCGCATTGGGGCTCAAGGGCTGCCAGTGACGCGCGATCTCGCCGTGCGCCCCGATTTTACCGAACCCGTGACGCTGAGCAGCAAAGACGGCGTGCTCGAGGTCACGCTGACCCCGCGTCAGAGTACCGCGAATCTCGACACCGTTGCCAAGCCCGTCAAGAACATGCTGCTCTTCGACTACTCGGTGCAGCACGGAACCGCGTCCAACGGCCAGATATCGGGCGGCCATCAGTATCCGGCGCCGACGCTGCACGTCGAACCGGGGGAGAGATTGATCGTTCACATCAACAACGAGTTGCGCAACCTGACGATCCGCGACTTCTACGACCCGAAGTACACGCCCAAGGGCCAGACGGTACCGCTCTACCCTACGATGATGACGTCGGCGCCGTTCAATCTCCACGTGCACGGCGCGCACGTCAGCCCGCGTGGCAACGCCGACAACGTGCTGCTGCACATCGATGGCGGCATGTCGAACACGTACGTGTACGACATCCCCAAAAACATGACGCCGGGCACGTTTTGGTATCACAGCCACCTGCACACGCTAACGGCGTCGCAGACGTACTACGGCCTCGCCGGAATGCTGCTCGTGGGCCGCGCCGATAGCGAGATCCCGCTCGTCACGCAGAAGAAAATTCCGATCCGCACGATGCTGTTGCAGTACAATACGGTCTTCGATCGCATGGGCGGCCTGGCGCAGATGACCAATCCGAACTGGCCGCAATGGGTGAGCACGCTGATACCGCCCAAAGGCAACGCACTCGCCGACGGCACGTACCACCCATCGCTCGCACCGGTGAATTTCTTGGACTCGAAGAAGGGCACGCGGTGGGCCACCGTGTGGTATGCCGGGCCGCTGTCGATCAATAATATGCGCGGGCGCCTCCAGTTCGTCCCGAGCAACTTGCAGCGCTTTACGGCTGCTGCAGGGTCCGGCGGCGATAATGTGGAGGCCGATCCGTCGCTTCCCGACTACGAACGTGACACGCAGTTTACGGTCAACGGGCTGTTCGAACCGATCCTCACGATCAACCCCGGGCAGACCGAGATTTGGGTGCTCGCCAACGTCAGCGACATTGCGTACATGAACGTCGAGCTTACCGAAACCGCGACCGGCTACCATCCAAAGATCGCTATCGTCGGACAAGACGGCCTCGCCTACGGTGAGGTGCACTATCCATACGAACAGGATGGAACGCAGTTATTGATTCCGCCGGCCTCGCGCTTTGCGATCGCCGTGACGATGCCCGCGAAAGGATCGTTGCGCCTTTCGCTGCCGGGTCTCGCTTCGGGCGCCAGAACGCTCTCCGCACCCGGTGTCCTCTACACCAACAACGGCACGCCGAATCCGCCGGCGCGCTTGGGAACTCTCAGCGTGCTGCCGTCGGCGATCAGTTATGCCGACGGATTCTTCATTTTCCCATCGCAAACGCTGCTGAGTGCCGATCCGGGCGATGGACGAGGCGTTACTACGGCGTTTAATCCCGGACAGAAGCTCGGCGCTCCGACGCCCTTCCACGATCTGTCGAAGCTCAAACCCGACGTTAGCCGGACGCTGGTCATCAACGGCGGGTTTCTCAACAATCACGCCAGCAAGGCCGATCCCAAGGCGTTCGTGTATGCGTTCGACGGAAACGCGTTTCCCAACGTTCCATTGATTCAAGCGCGGCTCGGGTCGATCGAAGAGTGGAATTTCGTGAACCACAATAACGACGCGCATCCGATTCACGTCCACGTCAACGACTTTCAGGTGACCAAGTACGACGATCCGACGACCGGAACGAAACTGGGGCCGCAGATGTTTGGCCAAGACAACGCCAACGTTCCCGCGCCGTCGCTGGGACCGAACGAAGCGGTCATTCAACCCGGTACGCTGACGATGCGCACGCACTTCATCGACTACTTGGGCTTGTACGTGCTGCACTGCCATCGGCTCAACCACGAGGACAACGGGTTGATGATGCTCATCAACGTTATTCCCGCCATCTCCGACTATGCCGTGGCCATGCCGGGGTCGCCTGGCCACCCAGCAACGGTCAAGGTCTTCGACGGCCACGGCGATCGTTTGATAACGACCGTCACGCCATTTCCGGATTTCTACGGGACGCCCAGCGTAGCGATCGGTGACGTCAATGCTGACGGGATCTACGATCTCATCGTCGGTGCGGGCAAGGGGCACTCTCCCGAAGTCGTGGTCTACTCCGGCGCAGCTAACGGCGGCAAGCCGTTCTCAACCGAGCTCGCGCGCTTCCAAGCGTTCGATGCGGCGCAGCGGGGCGGCGTGAGCGTCGCGTCCACGCAGATCGACGGCAGAGCGGCGGATAATATCATCGTCGGCTCCGGTGCCGGCACGGCCGATCAAGTTCGGATCTTCAGCAGCGACCTTCCGGCTCTTGGCACGACGCCGGTAACGTTCGCAACGTTTGCGCCGTACGGAAGCGATACGTCCGGCGTTACGCTCGCCGCCGGATTCGTCGACTTCCTCACCGGGCGCAACAGCATCGTGACCGCGCCCGGGCGGGGCGCGCAAGTCAGGGTGTTTTCGTACTCGCTGATGACGCCGATCGGTGCGCCGCCGGCCTGGCCGAACAATCCCGGCAACGCGCATGTAGATGCATCGTTTGCGCCGTTCGGTGCAAGCTACCGCGGTCCGATCTCGATCACCACCGGGTGGCTGGCCGGCTCGTATGGCGGCGCCGAAGCGATCGCCGCAAGTCAGCTCTCCGGCGCGGGAACCGTGAAGGTGTTCTCGACCGGAACGGCGCTGCAGGGCAATCCCACGATGTACCTGCGCAGCGCGATGATGCACGATATGGCCTCGAACTTCAGCGAGATCGCCGCGTTCGAACCGTTCGCCGGCGCATCGGGCGTTCGCGTCGCGACGACGTCGACCACGATCGGTGCCGATTTGCTCGCGAGCGGCGCTCGCGCGGGGATGGTGCAAATCGAGAAGTTCCGGCTCGTGCGCGCCAACCCGCAAGCCCACGCGCTCACTGCGACGCGCGTGCACGCGGTCTCGTCAGGAATGGGAACCACTCCGCCGGTACTCGGCGGCGACTAGGCTCTCTGACAGCGTGCCGGACGACGTTGCAACCTCGCTGCTTTGCGCGCGCGTGCGCCCTGAGTGTGTCGACGAATTCCGGCAGTGGCACGTGCGATGGCAGGCGGCGGTCTTAGCCTCGCCGGGTGCGCTGAGCTTCGAGTTCTGGCCGCCGGCCCCGCCGGATCAAGAAGAGGCCGTGGCTCTGTCGCGCTTCGAGAACGAAGAAGCCTTGCGAACCTGGCGCCGCAGCGACACCAACCGGCACCTCGTCGCCGAAGCAGCCTCGTTTGCCGAAGGCGGGATTGTGATGCAGCTCGTCGGCCAGGCGGCCGTCGCGTACTACATGCAGCACGGCGTGACGTTCGTCGTCGTGACCGACATCAAGCCCGGCAAAGAAAAAGAGTATCGTGCCTGGGCCGATAAAATTCAAAAAGTTCAGGAAACGTTCCCCGGTTACATCGGGTCGTTCGTCCAGCCGCCCCAGCATAAGGAGACCGGCTGGACGACCGTACTGCGATTCGATACTGCACGGCACCTAAGCGCCTGGCAAGACTCGCCGCAGCGCGCGGCGCTGATCGAGGAAGCCTCGCCATTGGTCGAGCGGTTCAATGCGCAACGCGTCGACACGTCGTTTCCGGGCTGGGTACCCAACGATCCGGCCACCGGCAAACCGCCGAATATGTGGAAGACGGCGTGCCTCATATTGCTCACGTTGTTTCCGGTCGTGATGCTCGAACTCAAGTTTCTCAATCCGCACCTTCGCGGGTTGCCGCCGGCGCTGGCGACCTTCACCGGCAACGCGATCAGCGTCTTGCTGACGACGTGGCCGCTCATGCCGCTGGCGATTCGTCTTTTCCGGCCTTGGCTGTTCCCTGAGGGCCGGCCGCGCGGCCTCGTGCTCGCGATGCCGTTCGTGCTGCTGGCGTGCTACGCGCTCGAGATCGTCATTCTTTGGCGGCTGCTCTAAGCGCCCGCGAGTCTCGAGAAGATTCGATCCTCGGTGAACGGCAACGCCGTAAAACGCACACCAGTTGCTGCCTTGAGAGCGTTGCCGATCGCCGGGGCAACCGGGTTGATCGTGTTCTCCGCGATCGATTTCGAACCGAGCGGCCCGATCGCATCGAACGTACTCGCGCAGAAGACTTCGGTAATAGGAGCATCGGCAAACGTGGGAATTCGGTAGTTCCGCAGGCTTGGATTGATCACTGCACCGGCATCGTTATACACCATTTTCTCTTGAAGAGCCCAGCCGATGCCTTGCACGACGCCGCCGACGACTTGACCGCGCAGTTGATTGGGGTTCATGACTACGCCTGCGTCGACGGCTTCGACGCTGAAAAGGAGTCGGATCTCGCCGGTCACGCGGTGCACCGCGAGCCGGACGCCGTACGCCATGAATGCGACGGTGCGCGGCGATCCATACGCTTTACGAAAGCAGGCGAGTTCTTCGCCTCGCGCTCGCGCGGCGGCGTAGAGTTCGGTGAGCAAGACGCGCCGGTCCCCGCAGAGAACCGCGTCGTCATCGAGCCGGCATTGCTCGACCTGCGTTCCGGTCGTTCGGGCAGCGAACGCAAGCACTTTGGCGCGCAGCGCGACCGCGGCGTTTTCCACCGCTTTCGTAGGCACCATCATGCCGACGCTGGCGAAGGTGCCGCTGTCGTAGGGAGTCTTATCGGTATCGGCGTTGAGGAACGTCACGCGCGCGGTCGGGCAACCCATGACTTGTGCGACTACCTGTTGCTGCGCGGTAACCAGACCGTTTCCGATCTCAACCGAGCCGACCGTAAAGTGGTAGCCGGCGTCCGGTAGCAGCGCCACTTCGGAGCCCGATCGTTGCTCGGTCGGCGGAACGCAGTCGAGCATCGATAAGGCGACTCCGCTACCTTCGAGCCAATCCTCGCCTTCGGGTTTGGAAAGACCGCGGCCGCTCGCCAGCGCTTTTTCGACGGCATCGACGCACTGATCCAAGCCGTAACTGCCCATCGTTAGATCCGAGGCGCCTTCCAAAACCGATTCCATCTTGTCGTCCCGTCCGATCATGTTTTTCCGGCGCATTTCGATCGGGTCGACGTTCAGGAGTGCGGCGAGCTCGTCGAGTGCGGATTCGACGGCAAACGTCGGTTGGCCGGTGCCGTAACCGCGGAAGCCGCCCCCGCACTGGAGATTGGTGTAGACGGCGTAGCCGTCGCCTTTTTTGTTCGGGCATCTGTAGATGGCCCAGGGTCCGGACATACCGTTTGCGAGCGTCTCGCCGCCGTGATTGCCGTAGGCTCCGGTGTTGGAAACGATACGAAACTGCATTGCGGTGAGCGTCCCGTCTTTTTTTGCACCGAGTTTGACGTGCGTCTTCATCGGATGACGGGTCGTCGCACCGATGAACTGCTCCTCGCGCGTGAATTCCCAGCTTACCGGGCGTCCCGTCTTGATCGTCGCCAGGAGCGGCAAGTCTTCGCTCATCATGTCTTGTTTGCCGCCGAAACCGCCGCCGACGCGCTCGGTGAAGACGTGCAGATCCGCCGGGAGGATGCCGAAGAGATAGCAGAGCTTGCCTTTAACGATGAACGGACCTTGGACGCTCGTGCGCACGTGTAGCCGGCCATCCTCGCCGCGCCACGTCATCGACTGCATCGTCTCGAGATGAACGTGCTGCTGACGCGACGCTTCGTAGGTTTCCTCGTAGATCGCGTCGGCCGCGGCGAACCCTTCGGCCACGTTGCCGACCTCGCCGTGAAGCTCGAGAAAGACGTTCTTGTT
Source organism: Vulcanimicrobiota bacterium (assembly GCA_963725605.1). GTDB lineage: Bacteria > Vulcanimicrobiota > Vulcanimicrobiia > Vulcanimicrobiales > Vulcanimicrobiaceae > Cybelea. Next base: position 29,324 of record CAVRYW010000012.1, on the reverse strand, counting down.
CGGGTGTAGGATGCGCGAATCCCCACCCTTGTCGTGCAGAACCGGAGCCCCCGGCTCCATCGCTTCTGCAGGGTCGAAAACGGCCGGCAGAATTTCGTACTCCACCTTCAGACGACGGCAACCTTCTTCGGCGGCGGCTTCAGTTTCGGCGACGACGGCGGCGATGCGCTGACCGACGAAGCGCGCGACGTTGTCGAGCATGTAGGTATCGTCTGGGTCGACGCGATTGTCTTCGTGGATGGCGGTGCTGTAGAGGCGGCGCGGAACGTCTTCCCAGGTGAACACCTCCACGACACCCGCTACGGCCTTCGCTTCCGAGCGATCGATCGATAGAATCTTCGCGTGCGCGTGCGGCGAGCGCAGCACCTTCAGATGCAGCAGGCCATCCATGGGTGGTATATCGCTCGTATAACGCGCGTGTCCCGTAACGATGCCCTGCGCAAACGGATTGGGCACGCTGGTGCCGCAGGAGTTTCCGGCGGCATCGGGCGCGACGTTCTTGACGCCGGCAAACGCGTCGCGAATCGACCCGTAACCCGTACAGCGACAGAGATTTCCCTTGAGCGCTCTTGGAAGATCCTGTTTCTGCTCGTCGCTGAGCGCCGCGGCCGTCATAATCATTCCGGCCGCGCAGTAGCCGCACTGGAAGCTCTGCGCGTCGAGGAAGGCCTGCTGCATCGGATGCAGCTCGTCGTTCTGGGCCAAGCCCTCGATCGTCGTGATCTCTTTGCCTTCGGCGCGAAATGCCGGATAGAGACAGCTGTGCACCGGCTTTTCATCGACCCATACCGTACACGCGCCGCAATCGCCGGCGTCGCAGCCTTTTTTGACGCCGTACCAGCCGAGGTCGCGAAGAAAAACCCGAAGGCACTCGCCCGGTGCCGGGGTCGCTGCAAAACTCTTACCGTTAACCTGAAGCTTCACGCGCCCAACTCCCGGCGAATCTGTTCCGCGTAGTGATACGTCAGATGTCGACGATGCGCCGGCGAGCCGTGAACGTCGTCGAGGTAGAGCGAATCCGGGACCGCCGCATCGATCGCGTTGTGGAGTTGTTCGGAGGAGGGGGTGCCGTCGAAGGTGAGCTGTACGGGTCTGACCGTTGCGGCCGTAATCGTGAGCAGGAGGCCGCCATCCGGCTTAGTGCGCGTACCAATGAGCAAGACCGACGAGCGCCCGAGATGCGTGAGCTCCGAACGACGGAACGCAAACGATCTCGCCAACGCCGCTGCCGGAAGGTGGATGCTGCGCAGCAATTCGCCGGGTTGTAAGATATTCGCGTGATTTCCGGTCACGAAGTCGGCGGCGCGTACTTCGCGCGGCGACCCCTCGCGCGGTAAGAGCGTATAGGTGCCTTCGAGCGCCACCGTAAGCGAGATCATCGGACCCGCCGGGAGCGACATCACGATGTTTCCACCGATCGTCGCTTCGTTCCAAATCTTGAACGACGACAGAAAGGCTCGGCAGCATTCACCGATGAGCGAGCCGGCGCTCCATTCAGGCGAGGGTTGGAACGCATAGAGTTCCGCGATCTTACACGTCGCGGCGAGTTCGATACCGTCGTTTCCGACTGCGATTGCCTGCCAACCGAGTCTTTCCAAATCGATCAGAGTATCGGTGTGGACTTGAGGCTCCGAGAACAACCACGTTCCCCCTGCAAGCCATGCGTATCCATCGCGCCAGTGCCGGATTTCGTCGGCCGACCTCGGTTGTTTGATCTCGGTTATCGTGTTAAGGTTCATCGGACTTTCAACACATTCTTCGACGCGGGATAGTTATTTCCCAGGCTCGAACCATGCCTTTGTGCAGCGTAGAATTGGTTTGGCGGTTTGCGCAGCGCTCGTCGCGCTCACTCCGATGTCGGAAACTCGGATTGCGATGATTGTGGCGACCTGATTGCGTGAGTAATCCGGTATATGTCGTCCTAGCTGCCGGCGAATCCCGGCGCATGGGATTCGACAAGATCGTCACACCGCTTGGATTCCGTTCTCCGCTCGCCCGTCTTGTTAAAGCGCTCGGGAAGCGCCGCGCCGTGATCGTCGTCCCTCCGAATCTTTCCGATGAAGCGGCGCGTATTGCTCGTGACGCCGCCATTGTCATCAACCGCGAGCGGGCCCGCGGAATGGCGCATTCGTTGCGCCTCGCGCTCTCCTTAATCGAGCGCGAAAATCCGTTTGGCGTCCTGCTCGGGGACATGCCGGCGATGACCGAAACGACGATCGAGCGGACCGAGGCCATGCTCAGCGACCATGTCGACGTGGCGTTTCCGGTCGACTCGGCTGGGACGGGTGGCCATCCCGTACTTTTTTCCGCGCGCGCACGGCCGATCGTCGAGGCTTTGCCCGATGGCGATACGCTGCGCATCGCGCGCGACGACGCGTCGCTGCAGCGTGCCCGCTGGTACTGCGGCGATGGCTCTGCATTCCTCGACCTCGACGTGCCGAGCGATTGGGAGGCATTCTCCGATGCGTGAAATCTATGGCGCGATTGCCGGCCGCCTGCGAAGCGGGCTTCCCTGCGCGGTCGCGACACTGGTAGCGGCTCGGCAAGCGGCACCCGCCGCGATTGGAACGTCCATGCTCGTCGACGCGGATGGTTCGTTCACGGGCAACATCGGTGCCGGCTGTCACGAAGCCGAGCTGGTGGAGAGCGCTGCCGCGACGCTCCGTGACGGATCGCCACGCACGATCGACTTCGACGTAACCGATGACTTGCTCGACGGGTCTGCCTGCGGTGCCGTATTAACGGTCGCGATTTGGCTTCCCGATCCGGGTTTCGCCGCGATCGCCGATCGCATCGTGGCCGGCGAAGAGCCGGTCGAGTTTTCCTGCGGTTCTCACGCAATTAGGATCGAACGCAAACGCAGCCTCGTCGTCGTTGGGGCGACCGATCTCGCCGCGCACCTGACGCGTGCGGCGAATGCGAGCGACTTCTCCGTCACCATCATCGATCCACGCCCGGCATTTGCAACCACGAAGCGGCATCCGGATGCGCGGCGTGTGCTCGTCGCGTGGCCCGACGAAGTGCTGCCCTCGCTGCTGGGAGATGCGGACGCCATCGTCGTCGTGGGGCACGACGCGAAGATCGATCTGCCTGCGTTGCGATGCGCGCTTCAATCCGACATCGCTTACATCGGCCTGCTCGGCAGCCGGCGATCGCAATCGGCGCGCGGGCAGTCGCTGCAGGAACTCGGCTATACAGCCCGCGCGTTAGCCCGCATCCATGGCCCCGCGGGCTTGGACGTGGGCGCGATTTCGAATGCCCAGGTGGCCTGTTCGATCCTTGCGGAGATTCTTAGCGTACTCAACGATCGCTCTGCCGCGCCATTGCGATCCGTGCCAGGCCCGATCCACAGCTCGCCGGAACGGCGGCTATCCGAAGGCCGTGTTTAAGGACTATCGAAGCTACGCTATCCGCGTGCGCGTCGCGTTTAGCGTTTGCTGTAGCTCTCGACAATCCGGGTCGTGTCTTATTTTCCGCTTGGCTAACTTAGGATCGGCGTCCAGGGTGTGTGAATCGACGGGGCTAACTGTGCAGCGACGTGGCCGAAATCGGCCGTGTGACCGTCCGAGCCGCGTACCGGATGGTTCCGAGATCGCAGCGCGACCCTAAGGTGAGGCAGGCAAAGTGCCGATAAGATTCTTGAGCCTCTGAGGATTATTTTCTTCCTCGGAGCGATTGTGCTTTTTGGAGCGAAACTTATGAACGCAACCCGCAGTCCAAGCTGGCGGCGTATCCAGCACTATCTCATCGCTTCTCTGACGTTATCCATTGTATTACCGACGGCCGCAGGCGCGCAGCAGGCGAACACAAACGCCCCATTGCCTTTGGCTTCACCCTCTGCAGGTAGTTCACCACGGACGATTGTCGTGCCGGGTGGAACCACGGTCGTGGTATCTTTAGCGGAGCCGATATCTTCGGCCACGGCTAATGTCAATGATCAAGTAGCGGTCATAGTTAAAAAGCAGGTCGTCGTAGACGGCTGGATCGTTGTCCCACTTGGTGCGAATGGCCACGCGACCGTCACCGCAGTAGAGCACGCGGCAAGTAATGGAAGCGGGGGAAAGCTGTCCATGAGCGTGGACTGGGTGTATAGCGCAGATGGCGGTATGATTCAACTTTCGACGACGAATCACGCGAGCGAGAGTGGAGATGCAAAAGGCGCGGCAAGCACAGCGACCCTCTTGTCTTGGGTGTTTCTAGGGCCGTTAGGATTCTTTGCCCATAATTTCGTTCGTGGGCGGGACGTCACCATCGGGACCGATAAGTCATTTACTGTCTTTGTAGATCACGCCGTGCATGTACGTGCGATGCAGCAAACTGTTGAAGGTCAGGCCTTCGATCACTGATGGCGCACTTCTAGACGCTAAGATCCTGGAGTTAGTTTGCGATCTCGATGAGTCTTGACTCGTGCGCTCGATCGCGATAGCGCGTGCATTTCGTCATCACCTTGAATAAGTCTGAAGGCGGCGGACGATAGCTCACCGAAAGTCTCAACAAATAGCCACCTTTTCGGAGGTTGCCAGCGTGAGGTTGTACCTTTCTACGGCCCTCGTAGCCGTTATCTTCGTCTTCACCGCGCGAGTGTCCGCGGCAACTTGCGCTCCAACGCAGCTCGTCCACATCACAATCGCAATCGTTACGCGCGGTATCGACCCCGAGTCGTTTGCAGCGCAGCGGAAAAATTACTACCGAATCGGCGACGACAGGCTGCGCATCGAGGAGGCAGTCGATGCGGCCAATGGCATCCACGGTGTCGTCGTGGTCGCGGAGCCGAACATCTGGATGGCTAATCTGTATGATGGTACCGGTAAGCACATTGTAGATCCAGGGCCGACGTTCTTTGCGAAGGCGCCAGTCTTTGGTACTAGGCTTTCGGGAAAGCTCATCGGTTTGGAGTTTGGCTGCGAGGCCGACTTCATCGCTGCGAACGCGCCCAAGCCGGTGCGCGTTGAGCAGGTCGGTGGTGTAGGTTTTGACGTCTACCGCATAGAGGACGGCCCAGACGCGGTGGAGATCCTCGAACGATCCGGCACCAACATTCCGGCTTTCGTGCGCTACTTTCATCAAGGCGATCTGACGGCGGTCCTGCGCTACGACCTCTACCTAACGAACCTCCCAAACGACCCGAGTCTATTTCTCCCGCCGCCCAATATTCGCTATACCGAAGCGGGCCAGGTTGACTCAACGCGTCGCGACTCGTTAGCCCCAGCGGGATTCGAACCGCTGCTTGGGAGTCGGTCCAGTATCGTCCGTTAGCGATTAGTTGGGTCGTGAGGTCCCAGCGCCGTCTGTTCCGCTAGAAGAACGATGCGCGAAGCCATCTGATTGAAAATGAGCGCATGAAATGGAAATACAAGATACCAATATAGAAAACCGAACAAGCCGCGTGGCTCGAAGAATGCCGTCTGCGTGAGGCGCGTCCGCCCGTCGCTTAGCCGATCAGCGTCGAACTCTAGCCACGCTTTGCCTGGGAGCTTCATTTCGGCCCTCAGCCGCAAATGGTGATCGGGTTCCAAATCGTCGACGCGCCAAAAATCGACCGCATCGCCAAGGCGCAGGTCGGTCGGGCTTCGTCGACCGCGTCGCAAACCAATTCCCTCCGAACGCGTAATCCAAGAGGCCGCGCAGCTGCCATAGCGAGTTGCCATACAGCCAGCCTCTCCTTCCGCCCAGCTGCGTAAATACGGACGCAACCTGCCGCGGCGTCGCAGCAGCGATGCGCTCTTTACGATCGATAAGCATTCCTTCACGCGCGCCTGTGAATGTTCCGGGCAGCGCCCGCACGTCGAAGGCATCAAACCACGTCGTATCCGGGCCGCTCGCACCATACCGATCCAAAGCGCGCGACACCGCGGCGTCAAAACCGATCGGCACGATCTCCGGGAAATCGCGCCTCGCGGCGTTGTTGCGCACGATCACTTCGTTCCGAAGTCCCAAAATTAACGGTTGTGCGAGGCGCGAAGAGATCGGGGTAACGAGACGAACCCAGTAGGATGAAAGACGCGGCGTAAGAAGCGGAACTGTAATGACGTTACGCCTCAAATTGCGCAGCCGCGCGTAGCGGAGCATCATGTCGCGATACGTCACGATGTCGGCGCCGCCGATCTCGTAGATGTGAGAATCACCATGCGGAAGATCGAGCGCTGATGCCAGGTAGTGCAAGACGTCCCCCACGGATATCGGCTGCGAACGCGTGGTCACCCACCGAGGCGCAATCATCAGGGGCAAACGCTCCGTGAGATACCGCATCATCTCAAACGAGATGCTTCCGCTGCCGATGATCATCGCGGCACGAAACTCGATAACCTCGACGCCGCTTGACCGCAGGATCTTCCCCACCTCATGGCGGCTAGCTAAATGACTGGAGAGTGCCGCGTCGTCGGCACCCAGGCCGCCCAAATAGATAATGCGGCGCACACCGACTTCGCGAGCGGATTTTCCGAAGAGTGCAGCCGCCTCGCGATCGCGTTCGGCAAATTTGTGTGAGTCACTCATGGAATGCACGAGGTAATAAGCAGCAACGACACCATCCAACGCTTCGCGCACACGCTTCTCGTCGAAAATATCGCCTTCGGCTACTTCGGCTCCCAAAAACCTTCCGCTAAGGCGTCGGGCGTCGCGAGCAAGGCAACGAACGGAATGGCCGCCCTTGAGTAGGCGAGGCACAAGGCGTCCCCCGATGTATCCCGTTGCGCCGGTCACCAAGACTTTCACGCTAGTCAGAACCGTAAACTGACTGAAAGCGCGTTCTGGAAGAGTCTCCGGGCGCGACCTCCCTGGTTCGAGCGGGCCGACGTTCTAGGCTACGGCTGCTTCGGACGCGGCAGCGGCGATGGATTAACATGCATGCAACGCAAAAGCTCCTCCGCGTATGGAACGCCGATCGAGAGTGTTATCAATGCGAGCAGTCCGGCGACGTAACCTGGCGGCGGCGGTCTTGCTTTGAAACGCAGCGCAAAGTCCGGCTTCTCATCTGAGAGGCGCAGGATAGCGAGTGCTTGATCCGCACGCAGACAAAGCAAGACTGAAAGCGTCGCGAAGGGCAACACTTCCAAGAAGCTATGAAAATGCTGTTCGGTGACGCTTACGTGGCGCCGCGGCGCGGCGTACGACACATCCCAGATCACGATCAACTCGTGGAAAATCGATGCGCCGGCACCGACGACTAACGTTAACGCGTTGATCTCAAATAACAATGCCTGAACTGCGGGGACTGCAACCGACACCATCATGAGCGAGTGCGTAAGCGACTCCTGCGTTCCGCTGGTGGACTCGATCTTCGCGCGTCGATGACACAGGTAGTCGCCGAAGCCCGGAATAGTCCAGAGTGGCGTAAGCACGTAGAGCAGATATGCTTGCATGGCTCGCGCGCTGAGACGCTCTCGATCCCTCCGTTGTCGATCGTTCAACTTCTTGGAGCGGCCCATGCCGGTACCGAAGGTCGCCGCACGCGCGGTGAGCCTCGTTAAAGCGCGCTTGAAGCTGTTCCGATTCATGCGGCTACAATGTACGGAGGCGCCCTTTGGATCGCGATGGCTTACTCGGGAGGCGCCATGAAGCCGCGTTAGCGGCCCTTTCGAGCGTCTTTCTTCGCTCCGATGCCGCCGTTGCGCCGCTTACTCGATGCTTTCCGATTCCGGCCTTCAACGTTAACAGCGAGATCCTCGGCGGCCTCGCCTCCGGCCTCGACGAAGTTCCCGATAGTGCTCACGAGCCGGCCTATCTTCTGAGCTCGGCGGGCAACTTTCTTGGTGCGCTGAGAGACCTTTGACGCAGCTGCGGTAGCCTTCTTAGCGAGACTCTTTCCGCGGCGCCCGACCTTTTTTGCGGTTTTTTTCATCGAAGTCCCTGCGCGTCTTCCACCGGACTTTGACGTGGACTTTTTGCGCGCATTTTTCTTAACTGCCATAAATGCGTTACCTCCAAGAGCCGCCGTAAAAGTGGCGCTCATTGGCAAGCTTCCCCTAACTCAGCGCTAAGCAAACTTAGCTGATCGCATATTTCGCTTTTTGAGACAATTCTCGGGGCCGAGCCAAGTCGTCTTATCGGTGGCCTTATAAATATCGTCTCGCTCTACGGCGCGCATACAGGCGATCATCGAAAGCTATGCGCTGCATTAGCGACCGGAACGGTCGGCTGCCCCGTTGGGCCGCTTTTACAGCGATAGCGAGAAGACCGCGCCATAGCCGTTCACGCCCCCTATGTTGGTGGTTCCGTAGAGCGTGCCGTTGACGTTGATAAGGCCTGCCTCCGGGTGTGCGCCATCCTTCCTGCCGTAGGAGTGTCCTTTGAACCTGTAGAGCACGGTCGCGGCGCCGGACGTCGTGATCGAGAAAACCGTTCCGCAACCAGGTCCGCCACAAAAATCGTGGGGCCCGCTAAGCGTTGTGCTATAGAGTGTGCCCTTGACGTTGATGAGGCCCGCAACCGGGTATTCGCCGTCTCCCGAGCCACCGAAACTATGGAGCACCGGTTTCCTTGCCGGACGTCGTGACTGCGAAGACCGTCCCGCAACCGCTACTTCCCGAGCAGCATTTTGTCCCTCCAGAGGCGGTCGTGCCATACAAGGTGCGATTGACATCGACGAGACCGGCAAACGGCGACGTGCCATCTCCCGAGTTGGTGCCGAAGCTATAGCGCACGGTTTCTTTGCCGGAGGGCGTGATCGCGAAGACGGTCCCGACGCCGTGCGCGCCGTGGCGCGCGGTCGTGCCGTAGAGGGTGCCATTCACGTTGATGAGATCCGCGGCGGGATAACCGCCGTCTCTGACCCGCCTGTGAAACTGGAGAGCACGTTGTAGCCGGAATGCGCGTGCATTCGCTCCGTCGTTGTCACACTCAGCGGCGGTACGACCGATATGGGCATTGACGGAGAAGGACCGCTACCGCTGCATGCGGCTAAGAACGCTGCATTAAGGCACGGCGCCGACGATATAACCGGTTGAGATACGCATAAGCTCTGACCGTACTCACTTCCCTTGGGTCCAGAATGCGCCTTCTTGGCTGTCCTTTGTCAACGTCGCGCTTGTAGCTCTTGCGGCAATCTCCGTCATCGTGACGCGGAACGGAATCTAGTTCATTGACCGTTGCGGCCTCGATGCAACGAAAAGGCTACGCCGTACCACCATCCATCGGGCGTCTGGGCTATCCGTTGGTCTGGATGGCCGCCCTTGTGAAGGCGCCACGCCATGAGGTGATCGCCCGGATAGCCGCCGCCTACAATACGCAGGCCCTTGATAGAGATCTGCGAGTCATCGCCCCATTTGTGTCCGGCGTCTTTCAAAATGGTGGTCCCCACAATGGTCGCCTTTGTTCCGTCCATTTGCACTTCGAGAAGTGTTTCGGGCCCAATCGTTCCTTCGTAACCCGCGATTACCAGGTCGCCGTCGTCGGCCCATTGCAAGCTGTAGGGAGCAAAGTCGCTACGGTTCAGGTCGATGGCTGAGAACTCGCCATCATGCAGTACCGCCAGCCGAACCAGCCCAGAGCCATTCTCGCCGTCGAGGTAAAGGTTCCCACTCGTATCGTACGCGCACCACCGAACCCAACGGATCGCCGAATCGTAATAAGGAGTGTAACTCCCGGTATACTTTCCGCCGGTCTGGCTGTAGATAACCAGACTAGCCGCTTGGTTACCGGTCCAGCCCGCAACTGCGAGGTTCCCGGTCACCGGGTCGACCGAGCAGGCGTCGGCAGCCAAGGGGTCCAGGAGCTTTGCAATCGGCTTCGTGCCGCCATGCCGGTATTCGTAAACGTAGCTGCTCCCGCCGGTAGTGTATGTGTTGAATCCGGTTACGAAAACGTCACCTTGTTCGTCGGAGCAAAGACCAAACATCGTATCCGCTGTAACGCCCAGTTCCCCGACGGGCTTCCCGCTCGGATAGGAAAAAACGAACACGTCCGCACTGTATTTTGCGCAGCAGCTCGTTTGAACCGAAGCGTAGAGCAGGTCATCGTGTTTTGCCTCCGGCAGCATCCACGACTTGCCACGCGCAGCGTGCGTCGCGAACGCGGAGGTTTGCGGCATCGTTCCCGGTGCGCTGACCGGCGGCTGCGATCCTGAGCACCCCGCGAGCATTACAACGGCGATGCAGCTCCTAAGCGCGCAGCGACCAAAACCTGAAATCCGCATCCTCCGCCTCCTGAAGTCTGAACGATTGGACGGCTTGGATTCGGCACGGCCCAGCCTCATCCCCGGCCGCCACGTGGAGCACCGGCATACTATCAATGTACCGGTGCTCCTCATTACTGAGTCCGCTACCTAGACGAGAAACGAGGATTATTTCTCTGCTGCCGTCACGCCGAGCGGCTCGGGCAAACCGCTCCCTAGCACCGCAATTGCTGAACCGCCGGCCGGGTACTTGAAAACCTCACCGTCTCCGTTGCCCGCATCCCCGCAGTAGACAAGGCCCTTAACGAGCCAGGTCTGCGCGCAATCGCCGGCGCCCGAGTACGTTATAGTGCCTTTCAACGTCGCCTTCGTCCCGCTGACGACGTACTGATACGTCGTGCTCGCTAGCTGATCGAACACGGTGATGTACGTGCCGTCCCACTGCACGGAGCCGGGGAACTGCACCGAATTGCTTGTTGTGATCGTTTTGAACGTACTGCTGCCCTTCGGGAGCTCAACCAACGCGAAGTCACCGCTGTTGGTCAATCCATCGGCGAAGAGATTCCCCTGAGTGTCGTAGCCGTCGAAGTACTCTGCCTCCAGCGGCGTCGGGTAAACGGTGCCCGAGCCGCTTGCGTTCTTGAAAATCACGACGTCGCCGCTACCCGCGCCTGACTCAAAAAAAATGCCGACTGCAAGGTCGCCGCTGGTATTCATGGCGCAGCTGGTTGGAAAGGAGTAAGGGACAGACAGCGTCTTGATCGGCGTCTGGGGAACCTTGTACTCCGTAATCTGGTTTTGGCCCCCGACGTTCCAGAAGGTCTTCTTTCCATAACCGTAGAGAACGTTCGTGCACCCTTGCCCCCCGTCGCCGGCGATCTCACCGATCTGCCGGTTGTTCTTCGGATAGTCAAAAATGGCGGCGTAGCTGCCGTAGTCGTTGAAGACGTACTCATAGTACTTCGACTTCGAATGCTTGTCAGGCATCATCTGTGCGTAAGTCGGCGTCGCACCCAGGCGCGCTGCCGTCACCGGCCTTCCGTTCACGAAGAGCATCTTACCGACGTATGTAGCATTGAGCGCAGTGCTCGACGGCGCGATCGCCGAGCCCCCGCCGCACGCCGAACATATCGCAAGCGCAATCACAGCACCCGCGCATTTTACTAAACCAGTTGGATTCACGAAGTTACCCCTCTCTGAATAGACGCGATTGCCTGACTTTCTCAGGCGGCTAAAAAGGCGGGTGAGAAGCAGGTTCAGCGACCGTAGTTGAGCGTTCTTTCTAGAAGCGCCTGCCAATGTCTCTGCAGTACAAGCTTCCGCTGCGCACCGCCGAGCGCTGAGGCAGGGGTGCCGGCGATATTACAGGCGGATGGCTGCGCGCCAATCCGACCGCAGCGCGCAACCCGAGGGTAACGAGAAAGACGACGGCCTTGGACGGCGGTTCGAGCATGCTGTCGCGTTTACGGCGATAACGGATTACGCCGGCGAGCTGCTCGCGCTGCGATGGTCGGAAAACGTCGACTTCGAGCGCAACCACCTGATCGTCGCCGAATCGCTCGAAGCAACGAAGACCCCGAGGCTCCGGTTCAAGGCTCCAAAATCGGACAAGGTCCGCCTTCCGGTACCATGGCGTCGCCTTTCCGGCAGTCTTGAAACTTACCATGCCGTCACGATACGTCCCGATTAGTACCGGCTGAGCATGTAAAGAAGAACGTCCTAGGTGTTTATGACCACATATTGTGACGTGTTCCGTTACCGAATCCGTTACCAAATGTGGATTTGGTAACGAACTACTTGGACCAAGCTTGATTCCGCCGTTCGTACCCGGCTGGCGAGGTGTTTCCGATCGAGGTATGGCGGCAATGCGGATTGTACCAGCCTTCGATAAAATCGAAGACCGCCAGCGCAGGTTCGTGCTGATTCTTGAACCGACGTGTGGCGAGCAGCTCGCATTCCAGCGTCGCATTGAAACTCTCGCACATCGCGTTATCGAAACAGTCGCCAACCGATCCCATCGATGGCTGGACTCCGGCTTCGTTACGCCGTTTGCCAAAGGCGATCGATGTGTATTGACATCCCTGGTCTGAGTGGTGAATCACGGCCGTAGGTTTTCGTTGATGGATCGCCATGTCAAGGGCGTCGAAATCAGCGCAAATCTGCCTCGCTGCAGCCAAACTGCAACCACATCGACGAAGGCGGCGGTGTCCGTACGAGGGGATTGGTCCCACTCGTTGGGGGCAGTAAAGGCCTTCCGGTGTTGCGGCTAGGTAGATGGGTGTCGCCGGCTCGTTTTTCGAAGCCGAGCGTGACGAGCATTGCGATGCAGCGTTTCATCATGATCTCTTTTATGGCGTCAGGCTGTAGAGCAAGCCCTTGCGGTACGTGCCGCCTGAGGAAAGCGTGCTGTATAAGTCACCGTTAAAGTAGGTTAGCGCTGCGGTCGGACCCTCGCCACATTCGCCGTACCCGCAGAACCTGTGCAAAATTACCATCGACCCCGCCGGCGTCAGACTGAAAAGCGTTCCGGCGTTGTTGCCGTTGCCGCCGGCTTCTGTAGAGCCGTACAGCATGCCGCCGTGGACCGTTAATGGGGCGGTCGGGTACGCGCCGCTACCGCTGCCGCCACGGAAGTCGTACACCGTATGTTCCTTGCCGCCCGGCGTGACGCTGAACACCGATCCGCAGCATCCGATCGAAGCACCGCCCTCGTACGAAGTAGCATAGAGCTTACCCTTCAGGAGCGTCACGCCACCGTGGGGCCCCCAGCAATCGCCGTTGTCCTGGCAGTTGTAGATGACTTTTTCCGAACCGTCTGGGGTAATGCTGAAAACCGCCCCGTAGCCGAACCCCTTGTAGTCGCCGCCCCAGATTGTAGCCCCGTAGATCGTGCCGTTCAGCACCGCAAGGTGACCCGTCGGTCCGTTAGCATCGGGAGTCTTTTGAAAGCTGTAGAGTGACTTGAAGCCCTGCGACGGGTTAACCGTGAAGACCGTTCCAGTACCGGCCGCGCCACCTTCCTCCGTCGTTCCATAGAGCGTGCCGCTTAAGACGGTCATGTCGGAGTTGGGCTGCGCGCCATCAGCCCCGCCGAAAGCGTGGATGACCGTGTAGTTTGCGCCGGAGGGCGAAATGCTGAAGATCGTACCGCAGCCGCCGTATCCTTGACACCCGCTGCCTCCGCCGTCGGTGGTCGTCCCGTAGAGCGTACCGCCGAGCTCTGTGAGGCCGCCGATAGGGTGACTGCCGTCGGTGCCGCGGGCAAAGCGGTGCAGTACGCGCTCCTTACCATCGAGACCGACCTTGTAGATGGTCCCATTGCGCGAGCCTCCGCCGCGCGGCGCCGTACCGAAAAAACCTCCGCCGTATGCGAGCAGATCCGATTGCGGATAAGCGCCCTCCAAACCGTGGAAGCTGAAGAGGACCCCGTAGCCTGAGCCGCTGGACTGATGCGCGCGCACTTGCAGATTACCGGCGGCTTGAGGATTCGGCACTTGTTGTGGAACAGAGCAACTCGTTGCGAGCGCTAACGCGCAGATCGCGATCGAGGAGTGCACGGCGCGCGAAGGTTTCAAAGCTCGTCCTCCGTTAGGTAGGACACCAGACTATCATACCAGACGGAGCGACGCACGCCGCTGCGGAGACGACGTACCCTTCCATTAACCTAGGTTTACTTTCGTGCAAGCAAGCGATATTGGAGCGGAAAATCGTTATGGCGCAGGACTTTAACGGATCGGATCGGATGGGCTGTTCAGCTCGATTCGCCAACCAAGGCTTTTCGTGAAGTCGCTGCGGTTGGGACCCCGAACCCCTACAGCCACCTCGTCGCGGACGGTCGTGAGAAGGCGGTGGCTGCAGCAAGCGAGACGCTTCGGCGGGTCCAGGCCATCAAGGCGGCGGGTACAAAGTGAGGGTCGCCAAGCTCCGTTGGTCCGACCAACTGCAGTCAACGTGCAACCACGGGCAGTGGCGGGTGTTGTCAGTATCGCGCAAAACCCAATAAGCTAAGGTGATCCAGCAACGTGGAGAGGTGGCAGAGTGGTTGAATGCGGCGGTCTTGAAATCACCTGCGGCCGTCACGATGTGTCACCGCAAGCACGGCTAAACCATCAGGAGTATGATTATCGGGGCTTAGCGGTGCTCTCCAGCACGTAGTCCGTTACCAAATCGTTACCAAGTGGTGCCGAGGCTCACCCTCGGCCTGGAGCTCCGCTGTCAGGCGTGATGCCTTAGATGCGAAATGATTCCGGGCAAGAAGAGCCATCGTCCAAGAAGCCCCGAAAGCGCCGCAAAGGGTCGTAGCGACCGAACTTTCAAGTCAGTTGAAACGTCCGAAAAGGTCCGTGACTTTCCAGGATATTGCGGCACAAATGGATCCGGGCGTCATGGGGCACCCGGCGGCGGGCGTCATTTGCTTGCTAAAAGTGCTCGCTAACAAGAGCTAGTTAGCACGAGATATCCCCGTCGCGCAACGTGCTCGCGCCTCTCGTGCGTGTTGAGAACGATCGTCCTACAACGATATGACGTCGAGCAGAACCGAACAGCGGTTTCGTACCACTAGCCCCCTGGGTGCCGGCATTTGCAGTTGGCCAGCCCGAAAAGTTGACGAGCCCCCAGGAATGGGCGGGATAGGTAATTATACGGATGCCAGATCGAGCACGGTTCTGTAGAGTCTAAGAAAAAAGCCCGGGCATAATGGGGGCTCCACTGCGAGGCGCGTGGCCCTGCTATGCACGCACCTCGATGGAGGCTTGCGCGAGGCGCATCGCGATGGCGATACGCGAAGCAGTCCGCTATGAGTTCACTAAGCCTGCTGTTGCTTACCCGACAAACGCCGCGGCGCGTGCAGCGTTCCACCGCGCCTCAAGCACGCCGGCCACGACTTTTCGCTGCCCCTTTCCGCTCGAATCGTCATCACAAGAATGGAGAATACAAAAAAATGAGATTCCTTGGCGTGGCGGGCATTGCTTCGGCCATAGTCGCGGCTTGTGCTATCCTGAGCGCCTGTAGTATGGGCGGCTTACAGGCCACCGGCGCACAGGATTTGGACGCCATGCAAGGCGGCAACGAGTTGGCGGCGTCGTTGCGCCTTACTATGGCGAGCGAGAACCTGTTGATCGGCCGACCCAGCACCCACGCGTTCAACATCTTCCATGCCAAAAAGAAAAGGACTCCGCTCCTTTACGTTTCTGATATCATAACCGATACGGTCGAGGTTTACGATTTCGCGTCTGGCAAAGAAGTGGGCTCGGCTACCGGATTCGTCGACCCGTACGGTGAGTGCAGCGATAAAGAGGGTGACGCCTACGTCGCCGACTTCGGCGCGGGCACCGTCACGATGTTCGCCTACGGCAGCACGAACGGCACGACGGAGGCGACCGGCTTAAAAGAGCCGATCGGCTGCAGCGTGGATGAGAAGGGCGATCTCGCCGTTTCGCAATACAACGGCGGTCGCAAGGGCAAAGGGTCCGTCGTCATCTACAAAGCCGGTTCCAAGAGTGGCACGGCGTATAACGGCCCATATCTTACCTGGCCTCCATCCTTCGATACGAAGGGCGACCTCTTCGTCGAGGGCGAGAACGGCTCGTGCGGCAAGAACATTTGTGTTTCCAAACTTCCTGCCGGCGGTACGTCGTTCACGACCGTCACGCTCAAGGGTGCGACGATCGGCTTCCCGGGCTCGGTCGAACGCAATCAGGGAAAGCTCGAGTTTGGCGATCAAAGTTACAATGGTAACCACACGACCGCCATCTACTCGGCAACCTGCTCGGGATCGACGTGCACCGTCACGGCGACGACTAACCTTACCGACAACTGCACGCCCGAGAACTACGACGACACCGTGCAATGGGCTGAGTACTCGAAGAGGTCGAATCTCCAGAGCAAGGGGAGCGTCACGGAAGTCGCGGGCGGCAACATCGATTGCTCGAGCCGCTTCAACATCTGGGGCTTTCCGGGCGGCGGCAATCCGACGGGCCAAATGAGTGGGCCTTTGGGAGCCGAAGGTCAGACGATCGTCGACTAAAAAAAGATCGCACAAGACTATAGCAAACCCGAAACGGTGCTCTTCCGAGCACCGTTTCTGAATGCCGGCGTGGCTTAAGTCTTATGCGCAATCGGTGCGAGCGCGTCGCGCGCAGACAGCGGCAACGCGCAATGAGCTCCAGACGCGTGCTGCGCCTGCAACACGATACGGGTCAGGGGCTTGGCGAATGCGTCCGAGGTCCCGGGCGGCGCGCTCTAAGGTGGCTTTTGCGGGTCCTGCACCGCGTTACGCCCCTTACCCTCGACCAATGGTAGGCTGATTACCAACAGCATCGAAGCCGTACGATCCTGGAGGGCTTCTCGCGGACCCAAAAGTGAACTGTGTGCGACAAGATATTCTACGCAAGGCTTTAGGCGCTCGCGCGCTGTTCATCATGGGCGACCCCGGGATGGGCAAGACGAGCGTCCTTCTGGCGGCCGGGAAGTTACACGATGGGCCGGTGCTTCGCGTCGCATGTCAGCGCATTGCACAACAGGCGCAGCTCGAGCCGGTTCTCGCACTCTTGCGGCTCGCCAGACGAGTTAGCGGAGATGGCCGACTGCACAATAATGTTGCCGAGCGCGAGAGAGTATTGGAACTAAGGGCAGCCCTTGAGGTTTTGACGCAAAACGAGCAGCCTTTAGTACAGATCGATGACTTTCAATGGGCCGACGACTCGACGAAAGAAGCCGTGCCCTATCTCATCGAGCGCTTGGCGGACTACGATCTGCTGGCACGTCGCCGCCCGGACAGGATACCAGTCGGTCAATAGCCTCGTTTACCGGCTGGAAGTCAACGGATTGGCGGAAGATCTCACACTTCAACCGCTCGAAGAGTCGGACATTCTAAAAATCGTTGACCAATGCGAACCGTCACTGGACCGGCACGCGCGAAATGCCGTTGTTGCTCGCGCTGCAGGAAATCCGCTCTACGCTCAATTACTGACGCGCTCCTCAGCGGCAGGTGCTTTCGACATTGCGTCGCTGGCGCGTGACCATGTGAGCGATCTGCCGCAGGGCGTACTCACAATAGCTGCAGCCCTTGCGATAATTGACAAGCCGCTCGATCTCTACGCGATCTGCGAAATAACGCACCAGTCACTGACTGTCGTACAGGAGGCGTGTAGCTTACTATCGGCGCGAGGGCTCGCCCAATCGCAGGCTGCTGGTATTATGATCCGGCACCACGTGCTTGCTGAGGCAATCGTGCGCGAGTGTGATAGTGTAGACCTCGAAAGAATACACGCTAGGAGCCTGTAGGGTTATCTGAGCTGGCGTGTGCTACAATTTGATGGTGAGCGAACATTTTCGACCTCTCGATCGGGATACGTTGTTCTTGCTTCCAGCGAGCCTTCAGGATTGGCTGCCGGAGAACCATTTGGCGCGTTTTATCGCAGAGATCGTCGCGAAACTTGACCTCAGAGCGCTTCGCGCGAAGTACGCGGGACGCGGACACGAGGCGTACCAGCCCGAGATGATGGTGGCTCTGCTCTTCTACGGATATGCAACGGGCGTGTACTCGTCGCGCAAACTGGAGCGGGCCACCTACGATTCGGTTGCCTTTCGCTTTATCACGGCCAATCAGCATCCCGAGCACGACACGATTGCAACCTTTCGGCGTCGGTTTCTGCCCGAGGTGCAGTCGTGTTTCCGGCAGATTCTCATGATTGCGGCGGAGAGTGGCATGCTCAAGATCGGCCGCGTCAGCATCGATGGAACCAAAGTTAAAGCCAATGCGTCCAAGCACCACGCGATGAGCTATGATCACGCCACCAAGTTGGAGCGGCATATCGAGAACGAAATCGGCCGCTTGTTGTGCATGGCGGAAAAGGCTGATCAGGCCGATCTGCCAGACGGCATGGATGTTCCCGCGGAGTTGGCACGGCGAGAGACACGTCTGCAGGCCATCGCTGAGGCGAAGGCGCGCATCCGCGAGCGGGAACAACAGCGCATCGCTCAAGAGCAAGCGGGGTATGACGAGCGGGCGGCAGGGCGCGTCGCTCACGAGAAACGCTCCGGGAAAAAGATCAGAGGGCGTAAGCCTAAGCGCCCATCGCGAGCGATGAACCCGAAAGCTCAGGTCAACCTGACCGACGACGAATCGCGGATCATGCCGAGCGCCGGCGGATTCGAGCAGGCGTACAACGCGCAAAGTGCGATCGACTGCGCTTCTCGATTGCTTGTTGACGTAGATGTCAGTCAACGCCACAACGACGAGGCCTTGCTTGAACCTGCGTTGGATCGGATTGCGGCGCTGCCCCAAGAAGTTGGAAGGGCCAGCGAGATCCTGGCCGACGCCGGTTACTACAGTGCACGCAACGCTGCGATCTGTGAGCAGCGGGCGCTCACCCCATACATTAGCCCAGGGCGTGAACACCATGCCGGCGGCCTTGCGCGCTTTCAAACGCCCCGACCGCTGTCGAGCACTGCAGCTCCTCATGAACGGATGAAATATCGATTGCGCACGCCGCAAGGGCGCTCGATCTATGGTGAGCGCAAAAGCACCATCGAGCCCGCGATCGGGATCATCAAGAGCGCAATGGGCTTTCGACAGTTCTCCCTGCGTGGGTACGAAAAAGTGCAGGGCGAGTGGAACATCGTCGGAGCGGCTTATAATCTTAGACGGATGCACACGCTGACGGGCAAACTGGTCAAAGCCGGATGATATTGAGCCGAAAAGCTCCGCCATGTCCACGATTTGCGAGTTCGCGCGACAGTTTCCGTCGGCGACCGAATTCGCTTGGCTGAATTTCGCTAGTTCAAACCCTACAGGCTCCTAGTGCTGCTGATTTCGTAGAAGGCGAAGGACGTGCTGGACATCTCTTAGCCGCTAAACGCTATAACGATGCCCGGCAATTGCTTGTGCAACTTGGCTGGCGCAATCTTGAAAATGAAGAATGGACGAGCGCTGCGCGGTGCTTTGCGAATGCAATAGCAATAGAGAGTCACCAGTCGCAGCCCTTACTGATGCAACCGCAGAGCATTCTAGCGGCGCTACGCTTGCTGCGGCGCATTATAACTGATAAGTCGGCACCGTATGATGAAGTCGATGCCTGGATGCTGCTTGGCGACGAGGTTCGGGCTCGCCTCGAGCTGGCACGCATACGCGGCTTTCTGCTTTCGTCAAGCAACTTAGACCCGGGCCACCGGGCGAGATTGAGTTCACTCGCGGATGCGGATGTGAAGCCCACAATAGCGGCGGAGCTGCTGTACGAAGTAATTCTTGCTTCGCACCGGCAATTAGACGGTGACGGAGCCAAGGCTGCGCTTCGAAGGTTGCAGTCCCTCACTCCGGCAATCACGTCAACGCTCGACCGCTGCAAGTCGGAGGCGCGAATTGCTCTCTACGTTGCCGTTTACGACGACTGGGACGCTGGCATTAGCGCATACGGGGAATCTATTCAACAAGCGGCGACACTCAAAGCTCAGGACATCGTCTTGCGTGTCGTTCAGGATTCCTTAAGCGTGTTTAGTCAAATGCGTAGATCGGAGGAAGGATTACGCTGGGGGAAATTCGCGCGGGAACTCAAGCGCGGTAGCCCATTAAGAAGAGCGTTATTGGATCGCTCGTATTGTATGCTATTGAGCGTGGCAGGCAGATATCAAGAGGCAATGTCCATCATCACGGAGGCTTCTAAAACGCTGCTTTCGCTTCCATCCAAGAGTGAGCATGAGGCAACGTTCGCGCAGCAGATTCTCCTGGCGACTGAGTTGGGCTTAGTTAAGCGCGCCCGAGGATTGATAAGGGAGTGCGAAGCAATGGGCGCAAATGGTGGGATGGCCAAACTCATAATCGGTTATTTCTACGAACAACATGGCGACCAAGAGAAGGCGCGCGCAGCTTTGGATGCCGATTTTGAAAGCCCGCTTCGCGCCCTTCCTTTTAATGTAGCCGCCGCCTGTCTAGCGTTGGCTAGGATCGCTCTGAGGACAAGAGACGAACGTTTGATGGAACGAACGTTGCGCCGCCTGAGGCGATTTGCCGGAAAGGGAATCGTTCAAGATGCGTGGGTGAAGTGGGGAGAAGGCTACGGTTTGCTCCTGTATGGTAGGAGCCAAGAGGCTCTGGCGTTGTTCGAGCAGGCTAGGCAAGCCCCTTTGGCTGTCATCGGACGCTTACGATTACAATATGAAATTGCCCGCATTACGCGCCGGCCTGAGGATCTTATCGAAGTGATCGATGGCTTCAGAGCACTCGGCGCCGATTTCATGGCACAGCGTGCCATCGCGGCCGCTAGGCAAATGAACGTAAATTCTTGGGGGGCAGTACTTGCCAACGCGCAAAGCCAAGCCGTCTTTCACCGATCATCAGCGTGCTATCGCACTAATGGTCTCCGAAGGAAAAACCAATGCCGAAATTGCGGCCACTTTATCGATATCCAAACGAACGGCAGAGCATCATGTTGATCAGATCCGCAATAAGCTTGGCGTACGAAGCCGCGTGGAGATCGCAATGGCGGTAGCCAGCGGCGAAGCCTTCCGCTGACCGGGGATACCGTATTCAACGTTCTTTCTAGACGCGCCGCGTCTATAGCACTAACCGACAAGACCTTTCTGAAGTTGTTTGCACCCACTCCAGAGATCGTGCCATAGAGCGTGCCAATTCAGAGTAAGGCGGCCTGGCTCGGGAATTCCGCACGTGGAGCTATGCCGCCTCTCCCACCGAAGCTGTGGAGCACGGTAAACCCGCTGAACGGCTTAACCGCAAAACGGTTCGGCAACCGCCGCTTGAAATGCAGTTCCGGCCTCCTTAAAGGGTAGTGCCATAAAGCGTGCCCTAACGTCGATGAGGCCTGCAACGGGATATTTACTATCCCCCGAGGTCCCGAGACCTTGGAGCATCTTTTCCTTTCCGGATGACGTGAGCGAATTTTGCTCCTCGACCCCTTACACGGAATGTAGATTGCATCGATTTCAGCCCCGCGTCACCAAACCGCAACCGTCAACCTTCCTACGGAGCATGGCATTTCCGATGGTGGAGATGCGGAGACTCGATGATGTGATCCCCTCGGGAGCTGGACACCTAATAAGCGAAATGAAGGTGTTCATTGAGAAAGCGATCGCAACCAGCTCCACGGCCGGCGCCCGAGCCGGAAGAGTTCGAGCGATGGACTGCGCAGCGTAAAGCGGCGATCATCCTCGATGTCCTCAAAGGCAAAATCTCCGTACCTGAAGCGGGGCGCAAGCATGGCTTCACGCAATCAGAGTTCCGCGAATGGACTGAAGAGTACCATCGTGCCGGCGTCGACGCGCTCAAGGTCAATAAGAAGGGCCTTGAAGCCGAGTACCGCGCTGAAGTGAAGCGTTTGCAAGCGAAGATCGGCGAGCTGGTGATGGAGTACGAGATTCGGAAGGAGGCGATGCGTCCTTTCACTTCAGTCGAGCCGATGTTAACCGGCTCTCTGCTCGACGACGATGGCCAAAAGCCGTGATCTGCCGGATCCTCGACGTAGCGCGTAGCACCGCCTACTATCGCGAGCACGATCGCGTTCCGATTGTCGACGAGATTATGGCCCAGCGCATCAAGCATCTCATCGATGCCGAATCTTACCTAGGCTATCGGATGGTCTGGGCTCGGCTGCGCCGGCAAGGCTTCAAAATCAACCGCAAGGCCGTGCAGCGCATCATGCAAATCAAGGGTTGGCAATGCCATCGTCGACTCAAGAAGCGCTGTTCTCCGCGGGTTGAGTCAAGCCCAAGCGTCGCACTGGTACCCAACGTTCGCTGGGCCACCGATGCCACATACGTCTGGACTCGACTCGAGGGGCTCGTCTACGTCAACGCCGTGCTAGATTGTGCCGATCGCCAGTGCATCGGCCTCAACGTCAGTCAGCGCAACGATGCTCGGGAAGCGGCTTGGGCACTCGAAGACGCTCTGATCCAGCGATTCGGCGCTCTGCCCAAAGGCGACGCCGACGTTACGTTGAGAACCGACAACGCGCCAGTTTACGCCTCGGAACTCTATCGCGACCTGGTGAAATCCTATGGCTTGCATCAGGAGTTCATCCTTCCGCACACGCCCGAGCAGAACGGCGTCGCTGAATCGTTTATGGGAACGCTCAAGCTCGAATGCGTCTGGCAGCATCGTTTCACAACGTATGAGGAAGCGAAGGCAACGATTACGGCTTGGGTTAAGCATTACAACGAGACGCGACCGCACTCGCGTCTTGACTATCTACCGCCGGTCGAATGGCGCCGCCGGCAAGCCGAAATAAGCGCCTAACCCGTCCAGAAACCGGGGTGTCACTTCAACAGCGTCGTTCCGCTGCAGCAGCAGCCGCCGTTTCTGTGCGCGCAATCGGCTTGGCGACAGCGACCGCAATGATCCGTGGTTCAAGGGCGCGCAGAGCGATGCTTGATCCTTAGACTACTGTTGGGCGCTGGCAGCGAACGCCACGCCGACCACGGGGACTTCAGACGGACCGGTTTGAACGGGTAAACTGTACAGGTAACTCAACGAGGGATACGAGTACAGATCGACCGTCGAGTTCTCAGAATCAGCGCAAGCGAGCGAGTCTTGTTTCCGCGAGAGTGAGCATTGCGGTGACGCGCCCTGTAGCGGATATGAGATTGGAGTGCCACTGTAGGGCGGGGCGTAAATCCTCAGCGCTGGCTTGATCGACGAAGTACCTTGATCCGGAATTATCATGTTCCTCGCTGAATCGAACGTGACCGAGAGACCTGGACTCTTAAGCTGCTTGAGAAAAATCTGGCTCCCGCGCTGCTGGCTTCCTTCGCTGGGAAACTTGATAATGTAAGCGGGCGCGCCATATCCGTAGTAAGCGCCACAGCAAAGCACGTAGACCTTTCCGGCACGTACGGCTACCCCCACAGGGTTGTTGCCATTGTTCAAACGCGGATCGGTCAACTCGGCCGTCGGGTTTGAGTCCCCCTCGGGATAGACCGCAACAAACCCACTGTACGTGGAATAGTTTATACCGACAACATATTTAGTGCTATTGCGGCCGAACGCGATCCCTAATGGATGCGCGTACGCACCGCCGGGAACGTTGAGCGTCGTTCCTTGCGTTCCGCACTTCGGAGCATACGAATAGACGAAGCCGCCGGCAGAGCTACTCGTCGGTACCCAAAGCGTTCCGGCCGAGTCGGCGCCGATGCTGTCGACAAACGTTGAGGGAATCTGTTGACTGGTGCAAAACGGCGCATTATGCGGCAGCTTGTACCCGTAGAAAACTTCGCCTTCCTGTAGCGACGCGTAGAGAGTCGGGTGCTTACGAACTGCGGGCAGCGAGAGAGCGGGCGCAGCTAGATTGACCTGCGGCGGCGCTGGATTCAAGGATTGCGAGTTACCGCAAGCCGCCAAAATAGTGAATAGGAACGTAACTGTTAAACACCTAACGGGGATCTTCATCGCGCATGCTCCTTTTCCGGTGATGATCGCGCCTCGGGGCCGTGCCAGAGACATCAGCTTAGCCAACGCTTTCAGACGCACTACATATTGCTCCTATGCTTTACGGGGCCACAAAGTCCAGAGAATATGACAAAAAGTACGTCCCCCCGGGGTGCGCGTATTTGAGGGGCGGAAACCCGATTCGCCCACCGAAGAGCCGCGCGAACACCCCTCGCCGGCTTCCCTGAGGGGTCGATCGAGGAGGTACCATGGCCCGTGCCAATCCGGAGAGCTCGTTCGAATCCGCCGCACGCCATTTATTTCGTCACATCAACGACATTGAAGCGCTTCGATGCAATCCTCTTCTACGCTGTCATCTTAATGCGTTTTCTCGCGAGACGGACTCGGCGATGCTCCAGAGGATTCATAAAATGATCCTTACGGCAGCGGACACTTCTAGCGAGCACCTCCCCGCGATGTCTGAGGGCCGCGCCGGGCGGCAGCGAGAGATCGTTCAAGCGCTTTGTGCCGGTGAGCCCCCCTCTCAGACCGCGGCTCGGCTGGGCATCTCAATACATCATTACTATCGTGAGCGCCGCTCCATCGGTAACCTGGTCTCCCGGAAGCTTCTGGAACAAGCCTCAAGTCAGCCCAAGCGATTCGAAGTAGTAGATCCCTTGAGACTGCTTTGTACACATGCCGCGACGCTGCGAGACCAGGGCCGGGCCGGTGCGTCGGTGAGTATATTGGAAACGGCGCTATCGAATGCATCAGACGAGCACATCAGATTGGCACTAGAGTCCGAAATGGCACGTTCGCTTGCGTCATTGGGGCGCGTGGACCTAGCGGCAAAGCTACTTGACGATTCCAATAACCTGGCGCACCTCCAGAAAGCTCGCAGCTCACAAGAAGAGTGGGTATACAATCATTACGTGCTCACTCGCACGCTGCTCGCCATGGAAAACGCGCATGGAATCGATGTAGGAACATCGCTCGAAACACTCGCCAGGTCTCATATCAAATCCGCGCAAGCCGACGAAGAGGCGCTCGACGCAATTATTCAATGCGGCGACTGGTACTGCCAGACCGGAATGTTCGACAAAGGCCGTAAAATGCTGGATTATGCGCGTGAGCTAGGCCGGCAAATCACTTACATCCCCGCTCGCCTACAATCCGCGCTGGCGCTACTCGCAGCGCATTGCGCTCAAAGGGCTTGCGATGAGTTCGATCTGGAATACCATCTTACCAGCGAAGCGTTAGCATTGAGCGTTTTAAACGGCTCCGTGCGCGGGATTCTCGGGGCCACGGCTGGTTTGATGCAATATTGCGCATCCGGCGGCCGCGACGAGTGGGCATACGACCTCGCGCAAGAGGGGCTTCGAATCGCAAGAGATACCGAAGGGTCACAGCTCCTTAGCCAGTTCGCGCTGCAGGTCGCCGGTGCTTTGTTGTGGACGCGCTACTGGCGGGCACTCGATCCTCTTATTTTCGAAGTCGAGAAGCTTCACCATCCCAAATCGCTGAACTGGGCATATCTAAAGGAGTTCCAGGGAGTATTTCTAATGCGCGTCGGGCAATACGACTGCGCTGAGACGACGCTCCAAGAAGCGCAGGGGCTGGCAAAAGACGTCGGCAGCCCCTGGCTTGAAGGGATGGCCCTTCGCGACTTGGCATGCACGCAACATCGAAGCGGATCGGCCGATGCGGCGTCGGAGCTGATGAAGGCCGCGCTCGCTCTACTTGTGGGACGCTGCGGCATAGCCTCGCTTGGAGTCACTTACGAAGCGGCCTCGAGCGTTCTCGCGGATCGCCGATTAGCGCGACTAGCCGACCAGATCAAAGTGGGGCTCTTGGTTCGAGCGCGAAGATTACGCCTACCCCTAGAGCACGGAGTAGAGCACCGAGCAAAAGCTCCGCTTGCCGACGTACCGCAGCCCGTACCCACGGCGCGAAGAGCCCTCAGTCTCAGCTCGGACGGAATTAGGTTCTTTCGAAGCGCAGGCCGTAAGGGCCTCAGTCGTTGATGCAAAGCCTCCTGTATAGAATTGGCAGCTGCGATCCGCCGCACGGCAGGAGTACCGCCGCATTCAAGCAGGTGGTAACGGTGTATCGGCCTAGATTTGAGCCCATCATCCGGCGTACTCTTCGCTCCGTGAGGGCCACTGCGGCCAGCGTGGTTTCGGCTCGACTGGGCTCGGTTCCGCTGGCTTCGTATCCGTCGATTGGACGTAAAATGCACGGGCCATGGGCGATCCGCAGCGCTTCGCGACTATGCTGCTAGAAACTACTTCTGCCCGCTGATGCGGAGCCGTCTGCGTGCCCGAGAACGCACAGTCTCCGTCTGTCCGAATCCGCGCGTACAGGTCAGCACGCACAAAACCCGGGGTAACGCTTACCTTTGCAGTTGCGCTGTGCGAGCCGCAGGCCGAGAGCATGAAGCTCACTGCGAATTATGGCGTAGCGACCGATTATGGCTGTTGTTCCTAACTTATTTGTGGGGCGGGGCGACAGAGACGGTTACGCCCCACAGCGCGCGTGCCCCCTTCACCGCAAAGTCGTTATAAGTATGACCTCCGTTTGGATATTTCCAAAGGCCGAGGTTGATTCGTAAGCGCTTCGCCGCACCGTTCCGCCACGGCCCCTTCGTGCACAGAGTTCTGGACACTGGCTGGGCTGAAGTAGTGGTTCTGAGCCGGGAATAAATCGATACTTAATCAGTGTTCTCTATCTCTCAGCTTTTTCGGACCTTGGCAGTCAAAACGCCCTCGCTTAGGAACCGTGTTACACTGAGACTGTATTGAGAGCCCTCTCCGTTCGACCGCCATGGGCATGGGCAATCGCGAACGCCAACAAAAAAATTGAGAACCGAAGCTGGCGGACGTCTTACCGAGGGCCGCTTGTTATTCACGCTTCAAAAGCATTCTCGAGATCCGAGATGGCCGAGCTTGAGCGAATCTTAGGCGCTGACCTCGAGCCCGCGCTTTTCACTCGCGGCGCCTTCGTCGCTGTTGCTGAACTCGTCGATGTCGTCAAGGCCGACACGATCAAGCCGTCCCCGTGGCTTTGTGGTCCGTATGCGTGGCTGCTCGAGAACGTGCGACCGCTTCCCGAGGCCATTCTCGCGCGTGGCCGACTCGGGCTATGGCGGCCGACTCAAGCTCAGCTCCGCGCCATCAACCTCTTAGTCGCGACTTAGCCGCGTTGACTATCGATAATCATCATTCTCATTACCCAGGCTCGCCGTTCTTTGATGTCCAGCGGGGGCGATCTCTGATCGATAGCTATGCTTCAAACGTAGCCGCGTTTCCGCACAAGTTTCCCCAATCCGCGCAAGAACGGTCGCGGATCTAGGGCGATGGACTAAATGCCGCACCTTCGACGATGTCGCTTGGGAAAAGGTCGGAGGTAATGCTGTAGAGATAGGTAAGCTTCGTTGAGCTATACGCGTAGATGTCGACCTGACTGTTTTCGTAGTCTCCGAGCGCCACTTTGTTGCCTTTCGCGTTCAGGCCTCCGTATGCGGACTTACCTTCGAGCATAAACGGACCCCCTACGAGCGTACACGCCGGATTGCAGCCGTTATAGACCCAGAGCACGGATTCGGCAATGTCGATCGAGATTAGGTTTCCCTGTTTGTCAATAACGAGACCGCCGTAGTAGGCGTTCTGCCATCCCGTGGCAGCTTCTCCAGAGCCCGTGCAACCCTTAAAATACGTTAGCGTGGCTGCAGTGTCGTTCGAGTTTTCGGATGTTGCCCAGCAATCGCCGTTCTCGGCCAAGGCTACGCCCGCGACCTTGCCAGTGATGGTCGAGCTCGTCAGGTCTTTTGTGCAGCCTTTCGCCAGCGTGCAGATAGCGACGTTACCCGTCGCTTCGCTTGGATTCACGAAGAGGTTTGCGACGACGATCTCTCCAGTTACCGCGTTTGCTGTTGCCGCGTCGGCCGCGACACCGTAGGGGTCGCTGAAGGTGCCAAGCGACTTGCCGCAGAGCTGAGGACCTTCGTAGACCGCCACTTCGCCGACGCCCGTAGCGGGGGCGCTGGGAACAACCAGATTACCGCTGCCATCGACGCTAATTCCATTCACGCCGAGCGCAGCCGTTGAACACATGGGGCGCCGGTTTCGCTTGTTCGGCTCATGGTAGCCGAGCACAAAACTGCTGGAGAATCCGGCCGCGTAAATCCCATCGGGCGACTTGACGGTCCGCCCGGCGGATGGTGTCAATGGCCGATCCGGCCGGTTGAATACCCGATGGAACGTTGGACATCCAGGGCGCAGCGACGCTGTGCTCAAGACCTGCTGCCGGTGAATACGGCGGCTGGAGCGAGCTGGATCCGCTGCCGCATCCTTCGAGAAAGGCAGCGGCGATCGCGAGCAGTACGGCAATTTTTGGCATGGCGAAATCCTTATTGGGCTGAGCGGCTAGAGGCGTTGAGGCCGAGCGTTTTTCGTGCTGCCGGTACTGAGCACGACGCCGATCGGTTCTTGAAAGCCGGTGATGGTCTTCTGCGGCCAGCCGCCGTGTGGGTACCGATAGTAGGTAACACTCGGCGTATAATGGGGATTGTCGGCGGCAACGATCACCCTGGGCCCATCGATTGCGAACTGCTTGACGGACGCCTGGCCTGTCAGCGGGGTGTTGCCGACTTCCACGCCTTTCGATCCCGCGACCTTGAACTCGAAAACATAGTCGCTGCCTGACCCGATGGCGATGGTCTTGCCGTTCCAGTGAAGGTCTCCCGGTGCGCGAATGGGAGTGTCAATTGTGAGATTGCGCAGATTGCGTTTCCCGCCCGGAAGCTCCGCGAGTCCGAAGTCACCTGCGCCCGTATAACCGTCAACGAATAGGTTACCCGCCGCGTCATAGGCGCAGAAGAAGTACTGCGCGATCGCAGGGTCGAGGTAGTTCATCGGCGTCCCCTGCGCCTTCAGATATATTGCGAGGTTCCCATTCCCGGAGCAGCCGCGCCCGCCGCAGACGCTTGCGACGGCCAGATCGCCCGTCACCGGATTAACGGCGCAGCCTAGCGGCGCGAAGTCGAGATTCGGGCCCAACGTCGCGATTGGCGTGGTGCCTCCGTGCGCGTACTCGGAGAGTTGAAGCGACTCGCTGTCTGCGATCCACACGTCTCCCGCCTTGTCTGTACACTCGCCGCCCGGCTCGCTAAAGTCGGTCAGAGTCCCGACTAGCTTTGCCTGCGGATATGAGTAGACGTAGACGCTCGCAGCCTCGGCATCGGAGACGTAGAGCAGCGTTTCCCCGGCAGTACCAGGTGCCATCCATCCCGCTCGATGAGCGGCACTGATGCGCTGCGTGGAAAAGCTCCGCCAAGCAGATTGCGGGAGCGACGAAGCCGGCGACGCCCCGCCGCATCCACTCAGGATGACGATGCAGGCTGTCGCTGCCGCGCGGGCTGGCGTCACGAAAGAAATCATACCGATGGCGCTCCTTTCGCGAAGCATCGGATACAGGGTTCGCTCATAACGCGCTATGTAAGCTTAGCGCGGCGCCAAACGGATACTCCAGTGCGCTGTTCTGGATCGTTTTCGTCGGTAACCCTCCGGCAGGATAGTTATAGAACAATACGGCTCCTGAAACACTACCGAACCACGTGGGAGCGATGAGCTGTGACCCGTAAATACAGTAATTCTCGGGATAGCCGCCGCCGCCGAGGCTCGTTTCGCCAACCTCCGTCCCGGCGCTTCCCTTTAGACTGAACTCGTAGACGACCGAGGTATCGGCGTCGCCGACCGCGAGATGCTTCCCGTCCCATTTTATGCCGCCTGGGTACGAGAAAGACTCGTTCAGCGTGAAGTCTCGTACGCTCTTTGCTCC